>NZ_JYKS01000016.1 GCF_000935045.1 Pseudomonas sp. 10-1B
CTAGTGTGGTGTTTCACAAATACCGCTGAAAATCATTTGCCCAGCGCTCGCGCCGCGCGAGCGACTGAGGCAAGGATGTCCTCGGCCTTCTTGTGCCACCGAAATGGCTTCGGGTTCTGGTTGTAGGTTTCCAGGTAGTACTCGATCGACGCCTCCAGATCCTTAACGCTGACATGTGCCTGCCGCTTGATCCACTTCTCGCTCAGCGTTGAGAAAAACCGCTCAACCAGATTCAGCCAAGATGCCGAGGTCGGCGTGAAGTGGATGTTGTAGCGCGGTCGCGCTGCAAGCCACGCCCTGACTTTGTCGGTCTTGTGAGTCGCGTAATTGTCCATGATCAGATGGATCGGCATATCGGCAGGCACTGACACATCGATCTCCCTTAGGAAGGCGAGAAACTCGGTACTGCGATGTTGTCGTTTGAGTCGGCCAATCACCTCACCGGTTGCCACATCCAGGGCTGCGAACAGCGAGGTCGTTCCGTGTCGTTTGTAGTCATGTGTGCGGGTTGCTGGGTTACCTAGGGAAAGCGGTAGGCCCGGCTGTGTGCGGTTCAGCGCTTGGATCTGGCTCTTCTCATCAACGCAAAGCACCAAGGCTCGTTCGGGTGGGTTCAAGTAGAGCCCAACGATGTCGTGAACCTTGTCGACAAACAACGGATCAGTGGAAAGCTTGAAGGTCTTTTCCAAGTGCGGCTTGATCCCGAACGCGTGCCAGATGCGCATCACGCTTGCAGGAGACAGGCCCGTCTCACGACTCATCCGTCGCGTGCTCCAATGACTGGAGTCGTCGGGCTTACCTTGCAGCACTTGGTTTACCACTTGCTGAACTTGCTCATCGGAAATAGTGCGAGGCCGGCCAGAGCGCGGTTCATCGTTCAGCCCCAGCAGCCCCAACTTAGAGAAGCGCTGACGCCACCGCGAAACCACATCCTTGCTCGTGCCTAAGCGCTGAGCGATGTCATTGCCTGATTCGCCTGCGGCACAGCCGAGAATTATCTCTGCGCGCAGGCGGGCATCCTGAGCGCCTTTGCGAAGTTTGATCCGGCGTAGCAGTTCCGACTTTTCAGTTTCGGAAAGGGTAATGACGGTTGCTGGTCGGCCCATGTCGATGCCCTTGGAGAGTTGGCTTCTACAGAGCCTAGCTCAGATTTTCAGCGGTATTTGTGAAACACCACACTAG
>NZ_JYKS01000017.1 GCF_000935045.1 Pseudomonas sp. 10-1B
TGCCTGGGCTGGCCTCATCGCCGGCAAGCCAGCTCCCACAGGTACTGCACAGGGCTTGAGGCCTATGCGGTCGAGGTGGGAGCTGGCTTGCCGGCGATTGGCCCTAACAGGCAACTACACGTACCGCAGCCTGCACTCACCGCTGCGACTTCTACAGGGCTTCGCCTGACGGCCCTCCATCCAATGCCTGCAGGGCCTGGCGCGCATGGCCGCCTTCCAGATAGCGCCCTATCAGCAACGCCAGCTGCCCGCCATTCAAGGCCTTGCCATCCACGCTCCAGCGCCCCAACGCCAGGGTCACCTGCCGGGTCCGCGTATCGAACTTGGCATCGGGCTCCCAGAACCTGCGCTTGTGGAACATCGGTAACGGCGCATCCTCGGCCAGTTGCAACACCACCGCCAGGC
Source organism: Pseudomonas sp. 10-1B (assembly GCF_000935045.1). Classification (GTDB taxonomy): domain Bacteria; phylum Pseudomonadota; class Gammaproteobacteria; order Pseudomonadales; family Pseudomonadaceae; genus Aquipseudomonas. The sequence goes on from NZ_JYKS01000017.1 coordinate 406, forward strand.
CCGGCGAAACTTTGACCTGGTATTGATCGAAGCAATGCAGCGCGATCGGCTCCGAGGCATTGGCAAAGCGCACCGTGTCCCGCGTCAGCACCAGCGCGGGGGTGGCCGCACGCTTGATGAAGCGCCAGCCGAACACGCCCAGCATGACCCCGGTGCCGGCAATGGCCACGGCCAGCACGCGGAAGAAGGTGATCAGCCCAGGCTTGGCGCCGTGCACGTCCACGCCCAGGAGCAGCCACGCCGCCGCGACCATGCAGCCGAGCGCCACCACCAGCAGAAACCGACCGCGCAACTGTGCACCCTCGCGCACGATACTTTCGCTCGGCACCGCGTGGGCACGTTCTTCCAGCTCGCGGCGGATGTCCTCGCGCTGGCGCGCCAGGAAGTCGCCGAGGGCCGTCGTCAGCATGCCGGACAACCCCGGTACGTCCGGGACATCCTCGGCCAGGCGGGCCAGCGCCTGATCGACCAGCACCGGCCGCAGCGCCTGGCCATGCCGCGCATCCTCGGCGGACATGCCCAGCGCCTGGATGCGCTGCAAGGTCGGTGGGTGGGTATCGGTGGGGTGGGGCAGTTCATCCGCCAGCTCGGCGTCCGGCAGGACGATAGGCTGCTGCGCCAGGTGCGTCAGCACCGAGCCCAGCAAGTCTTGCGGCCACAGTGCCGGCTGGTCGCACAGGTGCCGGTGGTGTTCATCGATCAACGGCTCCAGCGCACTGATCCGTACCAGCGAATCGACCACCGCCTGTGGCCCGTCGATCCGTGCGCCTGCGGCATCGGCCAGCAGTTCGCGCTCGCGGCTCCAGTGGCTGACGGCATGGTCGAAGCGCTGCATCGAATACACCGCCAGCGCGTAGGCCGGCAGGGTCAGCAAGCCACGCAGAAAGCCTGCTTCCATATGCTCGCCAAGCACCCCGATGCTGCGCCACACCCCTTGGTAGATGGGGGCGAAACGCATGCTGTAGGCGGTGTCCTCGCCCGAGAAATGGGCCAGCTCATGTGCGATCACCGCATCGCTTTCTCGGCGGCTGAGCACCGCCAGCAACGGCAAGGGCAGGTACAAGGTGCGCCCCTGCAGGCGACGCTCGCCCGGCTGCAGCAGGACCTCGGCCGAGGTCACGTAAAAGCCTTCGAGGCAGCCGACCACGATGTTGTCCGGCTCCAGTGCATCGAGCCGTCGCGCCAGCGAGCGCACCCGGGCCCACAAGGCAGGCGCCTGCTGCTCGGTCAGCGGCGTGCCGAAAACGTCGTGGGGTTCGGGCTTGAACAGCTGCAGCATGGTTTTCAGCTGCCCAGGCAGGCGGTACAACGGCCAGAGCATCGCCAGCATCAGCAGGCCCACCAATAGCTGCAGCTTGAGCACCCCGGCCGAAGTTTGTTTCAGGGCGAACAGCCAGAGCGCCTCGTAGGCGATTTCCAGCACGGCGGTCAGGGTCAGCAGCACCATCAGCGCGGCCAGCGCCAGCGGCAACAACTGCCGCACCCGGTGGAACAACCGCACCAGTCGGGCCCGCGAGGCCAGTGCGGCCTTGCCGGCCCAGTGCAGGGTCACCAGGGCAGCGACGCCCAGCAGCGTGAGCACCGCCGCCAAGGGCAGCGACCACTGCGCCAGCACGGAACCGATGCGGGCGAAGGTCAGCTCACGCTCGGTCTCGTTCAGGCGCAGCACCGCCATGCTGTTGGCCATGTAGGGGTCGACCGAGCGCCCGTTGAACTGCACGTCGCGGTGGTCGCGCACGCGCTGCATCTCTTCCACCTGGGCGATGAAGACGTGCAGTTGGCCGCGATCCTCCAGCAGCAGGGTGCGGTGCTCATCGGCGCGCTGGCCCTGCCAGAGGGCCATGGCCCATAGCAGCAGTGGCAGCAGCACCAGCCGCCAGGCAAGAATGCGCGTGTCGCGCGAGGTCATATCAGGCTCTCCATGCCAATGCTCGAGGGCGCTCATCCTAACCGACAGGAGAGTGCTTCGAAAGCGCGGCCCGACTCAGTCGCGCTTGACCAGCCCCGGCAACTGCGCCACCAGCTTCTGGTTGTTGAACGGCGCCCGAATGAACCCCCGCTGACGCCCATCCGGCCCGATAACTGCCAGGTTGCCGCTGTGATCCACGGTATACCCCGGCTTGCTGGTATCCGCTGGAATGAACGGAATGCTCAAGGCATTGGCCAGCTTCTGGGTATCCTCGATCGACCCCGCCACCCCGACAAAGTCCTTGTCGAAATAGCCCAGGTACTGCTTCAGCTGGTTCGGCGTGTCGCGGTTCGGGTCCACACTCACCAGCACCACCTGCAGCCGATCCAAGGCCTCCTTGGGCAGCTCGCTCTTCACCTGGCGCAGTTGGGCCAGGGTGGTCGGGCAGATGTCCGGGCAGTAGGTGTAGCCAAAGAACAGCAGCGACCATTTGCCCTTCAGGTCATCCAGCTGCACGGGTTGGCTGTCCTGGTCGGTCATGGTCACGTCGGCCACGGCGCGGCTCTGCGGCAGCAGGATGATGCCGGCATCGATCAGCTCGGCCGGGTTGAGCTGGTCGCGGCCATTGAGCACCTTGTTGACGGTCAGGCCCAGGATCAACGCGACCAGGGCGACGAGGATGAAGACGGTTTTCTGGGTTCGGGTCATAGGTTCAGCAACAGGTAGTGGTCAAGGAGCAACGCGATGAACAGCGCGAACAGGTAGCCGATAGAGTACTTGAAGGTGCCGATCGCCGCGTGCGGCCGGCTGCCACGGTACAACACCCAGGCCCATCGCAGGAAGCGCAGGCCCAGCACCAGGGCACAGGCCAGGTACAACGGGCCGCTCATGTGGATGGCATACGGCAACAGGCTCACCGCCAGCAAAACCAGGCTGTACAGCAGGATGTGCAGCTTGGTGTAGCGCTCGCCGTGGGTCACCGGCAGCATCGGGATATCGGCCTTGGCATACTCCTCCTTGCGGTGGATGGCCAAGGCCCAGAAGTGCGGTGGGGTCCAGGCGAAGATGATCAGCACCAGCAGCAAAGGCTCGGCACTGACGTGGCCGCTTACCGCAACCCAGCCAAGCAGTGGCGGTGCGGCGCCGGCCAGGCCGCCGATGACGATGTTCTGCGGCGTGGCTCGCTTGAGAAAGCCGGTGTAGAGCACCGCATAGCCAAGCAGCGAGGCCAGGGTCAGCCAGGCGGTGAGGGCGTTGGTGAACACTAGCAACAGGGCCATGCCCAACAACGCCAGGGCCAAGGCGAACAGCAGGGCCGCTAGTGGCTCGACCCGGCCCTGGGCCAGCGGGCGCTTGTGGGTACGCGCCATCAACGCATCGATGCGCCGGTCCACCACATGGTTGACCACCGCCGCAGCGCCGGCGCACAAGCCAATACCCAGGTTGCCGAACAGCAGCACGCCCCAGCTGACACCCGCACGGGTGGCCAGGAACATGCCCGCCAGCGAGGTGATCAGCATCAGCACCACCACCTTGGGCTTGGTCAGCTCCAGGTAATCACGCCAACTGGCCCGTCGTACGCTCAGAAGCGTCGCCACGAATCGTTCCTCATGTGATGGGAGACGCCGACACCAGCCACCGGCCGCAGGCGCCAGCCGTGGCCGACACCCACGCGTACCTTGTCGACCACACGGATGCGATAGTTCACCAGCACCATGCTCAACAGCAGCAGCGCGCCACCGGCGTTGTGCGCCACGGCCACGGCCAACGGCAGGTGGAACAGCACGTTGCTGATGCCCAGGCCGACCTGCACCGCCAGCGCCAGCAGCACCAGCCGCGCCAGGCCGGGCAGACCGCAGCGGTGCAGCTTCCAGCTGAGCATCAGCAACACACCGGTCACCAGCAGCGCACCCAGGCGGTGGCTGATGTGGATGGCCGTACGTGCATCGCTGTCCAGTTGCCCCCCCAGGTAGTTGGGGCCGACGTGCTGGGTCAGGTGGAAGCCGTTGCTGAAGTCCGCCGCCGGCCACCACTGGCCGTGGCAGGTGGGCAGGTCGATACAGGCCACGGCCGCGTAGTTGGCGCTGACCCAACCACCCAGGGCGATCTGGCCGATCACCACCAGCAAGGCCAGTGCGGCGATCCGGCGCAGGCTCAGCGGCAGTTTTGGCAAGGGCGCAAAGGCGCGGGATAGACGCAGGGACAACAGGAACAGCAGGCTCAGGGTAGTGAAGCCACCGAGTAGATGCGCGGTGACCACCTGCGGCCACAGCTTCAGGGTGACCGTCCACATGCCAAAGGCCGCCTGGGCTAGCACCACGCCCAGCAACAGCACGGGCAAGCGATAAGGCTGGCCATCGCGGGCATGCCGGCGCACCGCCTGCAAGGCGAGCAGGGCGATCACCACGGCCAGGGTACCGGCGAAGTAGCGATGGACCATCTCGGCCCAGCCCTTGGCTGCTTCCACCGGGTGCTCAGGGAAGTGCAGTTCGGCATGGGCCAGCTGCGCTTCGCTCTTGGGCACGCTGATGAAGCCATAACAGCCCGGCCAGTCGGGGCAGCCGAGGCCGGCGTGGGTCAGGCGGGTATAGGCACCGAGCAGGACGACTAGCAGTGCCAGCAGGGTGGCGAACACAGCGAGGCGAAATCCGGGTCTGGCCATGGCAGGCTCCTAGCCGATGTTGGACAGCTTGAGCAGGTGGCGCAGGTCGTCCAGCACGTGCTTGCCGGTGACCTTGCCGTCGTAGCGCAGCACCAGGTTGCCGTGCGGGTCGACGATCCACAGCTGCGGGCCGGGCTCACCGACCTTCTCCAGGTAGCGTTGCGCATCCAGCGGGTAGCGTTGCAGTTGCGGATACTCGCGGCCGAGCAGCGCCTGGTAGTCCGCGCTCAGCGGTTGGGCGACGGCCAGCGCATGGCTGGCACGGCTGGCATCGCGGCCCAGGCCGACCTGGATCTGCCGAGCCAGGTACACCAGGCGTTGACAGTCCTCGGCACAAGCCTCGGGCGCGCTCACCAGTAACTGCCAGTGCTGGTCCTGCCCAGCCACGCCGATATCGGCACGGCTCTCACCATTGCCGATCATCGCACCGTGGTAGCTGCGGCCTTCCGGCACCCAGAACTTGAGCTTGTACATGCTGGTGGCCAGGAGCATCGGCCCGAGCACCACCAGCAGGATCAGGATCAGTTGCAAACGCCCGCGGGCTCTGGGTTTGCTACGTTCAGGCACTTCCAGTGGAGTGGCGGTGGCCATGGCGTTTCTCCTTGTTGTGGTGCCAGCCGAAGTAGAGGTAAAGCAGTACCAAAGCGGTCGCCAGGGCAAACCACTGCACGGCGTACCCCAGGTGTTTTTCCGGGCCCATGGCGACGACCGGCCAGTCCAGGCGGTAGGTCGCCGGGCCGGGTTCCAGGCGCAATTCATGGGCGAAACCTTCGCGGTCGAGCTGTTGCCAGAGCTGCGCGGCATCAATGGCAGTGAGCAGGTGGGGCCATTGGCCGCCGACCGGGTCAGGGTGCAACTGGAAGGGACTGCCCGGCGCGACATACACCGAAGCGTCCAGCGCCAGCGGCTGGGCAGGGGTATCGAATTGCACCGGCACCCGGCGGTCTGGCCAAGGCAGCCAACCGCGATTGACCAGCAGCCACAGGCCACTGGGCTGATCATGGAACGGTTGCAACAGCTCGACCCCGGCCTGCCCATCGCGCATGCGGTTGTCCAGCAGCAGGCTGTGCTCGGCGTCGAAACGGCCATACAGGTGCAGGCGGCGGAAGGCATTGTCCTGGTTCGCGGCCAGCTGGGTCGTGGCCAGGGGCGCCTCGATCCGCCGCTCGGCGTAGGTGGCCAGCAGTACGCGCTTTTCCTCGGCACGGCCGAGTTGCCAGCAGCCAAGCGCGATCAGCCCCGGCAGCAGCGCAAGCACCACCAGGGTCGGTACCCAGCCCGGGCGAAACGGCCTCATCGGAGCCTCGCCAGGTCAGTCGCTATACTTATCCACATCACCGCATCCCCCCGGAGTATCGCCATGCTCAAGGCCGCGATTGTCCTGATGCTGTTGGCCACGATTGCCAGCCTGTTCAGTGGCCTGGTATTTCTGGTCAAGGACGATGAAAGCTCGACCCGTCTGCTGAAAGCGCTGACCGTGCGGGTGACCCTGGCAGCCCTGACCATCGGCCTGGTCGCCTGGGGCTTCATCAGCGGTCAGCTGGTTTCACATGCCCCTTTCTGAATCTTCATTTGCTTTGATGGCCTCATCGCCGGCAAGCCAGCTCCCACAGGTACAGCGCCAGCGTCAGGCCTTGTGAAATCCCTGTGGGAGCTGGCTTGCCGGCGATGAGGCCCTAGAGCACATACACAAAGATGAACAGCCCCACCCACACCACATCGACGAAGTGCCAATACCAGCTGGCCGCCTCGAAGCCGAAGTGTTTCTCCGGGTTGAAGTGCCCGCGCAAAATGCGCACGAACATCACGATCAGGATGATCGTGCCCAAGGTCACGTGGGCACCGTGGAAGCCGGTAAGCATGAAGAAGGTCGCGCCATAGATCCCCGACCCCAGCGTCAGCCCCAGCTTGGTATAGGCCTCGTGGTACTCGAAGGCCTGCAAGGCGATGAAGCTGACGCCCAGCAGGATGGTCAGCGCCATCCAGAATTTAAGCGGCCCACGGTGGTCACGACGCAGCGCATGGTGGGCAATGGTGATGGTCACGCTGGAACTGACCAGCAGGATGGTGTTGATCAGCGGCAGGTGCCACGGGTCGATCACTTCCTTGGGCGGCGGGAACAGTTTCGGGTCGGGTGTGTGCAGCAGGGGCCAGGTGAACTCGAATGTAGGCCACAGCATGTGTGCGACCCCTTTGGCGCCTTCGCCACCCAGCCACGGCCCGGCCAGCACCCGCACGTAGAACAGCGCGCCAAAGAACGCCAGGAAGAACATCACCTCGGAGAAGATGAACCAACTCATGCCCCAGCGGAACGAGCGGTCCAGCTGCGCGCTATACAACCCGGCGCGGCTCTCCTTCACCACCGCGCCAAACCAGCCGAACAGCATATAGGCGAGGAACAGCGCGCCGATGAAGAAGATCAGCGGCCCATGCGACTCCGGGTGGCCGGCCTTCATGTCGTTGAACCAGGTACCCAGGCCGAACACCGTGATGAACATGCCGATGGTGGCGATGATCGGCCACTTGCTCTGCGCCGGGACGTAGTAGTGCTCATGACTTGCCATTGCTGTTCTCCTTCCCTTAACGGGCGCCCTGGACGTCCTGGGCCGCGACATGCGCGACCGGCGGGTGGCGAGCGGTGATGTCGAACAAGGTGTAGGCCAGTGTCAGGTGCTTCACGCTGGCCGGCAGGTCACGGTCGACGATGAAGCGCACCGGCATCTCGATGCGTTCGCCAGGCTGCAGTACCTGCTGGGTAAAACAGAAGCACTCGGTCTTGTGAAAGTACGCCGCGGCCTCGGCCGGGGTGATGCTGGGGATGGCTTGCGCACTCATCGGCCGGTCGGTCGGGTTGTGGGCGATGAAGATCATCTGGTTCACCGCCCCCGGGTTGACCTCCAGCTGGTCGGCGGTGGAGTAGAAGTCCCAGACCATGTCGCTGGCGTTGGTCGACATGAACTGCACCCGCACCGATCGCGTCGGGTCGCTGACCTGGCTGCCCTGGTACTGCCCGCCGGTCTTGCCATTGATGCCGAAGGCCTTGCACATCACGTCGTAGATCGGCACCAGGGCGAAGCCGAAGGCGAACATCACCACCGTCAGCATCAGCAGGCGCGTTACCAGGCGTTTCAGCGACAGGCCGTTCATGGCAGGTTACCTATTTCACTTCCGGTGGCGTCTGGAAGGTGTGGTAGGGCGCAGGCGACGGGATCGACCACTCCAGGCCCTCGGCACCATCCCAGGGTTTGGCCGGTGCCGGCGCGCCGCCGCGGATGCACTTGATGACGATGAACAGGAAGAAGATCTGCGTGGCGCCGAACATGAAGGCACCGATCGACGACACCATGTTGAAGTCGGCAAACTGCAGGTTGTAGTCGGGGATCCGCCGGGGCATGCCGGCCAGGCCCACGAAGTGCATGGGGAAGAAGGCCATGTTCATGCCGATGAACGACAGCCAGAAGTGCAGCTTGCCAAGGGTTTCGTCGTACATGTGGCCGGTCCATTTCGGCAGCCAGTAGTAGGCCGAGGCAAAGATGCCGAAGATCGCCCCGGGCACCAGCACGTAGTGGAAATGCGCCACCACGAAGTAGGTGTCGTGGTACTGGAAGTCCGCCGGGGCGATGGCCAGCATCAACCCGCTGAAACCACCGATGGTGAACAGGATGACGAAGGCGATGGCGAACAGCATCGGCGTCTCGAAGGTGAGCGAGCCCTCCCACATGGTGCTGACCCAGTTGAACACCTTCACCCCGGTGGGCACGGCGATGAGCATGGTGGCGTACATGAAGAACAGCTCGCCGACCACCGGGATGCCGACCACGAACATGTGGTGGGCCCAGACGATGAACGACAGGAAGGCAATGGCGCCGGTGGCGTACACCATGGAGGTATAGCCAAACAGCGGCTTGCGCGAGAACGCCGGGATGATCGAACTGACCGCGCCGAAGGCCGGCAGGATCATGATGTACACCTCGGGGTGGCCGAAGAACCAGAACACATGCTGGAACAGCACCGGGTCACCGCCGCCGGCGGCACTGAAGAAGCTGGTACCGAAGTGGATGTCCATCAGCATCATGGTCACCACACCAGCCAACACCGGCATCACCGCAATCAGCAGGAACGCGGTGATCAGCCAGGTCCAGACGAACAACGGCATTTTCATCAGGGTCATGCCCGGCGCACGCAGGTTGAGGATGGTGGCGATCACGTTGATCGCGCCCATGATCGAGCTGATGCCCATCAGGTGGATGGCGAAGATGAAGAAGGTGACACTGGCCGGCGCATAGGTGGTGGACAGCGGGGCGTAGAAGGTCCAGCCGAAGTTGGGCCCGCCGCCGGGGCTGAACAGGGTCGAGACCAGCAGCAGGAAGGCTGCCGGCAGCAACCAGAAGCTGAAGTTGTTCATCCGTGGCAGGGCCATGTCAGGCGCGCCGATCATCAGCGGGATCATCCAGTTGGCCAGGCCGACGAAGGCCGGCATCACCGCGCCGAACACCATGATCAGGCCATGCATGGTGGTCATCTGGTTGAAGAACTCCGGCTGGACGATCTGCAGGCCGGGCTGGAACAACTCGGCGCGGATCACCATGGCGAACGAGCCGCCGAGCAGGAACATGATGAAGCTGAACCACAGGTACATCGTGCCGATGTCCTTGTGGTTGGTGGTCAGCACCCAGCGCATCAGGCCCTTGGCCGGGCCGTGGGCATGGTCATGGCCGTGGGCGTGGTCGTCGATCACTGCACTCATGTCCTGTCTCCTGCAATCCATTGATTGCCGCGAGTAACCCGGTTCATTGCGCTTCTGCCTGCTTCAGCGCCAGCACATCCTTCGGCGTGACCATGTCACCCTTGTTGTTGCCCCAGGCGTTGCGCTCGTAGGTGACCACGGCGGCGATGTCGACTTCCGACAGCTGCTTGCCGAACGCTGCCATGGCGGTGCCCGGCTTGCCGTGGTAGACGATGCCCAGGTGGTCTTCCTTCGGCCCGGTGGCGATCTTCGAGCCTTTGAGCGCCGGGAACATCGGCGGCAGGCCCTGGCCCTCGGCCTGGTGACAGGCCACGCAGGTGGTGTGGTAGACCTTGTCGCCACGCTCCACCAGCTCTTCCAGAGTCCACTCCTTGCTGGTCAGCTCCTTGAGCTTGGCGGCTTCAGCCTTGCGCTCGTCCAGCCAGGTGTCGTAGTCGGCCTTGGACTTGACCTCGACCACCACCGGCATGAAGCCGTGGTCCTTGCCGCACAGTTCGGTGCACTGGCCACGGTAGATGCCGGGCTTTTCGATACGGGTCCAGGCTTCGTTGACGAAGCCGGGGATGGCGTCGCGCTTGACCGCGAAGGCCGGCACCCACCAGGAATGGATGACGTCGGCGGCAGTCACCAGGAAGCGCACCTTGGCGCCCACCGGCAGCACCAGCGGCTGGTCGACTTCGAGCAGGTAGTGCTCGTCCTTGGGTGCCTTGTTGTGGATCTGCTCGGCGGGGGTGGCCAGGTTGCTGAAGAACTCCACGTCCTGGCCCAGGTATTTGTAGTGCCATTTCCACTGGTAGCCAGTGACCTGGATATCGATGTCCGACTCGCTGGCATCGTAGATATCGATCAGGGTCTTGGTGGCCGGGATGGCCATGGCCACCAGGATCAGGAAAGGAACCACGGTCCAGAGGATTTCCACCCAGGTGTGCTCGTGGAAATGCGCGGCCTGCTGGCCGGTGGAACGGCGGTGGATGACCATCGACCAGAACATCGCGCCAAATACAACTATGCCGATGACCACGCAAATCCAGAAGATGGTCATGTGCAGGTCGAAGACGGCGTTGGAGACTTCCGTCGCCCCTGGGTGCATGTTCACGGTCCAGGCGGCGTTGGCCTGACCAAAAACTGACCACAACAGCAGGCCCATCCAGACATGTGGATGTCGCATCATTGCGGGTTCCCCTTCTCGTTCTTGTTGTCCCGGAGGCGTGGCCTGCGGCAAGAGGAACGGCGGTCAAGACTGCCTGGCTTCGACGACCGAGCCCCTGCTAAAAGCAGTCGGGCCTCATCAACGAATCACGTTCACCGGGAGTATAGACAGCGACCAACGGCACGCAATGAAGCCTGTGAAATGAACTTCACCAAATGGCTGAAGGCCCTGAAAACCGCGCGCTTGACCGGGTGTGGCGCAATAATGGCACTTCGATATATCTGCGCATGCACACGTTTGCGTGGCTTATAACAAATACGTCTTAGGTATTCTGTATACCGAGCTAATTTAGTGTCTTCCGTTTGAAACGTAATGTCCCTGGAGTTGTCATGAACATCGCTGCTGTACGCGAGCAGGTAAGCCAAGCCCATCAACACGAAGGCCAGACTGGCCAATTGAAACAGCGTCTCGAGCTGCAACTGCCCCACCTGCACCCCTCGATCCAACTGCCTGAGCAGGACGCCCAGGGTACTTTGGCGCGCTTCGTCAGCGCCTACATCGATCAGGTTCCGGAATTGCTGGAGGCCGCGCACGAGGTCGCCCGCGAAGCCGGCATCGAATCGCAGATCAAGCCGGTACTGAAGATCGCCGAGGCCTACTTCCTGCAGCCGCCTAGCGTGATGCAAGGGCATGTAGGCCTGGACTGCCTGCTGGATGAGGCCTACCTGGCGCACCGCCTGGTGGAGGAGGTGAACGACCTGTACATCCGTCATTTCCAGCAGCCACTGATCCCGGTCGACACCACCGTCGCCAACCTGATTGCCCACCAGTTGATTGGCGAAGAGTTTGCCAACCAGCTGGATGAAGTGGTGCATCACTCGGTCGATGAAATGCTCAATGACGAAAGCTTTGCGGTGGAATCGGTGGAGGCTTACCGCGAAAAGCTGAGCAGCCCGGAAACCGGCGCCGCCTGGAAGCGCTGGCCGTGCCTGTCGCGGCAGCTGGGTGTGGAGCTGAGCCAGCCGGCCTGATACTCCTGTCCCCGCCTCTTCGCGGGCAAGCCCGCTCCTACAGGTACAACACAGGTTTCAAAGCCTGCGCAGTACCTGTAGGAGCGGGCTTGCCCGCGAAGAGGCCGGTTCAGGCCATACAACATTCGATTTCAGGCCCCAACCCCCGCCGTGGTCCGCATCCGCCCCTCGATCCGCCGCTTCAAGCGCCGCTGCTCGATCAGCAACCGCGCCCCATTGACCGAGTTGCTGCGCCCCCAGTCCTCCAGCAGCTCCAAGCACGAGTGGTCGATATAGCTCAGGTTGCCCAACGGCACATGCAATGTGGTCCCCGCCGGCACGGTATCCAGCACCTGGGTCAGCGCCGGCACCTTGAGGAAGGTGGCCGCACCGCTAAGCCGCAGCTCCATATGCCCAGCCTTCTCCAGGCTGACCAGGTTGATCCTCAGCCGCGCCGCCTTGAACGCCAGCTTCAGCACGGTCAGGGCAAAGCCCAGCAGCACGCCGGTCAGCAGGTCGGTGAAGATGATCGCCAGCGCCGTCGCCGCGTAGGTGAACATCGGCATGCGGCCATAGCGGCCCAGGCCACGAAATGCCTTGAAATCGACCAGCTTGACCCCGGTGAATACCAGCACACCGGCCAGGCTCGCCACCGGGATCTGCTGCAGCACGCTGCTCAACGCCACCACGAACGCCAACAGCCACAGGCCATGGAAGATCGCCGAGGCGCGGGTCTGCGCACCCGCCTGCACATTGGCCGAACTGCGCACGATCACCCCAGTCATTGGCAATGCGCCCAGTACTCCACACAACATGTTGCCGATGCCCTGGGCCGACAGCTCACGATCGAAGTCCGAGCGCTGGCCGCTGTGCATGCGGTCGACCGCCGCGGCCGACAACAAGGTTTCGGCGCTGGCGATGAAAGCCAGGGCAAAGGCGGCGACCAACAGGGCAGGGTCGGCCAGTTGCATCAGGTCGTCCGGGCGGATCCAGTCGATGGCCTCGGACAGGTCTGCCGGCACCTGCACCCGGTTCACCGGCAGGGCCAGCCACAGGCTGATGGCAGTCATGGCCGCCACGCCCAGCAGGGCGCCGGGGATGAAACGTAGCCGTTGTGGCCGCAGGCACTCCCAGCCCCACATGATGGCGATGGTGCCCAGGCCCAGCGCACCGGCCTGCCAACCCGAGCCTGCGCTTTCCAGCGGCAGCGCCGCGGCCACGGTCGCGGGAAACGCCAGCAGGTTTTGCATGCCGGAAGGCTGCGGCGCGGTGTCGAACAGCACATGCACCTGCGACAGCACGATCAGCACGCCAATCCCTGCCAGCATGCCGTACACCACCGCCGGCGCGGTGACACGGAACCAGCAGCCCAGGCGCAGGCGCCCCGCCAGCAACTGCAAAAGCCCCGCCAGCAGCAGGATCGGCCCGAGCATCGCCATGCCATGGTGGCGCACCAGCTCGAACACCAGTACCGCCAGGCCGGCCGCCGGACCACTGACCTGCAGCGGCGAACCGGCAAGGAAACCCACGACAACGCCGCCGATAATGCCGGTAATCAGGCCTTTGGCCGGTGGCATGCCCGAGGCGATCGCAATACCCATGCACAACGGCAGGGCCACCAGGAAGACCACTACCGACGCCAGCAACTCACGCGGCAGGGCCGCTTTCAACTGTGTAATGTTCACCGTGTTTCTCCTTTCTCTGTCACACGGCCATTCCCCTGGCCGTGGGCACGTTGGCCCCTGACGAGCGCGCAGGCGCGGGCCGCCAGCGGGCGGGCCGGCAGGGCAGTCAGGGAATTCAAGGCAGCCGAAGGCCGCGCCACACCCCTGCAGGGTGCAGCCGGCTATCAAGGTTCTAGCGGTGGATGGGTCGCTTAGTAGCGGCCTCTCGGTGTAGCGCAGGGGACCGGCTCGCCAGCAGCCAGGGGCAGGAAGCTGTCGCTGGCGGCGTCATAGGCTTCGATCTTGCTGGTCTCGATGTCGTAGACCCAGCCATGGATGTACAGCTCACCGGCTGCCAGGCGCGAAGCAACCGAAGGGTGAGTACGCAGGTGGTGCAGTTGGGCAATGACGTTTTCCTTGGTCAGCACCTGCATGGTTTCGTGCTCGCTGCCGCACGAACAGTTGTTCTCGACCACGGTGCGGGCCACTTCGGCGTGGCGCAACCAGGCGGAGACGGTCGGCATCTTGGTCAGCGATTGCGGGTTGAGCACCGCACGCATGGCGCCGCAGTCGGAGTGGCCGCACACGATGATGTGGTGCACGCCCAGTGCCAGCACCGCGTATTCGATGGCGCTGGAAACGCCGCCGTTCATCTGCCCATAAGGCGGTACCACGTTGCCCACGTTACGGGTCACGAACAGATCGCCTGGCGAGCTTTGGGTGATCAGTTCGGGGACGATGCGCGAGTCGGCGCAGGTGATGAACATGGCGCGTGGCGTTTGCGCAGTGGCGAGCTTCTTGAACAGCTCTTGCTGCTCGGGGAAGACGTCATGGTGAAAGCGCAGGAAGCCGTCGACGATGTGCTTAAGGGCGGCATCGGCGCTCTCGGCGGGTACATCCGGAACGACCTTGGATGGGTCCTTGACGGGCATGATTCATCCTCTTGACGGTGTGTAGGTAAATCCATTTTACCGGTGAAAGATTCTGGCTATGCAGGGATTTAGATGACACGCACGGGCCATAGATCACAGTCGGTGTGGACTGATTGCCTACGCTAGCGAGGAAAACTTAACTGAAACTTAATTCGAAGGCTCTAGAACGGACGTTCCAGGCCGGAAGGGCAGAACTGGATAATAGCAAAAAAACATCAACTGCCAATATATATTAGCGTGATTATTGGCTGCCATTAGTTGAGCTATAAGCAAAGCGCGGACTTTGTAGGAGCGGGTTTACCCGCGAATGCGTCGGTGGCTTCACAAATGCATTCGCGGGTAAACCCGCTCCTACACCCTTCGAACATCAAAACAGGGCCATCTGCCCACCCGGCGGGCAGAACGCCGAGCAATCCAGCACCTGCGCTTCCCGGCCAGCAAAATCCAACCGCTTCATCGCCTTGGCAAAGCGCTGCGCCAGCAGCTCGGCAAACACACCCTCACCACGTATGCGCGCCCCGAACCGGCTGTCATACAGCTCGCCGCCGCGGCTCTGGCGGATCAGGCTCAATACATGCGCCGCCCGCTGCGGGTAATGGTCCTGCAGCCACTGCTCGAACAACGGCGCCACTTCCAGCGGCAGGCGCAACATCATGTAGGCTGCGCTCTGCGCGCCAGCCTCCCTGGCCGCTTCCAGCAGGCGCTCCAGCTCACTGTCGTTGATCATCGGAATCATCGGCGAACACAACACGCCCACCGGCACACCCGCCTCGCGCAATACGCGAATCGCCCTCAAGCGTGCCTTGGGCGACGCCGCACGCGGCTCCAGCACCCGCTTGAGGTCGTCGTCCAGCGTCGTCAGGCTGATCATCACCCGCGCCAGGCGCTGGCGGGCCATTTCGGCTAGCAGGTCGAGATCGCGCAACACCAGCGAACCCTTGGTAACGATGGTCACCGGGTGACGAAAACGCAGCAGCACTTCGAGCAGGCGCCGGGTCAGCAACTGCTCGCGCTCGATCGGCTGGTACGGGTCGGTGTTGGAGCCCAGGTTGATCGGCGCGCACACATAGCCCGGTTTGCTCAACTGTTGGGCAAGCACTTCGGCCGCATTGGTCTTGGCGATCAGCTTGGTCTCGAAATCCAGGCCGGGGGAAAGGTCCCAGTAGGCATGGGAAGGGCGGGCATAACAATAGATACAGCCATGCTCGCAGCCGCGATAGGGGTTGATGGAACGGTCGAAGGGCAGGTCAGGTGACGTATTGCGAGCGATGACGGTCTTGGCAATTTCCACCCGAACCTCGGTGTTTTGAGTGACCGGCACCTCCTGATACCAGCCATCATCTTCAACCACCGACTGTCGCGCAGCGAAACGATTGTGTGGATTATGAGGGGTACCACGACCGCGAACGGGAAGCATGACTTTGGCCCTGAATACTGTTTTTTCATACAGTACTCCAGTGCGCCCCATGCCCTCAAGGGCATCTCGGAGAAATAGCTCAGGGAGCTGACGCTTAATCAACCCCCTTGCCCCAATGAGAAGCCCTATATAACGCCCGACCGTTTACTCCGTTGGTTTCTTCAACTTCGGGTTAGGGAAGAACTGCACCGTCTGCACCTTGGCCGGCGCGGCTTTCGGTGCCAGATGGTTGACCCGGGTGCCGAGTTCCTTCGGCACCGACAAGCCCTGCTCGTTGAGGGTGTCGGTGAAGCCGCAGGCCACGCACTCGCGGTGCGGTACGCCATCCTCGTTCCACATCATCAACTTGTCCGCTTCGCTGCACGCCGGGCATACCGCCCCGGCGATGAAGCGTTTCTTGGTCTTGTTCACGGCTACCTCGCTCATGCTGCAGCGTCCTCGCTCAGGCCACTGTGGCGCAGCAAGGCATCGATGGAAGGTTCACGGCCACGGAAGTCGACGAACAGCACCATCGGCTCGCGAGAACCACCACGGGCCAGGATCGCCTCGCGGAAGGCACGGCCGGTCTCGGCATTCAGCACGCCTTCTTCCTCGAAGCGCGAGAAAGCGTCAGCCGACAGCACTTCGGCCCACTTGTAGCTGTAGTAGCCCGCCGCGTAACCGCCAGCGAAGATGTGCGCAAAGCTGTTGGGGAAACGGTTGTACGCCGGCGGACGCATGACCGACACCTCGTCGCGCACGCCTTCGAGCACCTGCAACACGCTGCGGCCATCGCCATGGCTGGCGTGCAGCTCGAAGTCGAACAGCGAGAACTCCAGCTGGCGCACCATCATCATGCCCGACTGGAAGTTCTTCGCCGCCAGCATCTTGTCCAGCAGGTCCTGAGGCAGAGCCGCGCCGCTTTCATAATGGCCGGAAATCAGCGCCAGGCCTTCGGGCTCCCAGCACCAGTTTTCCATGAACTGGCTGGGCAGCTCGACCGCATCCCAAGCCACGCCATTGATGCCGGAAACACCGGCATGCTCGATGCGGGTCAACAGGTGGTGCAGGCCGTGGCCGAATTCGTGGAACAGGGTGGTGACTTCATCGTGGGTCAGCAGCGCAGGCTTGCCGGGCGCGGCCGGGGTGAAGTTGCACACCAGGTTGGCCACCGGGCTCTGCAGCTCGCCACCTGCTGTACGGCGACGGTCGCGGGCGCCGTCCATCCAGGCACCGCCACGCTTGTTGGCGCGGGCGTAGAGGTCGAAGAAGAAGCGGCCGACATGCTGGCCATTTTCCTTGATCTCGAACAGGCGTACATCCGGGTGCCAACTGTCGAAGCCCTTGAGCTCGGCGATTTCGATGCCGTACAGACGCTGCACGATGCTGAACAGGCCGCCCAGTACCTTGTCGATCGGGAAGTAGGCGCGCAAGGCTTCCTGCGACACGCTGTAGCGCTGCTCACGCAGCTTCTCGCCAAAGTAACCGGCGTCCCAGCTGGCCAGCTCGGCGCAGCCCTGCTCGGCGGCGTAGGCCTTGAGCTGCTCCAGGTCCTGGGCGGCGAACGGCTTGGAACGCTTGGCCAGGTCACGCAGGAAGCTCAGCACCTGGTCGCTGGACTCGGCCATCTTGGTGGCCAGACTCAGCTCGGCGTAGTTCTGGTAACCCAGCAGTTCGGCCAGTTCCTGACGCAACGCGAGGATTTCCTGCATGACCGGACCGTTGTCGTTCTGGCCGGCGTTCGGGCCCTGGTCCGAGGCGCGGGTGCAGTAGGCAGCGTACAGCTCTTCGCGCAGGGCGCGGTCGCTGGCGTAGGTCATTACCGCGTAGTAGCTGGGGAACTCCAGGGTGATCAGCCAGCCGTCGAGGCCCTTGGCCTGGGCAGCGGCCGCCATCTGCGCCTTGGCGGAATCGGTCAGGCCGGCCAGCGCGGCCTCGTCGGTCACGTGCTTGGTCCAGGCCTGGGTGGCGTCGAGCAACTGGTTGGAGAAACGGCTGCCCAACTCGCTGAGCTTGCTCTGCACTTCGGCATAGCGCTGCTGCTTGTCCGCCGGCAGGTCGATACCCGACAGGCGGAAGTCACGCAGGGCATGTTCGAGGATAGTCTTTTGCGCCACGTCGAAGTCGGCAGCCTCAGGGCTGTTGACCAGCGCCTGGTAGGCTTCGAACAGCGCACGGTTCTGGCCCAGTTCGGTAGAGTAGGCACTCAGCGCCGGCAGGCACGACTCGTAAGCCTCGCGCAACTCCGGGCTGTTGCACACCGCATTGAGGTGGCTGACCGGGCTCCAGGCGGCGCCCAGGCGGTCGTTCAGTTCATCCATGGCCAGCACCAAGCCAGCCCAGGTAGGGTTCTTGCCCTGCTGTTCGAGGATCTCGGCAATGGCTTTACGGTTGTCGGCCAGGATCGCTTCGATCGCCGGCAACACGTGTTCGGCACGGATTTGCGAGAAGGGCGGCAGATCGTAGGACTGCAGAAGCGGGTTGTTCGCACTCACGGTTTGGATACCTTGGCAGAAGAAACACTGCCCCATCTTAATTACAATCGACGCCGACCGCAGCAGGCAGCCTGCCTATCGGCACAGATGAGAGACGCTATCATGGCCATCCGAAGCTTCCAGCAACACACTCCGAAAGTTGGGCCCAGGGCCTTCGTCGACCGATCGGCGGTGGTGCTGGGCGACGTGGAGATCGGCGAAGACAGTTCGGTCTGGCCGTTGACCGTGGTACGCGGCGACATGCACCGCATCCGCATTGGCGCGCGCACCAGCGTGCAGGACGGCAGCGTACTGCACATCACCCACGCCGGCCCGTTCAACCCTGACGGCTTCCCGCTGATCATCGGCGACGAAGTGACCATCGGCCACAAGGTCATGCTGCATGGCTGCACCCTGGGCAACCGTATCCTGGTCGGCATGGGCAGCACCATCATGGACGGCGCCATCGTCGAAGACGAAGTGATCATCGGC
Organism: Pseudomonas sp. 10-1B; assembly: GCF_000935045.1. Classification (GTDB taxonomy): domain Bacteria; phylum Pseudomonadota; class Gammaproteobacteria; order Pseudomonadales; family Pseudomonadaceae; genus Aquipseudomonas. The sequence continues at coordinate 18,842 of NZ_JYKS01000017.1, forward strand.
GCCGGCAGCCTGGTGCCGCCGGGCAAGCGCCTGGTCAGTGGCTACCTGTACATGGGCAGCCCCGTGAAGCAGGCCCGGGTGCTGAACGACAAGGAGCGCGCGTTCTTCTCCTACAGCGCCGGCAACTACGTGAAGCTCAAGGACCAGCACCTGGCCGAAGGCTACGACCAACCGGAATGACCCTGTGGGAGCGGGCTTGCCCGCGAAGAAACCCACGCAAGACTCGAGTGGAACCTCTTACATGCACCAGCAAAACATCCTCTTCGACCTCGACGGCACCCTGACCGACCCGCGCCTGGGCATCACCCGCTCGATCCAGTACGCCCTTGCCAAACTGGGCATCGACGAGCCAGACCTGGCCCGCCTCGAACACTTCATCGGCCCACCCCTGCTGCAGGCCTTCATGCAGTTCTACAGCTTCGACGAAGCCAAGGCCTGGGATGCGGTGAACTTCTACCGGGAGCGCTTCCGCGTCACCGGCCTGTACGAAAACCTTGTGTTCGAAGGCGTGCCGGAGTTACTCGAAGCGCTGAACGGCCAAGGCCGTACGCTGTACATCGCCACCTCCAAGCCATGGGAATTCGCCCGCGAAATCGCCCGGCATTTCGCCTTCGATCGCCACTTCAAGGTGATCTACGGCAGTGAGCTGGATGGCACCCGCACCAACAAGGTCGAGCTTATTCGCCACCTGCTGGATGAAGAAGGGCTGGACCCAGCGCAGACGCTGATGATCGGCGACCGCAAGCATGACCTGATCGGGGCGCGCAGTAATGGCTTGCAGGCAGTGGCGGTGGGGTATGGGTTTGGTAGCCGGGACGAGTTGATGGCGGAAGAACCCGCCTACCACTTTGCTACCTTGGCCGAGATGCATCAGGCATTCATCAAGGCTTGATGGCCATTGGGGCTGCTCTGCAGCCCATCGCCGGCAAGCCAGCTCCCACAGGTACCGCATCGATTTCAAACCTTGTGCAGTCCCTGTGGGAGTTGGCTTGCCGACGATGGGCCGCAAAGCGGCCCCAAAATCTCACTGGCTTGCCATCAACCGCTGCAACGCCGCCTTCCTGTCAGCAATCGGCAACCGCCCCAGTTGTTCGACCCGCTCATAAAACCGCAGCCAATCCCCGCCAACTTCCCTGAACACCGCCGCAAACGCCGGCACCCACTGGTCATACAGCCCGAACGGCAACAACTTGGCATTGTTCATCGGCCCATACATCCAGGCGTCATAGCGCTTGTCTCCACCCCACTGGGCATCACGCAGCTGCTGGTATTCCCGCCTCAAGCGCTCGAACTCCGCCTGCTTGGCCTGCCGCTTGTGCGCATCATCCAATGGCCCGGCATACAGCGCCTGCAGCCGCTCGCGGCTGGCCAGCACCAGGCGGATGAACTGGTCCCGTTGCGGCCCATGATTCTCGCCAACCGCAGCAAGCCCACGCGCCACGCGCCATTGCCGCGTACCTTCCTGTTCGACGAAGGTGGCAAACGACTCGTTGAACTCGGTGTCGTCCTGCACATAGAAGCGCTGGTGGGCCAGCTCATGAAAGATCAGGGTGGCCAGCCGCTCATCGCCCCAGCCGACCATCGACGACAGGATCGGGTCGTCGAACCAGCCCAGGGTCGAGTAGGCTTCCACACCGCCCACGTAGACATCCATACCGTGCTGGCGCATCAGCGCCGCCGCCCCCCGCGCTGCCCCCTGCTGGTAGTAGCCGCGATACGCGACGCACCCCGCGATCGGGAAGCAGTGCGTCACTGGCTGCAACGACAGCTCAGGCGTGGCGAACACATTCCACACCACGTAACGCCGGCCAAGGTCGGCGTAAACCCGGTAGCTGCGGTTATCCGGCAGTTTCAGCTGCTGACTGGCGAACGCCCGTGCCTGCTCGGCATGTTCCAGGCGCACACGCAATTGCGGGGAAGTGGCCGGGTCGGCCATTACCTGTGCCACTGGCTGGCGCGCCCGCAGCAGCTGCCACTGGCCTTCGGCCAACTGTCCATAATAGGCGGCGCTGCTGCAACCGTTCAGCAGGAGCGCCGCCAGCAGCGGAACCAAACCGGTAAAAATGCGGTCGAGTGGCCCAGGGCCTGAGCGCTGAATAAGAAAAAGTCGAAGCATCCGGGACTGTCTGACTCGCTCAAGGCCGATTCGCTCCAAGACTATCTCGCCAAGGGGGAGTTTCGCCATGCGTGCATTGTTGGTCGCCGGCTCACTGTTGCTGATATCCGCCTGTTCGACCTTGCCAGACCCAGACCCGAACCAGGCCTGGATCGACCTCACCCCCTACGACAACACCTCGCTACACGCCGTGCAGGTAGACGAGCGCGACTGGGCCGATAACCGTTATTTCGAGGTGCAACCCGGCAGCCACGAGTTGACCGTGCGCTACCAGTTCCCGGTTACCCCCAGCAATATCGGCCCGGTCGACCAGCCACTGTGGCGGGATTGCCAGGTCAAGCTGACCTTCAAGGATTTCAGCGCCGGGCAGCGCTACCAGTTGCAGGCCGGCAGCATCGGTTTCCGCCCCTGGATCAAACTCTACGACCACCAGCAGAAACTGCTCGGCCAGGGCCTGCCAGCGGGCTGCCAACGCACCTGAACCGTGCAAACGGCGCTATGCTTATAGCTTGTAAATCGCAAGTGGGAGTTTTGCCATGCGCCAGCCCATGATGCTGATCGCCCTCAGTACGCTGGGGGCTTGCGCCAGCCCCTTGCCGCCCGTCGACCCCAAGCAGGCCTGGGTCGATCTCTACACCATGACCCCCGGCAGGGTGATCATGGCCGACCGCCTCGACGGCAAGCGCCTGGATGACGGCCGTTACTTCCAGGTAACGCCAGGCAAGCATGAACTTGTGGTGCGCTTCGATTACGAGATCTATGCGGGCGGCATCATGAGCGAGCCCCGGGACCGTACCTGCTACCTGACCGTGCGCTTCGACGACTTCAAGGCCGGTGAGCGCTACCGCCTGGAGGCACGGGCACCCGTAATGGAACCGCAGGTGCTGCTGTATGACGCCAACCGCAAGGTAGTGGTGAACGAGCCTAGCGAAGTGTTCTGCATACCGTGAGCCTGGGGCTGCTGCGCAGCCCATCGCGACACAAGGCCGCTCCCACAGGGGATCGCATACTTCCTGTGGGAGCACCTTGTGTCGCGATAGGGCCGCAAAGCGGCCCCAAAACCTCAAACCCTATCGATCATTCTTCTGGTAAATGATCTTCTTGGTCCCGCCATCACAGGACCCGACGACCATGTTCTGGTCCTTGACCTCACTGTTGGGCACGATCTCCAAGGTGTAGGACGTGACCCCTTGGGCCTGGATCTTGGCCTCGATCTCGGCTTTAAGCTCTTCGCACGGCTTGACCGCCGCCAGCGCAGACGTGGCGACCAGGGAAGCCAATACGGCGACTGCTACGCGAATCATGGAACGGCTCCGGAAAGGGCAGCGTGCTGCCGACGCTGTTTAGACTACAGCAAACCGCCGCCGTTGCGCCGCTTCAGCCCACCAGCGCCGCATCCAGGGTGATCTTCGCGTTCAGCACCTTGGACACCGGGCATCCTTCTTTGGCCTTGTTGGCGATTTCCAGGAACTGCGCCTCGCTCGCCCCAGGGACCTTGGCCCTGAGCACCAGGTGCACGGCCGTAATGGCAAAGCCATCTGGCTGCTTGTCGAGTGTCACTTCGGCAGCTGTGTCGATCCTGTCCGGCGTGAGCCCTGCCTCACCCAGCATCATCGACAGCGCCATCGAGAAGCAGCCGGCATGCGCCGCGCCGATCAGCTCCTCCGGGTTGGTCCCGGAAGCGCCCTCGAAACGGGTGTTGAAGCCGTACGGGTTCTGCTTGAGCGCACCGCTTTCGGTAGAAAGCAGGCCTTTGCCATCCTTCAGGCCACCTTGCCAGATCGCCGATGCTGTCTTTTTCATGATGCCTCCTGGTCACTCGGTTACTTACCTACCGGTTCAGAGGCCTGCTGCTCGCAGCAAGTTCAGAGCAATCTGACTTCAGGCATTGAATCCAACGAATACGCCCATACAGAATCAAAAAGGCCTCTGGCCAACCACCTTTGCGGAGGCTCCATGACGCAGCTGCGTGACCTGAAGATTTCCACCCTCGACCTGGTACCCGTGCGCGCCGACGCTGGCCCCGCGCAGTCCCTGCGCAACTCGCTGGACCTGGCGCAGCACGTCGAGCGCTTCGGCTACAACCGCTTCTGGGTGGCCGAGCACCACAACATGGACGGCATCGCCAGTTCGGCCACCTCGGTGCTGATCGGCTACCTGGCGGGGGGTACTTCGACCATTCGCGTGGGTTCTGGCGGGGTCATGCTGCCCAATCATGCGCCGTTGGTGATCGCCGAGCAGTTCGGCACCCTGGCCAGCCTGTACCCGGGGCGTATCGACCTGGGCCTCGGCCGCGCGCCGGGCTCGGACCAGATGACGGCCTATGCCCTGCGGCGTGACCGTGCTGGCGGCCCGGACGACTTTCCGGACGATGTCGAAGAACTGTCGCGCTACCTCGGCCCACGTACCGATGATCAAAAAGTGATCGCCGTGCCAGGGCACGACACCGACGTGCCGATGTGGCTGCTCGGCTCCAGCCTGTTCAGTGCCCAGCTGGCCGGTATGCGCGGCATGCCCTATGCGTTCGCCTCGCACTTCGCGCCGCGCTACATGCATGAGGCGATCCGCGTGTACCGCAACCACTTCAAGCCCTCGACCACCCTGGACAAGCCGTATGTGATGCTGGGTATTCCCATGGTGGTGGCCGCAACCGACGAGAAGGCCGAGTATCTGGCCACCTCGGTGTACCAGCGCATCCTCGCGCTGATTCGCGGGCAGAGCCTGATGCAAAAGCCGCCGGTGGCAAGCATGGATGGCTTGTGGCTGCCCCATGAGCGCGATGCGGTGGGCAGCTTCCTGGGCCTGGCGATGATCGGCAGCCCGCAGAAGGTGCGGGCCAAGGTGCAAGTGCTGCTGGAGCAGACCGGGGCCGATGAGCTGATCTTTACCTGCGACCTGTATGAGCATGCGGACCGGATTCGGTCTTATGAACTGATGGCGCAGGCCCTGAAGACCGAGTGACCTTCTTCGCGGGCTTGCCCGCTCCCACAGGGACTGCACAAATGCTGAGACCTGTGGTGTACCTGTGGGAGCGGGCGAGCCCGCGAAGAAGCCAACACATCAGCCACGGCGGTACACAATTTCCTTGGTACCACCCTCGCAGCTACCAATCACCTTGCCCGCCGGCTCGCCTTTGTTGACGATTTCCAGGGTGTAACCCTTCACACCCTTGGCATCCAGCTTGGCCGCAATCTCCGCCTTGAGTTCCTCGCACGGCTTGCCCGCCGCCAGCGCACCACCAGCCAGGCTCATCAGGCCCAGCGCCAGAATCAGTTTGTTCATCGATCGCTTTCCTTGTACAGATGAAATCAGCAAGGGCGCCCGCCAAGGCGCCCCTTTCCTAAATACCCCATCACGCCGGGCTCATCCAGCCCGTCGATGTTTCAACTGTTGGCGATACGGAAGCCAACCTTCAGCGTCACCTGAAAGTGATCGACCTTGTTGTCACGGATATGCCCGCGGGTATCGACCACTTCGAACCACTCCAGCAGCTTGATGCTCTTGGCCGCTTCGGCCAAGGCATTGTGGATCGCATCTTCGATACTGGTGGTCGACGAACCTACCAGCTCGATCTTCTTGTAGGTGTGATGATCGGACATATGCTCTCTCCTTGGATGACGGTGTCATTGAGCCTAGCAGCGCAGGCGTGGTTTACCTGCGAGCGGTCAGCGCCGAGGAAAGTTCGATCGCACTTTCCCGCAGCCCCGCAGTCGCAATCCTTACAGCCCATACTGCAAAGGAGAGTCAACATGCACCGCAACTCGCTGCGTAAAACGTCCCTGGAAAGCATGGAAGCAGAGATCGAAAGCCTTCTTAAAAGCCTGGAGAACCTCAAGCACGATGCCTCCGAGGAAACCCAGAAATCGGTGAAGGCGATGCGCAGCAACGCCGAAAGCGCCCTTCGTCATTCGCGCAGCCTGCTGAGCGATGCCTACGAAGAAGTGAAGCAGCGCACCCGCCAAACAGGCCTCGCCACCCGCGACTACGCCCAGGAGCACCCGTACACCACCGCAGGCGTGGCCATCGGCGCACTGGGCCTGCTGGCGGCGTACCTGATCTGCAAGCGCAACTAGGCGCTTTGCCGCGCCAGCTCCGCCCGTAACCACTGCGCCAACTGCTCGGCGCGCCCGTCCGCGGCGCGCCGGGGCACCCACAACGCCAGCGCCGCAGGGGTAGGTGAAAAGCCCCACGGCGCACTCAAACGGCCCGCCCGCAGGTCATCGGCGACCAACGGCTGCGGCGCGATGGCCACGCCCAGCCCGGCTACGGCGGCTTCCAGCAAATAATAGAGATGCTCGAAAGCCTGGCCATAGTGGATGGCAGCCGGCTCCAGCCCCTGTTGCAGCGCCCAGGTCGGCCAGGCCTGCGGCCGCGAGGTGGTATGCAACAAGGCCTCGCCCAGCAAGGCCTTGGCAGGCGCGCCCTGCAAGCGCTCGAAGCCAGCGAAATGCGGGCTGAGCACCGGCCCGATACGTTCCTCGGCCAGTACATGCACCTGCATGTCTGCCGGCCAGGGTGGCTCGGCATACACCAGCAGCGCATCCAGCCCAGGCCGCCGCGGGTCGAGGTCACCTTCACCCGCCGACAGATGCAGGCGCAATTCGGGCAAATCCGCCTTCAGCCGCCCCAGCCGGGGGATGAACCAGCGCGCCAGCAGGCTGCCCGAGCAACCCAGCACGAACGGCGCCTCGCTCACATCGCGGCTGAGCTCGGCACACACGCTGCGCAGCCGGTCGAAGGCTTCGCCACTGGCGTCACGCAGGCGCACGCCGGCATCTGTGAGTTTGATGCCGCGCCCGTCCTTGACGAACAGGGCCACGCCCAAGTGCTCTTCGAGCACCTTGATCTGCCGGCTGACAGCACCATGGGTGACATGAAGCGCTTCGGCCGCCTGGCTGACACTGTTTAGCCGGGCAGTGGCCTCGAAGGCCCGCAGGGCGTTGAGGGGAGGGAGGTCGTGGGCCATTTTACCTGTGAGTTTTTCTGACAAGTTTGCGCAATCTTATCGGTTTTCAGCCGGGCTTGCCGTGGTTAGAGTAAAGCCCATCACTCATTCATTACGCCCTGGAGCGCCCCATGACCCAGTCCCAATACCGCCCCGGCCCCGACGCCAACGGCCTGTTCGGCTCGTTCGGCGGCCGCTATGTGGCCGAAACCCTGATGCCACTGGTGCTGGACCTGGCCCGCGAATACGAAGCGGCCAAGGCCGACCCCAAGTTCCTCGAAGAACTGGCCTACTTCCAGCGCGACTACATCGGCCGCCCCAACCCGCTGTACTTCGCCGAGCGCCTGACCGAGCACTGCGGCGGCGCGAAGATCTTCTTCAAGCGTGAAGAGCTCAACCACACCGGCGCGCACAAGGTGAACAACTGCATCGGCCAGGTGCTGCTGGCCAAGCGCATGGGCAAGAAACGCCTGATCGCCGAAACCGGCGCCGGCATGCACGGCGTGGCCACCGCCACCGTCGCCGCGCGCTTCGGCCTGCCTTGCGTGATCTACATGGGCGCCACCGACATCGAGCGCCAACAGGCCAACGTGTTCCGCATGAAGCTGCTGGGCGCCGAGATCGTCCCGGTCACCGCCGGCACCGGCACCTTGAAAGACGCCATGAACGAGGCCCTGCGCGACTGGGTCACCAACGTCGAAGACACCTTCTACCTGATCGGCACCGTGGCTGGCCCACATCCGTACCCGGCCATGGTGCGCGACTTCCAGTCGATCATCGGCAAGGAAACCCGCGCCCAGCTGCAAGAGAAGGAAGGCCGCCTGCCGGACAGCCTGGTGGCTTGCGTCGGCGGCGGCTCCAACGCCATGGGCCTGTTCCATGAATTCCTCGAAGAACCGAGCGTGCAGATCATCGGCGTCGAAGCCGGCGGCCACGGCGTACACACCGACAAGCACGCCGCCAGCCTGAACGGCGGGGTACCGGGCGTGCTGCACGGCAACCGTACCTACCTGCTGCAGGACGAAGACGGTCAGATCACCGACGCCCACTCGATTTCCGCAGGCCTCGACTACCCGGGCATCGGCCCGGAGCACGCCTACCTGCACGAAGTGAAGCGTGTGGAGTACGTCAGCATCACCGATGACGAGGCGCTGGATGCGTTCCACGCCACCTGCCGCCTGGAAGGCATCATCCCGGCCCTGGAAAGCTCCCATGCCCTGGCCGAGGCGATCAAGCGCGCACCGAAGCTGCCCAAGGACCACCTGATGGTCGTGTGCCTGTCGGGCCGCGGCGACAAAGACATGCAAACCGTCATGAACCACATGGCCGCCCAGGAGAAACAGGCATGAGCCGTCTTGAACAACGCTTCGCCGAGCTGAAGGCCGAAGGCCGCTCGGCACTGGTCACCTTCGTCACCGCAGGCGACCCGGGCTACGACGCCTCGCTGCAGATCCTCAAGGGCCTGCCGGCCGCTGGCGCCGATGTGATCGAACTGGGCATGCCGTTCACCGACCCGATGGCTGATGGCGTGGCCATCCAGCTGGCGACCCTGCGCGCCCTGGAAGCCGGCCAGACCCTGGCCAAGACCTTGCAGATGGTGCGTGAATTCCGTGTGGATAACCAGGCCACGCCGATCGTGCTGATGGGCTACTACAACCCGATCCACCGCTTTGGCGTGGAGAAGTTCGTGGCTGAAGCCAAGGAGGCTGGCGTCGATGGCCTGATCATCGTCGACCTGCCGCCAGAGCATGACGCCGAACTGGCCACCCCGGCCCAGGCCGCGGGCATCGACTTCATCCGCCTGACCACCCCGACCACCGACGATGCACGCCTGCCACGCGTGCTGGAGCGCAGCTCCGGGTTCGTCTACTACGTGTCGGTGGCCGGTGTGACCGGTGCCGGCTCGGCAACTACCGAGCATGTGACCGAGGCCATTGCCCGCCTGCGTCGGCATACCGCTTTGCCGATCAGCGTTGGCTTCGGCATTCGCACGCCGGAACAGGCTGCGAACATCGCCCGCCTGGCCGATGGCGTGGTGGTGGGCTCGGCGCTGGTCGACAAGATTGCCCAGGCCAAGAATGCTGATCAGGCGGTGGCTGATGTATTGAGCCTGTGCTCGGCACTGGCTGAAGGGGTGCGCGGCGCTCGCCGCTGAACCGCGTCGCCTGCTTCGCGGGCTTGCCCGCTCCCACAGGGACCGCGCCGCTCTCCAGGGCTGTGCAGTACCTGTGGGAGCGGGCAAGCCCGCGAAGAGGCCAGCACAGGCTACCGCGATCTACCCCCCAAAAATCGACAGATCCAAGGGCCTCACAGCCCCCATCCAGATCGCATGATCGCGGTGGTCCGCCAGTTCATCCCCGGTCAGCGGGTGCATGAACACCACCAACCCCTTCCGATACAATGCCAACCAGGGCAACACCACACCCACCACCTCCGGCCCGAACGCCAGCTGGCAGCTCCAGTCCGGGTGCGGCCCCACCGGTTTCTGGTGCATGCGCCCCATGGTCACGGGGAACAGCCGCGAGGCCTCCTCGCACAGTTCACGGGCCTGCTCCATGGTCGCTGCGTCGTAGTACACGTGGGCGTGGTAGCCCTTGATCATCTGCACGATAACTCCTGATTGCGGTCCAACCATCACCACCTGTGAAGGAAGCGATGCAGTGAAAAACGCCGAAACCCCAGTGTTCAAACTGGTCCTGTTCGGGCCTGAAAGCAGCCTGGGCAATGCCCTGATGGTCGAGCTGCTATCGCGTCAGCACGAAGTTACCGCCGTGGTCGATGACCTCAACCGCCATGCGCCGCGCCCCGGGCTGCATTACAAGATAGGCGGGCTGGGCGATGCCGACCAGGCCGAGCAGGGGGCGGCAGGCGGTTCGGCAGTAATTGCCTTGTTGTCGGCACTGGCGCCGAACGACCTGACGCGCCAAGCACGCATGAGCGAGGCGCTGATGGCGGGGCTCAAGCGTACGACTATACGCCGGCTGCTGCTGGTGGGCGATTTCGATGTGCTGGACGAGCCGGGCAAGTACAGCGAATTGGAGCGGGAATGCGTGGATCAGGTAGTCGATGGGCTGCAGCGCAGTACCTTGCACTGGACCCTGATCAATGCTCCACAGGAACTGGCTGGGTTGGGGATGGAACATTTTCGCAGTACCGAGGGTACTTTGGAGCCGGGGTTGGCTGAGCCGTTGCGGCGGCTTGCCAGGGTGGCGGCGGGGATGGTGGATATGCTGGAGCTGGATCTGCACCGGGGCGAGCATCTGAACTTCGTGGTCTAGATTGCCGGGGCTGCTGCGCAGCCCTTTCGCCTGTAGGAGCGGGTTTACCCGCGAAGAATGCAACGCGGTGTGTGGCACCGGCTACGCCGGTGTTCGCGGGTAAACCCGCTCCTACTGGGATCACGCCGCGAAGCGGCCCCGGGGATGTCAAAGGCTGCGCTCGTGCTCCAACCAATCCACAAACCGCTCGATCAACGCCCCACGCCGCTTGCGCGGAGGCAGCACCACGTAATACCCCCGCGCCGAACGCAAGCTCCCCTCCAACGGCCGGCACAGCAACCCTTGCTCCACCAGCCCATCCACCAGGTGCCCCCAGCCAATCGCCACCCCCTGCCCGGCAATCGCGGCCTGAATCAACAGGGTGTAGTTATCGAACCGCAACTGCCCCGGCGGCGGCGGGCTGGCCACGCCAAACCCGCGAAACACCCCCGCCCAGTCAAACCAGCGGCTGGCCTGCTCACCCTTCAAATGCAGCAACGGCAAACGTTGCAAAGCCACGGCTGACAAGGGTTTGCCATGAATCAGTCGGGGGCTGCAAACCGGGAAAACTTCCTCATCGAACAGCCAGCGGCTCTCACCCTGGTGGAAGCGCCCATCGCCAAACAGCACCGCCACATCGATATCCGGGCGCAACATGCCCTGGCTGCGCTCACCGGTCACCAGGCTCACATCCACCTGTGGATAAGCTTCGTGAAAACGCTGCAAACGTGGCATCAGCCAGAACGCCGCAAAGGCAAAGTCAGTGGCAACCTGCAGCACTTCGCGTTGGCCACGGCCACTGGCCTGGGCGATGCCGTCATCCATGGCCTGCAGGCCCTGATGCACCTGCTCGAACAGCACCTGGCCGGCCTCGGTCAGCTCGATACCGCGGTAAATGCGGTCGAACAGGCGTGTACCCAGCTGTGCTTCCAGGCGTTTGACCTGCTGGCTCACCGCCGGCTGCGTGGTACCCAGCTCCAGCGCCGCAGCGGTAAAGCCACGCAGACGCGCCGCGGCCTCGAACACGCGCAAGGTATCCAGCGACAGCTCGGCAAGATGGTCAAACATAAGCTCAGCTAATCCCAGTCATTGCCCGCCATGGGCTTTACCCATGTTATCCACAGTCGCATCTTGGTAGGCAAGCGGTTCGCATAACCCTCAACGATGGAAGCCACCATGACGCGCCCGAATATCCTGTTCATCATGGCCGACCAGATGGCCGCGCCCTTGCTGCCGATCTACGCCTCTTCGCCGATCCAGATGCCGCACCTGAGCCGCCTGGCCGAACAAGCCGTGGTGTTCGACTCGGCCTACTGCAACAGCCCGCTGTGCGCCCCTTCGCGCTTCACCCTGGTCAGCGGCCAGTTGCCCAGCCGCATCGGTGCCTACGACAACGCTGCCGATTTCCCCGCCGACGTGCCGACCTATGCCCACTACTTGCGCCGCCTGGGCTACCGCACCGCGCTGTCGGGCAAGATGCATTTCTGTGGCCCGGACCAGTTGCATGGCTACGAAGAGCGCCTGACCAGCGACATCTACCCGGCCGACTATGGCTGGGCGGTGAACTGGGATGAACCGGATGTGCGCCCGAGCTGGTACCACAACATGTCCTCGGTGCTGCAGGCCGGGCCCTGCGTGCGCACCAACCAGCTGGATTTCGACGAGGAAGTGGTATTCAAGGCGCGCCAATACCTGTACGACCATGTGCGCGAAAACGATGGGCGGCCGTTCTGCCTGACCGTGTCCATGACCCACCCGCACGACCCGTACACCATCCCCAAGCGCTACTGGGATCGCTACGAGGGTGTGGATATCCCCATGCCCCGCGCCGAATTCGCCCAGGAAGCGCTCGACCCGCACTCGCAGCGCCTGCTCAAGGTCTATGACCTGTGGAACAAGCCGCTGCCTGTGGACAAGATTCGTGATGCCCGCCGCGCCTACTTCGGGGCCTGCAGCTACATCGACGACAATATCGGCCAGCTGCTGCAGACCCTGGAAGAATGCAACTTGGCCGACGATACCCTGATCGTGTTCTCCGGCGACCACGGCGACATGCTGGGCGAGCGTGGCCTCTGGTACAAGATGCACTGGTTCGAGATGTCGGCACGGGTGCCGCTGCTGATCCATGCACCGAAGCGCTTCGCCGCGGGCCGGGTCAGCGCCTCGGTGTCCACCTGCGACCTGCTGCCAACCCTGGTCGAACTGGCCGGCGGGGCTGTGGATAAAGACCTGCACCTGGACGGCCGCTCGCTGCTCGGGCACCTGCAAGGGCAGGGCGGCCACGACGAGGTGATCGGCGAGTACATGGCCGAAGGCACCGTCGGCCCGCTGATGATGATCCGCCGCGGGCCGTACAAGTTCGTGTACAGCGAAGACGACCCATGCCTACTCTATGACCTGAGCCGCGACCCGCACGAGCGGGAGAACCTCACCGGCAGCCCGGACCACCAGGCGCTGCTGCAGGCATTTGTCGATGAAGCCCACCAGCGTTGGAATATCCCCAACCTGCGCCAGCAAGTACTGGCCAGCCAGCGGCGCCGCCGCCTGGTGGCCGAGGCACTGGCCATCGGCAAGCTGAAAAGCTGGGACCACCAACCGCTGGTGGACGCCAGCCAACAGTACATGCGCAACCATATCGATCTCGACGACCTCGAGCGCAAGGCACGTTATCCACAGCCCGCCCCCATGGATTGACAAGAGAGGCCGCCATGCACAAGTTCTCCATCGCCGTGTTCGCCCTGGCCCTGAGCCTGGGCATCACCACGGCCCACGCCGCCGACAGCGACGCACAATGCAGCACCGTAAAAATGGCCGACCCCGGCTGGAGCGATATCGCCACGACCAACGCCGTGGCCCGCCTGCTGCTGGAAAGCCTGGGCTACCAGGTGAAGATCGACAGCCTGGCCGTGCCGATCATCTACGGCGGCCTCAAGGATGGCCGGGTCGATGCCTTCCTCGGCAACTGGATGCCGGCGCAGCAAGGCTTTCATGACAAGTTCATCGCCAATGGCGATGTGCAGCAGCTGTCGCGCAACCTGGAAGGAACCGAATTCACCCTGGCAGTGCCCGACTATGTGTGGAATGCCGGGGTGAAGGACTTCGCCGACCTGCAGAAGCACGCCGACCAGTTCGACAAGAAGCTGTACGGGATTGGTTCTGGTGCACCGGCCAACCTGTCACTGAAGGAAATCATCGACAAGAATGAATTCAACCTCGGCCAGTGGAAGCTGGTGGAGTCCAGCGAACAGGCGATGCTGGCCCAGGTCGATCGGGCGGTGAAGAAGCAGCAGTTCATCACCTTCCTTGGCTGGACTCCGCACCCGATGAACGTGAAACTGAAGATGCATTACCTGACGGGCGGGGAAAAATGGTTTGGCAGCAAGGGCGAGGTGTACACGCTGACCCGCAAGGGTTATCCACAAGCCTGTCCGAATGCGGCGAAGCTGCTGGGTAACCTTAAGTTCACCCTGGACATGGAAAACACCATCATGGCCGAGGTCGTGGACAAGAAGATCAGCTTCGATGAAGCGGCCAAGGCCTGGGTCAAAGCGCATCCCGAGTTGCTGGAAGGGTGGTTAGCGGGTGTGACTACCAAAGCCGATGGCGATGCCCTGGAGGCCGTCAAAGCCAAACTATGAACTCACCAGCAACACACCTACCCTGTGGGAGCGGGCATGCCCGCGAACACCGGCAAAGCCGGTGCCATCTACCGCGGTGGCTTCTTCGCGGGCATGCCCGCTCCCACAGGGTCTGCATTACATCAAGGATTGTGGATAACCCATGCATCGCCTCATTCACCTGCTGCCCTTCCTCACCTGGCTCCCCCGCCAATCGGGCCGCAGCCTGCGCCAGGACCTGCTGGTCGGCCTGAGCGGTGCCATCCTCGCCCTGCCGCAATCCATCGCCTATGCCCTGATCGCCGGCCTGCCCGCCGAATACGGCCTGTACGCCGCCATCGTGCCGGTGCTGATCGCCTGTCTGTGGGGCTCGTCCTGGCACCTGATCTGCGGCCCCACCGCCGCCATATCCATCGTGTTGTACGCCAGCATCAGCCCGCTGGCCGTGGCCGGCAGCGCCGATTACATAACCCTGGTGCTGCTGCTGACCTTCCTCGGCGGCATCTTCCAGTTGCTGCTCGGGCTTTTGCGCTTCGGCGCACTGGTCAATTTCGTCTCCCACTCCGTGGTGCTCGGCTTCACCCTCGGCGCCGCCATCGTCATTGCCCTGGGTCAACTGCCCAACCTGCTGGGCATGGACCTGCCCAGCCAGGCCACGGCGCTGAAGACCGTGCAAGACCTGGCCAGCCATGCCGGCGAGGTCGACCTGCCGTCGCTGATCCTGGGCCTGGCCACCGTGGTGATCGGCGTGGCCTTCAAACTCTGGCGCCCACGCTGGCCGAGCCTGTTGATAAGCCTGATCCTGGTCAGCCTGCTGGCCTGGCTGTTGCCGGGCTACTTCGGCCATGTGCCGCGGGTGGCGGCGTTCAGCGGGCAACTGCCGCCCTTCAGCCCGCTGCCGTTGCTGGACGTGGAACTGATGCTGCGCCTGCTACCAAGCGCCGTGGCGGTGGGCATGCTGGGGCTGGTCACCAGCCTGTCAATTGCGCGCTCGTTGTCGGCACGCTCGGAACAGTTGATCGATCCTGACCAGGAAATACGTGCACAGGGGCTGTCGAACATTGCCGGCGCATTTTTCTCCGGTTACCTGTCTGCCGGCTCCTTCACCCGCTCTGGCCTGAGCTATGAAGCGGGTGCCCGCTCACCCATGGCCGGGGTGTTCTCGGCGCTGTGGGTGGCGTTTTTCGCTGTTGCCGGGGCCGGTTTGATCGCGCACCTGCCGATTCCGGCCATGGCCGGCAGCATCCTGTTGATCTGCTGGGGGTTGGTGGACCGCCAGGGGATCCGCGCGCTGTTCCGGGTCAGCCGCTCGGAGTTTCTGGTGATGGCGCTGACGGCGGCGGCGACCTTGTTGCTGGAGTTGCAGACGGCGATCTATGCCGGGGTGCTGGCGTCGCTGTTCTTCTACCTGAAGCGCACCTCACGGCCACGGGTGCAGCAGAGCCGTGAAGGAGAGACCGATGTGCTGCGGGTAGGCGGCTCGATATTCTTTGGTGCCGCGCATTACCTGCAGGTGCGCTTGCAGCGCTGCCAGGGGCCGCATGTGGTGATCGATGCGCGGCAGGTGAATTTTATCGACTATTCGGGTGTGGACATGTTGCACCGCGAAGCGCGGCGGTTGCGGCGGATGGGGGGGAGCTTGACCTTGCACCGGGCCAGGCCGCAGGTGATCGAGGAACTGCAGAAGCTGGAAGGGGTGGAGCTGTGCCCGATCAGGTTTGAAGATTGATATGGGTCACGATTTTTGGGGCTGCTTTGCAGCCCATCGCAGGCAAGCCAGCTCCTACAAGTACAGCGCCGACCTCAGGCCTTGTGATATCCCTGTAGGAGCTGGCTTGCCTGCGATGGGCCGCAAAGCGGCCCCAAAATCTCAGCCCCGAGCGAGTTGCCGGCGAAGCTCGGCCAAAACCGGCGCCGTATCCGGCCGCACCCCACGCCAGATAAAGAACGCCTCAGCCGCCTGCTCAGCCAGCATCCCCAAGCCATCCAGCACCTTGGCCGCGCCCAGCTTTTCCGCCCACTGGCAAAACGGCGTCGGCTCCTTGCCATACATCATGTCGTAGCAAACCGTACGCCCCGCCTCGACCAGGCTATCGGCAATCGGCGGCAGTTCCCCGGCCAGACTCGCCGAGGTGGCATTGATGATCACATCCACCGGCTCCTGCAACCAGGCAAACCCGCTGGCCGCCACTGGCCCCAGCTCATCGAACTCACGCGCCAGCTGTTCGGCCTTTTCCACAGTACGGTTGGCGATCACCAGCGATTGCGGCTTGTGCGCCAGGATCGGCTCCAGCACACCGCGCACAGCGCCACCGGCACCGAGAATGAGAATGCGCTTGCCGGCCAGCTCGACCCCGGCATTCACCGTCAGGTCACGCACCAGGCCAGCGCCATCGGTGTTGTCACCCTGCAAGGTACCGTCAGCCAACTTGCTCAGCGTATTCACCGCGCCAGCGCGCTGGGCCCGTGGGGTCAGGCTGTCGCACAGGCGGTAGGCTTCTTCCTTGAACGGCACGGTGACGTTGCCGCCGCTGCCTTGCTTGAAAAAGCCGCGCGCGCAGTCGCTGAACTCGTCCAGCGGCGCCAGCAGGGTGGTGTATTCCAGGTCCTGGCCGGTCTGCTCGGCGAACAGGCGGTGGATCAGCGGCGACTTGCTGTGGCCGATGGGGTTACCGAAAACAACGTACTGGTCCATGGCGATTCCTTGTTTGTGCAAAGGCTTACTGGCCGAGCCAGTCACGGTCCTGCAGGAAGTACTCGGTCAGGCGCGCTTCCTCGCTACCGGGCGCGGCCTTCCAGTCGTAGCCCCAGCGCACCTGCGGCGGCAGCGACATGAGGATGGACTCGGTGCGGCCACCGGACTGCAGGCCGAACAGGGTGCCACGGTCGTAGACCAGGTTGAACTCCACGTAGCGGCCACGGCGGTATTCCTGGAACTCGCGCTGCTGCGGGGTGTAGGGCGTGTCCTTGCGGCGCTGGACGATCGGCAGGTAGGCGTCGACGTAGGCATCGCCGATGGCGCGGATGAAGGCGAAGCAGGTGTCGAAGTCCCACTCGTTCAGGTCGTCGAAGAACAGCCCGCCGATGCCGCGTGGCTCGCCACGGTGCTTGAGGTGGAAGTAGCGGTCACACCAGGCCTTGTAACGCGGGTACACGTCGGCGCCGAATGGCGCACAGGCCTGTTCGGCCACACGGTGCCAGTGAATGCAGTCTTCTTCATTGCCGTAGTACGGGGTCAGGTCAAAGCCGCCGCCGAACCACCACACGGCTTCCTCGCCTTCCTTTTCGGCGATGAAGAAACGCACGTTGGCGTGGGATGTGGGCACATGCGGGTTGTGCGGGTGGATCACCAGCGACACGCCCAGGGCCTCGAAGCCACGGCCCGCCAGTTCGGGGCGGTGGGCACTGGCCGATGGCGGCAGGCCGGCACCGAACACGTGGGAGAAGTTGACCCCGCCTTTCTCGATCACCTTGCCTTCGCCGATCACCCGCGTGCGGCCCCCGCCACCGGCTTCGCGCACCCAGGCATCCTCAACGAAGCGGGCGCCGCCGTCTTCAGCTTCGAGGGCAGAGCAGATGCGGTCTTGCAGGTCGAGCAGGTAGGCTTTCACGGCCTCGGTGCGGCTAGTCATCGGGTCACCAGGAACGGGCAGGGAAGAATTCGCCGCGTAGCATACCACCGCCAGCCCGCGCGCCGCAGTTGACGGCGATCAAGCAAAGGCGTCCGATAGAAGGCCTTTCCCGATCCCGACTACAGGAGTGCGAGATGGCCAAGCGTATCCAGTTCAGCCAGCATGGCGGCCCGGAAGTGCTGCAGTTTGTGGAATTCGAACCCGCCCCGCCTGGGCCGCAGCAAGTGCGTGTGCGTAACCATGCGATCGGCCTGAACTTCATCGATACCTACTTCCGCAGCGGGCTGTATGCGCCGCCGTCCCTGCCTTCGGGGCTGGGCACCGAAGCGGCGGGGGTGGTCGAGGCCGTGGGCGAGGGTGTGACCCGGCTGAAGGTCGGTGACCGCGTGGCCCATGCCGGCGGCCCGCTAGGGGCGTACAGCGAGGTGCATACGTTGCCCGAAGCCAACCTGGTGAAACTGCCCGACAACATCAGCTTCGAGCAGGCAGCGGCGGTGATGCTCAAGGGTTTGACCGTGCAGTACCTACTGAAGCAGACCTACCAGGTGAAGGCGGGTGATGTGATCCTGTTCCATGCCGCCGCCGGGGGTGTGGGTTCGCTGGCGTGCCAGTGGGCCAAGGCCCTGGGCGCCAAGCTGATCGGCACCGTGAGCTCTGCCGAGAAGGCCGAGCGAGCCAAGGCGCTGGGCGCGTGGGCGACCATCGATTACAGCCATGAAGACGTGGCCAAACGGGTGCTGGAACTGACCGACGGCAAGAAATGCCCGGTGGTGTATGACGGCGTCGGTGCCGACACCTGGCTGACCTCGCTGGACTGCCTGCAACCGCGTGGGTTGATGGTGAGCTTTGGCAATGCCTCGGGGGCGGTGAGCGGGGTGAATTTGGGGATTCTGGCGCAGAAGGGGTCGCTGTATGTGACCAGGCCGACGCTGGCGAGCTATGCCAACAATGCCGAGAACACCCAGGCGATGGCGGATGACCTGTTCGCGATGATTGGCAGTGGCAAGCTGGTTGTGGATATCCAGCAGCGGTATCCGCTGAGCGAGGCGGCCAAGGCACAGGCGGAGCTGTCGGCGCGGCGGACGGTAGGGTCTACCGTCCTACTGCCCTGAGCCCGCTCGTACAGGTATTGCACCGTTCTTAGGTGCGGCGCCAATCCTTGTGGGAGCGGGCATGCCCGCGAAGCAGGCACCGCGGTGAATGGCACCGGCTTCGCCGGTGTTCGCGGGCACGCCCGCTCCCACAGGTACTGCGTAGACCTCGAGTACAGCGCTATCCCTGGGGGAGCCGGCTTGCCGGCGATGGCGATGGTGCCGACTCGATGCCATCGAGAATCGCCTCCACCAATCCCTCCGCCAGTTCAATCGAATGCAGACTCGACCAATACATACCGCGACCTTCTTCGCGCAGGTATTCGAGGGCTTTGGAGCCCGTCTCATAGGCGCCACGCAGGTACAGGGCTACATGGACCAGAGCGTCTTCGGCGGAAATGTTCGGGTTGACGGTGAAGAGGGGATCATGGCCAGCATCGCAGCGGCCAAAGGGGCGGGTGGAGGTGCAGGGTAGGGGTGGGTCTGGAACAATTTTCTTCATCATTAGATCTCACTTCATGGCCCCGCCCAGTCGTTACCACACGAATGGGTGGCAGCTGTACGCAGGGTGGTAAACCGGGTGGGAGATCTAAAACCCAGCAGGCACGAAGCCTCCTGCGAACAGCCGCCATGGACTGCCAAGATCACCCTGAACCCGGGTTACCACACCCGATCGCCAAGTTATTCGGCGACGGTTTAAGGCTAAGGGCAGAGGTTCCCACTGAGAAGGTGATGGCAGGGGACGCGGCTCGTAGGATATTTCCCAAGCCGCAAGCTGGACAGCCATTTTGGCAAAATCAGAAAAACCTGACTCCAACGGCGAACTAACATCAAGTGCTGCGCAGCAAGGGGAGAAGGGTCCCCGCTTGACCATGAATGCTCGGAGGCGTAGCCTTTCTCCCTGAGGTTGTGCTGGTGCGCCGGTTGAGTTTCAAGTTATCCGGGCGAGTGCATCCTTACTATTCAGGCCGCTCAAGCGGCCTTTATTTTTTGGGCTTGTTTTTGTCCCCTTTAGGGATAATCGAATAGAGCTCTGCCTTGGGCTTGCGAGCCGTCAGCTCAAATATCGCCTCATCAAAAATTTCATTTCCATAGCCATCGTCACGACCAATCGTGCTGCGAAGAGCGGTCATGCGCGTAGCGCTTTTCCAGATCGACGTCGCCGCCAGCGCTGCCTTGATCTGCAGAACCATGTCATCGATGGTATATCCATCCCGTATCACCCGGCTTCTGTAGGCATGGCTGCCTATGAAGACGATCCCGGGGTCCTCCAACAGTGGCAAATCCTGCGCCTCTTTCTGCCTATTGATCGCTTCGAACTGTTTTGCGGTGAGCCTACCAATTTCCACTGCTCTGACCCGGCTGTTGGAGGCGAGCTGCTCGAGATTGGCCCTTATGAGGTATTCGGCATTTTCGAATAGCGGCATTTTCCCAGTGCTACCGCCGACATTCGACGGCTCTCCCTAGCTACAAAGACCGAACGCCGACGATGCGACGCATGGCTAGCAAGCTAGAGGCTGGGGTTTCTTCAGGGAAGGTGACGGCTTAGGACATGGGCAGTAGGAAGTTTCCCAAACTGTGCACCGGACAGACATTCGAGACAAAATCAGAAAAATCTGCAGGATTCTGGGGCCGCTTTGCGGCCCAATCGCCGGCAAGCCAGCTCCCACACCGACCGCGCCGATTTCAAGCCATGTGCAGTACCTGTGGGAGCTGGCTTGCCGGCGATCAACCGGGGCGCGCACGCCGGCGAAGCCCTCGCCAGCGATATCAGCCCGGGCGAACGACCTCGCCAGTAGCCAAATTACGAATCACACTCGGATTCTTCCGCCCCCCCAACGCCCCACCCAACACCAGATCCAGCTGACCATGGAAGTACTGCTCCACCCGCAACCGGGTCTTCGCCGCCGGGCGCCCGCCTGGGTTGCACGAGGTGGAAATCAACGGCCCGACCAATGCACACAGATCGCGCACCACCGGATGGTCGCTGACCCTCAGCGCCACGGTGTCATGCTGCCCGGTCACCCACTCGGGCAACAAGTCCTGGTGCGGCACCAGCCAGGTGTTCGGCCCCGGCCAGGTGCTGCCCATGCGGTCGATCCAGTCCTCGGGGAAATCCTCGAACAAAAAGTCGAACTGGCGGATGTTGTCGGCGATCAGGATCAGCCCTTTATCCACAGGCCGCGACTTCAGCGCCAGCAGGCGATACACCGCGTCTTCGTTCCACGGGTCGCAGCCCAGGCCCCAGACCGCTTCCGTCGGGTAGGCGATCACTGCGCCCGCGCGGATCTCACGTGCGGCTTGTTGCACACGAAAACTGCTTACCATTTCTGTTTCTCCGCCTATATACCTTGCCTGTGCGCAGTGTACTTAGCCCGTGCGGGCAAACCAACGCCCGGCTTCATTGCTGACCCGGCCTTCCAGCTCAAGCTCGGTAAGCTGCGCCAGCACTTCGGCCAGCGGCAGCTCGCTACAATGAGCCAGGCTTTCGCTGGTCTGGGGCGCGGCATGCAGCAAGGCAAGCAGCGGATGGTCGAATTTATCCACAATTGCGGGCGGCAGGTTCTGCCAGCCCTGCAAGCTTTCAAGGATCTGTTCCACGTTTTCCACCAGCAACGCGCCGTCCCGGATCAACTGGTGGCAGCCCTTGGCCCCCGGATGGTGGATGGACCCCGGAATGGCATACACCTCACGGCCTTGCTCGGCCGCCAATCGCGCCGTGATCAGCGAACCACTGGCCAAACTCGCCTCGACCACCAGCACCCCCAATGACAAACCACTGATGATGCGATTGCGTCGGGGAAAGTTGCCGGGCAGTGGTCCGGCATCCAGCGGGTACTCCGAAACCAGTGCGCTGCCGCTATCGATCATCGCCTTGGCCAGTTCGCAATGGCGCTGTGGATAAAGTTTTTGCAACCCCGTGCCAAGGACGCCGATCGTGCCCCCTCCAGCCTGCATCGCCGCCCGATGAGCGGCGCCATCGATGCCCACGGCCAACCCGCTGGTAATGATGAAGCCTGCCTGTGCGAGGTAGCGGGAAAATGCTCCAGCCGTATCCAGCGCCGGTGGTGTGGCACGCCTGCTACCCACAATTGCCAACTGCGGACGGTTTAGTAGCGCCGGTTCTCCGGCAACGAAAAGCAGCGGCGGGGCATCGTCGATTTCCGCCAGCAGTGCAGGGTAGTCCGGGTCGTCCCACATCAGTAATTGCTGGCCCGGACGCTCTAACCAGGCCATTGCAGCCAATGCGCCATCGCGCACCTCGGCACTGCGCCGGGCATCGATGGCAGCTTGGTTGATACCCAGCGCTCGCCAGGCAGAAGCCGGTGCACATAGCGCCGAAGAGGCACTGCCAAACGCATCGATCAAGTTGCGAAAGCGTCTCAACCCGGTATCGGGAAGGCGGTGAAGACGTAACCGGGCTTCTAGCTCGGCAGGTGGGCAAGGCGACGAATGGTGAATCGGCATGGAGATCATCCTTGATCAAAACAGGGCCATTTACGTGGCACAAGCTGTGGATAACTTTGTGGGTAATACTTTGAAAAGCTGTCCATTGACTGGGGGCTATCAGGCCCATAGACACCCTAGATGACCTTGCCAGGTGCCGAAATCCCCGTTTCCCTTTATTATGTGTGCTCAGTTTTCAACCGAACGCACAGTGACTGCCTGACCTTATGGCCATCTTGAACATTCTCGAATTCCCGGACCCGCGCCTGCGCACCATCGCCAAACCGGTGACGGAGTTCGACGACGCCCTGCGTCAGCTGATCGACGACATGTTTGAAACCATGTACGAAGCCCCTGGCATCGGCCTGGCCGCCACCCAGGTCAACGTGCACAAGCAGGTCGTGGTCATGGACCTCAGCGAAGACCGCAGCGAGCCACGCGTCTTCATCAACCCCACGGTCGAAGAGCTGACCCACGACATGGGCCAGTACCAGGAAGGCTGCCTGTCGGTACCGGGCTTCTACGAGAACGTCGACCGCCCGCTGCGTGTTCGGGTCAAGGCCCAGGACCGCGACGGCAAGCCGTACGAGCTGGAATGCGAAGGCCTGCTGGCAGTGTGCGTGCAGCACGAATTCGATCACCTCAACGGCAAGCTGTTCGTCGACTACCTGTCGCAGCTCAAGCGCGACCGGATCAAGAAAAAGCTGGAAAAGCAGCACCGCCAGCAAGCCTGATCCCCACTTCCCAGAAGGCTTGCTCCGGCAAGCCTTTTTCTTTTTGAAGCGAGAACTCCATGCGCATCGTCTTTGCAGGCACTCCAGAGTTTGCCGCCGAACACCTCAAGGCCCTGCTCGACAGCCCCTACGAGATCGTGGCCGTCTACACCCAGCCCGACCGCCCTGCCGGGCGTGGCCAGAAGCTGATGCCAAGTGCGGTCAAGGCATTGGCCGTGGCCCATGACATCCCGGTGCTGCAGCCGCAAACCCTGCGCAACGCCGATGCCCAGGCCGAACTGGCCGCGCTGAACCCCGACCTGATGGTGGTGGTCGCCTACGGCCTGATCCTGCCGCAGGCGGTGCTGGATATTCCGCGCCTGGGCTGCATCAACAGCCACGCCTCCCTGCTGCCACGCTGGCGTGGTGCGGCGCCGATCCAGCGCGCCGTGGAAGCCGGCGACGCCGAGAGCGGGGTGACCGTGATGCGTATGGAAGCAGGCCTGGACACAGGCCCGATGCTGCTCAAGGTGGTGACCCCGATCAGCGCCGACGACACCGGTGGCAGCCTGCACGACCGCTTGGCCGAAATGGGCCCGCCCGCAGTAGTCCAGGCCATCGCCGGCCTGGCCGACGGTTCGCTGCAAGGCGAGGTGCAAGACGATGCCCTGGCCACTTATGCACACAAGCTGAACAAGGACGAGGCCCGTATCGATTGGAGCCGCCCGGCCGTCGAACTGGAGCGCCTGATCCGCGCCTTCAACCCGTGGCCGGTGTGCCACAGCACTCTCGATGGCGAAAGCGTGAAGGTGCTGGCGGCCAACTTGTCCACAGGCCATGGCGCCCCAGGCGAGATCCTTTCCGCCAGCAAGGACGGCCTGGTGGTCGCCTGCGGTGACCAGGCGCTGAGCCTGACCCGCCTGCAATTGCCCGGCGGCAAGGCCCTCAACTTCAGCGACCTGTTCAACAGCCGCCGCGAGAAGTTCGCCACTGGCAAGGTGCTGGGCCAATGAACCCACGCCTCGCCGCCGCCCGTGCCCTTGCCGCTGTGCTCAGTGGCAAGGCTTCGCTGAACAGCTCACTGCCGGCGCAATTGGACAAGGTCGATGAACGCGACCGTGGCCTGACCCAGGACCTGGCATTCGGCACCGCGCGCTGGCAGCCACGCCTCGACCTGCTGGCCGCACAACTGCTGCAGAAGCCGTTCAAGGCCGCCGACGCCGATGTGCAGGCGCTGCTGCTGGTCGGCCTGTACCAGCTGTTCTACACCCGTATTCCGGCCCACGCCGCCATCGGCGAGACCGTCGGTTGCGCCGACAAGCTGAAGAAACCGTGGGCCAAGGGCCTGCTCAATGCCGTGCTGCGTCGCGCCCAGCGCGAAGGTGAAGAATTGCTCGCCGGCATGGAACGTGACCCGGTGGTACGCACCGCTCACCCGCGTTGGCTGCAGAAGTCGCTGAAGGCCTTCTGGCCAGAGCAGTGGGAAGCCATCTGCGCCGCCAACAACGCCCACCCGCCGATGATCCTGCGGGTCAACCGCCGCCACCACAGCCGCGATGCCTACCTGGCGCTGTTGGCCGAGGCGGGCGTCGGCGCCAGCGCCTGCCAGTACAGCCGTGACGGCATCGTGCTGGCCGAAGCCTGCGACGTGCGCGGCCTGCCAGGCTTCGCCGAAGGCTGGGTGAGCGTACAGGACGAAGCCGCGCAGCTGTCCGCCGACCTGCTCGAACTGGCCCCCGGCCAGCGCGTACTCGATGCCTGCTGTGCACCGGGCGGCAAGACCTGCCACCTGCTCGAAGCCGAAGCCGGCCTGGCCCACCTGGTGGCCATCGACCTGGAAGCCAAGCGCCTGACCCGCGTGCGCGAGAACCTCGACCGCCTCCAGCTCGACGCCGAGCTGATCGCCTGCGATGCCCGCGATACCGCCAGTTGGTGGGACGGCAAGCCATTCCAACGCATCCTGCTCGACGCACCGTGCTCGGCCACCGGTGTGATCCGTCGCCACCCGGACATCAAGCTGACCCGCCAGGCCGACGACATCCCGGCCCTGGCCGCGCTGCAAGGCGAGCTGCTCGATGCCCTGTGGCCGACCCTGGAAGTGGGCGGCATGCTGTTGTACGCCACCTGTTCCAGCCTGCCGACCGAAAACACCGAAGTGATCGATGCCTTCCTCGCCCGCACCCCGGGCGCCCGTGAGCTGGACCTGGCCACCGAAGCCGGCCTGCGCCAGCCCCACGGCCGCCAACTGCTGGCCCAGGAAGGCGGCCACGACGGCTTCTACTATGCCAAGCTGATCAAGATCGCCGCCTCGCGCGGGTAAGCACAAAAGGGTAGGGAGTAGCGGATGAAGATCATCATCCTCGGCGCAGGGCAGGTAGGCGGTACGCTGGCGGAGCACCTGGCCAGCGAAGCCAACGACATTACCGTGGTCGACACCGATGGCGACCGCCTGCGCGACCTCGGCGACCGCCTGGATATCCGCACCGTGCAGGGCCGTGGCTCGCTGCCCACGGTGCTGCGCCAGGCCGGTGCCGACGACGCCGACATGCTGGTGGCGGTGACCAACAGCGACGAGACCAACATGGTCGCCTGCCAGGTAGCCTATTCGCTGTTCCACACCCCGACCAAGATCGCCCGGGCGCGCGAGTCGGCCTACCTCACCCGCGAGGAGCTGTTCCATAACGACCATATCCCGGTCGACGTGCTGATCAGCCCCGAGCAAGTGGTGACCAACTACAT
>NZ_JYKS01000018.1 GCF_000935045.1 Pseudomonas sp. 10-1B
CCGGAGATGCCACGGTAAATCACAACCCCATCTGGCGGAAGGTGGGGTTCATGGATCGCACTCGATCTTCCAGCCGGCCGAGGAGGGCCAGGGTGGTGCCGAGGCGATGCTGGCCGATGGTCTGCTGGAGCGCTTCCCCTGCGATGCGCTGTTCGGCATGCACAACATGCCGGGGCTGCCGGCCGGGCACCTGGGCTTTCGTGAAGGGCCGATGATGGCCTCGCAGGACTTGCTCACGGTCACCCTCGATGGGGTAGGCGGGCATGGCTCGATGCCGCACCTGACCGTGGACCCGCTGGTAGCGGCGGCCAGTGTGGTGATGGCGCTGCAAACCGTGGTAGCGCGCAATATCGATGCGCAGGAGGCGGCGGTGGTCACCGTCGGCGCCTTGCAAGCCGGCGAAGCAGCCAACGTGATCCCGCAGCAGGCGCTGCTGCGCCTGAGCCTGCGTGCGCTGAATGCCGAGGTGCGGGCGCAGACCCTGGAGCGGGTGCGGGCGATCATCGTCAGCCAGGCGCAAAGCTTTGGCTGCCGTGCCACTATCGAACATCGCCCGGCCTACCCGGTGCTGGTCAACCATGCCGCGGAAAACGCCTTCGCCACGCAGGTAGGGGTCGAGTTGCTCGGCGCCGATGCGGTAGACGGCAACACCCGCAAGCTGATGGGTAGCGAAGACTTCGCCTGGATGCTGCAACGCTGCCCGGGTGCCTATCTGTTCATCGGCAATGGCGTATCGCGGCCGATGGTGCACAACCCGGCCTACGACTTCAACGACGACATCCTGCTGACCGGCGCCGCCTACTGGGGCGCGCTGGCAGAGCGCTGGCTCGCGCCCGCCTGACCTCTTTTGACGACTGCCGCTGGAACCCGGGCGCGACCGCGCCTGGGCGATCACCCAATCATTGTGTGGAGTGTTCCCTATGCAGACTTCGAGCACCGGCGTGTCGCGTACCCGGCAAGTGGTTGCTGCCGTCATCGGCAATGCCCTGGAGTGGTATGACTTTATCGTGTATGGCTTCCTGGCCAGCATCATCGCCCGGCAGTTCTTCCCGTCCGACGACGAGTACGCCTCGCTGCTGATGGCCTTGGCCACCTTCGGCGTCGGCTTTTTCATGCGCCCGGTGGGCGGCGTGTTGCTGGGCATGTATTCCGACCGCAAGGGCCGCAAGGCGGCGATGCAGATGATCATCCGCCTGATGACCGTGTCGATCGCCATGATCGCCTTTGCCCCCGACTACCTGGCCATCGGCATGGCCGCGCCGCTGCTGATCGTGGTGGCGCGCATGCTGCAGGGCTTTGCCACGGGCGGTGAGTACGCCAGTGCCACGGCCTTTCTGGTGGAAAGCGCGCCGGCCAATCGCAAGGGCCTGTATGGCTCCTGGCAATTAGTGGGGCAATGCCTGGCGGTGTTCTCCGGGGCGGCGATGGTGGCCCTGGTTACCCATTTGTGCTCGCCTGAAGCGCTGGACAGCTGGGGCTGGCGCATACCGTTCGTACTCGGCCTGCTGATCGGCCCGGTGGGGCTGTGGATCCGCAAGCACATGGAAGAGCCCGAGGAATTCGTCGAGGCCCGCCGCCAGGCCAAGGGCCAGTCGCCCAGCCTGTGGCAGGTGTTGCGTGAACACCGGCGCAGCCTGCTGGTGTCGATGGGCCTGGCCTGTGGCGCGACGGTGTCGTTCTACGTGGTGCTGGTGAACATGCCGACCTTCGCCCACAAGAACCTCGGCCTGCCGCTGGACCAGGTGCTGCTGGTGCAGATGCTGGCCGTGGGGTTGATGACCGTGGTGATTCCCCTGGCCGGGGCGTTGTCTGACCGGCTGGGGCGGCGCCCGGTGCTGATGGCCTTCACCCTGGCATTCTTCGTGATGGTCTACCCGCTGTATGTATGGGTGGCCGCCGCGCCGTCCCTGGAGCGCCTGCTGGTGATGCAACTGCTGCTGTGCACGGCCATTGGCGGCTTCTTCGGGCCGGCACCCACCGCATTGGCCGAGCAGTTCCCGGTCGAGGTGCGTTCCACCGGGGTGTCGGTGGCCTACAACGTGGCAGTGATGGTGTTCGGCGGCTTTGCCCCGTTGATCGTCACCTGGCTGAGCAAGGTGCTCGACACCCCGGTGGCGCCGTCGTTCTACGTGCTGTTCGCCTGCCTGCTGACGCTGCTGGGCACCTACTGCCTGAAAGAAGCCCCCCGGGCGGGCAAGCCAGCCGCCTTCAACCTTGGAGTAAAACCGTGATGCCACTAGCCATCGACCCCATCGTTGCCCTCGATGCCGAGGCATTGTCCCAGGCCATCCATGCCCGCCAGCTATCGTGCCGGGAGGTGATGCAGGCCTACCTGGCGCATATCGAACGGTTCAACCCGCAGGTCAATGCGCTGGTCTCGTTGCGCCCGGTTGAGGCCATGCTGGCCGAAGCCGATGAGCGTGACCGCGAACTGGCCGGTGGCCATTCGCGTGGCTGGATGCATGGCATGCCGCAGGCGATAAAGGACCTGGCCGCCACTGCCGGGCTGCGCACCACCCTGGGCTCGCCACTGTTCGCCGAGCAGGTGCCCGAGCAGGATGCGATCAGCGTGGCGCGAGTGCGGGCGAGCGGGGCGCTGATCATTGGCAAGAGCAATGTGCCGGAGTTCGGCCTTGGCTCGCAGACCTACAACACCCTGTTCGGCACCACCACCAATGCCTATGACCTGGGCCGGGTGGCCGGTGGCAGCAGTGGCGGTGCAGCAGCGGCACTGGCCATGCGCCTGCTGCCGGTGGCCGACGGCAGTGACATGATGGGGTCGCTGCGCAACCCGGCGGCGTTCAACAACGTGTTCGGCCTGCGCCCGTCGCAGGGCCGGGTGCCCCATGGGCCGGCGCCGGAACTGTTCGTGCAGCAGCTGGCCAGCGAGGGGCCGATGGGCCGCAGCGTCACCGACGTGGCGCGCTTGCTGTCGATTCAGGCCGGTGCCGATGCGCGTGTGCCATTGGCACTGAGCGATGGCCAGCGCGACTTTGCCGCCGGCTTGCAGCGCGATTTCCGTGGCGTGCGGGTTGGCTGGCTGGGCGACTACAACGGCTACCTGCCGATGGATGACGGGGTGATGAGCCTGTGCGAGTCGGCGCTGGCCGACTTCGCCGAACTGGGCTGCCGGGTCGAGGCCTGCCAGCCGGCATTCGACCTGGCGCGTTTGTGGCAGTGCTGGCTCACCCACCGCCACTTCCTGGTGCACGGCAACCTCGGCGCGGCCTATGCCGACCCAGGCAAGCGCGCATTGCTCAAGCCCGAAGCGCAGTGGGAAGTGGAGGGCGGACTACAGCTGAGTGCGGCGGCGTTGTACCAGGCCTCGCTGGACCGCAGCGATTGGTATCGCGCACTGGGCAAACTGTTCGAACGTTACGATTTCCTGCTGCTGCCATCGGCCCAGGTGTTCCCTTTCGATGCACGGCAGCCATGGCCGACGGTGGTCGGTGGGCGGGCGATGGACACCTACCACCGCTGGATGGAAGTGGTGATCGGGCCAACCCTGGCCGGCTTGCCGAGCATCAGCGTGCCGGTCGGTTTCAACGCCGCCGGTTTGCCCATGGGCCTGCAGATCATTGGCCCGGCCCAGGCCGACCATGCCGTGTTGCAGCTGGCGTATGCCCATGAACAGCTCACCCGTTGGGTCGAGCGGCGCCCACCCCAGGGCCTGCAAGCGCCATGAAGTTGCTGGGCAGGCGCGGATATTGCTGGCTATCCTGAGCATCCAGCTACAGGGAGGTCATACACATGGGTATAACGGCGGACAGTGGCGGCGTGCGTTCGGTGGAGCGGGCGCTGGCCATCGTCGACCTGCTGGGCGAACACCAGGCACTGGGCCTGGAAGAACTGCATTACCTGACGTCCCTGCCCAAGGCCACGGTGTCGCGCATGCTCGCCACCTTGCAGGAGCAGGGCTGGGTCTATCGTGGCCTGAGTGACCGGCGTTATCGGCTGTGCGCGCGGCGCCTGTTCGGTGATCGCCAGCAACGCTTCAAGCGGCGCCTGGTGGAAAGCGCCGCGCCCATGCTGCTGGAGCTGAGCGAGCGCACCGGGCTGGTGGCCGATTTGTCGTGTTTCGATGGTGAGCGGCTGGAGGTGATGGAAAGCGCCATCCCCCAGGTCTTGCGCAAGCGCTACCCGCACACCTGCCAGATCGTCGGGCACCATGCCAGCCTGTTCCACTCGGCGATGGGGCGGGCGTGCCTGGGTGAGCTGGCGGTCGATGAAGTGCAGCGCCTGGCGGCCCATGAACGGCTGCGCGACGACACGCTGCTGCGCAATATCGAGGAGGAGGCGCACAAGGGCTTTGGCCAGCGTACCGAAGGGCATTGGGAGTATCCGGTGCGGTTGCCGTTCCTGATTCGCGCCATTGCCCTGCCGGTGCATGCCGAAGGGCGCCTGGCCGGAAGCATTGCCTTGCACTGGCCGCTGGACCAGGCACCGGTGGAGCGGGTGCTTAACCTGCACCTGAGCAGTTTGACAAGCACGGTGGGCGAGGTGCAGCGGGCCTTGGCTGTCTGAGTCATCCTGCACCGGCCTCTTCGCGGGTAAACCCGCTCCCACAGGGATTCCACAATGTTCAAGGCTGTGGTGAATCCTGTGGGAGCGGGCGTGCCCGCGAAGAGGCCGGCACAGGCCACGGCAAAAGCCTGCAGGTGTTACTGACCCTCGCGAAACCCGCTAGGGCTCACTCCCGCCTGCTTGCGAAAGAACCGGCTGAAATACCCCACATCGACAAACCCCAGCTCATGGGCGATCTCTTTAACGCTCAGGCTCGAATGCCCGAGCATGCGCTTGGCCTCCAGCACCAGCCGGGCATTGATCACGCTCATCGGCGTCATGCCCAGGTGCTCCTGGCACAGCCGCCCCAACGTGGCCAGGGTCATGCCCAGTTCTGCAGCGTATTCACCCAATGACCAGTGCGCGCGGTAGTGCATGTCCACCAGCTCCCGAAAACTGGTCAACTGCTGGCTGCGCCGGGACGTCGGGCGCTGCTCGCCCTCGGTCACTTGCGGTTCATGGCGCAGCACCTGGATCAACAGCGTCAACAACAGCGCCATGCTGCTGGCTACATGCTCGCGGGCGCGGTTGTGGTATTCCTCGCGCAAGGCACGGCACAGTGGCAGCAACGGGTCTTCGTCAGCCGCCCACCGCGGCAGGGCGATCACCTGGGGTTTGCGCACCTGCGCCAGCAGTTTGGGTGCCAGCACCTGGGTGATGCTTTCCAATGGATGCTGGGCGGCAGTGATCACCTGGCCCTCGACCTGGCCGGCCCAATGAAAGCCATGCACCACTTGCGCCGGCACATACACCACGCATGGCGCCCGGGCTTGCAGCCGGTCGCTGTCGAACAGCACTTCACCACCACCGCTTTGCAGGTACAGCAGCTGCAGCAAGCCTTCGTGACGGTGGGCGGCAATCTCCCAGTTGTACGCGCCGGAGCGCTTGGAGATCTGCTCCACATGCAGGGCTTCGTGCCACACCGGCTGCGCGGTTTCACCGTACAGGGCGTAGTTGGGGATCTTGTTCATGTTGTTGTAGTTGTTCTGTTCGGTACCTGGCTACTGTGCCACAGCTGCACGCAGGCTTCAGGGTGCAAGGGGAAAATTGACGGAAATGTGGGGCTGGTTGCAGGTTTTGTCCATTCTGCCGGTGCGCCTGCCGGCCCTAGGCTGTGGCCCAGATCAAGCGACACTCTGGAGAGCAGCATGCACAACAACAAGATCCCCTCTCAGTGGCTGGGCCTGGATTCGGCCGTTTGCGTGATCACCGGCGCTGCCGGTGGCATTGGCGCCGCGCTGGCCGCCGCGCTGGTCGGGCAGCAGGCCCATGTGGTCCTGCTGGACCGCGACTTGGACAAATGCCGCGAGCTGGCTGCCACCCTGGCTGAGCATAGCCTCGGTGAGGTCAGCGCCCTGGCTTGCGACATCGCCGACCCGGCTAGCGTGGAGCAGGCCGCCACCCAGGTACAGGCGCTGCATGGTCGCTGCGATGTACTGGTCAACAACGCCAGCGTGCTACGCCCCGGCGCGCTGGACACGCTAGGCCTGGAGCAATGGAACCAGGTGCTGGCGGTCAACCTCAGCGGCTATTTGCTATGTGCCCAGGCCTTCGGCCGTTCGATGCTGGCCCGCGGCCAGGGCCGCATCGTGCATGTGGCCTCCATTGCCGCCCATTACCCACAACCCAACAGCGGTGCCTACAGTGCGGCCAAGGCCGGGGTCAGCATGCTGTCGCGGCAGATTGCCGTGGAGTGGGGACCACGCGGTGTGCGCAGCAACGCGGTATGCCCTGGGTTGATCCGCACGCCATTGTCGGCGGCGTTCTATGCCGACCCGCAGGTCGAGCGCCAACGCAGTGCCATGACCGCCAACCGGCGTATCGGTGAGCCGCAAGACATCGCCGAGGCCGTGCTGTTCCTGGCCAGCCCGCGCGCCGACTACATCAACGGTGCCGAACTGACCGTGGATGGCGGCCTGGAGAGCATGCCCATGGCCCTGATCCCGCGCCCGGGCTTCGAGGGGGCAGGCCAATGAACACACGCAGCTGCGATGTACTGGTGATCGGTGCGGGGGCTGGCGGCCTGGCCACGGCGATCACGGCGAAAAAGCTTGGCCTGGAGGTCATCGTCATCGAAAAGGACGACTGCTTTGGCGGCACCACAGCGTTTTCTGGTGGGGTGTTGTGGGTGCCAGGCAACAAACACGACGCCAACGACAGCCACGCGGCGGCCATGACCTACCTGCGCAACGAAACCGGCGCCTGCTTCGACGCGGAGGCGGTCGAGGCATTCCTGCGCCATGCGCCGCAGATGGTGGATTTTTTCGAGCGCGAGACGGCGGTGAAGTTCGTGCCCACGCTGTACCCCGATTATCATCCGCAGGTCGAGGGCGGTGTCGACGTTGGCCGTTCGATACTGGCCGCGCCTTACGACATCCGCGGCCTGGGGCCAGACATGGCGCGCCTGCGCCCGCCGCTGAAAACCATCACCTTCATCGGCATGATGTTCAATTCGTCGAATGCCGACCTCAAGCACTTCTTCAATGTGACTCGTTCGCTGACTTCCTTCGTGTATGTGGCCAGGCGCCTGCTGACCCACCTGAAGGAGCTGGCCCTGTATCGCCGCGGCACTCAGGTCACCAGTGGCAATGCCTTGGCGGCGCGGCTGGTGCGCTCGGCACTGGACCTGGGCATTCCGATCCTCACCAGCACCCCGGCGCGGCAGTTGTTGCGCGAAGGCGGGCGAGTGGTGGGGGCACTGGCCGGGCAAGCCGACGGCGAGCTGCGCATCCAGGCCCGGCGCGGAGTGGTGCTGGCCTGTGGCGGGTTCTCCCATGACCTGCAACGGCTGCGCCAGGCCTACCCGCATGTGCGTCGCGGTGGCGAGCACTTTTCACCGGTACCGGCGGGTAACACTGGCGATGGTGCACGCATGGCCGAGGCGCTGGGGGCCAAGGTCGATATCCGCCTGCAGGCGCCAGCAGCCTGGATGCCGGTGTCGAAGGTGCCAGTGGGTGGCGGCCGGCATATCGCCTTTCCGCATTTGCTCGACCGCTACAAGCCGGGTGTGATCGGGGTGTTGCGCTCGGGGCGGCGTTTCACCAACGAGTCCAACTCCTACCATGACGTAGGCGCGGCGTTGATCGACGCCTGTGCCGACCAGGCGGAAACCGCCATGTGGCTGGTGTGCGACCGTCGCACCCTGGCCAAGTACGGCCTGGGGTTCGCCAAGCCTGCGCCGATGCCGTTGGCGCCATTGCTGCGCAACGGCTACCTGTTGACGGGCAAGACCCTGGCCGAGCTGGCAGGCAAGGCCGGTATCGACGCGCAAGGGCTGGAGCGGACCGTGCGCGAGTACAACCTTGGCGCGGTACAGGGCGAGGACCGCCAGTTCGGCCGCGGCAGCACCAGCTTCAACCGCTACCTGGCCGACCCGCAGCAGCGGCCCAACCCGTGTGTGGCTGCGGTAGGCGAGGGGCCGTACTTTGCCGTGAAGGTGATCATGGGCGACCTGGGCACCTTCGACGGGCTGCGCACCAGTGTTGTCGGCGAGGTGCTGGCAGTCGACGGCCAAGCCATCGACGGCCTGTATGCGGTAGGCAACGACCGCGCCAGCATCATGGGCGGCAATTATCCCGGTGCGGGCATCACCCTGGGGCCGATCATGACGTTCGGCTACATCACTGGGCGTCATCTGGCAGGTGTCGAGCAGGGGCTGGCGGCGGTGGGCAATGCGCGGGAGGTGGCGTGATGGCCCCGGCAGTTGTCGATCACCGCATCTACACCATCCGCCCGCGCTGCATGGCGGCCTTTCTCGAAGCCTTCGACCAGTTGGCGATGCCGATACTGCTGCGTCACCTCGGCGCACCGTTGGCGTTCTACACCAGCAGTATCGGGCCGCTGAACCAGGTAGTGCACTTGTGGGGCTATGCCAGCCTCGATGATTTTGAAAAACGCAGCGCAGCACGGGATGCCGACCCGGACTTTGCCGCGTATCTGCACGCCACCCGTGACCTGGTGGTGGCGCAGGAGACACGCATCATAAGGCCTGTGCACTTACCCAGCCTCGTACTCGGATGACAGCGCACTTGTGGGAGCGGCCGCATAGGCCTCAGGCCCTGTGCAGTACCTGTGGGAGCTGGCTTGCCGGCGATGAGGCCGGTCCAGGCAATACAAGACAGTTGCTTCCACAGGGACCGCGCAAGTTGTCATTTCTTGAGCACGACTCCCGATACACCGTCATAAAAACAACAACAGGTGATACCCCTATGAACAACACGCTCGACGTGCGCCAACTGATCGACCAGCAACCCATCGGTCGCTACCAGAAATGGGTGGTGTTCCTTGGCTTTCTGATCATTGCCCTGGACGGCCTGGACGTGGCCATCATCGGCTTCATTGCCCCGCAACTGAAAAGCGACTGGGGCCTGGGTGCGCAAAGCCTGGGCCCGGTATTGAGTGCCGCGCTGATCGGCCTGGCCCTCGGCGCCCTGGTCGCCGGCCCACTGGCCGACCGCTACGGGCGCAAGGCGGTGTTGCTATGCAGCGTGCTGCTGTTCGGCATCTGGACCCTGGCTTCGGCCTTTTCCCCCAATCTGGAAGCCCTTGTCGCGTTGCGCTTTCTCACCGGCCTGGGCCTGGGCGCCGCCATGCCCAATGCCAGCACCCTGGTCAGCGAATATGCCCCGGCGCGCAGCCGCTCGCTGCTGATCACCCTGGCGTTCTGCGGGTTCTCCCTCGGTGCGGCGGCCGGTGGTTTCGTCAGTGCCTGGATGATCCCCAACCTGGGCTGGCGCAGCGTACTGGTGCTGGGCGGGGTGTTGCCGCTGTTGGTCTTGCCGCTGCTGTACTGGCGCCTGCCGGAGTCGGTCACCTTCCTGGTCAGCAAGGGCGCGGACCGCCAGCGCATCCTGGCCATTGTCCGCCGCCTGGCCCCTGAGCGGGTCAACGCCGACAGTACCTTCGTCATGCCTGGCAAAACGCCGGCCGCTGGTGGTGCGATCGGCACCATCCTCTCGCCGCGTTATCGCTTTGGTACCTGCATGCTCTGGGCCGGCTACGTGCTGGCGCTGTTTCTGGTCTACCTGTTCAGCGGCTGGCTGCCGACGCTGGTGAAGGAGGGGGGCGGTTTTTCGGTATCGGAAGCTGCCATCGTCACGGCCTGTTTCCAGATTGGCGGGCCGGTGGGAGCAATTTCAGTAGGTTGGGCCATGGACCGTTATCCGGCGCAACGCGTGCTGGTGCTGACCTTCCTGTTCAGTGGCGCGGTAATCTTTGCGATTGGCCAGGTAGCTGCGGATTTCGCCTGGTTGTGTGCGATTGCCTGGGCGGTGGGCTTTGGCCTGAACGGTGCCAGTGTGGGCATGAACGCATTGGCAGCAGGCTTTTACCCAACCGAGGCTCGGGCGACCGGTGCCAGTTGGATGAGCGGCATCGGGCGCCTGGGGGCGATCCTCAGTGCCTTTGCCGGGGCGCAGATGCTGGCGCTGGGCTGGAGCTTCGCCCAGGTGTTCGCCTCGCTGCTGCTACCTGCCGGGCTGGCGGCATTGGCAGTGTGGTTGCAGGGGCGGCAGGCAACGCAGCGGTTCAGCGCTCCAGGCTGTACATCCGGCACTCCGCCAGCAGTGCCAGCAGGTTCGGCTCCCGCTCCCGCGCCTTCAGGAACACCACGCCGATATGCTGCTGCAGGCGATATTGCGCCTTCAAGGCAATCAACCTGACCCGGTTTTCGTACACCGCCGCGATGCGTCCGGGCAGCAGGGCAAAGCCCACGCCCGAGCTGACCATGCTCAGCAGGGTGAAGATATCGTTCACCTGCATGGCCACCTTCGGTTCGAAGCCGGCCTGCTGGAACACCCGCGCGCCATCGCGGTGGGTGGCGAAGCCTTGGGTCAGGGTGATGAAGGTGGAGTCGGCCAGGTCGGCCAGGTCCACCTCGGCCTGCTCGGCGAACGGCGAGTTGGTGGGGACGGCGAGGAAGATGTCGTCGGAGAACAGCGGCAGTTGCTCGCAGGCCGGGTCGCTGACGCTTTCGTCGAGCGACACCAGGATGGCCTCCAGCTCGTGGTTCTTCAGGCGCTGCAGCAGGTCGACGTTGGAGCCCAGGGTCAGGTCGATGTTCAGTTCACTGCGGCGCAGCTTCAGGCCCATCACCAGCTTGGGCACGGTTTTTACCGTCAGCGAGTAGAGCGCGCCCAGGCGGAAGCGCTCGGCATAGAAGCCGGCGGCCTCACGGGTCTGGCGCACCATCTGCTCGGCGTCCTGGATCAGCTGGCGGGCTTTCTTTTCCAGCACGTAGGCGCTTTCCAGCGGGATCAGCTGGCGGCCTTCGTGCTTGAACAGCGGGCAGCGCAGGGCGCTTTCCAGCGAGTGGATGGCGCGGTGCACGCTGACGGCGCTGGTGGACAGCTCGGCGGCGGCGCGGCCGAGGTTGCCGCTGCGCATGAAGGCGAGGAAGGTTTCCAGCTTCTTGAGGGTCAGTTCTTCGTCGATGAGCATGGTATGGCCTGGGGGCGCGCAATGGCAGGGTCATGCATGTTGTTTTGGAATTCCGGGGCCGCTTCGCAGCCCATCGCCGGCAAGCCCCCACAGGTATTGCACATGGTTTGAAGCCGATGCGGTCGGGGTGGGAGCTGGCTTGCCGGCGATGGGGCGCGAAGCGGCCCCGAATGCTCATTGCATGGAATCTATCAACGCCCACAACGCTGGATCGTTGAAGTCATCTATCACCAGTTTCGCCCCCGCCGCCAGCAACCGCTCCGGCGTCTGGGTCGTGGCCACGCCCACGGTAAAGATCCCCGCACCACTCGCCGCCGCTACCCCCGGCAGCGAATCCTCGAAGGCCAGCGCCTGCCCGGCCTCTGCGCCCAGGCGCTGCAGCCCGGTGAGGTAGGGTAGCGGGTCCGGCTTGGGCCGCGCCAGTTCCTCGGCCACCAGCACATGCTCGAAGCGCTGGCCCAGGCCCATGGCGCTCAACATGTGTTCGGCGTTGAGCCGCGGTGCGTTGGTCACCACGCACATGCCAAGACTACGGGCCTGGGCATGTTCCAGCAGGCGCAGCAAGCCCGGCATCGGCTCCAGGCAGGGGGCCATCTCCCTGAACAGCGCTTCTTTGCGCTCGGCCAATGCCTGGCACTGTTCGGCATTGGCGCCCGTGAACAGCTCGGCGAACAGCTCGCCATTGGCGCGGCCACTGACCTGGGCATCGAACTGCGCCTGGCTCAGCTCGCGGCCGTCATGCTCACGCAGCAATTGGCGAAAGGCCTGCAGGTGCAGGGTATCGGTGTCGGTCAGGGTTCCATCGAGGTCGAACAGCAGGGCGGTCAGCATCAGGTATCCAGGTATGAAAAACACAAGCCCGCTGATGATAGCGAAAGCTGACGACGAAGGGGGCTGTTCAGCGTGCTCCGAAAAGAGTACAAATGTGCTCCATGAACGATCTCACCCCCAAACGTCGCGCCATTTTCGATTTCATCCGTGAACGCATCGCCGACCACGGCCAGCCGCCGAGCCTGGCCGATATCGCCACGCGCTTCGGTTTCGCCTCGCGCAGCGTCGCACGCAAGCACATCACCGCCCTGTGCCAGGCCGGCTATATCGATGTCACGCCGAACCAGGCGCGGGGCATTCGCCTGGCCGAACCCCTGCGCCGCCCGGAAATCCTCGAAGTCCCCGTCCTCGGCCAAGTGGCGGCAGGTGCGCCGATCGGCCCGGACCTCGACATCCACGAGCAACTGCTGCTCGACCCCAGCCTGTTCCGCCGTACCCCCGACTACCTGCTGAAGGTGCGTGGCGACTCGATGATCGACGACGGTATCTTCGACGGTGACCTGGTCGGCATTCGCCAGCAGGGCGAAGCCCGCGATGGCCAGATCGTGGTCGCCCGGCTGGACGGCGAGGTGACCATCAAGCGCCTGCAGCGCCAGGGCGGCAGTTACCGGCTGTTGCCACGCAACCCGGCTTATGCACCCATCGATGTACAGCCCGAGCAGGAGTTTTTCATCGAAGGCGTGTTCTGCGGCTTGCTGAGGCGTGACTGATGGGCGCAGTGGTCGACCTCGACAGGTTGCTCGACCAGCGCCGCGTATGGCGCGGCCGGCAGGCCCAGGCGCGGCCGCTCGGGTTGCAGCCGACCGGCCATGCCGCCCTCGACGAACGCCTGCCGGAAGGCGGCTGGCCAGCGGCAGCGCTCAGCGAACTGTTGCTGGCCAGCCCCGGCTGTGGCGAATTGCAGTTGCTGTGGCCAACCCTGGCCCGCCTGAGCAGTGAAGCCAGCCGAGTCGTGCTGGTGGCCCCGCCCTTCATTCCTTACGCACCGGCCTGGCAGGCAGCGGGGGTGGACCTGCGCTGGCTGGTGCAGGTGGAGGCCGAAGCTGCCGATGCCCTGTGGGCCGCTGAACAGTGCCTGCGCTCGGGCAGTTGCGCGGCAGTGCTGTGCTGGCCCGAACGTGCCGATGACCGCAGCCTGCGGCGCTTGCAGGTGGCCGCCGAAACCGGCCAGGCGCTGGCGTTCGCTTGCCGGTCCCAACAGGCGGCGCACAACCCCTCACCAGCAGCGCTGCGCATTGCCGTCGACACCCGGCCAGCGCAATGGCGCGTGCTCAAAAGCCGCGGTGGCATGCCACCGGCGCTGCCCATTGCCTGCCCGGGGCGGGGCTGATGCACCATGCTCTGGGCCTGCATCCTGTTTCCCCAGCTGGCGCTGGACACTGTCCTGCGTGAGCGTGACGACCCCGATACGCCGCTGGTGCTGCTTGGCGGGCCTGGCCAACGGCGGCTACTGCAGGCGGTCAACCCGGCGGCAGCCGCGCTCGGCCTGCGGGCCGGGCAAACCCTGACGGCTGCGCGCGCTCTGGCCGATGGTTTCACCTGCGTCGAAGTCGACTCTAAGCGTATCGAACGCGTGCAGCACTTGCTGGCCGCCTGGGCGTACCGCTTCAGTGCCCAGGTCAGCCTGCACTATCCACGGGCGCTGTTGCTGGAGGTGGGCTCCAGCCTGCAATTGTTCGGCCCCTGGCCATTGTTCGAGGCGCGCCTGCGCCAGGAGCTGGCTGAGCTGGGTTTGCGCCAACGCATCGTCCTGGCCAGCAACCCGGTAGCGGCACGTATGCTCGCCAACGGCCATGACGGCCTGGCCGTGAGCGATGCCGACGCCACCCGGGCGGCGATGCTACGCATGCCCATCGAGCGTATCGGCTTGCCCATGGAGGCCGCCGAGGCTTTTGCCCGCATGGGCCTGCGCCAGCTGGGCCAGGTGTTGGCCTTGCCGCGTGACACCCTGGCCAGGCGCTTTGCGCCTCAGGTGCAACTGCACCTTGACCAGTTGCTCGGCCTGCGCAACCTGGGGTTGGACTTCTACCAGCCACCGGACCGTTTCGAAACCCGGCTGGAGCTGAATTTCGATGTCGAGTCGCACCAGGCCCTGCTGTTCCCGCTGCGGCGCATGCTCAACGACCTGGCCGCCTTCCTGGCCGGGCGTGACTGTGGCGTGCAGCGTTTCTGCCTGCACCTGGAGCATGCCGAAGGGCCGGACACCTTGCTGAAGGTGGGCCTGCTGGCGGCCGAACGCGACGCCGCGATGCTGTTCGAACTGGCCCGTGGGCGCCTGGAGCCGCTGCGCATTCCCGCGCCGGTGCGCAACCTGCGGCTGGTCGCCGAGGATTTGCCGCCCTTCGTCCCGCAGCACCAACCGTTGTTCGCTCCCCGTGCACAACAGGCACAACCTTGGGAGCAATTGCGCGAACGGTTGCGCGCGCGCCTGGGGGATGAGGCGGTCAAGGGCCTGAGCGCCGCGGCCGATCACCGCCCCGAGTGTGCCTGGCAGGCGGTCGAGCAGGGTACCCAGGGCAGCATGCCGGTTACCCCCGGCAGCCGCCCCGGCTGGTTGCTTGCGGCGCCCATGGCGCTGGATGAGGCCGGTTACCGCGTGCAGGGGCAGGCCGAGCGCATCGAGTCGGGTTGGTGGGATGGCGGCGACGTGCGCCGTGACTACTACCGCATCGAAACCCGTGACGGCCTGCGCGGCTGGGCCTACCGCGACCTGAGCCAGGCCGGCCCGTTGTGGCTGCAGGGTTGGTTCGCATGAACGCCCCGGGTTATGCCGAGCTGCATTGCCTGTCCAACTTCAGCTTCCAGCGCGGTGCGTCGAGCGCCGACGAGCTGTTCCGGCGTGCCCATGAGCAGGGCTACCAGGCCCTGGCGATCACTGATGAATGTACCCTGGCCGGGATCGTTCGGGCCTGGCAGGCCGCCAGGCAGCACCAACTGCGCTTGATCGTGGGCAGTGAGGTGCAACTGCAGGACGGCCCCAAGCTGGTGCTGCTGGTAGAGAACCTGGTTGGTTACCAGAACCTGTGTGCGCTGATCACCCGCGCTCGGCGGCGGGCGCAAAAGGGGCAGTACCAGCTGTTTCGCGACGATCTGCAGCAGCATTCTGAAGGCCTGCTGGCG
Organism: Pseudomonas sp. 10-1B; assembly: GCF_000935045.1. Taxonomy (GTDB): domain Bacteria; phylum Pseudomonadota; class Gammaproteobacteria; order Pseudomonadales; family Pseudomonadaceae; genus Aquipseudomonas. The sequence goes on from NZ_JYKS01000018.1 coordinate 14,953, forward strand.
CTTTGGGTGGCCGATGACAGCGGTGATGGCGCCCCGGGCCAGTGGCTGCGAAGTGTCTTCGGTGAGCGCTTGTGGTTGGCCGTGCACCTGCACCGGGGGAACGACGATGCCCTGCGCCTGGAGCGCTTGCGCGACTTGGCGGCCAGGCTGGGTATCCGCGCCGTGGCCTGTGGCGACGTGCACATGCATGTACGTGGCCGCCGTGCGTTGCAAGATTGCATGACCGCTATCCGCCAGAACTGCCAGGTGGCGCAGGCCGGGCGCTTTCTGTTTGCCAATGGCGAGCGGCATCTGCGCAGCCAGGCGCAACTGGGCGAACTCTACCCCGCCGAACTGCTGGCCGAGACCTTGGCCATCGCCGAGCGCTGCCGCTTCGAACTGAGCGAGCTGAAATACCAATACCCACGCGAACTGGTGCCCCAGGGCCATACCCCGGCGAGCTGGCTGCGTGAACTGTGCGAACGCGGCTTGCCGTTGCGCTGGCCGGATGGGCCAAGTGACAAGGTGCGTGCAGTGCTGGCAAAGGAACTGGCGCTGATCGAGGAGCTGGGCTACGAAAGCTACTTCCTGACCGTGCATGACATCGTCACCTTCGCCCGCAGCCAGCGCATTCTTTGCCAGGGCCGGGGTTCGGCGGCCAACTCGGTGGTGTGTTTCGTGCTGGGCATCACCGAACTCGACCCCATGGAGCACCGTTTGTTGTTCGAGCGCTTCTTGTCACGAGAGCGCAACGAGCCGCCTGATATCGACGTGGACTTCGAGCACGACCGGCGCGAAGAAGTGATCCAGTATGTGTTCGCTCGCTATGGCCGACACCGGGCAGCGCTCACCGCGGTGGTGAACACCTACCATGCCGCCGGCGCGGTGCGGGATGTAGCACGGGTGCTGGGGTTGCCGGCGGACCAGGTGGATGCCCTGGCCAAATGCTGTGGCCGCTGGAGCGATCGCATTCCCGATGAGCAGCGCCTGGCCGAGGCCGGTTTCGAGGCGAGCAGCCCTTCGTTGCGGCGGGTGCTGGTGCTGGCCGGTGAGCTGGTTGGCTTCCCCCGGCACCTGTCCCAGCACCCAGGCGGTTTTGTCATTTCTCAGCAGCCCTTGGACGAGTTGGTGCCGGTGGAGAATGCCGCGATGGCGGAGCGTACGGTCATACAGTGGGACAAGGACGACCTGGACATGGTCGGCCTGCTCAAGGTCGATGTATTGGCGCTGGGCATGCTCAGCGCCTTGCGCCGTTGCTTCGACCTGCTGCAATACCACCGCGGCCAGCACCTGACCCTGGCGACCATCCCCAGTGAAGACGCGGCCACCTACGCGATGATCAGCCGCGCCGAGACCATGGGCGTATTCCAGATCGAATCGCGTGCGCAAATGGCCATGTTGCCCCGGTTGCAACCCAGGACGTTCTACGACCTGGTCATCGAGGTGGCCATCGTCCGCCCCGGGCCGATCCAGGGGGACATGGTGCATCCTTACCTGCGCCGGCGCCTGAAGCAGGAACCGGTGACTTATCCCTCGGCGCAATTGAAGGAAGTCTTCAAGCGCACCCTGGGCGTGCCATTGTTCCAGGAGCAGGTAATGGAGCTGGCGATGGTCGCGGCCGACTACTCCCCGGGTGAGGCCGACCAGTTGCGCCGCAGCATGGCCGCCTGGAAGCGCCATGGCGGCCTGGAGCCACACCGCGAGCGGCTGGTGCATGGCATGTTGCGCAATGGTTATGAGCTGTCGTTCGCCGAACGTATCTTCGAACAGATCAAAGGCTTCGGCAGCTATGGCTTCCCCGAGTCCCACGCGGCCAGCTTTGCCTTGCTGTGTTATGCCAGCAGCTGGCTGAAGTGCCATGAGCCGGCGATTTTCACCTGCGCGCTGGTCAACAGCTGGCCCATGGGGTTTTACAGCCCCGACCAGTTGCTGCAAGAGGCCCGGCGCCAGGGGATCGAGGTGCGGCCGGTGGATGTTTGCCACAGTGACTGGGATTGCACCTTGGAGCCTGAAGCTGAAGGGGCCCTGGCTATTCGCATGGGCTTGCGTCTGCTGCGCGGTTTTGCCGAGGCCGATGCCAAGCGCCTGGAGCAGGCGAGGGCGCAGCGGCCATGGCGCGATGTCGAAGACCTGTGCCTGCGCGCCGGGCTCGACGCGCGCGCCCGTGCCCGCCTGGCCGATGGCGGCGCATTACGCGCCTTGGCGCGAGACCGTCACCAGGCGCGCTGGCAGGTGGCGGCGGTGCAGCCGCAACTGCCGTTGTTCGCTGACGTGCAAGCCTTGCCGGAAAGCGCTGTGGAACTGCCTGTACCCACCGTGGGGGAGGACCTGGTGGCCGATTACCAGACCCTGGGTACCACGTTGGGGCCGCACCCGTTGACCTTGTTGCGCTCACGCTTGAGGGCTCTGGGGTGTCGCAGTTCCGGCGAACTGCAAGGTGTCGGGCATGGCGACAACATTGCCGTGGCCGGGTTGGTGGTGGGGCGCCAGCGGCCACAGACCTCCAGCGGGGTGACCTTCGTCACCCTGGAGGATGAACACGGGATGGTCAACGTGGTGGTGTGGCGTGACTTGGCCGAACGGCAGCGGCGAGCGCTGGTGGGGTCGCAGTTGCTCAAGGTCAGTGGGCGGCTGGAGCAGAAAGATGGCGTGCGACACCTGATTGCGCGGCGGCTGGAGGATGTGAGCCCGCTGTTGCAGGGGCTGGATGTGCGCAGCCGGGATTTCCACTGAGCCCTGGGGCTTACTCTAAACTCTGATATTTGCGCCGTCGCTGTGGGAGCTGGCATGCCCTAATAAGGCACATTGGGGCTGCTGTGCAGCCCATCGCCGGCAAGCCAGCTCCCACAGGTACCGTGCAGAATTCAGGAGTTGCGCGATCCCTGGAGCAACCGTCTTCCTCAAAATCTAAACAGCTTGCGCGGTATAGCGTGCGCCCGAAACCTGCACAGTACCTGTGGGAGCTGGCTTGCCGGCGATGGGCCGCACAGCGGCCCCATGCAGCCCTTTCGCGACGCAAGGCCGCTCCCACAAAATCGATTTCGTGTCAGTGGCTAGACCATCGCCAAACGCTGCTTGCGTGTCGGCGCCGGGAACGCTCGGTCGATTGCCCGCAAATCTTCGCTGCTCAAGGTCAGCGCACCTGCCGCCGCATTCAGCCGTACGTGCTCGGGCGCCACGGCCTTGGGGATGGCTATCACGCCGTCATTGCGAGTCACCCAGGCCAGGCTGACCTGCGCCGGCGTGGCGCCATGGCGCTCGGCGATTTGCGCCAGCACCGGGTGTTGCAACAAGCGCCCGGCCTGGGCCAGCGGGCAGTAGGCCATGGTCGGCAGCGCGCGTTTTTCGCACCAGGGCAACAGGTCGAACTCGATGCCACGTTGGGCAGGGTTGTACAGCACCTGGTTGGTGGCGCAAGCGGGGTTATGCAGTTCGCGCAGGTCGTCGACGTCGAAGTTGGACACCCCCCAGCGCTTGATCTTGCCTTGCTCGCGCAAGCGCTCGAACGCTTCGACGGTTTCTTCCAGCGGGTACTGCCCAGGCCAGTGCAACAGGTACAGGTCGATGCAGTCGGTGCCCAGGCGGGCGAGGCTGCGTTCGCAGGCCGCCGCCATGCCGCGCCGGCTGGCATTGTGCGGGTAGACCTTGCTGACCAGGAACACCTGGTCGCGGCGCCCGGCAATGGCCTGGCCAACGACTTCCTCCGCGCCGCCTTCGGCATACATCTCGGCGGTGTCGATCAAGCTCATGCCCAGCTCGATGCCTTGTTGCAGGGCTGCCACTTCGGCGGCCTTGTGGCCTGGGTCTTCACCCATGTACCAGGTGCCCTGGCCGATGGCCGGAACGCTCGAACCTGCCAGTTTCACGTAACGCATGTCACCTCCGGGATCCGGGTATTGGAAAGCACGACCTCGAGCAGCGCTTGCGCTGCAGTGGAAAGCTTGTGTTCGCTGAGGGCAATCACGCCGATGCGCCGCTCGACCGTGGGCTCGACCAGGGGCACGCAGCGGGCGCCCAGCTCTTGCATCTGGTTGATGCACAGCGCCGGCACGGCACTGACCCCCAAGCCACTGGCGACCATGCGGCCGATGGTTGCCAACTGGTGGCTCTCGAAGGCCACCGCCAGCTTGCCGTGCTGCGCGGCCACATTCTGCTCCATCAGCAGGCGTACTGCCGAAGGGCGTTGCAGGGCTACGAAATCTTCGGCCAGCAGTTGCGCCCAACTCACCTGGGGCAACAGCGCCAAGGGCGAATCGGCGGGTACCACCGCCACGAAGCGGTCGGTGTACAACGGGTGGAAGTCCAGGCCATCGATGTTGTCCGGTTCGAAACCGATGCCCAGTTCGACGCGGCGATGACGCACCAGTTCCTGCACCTGCTCGTTGATCACGTCATGCACGGTAACGTTGACCTTCGGGTAGCGCTGGCGAAACACCTTCAGAGAACGGGGCAGCAGGTTACCGGCGAAGGCCGGCATGGCCGCCACCGAAACCCGGCCCAACTGCAGGGTGAAGCGCTGGCGCAGCATTTCTTCGGTGTCGTCCCAGTCGGCCAGCAGGCGTCGCGCCAGGGGCAGCAGTACCTCGCCTTCGGCGGTCAGGCTGACGCTGCGCGTGGTGCGGCTGAGCAGGGCACCGCCGAGGTTTTCTTCCAGGGCCTTGATGGTCAGGCTCAGGGCCGGTTGCGAGATATGCAGGTGCTCACCGGCCTGGGCGAAGCTCTGGTACTTGGCCACGGCGACAAAGGCGCGTAGTTGCTTGACGTTCATGACTGGCCCGTTGGTTATTTTGCAAAAGTTATCAATCGATGATGAAAACAAAATTAACAAATCAGTCGCTTGCGGTGAAGATGTCTCCACACGCTCACCGACAGCCTCGTCGGTTCAACAACTACAAAAGGCGGATCAGCATGGCCGGACTGGACAAGCGCGTTGCAACCTATGAACAGGCCCTCGACGGCCTGACCGACAACATGACGGTACTGGCTGGTGGTTTCGGCCTGTGCGGCATCCCGGAAAACCTCATCAGCGAAATCAAACGGCGTGGCGTCAAGGGCCTGACCGTGGTCTCCAACAACTGCGGCGTCGACGGCTTCGGCCTGGGCGTGCTGCTGGAAGACCGCCAGATTCGCAAGATGGTCGCCTCCTACGTGGGCGAGAACGCCGAGTTCGAACGCCAGCTGCTCAGCGGCGAGCTGGAAGTGGAACTGACCCCGCAGGGCACCCTTGCCGAGAAGATGCGCGCCGGCGGTGCCGGTATCCCAGCCTTCTATACCGCTACCGGCTACGGCACCCCGGTTGCCGAAGGCAAGGAAGTGCGCGAATTCAACGGCCGCAAGTACATCCTTGAAGAATCCATCACTGGTGACTTCGCCATCGTCAAAGGTTGGAAGGCCGACCACTACGGCAACGTGGTGTACCGCAACACCGCGCAAAACTTCAACCCGCTGGCGGCCACCGCCGGCAAGATCACCGTGGTCGAAGTGGAAGAAATCGTCGAACCCGGCGTGCTGCTGCCCAGCGAAATCCATACCCCAGGCATCTACGTGGACCGCGTCATCGTCGGCACCTTTGAAAAGCGTATCGAAAAGCGCACCGTCAAGGCCTGAGCGCCATTCACCAGAACAACAAAGAGATCCTGACCATGGCACTGACCCGCGAACAGATGGCGCAACGCGTCGCCCGTGAACTGAAGGACGGCTACTACGTCAACCTGGGCATCGGCATTCCGACCCTGGTGGCCAACTACGTACCCGCCGACATGGATGTGATGCTGCAATCGGAAAACGGCCTGCTCGGCATGGGCGAGTTCCCTACCGAAAGCACCATCGATGCCGACATGATCAACGCCGGCAAGCAAACCGTCACCGCCCGCCGCGGCGCTTCGATCTTCGATTCGGCGCAATCGTTCGCCATGATCCGTGGCGGCCACGTCGACCTGACCGTGCTGGGCGCTTTCGAAGTGGACGTACAAGGCAACATCGCCTCGTGGATGATCCCCGGCAAGCTGGTCAAGGGCATGGGCGGTGCCATGGACCTGGTGGCCGGCGCCGATAACATCATCGTCACCATGACCCACGCCTCCAAGGACGGCGAATCCAAGCTGCTGCCGCAGTGCAGCCTGCCGCTGACCGGTGCGGGTTGCATCCGCAAGGTGCTGACCGACCTGGCCTACCTGGAAATCGAAGACGGCGCCTTCATCCTTCGCGAGACTGCACCGGGGGTGAGCGTCGAGGAAATCATCGAGAAAACCGCCGGCAAGCTGATCGTGCCGGACGATGTCAAGGAAATGACCTTCTAAAGCTTTACGCGATCCCACCCTGTGGGAGCGGGCATGCCCGCGAATGCGGCGGTGAATCTACCGACGCATTCGCGGGCGCGCCCGCTCCCACAGGGTTTTTGCGTTATCTGGCAGTACTGTTTCATCTCATAAAACCAATAAAAGGAATTCAACTGTGGCCGCTGAGATCCAAGACAGCCGCTCCGCCCGCTTTGCCTTGCGCTGCTCCAACTGGGCCGAACGCTGGTTCCCCGATTCCTGGGTGTTCGCCGCCCTGGCGGTGATGCTGGTGGGCATCGGTGCCCTGGCCATGGGCGCCAAACCGACCGACACCGCCAAGGCGTTCGGCGATGGCTTCTGGAGCCTGATCCCGTTCACCATGCAAATGGCCTTCGTGGTCATCGGCGGCTACGTGGTGGCCAGCTCGCCGCCTGCCGCACGGCTGATCGATCGCCTGGCGCGCATCCCTGGCAATGGCCGTTCGGCAGTGTGCTGGGTGGCGCTGATCTCGATGCTGGCGTCGCTGCTCAACTGGGGCTTGTCGTTGGTGTTCGGTGGCCTGCTGGTGCGCGCACTGGCCCGGCGCACCGAGCTGAAGATGGACTACCGTGCCGCGGGTGCCGCCGCCTACCTGGGCCTGGGCGCGGTGTGGGCACTGGGCTTGTCATCGTCGGCTGCGCAGCTGCAGGCCAACCCGGCCAGCCTGCCACCGTCGATCCTGTCGATCACCGGGGTGATTCCGTTCACCGAAACCATTTTCCTTTGGCAGTCCGGCGTGATGCTGGCGGCGCTGGTGGTGGTTTCGCTGGTGATCGCCTATGCCACGGCCCCGGGCCCGAACAGCGCGCGCAGCGCCGAAGACTGCGGCGTCGACCCCAGCTTCAGCGCGCCGCCGGCACCCAAGCGCACCCGCCCGGGTGAATGGCTGGAGCACAGCCCGCTGCTGATCCTGTTGCTGGTGGCGCTGGCCGGCGGCTGGTTGTACCAGGAGTTCGCCACCAAACCCGCGATTACCGCTATCTCCGGGCTCAACACCTACAACCTGTTGTTCATCATGCTTGGTGCCTTGCTGCACTGGCGCCCGCGCAGTTTCCTCGACGCGGTGGCGCGCGCGGTGCCCACTACCACCGGCGTGCTGATCCAGTTCCCGCTGTATGGCTCGATCGCCGCCATCCTCACCCAGGTCAAGGGCGTGGACGAACAGACCCTGGCGCATCACATTTCGCTGTTTTTCACCCAGATCGCCACCCATGACACCTATGCCGTGCTGATGGGCGTGTATTCGGCGGTGCTGGGCTTCTTCATCCCCTCGGGCGGCGGCAAGTGGATCATCGAGGCACCTTACGTAATGCTGGTGGCCAATGACCTGCAGTACCACCTGGGCTGGGCGGTGCAGATCTACAACGCCGCCGAAGCCTTGCCGAACCTGATCAACCCGTTCTACATGCTGCCACTGCTGGGGGTGCTAGGGCTCAAGGCGCGCGACCTGATCGGCTTTTCGTTCGTGCAGCTGCTGGTGCATGTGCCGCTGGTGCTGGTGCTGCTATGGGCGCTGGGCACGACGCTGCAGTACCTGCCGCCGGTGATGCCGTAAAGAAGGGGCCGCCTTGCGGCCCATCGCCGGCAAGCCGGCTCCCACACCGACCGCATAAGCCTCAAGCCCTGTGCAGCACCTGTGGGAGCCGGCTTGCCGGCGATGAGGCCAGTCCAGGCAATACAAGACAGTTGCTCTCACAGGTACTGCGCAGGGCTTGAGGCTTATGCGGTCGGTGTGGGAGCTGGCTTGCCGGCGATGGGGCGCAAGGCGGCCCCAGCATTTGTTCGGCAGTCCACGTATCATTGCCAGGCTGCCTCCGCCTGGGAAACCCGCGTCACATGTCTATCCGATTGAAACTGCTGCGAAAGAAACTGGGGATGACCCTGGAAATGCTGGCCGAGAAGACCGGCATGACCAAAAGCTACCTGTCCAAGGTCGAACGCGGCCTGAACACACCCTCGATTGCCGCTGCGCTGAAGCTGGCGCGGGCGCTGAACGTGAATGTCGAAGAACTGTTCGCCGAAGAGCAGGCCGGCCCAGGCCGCTACAGCCTGGTACGCCATGGCGAACGCCAGGCGCTGGTGGGCGATGGGGAAGGGCCGGGGTACGCGGCCCTCACCAGCCAGGTCGGCCAGCGCAGCCTGCTGCCGTTCTTGATCCAGCCACCGTCCGAATTCAGCGACCCCACGTTCAAGGAACACCAGGGCGAGGAGTTCCTGTTCGTGCATGCAGGCCAGGTAGAGGTGGACTTCATGAACGAGCGAGTGCTGCTGGAACAAGGCGATGCCCTGCATTTCAACGCCCAGACCCCGCACCGGCTACGTTCGGTGGGGCCGCTGCCGGCTCAACTGCTGGTCGTGGTACACCACGCAGACGAGTGAATGACGGGGGCGCGCTGTGGCCCCCACATTTTTCTCCCTTTCTTACCGATGAAACGCTGCATCCACCGGCCACCCCCTCCCGCGCACAATTTGCATGTCGATATTTTGACGAATACCTTCAATGCCCATTGAATTTTATTATGGTGTCGAATCATTGACGTAGTGTCATTGTGCCCATAAGCTCAATTCAACAGCGACACAATTCCCGCCACAGCGTGCCAATAAATAATTGATTTTCCTCTTTAAAGGAGGGGGCGTATGCGCACGACTCTGATCATCAAGTCGATATTCTTGTTGGTGCTGTTAAGTGGCGCGGCTCGCGCGGCAGATTCCTATATCAATCAGACCAGTATCATTCCTGTTTCAACCGCCGTGTGGCTCTTCGCATTTGCTGTAGTTGGTTTTGTGGCAGTGGCCAACAGAAGAAAGATCTAGCATCGATTGCCCATGCCTGGGGTATGCGCATGCGCCCTCGGCCCAGGGCTCGGCTTGTGAATTTCCCAACCGTTGCTATATTGCCAGTAGCCCTTGAGGCCCACGGTTGCAGGGCATTGCAGCCCTGATGTACAGCGTAAGGGCCTCCCGGACGGTCGAGGCCATCGCGGTGGAAGTATGCCGCGAAGCGGAGCGAGAGTTGGTGTGTTGTTCTCATTCAGTGCTCTTTGTCGGGCCATTTGGCCGGAGGGACCCTCATGGTGCGTTCAATGTTTGCCGCGTTCTGCATGCTGGTGGCGTGGTCCGGTGCCAGCAACGCCGACCAGAACAATGCTGCTTACCTGCTCAGCCCCGGCGATGTGGTGATGGTTTCGGTGTGGCAGGAAGACAGCCTGCGTCAAGAAGCCACCGTACTTCCCGATGGCAGTATCACCTTCCCCTTGGTCGGACGTATCCAGGTTGCCGGGCTGGATGTGACGGCCGTTGAAAAGCAAGTCGCTGGCAAACTCGAAAAATTCCTCCCCGACCCGAACGTCAGCGTTGTGGTCAAGAGCATCGCCGGCAACCTCGTCTATGTTCAAGGCAAAGTGATCAAGCCCGGGCCGGTACAAATGGCGGGTCCGACGGCAGTGCTTCAGGCGTTGAGCATGTCGGGCGGCCTGGACAAATTTGCTGACGAAAGCGAAATAAAGGTGGTCCGCGGCACCGGTGCTTCCCAAAAAATCCTGCCCGTGCGATATAAGGACCTGGTGTCTGGACGCGATATGTCCACCAACATCCAACTTCAGGCTGGCGATACGCTGGTCGTTCCTTGATCTTGCCTTTAATAAGAACACTTAATGCCTCTTCTTAGAACAACTAGCATTGCAACGGCAATCTTGGTATTGCCGTTTACGGACACGGTCCTGGCGGCAAATTGGCAATCTACGGTGGTGGTACCGACATCGGTCGAATACGACAGCAACCCCTTGCTGCTGTCGTCGGGAGAGAAGGGCGTAACACGCACGATTATCGCGCCCGACTACACCCTGATCGGTACCTTCGACCGTGACGAATTGAGGTTGGGGCTGGGCATGCATGTATTGCGCTCGTCCGACACGGCGGTGGTCGATGACCGTGAGGACCCGGATGTCAGCCTGGGCTGGCAGCGCCAGACCGAGCGGGGGCGTTTCGGCCTGGTGGCGCGCTACAACGAAAGTTCGACGCTGTCGGGGACGGTACTGGATACCGGCGTGGTCACCACCGATGGCACGCAAAAGCTGTACACGCTGACCGGTAACTGGAGCCAGGCAATTACCGAACGCAGCACCTTGAGCAACGAAACCACGTACAACCGTGCCCGTTATGACATCGATACCCTGACGGGATACGACGAGCTGGCGAACGTTTTCACCTGGACTTACGCCTGGAGCGAGCGGGCTGATGTGTATACCCGCTTTGGCGCCCGGCGTTATGACCCCGAGCAGGACGTTACCGCGACAGCCTCCAACAGCTACAGCCCGGCGGTCGGGGTCAAGTACCAGCTCTCCGAGCGCTTCAGTGCCGATGCGCATGTGGGGGTCAACAAAGTTTCCGGTGACGAAGGCGGCCAGCGCGGAGAGGGTGGGGTTTCGCTGCTGTACACCGGTGTGCGTGCCGATGCCAGTTTCACGGCCGAACGCAGCACGGTGGCCAGCGCCGAAGGCGGCTTCGCCGAACTCGACCAAGTACGCGGGGTGTGGAGTTACGCGCTCAGCGAGCTGACCCGGGTGGGCGCCGACGCCGCCTGGCAGGACAGCAAAGGGCAGACCCCCAACACGCTGCAGACATACAGCGTTTGGGCAAACCGCCAGTTTTCGCCGTACTGGGACCTGCGCCTGTCGCTGATGTACAAGGAACGGCAGCAGGATCACGAAGCCGATGCAACCGCTACGATCGTTGGTTTGACGTTGACGTACAGGTACCCCGACATCTGAACTTCAGGCAGGTGGCCCCATGAAGTCTGACTACGAGCTCTCCCTCAGAGATTACATCGCCATTATCAAGGATCGAGCCCTGCTATTGGGGGTGAGTATCGTAGTCATTCTTGCCGCGACTGTGGCGGTTGCCGTGATGGTGCCGCCGATCTACCAGTCGACCGGCACCATTCTGGTGGAGTCGCAGCAGATTTCGCCCGAACTGGTGTCGACCAACAGCTCCAGTTTTGCCGATGAGCGTATCGAAGTCATTCGCCAGCGGGTGATGACCCGCGAGAACCTGCGGCGCATCATCGGCCAGTACAACCTGTTCGCCGACAAGGGCAAGCGCTTGAGTGAGATCGACAAGATCGACCTGATGCGCAGTGCCATCGCGGTGCAGAGCCTCACCACGTTCGTGCGGGGGCGCGGTGAAGCGACGGTGGCATTCAACGTGTCCTTCGAACACAAGCAGCCGGAAGTGGCCAAGGAAGTCGCCGACGAGCTGGTGACGTTGTTCCTCAACGAAAACCTCAAGCAGCGCACTGAACGGGCCAACGAAACCACCGAGTTCCTGACCCAGGAGGCGAACAAGCTGGGGGCGGAGCTGGCCAGCCTGGAAAACCAGCTGGCGGACTTCAAGCAGACCCACGCCAATGCCTTGCCCGAGCACCAGACCCTGCGCATGAACATGCTGTCGCGGTCGGAGCTTGAGTTCCGCGAGGTCGATCGTGACTACAAGGCCGCCCAGGAAGAGCTGCGCTACCTGGAGCTGGAACTGTCCGCGGCCAATGCAGGCCTGGCCACCAAGGGCACCGAAGGTACCAGGGCGACCAATGTCGATCAGCTCCAGGACTTGCCAAGCCTGAAGGCCGAGTACATCCGCTTGCTGAGTCGCTACAAGGAAGCCCACCCGGATGTGGTGGCAGTCAAGCGCAAGATCCAGGCGCTCGAAGCCAATGGTGAGCGCAGCATGGTAGCGTCCACGGTCAGCCTCGACGTTGCCCGCGTTCGCGCCAAGATGAGCGCTGCACAGGAACGTATCAGATCGCTGGCCGAGCAGAAACGCGAGCTGACCAGGAAGATGGAAGGCTACGAGGCCGAGATCCTCGAGGCGCCGCAAGTCGAGCGTGGCCTGGTGACCTTGATGCGCGACCACGACAACGCGCGCAAGAAGTACGAGGAAATCCGTGCCAAGGAAATGGGCGCGAAAATTACCGAAAGCCTGGAGCAGGAAAACAAGGCCGAGCGCTTCGTACTGCTGGAGCCACCGCTGATGCCCGAGAAGCCGATCAAACCCAACCGCAAGAAAATCGCGGCGCTGGGCCTGGTGCTGGCGCCAGCGGGTGGTGGCGCGTTGGTGATGCTGCTGGAAATGCTCAACCAGCGTGTGCGCGGTGTTGGCGCCCTGGAAAACCTGCTGGGCAAACGGGTGCTGGTGGCCTTGCCCTACATCGATACCCGGGCCGACGTGGCCAGGCGCAAGCGCTGGCGTAACTGGCTGATTCTGGCGGCACTGGCGCTGGCGGCTATCATGGTAGTGCTGGTGCACGTGTTCTACATGCCACTGGATGTGCTGTTGTTCAAACTCATATCTCGGTTTGCATAGGGAAAGCAGTGATGGACAGGATCAAGCCGGCTGTTGGCAATAATCTTCATCAGGTTACCCCGGGTACCCCGCAGGCGTTGTCACCCGCCCCCGGCACGGCGCTGGCGGAAGTGCCGGGCCAGTTCGACTACGTGAACACCAAGGTGGTACCGCTGCGCGCGGCCCACCTGGAGCGCAACCGTATCGTCGCCTACAACAAGAACTCCAACATGAACGGGCCGATCGACCTGCTGCGTACGCAGGTCCTCAGGATCATGGACGAGAACGGCTGGCGCACCCTGGCTATCACCTCGCCCACACCTGAAGCGGGCAAGACGGTGCTGGCGATCAATCTGGCCATGAGTATCGCCCACCACACCACCAAGACAGCGTTGCTGGTGGATTTCGACCTGCGTCGGCCCAAGGTCGGCAGCAGCCTGGGCCTGCCCATGGAGCAGGCGCTGAACGAGTTCCTGACGGACAAGGCCGAGCTGCAGGACTGCCTGGTAAACCCGACCCTGCCGCGTTTCGTGGTGCTGCCGACGCGGGTACCGGTGCCGCTGTCCACCGAAATGCTGTCGTCGCCCAAAGTGAACAACCTGATCGGCGAATTGCGCAACCGCTACGAGTCGCGCATCTGCATTTTCGATTTGCCGCCGTTGCTCAGCTCCGATGACGCGATCACCGTGATACCGAAGTTCGACTGTGTGTTGCTGGTGGTGGCCAACGGGATGAACAACAAGAAGGAAATCGAAGATTGCCTGCATCACCTGGCGACGGTGAACCTGGTCGGGACGGTGCTGAACAAGGCTGACGAGCAGCCCCGAACCTATTATTGAGGTTCAAGATTTTGGGGCTGCTTTGCAGCCCATCGCCGGCAAGCCAGCTCCCACAGGTACCGTGCAGAATTCAGGAATTGCGCGATCCCTGTGGGAACCTGGTCGGGACGGTGCTGAACAAGGCCGACGAGCAGCCGCGAACCTATTATTGAGGTTTAAGATTTTGGGGCTGCTTTGCAGCCCATCGCCGGCAAGCCAGCTCCCACAGGTACTGCACATGGCTTGAGGCCTGTGTGGTCGGTGTGGGAGCTGGCTTGCCGGCGATGGGCCGCAAAGCGGCCCCCAAGATCTCAGCCCTGGCGAGTCACCCAGGGATACTGCAACTCCCACTGCCACGCATGCCGCACGATCTGCTCCAGCGAAGCGAATTCCGGCCGCCAGCCCAGCACCTGCAGCGCCTTGCTCGCATCCGCCACCAACCGGGGCGGGTCACCGGCGCGACGGGGTGCATCGAGGGTATCGATCTGCCGCCCGGTGACCATGCGGGCCGTATCGATCACCTGCTGCACCGAAAAGCCCAGGCCATTGCCCAGGTTGAACGCCGCCCGCTCACCGCCCGCCAGCAGATACTCCACCGCCAGCGCATGGGCCACCGCCAGGTCAGACACATGCACGTAGTCGCGTATGCAGGTGCCATCCGGCGTGTCGTAGTCGCGGCCGAACACCGTCACCGCCTCGCGCCGGCCTGATGCGGCCTGCAGGATCAGCGGGATCAGGTGGGTTTCCGGCTCATGGCGCTCGCCCAGTTGCCCCTCCGGGTCGGCACCCGCGGCATTGAAGTAGCGCAGGCACACCGACTTCAAGCCATAGGCCCGGTCGAAGTCCTCGAGAATCTGCTCGACCATCCACTTGCTCAGGCCATAAGGGTTGATTGGCCCTTTTGCATGCGCTTCGTCGATAGGCACATACTGTGGGTTGCCGTAAACGGCCGCGCTGGAAGAAAACACCAGGTGCTTGATCCCGGCATTCACCATGGCCTGCAGCAGCGCCAGGGTTGCCGCGACATTGTTCTGGTAGTACTTGCCGGGCGCGCTGACCGATTCACCCACTTGAATGAACGAGGCGAAGTGGAATACCGCATCGAAGCGGCAAACACCGAACAGCACGTCCAGGGCGGGTTCGTCGGCGATATCGAGCTTGGCCCACTGGATGCCGGGGCCGGGTGAAACCAGGTCTGCCACTACCACCTCATGGCCAGCGCCGAGCAGGTGCTTGACCATGTGCGAGCCAATGTAGCCAGCGCCACCGACAACCAGGAACCTCATCCGCACCTCCTGTGATCCGCTGTTTTACAGACGCAGTGAACCGTCCCTGAAACGTACAGGCGGGATGATCTGCTACAGGTGATCTCAGCGTAGATGGCCATATGCCCTATTTCAAGAACAGCCAGTTGGACATGTACTTGCCGTCGAACGTGATCAGGTAATGCCCGTCCTTGTACGCCGCCGGCAGTGCCTTGAGTTGTGCCTGCGCATCACGGGCGAACAGTTTCAGGCCGGCGGGCGCCTTGATGCTCAGGCTCCCTGCAAGGGGCTCGACGTTGAAGGGTGTCTTGTAATCGGCCTTGGGCTCGGCGCGGGTGCCCAGCGACAGCAGCAGCTCGCGCGACTGCCCCAAGGGTTTGCCGTCCAGGCTTTGCACCACGACGCTGGCGTAGGGCGTTTGCGTGTGTACCTCGATGGCCCCCAGGCTGATCGAGCGGCCCCCCAGCCAGCCGGTGGCGGCCTGGGTCAGCGGCGTGTCGATGGTGTAGATACCTTGTTGCCAGTTGCGCCTGAGCTCACCGGTATCGGTCACCGACTCCGTGGCATCGACAGCCAGCAACGATTGCTCGGGGTCGTGCAGCACTTGCGCGCCAGCGGGGATGGCGGCGGGTTTCAGCCAGGGCAATTCCGGCGTTTGCGGCAGGGCGATCTGCAACTGGCCCTTTTCCATGGCTGTGCGCAACAGCGGCGAATTGCGCGGGGTGACCTGCTGGTTGTACAGGGTAGCGGGCGTCGGTGCGAACACGTAGCGGGTACTGGCCAACTGCACATCCGCACGGCGATAGAGCAGGGCGGCAGCGGGCAGGGTGGCGAGCAGCGCCGGGTCGTTGTACGCATGCCAGTTGTCCGCCGTGCGCCAGCCAGGGTTGAAGGCCTGCTGGCTGTAGGCATACTGCAGCATGGCATCCCAGCCCTGATGGGCGGCGGTGCCGGCCACATACAGCGGCAGCGAGTGGCGGTCGGGCAGCGGGAACGGCTCGGCGTTCCACTCGGTGACGGTCAGCGGCTTGCCCACCACCTGGGCGGCGGCGATCCAGTCGATCATGCCGTCGCTGGTCAGCGGGTTCTTCTCCAGCTGGCCACCGGCACCATAGCTGTGGGCATCGATCACATCGCCCGCAGTCAATGCCGGCAGCGCGCTCAGGCCATTGCCGCCCCAGGTGCTGGTGGTGGCGATCGGCACTTTCACGCCCAGGCTGTGCAGATGGGCGATCATGTCGGCGTTGAAGCGCTGCTCCAGGTCGTTGAGGAACAGTTTCGACGGGCCATGCTCCCAGGCGCGCCAGGTACGGTCGGCAGACAGCTCATGCTGCCTGGCGAAGGCCTTGGCCGCTGCCATGTACAGCTGGTTGTGGCGGGGTACGCCCTTGTCCGGCAGCAGGGCGTTACCGTAATGCTGGGTGAGGTCGTTCTCGTTGGTGATCAGCACCGCCGCGATGGCCGGGTCGTCCTTGTAGGCCAGGCCGGTGTACTCGTTCACATGGGTCAGGTACTGCTCGGCAAAGCGTTTCATCGCCTGTTGAATGCTGCTGTTCACATAGGCGTAACCCTTCAGGTCGACGCGGTTCTCGCCCTTGGCCAGTTCCTTGAAATCGTCAATCTTGTCGTTGGCGGTGAGTGCGCGCTGCACATGCATGTCCAGCCAGATATAGATGCCTTCGTCCTTTAGCGCCTTGATCCACAGGTCGAGCTTGCGCAGCGACTCGGCATCGAGCTGCTGGGTATCGCGCACCAGGGTACCGTCGCCAAACACGTTCGGGCTGACCCAGGGCGAGTCGTGGTGGTGCAGGCGCACCAGGTTGAAGCCCAAAGCCGACAGGCGTTTGGCCTGTTGGCGGATCTCATCGTCGGGGCTTTTGAACAGCGAATAGGCAGACAGGTTGGTGCCCCAGAAGCGTACCGGGGTGTTGTCCTCGAACATCAGCTGCTCGCCGACCGCCTTGACGAAACCACGCTTGCCGGCGGGCTTTTCTGGCGCATTGAGGAACGACAGGTCCACCGGCGAGGTGCGCCAGTCGAGCTGGTCATCGGGCCAGCTGGCGGGGTCCTCCAGGCCGAAGCGTTCGCTAGCGGTGGGCCCCAGCTCGATGTCGCCGGTGATGTTCAGTAGCGCCTTGATCTGCTGGCGACCGGCGCTGATCGGGTCCTGGTAGAAGAACGCGCGTAACTCGGACGGGTTGCCCCGCTCGAAGTACACCTTGGCCAGCGGCGGGTCGAAGCGCATCTCGATGCGCCGGCCCTGGTCCGCCTTGCCCCACCACCAGCCGCGGTTGTCGGGCAGCAGCTGCGGGGCGCCCATTTCCCCGGCCATTTGCGCCGGGTCGAACTGGAACACCATGCCGCCGCCCATCACCCCGGCCTTGCGGCTGTGGGCGTCGAGGTCAAAGGCCCAGCTCAGGGTCTGCGGCTGTTCCTTGCGGATATCCGCCGCCAGGTCGAAGTCCAGTTCCTTGTTCTTGCCCTGTAGCGTGTAGTGGTAGGGGCCGTTGACCTTGAAGGCCGTGTAGAAGCCGGTCCAGCTCCAGTCGGCCGCCCAGAAGTCGAACTTGGCTTTCATCATTGGCCCGCCGCCGCGCGTCACCATGGGCAGGCCATTCTGTTCGTCGACGCTGACCTGCCAGTCCGATGACCAGCCGGCCAGTGGCCACAAGGCTAGGCAGGCAAGGGCCGATACCCGCACGAAGCGGCGCAGGGGGAGCACATTCATAGCATTACCTGGGTTGAAGGGCGGTGTCGGCCAGTGCGGTGGCCTGGCTGTTATGAAGCCGGCGGACCATCTGGATATAGGCCACGCCGAGCCCGGCGACAGACCAGTACACCACCGGGATGACGGTGATGCTGCTGACCGTGAAGATGATTACCAGAATGCCGATGAGCGTCGCCAGCAACACCCGGCCGAGCTGGCGTCGCTCGTCGTCCTTGTCGGCAAAGTTGCGCATGGCCTTGTGTATGCCCAGCAGCACGACGGCGAAAAACGCCACGAACAGGCCCAGGCCGACCAGCCCGACCCGCAGTGCCAGGTTGATATAGGTATTGACAATGTCGATGATGCCGTCGCCTTGGATCATCGCTTGCATTTCCGGGGTATTGCGGAAGTCGAACGAGCCGAACAACGGGTTGCGCTGGATGACGATCCACGAATTGTCCATCAGCCGCTCGCGATAGGTGATGTTCTCGTTTTCGATGTTGCCAATGAACGGCAGCAAGTTCAGCACCTTGTCGCCACCGGGCACGATGGCCAGCAAGGGCAGTGCCAGTACGCCGGCCGCGGCAAGCAGCGTCAGGCGCTTGACCGCACCTTTGCCCAGGGCGATGAACACCACCACGATGACCACGGCGCCGATCCACGGGCCCCGGGACAGGGGCGCGAATAGCCCGGCGGCCAGTAGCAGCGCGCCCATCGCACGCTGCAGGGGGCGGCGTACATAACCCTGGACGAACAGGAACAGGCCGATCGCCACGCTCATCACATAGCCCAGGGCAATGGCCTGCCCGGTGGTGACGCTGGCACGCAGCGAACCGCCCCGGCTCAGGTAGCTGGACATGCTCCACGGTACGCCCATGGCGTCGACCAGGGCGCTGTACAGCAGCCAGTGGCGCACATATTCGGCCACGGCTATCAGCGCCAGGACGAAGGAGGCGAGCACGAAGGCCAGCAGTGTGTCCTTGAAGTCGCTGACCTGGCGCAGGCCGCGACTGGCGACGTAATACGGCAGGAAGACGTCGATATACAGGTACAGGGTCTGGCGCAGGGTGTCGGTCAGGGTGGTTTCGCGCAGGTACAGCACGCTCATCAGCAGCAGGCCGGCGGCCAGCAACTTGTCGGGCCAGCTGCGACCAAAGCGCAGCGTGTCGCCTTGCCGACGCAGGGCCAGTGCCGCCGGCAGCAGCACGCACAAGGTCAGCAGGCGGATGTGGTTGAGATCGACCAGGTAATTGACCACGCCAAAACCAGGTACCTGCACCGACGCTGGCGGGATCAGGAACAGCAGCATGTAGAACAGCGCCATGGGGTTGTGCTCGCGGCGCCCGGCGATGTACAGGATCACGGCACCTGCGCACAGGTACAGCCAGAAACTGTGCGAGACAAAGGCCAGCAGGGTGAGCAGGAACCACAAGTTGCGCCGGCGCTTGAAGTCGCGCAGCGGGATCAGGTCAGTGGCAGGTCGCCGCGCCAGCAGGAACACCACGCTTGCCAAAAACAGAATGACGATCAACGCACGGAAATGTTCAGGCATTGGCTATGTACACCTTTCCCTCGGTGGGCAACGGCTAGCATCATGGCTAATTGAAACTATAGTGACTTTTAGCCAATCAGTCAGAGATTGAAGTCATGCCGTCGATTGATGTGTCAGCCACCACCAGCCTGCGCAAGCGGGCCATGACAGCCGGGTCGTGGAACCTGGTATCGCAGGTGGCGTCACAGGTGATGCGCCTTGGCGGCAACCTGATCATGGCCCGCTTGCTGCTGCCGGAAATGTTCGGGGTGATGCTCATTGCCACCACCGTGTCGGTACTCCTGCATCTGCTGTCTGATGTCGGCCTACGCCAGAACATCATCCAGAGCCATCGCGGCGACGATCCGCAGTTTCTCAATACCGCATGGACCGTGCAGATCATCCGCGGCTTCGTGCTGTTTGCCCTGACCCTGCTGCTGGCCCTGGGCGCCTGGCTTGCCCAGGTGGCCGAACTGTGGCCGGCTGACTCCACCTATGCCGCGCCGGTGTTGCCGCTGGTGCTGGCGGTGACCGGGCTGTCGGCGCTGATCTGGGGCTTCCAGTCCACCAAGATAGATGTCGCCGTACGAACTTTCCAACAGAAGCGCGTGGTGCTGGTCGACCTGGGCTCACAGGTGGCTGGCCTGGTGGTGATGCTGGTGCTGGGCTACCTGACCCACTCGATCTGGGCGCTGGTGGTTGCCGGCTTGGTATCGGCGGTGGTCTGGACTGTGTTGGGCCATACCGCCCTCGAGGGGCATGACAACCGGCTGCAGTGGGACCGTAGTGCGTTGACCGAACTGATTGTGTTTGGCCGCTGGATCCTGTTGTCGTCGATGGTCGGCGTGCTGGCCATGTACGGTGACCGCATGTGGTTCGGTGCCAGCATGACGGCGGCGCAACTGGGGGTGTATTCGATTGCCGTGCTGATCCTGGGCGCCGTGCAGACTGCGCTGATGAAAGTGGTCGGGTCGGTGGCGCTGCCGGCCTTCAGCGAAGCGGCCCGGGCCGATGACAGGGAGCGCCTGAAGGCGCTGTATCACCGCTTCCGTCTGCTGGTCGACCTGCTGGTGCTGTTCATATGTGGCGGCTTCCTGACCGCCAGCCCGTTGCTGATCGGCTGGCTGTACGACGAACGCTACAGTGAAGCTGGCCCTATGCTAGCAATTCTCTCGCTGTCGTTTCTCACATTGCGCTATACCTTGGCACATCAGGTGTGGATTGCCTTGGGCCTGACCAAATATCAGGCCATGGACAACATCATCCGCCTGGTCTCGCTATGGGGGCTACTGCCGCTGTTGCTGGCGTTTGGCGGTGTGGAGTGGGCGATCTGGGGGGTTGCCTTGCATGCCGTGCCAACCCTGGTGCTGATTGTGTACGTGAATTGCAAACTGGACATCTTCAGCCTCAAGCGGGAGCTGGTGGTGCTGCCGATGCTACCGGTCGGTGCGCTTTGCGGGGTATTGCTGACAAGCTTTTTCAACTGGTTGTAATGCGCTTGGCTGGGTGAAACATTCATGGGTACAGGGCTCGGGATCATGGGGAAATTCACTTTTTGCACTGCGCAGCTGGGCCGTAGAGGCTTTCTCCAGAGCTGTGTGTTGCTGGGCGCAGGTGGCGTGGTGTTCGCCGCTACGGCGCCCCTTGCGAGCAAACCGGCGGAAAAGTCCGGATTCGTGGTGATCAATGGCTGGGTATTGCCATCCCGTTACTTCCGGAACGAGCACGCATGATCAAGGACTACCAGCAGCAGAAGTCGCTGCGCGACAGCTATGATTTCTGCATCATTGGTGCCGGCCCGGCAGGTATCACCCTGGGCCTGCGCCTGGCCGCCGCTGGCTGGAATGTCTTGCTCGCCGAGGGCGGGGGCCGTGAGTATTCACCGCGTTCGCAAGGCTTGTACGCCTGCACATCCACCGGCCTTGAGCTGTATGCCGAGGAAACACGCCTGCGTTACCTGGGCGGCACCTCCAACCACTGGGCAGGCCGCTGCCGGCCATTCACCCCCTCTGATTTTGCCATTGCGCCCCCCGGCGACTTGCCTGGCTGGCCTATTCCCTATTCTGAGATCGAGGCTTACCTGCCGGCGGCCATGGACATCGTCGACCTGCAGCCCGGGTCGAATTTTCGTGCGTTGAACACCGGCCTCAATGGCGGTGACTTCGAAGCAGACTGTTTTCTGCTCAGCCCTCCAACGCGTTTTGCGCAAAAATACGCCACGGCACTTGAGCAGACCAAAGGCCTGGATGTGTTCATCAACTGCAATTGCGTGGACCTGGAGTTCGACAAGGTTTCCGGCCACCTGGCCGCGGTGACCCTGTCCGACTACAAACGCAATCGCCAGCGCCTGGTGGCCAGGCACTTCATCCTCGCCACGGGGGCCATCGAGAATGCCCGGCAGTTGCTCAACAGTGAATCGCTGCGGGCAGCGGGGGTGGTGAGCAAGGACGGGCTGGTCGGCGGGTGTTTCATGGAACACCTGAATATCGACCTGGGTACCTTCATCCTCAAATCCGGGCAGCCCCCCGAGCCACGCCAGTACTACACCAGCGATGCCTTCGTTGCCGAGTACAAGGCGGGCAAAGGCAATGTCACGGCCGTCTTGCTGGCGGATGTGCAGACCTACGGGCGCACCGCCGAGGTCAAGCACTTTCTCGAAAACCTGGCGTGTGACATGGGCATCGCCAGCAAGGTCGCGTTCGTGGCCAAGTTCAGTTGCCCCGGTGACGGCGTCATCGGCACGATGATCGAACAGTTCCCCAACCTGCACAGCCGTATTTCGCTGCTGGACGAGAAGGACGAACTGGGCGTGGCCAAGGTCAACGTCAACTGGGCGCTGAGCGCCGACGACCGGCACACCATCAAGTGCATTGGCAGCGAACTGGCCAAGCAGTTCGCCGACATGGGCCTGGGCTACGTCAAACTCAACGACTTCGTCTATGACACCTCGATACCGTTGAAGATGGCGCCGCATGCCCACCACATGGGCACCACGCGCATGGCCGCCTCGCCACAGTTCGGTGTTGTCGATGCCAATTGCAAGGTGTTCGGTACCGAAAACCTCTATGTCGCCGGCAGCAGTATCTTCGCCAAGGGCGGCGCCTCCAATCCGACCATGCCGTTGTTGCAGTTTGCCGTGCGGCTGGCGGACCACCTCAATGCCAAGATGGGAGCGGCCAGCGGCGCTGTTGCGTGATTCAGGTTGTACACGGGTTGAGTGCGCTGCGGTCAGCACCAAGAAGAACGAGACCGGGACGCCTCAGGGACACTTCAGATTGTTTTGATCATGAGGCCTGGAAGCATGAATGGATGGATACGCAAGGCAGTGGCGCATTATGTCAATGCAACCGGGCGAGGAAGCTCGTTTTACAGGAAGTACTGCGATCCTTCGGGGCTCGAGTGGGGCGCCTACCTCACCCGCTGGGGCAACTTTCACTCGGTGGGTAGCAACTTCTATGTCAACACCGGCTGCAAGTTCACCGACCCATCGCTGGTGCGCATCGGTAACAGTGTCGGGTTGTCCGACTGCACACTGATCGGCCATGACGGGGTGGTATTGCTGATCGAGCATCGCTTTGGCAAACACCTTGATTCCGTCGGCTATATCGATATCAAGGACAATTGCTTCATCGGCCATGGTGCGATCGTCATGCCCCGCGTGACCATCGGGCCTGAATCGATCGTGGCCGCAGGCTCGGTGGTGACCAAGGACGTACCGCCAGGCACGGTGTTCGGTGGCAACCCGGCACAGTTCATCTGCACCACCGAAGCGTTGATCGCACGGGTCGAGGCACGTTGCGAAGCTTACCCGTGGATCGACCTGATCAAGCAGCGCAACGGCGCCTATGACCCAGAGGTGGAGCCGCTGCTGATGGCGCAAAGACGCCAGTACTTCTTCGGGGAGGGCAACAATGGCTAGCAAACCCGTGGATGTCATGGTGGTCAATTTCAATACCGCCGCATTGCTGCAGCCGATGTTCGATGCGCTGCGCCGGGCCGACAGCGAACGGCTGGCCAGTTACCTGGTGGTAGACAACGCCTCGGTCGATGACTCGCTGCAGCGCATGGCCCAGGTGTGCCCTGAAGCACTGTTGCTGAGCAACAAGCAGAATGTGGGTTTCGGCCGCGCCAACAACCAGTTGCTGGCACACCTGAAGGGCCGCTACGCGCTGCTGCTCAACACCGATGCCTTCGTTGCCGCCGACTCCCTGCAGAAAACCCTCGACTACATGGAGGCCCACCCGGAATGTGGAGTACTGGGGGTTCGCCTCGAGGGCCGCGATGGCGACCTGCAACCGAGCTGCCGCTACTTCCCCACACCCCTGAACATCTTCGTCGGGCGTACCGGGCTGGGGCGCTTTTTCCCGGGTTTGAAAATGGTCGACGAAATGAGCTGGGACCATGCCTCGGTACGCGAGTGTGACTGGCTGCCCGGCTGTTTTTACCTGGTACGCCGCGAAGTGCTCGACCAGGTGGGCCTGTTCGACCCACGCTACTTCCTTTATTACGAGGAGGTCGACCACTGCAAGCGGGTGAAGGCTGCGGGCTGGAAGGTGGTGTTCTACCCCCACACCACGGTGGTGCATATCGGTGGTGAAAGCTCCAAGTCGGTGGCCGAACTGGAGGCGGCCAGCCGGCAGATCTCTGCATACCAGATCGAGAGCGAACTGCTGTACTTCCGCAAGCATCACGGGGTAGCCGGGCTTGCCCTGCACATGCTGCTGGTCACCCTGGGCGACCTGGTGCTGGCACTCAAGGCACTGTTGAAACGACGTGGCTGGGGCGCGATACAGGCCTGCTGGCGTCACTGCCAGGCGACCTGGTCACTGCTGTTCAAGACCCGCTACGCCAGCCAACCGACAAGGTAGGTGAAGCCATGTTCGAGAATATACGTGCGGACC
The DNA here is from genome assembly GCF_000935045.1 of Pseudomonas sp. 10-1B. Classification (GTDB taxonomy): domain Bacteria; phylum Pseudomonadota; class Gammaproteobacteria; order Pseudomonadales; family Pseudomonadaceae; genus Aquipseudomonas. The sequence goes on from NZ_JYKS01000018.1 coordinate 38,807, forward strand.
TGCGCGCCCACGGTGGGGACTGGGGCGCCCAGGGTTTCTGGGTACTGCTGGTATATCGTTTTGGCCGCTGGCGCTATGGCGTGCGCCCGGCGCTGCTGCGCAAGTTGTGCTCGGTCATCTACAAGGTCCTGTTCAAATTCGTGCAGATCATCACTGGCATCGAACTGCCATGCGAGGTGGTGATTGGCCGCAACTTCGTCATCGACCATTTCGGCGGCATCGTCATCAGTGGCTATGCCCGGTTTGGCGATGATTGCCGCATACGCAACGGCGTGGTGGTGGGCTTGAAGAACGTCAGCGAGCCGATTGCCCCGGTCTTCGGCAACAACGTCGATATCGGCACCGGGGCCAAGGTGCTGGGCAGCATCCGCATTGGCGACAACGTGATCATCGGCGCCAATGCCGTGGTGCTGGTGGACGTGCCGGACAACTCCCTGGCGGTGGGCGTGCCGGCCACCATCAAGGCCCGGCAACCGGCCGCCACGGCGTCCGTCGAATGAGGCCCATGGCGACAGTGATCGGCGTGGTGGTCATTGGCCGAAACGAAGGCCCGCGGCTGGAGCGCTGCCTGCGTTCGCTGCTGCAGGGGGCGGACAAGGTCATGTACGTCGACTCGGGCTCTACGGACGGTTCGCTGCAGTTGGCCCGTAGCCTGGGGGTGGAGGTACTGGCGCTCGACATGGGCGTCCCGTTCACTGCCGCGCGCGCTCGTAACGAAGGCTTTACCGCCTTGCAGCGGCTGCTGCCGTCGATGCGCCTGGTGCAGTTCGTCGATGGCGATTGCGAGGTGGATACGGGCTGGCTGGCCACCGCGCAGGCGTTTCTCGCCGACCAGCCACAGGTGGCGGTGGTGTGTGGCCGCCGGCGGGAGCGCTTCCCCCAGCGTTCGGTGTACAACCTGCTGTGCGACCTGGAATGGGACACCCCCATCGGCGAGGCCAAGGCCTGTGGCGGCGATGCGCTGATGCGGGTGGACGCTTTTGTCGCCGTCGGTGGCTTCCGCCCCGACCTGATCGCCGGCGAGGAACCTGAGCTGTGCGTGCGCTTGCGGGCGAATGGCTGGAAAGTCTGGCGCCTGGACGCCGAGATGACTCTGCACGACGCCGCCATGACCCGTTTCAGCCAATGGTGGCGGCGTAGCCTGCGCGCCGGCCATGCCTATGCCGAGGGGGCTTATCTGCATGGCCGCGCGCCGGAACGGCACTGGCTGCGCGAGTCGCGCCGGGCCTGGCTATGGGGCTTGGGCATACCCGTAGCGATCGTGGCGGCCTGCCTGCTGTTGGGTGGCTGGGGCCTGCTGTTGCTGTTGATCTACCCGCTGCAGGCCGTGCGCCTGGCACGCCGCGGCGGCAAGTCGGCGCGGGAAAACTGGCTGCAGGCGGTGTTTCTGGTGTTGGGCAAGTTCCCGGAAATGCTCGGGCAGTTGAAGTTCTTGTGGCACCGTTTTGCCGCCGGCAAATCGGCCTTGATCGAGTACAAGTAAGAGGGATGCCCATGATGCTTGGCACGCTCGTGAAAAGTGTGTTCACCCTGCAACCGGGCTACTCGTTGCGGGCGCTGAACAACAAGTACAAGTTGACCTTGCAGATTGCCAGGCAATGGCCTGCATTGAGTGCGTTCATGCAACGGATGACGGCCGCACTGGGCCAGCAACGCTTGCAAAGGCTGGGCGTCGATTGCATTGGTATCGTGCAATGGCCCTATATCAGCAAATGCTGGGAAACTGCGCAGCGCCTGGACGTGCTGGCTTCGCACTACGAAGTGATGGCCGGACAGTTTCCGGCGCTGGTGCTGCTGGGGCGTGATGACAGCCAGACGCTTTGCGACCTGTCCAGCCATTCGCCGGGCTGCCGCCTGGTCCTGGACCGGCCGGTCTGGTTCAGGCGCGAGGGCGAACTGGTGCTGAACCTGTTCCAGGGTGACCTGCGCGTGGCGTCCCTGGCGTTTACCCTGTGCCGCACCCAGGGTGAACTGTGCCTGTTCATCGGTGCCGTGCAGGGCATTCACAAAGGTGTCGACAGCGAAACCTCGCTGGCCATCTACCGCGACCTGACCAAAGACTTCGAGGGCCTGCGCCCGCGCAGCCTGCTGCTCGAAGCATTGAAATGCCTGGCCAGGGCACTGGGCGTGGTGCACCTGTACGCCGTCAGCGATGCCTGCCGGCACCATCGCCACCCGTACTTTGGCAGTGACAAGGCCCAGGACCTGGCGGCCAACTACGACGTCATCTGGCAGGAAAGCGGCGCCACAGCGTCGAACCGTGAGGACTTCTTCGCCATCCCGCTAGCCCCAGCACAGCGGGCGGAACACGATATCCCAGCGAAGAAACGGGCAATGTACCGCCGCCGCCAGGCATTGCTCGACGATGTATTCGCCTGCTTGCAGGCAGCATTGCCAGGCGGCAGTGACAACCTTGGACTACAAGGGAAACAGGGGGATGCATTTGCTGTGAGTGCATCGGCAGTGGACAGACCGCCCGTAGTCGACAGCCTGAAGTGAAGGTTGGCATGGGAGGTCGGTCATCAAGGGCTTGGATCTGGATTCGTATGCGCATCGCTTACTTCATCAATCAGTACCCGAAAGTCAGTCACAGTTTCATCCGCCGCGAGATCCTGGCGCTGGAGCGCCAGGGGGTAGCGGTGCAGCGTATTGCCCTGCGCGGGTGGGACGCTGAACTGCAGGACGCCGAGGATGCCACGGAACGGGACAAGACCCGTTATGTGCTGCAAGGCGGCGTCAAGGGGTTGCTGACGCCGACATTGCAGGTGCTGCGCGCGCAACCGCAACGGTTCTTCCGCGGGCTGTGGCTGGCCATGCGCCTTGGCCAGCGGGCCGACCGCGCCTGGCCCTACCACCTGGTCTACCTGGCCGAAGCCTGCCAGCTGCTGCAGTGGTTGCAGGCCGGCGAGGCAAAACACGTGCATGCACATTTCGGCACCAATTCCACCGAGGTGGTAATGCTGGCCAACGTGTTGGGCGGGCCGGCCTACAGCTTCACCGTGCATGGGCCGGAAGAGTTCGACAAACCGCAATTCCTGCACATGGGGGAAAAAGTGCGGCGTGCCGCCTTTGTCGCGGCGGTGAGCTCCTACGGGCGCAGTCAGCTGTTTCGTTGGGTGGCGCACGAGCATTGGGCCAAGGTGAAGGTGGTGCACTGCGGCCTTGAGCGCGGTTTTCATGAGGTGGCGCCGGTCAGCGTACCCACGGCGCCACGGCTGGTGTGCGTCGGGCGCCTGTGCGAACAGAAGGGGCAACTGTTGTTGCTCGAAGCTGCGCGGATACTGGCCGCCCAATCGCTTGCCTTCGAACTGGTGCTGGCGGGCGACGGCGAGATGCGCGGGCAGATCGAGGCGTTGATTGCCCAGCACGGCCTGCAGCAGCACGTACGCATTACCGGTTGGATCAGCAGCGCACAAGTGCGCGAGGAGATCCTCGCCGCCCGTGCGCTGGTCCTGCCCAGTTTCGCCGAGGGCTTGCCGGTGGTGATCATGGAGGCCATGGCCTTGCGCCGGCCGGTGCTGACCACCTATGTGGCGGGTATTCCGGAGCTGGTGAGCCCGGGCGAGAACGGCTGGTTATTCCCCGCCGGCGCCGTGGACGAGCTGGCTGCGGCCATGGCCGAGTGCCTGGCGCAACCCGCCGAGGTACTGCAGCGCATGGGGGAGGCGGCCTACCAACGTGTGCTGCAACGGCATGATATTGACACCGAGGCGGCCAAGCTGGCCGGTTATTTCAAGGCATCCGCATGATGAGTGTATTGGGTTGGTTACTGGGCCTGGCGGCGGTCATCGCCCTGGTGCCTGTGTCGGTATTTTTCGCTCAGGTGCTGTTGGCGTGCCTGCCGACGCGTTCACAGCCGTCAGGCCAGGGTGGGCGTCCGTCAGTAGCGGTATTGGTACCTGCGCATGATGAGGCGTCGATCATTGGCGCGACGCTGGCGAGCATTTGCCCGCAATTGCAGGACGGGGACCGCCTTCTGGTGGTAGCGGACAACTGCACCGACGACACCGCGCGGCTGGCCCGCGCGGCTGGGGCCGAAGTTGTGGAACGCCACGATGCACTATTGCGTGGCAAGGGCTACGCGCTGGATTTCGGCGTGCAGCACCTTGCACAGTGCCCCCCCGAAGTGGTGATTGTCGTGGATGCCGATTGTCAGGTGGCCGAGGGCGCGATTGACCGCCTGGCCCGCCGTTACCGCGAAGTCGCGCGTCCAGTGCAGTCGCTGTACCTGATGCGCGCACCCGCAGGTGCCGGGATGAAAGTGCAGGTGGCCGAATTTGCCTGGCGGGTGAAGAACCTGGTACGCCCGCGTGGCTGGGCTCGGCTGGGGCTGCCGTGCCAGTTGATGGGCGCGGGCATGGCGTTCGGCTGGCGCGACCTGGCCTTGATCAACCTGGCCAATGGTCACCTGGTCGAGGATGTGAAACTCGGCCTGGACCTGTGCCAGCAGGGCAAGCCCCCCATATTCTGCCCGCAAGCCCTGGTCACCAGCCAGTTTCCTGCCAGCCAGCAAGGCCTGAACAGCCAACGCACGCGCTGGGAGCATGGGCACCTGGGCCTGATGCTGGCCGATGCGCCGAAGCGTGCGCTGGCCGCGATAAAAGGCGGTAACGGTAGCTTGCTGGCCATGACCCTGGACCTGCTGGTGCCACCCCTGGCGTTGCTGGTACTGGCTTTGCTGGGGCTGAACCTGGTGGCCTGGTTGACGTACCTGCTGGTCGGCCTTGCGGCACCTGCGTGGATCGCCCTTGGCGCATTGGGCATGCTGGGCCTTGCCGTAGTGCTTGCATGGGCGCGCTTCTGTCGCGAGTTGATCCCGTTTTCCGTGCTGCTGTACGCGCCTTTTTACGCCGCAAGGAAGATCCCCTTGTATCTGAGTTTCCTGATCAAGCGCCAGGTTGAATGGGTGCGGTCGAAACGGGATGACGACTGATGGCTGAGTGGCTGTGGCAGAAACGCTGGAAGCGCATTGTCGACAAGCTCGAGGTAGTGCGTGACGAGGTCGCGGCGCAGCACCTGCTCGACGGGCTGGCCGCACCTGAAAGCCCAACCGTGCTGGGTTTCGTCAATGCTCATGCAATGAACCTGGTGGTACGCGACGGCGAGTACTGCCACGCGTTGTCGGCAGCCGACGTGCTGCTGCGCGACGGTTCCGGCATGGCGATCCTGTATCGCCGCCTGGGGCTCGAACCCGGGCTGAACATGAATGGTACCGACTTCATTCCCAGGATCATGGCCGCATACCGCGGACGCCGGGTTGCCTTCTGGGGGACGCAGCAACCGTACCTGAACCACGCCGTGCAGCGCAGCGAAGCCTTGTTCGGCGTGGTCCCGGTGTCGGTTCACGACGGTTTTGCCAGTGTCGATACCTACCTGCGTTTGGCCAGGGAACTGCAACCAGAACTGATCGTGCTGGGCATGGGCATGCCCAAGCAGGAGGCCGTGGCGGCAAGGCTGGCGGCCATTGGCGGGCCGTGCCTGATCGTGTGCGGCGGGGCGATCCTGGATTTTCTCGGCGGCAAGGTCAGCCGGGCGCCCGAGTGGCTGCGGCGCTTGGGGGGCGAGTGGGTGTACCGATTGTTGCGCGAGCCGAAACGTTTGTTCATGCGTTATGTGCTGGGCAATCCGTTGTTCTTGCTGCGCACCTTGTTGTGCCGCAAGGCCGCGGTTTCGGCCAGGCGCACGGTATGAATCGGCCAAAATCCGCGTGGGTGGTGATTCCGGGCACGTCGGCGGCAGGCGGCTGCTACAGTGAGATCAATGGCTTGGGAGAGCTGCACGATCCTGCTGCACTGGCTTTGCATGCGCTGTTTTCAACACTTGATGTTTGATGGAAGGCACTTGCTACGCTCAAATTGATGAGGTCTGAAATGGTTTTCGAACCCAGAAGCAGTCGTTCCTTACTCCAGAGAAGAAGCAGCGTAAGTAACGCCATTCAAGCCGGCCTCGATGGAATTGCGGTCACCGGTATTGCCTGGTACCTGATCTATGACCAGTTCGGTTACATCACTTCCGATTATGTGATCATGCTGTTGTTGCTGATTGGCGCACTGGCCGTCATTTACGATCATTATGCGATCTACCGTACCAACGTCGGGCTTTCCATCAAGGCCTTCCGCCTGTTCAAGGCCTGGTCGGCAACCTTTTGCTTCCTCGTGGTCATGGCCTTCCTGACCAAGCAGAGCGAAACCTATTCCCGCTTGCTGGTCGTGCAGTTGTTCATCATTGGTTATGTTGCCCAGTTGTTCCTGCACTTTGCCGTGCGTGAATTGCAAAAGCGTTTTACCGCGCATGCGCGCCTGGATAATGCCCTGATCATTGGTGCCGGTGACCTGGCCAACTTCCTGTATCAGAAAATCAGCAACAACCCCTGGTTTGGCGAGCGAGTGCTGGGTTGCGTGCTGATCGACCAGGACGATGAGCCTGGGCGGGAAGGTGCCGAGGGCAAGCTGCGCCTACCGGTGCTCGGGCATATTGCCGACCTGGACGAGATCGTCGCCCAGCATGGTATCCGTACTGTGTACCTGGTGACACCGCTCGGCGGCTCCGAGGTGATCAACGATGTGTACTTCAAGCTGCTCGACAAGTGCATCGCGGTCAACTGGGTGCCGGATATCTTCTCGTTGCGCCTGATCAACCACAGTGTGCGGGAAATTGCCGGTATTCCTGTACTGACCTTGTCTGAAACACCGCTGACGGGTATGAGCCTGTTCTTGAAGAACCTCGAGGACCGGGTATTGGCTGCGCTGATCCTGCTGTTTGCATCACCTGTGTTGCTGGCTGTTGCGCTTGCGATCAAGATCGATAGCCGCGGCCCGGTGTTCTTCCGCCAGGAGCGCACTGGCTGGACCGGGGAGTCGTTCCGTATATGGAAGTTCAGGAGCATGCATGTTCACCAGCCGGAGGAGGGCGTGGTCAAACAGGCGCAGAAGAATGACCCGCGGCTGACCCGGGTGGGTGCCTTTATCCGCCGTACCAGCCTGGATGAACTGCCGCAGTTGTTCAATGTGCTGACCGGGGAAATGTCGCTGGTCGGGCCGCGGCCGCATGCGTTGCAACATGACACGTTGTATTCGCAAGACATCGTCGACTACTTTGCCCGCCACAACATCAAGCCTGGCATGACCGGCCTGGCGCAAGTGCGCGGGTTCAGGGGTGAAACCAAGGATATCGAGCAGATGATCCAGCGGGTGGACTCGGACATCGAGTACATCAACAACTGGTCACTGTGGCTGGATTTCGTGATTCTGGTACGTACCCTCAATGCCTTTACCGGCAAGCAGGCTTATTGAGACTGGATGTGCTTTTTGTAGCGGCCCCGGCAATTGGTGCTGCGCCGCGCAATCCTGGGGCCGCTTCGCGGCCCTTCGCGGGCACGCCCGCTCCCACAGGGATCGCATCAGGGCTGACAGGCGTTGGCCACAAGATATGCAGCGCCTGTGGCGAGCACCTGGCAACCCTGATGCCCGAAACCTGCACAGTACCTGTGGGAGCTGGCTTGCCGGCGATGAGGCCAGTCCAGGCAATACAAGACAGTTGCTCCCATAGCGCAAACAACCACATGCAAGCAGATTACTCCTTGCTCAGCGGGTGCAACTCCCTGAACCCCCGTGCTTCCTCCACCAGCCAGTCATGCACCGCCCGCGCCCCTGGCTGGTTCAACCCGCCCGGCGGGTAATGCACCACGTAGCGCTTGTGGTTGGCGATCGGTACCCCGAACGGCACAATCAGTGCGCCGCGCTCCAGTTCATCGTTGAGCAGCGTGCGTCGGGCGATTGCCACACCAATGCCGGCAATCGCCGCTTCGATGGTGAGGTGGTTGCGGTTGAAGGTGTGCCCGCGTCGCACATCCAGGCCCGCGGCGCCGATGCCCTCCAGGTAAAACTCCCATTCGGCATATTCCGAACTGCCGCGCCAGGCGGTGATGTCATGCAGCAGCGGGTAGTGCGCCAGGTCCGCAGGCCCGTGCAGCGGCGGGCGGCCGCGTAGCAGGGTGGGTGAACACACCGGAAAGATTTGCTCGTCCAGCAGCGGTGTCGAGAGCATGCCGGGGTAGCTGCCATCGTTCAGGTCGATGGCCAGGTCGAAATCGCCCGGGGTCAACGCCTGGGCGCTGTCTTCGGCCACCAGGCGCAGCTCGATGTCCGGGTAGCGCTGCTGGAAACGTGGCAGGCGTGGCGTGAGCCATTTGGCCAGGAACGACGGGATCGAACGCAGGCGCAAGGTGCCGCGGATTTCACCGGCGTCCAGGCGCAGCAGCTCGGCCTCGATACTGCCGTAGGCCTCGGCCACCGTCTGGGCCAGGCGTTGCCCTTCGGCGCTCAGCTCCACGCCGCGTGCCCGGCGCAGGAACAGCCGGTAGCCCAGGCGCTCTTCCAGCTGGCGCATCTGCTGGCTGACCGCACCCGGGGTGATGTGCAGCTCTTCGGCGCAGCGGGTGAAGGACAGGTGCCGGGCCGCACAGGCGAACACATGCAGCCAGACGAACATCTGGCCATTGAGTTGTCGTCGCATCGTTTAGTACCGCTAAAGCCTTGCTTAGGAAGTTTCGTTGGTCATCCGTGAGCCAGCGCGTCAGTATCGCGCAAATTGGCAATACCGCTCAATTTTTCCAGATAACCGTGCGTTGGTTTCATACCCGCCCACGGTCAGGCATTAGCATGGCTATCAGTGTTTTCGACCTTTTCAAAATCGGCATCGGGCCGTCCAGTTCTCATACCGTGGGCCCGATGCGGGCGGCGGCTACGTTTGCCCAGGCCCTGCGGGAACAGGGCCTGTTGGCCCAGGTAGACCGCGTGGTGGTGCGGCTGTATGGCTCGCTGTCGGCCACCGGGGTTGGTCATGCCACCGACCGCGCCTGCCTGCTCGGCCTGATGGGGCAGTGGCCGGACCGCATCGACCCAGCCACCATCGAGCCGCGCATTGGCCAGGTGATACAGGAGCACTGCCTGATGCTCGATGGCAGCCATCCGCTGGCGTTCGAGTACAGCCGCGACATGTTGCTGCTCGACGAAAACCTGCCGTATCACCCCAATGCCATGACCCTGGAGGCCATGGGCGGGCAGCGCAGCCTGTTGCATCAAACCTACTATTCGGTGGGCGGTGGCTTCATTGTCGAGCAGGCCGAGATCGATGCGCCGCAAGGCGCAACCAACGCGCTGGTGCTGCCGTATGAGTTCGACAGTGCTGCCCAGTTGCTGGCCTTGTGCAAGACCCACGGCTTGAGCGTGGCGCAACTGATGCTGGCCAACGAATGTGCCTGGCGCCCGGAGGCCGAGGTGCGTGAAGGCCTGCTGCGCATCTGGGCCGCCATGCGCGAATGCGTCGACAACGGGCTGCGCAACGAGGGCATCCTGCCTGGCGGGTTGCACGTCAAGCGCCGCGCGGCGCGGCTGCACCGCAGCCTGCAGGAACTGGGCAAACCCAACGTGATCGGCTCTACCCTCAGCGCCATGGAGTGGGTCAACCTGTTCGCCCTGGCGGTGAATGAAGAAAATGCCGCCGGCGGGCGCATGGTCACCGCGCCTACCAATGGTGCGGCCGGCATCATCCCGGCAGTGCTGCATTACTACATGAAGTTCAACCCAGGCGCTTGCGATGCGGATGTGGTGGACTTCCTGCTGGCCGCTGCGGCGGTCGGTATCCTGTGCAAGAAGAACGCGTCGATTTCGGGTGCCGAGGTCGGCTGCCAGGGTGAGGTGGGTTCGGCCTGTTCGATGGCCGCTGCCGGCCTGGCCCAGGTATTGGGCGCTACGCCGCCGCAGCTGGAAAACGCCGCCGAGATTGCCTTGGAGCACAACCTTGGGCTGACCTGCGACCCGGTCGGCGGCCTGGTGCAGGTGCCATGCATCGAGCGTAATGCGATCGCCGCGGTGAAGGCGATCAATGCAGTGCAGATGGCATTGCGTGGAGATGGCGAGCACTTCATCTCGCTCGACCGGGTGATCCGCACCATGCGTGATACCGGGGCGGACATGCATGCCAACTACAAGGAGACCTCGCGCGGCGGTTTGGCCGTTGCGTTTGTCGAGTGTTGAGTTAGCGGCTCCTGTGGGAGCAACTGTCTTGTATTGCCTCGGCTGGCCTCATCGCCGGCAAGCCAGCTCCTATCAAACAAAACATAAGTCATTGTTTTATAAGGTTTTATTTAAGAGGCCTTTACCAG
>NZ_JYKS01000019.1 GCF_000935045.1 Pseudomonas sp. 10-1B
GCAACAAATGTGGGAGCGGGCTTGTCCCGCGAAGCGCCGCGCGGGCGGCGCTCGATCTCACAGACGCTGAAGATGCAATGGCGGACATCCGCGAAGCGCCCCACGGGCGGCGCTCGATCTCACAGGCGCCGCAACGACTATGGCGGCCCCCTGCAGGCAATTGACGCAAAGCCCGCCCCATGCTCTCCTTATATCTCGCGTTCAGGTGCCCCCTCGGGGGTGAAACGGGAAATCGGTGCGTCGCAGGCCCTCCAGCAGGGCCGGACAAGACCGATGCTGCCCCCGCAACGGTAAGCGAGCGAAGCGTCTGTACCACTGTGCCCGGTTGTCCGGCATGGGAAGGTGACGCTTTCCAGGAGCACTGCTCTTCCTCGCAAGCCCGGAGACCGGCCTGACGTTCATGAACACCCCGCGGTGGGCGGGCGCTGTTGCATTCCCCAGGGCGACCACGCCCGGGGCTGCCGCGCTTGCCCATTGCCCACAAAAAGCAGAGGAACGCGTCATGCCCGTCACCAGCAGCAAGCAACACAGCATTACCACCCCCGTCACCCTCAGCCAGCGTGTCGTGATTGCCGTCGGCGCTAGCCTGCTGGGCCTGTGCCTGGTGTACTTCGCCGGTTTCTCGCACATCGAGGCGGTGCATAACGCCGCCCACGACACCCGCCACAGCGCCGCCTTCCCCTGCCACTGAGTACGCCCGATGATTACGCGCATTGCCCGTACCGCGGGCTTCAGTGGGCTGCTTGCGGCCCTGTTGCTGACCTTGCTGCAAAGCTTCTGGGTCGCCCCGCTGATCCTCGAAGCGGAAACCTACGAGTCCTCGGCCCCAGCCGCACTCCACGAGCATGGCGACGAAGTGGCCGCCCATGAACACAGCGCCGAAGCCTGGTCGCCGGAGGACGGCTGGCAACGCGTGCTATCCACCACCGGCGGCAACCTGGTGGTCGCGGTCGGCTTCGCCCTGATCCTCGCCGCCCTGTACAGCCTGCGCGAGCCGCAACGCACCGGTACCGGCGCGCTGTGGGGCCTGGCCGGGTTCGCCGTGTTCTGCCTGGCCCCAACCCTTGGCCTGCCGCCGGAACTGCCGGGCACCGCTGCCGCCGACCTGGGGCAGCGCCAGGCCTGGTGGGTCGGCACAGCCAGCGCCACCGCCCTGGGCCTGGCCCTGCTGGTGTTCGCTCGCCACGGGCTGCTCAAAGCACTTGGCGCCGTGCTGCTGGTGGTCCCCCATGTTATCGGCGCGCCGCAACCCGACGTGCATGAAAGCCTGGCCCCCGAGGCACTGGAAACCCAGTTCAAGGTAGCCTCATGGCTGACCAACGCCGCCTTCTGGCTGGCCCTGGGCCTGCTCAGCGCCTGGCTGTTCCGCCGCTCCAGCCAGGCTTGATGCCTGCCTTTTACGCCGGTTTCGGCTGCCGCCGGGGTTGCCCGGCGGACACCCTGCACATCCTGCTGCGCCAGGCCCTGGATAGCCGGGGCCTGGCTTCGGCCGACCTGCAAGGCATCGCCAGCATCGCCCTCAAGGCCGACGAACCGGGCTTGCGGCAGTTGGCCGAGCGCCTCGGTGTGCCGCTGGTGCTGTACGATGTCGCATTGCTGCAGCCCTACGAAGCCCATCTCAGCCACCGTTCCGCCGTGGCCCATGCCCACAGTGGCTGCTGGGGTGTGGCAGAGAGCGCGGCACTGGCCCTGGCCAACCAGCGGCTTGGCACGGCCAGACTGCTGCTCACCCGCCAGGTGCTAGGCCCGGCGACCCTCGCCCTGGCCGGCTGAACGTTTCACCCCTCTTTTCTGCAAGGACTTTTCATGACCGTCTACTTCATCGGTGCCGGCCCCGGCGACCCGGAACTGATCACGGTCAAGGGCCAGCGGCTGATCCACCAGTGCCCAGTGATCATCTATGCCGGCTCCCTGGTGCCTGCCGCCGTGCTCGAAGGCCACCAGGCCGAGACCGTGATCAACAGCGCCGAACTGCACCTGGAGCAGATCATCGACGCCATGCGCAGCGCGCACGAACAAGGCCGGGATGTGGCCCGGGTACACAGTGGCGACCCTAGCCTGTATGGCGCCATCGGCGAGCAGATTCGTCACTTGCAGGCCCTGGGCATCGATTACCAGATCATCCCCGGGGTCACCGCCACGGCGGCCAGCGCCGCCCTGCTCGGCTGCGAACTGACCCTGCCACAGGTCGCGCAGACGGTGATCCTCACCCGCTATGGCAACAGCTCGCCGATGCCACCCGGCGAGCAACTGGGCGACCTGGCACGCCATGGCAGCACCTTGGCGATACACCTGGGGGTCAAGCACCTGGCGCGCATCGTCGATGAATTGCTGCCGCACTACGGCGCGCACTGCCCTGTGGCGGTGGTGCATCGCGCCAGCTGGCCAGACCAGGACTGGGTGCGAGGCACCCTCGGCGATATCGTCGAGGGTGTCGCGGCCAAGGCTTTTCGCCGTACGGCGCTGATTCTGGTAGGCCACGTGCTGGGCGAAACGCCGTTCGCCGATTCGGCCTTGTACCGCGCGGAGCACGCCCACTTGTATCGCCCTGGCGACTGAGCATTGCCAGCCGCGTTGTGGGTGTTCGCCACGACAGCTTCAGCGCCTATGAGACCGAGCGCCGCCCTCGCGGCGCATCGCGGGCAAGCCCGCTCCCACATCTGTTTCGGGCCAATTATGCCTGTGACAGAGGCGCGCGCACCTTTGGTGCATGGCTTGAGAGGGATGGTGCGGCGGCAGCGCACACCTCGTTATCGCGTCGGGCAGACAAGGCGGACAGCGGTGGCTTCACAGAAGTGACTGGCCCGAAACAGATGTGGGAGCGGGCTTGCCCGCGAAGCGCCGCGCGGGCGGCGCTCGGTCTCACAGGCGCTGAAGATGTCGTGGCGAACGCTTGGTGGCCTTCTCCCCCTACTCCCGGCAAGCAAATCGCAACCTTTCTTTCCCAACATTGCGTGAAGAACCTTTTTTTGTAGGACTTTTCAACAACAAGCACGTGGATTATCAACACTTCTATACTCGGCATTACCAAACCTCGGGATTGGTCGTATCTTGCAGCGCTTCCGATTAACCCGCTTGCAAACGTATTCCTGAGTGATCCAGGAAGCGGACCACATCCTGACTGGAGTTTTCCTCATGACTACCGTGCTGATCGTCGACGACCACCCCATCGTCCGGTTGTCCTTGCGCCTACTGCTCGAGCGCGAGCGCTTTCATGTCGTCGGCGAAGTTGGCAACGGCAGCGAGGTGGCGCAGGTGGCCCGCGAACTGCGTCCGGACGTGGTGATCCTCGACATCGGCCTGCCCGGCCTGGATGGCATGGAGGTGATCAAACGCCTGCAATCCCTGGACCCGGTGCCCAAGATCATGGTGCTGACCGGGCAGGCCACGGACCTGTACGTGCGGCGCTGCCTGGATGCCGGGATCGGCGCCTTCGTCACCAAGGAAGAGGACCACGAGGCGTTGCTGTTCGCCCTGAAAGCCCTGGTCAAGGGCTACTCGACCTTCCCGCAGATGTCGGTCAACAGCAACTCGCTGGAGAGCGAGCCGGTTCGCCTGGCCAGCCTTTCCAACCGGGAAATGGAAGTGCTGCGACGCCTGGCACGCGGCGAGAACAACAAGAATATCGGCACTCGCATGAACCTCAGTGCCAAGACCATCAGCACCTACCGAGGCCGCATCATGGAAAAGCTCAAGACCGAATCGTTGGTGGAAATGGTCGACCTGGCCAAGCGCAACAGCGTCTACTGAGCGCTCGACTGCCATGAAGCTTCTGCTGGCAAGCGTCCTCCTGGCCGTCGGTGTGGCCGGCTCCAGCGCGCTGCTGGCCAACAACGAACCGCGCCAGTTGCTGGCCCGCTCGGTCAGCGCCGCAGCCCCGCTGCAGCTGTCCAGCGAAGACCGGCAATGGCTGCAGCAACGCCAACACCTGGTACTGGGCAGTTCGCGGCCCGACTACCCGCCGTTCGAAATAAATATCAGCCCGCATGATTATGAAGGCCTGAGCGCCGATTATGCAGGTATTGTCGCTGAACAACTTGGCATAGCCATCGAGGTACGGCGCTACGACAGCCGCCACGAAGCCATCGCCGCCTTGCGTGAAGGCCATATCGACCTGCTGGGCAGCTCCAACGCCTTCGAAGCGGCGGATGCCCAGCTGGGCCTCAGCACCCCCTATGCCGACGACCTGCCGGTCATCGTCACCCGCGAGGGACGTAGCTTGAAGAACGCGCCCGACCTCGCTGGCCTGCGCCTGGCCATGGTCGATCACTACCTGCCAGCCAGTACCGTACGTGCCCTCTACCCCAAGGCGCAATTGAGCCTGTACCGCTCGACCCTGGCCGGGTTGGCCGCCGTCGAACTGGGCGAGGCCGACGCCTACCTGGGCGATGCCATCAGCACCGACTTCCTGATTGGCAAGAGTTACCAGGGCACGCTGAAAATCGACCACTTCTGCCAGGTTCCGCCCGGGGCTTTTGCCTTTGCCCTGGCCAATGACAACCCGCGCTTACACCAGTTGGTAGACAAAGCGCTGGCCCGCATCAACGAAAGCGAACGTCTGAACATTCTGCGCCGCTGGAGCAGTGGCAACACCAGCCTGCTGCTGCAACGCCACCTCACCGCCTTGACCGCTGAAGAAGAAGCCTGGATCGCCGCCAACCCCACCATCAGCGTGCTGGTCAATACCTCGCTGGCACCGCTGACCTTCAACGATACCCAGCACCGCCACAGCGGCATTACCCTCGAGCTGCTCAAGCAGATTTCGCTGCGCACGGGGCTGCATTTCAAGCCAGTCGAAAGCCCTTCGGCGCAGGCGATGGTCGACCGCCTGGTCCGCGGTGATGCACAGATGATAGGTGCCCTGGGTTATGGCACGGACCGCGCGAAGCAACTGCGTTATACCCGCCCCTACCTGGTCAGCCCACGGGTACTGGTAACCCGCAGCGACGTGGCATCGCCCGCGCAGGCCATGGCGCTGGACGGCCAGCGCATCGCCCTGACCCGCGGCTCGCCGCAGCGGGCAATGTTGCAACAACGTTACC
The DNA here is from genome assembly GCF_000935045.1 of Pseudomonas sp. 10-1B. Taxonomy (GTDB): domain Bacteria; phylum Pseudomonadota; class Gammaproteobacteria; order Pseudomonadales; family Pseudomonadaceae; genus Aquipseudomonas. The sequence goes on from NZ_JYKS01000019.1 coordinate 5,043, forward strand.
CGCAGGCCAGGATGGTCGAAGTGGACAACCCGCTCGAGCTGATGGAGGCGGTGGCCAACGGTGCTGCCGACGTCGCCCTGAGTAGCCACATCAATGCTGCCTACTACATCAGCCATGTGTTCAAGGAGCGCTTGCGCATCGCCAGCGTGCTCGATGATGACCCGGCCATTGCCGCCTTCGCCGTGGCCTCGGACCAGCCCCAACTGCAGGCCATTCTCGATAAAGCGCTGCTGAGCATTCCGCCAGAAGAACTCGACCAGTTGATCAACCGCTGGCGCACCAGCACCCTGGTCAGCGACAGCCCCTGGCGCGATTACCGCACCCTGGCCTTGCAGGTGCTGGTGCTGTCGGCCTTGCTGCTGGCCGGCGTGGTGTTCTGGAACAGCTACCTGCGCAAACTGATCAACCAGCGCACCGAGGCCCAGCATGCCCTGCAGGCCCAACTGACGCTGAGCCGCGGCCTGCTCGAGCAGTTGCGCCAGGCCAAGGACGACGCCGAACAGGCCAGCCAGACCAAAAGCACCTTCCTGGCCACCATGAGCCATGAAATCCGTACCCCCATGAATGCCGTGATCGGCCTGCTGGAACTGGCCCTGGAAGACAGCCGCAGCGGCCGTTGCGACACCCAGACCTTGCAGACCGCCCATGACTCGGCCATCGGCCTGCTTGAGCTGATTGGCGATATCCTCGATATCTCCCGTATCGAATCCGGGCACATCACCCTGCAACCGGTACCCACCAACCTGGTCGAGTTGGTACGCGCCACAGTGCGGGTGTTCGAAGGCAATGCCCGAGCCAAAGGCCTGCATTTGCACAGCGAGCTGCCCACGGCGCCGGTCTGGGTGCTGGCTGATCCGCTGCGGCTCAAGCAGATCCTGTCCAACCTGATCAGCAACGCCATCAAGTTCACCGACCGCGGCGAAGTCCACGCCAGCTTGCTGCTGCCCCCGGCCGCCGAGCACAGTGGCCTGCCAGTGGAATTGAGCGTGCGCGACAGCGGCATCGGCATCAGCCCCTCCGACCAGGCCCGGCTGTTCAATGCCTTCGTCCAGGCCGAAGGCCCTCGGGCCCGCCAAGGGGCAGGCCTGGGGCTGGTCATCAGCCGCACCCTGGCCGAATTGATGGGCGGCACCTTGTGCCTGCAGAGTGTCGAAGGCGTCGGCACCAAGGTGCAAGTCAACCTGCAACTGCCCGCCTGCGCAGCACCGGAGCAAGCCGAACAGCACCCCTCGGTGGCTGAAAACAGCAGTGGCCCGCTGAACATCCTGGTGGTCGACGACTACCCCGCCAACCTGCTGTTACTGGAGCGCCAACTCCACACCCTGGGGCACCGCGTGACCTTGGCGGAGAACGGCGAAATCGCCCTGGCACACTGGCAGGCAGCACGCTTCGACCTGGTGATCACCGACTGCAGCATGCCGGTCATGGACGGCCACGAACTGACACGCCGGATCCGCAGCCTGGAAGGCGAACGCGCACTGGCGGCGTGCCGGATCCTTGGCGTAACCGCCAATGCGCAGGCCGAAGAACGTACACGCTGCCTGGCCAGCGGCATGGACGAATGCCTGTTCAAGCCAATTGGCCTGCGCATGCTCAAGACCCACCTGCCCCAGGCGCACTCCCGGCAACAGCCCCCGGCGCTGCGCAGCAGCGGCTTCAACCTGGGCGAACTGCGCCACCTGACCCAGGATGACGAACAACTGACGCGGCATTTGCTCGAACAGCTGTCACAAAGCGTCAGCGAAGACCTGGCCAGCTTGCGCGCACTCGCCCCGGACGCCCCCTGCGATGCCGTGCGCGCCCTGGCTCACCGCATCAAGGGTGGGGCAAAGATGCTCAAGGTGCGTACGGTGGTCAAGGACTGCGAAGCCATCGAGCAGGCCCAAGGCCAAGGCTTGCCAACAGCTGACTTGCGCCTGCAGCTGCAAGCCAGCCTGCAGACCCTGCTACAAGAGCTGGGCGATGCGCTCAATGCAATTGCAACGTCGAACTGATCTGGCTGATGGCATCCACCACATGCCGTGAACCCTGTTGAATCTCCATGATGACCGTGCCGGCCTCGTTGGCCAGCGCAACACCATGACCGGTACGGTTCAAGCTCGACTGCATGCTGGCCACGGCCAGCAGCGACAGGTCGTGGTTCTGCCGCACTACGTCGACGATTTCCAAGGTTGCCTTGCTGGTCCGCGCCGCCAGGTTGCGCACCTCATCAGCCACCACGGCAAAACCGCGCCCGTGCTCGCCGGCGCGAGCCGCCTCGATGGCCGCGTTCAAGGCCAGCAGGTTGGTCTGGTCGGCGATGCCACGGATGGTCAGGACAATCTGCCCGATCACGTCCGACTGCTTGCTCACGGCATCGATGCTGCGTGCGGCATCATTGAGTTCCGCGGAGATCTGCTCGATTACCTGCACCGCCTGCTGCACCACCTCGGTACCCTTGCGCGCGCACGCGTCGGTCTGTACGGAGCTGGCATGGGCAGCATCGGCGGCGCTTTGCTGGGTGCAGACCTGGCGGGTGATGTCGCTGGCGAACTTCACGACCTTGTACAAGCGGCCCTTGCTATCGAAGATCGGGTTGTAGGAGGCCTCCAGGTAGACCATCTGGCCCTGCTTGTCGATGCGCTCGAAGCGGTGCGAGTGGTATTCACCGCGGTTGAGCGATGCCCAGAACTCGCGGTATTCGGCCGACTCGCGCTCATGCGGCAAGCAGAACAGCCCGTGGTGGTGGCCAACCACCTCATCCAGGCGATAGCCCATGGTGTCGAGGAAGTTCTGGTTAGCCGTGATCACCCGGCCTTGCGGGGTGAACTCGATCACCGCCATGGAGCGGCTGATGGCCTTGAGCAAGCTTTCGCTCTCATGTTCCAGCACTACCCGCTGGCTGATATCGGACGCCACTTTGATCACGCTGCTGACCTGGCGCTGCTCATCCAGTACTGGCATGTAGCTGGCTTCGAGCCAGACCTCACGGCCGACTTTGTCGATACGCTCGAAGGTACCGCTGATGGCCTTGCCCTGCCCCAGTTCATGCCACAGTTGTTGGTATTCGGCGCTTTTCGCATAGCCAGGCTCGCAGAACAGCCGGTGATGCTTGCCCCGCAGTTCGTCGGCGCTGTAACCCATGGCCTGGCAGAAGCGCTCGTTGGCATCGAGAATGGTGCCATCGGGGGCGAATTCGATCATTGCCATCGAATGGCTGATTGCTGCCAGTTTGGCTTGTGCGCGGGCCAACGCCTCGTGGCTGCGCTGGATTTCGACCAGATCGGACTTGCGGTGGAAATCGAACATGACGCCGGGCTCCTGTATGCGCGGTGTCCTGAGCATAGATCGCTAGATGCAAGTCGTGGTTTTTGTAGCGCCTGAGAAATCGAGCGCCGCGCGGGCGGCGCTCGATCTCAAAACCACAACATCATTCAAGGCGTACTCAGGAACTCTCCCGCACCATCAACTCGAAGCCCAGGTCCTGCTGCGCGGTCGGCACCCGCTTGCCATCGAGCAATGCCAGCAGTGCCTGCGCCGCTCCCCGGCCAACGGCGGCCCTGGGCGTGCGAATCGAAGTCAGCCGCGGCACCATGTGCGCCGAAGCCGGCAGGTCGTTGAAACCGACCATCGCCACCTGCCGTGGCACCTCCACCCCCTGGCGCAAAGCCTGCAGCACCGCACCCTGGGCCAGGTCGTCGTTGCAGAAGAAGATGCCGTCGACATCCGGCGCCTGCTGCAACAGCTGGCTGAACAGCGCGCTGCCCAGGGCAATGGAAGAAGGCTCCGGCGCCAACACCTCCAGCTCGGCGGCTTGCAAACCGGCCTCGGCCAACGCCTGACGGAACCCTTCGGCACGCTGCATCACCCGCGGGTCGAGCTGCGCGGCAATGAACGCCAGGCGCTTGCGCCCACGCTCGATCAAATGCCTGGCAGCAGCGCGCCCTGCCTGCTGCTGCGAAAAGCCGACTGACAACGCCCCGGCCTCGCCATTGAGTTCCATCATGTGCACGCAGGGCACGCCACTGGCGGCCAGCATTTGCCGCGAAGCCTCGCTGCGCTCGAAACCGGTCAAAAGCATGCCGCAGGGCTGGTAAGCCAGGTAATTGCGGATCAAGTTCTCTTCTTCGGCAATATCGTAGTGATAGTTGCCGATCAGCACCTCGAGGCCACGCGGGCGCATGACCTCGTGAATGGCCTCCAGGGTGTCGATGAACAGCTGGTTGGACAGCGAAGGGATCAGCACCACCACCGACTGGCTGCGTGCCGAGGCCAGCGCCCGGGCCGCCGGGTTGGCCACATAGCCGAGGCTCGCTGCCGCAGCGACGACCCTTTCCACCAGCTCCGGCGCAACCGTACTGACCCCACGCAGGGCGCGCGAGGCGGTAATCGGGGAAACCCCGGAGAGCCTGGCAACTTCTGCCAGGGTGGGACGACCTGTAGTGCGGGAGCCGATGCGGGACATGGATGTTGTAATTTTACTACTTGCAAGGATGGGGAACGGCCACTAAGGTAGCGCTGTCTCAGGACGCAGGCAATGTAATCTTTGGTAGCGGCCATCACACGCTCGCTGCCAGGCGTCCATACTGCGTAAGGACAAGACCAATAACACCGGGGAGGTGGCTGTTCGTCGGCGACGAGACAGCGCTATCTCACCCCGCAGGAGGTACTGATGAATTCTCCCCTGTCCGCCATTGTGGTGATGGGCGTGGCCGGTTGCGGCAAAAGCTGCATCGGCGCCGCCATTGCCGCCAAGAGTGGCGGCCGCCTGATCGAAGGCGACGCTTTCCACCCTGCCGAAAACATCCGCAAGATGAGCGCTGGCATCCCCCTGGACGACAGCGACCGTGCCGGCTGGCTGGTGCGCCTGGGCCAGGAGCTGCAAGCCTCGACCCAGGCTGGAGAACGCCCGATCCTGACCTGCTCGGCACTCAAGCGCCGCTATCGCGACACCCTGCGCGATGCCATGCCCGGGCTGGTATTCGTGTTCCTCGAACTGTCGCCCGCCGAGGCCGAAAAGCGCGTGCTGGCCCGCCCCGGGCATTTCATGCCAGCAAGCCTCATCGACAGCCAGTTCGCTGCCCTCGAGCCGCCACACGGCGAGCCACTGACCCTGCCGCTTGACGCCACCCTGCCTATCGAGGCACTTGCCGAAGCGGTGGACAACTGGCTAAAGCGCTGCGGTGAGCGGGGCCTGGCGCAAACCGCCTGAACCCGGCGGCTTTTCCGTCTCACCAAAGACAGCGCTACCTCGACCCGCCAACGCGGGCAAAGTTGCAAACAAGCTACGCCCAAAACAACGATAAGACCGAGGCCTTAAAACCATGTTCGGACTGGCTACTGATACCTTCCTACTGCTCGATGCGCTGGTTACCATCGTCGGGCTGATCCTGCTGATCACCCACTTCAAAGTCCACCCCTTCGTCGCCCTCACCCTCGCGGCCGGCTTCCTCGGGCTGACCTCCGGCATGCCGGTGGCCAAGGTCATGAAATCGTTCCAGGACGGTTTCGGCGGCGTGCTGGGCTTCGTCGGCATCGTGCTCGCCCTGGGCACCATGCTCGGCAAGCTGATGGCCGACTCCGGCGGTGCCGACCAGATCGCACAAACCCTCATTCGCGCCTTCGGCAAGAAGAACGTGCATTGGGCCATGATGTTCGCCGCCTTCCTGGTGGGCATCCCGCTGTTTTTCGAAATCGGCTTCGTGCTGCTGATTCCGTTGGTGTTCATCGTCGCCCGACGCTCTGGGGTGTCGTTGATCAAGATCGGCATTCCGCTGCTGGCGGGCCTGTCGGTGGTACACGGCCTGGTTCCCCCGCACCCGGGCCCGTTGCTGGCGATCGGCATCTTCCATGCCGACATCGGCAAGACCATCTTCTATGGCCTGATCGTAGCGCTGCCCACCGCGATCATCGCCGGGCCGCTGTTCGGTAACTTCATTTCTCGCTACATCCCGGGCAACCCGTCCCAGGAACTGATGGACCAGATCGCCAAGGAGTCCGACCAGGGCAACCTGCCGAGCTTCACCATCACCCTGGTCACCGTGCTGCTGCCGGTGGTGCTGATGCTGCTGAAGACCTTCGCCGACGTGGTACTGCCTGCCGAACACATCGTGCGCCAGTGGATGGACCTGATCGGCCACCCCATCACCGCCCTGCTCGCCGCCCTCCTGCTGGCCTTCTACACCTTCGGCTCGGCCCGTGGCTTCAACCGCCAGCAGATCATGAAGATGCTCGACCAGAGCCTGGCACCGACCGCCGCCATCGTATTGATCGTCGGTGCCGGCGGGGGCTTCAAGCAGATGCTGGTGGACACCGGCGTGGGCAACGTGATCGGGCAGATGGCCGTGCAGGCAGAGATTTCACCGATCCTGCTGGCCTGGCTGGTGGCGGCGGTGATCCGCATCGCCACCGGCTCCGCCACGGTCGCCACCATTACCGGCGCGGGCATCGTCGCACCGGTGATCGACCTGGTACCGGGGGTGAATCGCGAGCTGCTGGTGCTGGCCACCGGTGCCGGCTCGCTGATCCTGTCGCATGTGAACGACGCCGGCTTCTGGCTGGTGAAACAGTACTTCAACATGACCGTGGCAGAAACCTTCAAGACCTGGAGCATGATGGAGACCATCCTCTCGGTGGTCGGCATCATCTTCATCATGTTGCTGTCGCTGGTGGTGTGACCGTTGATCGGGGTAATGGCACCTTGACGTTTCGGGTAGGGCCGAAGGGAAGTATGAGCCCTACCCGAAGCAAAGGAGCCTGCCATGACCCGCTCAAGCATCCTGTTGATTGCCCTGCTCGCCTCGCCACTGGCCGTTGCGGTCGGTACGGGGCCTACCTACCCTGACGACCCGCACAACCCGGCGCCCACGCCGGGCGTGGACAGCACCCTCAACCCGATCGAAAAGCCCATGCCACGGGATACCGACCCGCGGATACAAGGCAACGACCCGGAAAGCCCGCCGGCGCGGCAGAATGATGGTCGCGATCTGCCGGGGATGGATGGCAGTGGCTCGGAGGGGAGCGGGCGGCAAGGCGATAGCGGCACGAGCACCGGTAACCCCTGATGTGAGAGCAACTGTCTTGTATTGCCTGGACTGGCCTCATCGCCGGCAAGCCAGCTCCCACAGGGATCTGCGCAGACTTATCAAATTTTGAGCAAGACAGTTGCTCCCACCTCGACGGCATAGGCCTCAAGCCCTGTGCAGTACCTGTGGGAGATTCTATGGTTTCTGGCAATGGCATCAGGGTTGCCAGGTGCTCGCCACGGCATCTTCAGCGCCTGTGAGACCGAGCGCTTGCAATTGCCCAGCCCGGCCATGCAGACGCTCACCGCCGCGCTGGAGTACCTAGCGGTGCTGGCTGCCCGGGCCGAGCAGCCATTGCGCAGCTCGCTGGTGATCAGCCAGGGCGCCAGCCGTTTGCCGCGTACCGGCTTTTTCGAGTGCGTAGAGCGCCTGAGGCGCTTTTCCGGGCCGGTCGATGGCATGGAGGCGGCGTCGTGGCATGCCTCCGAAGTGGTTCGGGTGTTCGAGTACAGCTATCCCGAAACGGCCTGAACGCGGATCCTTGTGGGAGCGGCCTTGCGTCGCGAAAGGGCTGCGCAGCAGCCCCAGATTCTCAGCTTCGCCGCAAAGAATGCCGGGGCCGCTTTGCGGCCCTATCGCGACACAAGGCCGCTCCCACAGGTACAGCGCAAGGCTCAAAGCCTGTGGTGAACCTGTGGTGGCTTGCCGGCGATGAGGCCAGTCCAGGCAATACAAGACATTTGCTCCTACAAGTACCTGACAAAACCACAGTCACCACTGGCGCTTGTCTGGCCGGGTCAACCCCAGCTTCTCGATCCGGTAGCGCAGCATGTCCCGCGACAAGCCAAGCATCCGCGCCGACTTGGTCACATTCCAGTCGGTGCGGTCCAGGGTCTTGCACACCAGGTCACGCTCCATGTCCGGCAGGCTGGTGCCCGGCTCCGGCTCATGCCGTGGCACTTCGAACATCGCCGGCGCATGCGACTGTACCAATGGCTCATCGATCAGGGTCATGCACAGGTTCAACTGGTGCGCCTGCACCACCTCGTTCGGCGCCAGCAACACGGTCTGCTCCAGCATGTTGCGCAGTTCGCGCACATTGCCTGGCCAGCTGTAGCTGAGCATCAAGCTTTCAGCCTCGGCGGAAAACCGCAAGTTCGGCTTGCCATAACGCCGGCCATGGTGGGTCAGGAAATGGCGCGCCAGCAGTAGCACGTCCTGCCCGCGCGCATACAGCCGCGGCACCTTCAGGGCAATGATGCGCAGGCGGAAGAACAGGTCGCGGCGGAACTTGCCCTGCTGCACCATCTGCTCCAGGTTGCAGTTGGTGGCGCTGATCACCCGCAGGTCGACCTTGCGCTCCTTCACCGCGCCAATCCGGCGGATGCTGCGATCCTCCAGCAGCTTGAGCAACTTGGCCTGCAGCACAAGGTCCATCTCGCCGATCTCATCGAGGAACAGTGTGCCGCCATCAGCGGCCTCGACCAGGCCCACGCGGCGCTCCTTGGCATCGGTGAACGCGCCCTTCTCGTGGCCGAACAGCTCGGCCTCCAGCAGGTTGGCAGGGATCGAGGCGCAGTTGAACTCGATGAACGGCCCCTTGCTGCGCGAGCCGTCGAAATGCAGGGCACGGGCTACCAGCTCCTTGCCAGTACCGGTCTCGCCCTCGATCAGCACCGGTGGCAGGTCGTCGCTGGCCATGCGTCGCTCGGCATCCAGTATCTGGCGCAGGGTGTGCTTGAGGGTGAGCATTGCCGGCGACTCACCGATCAATGCCTGCAACCCGGACTTCTGCGCCTCGCGCTCCTGGTAGAACGACAGTGTGCGCTCCATGCGATCGGCAGCCAGGGCCTTGTCCAAGGTCAGCTTGAGCTCGGCCAGCACCACCGGCTTGGTCAGGTAATGGAAGGCGCCCTCCTTCATTGCCTGTACGGCATCTTCGACATTGCCGTAGCCGGTCATCATGATCACTTTCAGGTCCGGCTCCTGTGCCACCAAGGTGCGCAACAGGTCGTGCCCGCTCATGCCCGGCAGTGAGTTGTCGGTCAGCACCGCGTCGGGGCGGGCCCGCTTGACCTGCTCCAGCGCCAGCTCTGCGTTATGACACACGGTGACCTCGAAGCCCTTGAGGCTGAGGTAGGTGCGAATGTTGTCGGCAAGGATTTCATCATCCTCGACTACCAGGATGCTGTGCTCCATGGTCCCCTCCCGCTGCGATATTGAATGTAAGGCTGACGCGGGTTCCTTCCTCTTCCCGGCTGCTCAGGCTGACCGAGCCGCCAAAGCGTTCCATGATGCGTTTGACCAGGGCCAGGCCTACGCCGAGACCGCCCTGCTTGGTGGTGTAGAACGGCTTGAACACCATCCGCTCCTGCTGTTGGCTCATGCCCTTGCCAGTGTCGCTCAGCAGCAGTTCGGCACGCTGGCTGTCCTTTACGCTGACCTGGGCGCGCAGCGTGCCGCCTGCCGGCATGGCTTCCAGGGCATTGGAAAACAGGCTGTTGAGAATCTGCGTGAGCTGCAGCGGCTGGCTGGCCACCCACTGCAGGTTGGGGCCTTCGTAGCAGAAGCGCACACCGTTGCGCTCGATCTGCTGGGCGAAGGCCAGGTGGGTGTCCTCGATGGCCGCTACCAGGTCCACCGCCTCGGCTTCGTCGCTGGCCGGGCGCAGTGACACCAGCAAGTCGCGCACCCAGCGTGACATGCGGTCCACTTGGCTGATGATGTCGGTAATATTCTTCTGCGCTGCGGGGTTGGCGATTTCCTCGGCCAATTCGGCGCTGGAGCGGATGTTGGCCAACGGGTTGCGCAAGCTGTGGGCCACGGCAGACGACATCTCGCCCAGCGCCACGTAGGTTTCGCTGGCCACCAGCCGATCCTGCTGCAGGTGCAGCATCTGCGCCGCACGGCGCACGATCCAGAACAGGCCGAAGTAGATCAGCGCGCCGCCCACCAGGGTCGAGGCCCAGATCAGCACATAACCCCGCTGGATGCGCCGGACCAGGTCCTGTGGTTCCTTGTAGACTTCCACCATCGCCAGCACTTGCTCGCCCTGGCTGTCGAACAGGGGGATGTAGTTCTCGATGAACAGGTAGTTGGGTTCACGCAGGAACTTCTGCTCTTCGCGGTCATCTTCGGCCTTGTGGTAGCTGGCCGACACCGCCTTGCGCGAACGGAAGGCGCGATCGAGGTCACCATCGGCCTCGATGCGCTTGCCGATCAGCTCCGGGTTGGTCGACCAGACGATGGTACGGTCGCGGGCATAGACGTTGGCCAGCAAGGTATCGGGCAGGTGCTCGACATGGTCAAGGAACTCGACCCGGGTCGACTCGCTCAGCTGCGCGGAGACCTGCAGGTGCTGCTGGTCCAGCCGTGGGTCAAGCAATTCCCCCATGGTGGTGCCCGGCGGCAGCTGCGAATGGCGGACCTCGGCCTGGGCCATGGCCTGGATGAACTGGGCAGTGAGCATGGCATCGCGCTCGACGCTATCGCGCACCACGAAACGCGTCGATACGTACCCCAGCCCGCCCGCCACCGAGGCGATGATCAGCAGGCTGACCACCGAAAACCAGCGCAGCAGGTTGAATTCGCGCAAGGGTACGGCCATACCACCGGGGGGGATGCTGGCCTTGTCGGGAACTTCGTTTTCCAGCATCTGCATCGCGTGGTTCCCGCCCAAGGCGTCCGTTCAGAAATGCATCAGGGCTTTGCACAGTAGCCAATTGATAGCATCCCACCTGTGCAGCCGCAGCTGCCATTTGTCGCGTGTTGCCGCACATCACACACTGCAAGAACTCAGCCAGCCAACAATAAAAAATTAAAATGTTATTTTTCAGTAACTTACAATATTTTATTAAGAAAAACTGGAGGATAAGCCCCCACATTTGGGTAACTTTTACCCATAAACAAGAAAATTCTTTATATTCAAATAGATACAAAATCTTTTTAACGCCGACCATCAAGTTTTCGCCAAGCGAAAAATCAGCGTCACACGGGTGCCATGGCCTTCACTGCTACTGAGCCGGACCGTGCCGCCGTAACGCTCCATGATGCGCTTCACCAGCACCAGCCCCACGCCCAGCCCACCCTGCTTGGTGGTGAAAAAGGGCCTGAAGGCCATGCGCTGCTGTGCTTCGTTCATGCCCTTGCCATTGTCGGACAGGCACAAGGTCAGGCTGCGCCTGTCCTGGCGCACCACCTCGACGCGCAGCCGCCCACCTTGCTCCATCGATTCCAAGGCATTGGCGACCAAGCTGCTGAAAATCTGCCGCAGTAACGCCGGGTGCCCCCATACCTGCACTGCCGGTAACGGTCGCAGGTCCAGGCTCACCCCGCCACGCGCCAGCGGTACGCCGAAGGTTTGTAGGCTTTCCTGCAGCGCCAGCGGCAAGTCCACCGCCGCTGCCTCATCGTTGAGCGGGCGCAGTGACTGCAACAGCTGGCGAATCCACTGCGACATGCGGTCGACCTGGCTGATGATGTCGTTGACATTGCGCTGCGCCGGGCCTTCGTCGAACGCCTGGGCCAGCTCGGCACTGGAGCGGATGCTGGCCAGTGGGTTGCGCAGGCTGTGGGCAACCGCCGAGGAAACCTCGCCCAGCGCCACGTAGGTTTCGTTGTTGATCAGCCGCTTCTGCTGCACCGCCAGCAGCCTCGCCGCACGGTGCATGATGCCGTACAGCCCCACGTAGACCAGCCCGGCCCCGACGGTGATCGCCAGCCAGATCAGCAGCAGGCCATGCTCGATGCGCACGATCAGGTCGTGGGGCTCTTTGTAGATCTCGACCATCGCCGTGACGTGCTCACCTTCGGCATCGAACAGCGGAATGTAGTTTTCTATGAACAACTGCTCGGGCGGGGTGACGAATTTCTGCTCGGAACGCGCCTGTTCGAAGCTGTGGTAGCTGGCCGAGACCCGCATCTTGTACTCGAACGCCCGGTCCAGGTCGTCGTCCCCTTCGATCAGCTTGCCGATCAACGCCGGGTTGCTGGACCAGATCACCGTGCGGTCCGGAGCGTAGATATTGGCCAGCAGCATGTCGGGCAGGTGCGAAATATGGTCGAGGAACTCGCCACGGGCCTTGCGCCGGGCATCCGGGTCAACGTCTGGCAAGTTGCTGCGGTCGGTGCGTGGGTCGAGCAGCTCGCCCATGGTACGCACATTGGGGATCGACACATGGCGCACTTCGGCGTCGGCGATGGAGGTGATGAACTGCGCGGTGAGCAAGGCATCGCGCTCGACGCTTTCGTCAATGATGAAACGGCTGGAAATAAGCCCCAGCCCGACGGCCACGGAGAGGATGATGGCCAGGCTGACCCAGGCGTACCAACGCAGCAGGTTGAACGGCTTGCGTGGCGCAACCAGCTCGTTACCGGCAGGCACTTCAATTGCGTCGGAACGAGGGGCGATGTCCATGGCGGACTCCACATCTGGGCACCTTCAGAAGGTTATAGCCCAGAGTTGGGGAAACCATAGTATTAAATTGATGGCATCCGCCGAAGGGTAATTCATAGACTTTACACGGTCCCTGTGGGAGCGGGTTTACCCGCGAAGAAACCAACGCGGTGCATGGCACCGGCTCCGCCGGTGTTCGCGGGTAAACCCGCTCCCACAGGGATCGTATGAGCTCAAAGACGGTTCTAGAAAGGCGAATCAGCCGCCAGCCCCTGCAACTTGCGGTACTCCTGCAGCACTGCCGGCACATAGCGCCGGGTCTCGGCGAACGGCGGCACCGTGCCGCGGCGCAGCACGGCATCCGGGCCGGCATTGTAGGCTGCCACAGCCAGGGTGATGTCGTTGTCGAACAGGTTGAGCATGCGCTTGAGGTAACGTGCCCCGCCCTGCACGTTGTCTTCCGGGTCCAGGCGGTTTTCCACGCCCATCTCGCGAGCGGTATCCGGCATCAGTTGCATCAGCCCCACCGCACCTGCTGGCGAACGGGCCTTGGGGTTGTAGCCGGATTCGGCCTTGATCAGTGCATGCAACAAGGCCGGGGGTACGTTGTGGGCCTGCGCTGCGGCGGCGACCAGCTCGGCGTAGGGGCGGCCAGTGATCATCTGCGCGTTGGCCGGGCCGGCCTGGGCCAGCGGCTCGCTGATCACTTTTTCATAGTGGCGCCCGGGGCGATGGACGTTGCTCAATACGTAGCCACCCTTGGCATCGATGGAGATGTACACATCGGCCTGGGCTGCACCTGCCGCCAGCCAGATCAATCCGAGGATGAGTCCACGCATGTCGGTCGCCTCTTCGTCGTGGCCCCCGATGTGGGGGAAAAGCCCCGGAAAACCCGAGGTTGAACACCACGACGCAAGCACTGTGCCGCTTCCTGCCCCGCATGGCGCAAGGCCCCGAGGCAGACGTGCACGGCTGTTGCATGGTGCCTGGAAAAGCTTGTCCCCATGCAGCGGAGGGCTTCACCATGCAGCGCAGATCCACCCCCCAACGTGGCTTCACCCTGCTCGAACTCCTGGTGGTCCTGGTGGTGCTCGGCCTGTTGGCCGGCATCGTCGCGCCCAAGTACTTCAGCCAGCTCGGCCGCTCCGAGGCCAAAGTGGCGCGGGCGCAGATAGAAGGGCTGAGCAAGGCGCTGGACCTGTACCGCCTGGAAGTCGGCCACTACCCCAACGGTGAGCAAGGCTTGCAGGCCCTGGTGGTCGCCCCCAGCGGCGAACCGCGCTGGAGCGGCCCGTACCTGCAGAAGGCCGTGCCGCAAGACCCATGGGGCCGGCCGTACATCTACCGGCAACCCGGCGAGAATGGCGGTGAATACGACCTGCTGTCGCTGGGCAAGGACGGCCAGCCCGGTGGTGACGGGGAAAACGCCGAAATCACCAGTTGGCAGTAAGGAGAGCGGCCATGCGCTACAGCCTCAAGGCCCTGGGCAGACAAGGGGTGGTGCAGTTGCAGATCGACGCCGAGGACGCCGACCAGGCTCGCCGCCAAGCCGAAGAGCAGGGCCTGCGCGTGCTCAGCCTGCGTGGCCACGGCGCTGCCCTGCGCGGCATGGCCTGGCGCCGCGAGGCAGGCTTTGACCTGGTGCTGTTCAGCCAGGAACTGTCGACCCTGCTCAACGCCGGCCTGCCGCTGATCGACGCGCTGGAGAGCCTGGCGGAAAAGGCCCCCGCGGCAACAGCGCGCAAGGTGCTGGCCGAGCTGGTACGCCAACTCTACGAAGGCCGCTCGCTGTCCCAGGCCCTGGGCCAACAGCCACGGGTGTTCCCGCCGCTGTACGTGGCGCTGGTACAGTCCAGCGAACGCACCGGCGCGCTGGGCGACGCCCTCGCCCGCTACATCAGCTATCGCCAGCGCCTGGACCTGGTACGGCAGAAGCTGGTGGGCGCATCGGTCTACCCGTTGCTGCTGTTGCTGGTGGGCGGCGGCGTGGTGCTGTTCCTGCTCGGCTATGTGGTGCCGCGTTTCAGCCAAGTGTTCGAGGGCATGGGTAACGAGCTTCCCTGGCTGTCACAGGTATTGATGCAGATTGGCCTGTTCCTGCATGCCCAACAGTTGCCACTGGCGCTGGGCTGCGTTGGCGGGGTCACGGCCCTGTGGCTGCTGCACCGGCACCCACGGGTACGGCACTGGGCATCCTGCCAGTTGCGGCGCCTGCCGGCGCTGCACCAACGCCTGATGATGTACGAACTGGCGCGCTTCTACCGTTCGCTGGGCATCCTGCTGCAAGGCGGTATCCCCATCCTCACGGCCATGGGTATGGCCCGCGGCCTGCTCGGTAGCGCGGCAGCCCAAGGCCTGGAGCAGGCTAGCCAGCGCGTCGCCGAGGGCCTGCCACTGTCCGATGCCCTGGAGGCTGGGCACCTGGTCACGCCGGTATCGCTTCGCCTGCTGCGGGCCGGCGAGCAGTCCGGCAACCTGGGCGAGATGCTGGAACGCTGCGCCGACTTCCATGACCAGGAAATCGGCCGCTGGGTGGAATGGTTCGTCAAATTGTTCGAACCGCTGCTGATGACCTTCATCGGCCTGCTGATCGGCCTGATCGTGATCTTGATGTACATGCCGATCTTCGAACTGGCCTCGAGTATTCACTGAATCGCCGGGTTCAGGTTTTCGCGCGAGGTAGATGTTGAATGGGCGATCTGCGCGCAGCGGCCACAGGTATAACGTGTACCCGAGACCTCCCCGGTGCCTGTGGGAGCGGGCGAGCCCGCGAAGAATCCAGCGCGGTGGATGGCACCGGCTGCGCCGGTGTTCGCGGGCATGCCCGCTCCCACCTCGACCGCATAGGCCTCAAGCCCTGTGCAGTACCTGTGGGAGCGGGTTTACCCGCGAAGCAGGCAACGCGGAGTATGGCACCGGCTTCGCCGGTGTTCGCGGGTAAACCCGCTCCCACAGGGGCCCGCTAATAAGTTAGGTGCTGCTCTATGAGCGGCCTTGTGTCGGGATGGGCTGCAAAGCAGCCGCAAGCTCCCGAGTCAGAGCCAACCATGCCGCGCATCAATGAATGATCCGCACATATCATTCAGCGTGATATTAACCTTCGGCCCGTTCGATTCGTGCCTCACGCGCAACACACTCACACTCCGCCCACTACTAATACATTGGCGGAGTTCTCCATGGAACAATCACTCAAACCCTTGCGCTTCCCCCTCGCTGCCCTGGCAGTGGTGGTGATCAGCGCTTGCGGTCGAACCCCCGACGCCGTGCAAGCGCCCGCCGCGCCCAAGGTCAGTGTGGCCAAGGTGATCGAGCAACCAATCAACGAATGGGACGAGTTCACCGGCCGCCTCGAAGCCCCGGAAACCGTCGAAGTGCGTCCGCGGGTCTCCGGCCAGATCGACCTGGTGGCCTTCACCGAAGGCGCCCAGGTCAAGAAAGGCGACCTGCTGTTCCAGATCGACCCACGCCCGTTCCAAGCTGAAGTCCGCCGCCTCGAAGCCCAGCTGCAACAGGCCAAGGCCACCGCCATCCGCAGCGCCAACGAAGCCCGCCGTGGCGAACGCCTGCGTGACAGCAACGCCATTTCCGCCGAACTTGCCGAATCGCGCAGCAGTGCTGCCGCCGAAGCCCGTGCCGGGGTCGATGCGATCCAGGCCCAGCTCGACCTGGCACGCCTGAACCTTAGTTTCACCCGCGTCACCGCGCCCATCAGCGGCCGCGCCAGCCGTGCCCAGTTCACCGCCGGCAACATCGTCACTGCCGATGTCACTCCGCTGACCAGCGTGGTCTCCACCGACAAGGTCTACGCCTACTTCGACGCCGACGAGCGCGTGTACCTCAAGTACACCCAGCTGGCCCGCGAAGGCCAGCGCGGCCAGAGCACCCCGGTGTACCTGGGCCTGACCAACGAAACCGGCAACCCGCACCTGGGCCAGATGAATTTCGTCGACAACCAGGTCAACCCGCGCACCGGCACCATCCGCGGCCGTGCGGTGTTCGACAACCGCGACGGCCAGTTCACCCCGGGCCTGTACGCGCGCCTGAAACTGGTCGGCAGCGCCCAGTACGACGCCGTGCTGATCAACGACGAAGCCGTCGGCACCGACCTTGGCAAGAAGTTCGTGCTGGTCATGGACAAGGACAACAAGGCCGCCTACCGGGCCGTGGAGCTGGGGCCCAAGCTGGAAGGCCTGCGCATCGTGCGCAGCGGCCTGGGCAAGGACGACCGTATCGTGGTCAAGGGCCTGCAGCGTGTACGCCCCGGCTCGCCGGTGACCCCGGAAGAAACCTCGATGGCCAGCGAGCAGACCCTCGCCGCCCTCGCCCAGCAGCGCCAGGCCCTGGAGGCCAGCAACCCGGCGCCGAAGGTGGCGGGCAACAACGTGAAAGTCGCCAGCGCCCAGGCGCCACGCGGTTAAGGGACCACACCGATGAACTTCTCGAAATTCTTCATTACCCGGCCGATCTTCGCCGCGGTGCTGTCGCTGGTGCTGCTGATCGCGGGTTCGATCTCGCTGTTCCAACTGCCGATCAGCGAATACCCCGAAGTGGTGCCGCCCACCGTGGTGGTGCGCGCCAACTTCCCAGGCGCCAACCCCAAGGTCATCGGCGAAACCGTTGCAGCACCACTGGAGCAGGCCATCACCGGTGTCGAGAACATGCTGTACATGTCCTCCCAGTCCACCGCCGACGGCAAGCTGACCCTGACCATCACCTTCGCCCTGGGCACCGACCTGGACAACGCCCAGGTGCAGGTGCAGAACCGCGTCACCCGCACCCAGCCCAAGCTGCCCGAGGAAGTGACCCGCATCGGTATCACCGTCGACAAGGCCTCGCCCGACCTGACCATGGTCGTGCACCTGACCTCGCCGGACAACCGCTACGACATGCTCTACCTGTCCAACTACGCCATCCTCAACATCAAGGATGAGCTGGCACGCCTGGGTGGCGTGGGTGACGTGCAACTGTTCGGCATGGGCGACTACTCGCTGCGCGTGTGGCTGGACCCGAACAAGACCGCTTCGCGCAACCTGACCGCCAGTGATGTGGTGGCCGCTATTCGCGAGCAGAACCGCCAGGTCGCTGCCGGCCAGCTGGGCGCGCCCCCTGCCCCTGGTTCGACCAGCTTCCAACTGTCGATCAATACCCAGGGCCGCCTGGTCAACGAGGAAGAGTTCGAAAACATCATCATCCGCGCAGGTGCCGATGGCGAAATCACTCGCCTGAAGGACATCGCCCGGGTCGAACTCGGCTCCAGCCAGTACGCCCTGCGCTCGCTGCTGAACAATCAGCCGGCAGTGGCCATCCCGATCTTCCAGCGCCCAGGCTCCAACGCCATCGAGATCTCCGACGAAGTGCGGGCGAAAATGGCCGAGCTGAAAAAGGACTTCCCGGAAGGGATGGACTACAGCATCGTCTACGACCCGACCATCTTCGTGCGCGGCTCCATCGAAGCGGTGGTGCACACCCTGTTCGAAGCGCTGGTGCTGGTGGTGCTGGTGGTGATCCTTTTCCTGCAGACCTGGCGTGCCTCGATCATTCCGCTGCTGGCCGTGCCGGTATCGCTGATCGGTACCTTTGCCGTGATGCACCTGTTCGGCTTCTCGCTCAACGCCTTGTCGTTATTCGGGCTGGTATTGGCCATCGGCATCGTGGTGGACGACGCCATCGTCGTGGTGGAGAACGTCGAACGTAATATCGGCCTGGGCCTGAAACCGCTGGAAGCCACGCAAAAGGCCATGAGCGAAGTGACCGGGCCAATCATCGCCACCGCCCTGGTACTGTGCGCCGTGTTCGTTCCTGCTGCGTTCATTTCCGGCCTTACCGGGCAGTTCTACAAGCAGTTCGCCCTGACCATCGCCATCTCCACCGTGATTTCGGCATTCAACTCGCTGACCCTGTCGCCAGCGTTGGCCGCCGTGTTGCTCAAGGACCACCACGCGCCCAAGGACCGTTTCTCGCGGTTCCTCGACAAGCTGCTGGGCAGCTGGCTGTTCTCCCCGTTCAACCGCTTCTTCGAGCGTGCCAGCCACAATTATGTCGGTGGCGTGCGCCGGGTCATCCGCTCCAGCGGCATCGCCCTGTTCGTCTATGCCGGCCTGATGGGCCTGACCTACCTGGGCTTCTCGTCCACCCCGACCGGTTTCGTGCCGGCCCAGGACAAGCAGTACCTGGTAGCCTTCGCCCAGTTGCCCGACGCGGCCAGCCTCGACCGCACCGAGGCGGTGATCAAGCGCATGAGCGAAATCGCCCTGAAGCAGCCTGGCGTGGCCGACTCGGTGGCCTTCCCTGGCCTGTCGATCAACGGTTTCACCAACAGCCCGAACAGCGGCATCGTGTTCACCCCGCTCAAACCGTTCGACGAGCGCAAGGACCCGAGCCAGTCGGCCGCGGCCATCGCCGCGGCGCTGAATGCCCAGTTCGCCGACATCCAGGACGCCTACATCGCGATCTTCCCGCCACCGCCGGTACAAGGCCTGGGCACCATCGGCGGCTTCCGCCTGCAGATCGAGGACCGCGGCAACCTGGGCTACGAAGCGCTGTACAAGGAAACCCAGAACATCATCGCCAAGAGCCACAATGTGCCGGAGCTGGCGGGCCTGTTCACCAGCTACCAGGTCAACGTGCCGCAGGTCGATGCCGCCATCGACCGGGAAAAGGCCAAGACCCACGGCGTGGCGATCAACGATATCTTCGACACCCTGCAGGTTTACCTGGGCTCGCTGTATACCAACGACTTCAACCGCTTTGGCCGCACCTACCAGGTCAACGTCCAGGCCGAGCAGCAGTTCCGCCTCGATGCCGAGCAGATCGGCCAGTTGAAGGTGCGCAACAACCTCGGCGAGATGATACCGCTGGCGACCTTCCTCAAGGTCAGCGACACCTCCGGGCCGGACCGGGTGATGCATTACAACGGCTTCATCACTGCTGAAATCAACGGTGCCGCAGCCCCTGGCTACAGCTCTGGCCAGGCCGAGGCGGCGATCGAGAAGCTGCTGAAAGAGGAATTGCCCAATGGCATGACCTTCGAGTGGACCGACCTGACCTATCAACAGATCCTCTCGGGCAACACTGCGTTGTTCGTGTTCCCGCTGTGCGTGCTGCTGGCCTTCCTGGTGCTGGCCGCCCAGTACGAAAGCTGGAGCCTGCCGCTGGCGGTGATCCTGATCGTGCCGATGACCCTGCTGTCGGCCATCACCGGGGTGATCGTCTCGGGTGGCGATAACAACATCTTCACCCAGATCGGCCTGATCGTACTGGTCGGACTGGCGTGCAAGAACGCGATCCTGATCGTCGAGTTCGCCAAGGATGAACAGGCCAAGGGCCTCGACCCGCTGGCCGCGGTACTGGAAGCCTGCCGCCTGCGCCTGCGGCCGATCCTGATGACTTCGATCGCCTTCATCATGGGTGTGGTGCCACTGGTGTTCAGCTCTGGTGCCGGTTCGGAAATGCGCCATGCCATGGGTGTGGCAGTGTTCTCGGGGATGATCGGGGTGACCGTGTTCGGCCTGTTCCTGACCCCGGTGTTCTTCTTCCTGATTCGCCGTTTCGTCGAGCGTCGCCAGGCCCGCAAGGCCGCGCACGTTCAAGCGCTGGAGAGCCATGCATGAATCCGCTCAAACCCCTGACCCCGAGCCTGCTGGCACTGGCCCTGGCGGCCTGTGCGGTAGGCCCGGACTACCAGGCCCCGGCCACCGAACCTGCACGACTGAGCAGTGATGTGCAGGCCAAGGCCTATGACCGTAGCCGCTTCGAAAGCCTGTGGTGGCGGCAGTTCGACGACCCGGTGCTGAACCAGCTGGTGCAGGCTTCGCTGGACGGCAACCGTGACTTGCGCGTGGCGTTCGCCCGCCTGAAGTCGGCCCGCTCGATCCGTGAAGACGCCGAGAACGACCAGTTCCCGGTGGTCACCAGCCGCGCCAGCAGCGACATCGGCAAGGGCCAGATTCCCGGCCAGACCGAGCAACGAGTGAACAGCGAGCGCTACGACCTGGGCCTGGACATGGCCTGGGAGCTGGACCTGTTCGGCCGTATCCAGCGCCAGATCGAAGCCAGTGAAGCCCAGGAAGCGGTGGCTGCGGCCGACCTGCAGCAGTTGCAGGTCAGCCTGATCGCCGAGCTGGTCGATGCCTACGGGCAACTGCGCGGTGCGCAATTGCGCGAGAAGATCGCCCTGGCCAACCTCAAGACCCAGCAGGAATCGCGCACCATAACCGAAACCCTGCGCGATGCCGGCGTGGGCAACGACCTCGACGTGGTGCGTGCCGATGCACGCCTGGCCGGGGTCGAGGCCACCGTGCCGCAACTGCAGGCCGAACAGGCACGGGCACGGCACCGCATCGCCACCCTGCTCGGCCAGCGCCCGGATGCGCTCAGCGTAGACCTGTCGCCCAAGGCCCTGCCGGCCATCGCCAAGGCGCTGCCGATAGGTGACCCGGGCGAACTGCTGCGCCGCCGCCCAGACATCCGCAGCGCCGAACGCCAGCTGGCGGCTGCCACTGCCAACGTTGGCGTGGCCACCGCCGACCTGTTCCCCCGCGTCAGCCTCAGCGGCTTCCTCGGCTTTACCGCCGCCCGCGGTTCGCAGATCGGCTCGTCGGCAGCCAATGCCTGGGCGCTGGGCCCGAGCATTACCTGGGCGGCCTTCGACCTGGGCAGTGTGCGGGCCCGCCTGCGCGGTGCCAAGGCCGATGCCGAAGGGGCGCTGGCCAATTACGAACAGCAGGTGTTGCTGGCCCTGGAAGAATCGGCCAATGCCTTCAGCGGTTACGACAAGACCCAGCAGCGGCTGTTGTCGCTGATGCGCCAGAGCGACGCCAGCCGCAAGGCAGCAGAACTGGCCTCGATTCGTTATCGCGAGGGCACGGTGGACTACCTGGTGCTGCTCGATGCCGAGCGTGAACGGCTGAGCGCTGAAGATGCGCAGGCCCAAGGCGAGGTCGAGCTGTACCGCGGCATCGTCTCGATCTACAAGGCCCTGGGCGGCGGCTGGCAGCCGGAGACCGTGGCCAGCGCGCGCTGAACCATCCCGTTTCAACGACTCCTTTGGTTGGTTCCTCCCCCAACCGTTTGCCCCGCAGGCCTTGGGCTGCGGGGCTTTTTTATGTTGTTTAGGGAGGCTTGGCGCTGGGTACATGCTTCAAGGAAGTATTAGGGCTCCATGGTGCATGCTTCAAGGAAGTATTAGGTCTCCATAGTGTATGCCTCAAGGAAAAATCAGGGCTACAAGGTGTATGCCTCAGCATCTTCAGCGCCTATGAGATCGAGCGCCGCCCGCGCGGCGCATCGCCGGCAAGCCAGCTCCTACATCTGTTTCGGGCCAATTACTCCTGCACCTTTGGCGCGCGTACCCCTTGGTGCATGGCTGGATATTGATGAAAGGCAGAGGCGACACCTTCAATATCGAAGGGAACAGACAAGGCGGGCAGCGGTGAATTCACAGGAGAGACTGGCCCGAAACTGATGAGGGAGCAACTGTCTTGTATTGCCTGGACTGGCCTCATCGCCGGCAAGCCAGCTCCCACAGGTACTGCACAGGGCTTGAGGCCCATGCGGTCGAGGTGGGAGCTGGCTTGCCGGCGATGCGCCGCGCGGGCGGCGCTCGATTCATGCACCACCTCAATACCCAAGCCAGGCCTTTGGCGCAATGTGGCCTGCTCGGTTGCATTTCCCCCCTGGCTGGCCCAAGCTCTGCCCTTCCCGCCGCCACGGACCGTCCGATGCCCAGACGCAACCGCTACCTGATCGCCTTGCTGTTGTTGATCCTGGTATCGGCCTTGCTCGGCTATCTGTGGCGTGGTGACCAGCCGACCCCGCAGACACTGCCGGCGCACAGCTACGCCAAGGCCCTGCGCCAGGCCCACGAGGGCCAGCCCGGTGCTGCGCGGGTGCTGTACCAACAGTTGCAACGCAACGACCTGGCCCCCATCCGCCGTGCCGCGCTGTACGCCGAATTGCCCAATTACCCCTCGCCCCAGGCATTGAAACTCGCCCGCCAGGACCTGGAGCATGCCAACCCGCTGGTGCGCCGTGCGGCGATTGCCGGTATCCGCCTCCTGCTGCCGGCGGCGCAGCGCAGCCTGGTACTTGGTCCGCTGCTGGACGACGAAGAGCAAAGCGTACGCTTTGCTGCCGTGGATGCTCTGCTGGGCCTCGACCCCGACGCCATCGGCCTGTATTTCGGCCCGCTGCAGGCAGCACTCGAGCAATACCAGCAGGCCCTTGAGCAACACCCCGAAGATGCCGACGCCCAGGTGCACCTGGCGCGCCTGTACTTGCACGAAAATGACTACACCCAGGCCGCCACGGCCCTGCAACGGGCCCTGGCGGTGGCCCCCGGCAACCTGGACGCATTGGCTACCCAGGTACGCCTGCTGGAACGCCAGGGCCACCACGATGCCTCGCGCCAGGTGCTGGCCAAAGCCCTGGCGCTGAGCCCCGAATCAGCCTTTCTGCAGTATGAGCTGGGGCTCTGGCTGAACCGCCATGAACAGCGTGAATACGCCTTGCTGGCCTTGTCCCGTGCCGTTGAACTGGACCCGGACAACGCCGACTACCGCTATACGCTGGCGGTCACCCTGCATGAACTGGAGCAACTCGACGCCGCGCAAAAGCAACTGGAAACCGTGCTCAGCCGGCAGCCGGCCAATCGCCGTGCACGAGTGTTGTTGATCCAATACTGGAAAGAAACCGGCCAGTTGCAGAACGTGCAGGTGCTGCTGGCCGAACTGGAGCGACAGAACCCGGACGATCCTGTGCTGCAACAGGGCCTGTAGGCGGCGCCTGAATTTTGTTGAACCCTGAGCCTGCACCAGGGTCCAGTGGGTATCGAACCACCTTACAGGAGAGTCGATTTTGGCCAGTTCGTTGGCGTTGGACGAACGTGCCTTGATCCTGGCACCCTCGCCATTAGCCGCAGATACCTCTCGCCTGCTCGCATCGGCCGGTATCGATAGCCTCTGCGCCGTCGACCTGGCCAACCTGCAGGCCTGCCTGGCCGAAGGCGCAGGCCTTGCGATCATTGCCGAGCAGGTGTTCAGCCAGGGCCCGAGCGCCTTGCTGCAGGCGTTCATCGACCAGCAACCGAGCTGGTCGGACTTGCCCATCGTGCTGCTTACCCAAGGCGCCAGGTCGGCCATCGGCTCGGCCAACCATCCGGTGGGCAATCTGGTACTGCTGATCACCCCGTTCGAAAACGCCCAACTGCTGCAAATGACCCAGTCCGCCCTGCGCAACCGGCGCCGGCAATACCTGGCACGTGATCAGTTGCATGAACTGCAGCAGCGTCTGGACGCCCAAGCCGCTCCGCCCGGCGAGGAACAGCAGCGCAGCGAGTTCGCCCGCTACCACGCACGTAAGATGGACGCCATCGGCCAGTTGGCCGGGGGCGTCGCCCATGACTTCAACAACCTGCTCACCAGCATTGGCGGCAGCTTCGAACTGATCGACCGACGCCTGCAGCAGGGGCGCGCCGACGGCCTGGACGCGGTGCTGCGCATGGGCCGCGAGGCGGTTTCGCGCGCCGCCCGCCTGACCCACCGCCTGCTGGCCTTCTCTTCCCGGCAATCGCTGCACAGCCAGCGTATCGACCTGCACGACCTGCTTCAGGCAAAGCACCTGAAGGCCAGCCTGAGCCCGGACGTGACCCTGCAAGTGCATATCGCCAAAGGTCTGTGGCCCGTGGACGCCGATGGCCAGCAATTGCAGGAAGCCCTGGACAACCTGCTGCTGAATGCCTGCGAAGCCATGCCCAGTGGTGGCCTGCTGCGCATCGAGGCGAGTAACCAGCACATCGGCCCCGATCAACTCGCTGGAGGCGCCCTATGCGCCGGTGACTACCTGCGCCTGAGCATCATCGACCACGGCCAGGGCATGGCGCAAAGCACGCTGGAGCACGCCTTCGAACCGTTCTTCAGTACCAAGGCGATCGGCCAGGGCATTGGTCTGGGCCTGTCGATGGTGTACGGCTTCAGCAAGCAGTCCCGAGGCCATGTCACCCTGCACAGCCAGATTGGCCAGGGTACCCGGGTCGACCTGTACCTGCCTCGTCATGTCGACCAGGCCCATCCTCAGGCCCCGACCAAGCCCACACTGCCGGTATCAAATCAAGGCCACCACGTGCTGGTGGTCGAGGATGACCCGCATGTACGTCAATTGCTGTGTCAGGCCCTGCGCGAAGATGGCTTCCCCTGCAACAGCGCCGCCAACGCCAACGAGGGGTTGAAGGTGCTGCGGTCGCAGCAAGCCGTGGATCTGCTGGTCAGCGATGTCGGCCTGCCGGGCATGAATGGCCGGCAACTGGCCGAAATTGCGCGTAGCCTTCGCCCCCACCTGCCGGTGCTGTTGATCACCGGCTACGCGGAAACGGCCATGGCCCGCGAAGGCTTCCTGGGTACGGGTATGCACCTGATCTGCAAGCCGTTCGAACTGAAACAGTTGCAGGCGCAGGTGACGCAAATTCTCGGCAAGCCATGACCGGCCGTTCTCGATCGCAGCGCCAGTATCGGCATGCTTGCCCCCGTGAATTCTGTTCAACTTGATACAGCACACGCCACGCACGATGGCGTACTCGCACATGGCAGCTATGCTCATTAGGTTTTCCCCCGGGCCGGGGAGCAACGGCCCATTGCCGACGGGAGCGTGGTCATGAGCAAGAAGATGCTGGTGGTGCTGACCAATACAGCCAAGTATCCGACCCTCAAGCGGGCGACCGGGTTGTGGCTGGGTGAAGCCGTGCATTTTGTCGAGAAAGTAGAACAGGCGGGCTACACGGTCGACTATGTCAGCCCCCTGGGCGGCTACGTACCGGTCGACCCGCACAGCCTGCAGATGGCCCCTGACCTGGACTGGCGGTGGTATGACGACAAGCAGTTCATGACGCGCCTGGGCACCACCTTGAGCCCTGGCCAGGTGAAGGCTGACGAATACAGCGTCATTTACTACACCGGCGGGCACGGAGTGATGTACGACTTTGTCGATAACCAGCCGCTGCAGGACCTGGCACGCAAGGTGTACGAAAACAAGGGCATTGTCGCGGCGGTCTGCCACGGCGTTGTCGGCCTGCTGAACATCAAGCTCAGTGACAACAGCCTACTGCTGAAGGACCGTCAGGTGACCGGCTTTTCCAATACCGAAGAAAAGCTGGCTGAACTGGACAAGGTAGTACCCTTCCTGACGGAAAACGAACTGGGTGCCCGCGGCGGTAGCTACAGCAAACATGATGACCCGTGGCAGCCGTACGTGGTCGCCGATGATCGGCTGATCACCGGGCAAAACCCCGCCTCCACTGCGCTACTGGCCGAGAAAGTGCTGGCGAAACTCAAGGGCAGGTAAAAGCTTACGTCGGCCTTGTGGATTTCCTCTCGCATAAGCTGCACACGGACTACAGCCGGCCGCTCATCGAATACATAGGCTCAGGGTTCAGCTGTTCACCACGAACAGCTTCGCAGCGGAGAGCGATAGGCCTATGTCGAAAATCATGCACGCCGGGCGCAGCTTGCTGGAGCTGCTGCTGCTCATCGCCGTGGGCCTGGTACCCGTGGTTTCCGGGTTGCTGGTAATGGTTTTTCAACTGGAAATGAAACTTGCGGAAAACGCGACCATCTCGGTCCAGGAAGCCGTCTTCAGCGTTGATCAAGCGCTGGATCGAATACATGAGACTGCGCTACATAGCCTGCCTCTTGCAGGCAGACCCTGCAGTAGCGTGGCGAAGGCGTTACAAGACCAGGTTGCCAGCCGCTCCATGATCAGGTCGTTGACCTTGCTGGAGGACAATCAGGCGTACTGCAGCACCACTTCAGATTCGCTGGAGCATCTGTCGTCCTTCGCCTTGTCTGGCCGGAAGGTCGAACTGTCCTACGAGGCGCCTGATACGCGCAACAAGCTGCTGGTCAACGTTATCTTGCGCGACAAGAACAACGGCGTAATCGTGACCGCCTATGCCCTGCAGTTGCGCAACGAACTGGCCGCTTTCCAGGACGGGCTGACGCTGCTGCTGGAGTTCGACGACCGCTATATCTGGAGCAAAGGGGACAGCCGTGATGCTCAACGCCCGCCGCAGTCCGAGTTCTTTGCAAGCGCTCTGTCGGCCAAGTATGGATACAAGGTCAAAGGCGGTTACGCGCATGGCTTCACCGCCCAGGAAATCCGCCAGTCGATGCTGCGGGTCCTGCCCTCGCTGATGCTGGTGGGGATCGTGACTGGTTCGATCGTCTATCTGGGCCTGTTCAGGGCCCGTGTCAACGGGCGTGGTAGTGCCGCCGAGCGTACCTGACGGCGACGGCACCAAAGCATCAGTCAGTGCTCAACACACCACGGCGCACCTGGTCGCGTTCGATGGATTCGAACAGGGCCTTGAAGTTGCCTTCGCCAAAGCCATCGTCACCCTTGCGCTGGATGAATTCGAAGAATACCGGGCCAAGCAGGGTTTCCGAGAAGATCTGCAGCAGCAGGCGCTTGTCGTCAGGCTGCGAGGCACCATCGAGCAGGATGCCGCGTGCTTGCAGTTGATCGACGGGCTCGCCGTGACCAGGCAGGCGTTCTTCGAGCATTTCGTAATAGGTTTGCGGCGGCGCAGTCATGAAGCGCATGCCAAAGCCCTTCAGGGCATCCCAGGTCTTGAGCAGGTCGTCGGTCAGGAACGCCACGTGCTGGATGCCTTCGCCATTGAACTGCATCAGGAACTCTTCGATCTGCCCGGCGCCCTTGGACGACTCTTCGTTGAGCGGGATGCGGATCATGCCGTCGGGTGCGGTCATGGCACGGGAAGTCAGGCCGGTATACTCACCCTTGATGTCGAAATAGCGGATTTCGCGGAAGTTGAACAGCTTCTCGTAGAAGCCGGCCCAGTAGGACATGCGCCCGCGATAGACGTTGTGGGTGAGGTGGTCGATGATTTTCAGGCCGGCACCCACCGGGTTGCGGTCTACGCCTTCGATGAACTTGAAATCGATATCGTAGATCGAGCTGCCTTCTTCAAAGCGGTCGATCAGGTACAGCGGCGCACCGCCGATACCCTTGATCGCTGGCAGCCGCAGCTCCATCGGGCCGGTTTCGATTTCCACCGGCTGGGCGCCCAGCTCCAGGGCGCGGGCATAGGCCTCGTGGGCGTTACGCACGCGAAACGCCATGCCACACACCGACGGGCCGTGCTCGGCGGCAAAGTACGAGGCGATGCTCTTGGGTTCGTTGTTCAGGATCAGGTTGATGCCACCCTGGCGATACAGGTGCACATCCTTGGAACGGTGGGTAGCCACCTTGGTGAAACCCAGCATCTGGAATACCGGCTCGAGTACGCCAGGGGTCGGCGAAGCCAGTTCGATGAATTCGAAGCCCATCAGGCCCATTGGATTGTCGAAGATATCAGCCATGTTCGTGTCCTCATCTGCAGCGAAATATTATTGATTGCGTGGGATGTCGAACAAAAACGGCGGTGAGCATGGGATGCCCCGCACGCTGCGGGCGAGGAAATCACCTATGATCAGCTTGAACCCATGGTATGTCATATGGACCCATTCTCGGCGGGCTTGATCCTTCGGAGTTGAAGGACCTTATTGTTGTATTCGTAAACCGATTCTACATTGCGTAAAATGGTTTGTCGCGTTTTAGTTGTTCGCCCATTCCGGCAAGCGGCTATCCTCTCGGTACTTTTCATACAGATCAGCTCAACATGCCCCTTACCGTGAAACGCCGCGCCGCCCTTGGCTGGCGCACCCTGCTGCCCTGGGCCGTCGGCGCGTTGCCGGTGGTGTGTGGCCTGGCCGTGATGAACTGGCAGATCGAGCGCGAAATGCAGGCCAGCAGCCAAGCCACCACCCGCCAGGTGGTGGAGCATGTCGAGCATATTCTCGACAACCTGTCCGACACGGCCAATGCGCTGCTGCCACTTGCCAGCAGCCCTTGCGACGAGGCCCAGCTCACGCTGCGCGCCCAGGTCACGCGCAACGCTTTCGTACGTTCGACCAACCTGTTCCGACACAACCGCCTCTACTGCACCTCGCTGTTCGGCGCATTCGACGAGCTGGTCAACCCCGGCGACTACACCGAAGGCAAGCTGTGGCTGATGGACGGTAACTCGGTCACACCGGGCCACCCGCTGCTGGTGTACCGGGCCAGCGACGGCGACCGCGGCGCGATCAGCACGGTGGATGGCGACCACCTGCTGACGGCGCTGCGCCTGATCGGCCCCGACGAAGAGCTGCAAATCCGCGTGGGCGATGCCTGGCTGGGCAAGGACGGTGTCGTGCACAAGGACACGCCACCCAGCGCTGCCCGCGCCAACGTGCTGTTGGGCTCGACACGCTACCCATTCAGCGTGCATGGCGGCTATGGTGCCGACAAGCAAGGCCAGCTGTGGCGCAGCCACTACCCCGCCCTGCTCAGCCTGCTGCTGATGCTCGGGGTCATGGCCGCATTGGTGTGCCGCTGGCAGATTCGCCGCGCCACCTCGCCCCGCGCCGAACTGCGCCGGGCGCTGGAAGCCGACGAGTTCCTGCCGTACTTTCAGCCGGTGGTGCGCAAGGGCGATTACCGCTGGGCCGGTGCCGAAGTGCTGATGCGCTGGAACCACCCGCAGGAAGGCCTGGTACGGCCTGACCTGTTCATCCCCTATGCCGAACACAGCGGGCAGATCGTCGCCATGACCCGGGCGCTGATGACGCACACCGCGCAGAGCCTGGCACCGTATGCCGGGCTGCTGGAGGACGGTTTCCATATCGGGGTCAACATCACTGCCGACCATTGCCGCGACCTGGGCCTGCTGGACGACTGCCGCACCTTCCTCCAGCACTTCCCGCCCGGCCGGGTGGTGCTGACCCTGGAGCTGACCGAGCGCAAGCTGATCGAGGCCACGCCGGTGACCCTGGAGCTGTTCGAGAAGCTGCATGCCATGGGCGTGATGATCGCCCTCGACGACTTCGGTACCGGCCAGTCGAGCCTCAACTACCTGCGCCAGTTCAAGGTCGACTACCTGAAGATCGACCAGAGCTTCGTCGCCATGATCGGCGGCGACGCGCTGTCGGTGCATATCCTCGAGACCATCATCGAGCTGTCGGCCAAGCTGGGCCTGGGTATCGTTGCCGAGGGCGTGGAAACCGACACCCAGCGCGACTACCTGGCCCGCCACGGTGTGGACTTCCAGCAGGGCTACCTGTTCGCCAGGCCGATGCCGGCCGCCCAGTTCCTCGAGGCGCTGGGCACACGCCCGGGCGCAACGCGGTTGCCGCAAGGCACGTCCCCTGAGATCATGCGCGGCTGATTCAGCCGCTCAACTCCCGTATTCGAGGCATTCGTGTCAAAAGGCATTCTTTCGTCGGTCATGGCGTCCTGTCTGTTCGCTGTGATGTACTTCTATACCTCCCTGCTCAAGCCACTCGATGGCGAAGAAATCTTTGGCTGGCGCACCCTGTTGACGCTGCCCTGCCTCACCTTGTTCATGCTCGCCTCGAAGGACTGGAAACGGGTGGGCGAGCTGCTGGCCCGGGTCAAACGCACACCCGTGCTGTTGCTGGGCATGGTTGGCACTTCGTGGCTGATGGGCGTGCAGCTGTGGCTATTCCTTTGGGCGCCCCTGCACGGGCGCAGCCTGGAAGTGTCGATGGGCTACTTTCTACTGCCGCTGGCCATGGTCCTGACCGGGCGCCTGGTGTATGGCGAGCGCCTGTCACGCCTGCAAAAGGTGGCCGTGGCCTGCGCCGCGCTGGGTGTCGGCCACGAACTGTACCAGCATGGCAGTTTCGCCTGGGAAACCCTGGTGGTGATGATCGGCTACCCGATCTACTTCGTCCTGCGCCGACGCTGCGGTACCGACCATCTGGGCGGGCTGTGGTGCGACATGTGCCTGCTGTTGCCGTGGGCGCTGTACTTCGTGATTCAGGGTCCGCTTTCGCCGGCCGACCTGCAAGCCCACCCAGGCCTCTACGCCTTGATCCCGGTGCTCGGCGCGATCAGCGCCTCGGCCCTGATCGCCTACGTGCTGGCCAGCCGCTTGCTGCCGTTCAGCCTGTTCGGCCTGCTCAGCTATGTCGAGCCCGTGCTGCTGGTGGGCGTGGCATTGCTGCTGGGTGAGACCATCGGCCCGGATCAGTGGCTGACTTACCTACCGATCTGGGCCGCGGTGCTGGTGCTGGTTCTCGAGGGCTTCAAGCACTTGCTGCGTCAGCGCCGCCGTTCGGTGTAAGCCGAACCTGGCGCACCCGCCGTTCCTCGACCGCTTCCACGGTCAGCGTCCAGCCATTCCAGGCCAGGCGGTCACCGACCATCGGCAGGCGGTCCAGCAAGCTCATCACCAAGCCGGCGAGGGTCTGGTAGTCCTCGGTGGCGCGGGCACTGAAGCCAGTACGCGCCTGCACCTGGCTCAGGTTCAAGGCACCGCTGACCACAAAGCCCTCACCTTCCTGGACGATGCCTGGGCCTTCAACCTCGCTGGCATCCGGCAGTTCACCGGCAATCGACTCGAGAATGTCGGTCATGGTCAGCAGGCCGGTGAAATCACCGAACTCGTTGACCACGAAGGCGATGTGCGTCGACTGCCCCCGCATCTGCTCAAGGGCGTTGAGGATGCTGAAGCTTTCCAGCAGGTTCAACGGTGCCCGGGCCATGCCCTCCAGGTCCGGCTGGCTACCCGACAGCAACTCCTTGAGCAGTTCCTTCTTGTGCACGAAGCCCAGTGGCTCGTCGATACGGCCATCGCGGATCAACGGCAAGCGCGAGTATGGCGAGTTGGCCAGGGCCTGGGCAACGGCATCGGCCGGCTGCGCCAGGTCGATCACATCGACCTCGGTGCGTGCAGTCATCACCGTACGGATCGGCCGCTCGGCCAGGTTCAGCACGCCACTGATCATCACCCGCTCACGGCGGTCGAACAGTACTTGTTCCTCGCCGCCTGCAACCAGGTCGGCGATTTCCTCGCCCACCTCGTCAGCCTCGACCCGGCGGCCGCCCAACAGCCGCAGCACGGCATGCGCAGTACGCTCACGCAGCGGCCGGTGCTGCTGCAGGCTGCGCTTGCGCCGGGCACGGGCCAGCTGGTTGAACAGCTCGATGAGGATCGAGAAGCCGATGGCCGCGTACAGGTAGCCTTTCGGGATATGGAAGCCCAGGCCTTCGGCGGTAAGGCTGAAGCCAATCATCATCAGGAAGCCCAGGCACAGCATGATCACCGTGGGGTGGGCGTTGACGAAGCGGGTCAGCGGCTTGCTGGCAACGATCATGATGCCGATCGAGAAGATCACCGCGATCATCATCACCGACAGCTGTTCGACCATACCCACCGCAGTGATCACGGCGTCCAGCGAGAACACCGCATCGAGCACCACGATCTGCGCAACGATTGGCCAGAACGCGGCATGGCGCACCACGCCGCTGGTTTGGGTCACATGGCCTTCCAGGCGTTCATGCAACTCCATGGTGGCCTTGAACAGCAGGAACACACCCCCGAACAGCATGATCAGGTCACGGCCGGAGAAGCTCTTGTCGAACACTTCGAACAGCGGCGCGGTAAGGGTGACCATCCACGAGATGCTGGCCAACAGGCCCAGGCGCATGATCAACGCCAGGCTCAGGCCAATGACCCGCGCGCGGTCACGCTGATGCGGCGGCAACTTGTCGGCGAGGATGGCGATGAACACCAGGTTGTCGATACCCAGCACCAGCTCGAGGACGATAAGCGTCAACAGGCCTAGCCAGGCCGTGGGATCGGCTAGCCATTCCATTAGCGGGTACTCACGAGGGAAGCGTCACGAGGACGGAGGCACGAAGGCCCGGAGGGCAAGGGATTGTGGGGCCAGGAAGGCCGAAGACTGGGGGGCTCCGCGAAGGTGCTCATATGGACCTTGATAGCAAATTGGGAAGACGATCCTACAAGCACAGCAGGTTTCTCTGACAGCGCAAAACTATTACAAAACCTGTAACACCACGTGGAAGTGGGTTCACCCTAATGCCAATTTCTACAGACTTTACTGGGGCTGCTCTGCAGCCCTTCGCGGGCAAGCCCGCTCCTACAGGTTTGGCGCTGAGCTATGGAAATGCGCGATCCCTGTGGGAGCGGGCTTGCCCGCGAAGGGCCGCATAGCGGCCCCAAATCGCTTAGCTGACTGGCAGGGCTTGCGCACGTCGTCGCGCGGGCATCTCATACCTGTGCGGTTGCTGCGAGGCCAGCCGCGCCTGCACATCGACCGCTGCATCCAGCACTTTCTGCGCCCAGCCTTCGTCCTTGGGGCATACGACCACCACGCGAAAACCGTGGTTCACGCCTTCCAGCCGAACGCCTTCGGAATCATCGACATGCAAATCGATATCGAAAGCCGACGGCAACTTCGAGGGCGCATTCGCAAGCCCATTCACCGCCAGCACCTGCTGGTGCCGATCACTGTTGACCACACCGTCGACACGGATGCCGTAGAGCATCAGCCAGCGCCGAATGTAGGACGGTGTCCGCCCCGACGAGGTATAGATCCAGATGCTGCAACCCTGGCGGCGCAGATCGCGGATCAGCGAACGCGTGCCACTGCGCAGGGGTTCGCCCAACCAGCGATGGACGAACGCCGGCAGCTTGCTGTCCTCGGCAGCGGCGTGGTCGGCCTGGCAGGCCAGCGTGTCATCGATATCGAACGAAATACGTACCTGCGGGCGCCTGAACTTGCGCTCGATGGCTTGCCACACTCGGCGACT
This sequence comes from Pseudomonas sp. 10-1B, assembly GCF_000935045.1. GTDB lineage: Bacteria > Pseudomonadota > Gammaproteobacteria > Pseudomonadales > Pseudomonadaceae > Aquipseudomonas. Next base: position 38,109 of record NZ_JYKS01000019.1, read on the forward strand.
GCCGGCTCGCCCTTGCTCCAGCATTGAAGGCCTTTCCATCAGTAGCTACCCTCGCAGGCAGGCGTGGGCGTACCGCTCAGGAAGAACCTGCCGGGCTCGGGCGCCTTCGCTTCGAGAAACGCGGCGTACTTTTTCTTGATCTTGGGCAGTTCGTACAATGCCTTGACACCATGTTTGGCGGAGTTGCGTATGACCGAGGATGGGTTGAAATAGCCCTCGGCGTTGTCCAGTGACAGCACGAATGGCGGCAGCCCGGCGCGCATCAGCAAGTAGCTGACGATGAGCGAACCGGTGCGGTTGTTGCCTTCGATGAACAGTTGCGGCTTGCTGAGAATGCGCACATAGACACCGGCCGCCCGCTTCCAGATCGAATCACTGCGGTACGAGCAATACCAGTTGTAAAGATCCTTGATGCCACCTTCCACGTTGTTGAAAAAGTGTGCCTCGGTCGCCGCCAGGTGCTGGGCAAACTCCCGCCTGCGCGCCGGGTCGCGGCCGCACAGGACGGTGGCATTGATCTCCAGCATCAGGTTCAGCTGTTGCAGGTCGAAAAGGTCGATACCGCGTGCGACATAGTCGTCGATCAGGGCATAGCCTTCGAGCACATTCAACAGCACCTCATCGGTGAAAGGGTCACGCGGTTCGGTGAAGTGCTGGCTGAGCTCGCCAAAGCGGCCCTGTACCTCACGCAGTGCGCGTTCTACCGCTGACAGATCGAGACGACGTGTTACAGGCATATCAGCTGAACTTGCCGCTGATGTAGTCAGCTGTCAGCTGCTCACGCGGGTTCTGGAAAATCTGCGTGGTCGGGCCCATTTCCACCAGGTAGCCGGTGCGGGTGCCCTGGGAGATATCGACCGAGAAGAACGCCGTGGTGTCAGCCACACGAATCGCCTGCTGCATGTTGTGGGTGACCAGTGCGATGGTGTAGTCCTTCTTCAGTTCGACCATCAGCTCTTCCACCCGGCGGGTGGCGATCGGGTCGAGCGCCGAGCACGGTTCATCCAACAGCAGCACTTCCGGCTCGGTGGCGATGGCGCGGGCGATGCACAAGCGCTGCTGCTGGCCGCCGGACAGGGACAGGCCGCTGACCTTGAGCTTGTCCTTCACTTCATCCCACAGCGCGGCGCCTTGCAAAGCGTGCTTCACGCGGTCACCCAGGTCGCCCTTGTAGCGGTTCAGGCGCAGGCCGAACGCGACGTTGTCGAAAATGCTCATCGAGAACGGGTTCGGCTGCTGGAACACCATGCCGATGTAACGGCGCACGACCACAGGATCGACGCCCTTGCCATAGACATCCTGGCCGAGGAAGTGCACATGGCCCTCGAAGCGGAAGCCTTTCACCAGGTCGTTCATGCGGTTAAGGCTGCGTAGCACGGTACTCTTGCCGCAACCGGATGGCCCGATGAAGCCGGTGATCTCGTTTTTCTTGATAGGTACATGGCTGTCGCGAACGGCCATGAAATTACCGTAGAAAATCTTGTCCAGCTTGCAGTCCATGACGATGGGCGCGTCGTTGACCATGGGAGCGGCTCTTTGCGCAGTGGATACGTTCAAGGTCGGATGCTCCCTTTCTCAATACTTGGGCTTGCCGAAAACTCGGCTCAGAATGTTGATTACCAGCACGATCATCACCAATACCAGCGAGGCCGCCCAGGCGAGCTCGAGCTGGTTGTCGAACGGCATGCCGGAGAAGTTGTAAATCAGTACGGCAAGCGATGCCGTAGGGTTCATGACCGCCAGGCTGCCGTCATGGTAGATCCAGTAGTTGCTGAACAGCGCGGTGAACAGCAACGGCGCGGTTTCGCCAGCGGCGCGGGCCACGGCCAGCATGACGCCGGTCAGGATGGCGGGCAGGCCGGTGGGCAAGACGATCTTCCAGACCACCTGCGCACGGGTACAACCCATGCCGTAGGCTGCATCCTTCATGATCTTGGGCACCATCTTCATCGACTCTTCCGCCGTCAGCACGACGATCGGCAGCATCAGTACCGCCAACGCCACGCCACCTGCCGGTGCCGAATAGGTACCCGTGGTCATGACCACCAGGGCGTAGGCAAACACCCCGGCCAGGATCGACGGCAAACCGGTGAGCATCTTGGCGGCAAAGCGTGCGGCGTTGGCCAGCTTGCTGTCCGGCCCGAGTTCGGCGAGGAACACCGCTGCCAGGATACCGACCGGCACCGCGATGGCCGCGGCAATACCGACCATGACGAAGGTACCGGCCATGGCGTTGCCAAAGCCACCACCCATCTCGAAACCGGTGGGCGGCAGTTCGGTGAACACCTCCAGGTTCAGGCGAGCGCCGCCGCGGGTAATCAGCATGTACAGCACGGAAATCAGCGGCACGCTGGCGACTATTGCCGCGAACCATGCCAGCGTGGTCAACACCAGGCTGCGCAGGGCACGGCCTTCCAGCCTGCGCTGCAGGCTGGGCAAAGCGGTCGTAGGGGTCGTGAGGTCAGTCATTATTTGTTACCCCGCTGGGCGTAAAGCATGATCATCGAGCCTAATACGTTCACCAGCAGCGTAATGAACATCAGTACCAGTGCCGCGTACATCAGCACCTCGACCTCGTTCGGCCCGGCTTCCGGGAAGTTCAGTGCCAGCAGCGCCGCCAGCGTATTGGCCGGGGCGAACAGGGAAAGGGAAATGGTGTTGGCGTTGCCGACCAGCATGGCCAGCGCCATGGTTTCACCCAGCGCACGGCCCAGGCCCAGCACCAGCGAGCCGAAGATACCGGTGGCGGCGGAAGGCACCATCACCTTGAGGATCGCCTCCCAGTGCGTGGTGCCCATGCCGTAGGCGGCTTGCTTGGTCTTCATCGGTACGCTGGTCAGCGCATCCTGCGAAACGGCGGCAATGGTCGGCAGGATCATGATCGCCAGTACCAGTGCCGCAGGCAGCAGCCCTGGCCCACTCAAGGAGGTGCCGAAAAAGGGAATCCAACCCAGTTCGCTGTTCAACCACGCCGTCAGCGGCCGGATTGCCGGGATCACCACGTAGATCCCCCACAGGCCGTAAACCACGCTGGGGATGGCGGCGAGCAGTTCGACAATGGTGCGAAATACTGCGGCAAGCTTTGCCGGCAGGAAATCCTGGGTCAGGAAAATGGCCATGCTGACGCCGAAGAAACCGGCGATCAACAGCGCGATCAAGGCGCTGTAAAGCGTGCCCCAGATCGCTGGCAGAATACCGTACTTGCCTTGGTTAACGTCCCAGACACTGCCGAACAGCACGTCGAAACCGTGCTTTTCCATGCCTGGTAGTGCCTTGCGGCCCACTTCGTAGACCAGCGCGAAGACCAGCGCCAGCACCAGCACCACACCGATGCGTGCGAGCGCACGAAAGGTGCGATCGACCAGGAAATCTTTCGCAGAGGGTGGCCGGCACGCGGAGTCGGGGTTATCCGGTATGGCAAAAGGTGTGTTCATTGGCTAGTTCCGGGACAGAGGGCAAACACGCCCGGCATGGCTGCAAGACCACGCCGGGAGCGCTTGGGTGTTACTGGATGTTGGCAGACGCTTTGCGTACCTGGTCGACAACCGATGGCGGCAGCGGGATGTAGCCCATTGAGTCGGCGATCTTCTGGCCTTCGGTCAGGCTGTACTCGACCATTTCACGCATGGCCTTGGCCTTGGCCGGGTTGCCGTTGTCCTTGCGGAAGATCATCCAGGTGTACGAGGTGATCGGGTAGGACTTGGCACCCTCCGGGTCAGGCAACGACGCCACCAGGTTCTCTGGCATCTTCACCGCGGCAAGCGCCTCGGCGCCGCTCTCGGCATTCGGCACCACGTACTGGCCGGCCTTGTTCTGCAGTTGAGCGAAGTCGACCTTGGCCAGCTTGGCGAAGCCGTACTCGATGTAGCCGATGGCACCCGGGGTCTGGCGCACGGTGGCGGTCACGCCATCGTTCTTCGGCGACTTGATGAACTTGTCGGTGGCAGGCCAGTTGACGGTGTTGCCTTCACCCAGTTCTTGCTTGAACGCTGGGTTGATGGCCGACAAGTGCTTGGTGAACACCGCGTTGGTGCCGCTGGAGTCGGCACGCACAACCACGGTGATCGGCATGTCAGGCAGTTGCAGTTCAGGGTTGGCCGCGACGATCTGCGGGTCGTTCCATTTGGTGATCTTGCCCAGGAAAATGTTGGAATATACATCGCGAGGCAGCTTCAGCCCTTGCGGGTTGCCCGGCAGGTGGTAAGCCAGCACGATTTCACCGGCGGTCATTGGCAGCAACTGCACGCCTTCGCCAACCTTGGCGATGTCTGCTTCACTCATGGCCGAGTCGCTGGCGGCGAAATCGACGGTCTTGTTCAGGAAGTCCTGAACACCCGCCCCACTCCCCTTGGACTGGTAGTCGACGGTGACGCCAGCAGTGTTCTTGCTGAAGTCCTTGAACCAGGTCAGGTAGATTGGTGCAGGGAAACTGGCGCCGGAACCGGTCAGGCGGACGTTTTCTGCAGCAAAGGCCGAAGTGGCGCAGAGGGAAACGGCAACGGCGAGTGCAGCAGACTTCATCAGGCGTATCATGGAAAAGCGCTCCGTGTGATGGCCGGCACACTTTGCAATAGCTGTGTTACAGCTTTATGACCATTGAGTGGCAGACCGCGAAGTAGAGCCACCTGATTGTCTTGTATTGCCTGGACGGGCCTCATCGCCGGCAAGCCAGCTCCCACAGGGGCGCAAAGCGCCCCCAGCCAAAACATGCATTTTTTCTCAACAGTCAGTGCAGAAAACAACGTTTTTACAGATCGGTCCTCATCAGTAGTCTGTGCCGCTACCCGACCACGGAACGTCGACCATGCTCCACTTGCTGCTGACCACCCTGCTACCGATCATCCTGTTGATTGCCTTGGGCACTTTCCTGCGCCTACGCGGCTTTTTGGCCGACGGCTTCTGGCCCGGTGCCGAGCGCCTGAGCTATTACATCCTGCTCCCATCGCTGTTCCTCCACGGCCTGGCCACCGCCAACCTGGACGGTGTGCCGGTGCTGGGCATGGTGGGCGTGCTGATGCTCTCGACCTTGGCCGGGGCCGTGCTGCTGGTGCTGTACCAAGGCGCGATGAACCACGATGGCGCCGACTTCACTTCGGTATTCCAGGGCGGTATCCGCTTCAACAACTACATCGGCGCCACCTTGGCCGCTGGCATCTACGGCAGCGCCGGTATTGCCCTGGCGGCGGTGGCCAATGCCGCCATCGTGCCTTTGGTCAACCTGCTTTGCGTCCTGGTTTTCGCCCGTTTCAGCGCTCGCCACAGTTCGCCAGCCACAGTGCTGCGAGCCATCTTTGCCAACCCCTTGATCGTCGGTTGCGTGGGCGGCCTGGCGCTGCGGGCCACCGGGCTTGGCCTGCCGCCAGGCCTGGAGCCGACGGTCAAGGCTTTGGGCCAGGCGGCCCTGCCGCTGGGCCTGCTGTGCGTCGGTGCGGCCCTGGGTGGCGCCAGCCTGGGCCACCAGGTACGTCCGCTGGTGGCGGCTTCGGCGTTCAAGTTCCTGATCATGCCGCTGACCACCTGGGGCTTGTGTCGCATGCTCGGCCTGGGGGGCCAGGCCGCCGTGGTGGCGGTGTTGTTCCAGGCACTGCCCACGGCCTCGTCCTCCTATGTGATGGCCCGGCAGATGGGCGGCAATGCCCCGCTGATGGCCACCATCATCGCCCTGCAGACCGTAGCAGCCGCCGCCACCCTGCCTTTGGTATTAATGCTTACGCTTGTCTAGACTGTGGTTCAGCCCACAGTTCGGAAGCGTGCCCATGCGCCTATCGTGGATGGTGATCGGCTTGGCCTCGGCCCTGCTCGCAGGCCCCTTGCACGCGGCCGACCCAGCCAAGGCCGCAGTCGCCGAGGGCAAGGCCGAAGTGCTTGAAGAAAAGGTGGTCGAAGGTGCCCCTGCGCCGAAAAAAGCGCAGACGCTGACCCCGAGCGAAGCACAGGCGGTGGACCCGGCCGGCCAGGCACCGCTGGACGACAGCATCACCTGCCTGGCCCGCACCATCTACTGGGAGGCCAAGGGTGCCGACGCCGAAGACATGACCGCTGTGGCCAGCGTGGTGCTCAACCGCCTGGGCCATGATGGCTTCCCCGATACCATCTGCGCCGTGGTCAAGCAAGGTGTGGAGAGCAAGGCCTGCCAGTTTTCCTGGTGGTGCGACGGGCGCTCCGACCAGGTCGAGGAAGCGCAACGCTACGACATTGCCAAGGAGATCGCGCGCAAGGCGCTCAACCAGCAGTTGAAGGACCCTACCGGCGGTGCGCTGTACTTCCATGACCGCAATGTGCACCCGGACTGGGCCAAGGCCTACCGCAGGACAGCCCAGACCACGCACTTTCTGTTCTACAAGCCGAACCAGGCGTTGGCGCATTGATGAGGGCTCTTTATAGGGGATCGACCACAGAGGCCCTGCTAGTCAATCAGTCATGTGTCGTTCTAGGTTGAATCAGAAGTCGATCGTCCCCGAGAACTTGACCAGCCGCGGTTCGCCCTGGGTCAGGTAGCCGCCATTGGCCGATGCCCAGTAGTTCTTGTCGGTCAGGTTCTCTACATTCATGCGCAAGGTTACGGCCTTGTCCTGTACCTTGAAGCGGTAACGCGCGCCTGCATCGAAGCGGTTCCAGGTGGGCAGGCTGAGGGTATTGGCCGGGTTGGCATACTGGCCGCCGGTGCGCAGCATGCGGGCGTTGAGTGCCAGCCCTTGCAAGCCCGGCACGTCCCAGTCGACGCTGGCATTGAGCTGGAAGGTCGGCACCCCGACGGCATGGTTACCGTCGTCGGCACCGTTCTGGGTGTTCTTCAGCTCCGTGTCCATGCGTGTGCCGCCAGCCATCAGGCGCAGCCCCTGCAACGGTTCGCCGAATACGCTCAGCTCGATGCCCTTGTTGACTTGCTCGCCATCCTGGACGAACACATTGCCCTGGACGAAACCGTCGGTGGGCCGCTCGATGCGAAATACCGCCAGGTTGGCGCCGAAGCTCTGGTAGTCGAGCTTCACCCCCGCCTCGACCTGCTTGGTCTTGGCCGGCGGGAAGACTTCGCCGACGTTGACGATGCCCTGCCCCGAGGCCGTCGCGCCCTGGGCCAGGCCTTCGATGCGGTTGGCATACAGCGAGATCGACGGGTTGATCTTGTAGACGATGCCATACACAGGGGTGGTGACCGATTCGTCGTAGAAGGCATTGCGCCCAAGGTCCGGGCCTTCGCCATCGTAGGCATAGCCCTCGACCCTCAGCTGTTGACGACGTACGCCCACGGTGAGCAGCAAGGTGTCGTCGAACAGCCCGACGGTATCGGACAGCGCAAGGCTGCGGTTACGCGTTTTGCCGGTAACCCCGGGGTCGTCCAGCTTGCCCCCGGTGAAGGTCGGCGTGGTCGGCCTGGGCAATGGCTCGGTGTGGTAGATGTTGGTGTTTTGCGAGTTGTAGAAGACGAAGGCGTTTTCCTGCTGGGTCCAGATGCTGGCCGCACCAAGGTTCAGCTGGTGGCTGACCGGGCCGGTCTGGAAGCGGCCATTGATGCCGCCCATCAACGTGCTGTTGTCTTCATTGTGGGGAATCTTCGAGCCGCCGATGGTAGCACTGCCGCTGGCCGCATCAGTGAGAATCGGCGTGCCGTAGAAGCCGTTCTCGTGGGTGTGCTTGAGCCCACCAGCCAGGTAGGCGCTCCAGTTGTCGTTGAAGTCGTAATCGCCCCGGACCATGCCGAAGGTGTCCTCGGTCTCGGTCCACGCCCAATCCTGGCCATAGTTGTGGTCCGCATCCGGCGCCCGCGGGATGTCGGTCAGGCCGGCCCCCAGGCGCACGCTGTTACGCATGTGGTTGACCCGCTGTTTCTGGTAGCCAATATCGGTGGACAGGCGGAAATTGTCACCGCGGTAATCGAGCCCGACGATGAACAGCTTGCTGCGCTGGTGCTGGTCATCAACCGCGGTTTCACCCTCACGTTGTGCCAGGTTCAGACGCACGCCGAAACGGTTGTCTTCGCCAAAGCGCTGGCCGAGATCCAGGTGTTCGCCAAGCCTGCCATCTGTGCTGATGTCCTGGGTGTAACGACGCGTGGGTGTGTCACCGGCGCGTTTGGGCTGCAGGTTGACGTTGCCGCCCAAGCCAGTACCGGTGGGGCTGGCCCCGTTGAGGAAGGCATTGGGCCCCTTCAGTACCTCGACCCGCTCGATGGCATCGGTGGCGATCATCTGCCGCGGCAGCACGCCATACAGGCCATTGAACGCCACATCATCGCCGTTAAGCGGCAACCCGCGAATGACGAAGACCTGCGACTGGTTGCCGAAGCCGAACGACTGGCGCACTGACGGGTCGTTAAGCAGCACGTCACCGATATCCTCGGCCTGCTGGTCCTCGATCAATTGCGCGGTGTAACTGGTCATGGTGAACGGCACGTCCATCATGTCCTGGTTGCCCAGGATGCCCATCTGCCCGCCGCGGGCTACCTGGCCGCCGGCGAAGGGCTCTGGAGGCTCGCCCTTGGGCTTGGCGGCCTCGGCATTGACAGCGGTAGCATCCAGCTCGATGACACCGTCAGCCGCCTGGGCCGTGACGGCAACGGAACAGCAGACCGCGAGCAAGGTCGATTGATACGAACGGACGCGTGCCATGAAAGCCTCCCGATGGTGGGGTAATGGCCTTCCTGGCAGGTTGGGAACAGTTGGCGATTGAGTATTGTTTCTAGTCGATGTTAGGAATGATTACCAAGTGCTCGCACTTTTACGCCGACCAGTGGTCTACTCCCTCTTTTGCCGCCCGCAACGATTGCCGGCGTTTTCATTGCTTTGCTCGATCCCGGGCCAAAAGCCGCGGGCTTGTGTAGGATGAGCAGCGCACACCACGACGCTGCCAGCCATAGGGAGATCCACATGCGCGTCCTGTCATCCGTTGCCGCCTTGTCGCTGGGCCTGGTCATCTCGACCGGGGCACTGGCTGCCACCGGCGAAGAGGCGCAACTGATCGATTCGATCAATGTCTACCGCAGCCAGGCCCAACCCTGCGGTGGCGAGGCGTCGCTGGAGCTGCCGCCGCTCAACAGCGATACCCGCCTGGCGCTGTCGCCGGAGGGCACCCGCGACCTGCAGCAGGCCATGACCCGCGCCGCCTACCCGATGGTCAACGTCCAGGCCATCAGCCTGTCGGGGCCACGCGATGCACGCGCCGCCATGCACGCCATCGAAGAAAGCTTCTGCCAGGTAGTGCTCGACCCGCAGTTCGTCGACATCGGCGTCAGCCAGGAAGGCCGCGACTGGCGCATCGTGCTCGCCCGGCCGCTGCTCAGCGGCCGCCTGGGCGACTGGCAGGCCGAGGGGCAGAAGGTGTTGCAGGAAATCAACGCCGCGCGCAAGGTGCCGCGTCAATGCGGTGGCCAGCCCTTCGCTGCCGCCCCCGCGCTAAGCTGGAGTACGGTGCTGGCCGGGGTGGCGGCCAACCATACGCGGGCCATGGCCAACCAGAACTTCTTCGACCACATCGACAAGGACGGTCGCACCCCCGGTGACCGGGCGGAACTGGCCGGTTACCTGTACCAGCAAATCGGCGAAAACATCGCCGCCGGGCGTGACACCGCGCACAAGGTGGTCGACGGCTGGCTGGCCAGCCCAGGGCATTGCGCCACGCTGATGAACCCGGACTTGCGTGAGCTAGGCGCCGCCTATGCAGTGGACCCGAAGAGTGATGCGGGCATTTACTGGACGGGGTTGTTTGGCACACCGCAATAAGCCTGGCTAGAAGTCGCCTGTGGGAATGGCCTGTGGGAGCGGCCTTGTGTCGCGAAAGGGGCGCACAGCGCCTAATGCCAGTCAGTTAAGCCATTGGGGCTGCTTTGCAGCCCATCGCCGGCAAGCCAGCTCCCACAGGGACCGCGCAAAGCTTGAGGTCTGCACTGTTCCTGTGGGAGCCCGGCTTGCCGGCGATGGGCCGCTCTGCGGCCCAATCGCGACACAAGGCCGCTCCCACAGCGAACTGTGCAAGGCTTCAGATTGAGTGCCTTCCCGTGCGCAGTTCCAGCGCGGTACAACCAAACCGCCGCCGCACACACTTGCCCAGGTAACTGGCATCGCCCAAACCCACTTCGTCGGCAATCTGCGCCAGGCTGTGGCTGGAGTTGAGCAAGCGCCAGCGGGCCTGCTGCAAGCGCATCTCCAGCCACCAGGCCTTGGCACTCATGCCGTGGCTGGCCTGGAACTGCCGGTCCAGCTGGCGCCGGCTGATGCCCAGCTCGGCGGCCAGTTGCTCCACCGCCAATGGCGTGCCCAGGTGATGACGCATCAGTGCCTGCGCCCGCTGCACCTGCCGCCCTTGCCCGGCACCTAGCTCCAGCGAACGCAAGGCATGGCGGCTGTCGCGGGTTTCGTCCACCAGCATGTCGGCCAGCCCCTTCAACGCGCGGGCTCGGCCACAGGCACGTGACAGCAGCGCTACGGCCAGGTCGATGGCGGCAGTACCGCCAGCGCAGGTGATGCGACTGCCGTCGATGCTATACAACTGCTCGCGCAGCACCTGCAAGTGGGGGAAAGCGGCACGAAACTCGGCTTCGTGACGCCAGTGCACCACCACCTTGTGCCCCTTCAGCAGCCCACATGCGGCCAGCAGGAAAGCACCGTTGTCGACCCCCACCAGCTTGACGCCGGCTTTGCCGGCCTGCCTTAGCAAAGCCTGGTAGCGCGGCGCCAGCGCAGCAGAGGCCATGGCGTTGCGCCCGCCGAACACCACCAGGTAGTCGAAACTGGACAGTTCGAGCTGGCCGGCGACGGCCTCGACCTGCAGCACCGCGCCACTGCTCGACGGCACCGGGTCGAGGGTGAGCCCGGCCACGGTCCAGCTGCAGTAGCGCTGCTGGCTGTAGTCCTCGTCGTCGGCGCTGAAGCGCAACTTGTCGAGAAAGGCGCCAAACGGCAGCAAGGCAAAATCCGGTAGCGGCAAGATCAGCAGGCGGATGTCAGGCAGCATGGTATTTGCGTCCAGAAAAGACCGTTCAATGTCCAGATCATACCCTGGCAAGCACAGCGTTGCCGCATAGACTGGCGCCGTCCCTACCAACAAGGCATTTCCCCATATGGCACTCGACACCTGGCTCATCTACCTGCTGGCCAGCATCGGCCTGTCGCTGACCCCGGGCCCCAACAGCCTGTTGGCCCTGACCCACGGCGCCTTGTATGGCGCGCGCCGGACGTTGTTCACCATCGTCGGCGGGGTGTTCGGTTTCAGCGCCCTCATCGCCCTGGCCATGTTCGGCCTCAGCGCGTTGCTGCAGACCTCGGCTTCGGTGCTAAGCGTGCTCAAGTGGGTGGGTGGCGCCTATCTGGTCTGGCTGGGTATCCAGCTGTGGCGTAGCCCAAGCCTGCACCTCGAACTGACCGAGCGTAGCGCACGGCTTGGCAACGCCGGCCTGTTCCGCCAAGGCCTGCTGTCGGCCATGGCCAACCCCAAGGTATTGCTGTTCTATGGCGCCTTCCTGCCCCAATTCATCGACCCGCAGCGTGGGCTGTTGCTGCAGTTCGTGGTGATGGCGGCGACCTTTGCCAGTGTCGAGTTTCTGGTGGAATACCTGCTGGCACGACTGGCGTTCCGCGTCCGGCCCTGGCTGGCCAAGGGGGGCAAGGGCTTCAACCGCTGCTGCGGCAGCTTGTTTGCCCTGATTGGCGTGGCCTTGCCGCTAAGCCGATGACATTTGCAGCAGGCCGCACCTACAAGGCCGCATCCCCTCAGCCACGGCGTGCTTTGGCCAGGAAGATGATCAAGGCAATACCCGGCAATGCGGCCCCCGCCAGCGCCACCCCCTGCCAGCCAAACTGGTTGAACAGCGCACTGGCCACCGACGAACCCAAGGCCCCGCCAAGAAAGATGCTGGACATGTATACCGCATTCAGCCGCCCGCGGCTGGCCGGGTCGAGCGCGTACACTTCACGCTGGCCGATCACCATGTTCATCTGCACCGCAAAGTCCAGCAACACACCCGTCAGGCCCAGGCCAATCACGCTGTAACCCGGAACCGTCAGCCCCAACAGCAAGGCCACCGGCGCCAGCAGCAGTGCCAACAGCGAACCCGCCCGTGCATGCCCGGCATCCGCCAGGCGGCCGGCCATGGGCGCGGCAACCGCCCCCACCGCCCCGACTAGGGCGAACACGGCGATCTGGCTTTGCGAAAGACCATGTGCGCCGGCCAAGGCCATTGGCACCGCCGTCCAGTAGAGGCTGAATGCAGCGAACATCAAAGCCTGGTACAGCGACCGCTGGCGCAGTAGCGGATACCGACGCAGCAGGGTGAACAGCGACAGCATCAGCCCGGCATAGCTGGCCTTGTGCTCGGGCCGACGCTGCGGCAGGGTCAGCACCAGCAGCAAGATGATCGCCAGCATGACCCCGGCAGCGCCAATGAACACTGCACGCCAGCCGAAGTGGTCGGCCACCAGGCTCGACAGAGGCCGCGCCAGCAGAATGCCCAGCAACAGGCCACCCATGATGTTGCCGACTACCCGGCCGCGCTGCTGCTCGGGCGCCAGATGTGCCGCCAGCGGAATCAGCATCTGCACTGCCACCGAACTGAAACCGATCAACAGTGCGTAAACCAGGAACAGCTGGCCCTGGCCGCTACTGCTGGTGCCTGCCAGTAACAAGCTGATGCAAGCCAGAACAGCAGTGGCCACCATCAGGCGGCGGTTCTCCAGCAGGTCGGCCAGCGGTACCAGCAGCAACAGGCCCAAGGCATAGCCCAACTGGGTGAGGGAGACGATCAGGCTGGCATGCTCGGTAGACAACCCCAGATCCGGAGCGATCAGGCCGACGATGGGCTGGGCATAGTAGATGTTGGCGACGATTGCGCCGCAGCAGAACGCTAGCAGCGCGACCAGGGCCCGGCTCAGGCCCGCGGCTGCCGGTTGGGTCGCGGCAAGGGAAGGATTCATGCGAGGTTCCTCGACAAGGGTGGAATATGTCGGCCACCTTACCTGTGAGCATCACCGCCGAGAATCGGACGCTGGCGCAATGCGGCTTTGCGTACTGCGCAACGCTAGGCGCTGCGCTTGAGCACATTTTCGCAAAACTCGATGAAGGCATTGACCCGCCGCGAGCCCCGGTGGTTGGGCAGGTACAGAGCGTTGATGCTGTCATTGGCCGTCCCAGGGTTGGCCTGCCAGTCAGGGAACAGCCGCTGCAGGCGCCCGTCTTGCACATCCTCGCGCACCAGCCAGTCGGCCAGCAGGGCAATGCCACCGCCCGCCAGTGCGGTTTCGCGCAACATGTCGGCATTGGCGCTGCGTAAAGGCCCGCTTACGTCCAGCTCCAGGCTTTCCTGGCCGCAGGTCAGGCGCCAGCAGCGCGCTTTCTGCCCGTAGCGAAAGCGCAGGCAGGCATGCTCGAGCAATTGTCGAGGATGCAGCAGCGGTGCTCGCCCGGCGAGATAGGCCGGGCTGGCCACCAGCCAGCGCTGGAAGCGACCCAGTTGGCGGCAAACCAGTTCGTCGTTGGGCGACGGGTCGCCCAGGCGAATCGACAGGTCATAGCGCCCGTCAAGCAGGTCATCCAGGCGGTCGCTGAGGTCAATGTCCAGCTCCAACGCCGGGTTTCGTGCCAGAAACGGCCCCAGGTGCGGGGCAATGACTCGCCTGCCGAATTCCACCGGCAGGCACAGGCGCAATACGCCTACTGGCTCCTCGCCGCGATCAGCGACGCTGGCATCGGCGTCCTCCAGCGCCTCGAAGATGCCCCGGGCGCGCTCATAGTAGCGGGCACCCGCCTCCGTCAGGCTGACCTGGCGTGTCGAACGGTTGAGCAGGGTGGCCCCCAACGCCGTTTCCAGGGCATCGACCAGGCGCGTCACCGACGATGTCGCCAGCCCTAGCCTGCGCGCAGCAGCCGAAAAGCCCTGAGCATCGACGGTGGCCACGAACATTTTCATCGCGAGGAATTTGTCCATGTGCAGGCCGTCTTCCAAAACCCAGAAAGTTCTTACAAACAGCCGGGCGGGTCAAGAAGCGCGCCGCAAAGCAATTGCGTCCATAGTGGAATCACCCCCTACCAATGAGGCATGCCATGACACTGAACAACCTGCTGACTACCCTGCCCCCTTGCGACCCCGCCAGTGCCGAACGTGTCGACCAACTACTCAGCCGCCCGGGCGTGCGTGTGGAGCGTATCGTCTCCAGCGGGCAGGCCAGCCCGCCCGGCTTCTGGTACGACCAGGCCGAAGGCGAATGGATCGTGCTGCTCAGTGGCGCCGCCGGCCTGCGTTTCGAACACGAGAACCACACTCGCCTGCTGGCACCGGGCGATTGCCTGGACATACCGCCGCATCACCGCCACCGCGTGGAATGGACAGCCCCCGGCACGGCCACCATCTGGCTTGCGCTGTTCTACAGCAGCGCCAACCCATGGCCAGCGTGAAACCAGCACACATCCCATTCGACCAAAGTATTCATGCAGTCTCCGCTACCTGCATGAATATCTTTTTTACGCCATTTTTCGCTACCTGATCTAGGCTTTTAGCCACACCTTGGCCAGTTCAGCCCTGCGACAATCAGCCTCGCAAAATTATGTACCAACTTGTTAATTAGCAAGCTAAGGGCTTAGACTGCGCGCATTCCACCTGCTGAGATCCCTGGCATGAAAGAAACACCGCGCGCCTCTGGCGCCACAAACATCATCCTGATCGGGCTGGGCGTGATCATCGCCCTGCTCGGCCTTCTCCTGGCTGCTGGCGGCGTCAAGCTGGCCGGCCTGGGCGGTTCCTGGTACTTCCTGATCGGCGGCCTGGCCATGGCCATCGCCGGTGCCCTCATTGCCCGCCGCAAGCCAGCCGGGGCCTGGCTGTATGCCGTGTTCCTGGCCGCTACCGTGGTCTGGGCATTGGTCGATGCCGGCCTGGTGTTCTGGCCGCTGTTCTCGCGCCTGTTCATGTTCGGCGCGATCGGTATGGTGGTGGCGCTGGTCTATCCGCTGCTGGCCCGTGCCAACGGCGCCAGCGCTGGCCGCGGTGCCTACGGCATTGCCGGTGTAATGGCCGTGCTGCTGGTGATCGCTGCCGGCAACATGTTCGTTGCCCACCCAAGCGTCGCCCCAACCGGCAAAGGCCCAGGCATGACCCCGGTCGAAGCCGACAAGCAGCAGAAGGACTGGGCCCACTACGGCAACACCGAAGGTGGCAGCCGCTTCGCCGCGCTGGACCAGATCAACCGCGACAACGTCAACAAGCTGAAAGTGGCCTGGACCTACCGCACCGGCGACGTGGCCATCAGCGATGGCAACGGTGCCGAAGACCAGCTGACCCCGCTGCAGGTCGGCAACAAGGTGTTCATCTGCACCCCGCACAACAACCTGATCGCCCTCGATGCCGACACCGGCAAAGAGCTGTGGAAGAACGCGATCAACGCCCAGTCCAAAGTCTGGCAGCGTTGCCGTGGCATGGCCTACTTCGATGCCACTGCCGCCATCGTCCAGCCGACCCAACCGCACAGCTCGCCGGTCACCGGCGGTAGCATCGCGGCCGGTGCCAACTGCCAGCGTCGCCTGCTGACCAACACCATCGATGGCCGCCTGATCGCCGTCGACGCCGACAACGGCGAGTTCTGCCAAGGCTTCGGCAACAACGGCCAGGTCGACCTCAAGGCTGGCCTGGGCGATGTACCGGACTCCTACTACCAGCTGTCCTCCGCGCCGTTGATGGCCGGTACTACCGTGGTGGTCGGCGGTCGCGTCGCCGACAACGTCCAGACCGACATGCCAGGCGGCGTGATCCGTGGTTTCGACGTGATCACCGGGGAAATGCGCTGGGCCTTCGACCCGGGCAACCCGGAAGACCGCCAGGCACCGCAGGGCGACAGCACCTATGTGCGCAGCACCCCGAACAGCTGGGCACCGATGTCCTACGACCCAGCGATGAACACCGTGTTCCTGCCGATGGGCTCGTCGTCCACCGACATCTACGGCGTCGAGCGCAGCCAGCTGGACCACACCTATGGCGCTTCGGTGCTGGCCCTGGACGCCACCACCGGCAACCAGAAGTGGGTGTTCCAGACCGTGCACAACGACCTCTGGGACTTCGACCTGCCGATGCAGCCGAGCCTGATCGACTTCACCAAGGACGACGGCCAGACGGTACCTGCAGTAGTCATCGGCACCAAGGCCGGGCAGATCTACGTGCTCGACCGCGCCACCGGCAAGCCGCTGACCCAGGTTGATGAAGTACCGGTCAAGCCAAGCAACATCCCCAACGAGCCGTACTCCCCAACCCAGCCGAAATCGGTGGGCATGCCACAGATCGGCGCGCAGACCCTGACCGAGTCGGACATGTGGGGCGCCACCCCGTATGACCAACTGCTGTGCCGTATCGACTTCAAGAAGATGCGCTACGACGGCCTGTACACTGCGCCGGGCACCGACCTGTCACTGAGCTTCCCGGGTTCGCTGGGTGGCATGAACTGGGGCAGCATCTCCACCGACCCGGTGCATGGCTTCATCTTCGTCAACGACATGCGCCTGGGCCTGTGGATCCAGATGATCCCGTCGCAGAACAAAGGCAACGCCGCTTCCGGTGGCGAAGCGCTGAACACCGGCATGGGTGCAGTGCCGCTCAAAGGCACGCCGTATGCCGTGAACAAGAACCGCTTCCTGTCGGTAGCCGGCATTCCGTGCCAGGCGCCACCGTTCGGTACCCTGACCGCCATTGACATGAAGACCCGCCAGGTAGCCTGGCAGGTACCGGTCGGCACCGTCGAGGACACAGGCCCGCTCGGCATCCGCATGCACCTGCCGATCAAGATCGGTCTGCCCACCCTCGGCGGCACCCTGTCGACCCAAGGCGGCCTGGTGTTCATCGCCGGCACCCAGGACTTCTACCTGCGCGCCTACGACAGCAGCACCGGCAACGAAATCTGGAAGGCTCGCCTGCCGGTGGGCAGCCAGGGCGGCCCGATGACCTACGTATCGCCGAAGACCGGCAAGCAGTATGTGGTCATTACCGCTGGCGGTGCGCGCCAGTCGACTGACCGTGGCGACTACGTGATTTCCTACGCCTTGCCATAAGACCGCGTCGCCTGCTTCGCGGGTAAACCCGCTCCCACAGGGCCCACACCGCCCTTTGTAGGAGCGGGTTTACCCGCGAAGAGGCCCGAACAGACAACCCGAGATTCAGCAATGCCATCCGCAATTCGCATCCCCCCCGCCCTGCTACTGGCCCTGGCCAGCACCACCGCCCTCGCCAACGACGACCTGTTGACCCGCAACACCTTGACCGGAAACTGGGGTGGCCTGCGCCACCAGCTGGAAGAAGACGGCGTCAAGTTCACCGGCGACTACAGCGGCGAAACCGCCTACAACGCCCACGGTGGCCTGCACCGCTCGGCGCGCTACTCGCAGAACCTGAAGCTGGGCGTACAGTTCGACCTGTCGAAACTGTACGGCCTGGACAACGGCGGCAAGGTCCAGCTGACCATCAACGACCGCCGCGGCAACAGCGCCTCGGAAGACCTGGTGGGCAACCGCCTGCCGATCCAGGAAAACTTCGGTGGCCTGTACACCCGCCTGACCGAGCTGAGCTACGAGCGCACCCTGTTCACCCCGGCGCTCAACGTCAAGCTCGGCTACATGGCCATGGGCAACGACCTTGGCGGCCTGGACAGCGGCATCCTGTGCAACTTCATGAACGCCGGCTTCTGCGGCCACCCGCTGAACATGTCCGGCGGCAGCGGCTGGACCAACTACCCCAACGCCCATCTGGGTATGCGGGTGAAGTACGACCTGTCACCGGCCTGGCAGTTGCGTGTGGCGGCATTCAATGTCGACCCCGAGAGCAACGGCAATTCCAGCCGCGCCTGGCACCTGGGCCCCAAGCACACCACCGGCACCGTGGTACCGGTGGAACTGGTGTACAAGCTGCAGAGTGAGCTGCCAGGCGAGTACAAGCTGGGCTACTACTACGATAGCTCCGACGTCAAACGTATCGGCAGCGACAAGGAAGTGTCCGGCCGTGGCGGGCATTACCTGCTGATCGACCAGGCAGTATGGAACGACCAGCGCTTGCCGGGTCGCAGCCTGCATGCCTTCGGCCAGTATTCGGCATCGAGCAAGGCCGCCTCGCCGTTCACCAAGTGGTATGGTGCCGGCGTGGTGCTGTACAAGCCGTTCGAAGGCCGCCCAAAGGATACCGTGGCACTGGGATATGGCCGCGCCGTGCCCAACCCGCGTAGCCGCGATGTGCTGGAAGATGCTGCGTTCAATGCCGGGCAGCAGTTCCCCGACATCGACAGCGCCGAGCAGTTGATCGAACTGAGCTACGGCTACCAGGCCACGCCCTGGCTGAACCTGCGCCCGGATGTGCAGTACATCATCGAGCCGGGGGCGTTCTCCGGGAAGGACATCGACAACGCGCTGGTGGTTGGCCTGCAGGTCAAGGCTACCTTCTGAGTCGCCGGGGCCGCGTCGCGGCCCATTCGCGGGCATGCCCGCTCCCACAGGTACTGCACAGACATTGAGACTGGCGCAGGCCTGTGGGAGCGGGCGAGCCCGCGAAGAAGCCAGCACAGTCAGCCCTGCTTGAGGTAATCCACCAGCCTCAGCAGCATCGCATCACAGCCCTGCAACTGCTCGACAGTGACGAACTCATCCGGCTTGTGGCCCTGCTCCATGCTGCCAGGCCCGCACACCACGGTCGGGATCCCGGCCTGGTCGAACAACCCGCCTTCGGTACCAAACGCCACCGTGCCGAACTCAGTCGAACCACTGAGCAACGCCAGCAACCGCGCCGCCTCGCTGTCTGCCGGCGTGGCCAGCCCCGGGTAGGCACTCAGCGGCTCCAGGTGAATGGCGCTGGCTGCATTGACCTTGCGCATACGCGGCAGCAATTCGGCCTCGGCGTAGGTCTGTAACTGGTCGGCCACCGTCTGTGCCTCGAACCCTGGCAAGGCGCGCACTTCAAAATCGAATTCACACTCGGCCGGTACGATGTTCAGCGCCCTGCCGCCTTTGATCACGCCGGTCTGCACCGTGGAGAACGGGGGGTCGAAACGTTCATCATGCTGTTGCGGCTGTGCCAGCACCTGGCCAATCTCGCCCAGCTTGCCGATCAGCTTCGCCGCATACTCGATGGCATTCACCCCATACGGCGCATACGCCGAGTGGCAGGCCGCGCCATGCACCTGGCAGCGCATCGCCAGCTTGCCCTTGTGCCCCAGCACCGGCTTGAGCTCGGTAGGCTCGCCAATCAGGCACAGGCGCGGTTTGTGCGGGCGTTGTTCGAGCGCCGCCAGCATCGAGCGCACACCCAGGCAACCGACTTCTTCGTCATAGGAGAACGCCAGGTGCACCGGCATGCGCAACGGCTGGGCGAGGAACGCGGGCACGGCTGCCAGCACCGATGCGATGAAACCCTTCATGTCGGCCGTGCCACGGCCATACAGGCGCCCATCACGTTCGCTCAGGGCAAACGGCTCGACCGTCCAGGCCTGGCCGTCCACCGGCACCACATCGGTATGCCCAGACAACACCACACCACCAACGTCCTTGGGGCCGATGCTGGCGAACAGGTTGGCCTTGGTGCCCTCCGGGTTATGGAACAGCTCGCACTCCACCCCCAGCTCGGCCAGGTAATCATGGATGAAGCCGATCAGCGCCAGGTTGGAATCGCGGCTGACCGTGGCAAAGCCGATCAGCCGGGCCAGCAGCGCGCGGCTGGCAAACTCACTCATCGCCCGGCACCCCGTAGCTTGGCGCGGCAGTCGGGTTGAGGGCGCGGGTAACGTAATCCTGCATCTGCGGCCGGTATGCCTGCCACAGGCCATCGAGCACGCCGATCGGGTCGGCATCGGCCCAGTCCACACGCAGGTCCACCAGCGGCCAGGTCAGCTCGCCAGCGATCTTCAACGCCGCCGAGTGCACCGGCCCGGCCTCGCCCCCGGCCGCCATCGCCGCGTGCATGGCAGCCAGCAGGCGCTCGGCCAGGTGCCCATCAGCCTGCTCGAAGGCCTGCACCATCGCTTCGATCACCTGGGTCGAGGCCAACAGGTTGCCCGCCGCCGCGCATTGCTCACCAGCCACGGCGTGGTGCGTACCCAGCGCCTCCTTGCCAGTGAACAGCGCCACCTGGCCGTGGCTGTCGATTACCGTGACCTGGCGGTACTCGCTCCAGCCATTGGCACTGAGCACCCGGTCCAGCGCCGCGGCTGGTGGCAACTGGCCCTGCTCCAGGGCATCGAGAATCTGCGGGCCCAGCGCCGGCAGGGTGATGTTCTGGGTAGAGACTGCGCCCACACCGGCACGTACCCAAGGGCAACGGGCGCCCACGGCGATGCTCGACGAACTGATGGCGATACCGACCTGGCCGGTTTCCTGGCAACGACCGATGATGGAGAAAGTCATGTCATGGTTCCTGTTGTGCTGTGCGATACACGGCATTCTGGGTGGAACCTTCCGGCAGGCGAAACCACCTTTTTCCGAGGGTTTGCAGAGGAAAAAACTAAGGCCCCGACAGGCCTGTCGAAAACGCCCTGAAAACCGCTGCCCTCGGCGCTACAAGCCACAGTATTCAGGGCCTTCGCCGTTTTATCGGCAAGCACCAGCTAAATACTATTTTCGCCATTTGCGCAGCATCCCTAGTCTGGCCCCAGACAACGGCGGTCCTCCAAACCGACCTGACAAAAACCGCCTGAACAAGGGCCCGGACATGACACTGAACAACCTCGAAATCGACACCCTCGTCGTCGGCGCCGGCCAGGCCGGCGTGGCCATGAGCGAACACCTGAGCAAGCTTGGCGTGCCGCACCTGGTGCTGGAGCGCAAGCGTATCGCCGAGGCCTGGCGCACTGGCCGCTGGGACTCGCTGGTGGCCAATGGCCCGGTCTGGCACGACCGCTTCCCAGGCCTGGAATTCAACCTCGACGCCGACGCCTTCGCCGGCAAGGACCAGGTGGCCGACTACTTCGAGCAGTACGTACGCAAGTACAACCTGCCAGTGCGCACCGGCATCGAAGTGAAGAAAGTGGTGCGCAACAGCGACCGCCCCGGCTTCACCATCGAAACCAATGAAGGCGTGATTCGCGCCAACCGCGTGGTCGCCGCCACCGGCCCGTTCCAGAAGCCGGTAATCCCGGCCATCGCGCCGAAAGACAGCAACCTGCACCAGATCCACTCCGCCGCCTACTACAACCCGCAGCAATTGCCCGAAGGCGCAGTGCTGGTGGTAGGTGCCGGTTCCTCCGGCGTGCAGATCGCCGAAGAGCTGATGCGTGCCGGGCGCCAGGTGTACCTGTCGGTCGGCGCCCACGACCGCCCGCCACGCGCCTATCGCAACCGCGACTTCTGCTGGTGGCTGGGCGTGCTGGGTGAATGGGATGCGGAAATCGCCAAGCCCGGCCGTGAACACGTGACCATCGCCGTCAGCGGTGCCCGTGGCGGCCACACCGTGGACTTCCGCGCCCTCGCCCATCAGGGCATGACCCTGGTTGGCCTGACCCAGTCGTTCGAAAACGGCGTGGCGCGCTTCCAGGACAACCTGGTGGAGAACATCAACCGCGGCGACGAGAACTACCTGGCCCTGCTGGATGCCGCCGATGCCTACATCGAACGCAACGGCCTGGACCTGCCGGAAGAGCCCGAAGCCCGTAAACGCCTGGCCGACCCGGAGTGCATGCGCAACCCGCTGCAACAGCTGGACCTGGCCAAGGCCGGCGTCAGCAGCATCATCTGGGCCACCGGTTACGGCGTGGACTTCAGCTGGCTGCAGGTGGACACCTTCGATGCCAACGGCAAGCCCCAGCACCAGCGCGGCGTAGCCCGCGAATCGGGGGTGTACTTCCTCGGCCTGCCGTGGCTGTCGCGCCGTGGCTCGTCGTTCATCTGGGGCGTGTGGCACGACGCCAAGCACGTCGCCGGCCACATCGCCACGCAACGCACCTATACCGCCTACCGCGACCGCGAGCAGCGCGCAGCGGATGAGCAGCAACCCGCCAAGATCAGCAACGTCAGCACCCTCGGAGCCCACTGATGCCTACCCATACTCGCATCCGCATGTTCAACACCAAGGAAACCTACCCCAACCAGACCCTGGACAACGACCTGTGCCAGGCAGTCCGCGCCGGTAACACCATCTATGTGCGCGGCCAGGTCGGCACCGACTTTGAAGGCAAGCTGGTGGGCCTGGGTGACCCTCGGGCGCAGACCGAGCAGGCGATGAAGAACGTCAAGCAACTGCTTGAAGAAGCCGGCTCGGACCTGTCGCACATCGTCAAGACCACCACCTACATCACCGACCCGCGCTTCCGCGAGCCGGTGTACAAGGAAGTGGGCAAGTGGCTCAAGGGCGTGTTCCCGATTTCCACCGGGCTGGTGGTGGCCGGGTTGGCCCAGGCTGAATGGCTGATGGAAATCGACGTGATCGCGGTGGTGCCGGAGCAAGAGTGACTGGCAAGCTGCATGGCGGTTGAGTTTTCGTCCTTGGGGCTGCTATGCAGCCCATCGCCGGCAAGCCGGGCTCCCACAGGTACTGCACAGGGCTTGAGGCCTATGCAGTCGAGGTGGGAGCTGGCTTGCCGGCGATGGGCCGCAAAGCGGCCCTTTCGCGACACAAGGCCCCCACAGAGGCCGCACCTGCAAGGTGCCTGGCTTAGAAGCCGACGGTCGCCGACAGCAGGTAAGTACGCGGCGTGGACAGCGTCAGCCCCGGTTCGCTGTCATCCGAAGCACCCGCCGAACTCCAGTAGCGATCATCCAGCACGTTCTCGACACTGGCCCGCAAGGTAACCTGGGTAGTATCCACCTTGAACGCATACCGCGCGCCCAGGTCGTAACGCTCCCAGCCGTCGATCTGCTTGCTGTTGTTCTGGTCCAGGTACTGCGAACTCGAATGGATGCCCCGCGCCGTCAGGGTCAGGCCATTCACCCCCGGCACATCCCATTCGGCGCCAAGGTTGACGTTGTACTCGGGCGTGGCCGGCGCGCGATTGCCATCGTAGGCACCACCGATGGTGTCGGTCAGCTCGCTGTCGATGTACATCACCCCACCGAGCACGCGCACGCCTTGCACGGGCTCACCGAACACGCTCAGCTCGATACCGCGGTTGTCACGCTTGCCATTGGGGCCGAACACACGCGAAGTGGGGTTGGTCTCGTAGGCCGGCTGGCGAATGCGGAAGGCGCTGGCGGTGAAGGCGACCCGGCCCAGGTCGTACTTGGCCCCCACCTCCACCTGACGGCTGGTGAACGGCGGGAAGATCTGGTCTTCGTTGATCGAGGTCGACGGCGCGATCTTGCCTTGGCTCAGGCCCTCCATGTAGTTGGCGTACAACGACAACTGGTCGCTGACCTTGAACAGCACGCCACCCGAGGGCGAGACCTTTTCTTCGTCGTAGGCCGTATCGCCTTTGACGCCGTCGCTCCAGTCATCCACCTGCACCCGCTGCCAGCGCGCACCCAGGGTCAGCAGCAGGCGGTCGTCGAAGAAGCCCAGGGTGTCGGCCAGGGCCACACCGGAGAAGCGATTTTCCGTATAGGCCTCGGGGTCGATGCGAGTTGCCGTGCCCGGCGTCGGAGTGGCCACCGGGTTGTAGAGGTTGCTCGGCGCCGAGGCATAGCGGGCGCCGCCGTTGGTGAAGTCCATGTAGAAGTAGCTGGCGGCCAGGTTCAGTTCATGGCTGACCGGCCCGGTATGGAACCACTTGCGCAGGCCGGCCATGGCGGTGCGCACCGATTCATCCCGAGTGAAGTCGCGTGGCTGCACGGTGAAGTCGCCAGCGTCATTGGTAATCGACACGTTGTGACGCAAAAAGTCATGGTTGCTCTTGCGCGCGCCGACTGCGCCATAGGCCAGCAGCGACTCGCTGATGTCGTACTCGGCATGCAACGCACCGAAGGTGTCGTTGGTGCGCGCCTTGCTCCAGGCCTGGGCGTAGTTGTGACGCACGTCGTTGGCATCCGGCACCTTGGCATTGGCACCGACCAGCACGCGTTCCTGCGGGGCATCGGTATCGCGCTCGGTATGGCCGAGGTCGGCCGAAAGCCGCAGGCGCTCGCCGCGAAAATCCAGGCCCAGCACCGCCATTTCGCGGTCGACGCGCTGGTGGTCCCATTCGGTATCGCCCGCCTGCTTCACACCATTGAAGCGCACGCCAAACTGCTGGCCTT
This sequence comes from Pseudomonas sp. 10-1B, assembly GCF_000935045.1. Classification (GTDB taxonomy): domain Bacteria; phylum Pseudomonadota; class Gammaproteobacteria; order Pseudomonadales; family Pseudomonadaceae; genus Aquipseudomonas. The sequence continues at coordinate 62,217 of NZ_JYKS01000019.1, forward strand.
CGCCAAAGCGCCGGCCGATGTCCACTGCGCCACCGGCCTGGCCAGCCGAGGCATAGCTGCCAGTCAACTCGGTAATCGGCTGGTCGCCGGCGCGCTTGGGCTGCACATTGATGCCGCCACCTACGCTACCACGCGGCGAAATGCCGTTGATCAACTGACTGGGGCCTTTGATGATGTCGACCCGGTCGGCCATTTCCATGTCGATCGAGTAGGTCGGCAGGATGCCGTACAGACCGTTGTAGGCCACATCACTGTTGAACAGGCTGAAACCGCGAATGGTGAACTGCTCGAAGCGCCCACCCGCCGGGTTGGTAGCGCGCACCGAAGGGTCACTGGCAATCAACTCGCCCAAGGTTCGCGCCTGCTGGTTCTTCACCAGTTCACTGGTGTAGCTGGTGATGCTGAACGGGGTTTCCATGAAGTCGCGCGAGCCGAGCAGGCCTTGTGCACCCTGGCGCGCTACCTGGCCGCCGGTGTAGGGCTGCGTTTCGCCGCCTGCGGCCTGGCTGCCGACGATGCTGGTGGGGGCGATTTCCAGGGCGGCACCGTCCTGGGGGGCCGGCACCAGGGTGAAGGCGCCCTCGCCCACCGGCAGCAACTGCAGGCCGCTGCCGCGCAGCAACTGCGTGAAGCCTTCGGCGACACTGTAAGTGCCAGACAGGCCGTTGCTCTGACGACCGTTGACCAAGGCCGGGTCCAGCGAAAGGCTGACACCGGCCTGGTCGGCAAAATGAGTCAGGACCGCGCCCAGGCTGGCTGGCGCTACCTGATAGGTACGCCGGGCCGGTTCATCGGCCCAGGCCGGTGCACACAACAACAGGCTCATGGCGAACAACGGATGCGCTGCGCGCGCCAGTGGGCGCAGGCGGCAAGACATTACTGCAGGCATTGAACAAGGCTCCCCTTTATTTTCTCCTACCGGTAATGACCGGCGAGTGAAAAAAAGGGGACAGCCTCATGCACGATTTTCTCGCGTGGTCAGGCTGACCCAATAACGCGTGCGTGTGTGCACCTGCAACGGCAGGCTGGCGGCGAGTAAAGCCAGCATCCGGTCAGTGTCGTCGAGGCGGAAGGTGCCGGTAACGCGCAGGCCCTCCAGTTCCGGCGCCCAGCGCAATACGCCGGGGCGATAGCGGCGCAGCTCATGCAGCAGCTCGCCCAGCGGGCGGTCATCCAGGCGCAGCACACCCTCGCGCCAGCCCAACTGCCATTCGTCCAAGCCTTGGACAGGGCCGACACCAGCCGCCTGCAGGCTGGCCTGCTGCCCGGCCCGCAACATCAATGCCGGGCCATGCAACGGCTGCAGGCGGGCCGCGCCGCGGGCCACCGACACCCGGCAGGCTTGATCGAACAAACGCAGGCACACCTCGGCATCGCTGACCGCCACCTGGCCGTATGGCACCTGCAAGGTCAGGCTCAGGTTGCCGGGCACTTTGACCGCCACTTCACCGCGCCGCAGGGTCAGGCGGCGGGCGCCCAAGTCGATATCGAGTGCACTGTCGGTGTTCAACTGCACGAAAGTGCCATCGCTCAGCAGCACCTGCCGACGCTCCCCTACCGAGGTGCGCATGTCGGCGGTCCAGGCATCCAGCGGCAGCTCGCGGCTCACCAGCCAGGCCGCCGGCAGCAGCGCCGCCACCCCCAGGGCCTGCTTGAGCAGTACTCGGCGGCCGGCATCCGGGCGGTCCAGGGTGGCCATGGCCAGCGCACCGGGCAGCCCGGAAAAACGCTGACGCAGCAACCAGGCCTTCTGCCAGGCGTCTTCGTGCAGGCTGCTGCTGGCGCGCCATTGTTCAAGGCGCAACAAGTCACTCTCACTGGCCCCGCCGGAATCCAGCAGTGCCAGCCAGTGGGCGGCGGCACGCACGGCTTCACGGGTTTCGGCAGAAGGTGTGGTCATTGCAACTCGGCCAACAGGCAGTGCTCGTAGGCTTGCGCCATGTAGCGTTTGACCGAGCGCTCGCAAACGCCCAGGCGCTTGCCGATTTCGGCATAACCCAAACCCTCCAGCTGGCTCCAGAGAAAGGCCTTGCGCACCGGTGCCTTCAGGCCGTCGAGCAGTTCATCCAGCGCTTGCAGGGTTTCCAGCAACACCCAGCGCTGCTCTGGCGAGGGCACATGCTGCTCGGGCAAATGCGCCAAGGCATCGAGGTAGGCTTGCTCCAGGCTGCGCCGCTGGTAGAAGTTGCTCAGCAGGCGCTTGCCCACGGTCAGCAGGTAGGCACGCGGTTCACGGATGTCTGTCAGTGGCTGGGCACTGGCGAGGATGCGCAGGAAGGTATCCTGGCTGAGGTCGGCGGCATCCCAGGCATTGCCCATGCGCCGGCGCAGCCAGCTTTCCAGCCAACCGTGATGCTCCCGGTACAGGGCTGGCAGGCTAGGCTCCGGTGGCGGCGCGGCGTCGATCATGGGAAAGGCCCTGCGATGGGAGTAAATAAGATTAATTCTAATTTACACCGCACCGCAGAACCAAGCGCTTTGTTACCGGTCAGGCAATCGCCGCGTCCACCAGCACCTGCGCTTCCTGCACCAGGCGTTGCAGGTGCGCCTCGTCGATGAAGCTTTCGGCGTAGATCTTGTAGATGTCTTCGGTGCCCGACGGGCGTGCGGCGAACCAGCCATTGGCGGTCATCACCTTCAGCCCGCCAATCGCCTGGCCATTGCCCGGCGCGTGGCTGAGGATCTGCACGATCGGCTCGCCGGCCAGTTCGGTCGACTTCACCTGCTCCGGCGCCAGCTTGCTCAGCAAAGCCTTCTGCCGCGCATCAGCCTTGGCCTCGACACGGGTGGCGAACGGCTTGCCCAGTGCTTCGGTCAGGTCGGCGTAGGCCTGGCTCGGGTTGCGCCCGGTGCGGGCGGTCATTTCGGCAGCCAGCAGCGCCGGAATCAGCCCGTCCTTGTCGGTGGCCCACACCGAACCATCACGGCGCAGGAACGAAGCACCCGCACTCTCCTCGCCGCCAAAGCCGAGCGAACCGTCGAACAGCCCCTGGGCGAAGAACTTGAAGCCCACTGGCACTTCGTACAGCTCGCGGCCCAGGCGCTGGGTAACGCGGTCGATCAGGCCGCTGGACACCACGGTCTTGCCGACGGCGGCATCGCTGCGCCATTGCGGGCGGTGGCGATACAGGTAGTCGATGGCCACGGCCAGGTAGTTGTTCGGTTGCAGCAGGCCGTCCGGGGTGACGATACCGTGGCGGTCGTGGTCCGGGTCGCAGGCGAAGGCCACGTCGAAACGCTCGCGCAGGCCGATCAGGCCCTGCATCGCATACGGCGAGGACGGGTCCATGCGAATCTGGCCATCCCAGTCGACGGTCATGAAGCGGAAGGTTGGGTCGACTTCGCTGTTCACCACTTCCAGGTCGAGCTTGTAGTGCTCGGCAATCGCCGACCAGTAGCGCACCCCGGCTCCGCCCAGCGGGTCCACGCCCAGGCGCAGTTTGGCGCCACGGATGACGTCGAAGTCGATGACGTTTTCCAGGTCGGCCACATAGTTGCCTACGTAGTCGTGGCGCTGGGTGGTCGGGGCCTGCAGCGCCTGGGCATGGTCCATGCGCTTGACGCCCGCCAGGTTCGCCGCCAGCAGTTCGTTGGCCTTGGCCTCGATCCACTTGGTCACGTCGCTGTCAGCCGGGCCGCCATTGGGCGGGTTGTACTTGAAGCCACCGCTTTGCGGCGGGTTGTGCGACGGAGTGATGACGATACCGTCGGCCAGGCCCTGCGCGCGGCCACGGTTGTAGCAGAGGATGGCGTGGGACACCGCAGGTGTGGGCGTGTATTCGTCATCCTTGGACAGCATTACCTGTACGCCATTGGCGGCCAGCACTTCCAGGGCGCTGGCGGTGGCCGGCGCCGACAATGCGTGGGTATCGGCGCCGATGAACAGCGGGCCGTCGATGCCCTTTTCCTGGCGATACAGGCAGATAGCCTGGGTGATGGCCAGGACGTGGTACTCGTTGAAACTCAATTCAAGCGAAGTGCCCCGGTGCCCCGAGGTGCCGAAGGCCACCCGCTGTGCCGCCACGGCAGCGTCGGGGCGGCCGGTGTAGTAGGCGGTGAGCAGCCGGGGAATATCGACCAGCACGCTGGCTGGAGCCGGCTTGCCTGCCAAAGGACTGAGCGTCATGCAAAAACCTCGAGATCAACGGATGTTGGTGTTGGAACGTGCAGTGTACTGAGAGTTGCAAAGGCGTGCGATGGGCGACATCAAAGAAAACATCGCCGGCAAGCCAGCTCCCACAGGGACTGCGCAAAGCTTGAGATCTGCGCGGTACCTGTGGGAGCTGGCTTGCCTGCGATGAGGCCAGTCCCGGCAATGCAAGACAGTTGCTCCAACATGGACCGCGCATACCGCTCATCTGGCTTATGACCGTCTAGAGTAGTAGCCATGCCCACCGTAAACGAAACCCCATGGCTTTCTACCGCGTGACCCACACCCACCCCCGCCTGAGCATCGCCGCCGCGGCCGGCCTGATCGGCGCCTGGCTGATACCCGCCGGCGACACCGTGCAGCACATCCTCGCCGGCTGGAACCTTGGCGTGTGGCTGTACCTGCTGCTGGTGCTCTACCTGAGCGCGAACGCCAGCCCGGAAAAGGTCCGCAGGGTCGCCCGCATCGAAGATGAAAACGCCGGCCTGGTCCTGCTCACCGTATGCATCGCCGCCATCGCCAGCCTCGCCGCAGTCACCCTGCAACTGGTCTCCAGCCGCGGCCTGCAGGGGGCAGCTCTGGCCCTGCACTATCTCTACACCGGCCTGACCGTGGCCGGCTCCTGGCTGCTGATCGGCTGTATCTTCAGCCTGCACTACGCCCGGCTGTTCTACACCGGGCAAAACCACGAGCCGCCACTGCGCTTCGCCGACGGCGAGCGCAACCCGGATTATTGGGACTTCCACTACTTCTCGTTCACCATCAGCGTGGCTGTGCAAACCGCCGACGTGGGCGTTGCCGGGCGGGGCCTGCGGCGGGTGGTGCTGGCGCACTCGCTGGTGGGGTTCATCTTCAATACAGCGATCCTGGGCTTCACCATCAACATCGCTGCCGGGTTGCTGGGCTAGGCGCACCGCTCGTCCGAAAATACTGCGCAGCGGATGCCGATGAAACCGGCATGACTGCGCGGGATAGCTGCCGCTATCGTTCACGGAAAACGTTTGCCACGCCGGCAGCCGGCAAACGCCCGCCATGAGCAAGACGTGACCGGCATCATGCATTAGTGCATTTGTCATATTTGCAGCCGGGAATCGCGCGCAGCAGGTGCTATGTTTACATTCCCGGCGGCCGCACAGGCGTGGCCAGCCGATCACCTACGTCCAGGCCTGGACAAGGAGGCTGGCATGAACAAGATGACGTTCCCCAACGCCTGCCAGGTGATGCGCTGGCATTTCCACCCCCTGGGCTTCGAGGCCAGCATGGATGCGCCGCGCAGCATGGTTGCGCGGCTATTCGACCGCGCCACCGGCGAAACCCTGCTGGCGATTGCCGGCATCCCCTGCGCGGCGATCATGGCTGCAACAGACGTGGAGCGCATCATCGAAGCCGTCGAGGCGGAAATGGACGCCTTCGTACCCGCCTTCACCCTGCGCGACGCGGTCTAGCCAGCGGCAGCATTCTCCTGGTGCAAGGCCTGCAGCTTGTCCATGAATTGCTCGGCCGGCACCGGCTGGCCCAGCAGATAGCCTTGTAGCGAATCACAGCCCAGGCGAGTGAGGAAGTCCTGCTGGCGGTCGGTCTCTACCCCTTCGGCAACGATACGCAGCCCTAGCGCCTGGCCCAGCGCCACGATCGCCGAAACGATCGCGGCATCATCGCTGTCGTGCTCCAGGTCGCGCACGAAGCCGCGGTCGATCTTCAGCTCGTTGGCCGGCAGGCGCTTGAGGTACATCAGGCTGGAATAGCCGGTGCCAAAGTCATCGATGGAAAGGTCCACCCCCATCTCAGCCAAGTGCTGCAGCACGGTCAGGCTGGCATCGGCGTCGTGCATGGCGGTGGTTTCGGTGATTTCCAGGGTCAGGCAGTTGGCCGGCAGGCCGCTCTGCTGCAGGGCCTGGGCCACGCTCTCGACCAGCCCGGCATGGCAGAACTGGATCGCCGACAGGTTCACCGCCATGCGCCAGCCCTGGTGCCCCTGGTCCAGCCACTGGCGCATCTGCCGGCAGGCTTCGTCGAGCACCCACTCACCGATGGGGATGATCAGGCCGGTCTTTTCCGCCAGGCCGATGAAGCGGTCGGGCAGCAACAGCCCCTGCTGCGGGTGCTCCCAGCGCAGCAAAGCCTCGGCGCCGATCGGCTGGCAGGCCTGGGCGTCGAACTTGGGCTGGTAGTGCAAGCGGAACTGGCGCTGCTCCAGGGCCTGGCGCAGGTCCTGCAGCAACTGCAGTTGCTGGCGGGCGTTACTGTTCATCGACACGTCGAAGAAGCTGTAGCCGTTCTTGCCGGCGCTCTTGACGTGGTACATGGCGGCGTCGGCATTGCGCAGCAGCTCGTGCTGGTCCTGGCCGTTGCCCGGGTACAGGACGATGCCCAGGCTCGCCGACAGTTGCAGGTCATGCTCGGCCACGCGGAATGGCCGCGACACCAGGTTGACCTGCTTGACCGCCACGTCCATGGCATCGTTCGGCTCCTGCAGCTCCACCAACAGCACGAATTCATCACCACCGATACGCGCCAATGTGTCCTGGCTGTGCAAATGGCCGCGCAAACGTGCCGCCACGGCCTTGAGCAACAGGTCGCCGATGTGGTGACCAAAGGCATCGTTGACCGGTTTGAAACCGTCCAGGTCGATGAACATCAGGGCGAAACAGCCGCCCTGCTCCGCCACCTTGGCGATGGCCTGCTCGATGCGGTCGGCCAGCAGGGTGCGGTTAGGCAGGCCGGTGAGGGTGTCGTGCAGGGCCAGCTGGGTGAGTTCCTGATTGGCCACGGTCAGCGAATGGGCCAACTCGGCGGTACGCGCTTCCAGGCGGGCATCCAGCACCGAGGTGAGCAAGGCCACCGCCAACACGGCCAGGGTGGTGATCAGCACCAGGTAGACCAGCCCGTCGCCTTGCAGCCCGCCAGCCAGCGCACCACAGAAACTGCCGTCAGGGAAATTCGCCGCGGCCATGCCGGTGTAGTGCATACCGACAATGGCGAACCCCATCACCACTGCGGCCAGGCCTCGAATCTGCCGCACATAAGGGGTGTGCTTGCGCAGGCGGAAGGCTATCCACAACGCTGCCGCCGAGGCGCCCACGGCAATCAACAGCGAGGCGCCGAACAGCGTCGGGTCATAGTCGATGCCTGGCAGCATGCGCAACGCGGCCATGCCGGTGTAGTGCATGCAGGCGATACCGGCCCCCATGATCAGCGCACCGAAACCCAATTGCTGCCAAGGCAGGCTAGGCTGGCTCACCAGCCATAGGGCAAAGCCCGAGGACAGCACCGCGATCAACAGCGAGAACGCCGTAAGCGCAAGGTCATAGCCCAGGGCGATGGGCAGGCTGAAGGCGAGCATGCCGATGAAGTGCATGGACCACACGCCGATGCCCATGGCCAGCGCCCCTCCCCCCATCCACACATAGACGGCCCGGCCCTTGGCCGTGGCGATGCGGCCGGTCAGGTCAAGTGCGGTATAGGACGCCAGGATCGCCACGCACAGCGAAATCAACACCAGCGAAAAGGAGTAGCTACCGGTCAGCATTGGAAGTTCCAGCAATGGGACGATTGTCCCGGAAAAAGCTGGAGATTGTACTCAAGGCCAAGCGAAACGCACGGGGTTTTTGCGAATGGGAATGGCTCTAATGGATTGGCCCTACGCGATCATGCAGGAATGCGCGGTATTTTGTGAGAACTGGCTTGGACTGCCCCGAAACCTGCACAGCACCCTGTGGGAGATCACGCAGCCCTACGGGCTGCGCTGTCGCGCAGAGAACTCAATTCGTAAGCGCGACGCGGCCTGTGGGAGCGGGCGTGCCCGCGAAGAATCCAGCACGGTGGATGGCACCGGCTTTGCCGGTGTTCGCGGCTAAAGCCGCTCCCACATGGACCGCGCAAGCCCACAGCCTGCGCCCGAAACCTGCACAGTACCTGTAGGAGCGGGTTTACCCGCGAAGAATCCAGCACGGTGGATGGCACCGGCTTTGCCGGTGTTCGCGGCTAAAGCCGCTCCCACATGGACCGCGCAAGCCCACAGCCTGCGCCCGAAACCTCCACAGTACCTGTAGGAGCGGGTTTACCCGCGAAAAATCCAGCACGGTGGATGGCACCGGCTTTGCCGGTGTTCGCGGCTAAAGCCGCTCCCACATGGACCGCGCAAGCCCACAGCCTGCGCCCGAAACCTCCACAGTACCTGTGGGAGCGGGCTCGCCCGCGAAGAATCCAGCACGGTGGATGGCACCGGCTTTGCCGGTGTTCGCGGCTAAAGCCGCTCCCCCATGGACCGCGCAAGCCCACAGCCTGCGCCCGAAACCTCCCACAGTACCTGTGGGAGCGGGCTCGCCCGCGAAGAATCCAGCACGGTGGATGGCACCGGCTTTGCCGGTGTTCGCGGCTAAAGCCGCTCCCGCATGGACCGCGCAAGCCCACAGCCTGCGCCCGAAACCTGCACAGTACCTGTGGGAGCGGGCTCGCCCGCGAAGAATCCAGCACGGTGGATGGCACCGGCTTTGCCGGTGTTCGCGGCTAAAGCCGCTCCCACATGGACCGCGCAAGCCCACAGCCTGCGCCCGAAACCTCCACAGTACCTGTAGGAGCGGGTTTACCCGCGAAAAATCCAGCACGGTGGATGGCACCGGCTTTGCCGGTGTTCGCGGCTAAAGCCGCCACACATGGA
>NZ_JYKS01000002.1 GCF_000935045.1 Pseudomonas sp. 10-1B
AGCGCCGCGCGGGCGGCGCTCGATCTCCCAGACGCCAAAAATCTCAAGGCGATCTAACATTTCCGGCCCAATAGCCGATAACCCGTACACAGCATCGCACCTGGCCGCTTGCCAGCCCCCGGGACATGATGCAACCTTGCCAGATCCGCCGCTGCCCCAAGGCTGCGTTCCCTCTTCAAGCGAGTCTTCGATGAAAAGCCAACCCGATGCCGCCAGCCGTGTGGCGGCCGAGGTCGTCACGCAGTTACCCGTGCCCTCGCGGCTCGGCATGCTGCGTTTCGAAAGGCTCAACGAAGCCACCTGGGCCATGCTCTACCTGGACCCAGCCTGCGAGCGCCAGTTCGGCCTGCACGCCAGCGACCTGTGCGCCCTGGTAGACGCCCCTTACGCCAGCCTGATGGAGCCCGAGGCCCGCTACCGGCTGCACGACGAGATCCAACTGCAACTGGCCCAGCGCGGCTACTACCGCGTGCGCTACGCCCTGCACACCCCAAGTGCGTCACTACGCCTGCTGGAGACCGGTGAGGCCTACAAGCAGCACAACCGCCAGCTGTTGCGCGGCTACCTGAGCGTGCTCGACGACCAGCACGAAGACGCCGGCGAGGGGGCCAGCGACCTGGAATCGCGCAACAACCGCCTGCAACTGGCCCTGCAGCTGAACCAGCGTACCCAACAGGAGCAGCTCGAACACCTGGAGCGGGTACGCGGCCAGCAGGACCTGATCCTGCGCCTGGCCCGCCAGCGCTACAGCGCCGAGAACTCGCTACTGGAAGCCGCCCAGCTGATCACCCAGAGCGCCTGCGAAATCTACAAGGTCGACACCGCCAGCATCTGGCACCTGGAAGACCAGCGCCTGGAGCCGATCACCGCCTGGTACCGAGGCACGCAGGAGCACCGCCAGCCCGAAGCCATCGATGCCAGCCGCTTCCCCGACTACCTGGAGGCCCTGCACACCAGCCGCGCCATCGACGCCCATAACGCCAACCACGACCCACGCACCCGCGCCCTGACGCAGAGCCTGTGCCCGGAAAACAAGGCCATGCTCGATGCCAGTATCCGCGTCGATGGCCAGGTGGTCGGCGTGCTGTGCCTGGAGCAGACCGGCCAGACAAGGGCCTGGCAGTCGGACGAAATAGCCTTTGCCGGCGAGCTGGCCGACCAGTTCGCCCAAGTCATCACCAACCACAACCGGCGCACCGCGGCCAGCGCCCTGCACCTGTTCCAGCGCGCGGTCGAACAGAGCGCCAGTGCCTTCCTGCTGGTCAACCGCGATGGCAAGGTGGAGTACGTCAACCCGAGCTTCACCGCCATCACCCAGTACAGCACCGACGAAGTCCAGGGCCGCCACCTGGGCGAGCTGCCGGCGCTGGAAAACCTCAGCGAACTGTTGTTCGACTCGCCATCCAGCCTGGCCATGGGCAACAGTTGGCAGGGCGAGTTCAAGAGCCGGCGCAAGAACCTGGAGCCCTACTGGGGCCAGTTGTCAATCTCCAAGGTCTATGGCGACAACCGTGAGCTGACCCACTACATCGGCATCTACGAAGACGTCACCCAGACCAAGCTGGCCCAGCAGCGCATCGAGCGCCTGGCCTACACCGACAACCTGACCAACCTGGGCAACCGCCCGGCGTTCATCCGCAGCCTGGACGAGCGCTTTGCCCGCGACGGCGAGAACACCTTGTGCCTGTTGTTGGTGGACATCGACAACTTCAAGCGTATCAACGACAGCCTCGGCCACCAGACCGGCGACAAGCTGTTGATCAGCCTGGCCCGGCGCCTGCGCAACAGCCTGCATGCCGGCGGCATCCTGGCGCGCTTTGCCAGCAACGAGTTCGCCGTGCTGCTCGACGACACCAGCCTGGAGAATGGCCAGGGCGTCGCCCAGCAATTGCTGCGTACCCTCGACAAGCCGATGTTCGTCGACAACCAGCTGATCAACGTCACCGCCTCGGTGGGCCTGGCCTGCGCGCCGCTGCATGGCGCCAACCCGACCAGCCTGATGAAGAACGCCGGGCTGGCACTGCACAAGGCCAAGGCCAACGGCAAGCACCAGGTGCAGGTGTTCACCGAAGTGCTCAATGCCGAGGCCAGCTACAAGCTGTTCGTCGAGAACAACCTGCGCCGTGCCCTGACCCAGAACGAGCTGGAGGTGTTCTACCAGCCCAAGCTGTGCTTGCGCAGCGGCCGCCTGCTGGGCCTGGAAGCACTGTTGCGCTGGAACCACCCCGAGCGCGGCATGATCCGACCGGACCAGTTCATCAGCGTGGCAGAAGAAACCGGCCTGATCATTCCCATCGGCAAGTGGGTGGTGCGCCAGTCGTGCCGCATGAGCCAGCAACTGCGCGAGGCCGGCATGGGCAACCTGCACGTTGCCATCAACCTGTCGCCCAAGCAGTTCTCCGACCCGGACCTGGTAGCCTCGATCAGCACCATCCTCAAGGACGAAGCCCTGCCCCCGCACCTGCTGGAGCTGGAACTGACCGAAGGCCTGCTGCTGGAAGCCAGCGAAGACACTCACCGCCAGCTGGAAGAGCTGAAGGCCCTGGGCCTGACCTTGGCCATGGACGACTTCGGCACCGGTTATTCGTCGTTGAGCTACCTGAAGAAATTCCCGATCGACATCCTCAAGATCGACCGCAGCTTCATCAACGAAATCCCGGATAACCAGGACGACATGGAAATCACCTCAGCGGTGGTGGCCATGGCCCATAACCTGAAGCTGAAGGTGGTGGCCGAGGGTATCGAGACACCAGAGCAGCTGGCGTTCCTGCGCCGGCACCGCTGCGACGTGGGCCAAGGCTACCTGTTCGACCGGCCGATCCCGGGGCGCGAACTGGCCGAGCGGTTGAAGCGCTATCCGCGTGGACCGGTCGCCTGACAGCGGCGTAAACCTCGGGCACTATAGAAGCCATTCGGGCCCTATCGCCGGCAAGCCAGCTCCCACAGGGACCGCACAGGTCTCGAAACCTGTGACATCCCTGTGGGAACTGGCTTGCCGGCGATGGCCCCAACACCTATCCAACTGAATAGACACAGAGGAACGGCCATGGTCCTGCGTTCGGAAATCCTGGTGAACAAAAACGTCATGCCTACTGCGGAGCAGGCCCTGCCTGGCCGCGAAACGCCAATGAGTCTGCCCGAGTTCCACTACGTGTTCGAAGGCACCCCACTGCTCGGTCCATTCTTCGAAGGCGCCATCGACTTCGCCATCTTCGGCCTGGGCTGCTTCTGGGGCGCCGAGCGCCGCTTCTGGCAGCGCGAAGGCGTGGTCAGCACCGTGGTCGGCTACGCAGGCGGCTTCACCCCGCACCCTACCTACGAAGAAGTCTGCTCGGGCCTGACCGGCCACACCGAAGTGGTGCTGGTGGTGTTCGACAAGGACAAGGTCAGCTACCGCGAGCTGCTGGCGATGTTCTGGGAGCTGCACAACCCGACCCAGGGCATGCGCCAGGGCAACGACATCGGTACCCAGTACCGCTCGGCCATCTACTGCACCAGCCCGGAACAGCTGGAACAGGCCAAGGCCAGCCGCGATGCTTTCCAGGCCGAACTGAGCAAGGCCGGCTTCGGCGAAATCACTACCGAAATCGACCAGGCGCCGACCGTGTACTTCGCCGAGGCTTACCACCAGCAGTACCTGGCCAAGAACCCGGACGGCTACTGCGGTATCGGCGGCACCGGCGTGTGCCTGCCACCGAGCCTGCAGGGCAACTGACGCATGAGCACGATGACCCTGTTCCACTCGCCCTTGTCGCCGTTCGTGCGCAAGGTCATGGTGGTATTGCACGAGACCGGCCAGCTTGAGCGCGTGACGCTGCAGCCGGTGAACATCAGCCCGGTCAGCGGCGACCCGCAACTGAACCAGGACAACCCGATCGGCAAGATTCCGGCCCTGCGCCTGGAAGACGGCACCGTGCTGCATGACAGCCGGGTGATCTGCGAGTACCTCGACCTGCAGCACGTCGGCTTGCCGCTGCTGCCACGCGAAGGCTCGGCGCGCTGGCGGCGCATGACGCTGGTGTCGCAGGCCGATGCGATCATGGATGCTGCGGTGTCGAGCCGTTATGAAAGCTTCCTGCGGCCTGAAGACAAGCGCTGGGACGGTTGGCTGCAAGCGCAGGGCGACAAGATTCGCCGTAGCCTGGCCAACCTGGAGCAGGAGCATTTGCCCGAGCTGATGTCCGGGTTCGATCTGGCAGCGATTGGCGTGGCTTGTGCGCTAGGGTACCTGGACCTGCGTCAGCCCGAGTTTGGCTGGCGTGAGCGCCAGCCTGGGCTGGCGGCGTGGTATGCCGAGGTGAGCAAGCGGCCGTCGATGGTAGCCACTTCTCCGCAGGCCTGAAGGGCCTCTTCGCGGGCACGCCCGCTCCCCACAGGGACATCACAGTATTCGAAAGCTGTGCAGTACCTGTGGGAGCGGGCATGCCCGCGAAGGCCTCACCTGGGTACCACAGGAAACAACTGCCCAATCCTGAGAGCCAACCAGCGCCCGAGCTCTTTGTCCTCCCTCATGCCGCCCTCCTGTGGCAGTGGACGCAGTGTCTGCGCCTTGCGTGGAGGCCCTGTGGATTATGTGTAATTCGAGGGCCCCATCGCCGGCAAGCCAGCTCCCAAGGTACTGCACAGGGCTTGAGGGCAATGTGCTCGGTGTGGGAGCTGGCTTGCCGGCGATGGGCTGCGCAGCAGCCCCGGCCATCTCAGCTGATACGCCGTACCGGCAACCACAACCACCCGCTCACCACCGCGTTCAAGGTCGAACAACAGCGCTCCACCTCCCGGTGAAGTCCAGCGCGTTATCCAGCAGGTTGGCCAGCGCCTGGCAGCTTGTAGCTACGTATCAGCAGTCTGGCTTGCCAGCAGTAAATTTCTTCGCCGGGTTCACTGCGGCCTTGAACTCGCGCAACGCCTTGGAGCCAATCAACAGCGGGTAGTTGAAGCTGCTGCGGTCCACCAGGTTCACCTCAACCACGCGCTTCACATCCCCCAGGCACAGCTCCAGGTCGACCACCGGGCGCTTGGAGATCTCCGGCGTATCGCCTTCATCCTCTTCATCGGCACGCCCCTTGATCTTGCTGATGCGCGAGAGCTTGTGCTCGTACACCTTGCCATCCGCGTCCTTGGTCGCCAGGCGGAAGCGCACCCACTCGTCGCCATCGCGGGTGAACAGCTCGATGTTCTTGGCCGACAACGATGCGGTGAAGGCACCGGTGTCCATCTTGGCTTTCAACGTTTCCCCCAACTCGGGCAGGGCGATGTTCTCGTAACGGCCGTAGATCGTGGGGTCGGCGGCCATCACTGGTAACGCCAACAGCGACAACAGGGCAAGCAGAGGTTTCACAGGCAGGCTTCCTTGAGAAAGGTCAGTGCTTAGACTGCACTGGCAGGATAGGTTCGCTGTCACAAGGTTATCCAACATGTTGTGAAACATTTGTTCCTGCCGCAGGGCATTGGACATTTGGCGTAGGCCATCGCCCTGCTTATCATTGCCGACCGTTTATCTCCCACAACAAGAGTCTCCTTATGCGTCGCCTGCTGACCGGCATCCTCACCACCACCCTGCTGCTGCTCAACACCTTGGTGTTGATCTGCCCGCTGCTGGTCTTCGCCCTGCTCAAACTGGTATTGCCAGGCCGTGGGCGTGACTATGCGTCGTGGGCGGTAATGTGGGTGGCCGAGACCTGGTCGGAAATCGACAAGGCCATCTTTGCCCTGTGCATTCCTACGAAGTGGGATATCCGTGGCGTCGAGAACTTGCGCAAGGACACTTCATACCTGGCCGTGAGCAACCACCAGACCTGGGTCGACATCCCGGCGCTGATCGAAAGCCTCAACCGCCGCACGCCATTCTTCAAGTTCTTCCTGAAGAAGGAGTTGATCTGGGTCCCCCTGCTGGGCCTGGCCTGGTGGGGGCTGGATTACCCGTTCATGAAGCGCTACAGCAAGGCGTTTCTGGAGAAACACCCGGAGCTCAAGGGCAAGGACCTGGAAATCACCAAGGCCGCCTGTGAGCTGTTCAAGCGCCAGCCGGTGACGGTGGTCAATTACCTGGAAGGCACGCGGTTTACCGAAGCCAAGCGCCTGCAACAGCAGTCGCCGTATCGTTACCTGCTCAAGCCCAAGGCCGGTGGCGTGGCGTTCGTGCTGGCGGCGTTGGGCGAGCAGTTGGATGCGCTGCTGGACGTGACCATCGTGTATCCCGGCAACAAGGCGCCGGGGTTCTGGGATTTGCTCAATGGCAGTATTAGCCGGGTGATTATCGACATTCGCGTGCGTGAACTGGACCCGGTGCTGTGGGCGGGGGATTACGAGAATGATCCTGAATTCCGCCAGACTGTGCAGGCCTGGGTGAACCAGCTGTGGTTGGACAAGGACCAGCGGATCGAGCAGCTGCGGACGGAGATGGGCTAACCCCTACTGGCCCAATCGCCGGCAAGCCAGCTCCCACAGGTACGGCACAAGTCTTGAACAATGTGGGCATCCTGTGGGAGCTGGCTTGCCGGCGATAGGGCCCCAAAACCCACAGCAAATTTCCGATTAAAACCCAGGCTAATAATCAACATAAGGATTACTTTTTTGTCATCCCCCACCTAAGTGGATAAAAATCGACCAAAGCACAATTACAAAAAGCCTGGATCGATCAATGGCCAACCCACCCAGCCCCACCCCCACCCAGCTCCGCCGTGTCCTTGGCCTGCCCGCCCTGGTATTCTTCGGCCTGGTGTACATGGTCCCGCTGACCATCTTCACCACCTACGGCATCGTCACCGAACTCACCGGTGGCCGCACGGCCGGTGCCTACATCGTCACCCTGGTGGCCATGCTGTTCACCGCCACGTCCTACAGCTTCATGGTCAAACGCTTCCCGGTCGCGGGCTCAGCGTACTCCTACACCAACATGGCCTTCGGCCCGAACGTCGGCTTCCTGGCCGGCTGGTCGCTGTTGCTGGATTACCTGTTCCTGCCGATGATCAACTACCTGCTGATCGGCCTGTTCCTCAACATCGCGTTCCCGGCCATCCCTGCGTGGTCCATCGCCCTGGCCTCGATCGCCCTGGTCACCGTGCTCAACGTGGTCGGCATTCACTCGGTGGCCAAGACCAGCAACCTGATCGTCGGCGCGCAGATCGTCTTCATCGTGGTGTTCGTCGCCCTGTCCTGCCAATCGCTGGCCGGCCAGCCGCTCGACCTGCTGTCGCCGTTGCTAGGCGATGGCTCGCAGCCTGGCTTCGGCCCGATCATGGCTGGCGCGGCAGTGCTGTGCCTGTCGTTCCTCGGCTTCGATGCCGTGTCCACCTTGGCCGAAGAATGCCGCGATGCCCGCCGCGATGTGCCACGGGCGATCATCCTCACCACCCTGTTCGCCGGCGTGCTGTTCACCGTGCTGGCCTACGTCAGCCAGCTGGTGCTGCCGGGCAGCACCTTCGTCAATGCAGATGCGGCGGCCAACGAGGTGATGTTCAAGGCGGGTGGGCAGTTCCTGGCCAACTTCTTCACCGCTGCTTACGTTGCCGGTAGCCTCGGCTCGGCGCTGGCCTCGCAGGCGGCGGTATCGCGCATCCTGTTCACCATGGGGCGTGACAATGTGCTGCCGCGGCGCTGCTTCGGTTACCTGTCGCCGCGTTTCGGCACCCCGGTGTTCGCCATTGCGCTGGTGTCGGCGTTCTCGCTACTGGCGTTGGTGATCGACCTGGCCACCCTCGCCTCGCTGATCAGCTTTGGTGCGCTGGTGGCGTTCTCGGCGGTGAACCTGGCGGTGGTGAAGACCCACCTGATGGGTGACGGGGCGCAGCGTAATCTCAAGGGACTGCTGTGCTATGGCCTGGTGCCGCTGGTAGGTTTGGGGCTGACGCTGTGGCTGTGGACCAGCCTGTCGGCGCTGACGCTGGTGATCGGCCTGTGCTGGTTTGCCCTGGGCCTTGCCTACCTGGCCGTCCTGACCGCCGGCTTCCGCCGCCCAGTGCGCCTGGTGGACTTCAGCGAAGCCGCCTGACCTGCTGAGCAGACGCAAATCCGCTTTTTGTGGGAGCGGCCTTGTGTCGCGATAGGGCCGCAAAGCGGCCCCTGCAATCTCTGCAGTGACGCTGAAATCCTGGGGCCGCTTCGCAGCCCTTTCGCGACACAAGGCCGCTCCCACAGATACAGCGCATGCCTTGAAGGTTGTGAGGTCCCTGTGGGAGCTGGCTTGCCGGCGATAGGGCCAGTACTGGCGCTAAAGAATCATCAGACCGAAGGCTGGCCCAACGGCGCTGGCGTGGCCCACAAACTCCCCAGATTCTGCAACAACGACCCGGCAATCCCCTGCTGCCCCAAGTACTGCAGCAACAACGGCGCGAACTGCCCGATCATCCCGGTATCCATCCCCAGCGCCTTGAAGGCATTGTCCAGGTCGCTGCGGTTTTCCACATTGTTACCCAACGCATTGCTCAATGCCGACTGGCTCTCGCTGTTCTTGCCGAGCATTTCGCCCAACCCACTCAAGCTGCCCAGCGCATTGGCGCCGGCCAGTAAGTCCAGTCCCGGCACTGCCTTGGTCAGTTGCCCATAGTCGTCGCTACTGAGGTTGTTACGCGCCAACCCCAGCATCGCCCCCGCCCCGCCTACGGCCTGTTCGGGAGTGATCTTCAATTCGCTGCCCAAGGTATTGAGCAGATTGGCCTGCGCCTCAGGTGCCTGCACCTGGCCTTGTTGCTTCTGGTTCTGCATGGCAGACACAGCATTGGCGGCGTCGCTGAGGTTGAAGGCGAACACCGGGCTCGTGGCCAGGGTCATCAGGGTTGCCAGGGTGAGTGCTTTCATTGGGAGGGACCTCGTTGGCCGGGATGGCCTGGGAAACGAGCAATTGGACTGGGGATTCAGGGGTTTGTTCCGGCTGATTTTCACAGAACTACAGGAGCGCATTGCAGCCCTTTTCACCTGATATTTTTATCAGTAGCGCCATGAGTGTTTTGCCGAAATACTGAAGTTTGCGTGTCCTCAGCAATCTTAGACAAATTTGGTACTCCCCAATGAAAACGACTCTATCGTATGCCTATACAGCCTACGGCTATACCGGTCATCGCTCAACAAATCAGACCTTACTAGGGTTTAATGGCGAACTCTCTGATCCGTTAACGGGCCTATATATATTGGGCTCAGGATATAGGCCGTACAGCGTGATCTTGATGCGTTTCATCGCGACTGACAGTTTGGCTCCCTTCGGCATAGGAGGCATGAACACGTATAGTTACACCAATGGCGACCCCATCAACTACACTGACCCTTCGGGCCATTTCAATGTGCGCAAAATGATCGCAAAGCGACTGAATCTAGAACCTCCGACACGCGAACAAATCTTGATGAAACTTGACAGGCCAGCTCAACTAAGTACTCCTGATCGAAGAGATGCGCCACCCTATTACTCCTTTCATTCAGACGCATTTTCATCACCTGTTTCGCCACCAAGCTATGACCCCGGGAAACTGCCAAGCTACTCCAGGCGGCTGCCATCCGGCCATACGCGCATCATGACTCCAACGCTTAACTCTTCCGGTAAATTTGCAAAACTAGCTGCCCCTCCAAAATACAATGAGCAACTCTCGAAACCCAAGGTAAGAACTCAACTACCCCCGTACCAGGTGGCAAGCTATCAAGCTGAGCTCCAGGAAGAGCAAGCTAGATATCGAAGAATTAGAACCGTAGTCAACACTCTGGAGAGACACAACATGTACGTCCCCGAAGAGTACCGTCAAAACCTTTCTGAAATTCGACGGAATCGAGACAATATCCGTGACTTGCTCGGAATTTAAACCACAGAATATATCCAACTATTTTTCATCACATGAAATCGCAGGAGCCGGATGATGAGCCAAACCAGGTCAGCTTTCGGATTTTTCCCCTTACTTGTAGGACGCTTCTGAATTACAGTCCCAAGCCGCTTAAGCCATTGCGATGATCTGGGCTGGGCTCTAGTCTCGGGCGGTCGCTGCGAAATCAGCGACCGGCTTTGACAGGCCGCACTCGTCAACCACATGGCTTTTGCCGTTATGGCAGCTGTGCATGGGGCACTCATGTGCGCCGGGTTTTGGTTGACCTACCGGTCTGTCAACCCATGTACAGCTGCCTCCTTCTTGTTTGACAGCAGGCCGGTGGTGGCATCACTTAGAGGTCATCTAGCATGCTTAAGATCGTCCCCAATCCACCCCACACTTACCATTCCCTAGAAGACACGCTCATCCAGGCTGCGGAGTACGCCCTGTGCGCGCAAACGATCGCGCAGCAGGCGGTGCTGCAGCCCAAGTCGCCAGGCTCGGTACTGATCATGGCAGCGATGCATGAACTCGAGGCGCTGCGGGCGCTGCTGGAGGCAGCCTTGATCCAGATCCAGTTGCCTTCTGAGCCGCGGACTTTGCATTAAGAGCTTCAAGCCTTGCGTTGCCTGGGCTGGCCTCTTCGCGGCTAAAGCCGCTCCCACAGGGATTTTGCGCTCGGTTTGAGGGCTGTGACGAACCTCACCTGTGGGAGCGGGTTCACCCGCGAAGAGGCCGGAACAGGCGCAGCCAATT
Organism: Pseudomonas sp. 10-1B; assembly: GCF_000935045.1. Taxonomy (GTDB): domain Bacteria; phylum Pseudomonadota; class Gammaproteobacteria; order Pseudomonadales; family Pseudomonadaceae; genus Aquipseudomonas. The sequence continues at coordinate 10,542 of NZ_JYKS01000002.1, forward strand.
TCAAGGGGATAAACAATGACAACAGAAAACACCAAACCCAATACCACCGTTGGCAAAACCATGTTTTACCAAGGCGAAAACAAGACCCACGCGTTGTTCTGCATCGCCCCAGGCATCCCTTGCCAGGATGCCCGTGAGCAGGCTTCGGAACTGATGGGCTATGTGCGGGATTTGACCATTGACGGCCTGATGGACAACAAACCGCAGTTGCTCTGGGCTTCACACTATCTGAGCGCGTTGGCCAAGGCGCTGATGGATGATGCCGAACTGGGGATGATGCGCTGACTTTTGCGTTGCCTGGGCTGGCCTCTTCGCGGGCAAGCCCGCTTCCACAGAAACCGTGCCACGTTATCAAACCGTTATTTCTACCAGTATCGAAATTGGGGTAATTGTTCAAAATGGCGAGACCTCCCGCACAGGTTAGGCCAGTCATGAACAAAGCCCAGAGCGAAATCCATCCAGAAAGGCGTAACTATTCGGCCTACGGCCACGATCCAGTACTGCAATCCAGCAAGGCGGTACTCGGCTTCAACGGAGAACAACTGCATCGTGCCACCACGAGCTACCACCTCGGCAACGGCTATCGTTCATATAGCCCTTTGTTAATGCGGTTTTGCTCACCTGACAGCTGGAGCCCATTCGGAAGAGGTGGACTGAATGCGTATTGCTATTGCGAAGGAGACCCCGTGAACAGCGCGGATCCTAGCGGGCGAGCTCTTGTTTTCTTGCGCAATGGGCAGATCATGCGGGTCAATCAAAATATGGCACGCCCGGCAGGCCAGTGGCTGGGGCCTCCCACGCTCACGAGAACAACTTCGTTGCCGTCGCTCAATTACCATTCTGCTCCAAATCAATCCAGACAAGCCGCATTCACTGGCACCAGCCCTATTTCCGAACAACCATCGGCCCGTTCAACGCTCACTAAAACAGTAGCCCTTCAGCGCGTACCACCACTCCATACTAATACCCCTCCACCACCGGCCGAGTGGGTAACGGTGGATGCAAGGCATGGACCGCTGCTGGTTGCCTCTACAACAAGCGCGAACCCCCCAGCCACCATGAATCAGCAAGTACGACAGGATGTCTCCCTGTCATCATCAACCACTACTTCCAGCGATTCGACCCCGTCTCATAGCAGATCAGCGAGCCCAACGCCTCTAGCTCTGCCTTATCATGTGCAAGTTGCCACCAGGCTCCGTGAAAACCCAAACTACAGCCAAAGATTTGATCCGTGATACCGGCACCATTAGCGCGGCATCGCTCCAGCATTCGCAATGTGGTGTCAGTGCGCACGGGCGCCGCAGGCGGCGCATCGCGAGCTGCGCTCGCTCCTACGGGGGCCGGGTAGACATTAAAACTATTGTTTCTGCCAGTATCAAAATCCCTGCAACTGCTCAGAATAGGCTCCAAGCAGCTCCCATTCATCCACTGCGGCAGGGACTTCAACCATGAACAAAGCACCGAACAGGACGCTCTTCTTCTACCAGGGCGACAAGCTCATTACCGTGAAAGAAGGCGATAAGGGTCGCGCCATCTTCCGCAATGCGGAACAACCGCTGGCAGAGCTGAGCACAGACGACAATCAAGCCGGTGGCTTGCTGGCCACCGATCAGATGGGCTCGGTGCTTGTGGTGCACGGCTCAGACAAGCAGCCATAAAAAAAAGCCCCTCGAAATGAGGGGCTCTTTGTTACATCACGCGATCACGCCGCGCCCCACATCTTGTGCGGGTCGATCACGAACTTCTTCGGCACACCTGCATCGAACTCGCCATAACCTTCCGGCGCCTGGTCCAGGTTGATCACCTGCACACCCACCACTTCGGCAATGTTGATCCGATCCCACATGATCGCCTGCATCAGCTGGCGGTTGTACTTCATGGTCGGGGTCTGGCCGGTGTGGAAGCTGTGCGACTTGGCCCAGCCCAGGCCGAAGCGGATGCTCAGTGCGCCGATCTTGGCGGCAGCGTCCACCGCGCCCGGGTCTTCGGTCACGTACAGGCCCGGGATACCGATGTTGCCGGCTACGCGGGTGACCTGCATCAGCGAGTTGAGCACGGTGGCCGGGGCCTCGTGCTTGGCGCCTTCATGGCCATGACCACGGGCCTCGAAGCCAACGGCGTCAACGGCGCAGTCCACTTCCGGCTCGCCGAGGATGTCGACGATCTGCTCGTGCAGCGGGGTGTCCTTGGACAGGTCGACCACTTCGAAGCCCTGCGACTTGGCGTGGGCCAGGCGGGCCGGGTTGAGGTCACCCACGATCACGCAAGCTGCGCCCAGCAGGCGCGCCGAGGCGGCGGCGGCCAGGCCGACCGGGCCGGCGCCGGCAACGTAGACGGTGCTGCCAGGGCCAACGCCGGCAGTGACGGCGCCGTGGTAGCCGGTCGGCAGGATGTCGGACAGGCAGGTCAGGTCACGGATCTTCTCCATGGCCTTGTCGCGATCCGGCAGTTTCAGCAGGTTGAAGTCGGCGTACGGTACCAGCACGTACTCGGCCTGGCCGCCGGTCCAGTCGCCCATGTCGACGTAGCCGTAGGCGCCACCGGCGCGGGCCGGGTTGACGGTAAGGCAGACACCGGTGTGCATCTCTTTGCACGAACGGCAGCGGCCGCAGGCGACGTTGAACGGTACCGACACCAGGTCGCCGATTTTCAGGCGTTCCACGTCACGCCCCATTTCGACGATTTCACCGGTGATTTCGTGGCCCAGGACCAGGCCGACCTGGGCAGTGGTGCGGCCGCGGACCATGTGCTGGTCGGAGCCGCAGATGTTGGTGGAAACCACCTTGAGGATCACGCCGTGCTCGATCTTGTTGCCGCGTGGGTCTTGCATTTTCGGGTAGTCGATCTTCTGCACCTCGACCTTGCCCGCGCCGAGATACACCACTCCACGATTGCCAGACATGCTCTTACCTCGCTTGATTTTTATTTATGCAGCGGTGGTTGAACGCGCCGCCATCCGTGGGCGGCATGTGTTTCTGGAATGAGGGGAATTGTGGGCCGGATGGGGCCGGGTGCACTGACTGGGAGCGACAAAGAGATGCCTTTTAGCGGCAGGTTTGTCGTTGGAAGATATGGGGGCAATCAGAGGTGGTGGCCTGTGCCGGCCTCTTCGCGGCTAAAGCCGCTCCCACAGGGTTTTGTGCAGACTTCAAGAGCATCAGCACCTGTGAGAGCCAAAGGGTTTGGTGCAGGCTAAGGGCATCAGCATCAGTGGGGACCACAGGTATGGCGCAGGGCTCTAGACTGGCGCAATACTTGTGGGAGCTGGCTTGCCGGCGATCACCGGCGCAGCCGGTGCCATACACCGCGTCGCCTGCTTCGCGGGCTTGCCCGCTCCCACAGGGTACGGCGCAGGCTTCAAGGCTGGCGCAATACCTGTGGGAGCGGCTTTAGCCGCGAAGAAGCCGGTACTGGCTATTACAAAACTACAGTCCGGTTGGCGTTGAGGAACACTCGTCGCTCGATGTGATAACCAACAGCCCGCGCCAGGGTCAGGCACTCGATATCGCGCCCTTTGGCAATCAGGTCTTCCGGGTAATGGCTGTGGTCCACCACCTCGACGCCCTGGGCAATGATCGGCCCTTCGTCGAGGTCGTTGTTGATGTAGTGCGCCGTGGCACCGACCATCTTCACACCCTTGTTGTACGCCTGGTGATATGGCTTGGCGCCCTTGAACCCCGGCAACAGCGAGTGGTGAATGTTGATCGCCCAGCCATCCAGGCGTCGGCACAGCTCCGGTGACAGCACCTGCATGTAACGCGCAAGAATCACCAGCTCGGCGCCGGTTTCCTCGATCACCTGCAGCACCTTGCGCTCTTGCCCAGGTTTGTCCTTGGGGTCGAGGGCAAAGTGGTAATAGGGAATCTTGTGCCACTGCGCCAACGGCTCGAGATCAGGGTGGTTGGACACCACCGCGACCACATCCATGGCCAGCTGACCAATGCGCTGGCGATACAGCAAGTCGTTCAGGCAATGGTCGGCCTTGGACACCATGATCACCACCTTGGGGCGGTGATTGGGTGCGGTCAGCTCGAAAGCCATGCCGAACGCATCGCTACGCTCGGCGAGGCCGGCACGGAAGCCCGCCTCGTCGAAATCGTCCGGCTGGCGGAACTCCACGCGAATGAAGAAGCGCCCCGACTGCCGGTCATCGAAGGAGTGGTGCTCCGTCACGTAGCAGCGCTGCTCGAAGAGGTAACGCGTCACCACGTCGACGGTGCCGAGCATGCTCGGGCAGTCGGCGGTGAGAATCCAGGTATCCGGTGCCCGACTCATGTTCTACTCTCCTTAGGCCTCGATGCTCAGGCCGTACTCGGCCGAAGCGTCCTGCAGCCACAGCCACCAGTAGTCGGCGAAGCTGCGGCGAATCACCAGCTCCCAGGTGTCTTCGGCGGTGCGGCGGATCACCAGTTGCGACTTGGCGAACACGGTGCCGACAGCCTTGCCCACCGGGAAGTTGTTCGGATGAACATCATAGCTGGTGGATTTCATCAGCACTTCGCGCACGTTCGGGCCGCGCAGTTCCAGCAGGCTTTGCCCGCCGCTGACGTTGACCACCTGGATGTGCTGGCCTTCGAGGGCCGCGCGCAGTTTCTGCTCGACGGCGAACTCCTGGCCGCCGGGCACGATCAGCAGCCACTCGTCAGGGCCGGCCCATTGCAGCGACATTTCGTCGTTGGCGACCACGGTCAGGGCCACTGGCAGCTCCAGGCCCAGGGCCTTGTGCACGCCGGCGGCGAATTCCGGGTCGTGGCCATCGCCACGGATGGTCAGGTGGCCGAGGAACTTGCGTTCACGCAGGGTCACACCTGCGTTCTTGCGGCCTTTGCCAACCAGGCTGGCCAGGTCGGCGTGGTGCAGTGGCGACTGGGCCTTGGCCTCGGCGCCGGGGTTTTGCTGGAAGACGTTGATAGCGCTCATTTCTTACCTGCCTTGAATTCTGTAGGTCGCATGCGGTGCCCTGGCGGTGGTGCATCTTGTGTAGGAGCGGGTTTACCCGCGAATGCGATGTTGAATTCACCGCCCTCTTCGCGGGCAAGCCCGCTCCTACAAAGACCTCATTACCAACCCGGCACCGTGTGCCATCCGGGGGGGCCTTAGACGTTCTGCCGCTCACCCTTCGGATCGAAGAACACCGAAGACACGATCTCCGCCTCGATCACGCTGCCATCCGCCTGTGGCGAGTACACACGCTCGCCCATGCGCTTGAGGCCGCCTTTGACCACACCCATGGCGAACGAGTAGCCCAGGGAGTTGGAGGCGTAGCTGGAGGTCACGTGGCCAACCATGTCCATCGGGATCGGCTGTTTCGGGTCGAACACCAGCTGGGCGCCTTCCGGCAGCCACTTGGTCGGGTCGACCGGCTTCAGGCCCACCAGCTGCTTGCGGTTCTCGCGCACGCAGTCTTCGCGGTTCATGCCACGCAGGCCGATCCACGAGAACGGCTTGTTGCGGCCCACGCACCAGCTCATGTTGAGGTCGTCCGGGGTCATCGAGCCGTCGGTGTCCTGGCCGACGATGATGAAGCCCTTCTCGGCACGCAGTACGTGCATGGTCTCGGTGCCATACGGGGTCAGGTTGTACTTCTTGCCCGCCTCGATGACTTTTTCCAGCACGCCCATGGCGTAGTTGGCCTGCACGTTGACTTCGTACGACAGCTCACCGGTGAACGAGATACGGAACACCCGGGCCGGCACGCCGCCGACAGTGCCTTCCTTCCAGGTCATGAACGGGAAGGCGTCCTTGTCCAGGTCGATATCGTCGGTCAGCTCGCTCAGCAGCTTGCGGCTGTTGGGGCCGGACAAGGTCAGGGTGGCCCAGTGGTCGGTGACCGAGGTGAAGTACACCTTCATCTCTGGCCATTCGGTCTGGTGGTACAGCTCCAGCCACTGCAGCACACGGGCGGCGCCGCCGGTGGTAGTGGTCATGTAGAAGTGGTTGTCGCCGACGCAGGCGGTAACGCCGTCGTCGAAGACCATGCCGTCTTCCTTGCACATCAGGCCGTAGCGGGCCTTGCCCACGTCGAGCTTGGTCCAGGCGTTGCTGTACACACGGTTGAGGAACTCGCGGGCATCCGGGCCCTGGATGTCGATCTTGCCCAGGGTCGAGGCGTCCAGCAGGCCTACGCTGTCGCGCACAGCCTTGCATTCACGGGCCACGGCGGCGTGGATGTCTTCACCGGCTTTGGGGAAGTACCACGGGCGCTTCCACTGGCCGACGTCTTCGAACTCGGCGCCGTTCTTCACGTGCCAGGCATGCAGGGCGGTGAAGCGTACCGGTTCGAACAGGTGGCCACAGTGACGGCCCGCTACCGCGCCGAAGGTGACCGGCGTGTAGTTGGGGCGGAACATGGTGGTGCCCATTTCCGGGATGGTGATACCCATCGAACGGGCGGCGATGGCCAGGCCGTTGATGTTGCCCAGTTTGCCCTGGTCGGTACCGAAGCCCAGTGCGGTGTAGCGCTTTACGTGCTCGACCGACTCGAAGCCTTCGCGGGTAGCCAGTTCGATGGCCGCGGCGGTCACGTCGTTCTGCTGGTCGACGAACTGCTTGGGCGCACGGGCAGTGCCTTTGTCATGCGGCACCTGGAACAGCGCCACAGTGGCCTCTTCCTTGCGCGCCACGGTTTTCGGCAGGCTGCCGACAGTGGCCTTGAAGCCCGCCTCGGTGGCCGCGCGCACGCCGCCCTCGAAGCCATCGGCAATCACGTCGCCGAGGGCGTACACGCCGTTGATGCCGCCAACGCACTCGCGTTTTTGCGGGGCATCGCCTGGCACGAAGCCGAGAATGTCTTCACGCCATACCGGGCGACCGCCCAAGTGCGAGGCCAGGTGCACGACCGGGCTGTAGCCGCCGGAAGTGGCGATCAGGTCGCACTCGAGGGTTTCGCCAGGGCTGGTGACCTTGTGCGCCTGCACATCGATGGCGGCCACACGGGCGCCAGTGACGTGCTTGCTACCCTTGGCCTCGATCACGGCGCTGGAGGTAAGGATGCGGATGCCTTTGGCGCGCGCTTCTTCAACCAGCGAACCACGCGGGTTGTGACGGGCGTCGGCGATGGCGACCACTTGCAGGCCGGCGTCGTGCCAGTCCAGCGCGGCGCGGTAGGCGTGGTCGTTGTTGGTCGACAGCACCAGCTTGCGGCCCGGGGCCACGCCATAGCGGCGCACATAGGTCGACACGGCACCGGCCAGCATGTTGCCCGGCAGGTCGTTGTTGCCGTACACCAGCGGGCGCTCGTGGGCGCCGGCAGCCAGCACCACGCGCTTGGCGCGCACGCGGTGCACGCGGTGGCGCACCTGGCCAATCGGGGCGCGGTCGCCGAGGTGGTCGGTGAGGCGCTCGTGGATGGTCAGGAAGTTATGGTCGTGGTAGCCGTTGACCGTGGCGCGTGGCAGCAGGGTCACTTCCGGCAGGCCTTCCAGCTCTTTGACCACGGCGTTCACCCAATCAGCGGCAGGCTTGCCGTCGAGGGTTTCGCGGGTGTCGAGCAGGCTGCCGCCGAACTCTTCCTGCTCGTCAGCCAGGATTACCCGGGCGCCGCTGCGCGCAGCGGCCAGTGCCGCGGCCAGGCCAGCAGGGCCGGCGCCGACGATCAGCACGTCGCAGTGCTGGTTCATGTAGTCGTAGCTGTCCGGGTCGTTCTGCAGCGGTGCACGGCCAAGGCCAGCGGCTTTGCGGATGTACTTCTCGTAAGTCATCCAGAACGATTTCGGGTACATGAAGGTTTTGTAGTAGAAGCCCGGCGGCATCATGCTGCCGCCAACCTTGCCAAGGATGCCCATGACGTCGTTGTTGACGTTCGGCCAACCGTTGGTGCTGGTGGCTACAAGACCTGCGTACAGCGCCTGCTGGGTGGCACGCACGTTGGGGATCTGGGTGGCTTCGCTGGAGCCGATCTGCAGGATGGCGTTCGGCTCTTCGGTACCGGCGGCGATGATGCCGCGTGGACGCGAGTACTTGAAGCTGCGGCCGACGATGTCGACGCCGTTGGCCAGCAGCGCGGCGGCCAGGCTGTCACCGGCATAGCCCTGGTAGGTCTTGCCGTTGAAGCTGAAGTTCAGGACCTTGCTGCGGTCGATGCGGCCGCCGCTGGCGAGGCGATAGGTCTGGCTCATACTTTTTCCCCTTGGCCTTTGACGGTCGACGGTGCGCTGCTTTGCTTGCCAGCTTCGGTCACTTGCGGCTTCTCGCCAATCTTGTAGGTTTCCAGAATTTCGTAGGTCACGGTGTTACGGGTGACGTTGAAGTACTGGCGGCAGCCGGCAACGTGGTCCCACAGTTCGTGGTGAATACCGCGTGGGTTGTCACGGTAGAACATGTAGGTACCCCACTCTTCGTCGGAGCAGGCGTTGGGGTCCAGCGGGCGGGCGATGTGCGCCTGGCCAGAGGCGTGGAACTCTTCTTCGGAGCGCAGCTCGCCGCAGTGGGGACAGAAAATATGCAACATGACGGTGTCTCCGGTTAGTGGGCGACGGCGGCGGCGCCGTGTTCGTCGATCAGTGCGCCGTTGTAGAAACGGTCCATGGAGAACGGCGCGGCCAGCGGGTGCATTTCGCCCTTGGCCAGGCTCGCGGCGAAGACGTTGCCCGAGCCCGGGGTCGCCTTGAAGCCGCCAGTACCCCAACCGCAGTTGAAGAACATGTTCTTGACCGGGGTCTTGGTGATGATCGGGCAGGCGTCTGGCGAGGTATCGACGATGCCGCCCCACTGGCGGTTCATGCGCACGCGCGAGAGGTTGGGGAACATCTCGACGATGGCCTGCAGGGTGTGCTCGATCACCGGGTACGAACCGCGCTGACCGTAGCCGACCCAGCCGTCGATACCGGCACCGATCACCAGGTCGCCCTTGTCGGACTGGCTGATGTAGCCGTGCACGGCGTTGGACATGATCACGCTGTCGATGATCGGCTTGATCGGCTCCGATACCAGTGCTTGCAGCGGGTGCGATTCCAGCGGCAGGCGGAAGCCGGCCAGCTTGGCCATGTGCCCGGAGTTACCGGCGGTGACCACGCCGACGCGCTTGGCGCCGATAAAGCCTTTATTGGTTTCCACACCGATGACCGCGCCGTTTTCCTTGCGGAAGCCAATCACTTCGGTTTGCTGGATCAGGTCCACGCCCAGGGCGTCGGCGGCACGGGCGAAGCCCCAGGCCACGGCGTCGTGACGGGCCACGCCGCCACGGCGCTGCACGGTAGCGCCGAGGATCGGATAACGGGTGTTCTTCGAGCAGTCCAGGTACGGGATCTCGGCCGCGACCTGGGCGGTATTGAGCAGCTCGCCATCCACGCCGTTGAGGCGGTTGGCGCTGACCCGGCGCTCGGAGTCACGCATGTCCTGCAGGGTGTGGCACAGGTTGTACACGCCACGCTGGGAGAACATCACGTTGTAGTTGAGGTCCTGGGACAGGCCCTCCCACAGCTTCATGGCGTGCTCGTACAGGTGCGCCGACTCGTCCCACAGGTAGTTGGAACGCACGATGGTGGTGTTGCGGGCGGTGTTGCCGCCGCCCAGGTAGCCTTTTTCGATCACGGCAACGTTGGTGATGCCATGTTCCTTGGCCAGGTAGTAGGCCGTGGCCAGGCCATGGCCGCCACCGCCGACGATAACCACGTCGTAAACCTTTTTAGGGGTAGGCGTGCGCCACATGCGCTGCCAGTTTTCGTGGTGGCTGAGGGAGTGCTTGAAAAGGCCGAAGCCCGAGTAGCGTTGCATGGTCGTCTGCTCCACTCAGCGGTAAACAGGGAAATCTGCGCACAGCGCCGCGACGTTCTTCGCCACATCGGCTTCGACGTCTGCGTCACCGAGGTTGTCGAGGATGTCGCAGATCCAGCCGGCCAGGGCTACACATTGAGCAACCTTGAAACCACGGGTGGTGACGGCCGGGGTGCCGATGCGCAGGCCCGAGGTGACGAACGGCGACTGCGGGTCGTTCGGCACGGCGTTCTTGTTGACAGTGATGTGCGCGCGGCCCAGGGCGGCGTCGGCGTCTTTGCCGGTGAGGCCCTGGCGGATCAGGCTGACCAGGAACAGGTGGTTGTCGGTACCGCCGGACACCACGTCGTAGCCACGGTCGACGAACACCTGGGCCATGGCCTGGGCGTTTTCGATCACTTGTTGCTGGTAGGCCTTGAACTCAGGCTCCAGCGCTTCCTTGAAGCACACCGCCTTGGCGGCGATCACGTGCATCAGCGGGCCGCCCTGGGCGCCCGGGAATACGGCGGCGTTGAGCTTTTTCTCGATCTCTTCGTTGGCCTTGGCCAGGATCAAGCCGCCACGTGGACCACGCAGGGTCTTGTGGGTGGTGGTGGTGACCACATCGGCGAACGGGATCGGGTTCGGGTACAGGCCAGCGGCAACCAGGCCGGCGACGTGCGCCATGTCGACGAACAGCAGCGCACCGACCTTGTCGGCGATGGCGCGGAAGCGTGGGAAGTCGAGGGTCTTGGAGTAGGCCGAGAAGCCGGCAACGATCATTTTCGGCTTGTGCTCGACCGCCAGGCGCTCGACTTCGTCGTAGTCGATCAGGCCGGTGTTGGTGTCGATGCCGTATTGCACAGCGTTGTACAGTTTGCCCGAGGACGACACCTTGGCGCCGTGGGTCAGGTGGCCGCCGTGTGCCAGGCTCATGCCGAGGATGGTGTCACCGGCCTGCAGCAGGGCCAGGTAGACCGCGCCGTTGGCCGAGGAGCCGGAGTGCGGCTGGACGTTGGCGTAGTCGGCACCGAACAGCTGCTTGGCGCGCTCGATGGCCAGCGCCTCGACCTTGTCCACGTGCTCGCAGCCACCGTAGTAGCGCTTGCCCGGGTAGCCTTCGGCGTACTTGTTGGTCAGGCCGCTGCCTTGGGCCTGCATCACGCGCTTGGAGGTGTAGTTTTCCGAGGCGATCAGCTCGATGTGGTCTTCCTGGCGCTGTTCTTCGGCATTCATCGCCGCCAGCAGTGCATCATCGTAACCTTGGATTTGGTCTTGCTTGCTGAACATCGTGTATCTCCCGGCAGCGATCGTTTTTTGTCGTGGGGCACTGTGGCCCTTTGTGGCGATGTTATGACTGGGCGGGGCGAGTCAGATGCCTGCGCACGCCTTGCAATGGCGCGTTTACGACATTCGTTTTGCACTGGGTTCTCCGGCCCTATCGCCGGCAAGCCAGCTCCCACAGGAATTGCAGTGCGCTCAAGCCTTGTGGAGTACCTGTGGGAGCCGGCTTGCCGGCGATAGGGCCAGCACAGGCAGCACAGCAACCAACTGATGCACAGCTTGTATAGGCAACCGCTGAATCGATGGTTTAGAGTGCTGTTCTGCGTCGTTCACAGGACAGTGTCATGACAGATAAGAGCCAACAATTCGCCAGCGACAACTATTCCGGCATCTGCCCCGAAGCCTGGGCAGCGATGGCAAAGGCCAACCACGGCCACGACCGCGCCTACGGCGACGACCAGTGGACCGAGCGCGCCGCCGAGTACTTCCGCAAGCTGTTCGAAACCGACTGCGAGGTGTTTTTCGCCTTCAACGGCACCGCCGCCAACTCCCTGGCCCTGGCCTCGCTGTGCCAGAGCTACCACAGCGTGATCTGCTCGGAGACCGCCCACGTCGAAACCGACGAGTGCGGCGCGCCGGAGTTCTTCTCCAACGGCTCCAAGCTGCTGACCGCGGCCAGCATCAACGGCAAACTGACGCCACAATCGATCCGCGAAGTGGCGCTCAAGCGCCAGGACATCCACTATCCCAAGCCCCGCGTGGTGACCATCACCCAGGCCACCGAGGTCGGCACCGTCTACCGCCCCGATGAGCTCAAGGCGATCAGCGCCACCTGCAAGGAGCTGGGCCTGAACCTGCACATGGACGGCGCGCGCTTCAGCAATGCCTGCTCGTTCCTTGGCTGCAGCCCTGCGGAGCTGACCTGGAAGGCCGGCGTCGATGTATTGTGCTTTGGTGGCACCAAGAACGGCATGGCCGTTGGCGAGGCGATCCTGTTCTTCAACCGCGAGCTGGCGGAAGACTTCGACTACCGCTGCAAGCAGGCGGGGCAGCTGGCGTCGAAGATGCGCTTCCTGTCCGCGCCCTGGGTCGGGCTGCTGGAAGACGGCGCCTGGTTGCGCCATGGTAATCACGCCAACCATTGCGCGCAGTTGCTGGCTTCCTTGGTGAGTGACTTGCCTGGGGTGGAACTGATGTTCCCGGTGGAGGCCAACGGGGTGTTCCTGCAGATGCCCGAGCATGCCATTGAAGCGTTGCGTGGCAAGGGCTGGCGGTTCTATACCTTCATTGGCAGTGGCGGGGCGCGGTTCATGTGTTCGTGGGATACCGAGGAAGAGCGGGTGCGCGAGTTGGCGGCGGATATCCGCAGCATCATCGGCGCCTGATAGCCCGCATTCGCGGGCATGCCCGCTCCCACAGGATTACCGCCGCCCTCGAGAGCTGTGCAGTACCTGTGGGAGCGGGCGAGCCCGCGAAAAGGCCAACACTGATTAAAGCCTGAACCCACCCATCTGCCGCGCCAGGTCATCAGCCAACCCACGCAACGCCTGGCACTCTTCCCGGCACCCCTGCACCTCCGCCGCCGTCTCCCGCGCCAGGTCGGAAATCCCCTGCACCGTACGGTTGATTTCCTCGGTCACCGCCGACTGCTCCTCGGTCGCCGTGGCCACCTGATGGTTCATGTCGCTGATGTGCTCCACCTGGTCGGTAATCGCCCCCAGCGACGCCCCGGTGCGCTGGCTCGACTCCACACCACTGCCAGTCGCCTGCTGCCCCGCCTGCATCGAACTCACCGCCGAGCCGGCGCCCTGCTTCAGTCGCTGAATCATTTGCTGCACTTCATCGGTGGACAGCTGCGTACGCCGCGCCAGCGTGCGTACCTCATCGGCCACCACGGCAAACCCACGCCCCATCTCCCCTGCCCGCGCGGCCTCGATGGCAGCATTCAGCGCCAGCAGGTTGGTCTGCTCGGAAATACTGCGGATAACCGCGAGAACTTCATCGATCGAGGCTACTTCATCCGCCAACTGGCTGACCGCATCCGCCGCCTTGCCAATGTCGCCAGACATACCTTCGATCCCCCGAATCGAGCGCTGCACTATCTCGCGCGCCTGCAAAGCTTCATCTCGTGCCGACTGCGACGCCTGGGCCGCATCACCGGCATTGCGGGCAATGTCCTGCACGGTCAGCCCCATCTCGTGCACCGCAGTGGCGACCATTTCAGTCATTTCCTGCTGGCGCCCGGAACGCTCGGCGGTGTTATCCACCACCTGGGTCACCTGCTCCACTGCCAGGTGCAACCTTTCGGAGGTGTGCAGTACCTCGCCGATCAACCGGCGCTGGCTGTCGAGGAAGCGGTTGAAACCGCGAGCCAGGTCACCCAGCTCGTCCTTGCGTGAGTCATCCAGACGGTGGCTGAGGTCACCCGCGCCACTGCCAATCTGTACCAAGGCCGCAGTGACGCGGCGAATCGGCCGCACCAGGCCACGCGCCAGCAGCACTACCAGCAGCAGCGACACCAAGGCCACGGCGCCACCGATCAGGCTGGTCAGCCATACCGCCTGGTGCATTTGCGCGTAGATCTCCGCTTCCGGTACCTCGGCCACCAGGGTCCAGTTGAGGTCGCGCAACGGCAGGCCAAGCGCCAGGTAGCTTTCGCCGTCGCGGCTGAAACGGCTGCTGCGCAGGCCCTCATCACCGGTCATTAACGCCTTGGCGGCGTCCGCACCGAGTTGTTCGGTGAGCTGGCGCTTGCCGCTGAAGGTTGCGTCCGGGTGCACCTGGATCAGGCCATCGTTACGCACCAGGAACACCTTGCCGTGCTCACCGAAACTGAAGTCATGGATCAGCTTCGACAGCTCGGTCATGCGCAGCCCCATGCCGGCCACGCCCACCAATTGGCCATTTTTTTCCACACGATAATCGATGAACAGCGCCAGCTCGCCGGTGGAACCGTCGATATCGATGTTGATCAGGCGCTCGGCGCCGCTGTCGATGTAGCCGTAGAACCACTTGTCCTTGGGGTTGCTGCGGCTGAGGGTGCGGTCCAGGCCATTTTCGTTGTAGTAATGGCCGGTTTCGGTGGCGGCAAACAGAGTGGTGAAGGCGTGATTACGCTGTTTGGCAGCTTGCAGGTATTCGAGGAACTGAGGCACCTGAGCGGGATCTTCTCCGGCCGCGAGCCAATCGCGTAGCAAGGTATTGCCGGCAATGTCCGCGGCCGCTGTCAGTGGCTGGCCGAGCATGCGCTCGATATCGTTGCGGATAGCTTCGATGCTGGCCGGCAGGGCGGTATCGACCAGGTAGCGTTCGGTGAGGCGGTTGAGCGCCACCGTGAAGATGATGACCACTACCAGGATACTCGCCAGCAAGGCAGCGCCCATGCTGGTGATCAACTGCCACTGGATGCTCTTACGCCAGATACGCATACCCCTACTCCCCGCACATTATTGTTTTGCGAGAAGTGTATACACTTGCGTATCCAGTTTATCCAGTGACCTGAAACAATGATTTGGGCCATTGGGGCTGCTTTGCAGCCCATCGCGACACAAGGCCGCTCCCACAGGGGCGTGCAAACCTGAGGGTCAACATTGTTCCTGTGGGAGCGGCCTTGTGTCGCGATAGGGGCGCGAAGCGCCCCCGGCTATCTATCAGGACTCGGCAATGGTCCGCACGATCGCGTCCACCGTGGCGTCGATCTGCGCCTGGGTACGCTCGAGCGTCTTGCGGTGCTCATCCTGCAGTTCGATCTGCCGGGAACACAGGTTCAGCGCGGCCAGCACCAGCAACTTGTCGCCGATCAGGGTCGGGTACTGGCGCTTGGTCTGGGCCAGGGCGGTGTTGAGCATCTGCACCGCCTGGGCCAGGGTCGCCTCCTGGCCTTCGGGCGCCTTGATCGAATAGTCGTTGCCGAGGATCGACACGACATTGATCGGCTGCGCTTGCAGTGTCATGCGCCGACAACGCCAGCGTTGGCGCGATCCAGCAGAGCCTGCAGACGCGCGGCGGTGCTGCCGTTCTTCTCTTCCTGCTCCATCAGCGACAGCTGCAGGGTTTCGTTCTCTTCCTTGGCCTGGGCCAGTTCCTGGCCAAGGGCGGTGTTCTGCTCGGTGAGTTGAGCGTTCTTCTGCATCAGGTCGCTGACCAGTTGCTCGATTTGATTCAGGGATGCTTCCAGCATGGGTCTATCTCAGGTTGTTGCGAGGGGCGCACACGATAAAGAAAAGTGCGGCCCATCGCCATTAAATATCGGATTCACAAGGTGTCTAACCCGCAGATTGACAGGGTAACCACTCCCTTGTTCCGACCTGAGTCAACCGCCGGTCAGGAAAAAGCCAACCTCAAGCCCCAAAACAAAAAGCAGGCCTGTACTGGCTAATGCCGGTCAGTTAAGCCTACAAGGCACATTGGGGCTGCTTTGCAGCCCATCGCAGGCAAGCCAGCTCCCACAGGTACCGCGCAGAATTCAGGAATTGCGCGATCCCTGTGGGAGCTGGCTTGCCTGCGATGGGCCGCAAAGCGGCCCCAAATGTTCAACTGACTGGCATTAGCCTGTACTGGCCTGCTTTTTCCTTGCAGCTTGAGACTTGCAGCTTGAAGCTCAATAGTCGATCCGCACATCCCCTTTCGGCACGCTGCAGCACGACAGGATGTAGCCCTCGGCTTCGTCCTCTTCGGTAATACCGCCGTTGTGTTCCATCTCCACTTCGCCGCCCAGCTTGAGCACCTTGCAGGTGCCGCAAATGCCCATGCCGCAGGCTTTCGGGATCATCAGCCCAACCTTCGCAGCCGCCGCATGCACGGTCTCGCCCGGGGCAACACGAATGCTCTTCTCGCTGCCGATGAATTCCACCAGGTTGAGGTCGGAAACATCCAGCTCCGGCGCATCGGCCGCCTGCTCGGCGTGCTCCACCGCATCGGCCTTGGCCTCGGCCGGCGTCGCGCCGAATGACTCCTCGTGGTAGTTCTGCATGTCGAAGCCGACCGCTTCGAGCATGCGCTTGACCGCTGTCATGTACGGCGTCGGGCCGCAGCAGAACACCACGCGGTCCATGTAGTCCGGTGCGATCAGCTCCATCAGCCGCTGGTTCAGGTAACCGCGGTAACCCGCCCACGGTTCGCCCAGCCCATGCTTCTCGCAAATGATGTGCAGGCTGAAGTTGGGAATGCGTGAGGCCATCTGTTCCAGCTCGCGGTGGTAGATGATGTCCTTCGGCGAACGGGCGCTGTGCACGAACACCATGTCGACGTTGGCGTTGGTGTCGTAGAACCAGCGCGCCATCGACATCACCGGGGTAATGCCCACGCCACCCGACAGGTACAGCACCTTGCCGGCGGGGAAGTCGATGGCGTTGAACAACCCCACCGGGCCGTGCACCGGCAGCTCGGCGCCTTCGTGCATGGTGTCGTGCAGGAAGTTGGACACCTGGCCGCCCGGCACACGCTTGACGGTGATCGAGAAGCTGTAGGGCACCGACGGCGAACTGGAGATGGTGTAGGAGCGCATCACCGGCTTGCCTTCGATCTCCAGCTCCAGGGTGACGAACTGCCCTGGCTTGAAGAAGAACATGATCGGCTGGTCGGCCATGAAGCAGAAGGTGCGCACGTCCCAGGTCTCCTGGATGACCTTGACGCAGCGCACGATGTGGCGGCCGTTGGCCCAGGTCTGGGTAGTGACCGGATTGAGGAAGGTATCGGACATGTTCATCTCCAGCGGCCGACTATGGCCCTTTTTATGGCTTGGATAATGCGCAAGCTGAAGGCTGCGTACATTCCTGCCAGCGACATCGGCGTGCTTATCGCGACCAGCCCCGCACCACAAGGGCTGCGGAGTCGTAATTCAATTCGGCCATGTCGCCCATGGATACGGTTCGCGGCGTCTTCGGACGCACACTCCACGGCAAAACAACATGCTGTTTTTTCAACGACAGCCTTGCGGCACCACAACAACGATTAGCCACCTTTTGCCGGCCGCACACGGCCCCGAGGAATACACGATGGACGTCACCGCAACCCTGAGCCTGGGCGATCCACTGGAACCTGCACGCAAGGCCACCGCCGAGATGCTGCAGACCCGCGAGCGCACCTACTCGCTGCCCCAGCCTTTCTACACCGACGAGCGTCTGTTCCAGATCGACATGCAGGAGATCTTCCACAAGGAGTGGCTGATCGCCGGCATGACCTGCGAGATCCCGGCCAAGGGCAACTACATCACCCTGCAGATCGGCAAGAACCCGATCATCGTGGTACGCGGTGCCGAAGGCAAGGTGCATGCCTTCCACAACGTCTGCCGCCACCGCGGCTCGCGCCTGTGCGTCAGCGAAAAAGGCAAGGTCGCCAAGCTGGTATGCCCGTACCACCAGTGGACCTACGAACTGGACGGCCGCCTGCTGTTCGCCGGCACCGAGATGGGCGCCGACTTCGACATGAAGCAGTACGGCCTGAAGCCAGTGAACGTGAAGGTGGCCGGCGGCTACATCTTCATCAGCCTGGCGCAGAACCCGCCTGCCATCGACGAGTTCCTGGCCACCCTGGACCACTACATGGAACCGTACGACATGGAGAACGCCAAGGTGGCGGTGCAGACCACCTTGATGGAAAAGGCCAACTGGAAGCTGGTGCTGGAAAACAACCGCGAGTGCTACCACTGCAACGGTTCGCACCCGGAGCTGCTGCAAACCCTGCTGGAGTGGGACGACACCAACGACCCGCGCGCCAGCCAGGAATTCAAGGACCACGTGGCCGCCTCCGCCGCCGCCTGGGAAGCCGAGAAGATCCCGTACCTGCACAAGAGCCATGGCCTGCGTAACCGCATCGTGCGCATGCCGCTGCTCAAGGGCACCGTGTCGATGACCATGGACGGCAAGCAGGCCTGCCAGAAGCTGATGGGCCGCATCAAGAACCCGGACCTCGGCTCGATGCGCATCCTGCACCTGCCGCACTCGTGGAACCACTGCATGGGCGACCACATGATCGTGTTCACCGTGTGGCCGATCAGCGCCCAGGAGACCATGGTCACCACCAAGTGGCTGGTGCACAAGGATGCCGTCGAAGGCGTGGATTACGACCCGGAGCGCATGCGCAAGGTGTGGGACGCGACCAACGATCAGGACCGCCGTCTGGCTGAAGAGAACCAGCGCGGGATCAACTCCACCGCTTACCAGCCTGGGCCGTACTCGAAGACTTACGAGTTTGGCGTGGTCAACTTCATCGACTGGTACAGCCAGCGCGTGCTGGAGAACCTTGGGGCTGAGCCGGCGCCGTACCTGAAAGAAGTTCAAGCGCAATAATTAAATGAAGCACGCCTGTGGATGACCCACAGGCGTTTCTCATCAGCCGCTGCGGATACTCTTGTTTGAAATTGAAGTAGATGAAGAGCTCACAGACGGATTTACCTGGGGGTCATTTACGCGTTCCTGAAAAGAGGTCATCTCACCCTCCGTCAATTCCAAGCTTATCGGTTCCCGCTTTTTGTGGAGCCATGAGGTAAAAATTGCCTTCATATTCGCTTTGGCGTTTGACAAGACACGCGGCCCCGCGGCCTTAACAGCCAACCCTGCTTTGATTCCGAGTGATAGGGCCACTACATCCGTTGCAAACGCTCCGACAAGGCCTGCTTGGGAAGCAAATTTGGTGTACTTAAGTCCAGTTGCTATAACATTTGTCAGCCCCCCACCAACCGCGAGCCCATTTGCAAATATCCCAGCCTTGGAAGTTGGTACCGGAAGGACCAGGGACAGGGCAGCGCCTGCTATGTTCAATACCAATACACCGCCGTTTTGCACATGCCCAGCGACTGCAGCGACAACGGGTGATATCGGGGTTGAACGTGTAGTGGTGGGAAGCGCTGTTTTGAAGGATGTACGTACTGGGGCTGCACCCGATGGATCACGACGGTTCACGGGATCACCAGCACAATACATATACGCATTCAGCCCGCCTTTACCGAACGGGCTTAATGAATCTGCACTATTAAAACGCATGATTACCGTATTGAACTGCCGATAGCCGTTTCCCAGATGGTAGCAGCCCGTCAGGGCATCTTTCGGTTCACCACAGAACGCACTCGTAGGCCCGCCTTGATCGGCAGCCAGCCCGTATGCCGTATAGGCTCTGAAGCCATGGGCCGAATCATTGATCACCGAATGCTGCCGGTCGGTTGCAAGTAACCTCAAATGTTCCATGGTGGACCTCGTAAATAACAGGTGAATCCACGACTGATTAGTTGCCTGTTTGAGCCTCTATGTCGGAAGGCACGCGAGGCAGGCCTCTGATGGCGTCGCGCATGCACGTCTAAACACCACACCCGCGTGCTGCCACTCGTGCCGGGCATTCAGGTTGGACGGCGCGGCAAAATGAACAAGGCCGATGGCCATCGAGGCGGTGTAGGCTCCCCCACAGCTTTGACCTCGTGTGGTAAGGGTAAGGGCGAGGCTCAAGTTTGCGTACTGGCAAAAATATCAGGTGACGCATTGATCATAATTTGAACAAACTGATCAGCACCCTATGAAACATGGCCTGCAGCGGAGTTCTTACACTTTTCCACAAAGACATGAACAGAGATTGTGAGCAAGCGATGCGCTCGGCGAAAAGGGCTGCAACGCAGCCAATTCACCTCGAATGTCGTCGTTGTCTAACCCCCATCGTACCGCTCTGAAAAGCCCATGAATCCGCGGTCCCCTTGATGGGACTAGCTCGTTTGACTTCCCGAGCAGGACGCCGGATTACAGATCGCCGCACCGGCAAACCACGTGGGGTCGCTACGCTTTCCAGAGCAACCTCCGGAGCAATCGCAACCGGAATTCCCCCTGCCAACAAATCGAAATTTTTTCTGGCCTGCCTTAAAGGACTTGTTCCTGGGCCAAACACAGCGTTGATAGCGCGTGCGCCGGTAGCCGTCAGACTTATCACCGTCCCGGCGTTCGCCCCAAAAATTGCACTCTCCACTCCTGCGAATTGCGCCGCAGCGCTTCCCAAGCTCAAGAGTGAGCCGAATGTACTCGTTCGCGCAGCGTTAAGCCCCAGACGATCGGTAGGTGAAGGCCCCAGGAAGTTGTACCCCAAGGTCAGTGCATTCGATGTCATCCCCAAGCCTCGTAAAATCTGGGCTGCCGTTTCGAAAGCCTGGCCTGTCGGATCGTGCCGGTTGACTGGATCACCACCGCAGTATGCATAGACATTGATGCCCCCTCGGCCAAATGGGCTGAGGCTATCAGGGCTCAGAAATCGCATCAGAGTTACGCTGTAGGAACGATGACCGTTGCCCAACGGGTAATTGCCAGTCACTGGGTCCCGATACTGTCCACAAAAAGCCAGCCCAGAAGCGAGGTCTGCGTTAATGATTCCGTAAGGCGTATAAGCACGCGGGCCGAAGAATGTTGCCATGAGTTATCCACAAATACCAAGAGTTGCGGACACGGTAATGGTTGGTTGGAATCTTGCGTACTGGCAAAACTGTCAGTCAGGCCACTGATCATTATTTGATCACAATCATCAAGGCTGCGTGTTTACTGGGCTACAGCGGACTTCCTACATCTTGTCCACAGAAACACCAACAGAGTTTGTGAACAACAGGCCAACGCTCCCTCTATTCACCTGTGGATAAGCAGTTCAACATCCTGATTCGTATGGATCAGCAAGGTTACAGATCAATTTGATTATTTTTTAAACAAAAGCTTGTAGACCTTGAATTACAAGGCTCACAGCCGCTACCAAACAGATTATCCACAGAGCGGCTAACAGCGATTGTGGGTAAAACCTGGCAGGGGCATGCGTCTGCATCCACCTCGAGCCGAATAAAGACTGGTCGTTTTTTGCGCAAAAGCTTGTAGGGCCCGCCACACGTGGCGTCTAGACATGCGCCAACACTTTATCCACACCTTGGCGAACAGATTCGGTGGGCAAATGTGGTTCGCGGGAAAGCCGGTTCCTACTAGATCAACCTACCCTGTGGGAGCAACTGTCTTGTATTGCCTGGACTGGCCTCATCGCCGGCAAGCCAGCTCCCACAGGTACTGCACAAGGCTTGAAGGCTGATGCGGTCGAGGTGGGAGCGGCCTTGTGTCGCGATGGGCCGCAGCGCGGCGCCAGGCTCTCAATTCTGTCTCAAGATTGCCGGGGCTGCTGCGCAGCCCTTTCGCGACACAAGGCCGCTCCCACAAAGTGGACCTGCAAGCGTCAAGCCTCAGCGGAGGACACCCTCCTCCACCAATAGCTTGAGGATCGCCTCGGCGCCTTCCTGTGGCGAAACGTCCTTCAGCACCTTGCCGCCACCACCGCTGGCCTTGGCCGTGGCGGCCTTCATACGGTCGGCACCGCTCTTGGCCTTGATAACCTTCAAGCGCTTGGGCCGTGGGCGGGCCGGTTGCAACTCGGCTTCGGCCAGCAGTTCGTCATCGACGATGGCTACGTTACGTGCCGCCAATACGCCTCGGCGTGCCGGCCCAAAGGCACTCTGGCGCGGCTTGGGCGCAGCGTTATCCACAGTCGCCAGCAACGGCAAGCGCACCTTCAGCCGGCGCCGCTGACCACGCGGCAGCGCCTGCAGCACCTGGGCGGTGCCGTTGTCGATCGACTCCACCTCGGCCAGCCCCACCACCAGCGGCCAACCGAGCTTCTCGGCCAGCAGGAACGGCAGCATGCCCGAGCCTTCGCCAGTCTCGGCCTGGCTACCGGTCAGCACCAGTTGCGCCCCGGCATCGCGCAGGTAATCCCCCAGCACGCCCAGCACATCGGCGCCGGCCGGCTGCTCCAGCACGTCCAGGTGGTCCAGGCCCATGCCCAGGTAGGCGCGCAGCGCTTCTTCCTGCGGGTCGCCGGCATGCACCACCTGCAAGTTATCCCCAGCCAGCTGCAAACCCAGTTCCACGGCGCGGGCATCCTGCTCGGCGCGGCGGGCGCGACCGGAGCTGGGGTGGGCACCAATGGAAACCAGGCTGATCACTTTCGTACTCATGCTCGTGCCCTTATGCCGCGTCGCGCTGGCCGCCGCTGCGGTAGTTGTCCACAGCCTCGATCAGTGCCTGGAGAATCGCCGAACTGTCGCCAATCACCGACAGGTCGGCCCGTTTGATCATGTCGCAGCCCGGGTCCATGTTGATCGCCACCACCTTGTCGCAGGCGCCGATGCCCTGCAGGTGCTGGATCGCGCCGGAGATACCCACAGCCACGTAGACCCGTGCGGTAACCCAGGTACCGGTGGCACCCACCTGGCGGTTGCGCGGCATGAAGCCATCGTCCACCGCCACCCGCGAGGCGCCTTCGGTGGCACCGAGGGCCGCAGTGGCCTTGTGGTACAAGTCCCAGTCCTTGACCCCGTTGCCACCCGATACGATGAACTCGGCCTCGGCCATGGCAATGGTGGCCGGGTCGACGGCCACCGAGCCGAGATCTTCGATACGCGACAGGCTACGCGCCACGCTTGTGGACAACTCCACCGGCAACGCTTCGTGACGGGTTTCGCTGACCGGCTCGGCGCACTCGGCCGCCGCCAGGATCAGCCGTGGCACGGCGCGCTGCAGGTCTTGCTGGCCGGCACCGGCGCGGCCGATGCACTGGCCGTCCTTGACCTGCCAAACCCGGGTCGCCGGGCGCTCGCCCAGCGCTGCGCCCAGGCGCCGACCCAGTTCGCCGCCACCGCTGCGGCTGTCGGGCAGCAGCCAATGCCGTGGGGCGAATTGGTTATCCACAGCGCGCAGGCCCTGCACCAGTTGCTCCGGTGCATAACCTTCGAACGCCTCGCCCTCGATGACCAGCAGGCGGTCGACACCGGCTGTGGAAAAGTTGCTTTCCTTGTGCTCGCCGAACACCACCACCAGCACGGCCCCGTCGCTGCCGGCCAGGCCGTGGGCCAGGCCGAGCAGGTCGCGGTCGTGACTGCTGAGGCGGCCACCGACCATGTCCGGCACCACGGCAATGTAGAACGCTGGCTCCGGCACCTGGTGCAGCGGCAACTTGACCTCGGCCGCCGCCGTGCGCCGCCCGCCCATCGCGGTGCCCTGCTGGGCGCCGCTGCGGTCGATGCGCTTGATACCGGCCGGGCCGATGAAGCCTGCGGCGATCGCATGCGGGTTCTTGCGGATGACGCCATTGGGCCCCATCCAGCTGGTCTGTTGCGTCTGCATCGCTGCATGCAGCGGGTGCAGGCGGTTACGGGCGATCCACTCGGCGCGTGGGTCGCGGCGGATAATGTCGCTCATCAGTGCACCTCCGCGGGTTCACGTTTGGCCGCTTGCGGCTTGGCGGCAGCAGGCGCGTCTTCTTCGATCAGTACGTCGGCCACCAGCTCGGCCAGGTCCTTGATCTGCGGGCGCGGTTCGACCACACCTTCGAGCATGGCGGTACATTGTGGGCAGCCCACCGCCACCAGTTCGGCCTCGGTCTCGCGAATGTCGTCCATGCGCATGTCGGGGATACGCTGCTTGCCCGGGATGTCGGTGATCGGGGCACCGCCGCCGCCGCCACAGCAACGGGAACGGAAGCCTGAACGCTGCATCTCGCGCACTTCGATCCCCAGCGCCTTGAGCACCGCGCGCGGGGCTTCGTACTCGCCGTTGTAGCGGCCCAGGTAGCAAGGGTCGTGATAGGTGACGCTACCGCCCTTGTGCTGACCGAGATTCAGCTTGTTGGCCGCGATAAGTTCGGCGATGTAGGTGCTGTGATGCTGCACCTGGTAGTCGCCGCCCAGGGCACCATACTCGTTCTTCAGCACATGGAAGCTGTGCGGGTCGCAAGTGACGATGCGCTGGAACTTGTACTTGGCCAGAGTCTGGATGTTGCGCTTGGCCAATTGCTGGAAGGTCGCTTCATCACCCAGGCGGCGCGCCACGTCGCCGCTGTCGCGCTCTTCCAGGCCAAGCACGGCAAAGTCCACGCCCGAGGCCTTGAGCACTTTGACGAACGAACGCAGGGTGCGCTGGTTGCGCATGTCGAAGGCACCGTCACCGACCCAGAACAGCACCTCGGTGGTATTCACCTCCGACAGCAGTTGCAGGTTGAGGTCGGCAGCCCAGTTCATGCGCCCGCCGGGGGCGAAGCCGCCGGGGTTGTCGGTGGCGATCAGGTTGTCCAGCACCTCGGCGCCCTTGTTCGGGGTGGCGCCCTTTTCCAGGGTGAGGTGGCGGCGCATGTCGACGATGGCATCGACATGCTCGATCATCATCGGGCATTCCTCGACGCAGGCCCGGCAGGTGGTGCACGACCACAGTGTTTCGGCATCGACCAGGCCATTGACGATCGGCTGGTGCGGGTGGCCGCCGTGTTCGCCGATCGGCTTGCCAGGGTACGGGCTGCCGGCGAACTGGGCGTCGGTGCCACCGGCCAGGCCGATGACCATGTCCTGGATGAGCTTTTTCGGGTTCAGCGGCTGGCCGGCGGCAAAGGCCGGGCACATGGCTTCGCATTTACCGCACTGCACGCAGGCATCGAAACCGAGCAGCTGGTTCCAGGTGAAGTCCACCGGTTTTTCCACGCCCAGCGGCGCGTTCGGGTCTTCCAGGTCCAACGGCTTGAGGCCAGTGGAGCGGCCGCCACCGAAGCGCTCGGCGCGGCGGTGCCAGGCCAGGTGCAGGGCACCGGCGAAGGCGTGCTTCATAGGCCCGCCCCAGGTCATGCCGAAGAACAGCTCCGACACGCCCCACAGCACGCCCAGGCCAAGCACGGCGACCATCACCCAGCCACCAGTGTTGGCCGGGAGGATACCGGCAACCGGCAAGGTGGCGATGAAGAAGCTCGCGGCGAACGCCAGCAGGCTCTTCGGCAGGCGCATCCATGGCCCCTTGGACAGGCGCGAAGGTGGGTTGAGGCGGCGTTTGAAGACGAAGATGGCGCCACTGAACATGATCACGGTGGCCACCAGCAGTGCGTAGCCGAGGATCTTGTTCTGCAGGCCGAAGCCGTGCACCAGGATGGCCAAAACAGCCGACAGCACGAAACCGCCGGCGGTGGCCACGTGGGTCTTGGACATGTACTTGTCGCGCTCGACCACATGGTGCAGGTCCACCAGGTAACGGCGCGGCATGGCCAGCAGGCCGCCGATCAGGTTGACCTTGGATGGCCGGCCACGCCGCCACATGCGCACCCGGCGCAGGGCGCCGAGCACTGCCAGGCCAAGGGCAGCGAACAGCAGGATGGGTAGAAGGGTGTTCAACATGGGAGGCTCCCACA
>NZ_JYKS01000020.1 GCF_000935045.1 Pseudomonas sp. 10-1B
CACGTGACCAGGGTGCGCTCGCGCTCGGCGGCCGCCAGCAATGGCAGTTCGGCCACCGGTTGTCGCGGTTGCTCGACGATGCCTTGCAACAGATTGATGAAGTGGGTCGACAGCCGCTCGATGGTCGAGCGCTCGAACAGGTCGGTGTCGTATGCCAGGGAAACCATCAGCCCCTGCGCGGTCTCGCTGGTATCCAGCACCAGGTCGAACTGCGCCGTGGCACTGTCCCAATGCAGCG
This sequence comes from Pseudomonas sp. 10-1B, assembly GCF_000935045.1. Taxonomy (GTDB): domain Bacteria; phylum Pseudomonadota; class Gammaproteobacteria; order Pseudomonadales; family Pseudomonadaceae; genus Aquipseudomonas. The sequence goes on from NZ_JYKS01000020.1 coordinate 239, forward strand.
GCTCGACACGCAGGTCACCCCAGTTCCGCTCGGCGCGCGCAGCGTACTGGTGGTTGAACAACACCTGGAACACGGGGCTGTGGCTAAGATTGCGTTCCGGTGCCAGGGCCTCGACCAGTTGCTCGAACGGCAGGTCCTGGTGGGCCTGGGCCTGCAGCGCCGCCTGCCGGGTCTGGCGCAACAGGGCGTCAAAGCCCTGCCCGCCATCGACCTCGGCACGCATCACCTGGGTATTGACGAAGAAACCGATCAGCCGCTCGGTTTCAGCCCGAGTGCGGTTGGCCACCGGTACGCCGACGCGGATGTCGGCCTGGCCGCTGTAGCGGTGCAGCAAGGCCTGGAACGCTGCCAGCAGCAACATGAACAAGGAAGCATCCTGAGTCTTGGCCAGCTGTTGCAGGCCATGGCTCAGTTCAGCCTCGAGCGGGAAGTCCAGGCGGGCACCACGCAGGCGCCGTTGAGCCGGGCGTGGCCGGTCGAACGGCAGCTCGAGCACGACCTGCTCACCGCCCAGCTGCGCCATCCAGTAATCGAGCTGGCGCGCACGCTCGCCACCGTCTAGCCACTGGCGCTGCCAGGCCGCGTAGTCGGCGTACTGCACAGGCAACGGCGCACTGTGCTCGCCGTGGTAGCCCTGCAGCAGCTCTTCGACCAACACCTCCAGGGAGGCGCCGTCGGAAACGATATGATGCTGGACGATGACCAGCACATGATCCTGCTCGCCCATGGCCAGCAACTTGACCCGCAGCAACGGCCCTCGCACCAGGTCGAATGGCGCCCGCACCTGGGCATCGACCCAAGCCGCCAGCGCCGCATCGTCCAGCTCGCCTGAGTGCTCGATCACGATTGGCAGCGCCAGGTGCGGATGAATATGCTGTCGCAGCATCCCCGTGGTGTCATCGAAGGTGGTGCGCAATGGCTCGTGACGGGCGATGACCCGGTCGAACGCCGACTGCAACGCCGACAACTCGAGCGGCCCCCGCACACGCAACGCCGCCGGAACGTTGTAGGCGGCGCTCTGTGGGTCCAGCCGCCAGAGGAACCACTGGCGCTCCTGGGCATAGGACACGGCCATCGCAGGCGTGCGCGGCAATACCGCAATCGCCGCTGCCGCCCCCTGGCCCAGCTCGGCGCAACGGTCGGCGAAGGCCCCCAGGGTCGGCTGCTCGAACAGCTGCCGCAGGGGCACTTCGAGCCCGAGCCCTTGGCGAATGCGCGCGATGACCTCGGTCGCCAGCAACGAGTGGCCACCAAGGCTGAAGAAACTGTCGGCAAGGCCGACGCGCTCGACCTGCAAGGCCTGCGCCCAGATCGTCGCCAGTTGTGCTTGCAACGGCGTGCGCGGCGCTTCGTAGGCCTGCTGGGCTGCACGGAAGTCCGGCGCCGGCAAGGCCGCGCGGTCGAGCTTGCCGTTGTTGTTCAACGGCAGCCGTTCCAGCACCAGCAGGTGGGCGGGGATCATGTAGTCAGGCAGCGCCTGGCCCAAGGCAACCCGTACACCCTGTAGCCAGTCAGCGGAAGGCGTGGCCTGGGCAGCGACCAGGTAGGCCACCAGTTGCGGCCCGGTCGGCCCGGCGAGGGCCAGCACCGCCGCCTCGCGCACCGACGCCAGCCCTTGCAGGCAGGCCTCGATCTCGCCCATCTCGATACGCATGCCGCGAATCTTCACCTGATGATCGATACGCCCTACGTACTCCAGGACCCCGGCCTGGGTATAACGCGCCAGGTCGCCGCTACGGTACAGGCGTGCGCCAGGCTGTTCGGCGAAGGGATCCGGCAGGAAACGCTCGGCGGTCAACCCCGGGCGGTCGAAGTATTGCTGCGCCAGGCAGTTCGGCGCACCGATGCACAGCTCGCCGACGCCATCGCTGGGCAACAGCTGGCCGGCACTGTCCAGCACATACAGCGAGCGGCCGGCGATGGCTTGGCCGATCGGCACGCCATACGCGTCCTGCGCATCTTCCAGGCGGCAGTCATGCACGCTGGAGACCACCGTCGCCTCGGTCGGGCCATAGGTGTTGACCAGGCGGATCCCGCCCAGCCCCGCCGCATGCCACAGGCGCAACCCTTCCACCGACATGGCCTCGCCGCCCACGTGCACCTGACGCAGCTTGCCCAGGCCGTGGCCTGGCCGCGCCGCGCAAGTCTTGGCCAGCATGTGCCAGTAGGCGGCCGGCAGGTCGGCCAGGGTCACGCCCTGCTCGACAATCAACCGCGCCAGCTGATCGGCGTCCCACAGTTCCTCGCCACGCATGATCAGCGCGGCGCCGACACACAGCGGCGGATAGCACTGCTCGACGAAGCCATCGAAGCTGAAGGTGGCGAACTGCAGCACCCGGTCGTCGCGCTCAAGGCGGGAGTAGCCGGTGGCGCTGTAGCTGAACTCGCGCAGTGCCGCATGACTGATCGCCACCCCCTTCGGGCGCCCGGTGGAACCGGAGGTGTAGATGACATAGGCGAGTTGCTCGGCGGCGACCTGCACATCCGGGTCGTGGTCGCCACACTGCGCGACCTGCTCGCCCAACATCCCCAGCTCCAGGCGGCGCAGCCCCGCCGGCAGCGCCAACTCGACCAGCAGGCCGTCGTCGCACAACAACAGGTCCAGACGGCTGTCCTCGATCATGTAGGCCAGCCGTTCATGCGGATACTGCGGATCCAGCGGCACATAGGTCGCGCCGCTCTTGAGCACGGCAAGCAGGCTGACGATCAGCTGCGGGCCACGGCGCAGGGCCAGGCCGACACGCTGGCCGGGGCGTACACCCTCGGCGATCAGTGCATGCGCCAGGCGATTGGCCTGGTCATCGAGCTGGCCATAGCTCAGGCGCAGCTCGCCACATTGCAAGGCCAAGGCCTGTGGCTGGCGCGCGGCCTGTGCCGCGATACGCTGGTGAACCAGTTCCTGGCTCGGCAACGCCAGTGCGCGGCCTTGGCTGAAGCCAAGCACCTCGGCCTGCCCCTGATCGTCGAGCAGGCCCAGCGCGCCTACCGGCGCCGCCGGCGTGGCGACCATCTGCGCCAGCACCTGGCGTAGCCCGGCGCACAGCTGACCCACCTGCTCTGCCGCGAACAGCGCAGGGTCGTAGCCGAACGCCAGGCTCACCCCATCACCGAGCTCGATGCCGATGGTCAGCGGGTAGTGGGTACGCTCGTGATTGCTCACCGCGCCGAAACGCAGGCCGGCAGGCGCGCCCTGGCGCAGCGCCTCGGCCACCGGGAAGTTCTCGAACACCAGCAGGCTGTCGAACAGCGCCGCGCCCTGCTGGCCAGCCCACCCCTGGATGGCATACAGCGGCACATGCTCGAATTCACGCAGGCCCAGGTTGAAGTCCTGCACGTCGGCCAGGTAACCGGCCACCTGGCGATCAGGCGCGGCATCGATCAGCACCGGCAAGGTATTGATGAACAACCCGAGCTGGTCGTCGATGCCCGGCAATGGCGCCGAGCGTCCGGACACCGTGGCGCCGAAGGCCACGCAGGCTTGCCCGGTCAGGCGCTGTAGCAACAGGCCCCAGGCCGCCTGGAACAGCGTGTTCAAGGTCACCTTGTGCTGACGGGCAAAACGCTCCAGTTCGGCGGTCTGCGCGGCGTCGAGGCGGGCGAGGTACTCACCCTCGCCTTGCGCGTCGGCGGGGCGACGCAGGGTCTGGGCGAGCAGCGTCGGCGCCTGCAAGGCGCCGAGACGGGCTTTCCAGAAACGCTCGCCGGCACTGGCGTCCTGGCGTTGCAGCCACGCCAGGTAATCATGGAAACGGCCGGCCGGCGCTGACGTGCGCTCGCCGACGTAGTGCTGGATCACCTGGGCCAGTAGCTGGGCATTGCTCCAGCCATCCAGGAGGATGTGATGGCAGGTGTAGACCAGGTGCCAGTCGTCGGCCCCGGTACGCACCAGCAGCAGCCTGAACAAGGGTGCGCGGGACAGATCGAAACCCGCTTCGTGCTCGGCCCGAGCCAGTGCATCGAGGTCTGCCGCAGGTTCGTCGACGATGCGCAGCGGCAGTGGCAACTGACGCTGGACGATCTGGTGGGCACTGTCCAGGCCCTGCCAGTGAATGCTGCTGCGCAGGATCTCGTGACGCGCCAGGGCCGCCTGCCAGGCCTCGCCGAAGCGTTCCAGGTCCAGGCCGCCGATATCCAGGCGCAACTGGTTGATGTAGGCGCCGCCCTGGGTTTCATACAGCGAGTGGAAGAACATGCCCTGCTGCATGGGCGACAACGGGTAGAGGTCTTCGATCTCGTGGCCGGGCACCGGCAATGCATCCAGTTGCGCCTGAGTAATGCGCGCCAACGGGAAGTCCGACGGCGACGGTTGCCCGGCAGGCACGCCCAGGCAGTGCTCGATGAGCGCCTCCAGCTCCTGGTCATAGGCCGTGGCCAGCGCCTGGATCGTGTCGGTGTCGAACATCGCCAGGCTGAAGCCCCATTGCAGCGACAGCTCGCCGTTGTAGACCTGCCCTTCCAGGGTCAGCCAGTTGGCCAGCGGCGCGTCCGGGTCCTGGCCGTCGCCACCGCGCTCGGTGGCCGGCGCCAGCAAGGCCTGGGCATCGAACTGGCTGTCGAACTGGCCCAGATAGTTGAAGGTGATGCGCGGCGCGTCGAGCGTCGCCAGGGCCTCGCGCACCGAGGCGTCACCCAGGTAACGCAGCACGCCGTAGCCCATGCCTTTGTCCGGCACCGCGCGCAGCTGTTCCTTGATGGCCTTGATCGAGTCGCCATGATCGGCGCGTGGGGCCAGGCGCAGCGGATAGAGGCTGGTGAACCAGCCGACGCTGCGGGTCAGGTCGATGCCGTCGAACAGCTCTTCGCGGCCATGCCCCTCCAGCTGCACCAGCGCCGCCTGGCTGCCGCTCCATTGGCAGATGACACGTGCCAGGGCGGTCAGCAGCAGGTCGTTGACCTGGGTGCGATAGGCTGCGGGCGCGACCTGCAGCAACTGACGGGTGCGCTCGCGGGACAGACGCGACGCCAGTTTGGCCCCATGGCGGTTGCTCACCGGCGCGTCCGGCCTGTCGCACGGCAGTGCGCCATCGCCGCGCTGCGCTTGCCAGTAGGGCAATTGTCCGAGGAACGCCGGCACCTGCTCGTGCAGTTGCGCAGACCAGGCCTGGTAGCTGCTGGTGCGCGGCGCCAGCGACAGCGGCTGCCCTGCCAGGCGCTGGGCATAAGCCTGCTCCAGGTCCTCCAGCAGAATACGCCAGGACACGCCGTCGACCACCAGGTGGTGGATGACCAGCAACAGGCGCTGCTCGCCTTGCGGCAAGTCGACCAGCATGGCGCGCAACAGCGGTCCACAGCCCAGGTCGAGGCTGCGCTGGGCATCGTCGCAGAGCGTCGTCAGCGCCTGGGCATCCGCAGCCTGGCGCTGCCACAGCTCGACCTGCGCGACCGGCGCGCCATAGTGCTGCCGCCAGCCTTCGGCGGCGGGCTCGAAGCGCAGCCGCAGGGCGTCATGGTGGTTGACCACATCGCCCAAGGCATCGACCAGCGCCTGGGCCTGCAACGGTTGCCGGGCGCCGAGCAGCAATGATTGATTCCAGTGCTGGCGGACCGCAATGGCCTGTTCGAAGAAATGTCGCTGCACAGGGCTAAGCGCCACCTCGCCGGTGGCCGGCGCCTGCTCAACCGTCAACGATGGCTGGCGCCCGACCGCGCCGGCCAGGCCGCGCACGGTCTGGAACTGGAACAGGTCGCGCGGGCTGAACTGCAGGCCCCGGCGTCGAGCGCGGCCAACCACCTGGATGGCGATGATCGAATCGCCGCCCAGCTCGAAGAAGTTGTCGTCCAGACCGACCTCGGCCACGCCCAGCACCTCGCTCCAGACCTGCGCCAGGGTACGCTGCACATCGGTTTGCGGCGCCACGTAGGCGCCGCGCGGAGCGGCATCCGGTTGCGGCAGGGCCTTGCGGTCAAGCTTGCCGTTGGGGGTCAGCGGGAAGTGCTCCAGTGGCATCAGGTGGCTGGGCACCATGAATTCCGGTAGTGCCTGCAGCAACCAGTCCTTGAGCCCTTGCTGCCAGCCGTCTGGCGTTTCGTCGAGCACCAGGTAGGCCACCAGTTGCTTGCCGTCCAGCGCCAACACCACGGCCTCGCGCACCCAGGCATGCTGGGCCAGGCGCGCCTCGATCTCGCCCAGTTCGATGCGCAGGCCACGGATTTTCACTTGATGATCGAAACGCCCCAAGTACTCGATCACGCCATCCACACGCTGGCGAACCCGGTCGCCGGTACGGTACAGACGCTGTCCGGCAACGAAGGGGTCGGCAACGAAGCGCTCGGCGGTCAACCCCGGACGCCGGTGGTAACCACGGGCCAGGCCAATGCCACCCAGATAGAGTTCGCCGGCAACGCCCGGCGCCACCGGCTCGAGGCCAGCATCGAGCACATAGGTGCGGATGTTGGCGATGGGCTGGCCGATGGGCACGCTGTCGCGGCCTTCGTCGATGCAGGTCCAGTGCGTGACGTCGATGGCCGCCTCGGTGGGGCCGTAGAGGTTGTACAGCGCCGCCGCCGGCAGCTTGCCGAACACCTGCAGCTGCGCGTCCACCGGCAATGCCTCGCCGCTGCAGACGATGCGGCGCAGGCTGTCGCAGGTCTCGACACCGGGCTCGTGGATGAAGGCCTGGAGCATCGAGGGCACGAAATGCAGGGTGCTGACCTGATGGCGACGAATGGTCTCGATCAGGCGCGCCGGATCCCGGTGGTCACCGGGTGCGGCCACGGCCAGACGAGCACCGGTCATCAGCGGCCAGAAGAACTCCCAGACCGAGACGTCGAAGCTGAACGGGGTCTTCTGCAGCACCGTGTCACCGGCGCCCAGGCCATAGGCTTCCTGCATCCAGTGCAGGCGGTTGGCCAGGGCTTCATGGCTGTTGCCGGCGCCTTTCGGCCGGCCGGTGGAGCCGGAGGTATAGATGACATAGGCCAGCTGCCGTGGGTCGTTCGCCACCTGGGGCGGGCTGTCTGGCTGGTCGTCCAGCGTCAGTTGGTCCAGGGCGATGCACTGCACGTCACCGGGCACCGGCAGGCTGCCCTGCAGCGCCTGCTGGGTCAGCAGCAGGCGAATGCCGCTGTCCTCGATCATGTAGGCCAGGCGCTCCTCGGGGTATTCCGGATCCAGCGGCACGTAGGCCGCGCCGGCCTTGAGGATCGCCATCAGCCCGACGACCATTTCTACGCTGCGCAGCACGCTGATACCCACCAGGCTGTCGGCTCCGGCGCCTTGCGCGCGCAGGAAGTGAGCCAGGCGGTTGGCGCGGGCATCGAGCTGCGCATAGCTGAGCGCGGTATCACCGAACACCAGCGCCGGGGCGTCTGGCGCGTGGCGCACCTGATCCTCGAACAGCTGGTGCACGCCGCGACCGAGCGGATAATCGCGGGCGGTGGCGTTCCAATCCTCCAGCACTGTGCGACGGCTGGCGTCATCGAGCATCGGCAGTTGCCACAGCGCGCTGTGCGGCTGGCTGACCAGGGCCTGCAGCAGGGCCTGCCAGTGTGTCGCCATGCGTTCGATGGTGGCGACCTCGAACAGGTCGCTGGCGTAGGTGAAGGCGGCGTGCAGGGTGCCACCCTGCTCGTAGGTGTCCAGGCTCAGGTCGAACTGGGTGGTGCGGCTGCGCCATGCCAGGGGCGACAGTTGCAGCCCCGAGGCCAGGGTCACGGTGGCCAGGTCGGCGACCTGCGGCTGGTGGTTGTACATCACCTGGAACAGCGGCGCATGGCTCAGGCTGCGCTCGACCTTGAGCGCCTCGACCAGGCGTTCGAACGGCAGGTCCTGGTGCGCCTGGGCACCGAGTACGACCTGCTTGATGCCTTGCAGGTAGGCCAGCACATCGAGGTGCGCTTCCGGCCGCACACGCAACACCTGGGTGTTGACGAACAAACCGATCAGCCCTTCGACTTCGGCGCGGTTGCGGTTGGCCACCGGGCTGCCGATACGCAGGTCGGGCTGGCCGGTATAGCGTTGCAGGAGCAAGCCGAACGCGCCAAGCATGACCATGAACGGCGTGAGGTTATGCTGGCGGGCGAAGCCGCGCAGCCGCTCGGCCAAGGCCGCATCGACCGCGAACGAGCGGCGCTCGCCGCTGAAGCTCGGGGTCGCCGGACGGGCATTATCCAAGGGCAGCTCGAGCACGGGCTGCTCATCGCCCAACTGCGCCTGCCAGTACGCCAGCTGCCGTGCCAGTTCGCCGGCTTCCAGCCAGCGGCGCTGCCACAGGGCATAGTCGACGTACTGGATCGGCAGGTCCGGCAGTTGCGGCGCATGGCCAGCGGCGAAGGCGTCGTAGCAGCGGCTGAATTCGTCGATCAGCACGTTCATCGACCAACCGTCGGAAACAATGTGATGCAGGGTCAACAGCAGCACATGTTCCTGCTCGGCCAGGCGCAGCAGACGCACGCGCAGCAGCGGCCCTTGCGCCAGGTCGAATGGACGCAATGACTCGGCCTCGGCTTCGGCACGCACCTGCGCTTCGCACTCGGCCTCATCCCACTGACGCAGGTCGACACGCTCGATCAAGGCCTCGCCGACCGGGCGATGGACCTGGAGCAGACTGTCGTCAGGCTGGACCTCGAATACTGTGGTCAGGCTCTGGTGACGCGCCAGCAGGCTGGCGAACGCCTGCTCCAGCGCGGACTCGTCCAGTTGCCCGCTCAGACGCACCGCGCCTGGCAGGTTGTAGGCGCCGCCCTGGGGGTCCATCTGCCAAAGTACCCACATGCGCTGCTGGGCATAGGACAACCCTTGGCGGTCCGGCGCCTGGACCCCGGCCGGAATGGGGAACTGGGAAAAGTCGATGCCCTCCCTGGCCAGGGTCTCGAGGAACACGCCGCGTTTCTCCTGCGGCAGTTCAATGAAACGGCGGGCCAGTAGCAGGGACTTTTCGGCATTCATCAGATTGCTTCCGTACGAGTGAGGTATCGGGCGGGGCCCGGCTATCCCTACGAAACGGATACAACCTGAAAAAAATTAATGCCACCGCGCCCCTGACGGCAGTTGCAGACACACCGCATTCCACGGCCACCCCTTCGATTACCTCACTCATCGTTGTCGGTGAATTTCTGGGCCAATGTCGGGTGTGGCTGACAAGCCGACAGCGCGGCGTTAATTTGCCGTCGCGGCGGCTCGTTTACCGAGAAAGCCGCCCTGCAAGAGGACCTTCGCATGTCCAGCCCCGCCCGCATCACCCAGGCGCTCCAGCAAGGCCTGCGCCGCCTGGTCGGCAGCCACAACCCGGCTGCCAGCGCCTACCGCCTGTTCGACCTGCAGCTCAAGCAACGCATCACCCTTTCCCCATCACTTGCACGCCTGGTGTTCACCGGCCCGGATGTGGCCCAGATGGCCACCCTGGCCCCCGACCAACGGGTCAAGCTGTTCTTTCCCGCCCCAGATGGTTCGCTGCCTGTACTTCCCGCCGATGCCCACTGGAAAACGGCGCACAGCGCCTTGCCGCCAGCACAGCGCCCACCCATGCGTACCTACACCATCCGCGCGCTGCGTCGGGAAGCACTGGAAGTCGATGTAGATTTCGTGCTGCATGGCGTCAACGGCCCTGCTTCAGCTTGGGCCACCCATGCCCAGGTGGGTGACCGCCTGCAGATGGTCGCGCCCAACCTGGCCTATGCCGGCGACCCCGGCGGTTATGAATGGAAGCCACCCCAGGGGGTGCGCAACGTACTGCTGGTGGGTGACGAAACGGCACTTCCGGCGATTGCCGGCATCCTTGAGCGGCTGGCAGAGACCCAGCCCGAGCTTGCGGTGCAGGCGTTCATCGAGGTGCCGCTGGAGGCCGATTGCCTGGACCTGCGCCATGGCCATGCCACCGAACTGCATTGGCTGCCGCGCGAGCTACTGGGCTGCGCGCATGGCCAGGCCATGCAGCATGCGGTGCGCGAACTGGCCAGCCTGCCTCAAGGGCAGGCCGCGTCGCGGGTAAAGCTGGAAGAGGTGGATATCGACACACGGATACTGTGGGAGCAGGCCAGTAGTGCCAAGAGTGCGTTCCATGCCTGGGTCGCGGGGGAATCGGCGACAGTAATGGATATTCGCCGGCATCTGATCAAGGAGCGCGGGTTGCAACGAGAGTGCCTGACCCTGATGGGCTATTGGCGGGCCGGGCGGACCTTTGATTGACTTGAGATAGCCGGGGGCGCTGTGCGCCCCATCGCCGCGGTTCGTCGCCACGACAAGCCACAGGGGCTGCATCAGGGCTGACAGGTGTTTGCCATGAGATATGCAGCGCGTGTGAGATCGAGCGCCGCCCGCGCGGCGCATCGCGAGCTGGCGCTCGCTCCTACGTTTGTTTCAGGCCAATTATTCCTGTGGGATTTGCGCGCGAACGCCTTGGCGCATGGCGCAATATCGCGTCGTACGAACAAGGCGGTCGTGCGCGCCTGCCACAGGCGTAACTGGCCTGAAACAAACGTAGGAGCGAGCGCCAGCTCGCGATGCGCCGCGCGGGCGGCGCTCGATCTCACAGGCGCTGAAGATGCTGTGGCAAACACCTGTCAGCCCTGATGCGATCTTTGTGGGAGCTGGCTTGCCGGCGATGGGCCGCAAAGCGGCCCCGGCAATGGTTCAGACCGCCGCTATCAACGCCTCGGCAAAGCGCTGCGCCACCTCGTCGATCTGTTCGTCACTGATGACCAACGGCGGCAGAAAGCGCACCACCGCCCCATGCCGCCCACCCAACTCCAGGATCAGGCCGCGCTTGAGGCACTCGCGCTGCACCTTCGGCGCCAGGTCGCGGTTAGCCGGTGGGTGGCCCAGCGCATCGGGCTGGCCTTGCGGGTCGACCAGTTCCACACCCAGCATCAAGCCACGGCCTCGGATATCACCCAACTGCGGATAGTCCCGCTGCAGGCGCTGCAAATGCCCACGCAACCGCTGCCCCATTGCCTCGGCATGCTCGGCCAGGCGATGCTCGACCAAGTAATTGATCACCGCCGAACCCGCCGCCATGGCCATCTGGTTACCCCGGAAAGTGCCGGCGTGTGCGCCCGGTTTCCAGGTGTCCAGCCAGTCGCGATACACCACCACCGCCAACGGCAGGCTGCCCCCAATGGCTTTGGACAGGGTGACCACGTCCGGCACGATGCCAGCATGCTCGAAGGCGAACATCCGCCCGGTACGGGCAAAGCCGCTCTGGATCTCGTCGACGATCAAGGCCACGCCTGCCTGCTCGGTGATACGGCGCACACCCTTGAGCCACTCGATATCGGCCGGGATCACTCCGCCCTCGCCCTGCACCACCTCCAGGATCACCGCCGCCGGCAGCGGCACGCCGCCCTCCGGGTCGAGCAGCAGGTTTTCCAGGTAATGCAGGTTGGCCTTGACCCCGGCTTCGCCACCCAGGCCGAACGGGCAGCGATAGTCGTACGGGTATGGCATGAACTGCACGCCGTTGCCGAGCAAGGCCCCCAGTGGCTGTTTCGGCCCATGGCTGCCCATCAGGCTCAGCGCGCCCTGGCTCATGCCATGGTAGGCGCCCTGGAACGCCAGCACGGTGCTGCGGCCAGTGGCGCTGCGCACCAGCTTCAGCGCAGCCTCGACTGCATCAGTGCCGGTCGGGCCACAGAACTGCACCTTGGCCTCACGGCGCAGCGCCTCGGGCAGGATGCCGAACAGGTCCTGGACGAAGCGGTCCTTGACCGGCGTGGTCAGGTCCAGGGTGTGCAGTGGCAGCTCGTCAGCCAGCACGCGCTGAATCGCCTCGACCACTACTGGGTGGTTGTGCCCCAGGGCCAGGGTGCCGGCGCCGGCCAGGCAGTCGATGAACTGGCGGCCTTCGACATCTTCCACATGGATGCCACGGGCGCGCTTGAGCGCCAGCGGAATGCGCCGTGGGTAGCTGCGGGCGTTGGACTCCTGTTGCTGCTGGCGCTGCAGCAGAGGCGACTCGGTGAACTCGTACAAAGGTTGCGGCGCGCTGGCCGGCAAGGCCTGGGCAAGGCTGGAAGCAATCGACATGGGTGAATCCTCGCAAGCAAGCGAAAGTGCGGGTGTTCGTCGCTTGAAAAACGCTTGAGTGCGGGGAGGATTTAGCGGTTGTTACTGTATTTTACTCCGCCTGTGCCGGCCCTTTCGCGGGCTTGCCCGCTCCCACAGGTACTGCACAGGGCCTGAGGTGCATGCGATCCCTGTGGGAGCGGGCAAGCCCGCGAAAGGGCCGGCACAGGCAGTGAAGATCAACTGATCGAACGCGCCGGCACTTGCAACCACACCCGCAAGCCATCGCTACTACTGTCGAACCTGAGGCTACCGGCACACCGCTGCACGATCGCCTGCACAATCGCCAACCCCAGCCCGCAACCACCGCTCTGCCCGTTGCGCCAGAAACGCTCGGTCAGGTGTTCCAGATCCGCCTCGGCAATCCCCGGCCCATGGTCACGCACCATGAAGCCTACCTGCCCGTCAGCCATCTGCACCTCCAGCTCCACTGCCTCTTCGCCGCCATGGCGCAGGGCGTTATCCAGCAGGTTGCGCAACGCCGCCACCGCCAGCGGCGCGGGCATGCCCAGGTAGATTTGCGTGGCCTCTTCAGGCAAGCGCAACACGATACGCCGGTTGTCACCGCCACCTGCATCCTGCACCGCCTGCCGGGCCACCTGCTCGGCGCTGCACTGCACGCCATCCTCGAACGACAGGCTGCCTTCCACCCGCGCCAGCATCAGCAACTGCTCCAGCGTGCGGTGCATGCGGTCCGCGCCCTGTTCGGCATGCTCCAGCGCCTGCTCGCGCACCGCGCCATCGGTCATGCGCGCCACCTGCAGGTGGGTCTTGATCGCGGTCAGCGGGCTGCGCAGTTCATGCGCGGCATCGTCGGTCAGGCGCCGCTCGCGCTCGATGGTCTGGGCGATACGCAGGAACAGCTGGTTCTGGGTCTCCAGCAACGGCTGCAACTCGCTGGGCATGCCCGCCACTTGCAGCGGTTCGACACTGTCCGCGCGCCTTCGGCGCAAGGCATCGCATATGCGGTTGAGCGGTTCCAGGCCCTTGCCCAGGCCGATCCACAACAGCCCCAGGCTGCCGAGCAAGGCCATCAATACGGGAGCCGAGGCCGCCAGCAGGATCGACTGGTTCAGCGCCTCGCGTTCCATGTGCCGATCGGCGGTGGTGATGCGCACATCGCCATGGTTGTAGGTGAAGGTGCGCCACAGCGCGCCGTCGATGGTCTGGTCACGGAAGCCACTGCGCTCGTCGTCCATGGCACCGTCGTGCTTGTGGTTGCTGGCCAGGATTTCGCCACGCAGCGAACTTACCTGGCAGGCCATGCCGTCCGGCACACTGAGTTGGTCGGCGGCAAAATGCGCGTCCTCGCCCTTGGCGGCCAGCGGCTGCGGCAACTGGTCGACCAGCCCGGCGACCATGCGCGCCGAGGCCACCAGGCGCTGGTCGAGGGAAAACATCATCTGCTGGCGCAGGTCGCGTAGCATCCATGCCGCGGCCAGTACCCATATGATCACGAAGGCGCTGCCCAGGATCAGGCTCAGGCGTACTCGCAGGCTCATGATGCGGCCTCTTCCGGTGCTTGCGCTGGCCCCAGGCGGTAACCCAGGCCGCGCACGGTCTCGACGATGCCGTTGCCAAGCTTGCGCCGCAGGTGGTGGATATGCACGTTCAGGGCGTTGCTCTCGACTTCGTCACTGAAGCCGTACACGCAGTCTTTCAATTGCTCGCTGGACAGCACCCGCCCGGGGTTCTGCAGCAGCGCCTGGAGCAATGCCTGCTCACGGCGGGACAAGTCGACCGGCCGCCCAGCCAGGGTCGCCTCGCAGCTGCTCGGGTCATAACACAGCGGGCCGTGCTCGATCACATTCACCGCCCGCCCGGCCACCCGCCGCAGCAGGGTGTGCAGGCGCGCCGCCAGCTCGCGCAGGTCGAAGGGCTTGAGCAGGTAGTCGTCGGCGCCGGCCTGCAGGCCGTCGACCCGGTCGGTGACCGCATCACGGGCGGTGAGCACCAGCACCGGCAGCGTCTCGCCTTGCTGGCGCAGGCGGCGCAACAGCTTGAGGCCGTCTTCGTCGGGCAGGCCGAGGTCGAGGATCATCACGTCGAACTGCGCGGCCTGGAGCATCGCCCGCGCATCGGCCGCGTTGCCCACCCGGTCCACGGTCAGGCCCTGGGCGGTAAGGCCGGCGCAGATACCGGCGGCGATCAGGTCGTCGTCCTCACAGAGCAGAACGTGCATGGTGGGGGCTCCCGGAGTGGTGTGGCTGGTATTGCACCTTGGGCGGATTAAGGGGGGATTATGGACCTTTTTGGGGGCGGGTTGGGCTGGGGGTTTGTCATGACATTTTCAGCGCCTGGGAGATCGAGCGCCGCCCGCGCGGCGCTTCGCGGGCAAGCCCGCTCCTACGTTTGTTTCGGGCCAGTCACCCCTGTGATGGACGCGCGCGACCGCCTTGTTGGTACGACGCGATATCGAGACAGGCGCCAAGGCGTTCGCGCGCAAATCCCCCAGGCATAATTGGCCGGAAACAAACGTAGGAGCGGGCTTGCCCGCGAAGCGCCGCGCGGGCGGCGCTCGATCTCCCAGGCGCTGAAAATGTCGTGGCGAACACCAGGGCCTAAATCAACCCATGCGGCGTATCTATATCCAGCAGAACCCCAGCATCATCCACTTCAACCACCACACAACAATCCCAATGTGCCCGCACCACCGCCCGCGCCCCTTCATCCCCACTCAACTGCCACAACGCCGGCCAGAAATCCCGACCGAAAATCACCGGGTGCCCCTGCTGCCCTGCATGGCGTGGCAGCACAATGCTGGCCGCACTGGCCGCTTCGGCCAGCCGGCGCAGGGTTGCCGGCTCGATCCAGGGCATGTCACCCAGCAGAATCGCCACCGCCGGCGCTTGGCTGTCGAGCAAGGACCGAGCTCCGGCAGCCAGGCTATGGCCCATGCCCGAAGCCGCTTCAGGGCTGAATATTACCCGGCAATCGCCAGGCAATCCGAAATCCTCCTTGCGCTCCCCCTCGCGCAATACCACACGCACCTCTTCGAACACCGCCTGTGCACGCTCCACGCTGTGCGCCAGCAAGCTACGCCCATCGGCGAGGGTCGCCCGGCGCTTGTCGGAGCCGAAGCGCGAGCCGCTGCCCGCCGCCAATACCAACGCGACCACGCTCACAGCGCCACCCGCTCGATGCCGTTACGCACGCGCAGCACATCAGCCAACACCGCCAGGGCAATCTCGGCGGGTGTCTTGCTGCCCAGGTTGAGGCCGATCGGGGCATGGATGCGGCCCAGTTCGACATCACCCAGCCCACCCACCCGTTGCAGGCGCTCACGGCGCTTGTCGGAGGTTGCCCGAGAGCCCATCACACCGATATAGAACGCCTCGGTGCGCACTGCTTCGAGCATCGCCAGGTCATCGATCTTCGGGTCATGGGTCAGCGCCACCACCGCTGTATCGGCATGGCAACCACCGTTGATGATGAACTCCGACGGCAGTTCACGGCGCACTTCGATACCGTCCAGCCGCACCCCGTCGAGCACTTCGTCACGCGGTTCGCACAGGACGACCTCGAAACCCATGCCCCTGCCGAACTCGGCGCAGAAATGCGCGACGCTGGAGTAGCCGGCCAACAGTAGACGCTGGGCGGCGCCTACGCGAAGACGCACGCGGCCGTTTTCACGCTCGACACGCGGCCCCTGGCTATAGTCGTCGACAAGGTGGCGCTCACCTGCCGGTAGGCTCACCTCACGCAGCACCCGGCGCTGGCCCAGCAGCGCACGTTCCAGCTCACGCAGGTGCGTCTGCACCTCGCACTCGGCCGGCAGGTTCTCCACCAGCACTTCGAGCACGCCGCCACACGGCAGGCGAATGCTCGAACGTGGGTCGCTGCCATCGCCATAACGCACGATGGCAACCAGCTCAGGAAACTCGCCCTGCCCCACACGTTCGAGGAAGTCATCTTCGACGCAGCCACCCGACAGCGAACCCAGCCACTGCCCACTGGCATTGACCGCCAGCAACGAGCCCGGCGCACGGGGCGCCGAGCCGTAGGTAGCGAGCACCGTGCACAACCACACCCGCTGGCCGCTGCATGACCACTGCAACGCCTGGCGGATTACCTGAAGATCAAGATGCTGCACGCTTTACTCCGCCTTCAGCTCGGCGAGCTGCTGCAGGTTAAGGTCACCTGGCAATCCACCCCAGGCCTGACGCAGGTAGTTGACCATATCCGTCACCTGCTGGTCATCGAGCTTATCGGCAAAGCCCGGCATCGGCTGCATGCGCTCGAAACCGGTGAACTGCTGTTCACGGATACCTTCGAGGATGACCTTGACCAGGTTGCGCGAATCATCCTGGCGCAGCACCGTATTGCCGCGCATGGCCACGGCGATGTGCGGCTTGCCCTCGCCGTCGACCCCATGGCAGCCGGCGCAGACGTTGAGGTACTGCTGGCGGCCGCGTTTGGCGCTGTCGCTCATCTGCTCCAGCGCAACGGCCTCGATGACCTTGGCTGGCGGCGGCTGGTCGCCCAGCAGGTAGGTGGCCATGGCCGCCAGGTCAGCGTCTTCCAGGTGCTGGGTGCTATGGTGCACCACCGGGAACATCTCGTTGAACATGCTGCCCTGAGCGCTGATGCCGTGCTTGAGGAAGGTGGTCAGGTCCGGCTGGGTCCAGCCGCGCTCGGCCAGGTCCTGGGCCAATAGGCTCGGGGCCAGGTAGCCGCCCAGCAGGCCACCGGTCAGACGTTTGTCCTGCTGCAGCGCGCCTATGGGGTTACGCGGGGTATGGCACTCGCCACAGTGGCCCATGACCTCGACCATGTACTGCCCACGCTGCCAGGCAGGGCTTTTACCTTCGGTCGGCTGCAGTTGCACGCTCTTGCCATAGAGCATGTTCCAGCCGCTCAGCCCCAGGCGCACGTTGAACGGGAAGCGCAACGCGGTCTGCGGGGCCGGGCGGTTGATCGGTGGCACAGTCATCAGGTAGGCGAGGATCGCGTCCGAATCTTCGCGCTTGATCAGGTGGTACGAGGTATACGGCATTGCCGGGTAAAGGTTGGCGCCATCCTTGCGCTTGCCCTGGGTGACGGCAGCAAAGAACTCGTCGGCACTGTAGTTGCCAATGCCGTACTGCTTGTCCGGGGTGATATTGCTGCCATAAATGGTGCCGAACGGCGAATGAATCGGCAGGCCGCCGGCATACGGCGCGCCGCCTTCGGCGGTGTGGCAGGCCATGCAGTCGGCCGCGCGGGCCAGGTATTCGCCGCGCTTGACCTGTGCTTCGTCGGCCGCCAGGGCAACCGAACTGATACCAACAGCCAAGGCCAGCGCGAGGGCGCTACGAACGAAGCCCATGCTCAACCCTCCTTGACCAGGCCGAGGTCGTTTAGCACCGTGCGGGTGGCGTCGTAGTAACGCACGTACCCGGTGCAGCGGCAGATGTGGTGGCCCAGGCTGGCCTCGATACGGTCTTCCAGCTCGCTCTGCTTCAGCGGCTGGCGCTGGGCGGTTTCCACCAACACGGTGGCGGCGTTGACGAAGCCCGGCGCGCAGTAGCTGCACTGGAAGGCGAAGAGGTCGACGAACTTCTGCTGGATCGGGTTCAGCGTGAGGTTGCCGGCTTCGTCCTGCTTGGCATGGCCTTCGATGGTGCGGACCTTCTTGCCCTCGAAGTAGTGTGCGCCGGTGATGCAGGTGCGCACTTCTTCGCTGGTGCCATCCGGGTTGTCGACGATCACCACGCAGGCGTGGCAGATGCCCTGGCCACAGCCTAGGCGCGAGCCAGTGAGGTTCTGGTGCTCGTGCAGGTAGTCGATCATCGCCAGGTCTTCGGGGACCTCGACCGGGCCGACCGGTTGACCGTTGAGGGTCAGTTGCAGTGGACGGTTAGCCATTGAGGGCCTCCTTGATACGGGCTGGGGTGATGGGGAGATCGCGCACGCGCTTGCCGATGGCATGCGCGACGGCATTGCCGATGGCACCGACGACCGGGATCATCACCACCTCGGCAATGCCCTTGGACGGGTCGGTCGGTGACAGCGGCGGGAGGATTTCGCTGGTCTGCTTCCACACCGCCACGTCACGCGCATGCGGCAGGCGGTAGCGGTTGAAGTTCCAGTCGCCCTCCCCGGGCCCACCCTCGTACAACGGCATTTCTTCGGTCAGTGCGTGGCCGATACCCATGGCGATACCGCCTTCGAGCTGGCCCTTGACCAGTTCCGGCACCAGTACCCGGCCGCACTCGACCCAGCTGTGGTGGTTGAGCACCTGCACTTCGTGAGTGCCCTTGTTCACCTTGACTTCGACGATGGTCGCCACCGGGCTGTAGTAGGTGACCATGGCGTTGTTCAGCTGGGTGTCGGGATAGGCGGCGTTCTGCCGGTCGAGCAAGTGGTAGCCATGGCTGCTCATCTGCGCCTTCTTGGCGTTCACCGCACCATCGCCATATTTCACCGCCACGGCATCGAGCGGGAAGCGCTCGCGCACGCCGTCGATGACGAAGTCGGCCTCGGCCCAGCTCCAGCGGTTGAAGCCATGCACGCTAACGCCGGTGACCAGGCCCATGTCGTGGGCCTTCTGGGCCAGCTGGACGAACGGGATCGGTGACAAGCCGTTGCCGGTCAGCTCACCGTTGACCCATACCGCGTTCTCACGGCGCACCACCAGCGGGTTGGCCTGGCCGCCATGCGGGCCCTGGCTCCAGATGGCCATGGCCGCCGGCCACAAACCGTGGTTGAACAGCACGCGCGCCGCTTCACGGGTGGCATGGCTGAAGTAGAAGGCCGAGTTGGTCGCCGACGACGGCGAAGCCAGCTTGCCGACCCAGCGCGGGTTGCGCAGCGCGGCGTCCTGCTCGGGCTGGCTGATCAGGTACGGGTTGCCGCTGGTGGTCAGTTGCAGCTCCGGCCATTCGGTGACCGCGGTCTTCACCTCGTCGGCCGAGCGGCCGAGAAAGTCGCTGACCACCAGGGCCTGGGAGGTGGACATGCCGGTGCCCAGCTCGGTGCCGATATGGCGCAGGCTGATGCGGCCGTCGCGGCTGAATTCGATGCTGGCCATGGGTGCTTCGGAGCCGGTGCCAAAGTCCTTCTGGCAGATGGCGAAGCCCACGCCGTACCAGTGGTCCGGGTCCTGGGCGTCCATCTGCTGCTTGCGCGCATCGCGGTTGCGCCACCAGTCGTGCACGGCGGCCTTGTCGAGAATCTCGTACAGGCGCAGGGCACCCGCCGGGACCGCGCCCTGGGTGTTCTTCATGCCCGATTTCAGCGCGTTGGCGCGGCGCAGGTCGATGGCATCGACACCCAGGCGCCCGGCGATCTCATCCACCATCATTTCGGTGGCGGCCATGCTCTGCAGGGTGCCGTAGCCGCGCATGGAGCCGGCCTCGACGCCACGGGAATGGTAGGCGGTGACCGACAGGTCGTTCTGCGGCATGTAGTAGATCGACTGCGCCGCGGTGGCGCCCACCGCGGCCACCGATGGGCTGTAGTTGATGCGCCCGCCGCCGTCGCAACTCATGTCGGCGCGGAAGATCTTGAAGCTGTTGTCCTTCTTGTCCACCGCCAGCTGGTAGCGGATATCGAAGGCATGGCGCTTGATGCCGCTCTGGAACTGCTCATAGCGGTCATTGGCCAGGCGGATCGGCACACCGGCGCCATACAGCGCGGCCACGGCGGCGTAGAAGACGAAGATGTTGTTGTCTTTCGAGCCGTAGCCCACCGTGTAGCCGGGGTGCATGTTCAGCGTGTTCAGAGCGAAGCGCGACGGCTTGATCATGTGCACGCATTCCTGGGCCACTTCGAACGGGCACTGGGTCGCGACCACGAAATGCAGCGTGCCAGTGGCCGGGTCGTACCAGCCATTGCCGTTGTCCGGTTCCAGTGCGGCGGGCTCGATGGACGGCGTCTTGTAGCGCTCGTCGAACACCAGCCAGTCCTCGGGCGGGTTGTCCAATTGCTCGGCCATGCGCTTGGCATAGAACAGGCCCTGCTCGGTCAGGTCGCCATGCTGGTTGGGTTCCTTCGACCACACCGGCTTGCGGTTGAGGATGGAGGGGAACAGCATGGAATTCTTCAGGCTGGAGAATTCATCGTCATCGAACGGCGTGGCGCCGCCCACGCGCACGAAGCGGAAGCTGCCATAAGGGTCACGCTGGTACAGCGGCGCCTGGGCGCCATAGCGAATCGCCTGGTCATTGAACTGCAACTTGCGCTTGGCCTGGCGGAAGCGTTCGAAGTCGTGCCAGATCAGGATCGCCACCGGGTGGCCGATGAACATCGGCACCTTGCCGGGCGGCAGCAACGGGTCGGGCGAGTGCGCCTCGGGCCAGACGATGCCATCCCGTTCCAGGTCGGCGGCAGTGACGATGCGGTCCGGCTGCAGGTCGGCGCCCAGCAGGCTGAGGTCATACCCGGCATACAGGCGGTCGGCCTTGGTGGTCTTGAGCAGCAACGCATGGCCCTGCTGCGCGGGCCAGCCGGGCATGTCCTTGGCGCGGATGTCGCGGGCGAACACCTTTTCGCCACAGACCTTGGAAAGGGCGTCGTTGCGAAAACGCGCCTTGCCGTCATGGTTCATCCACTTCTGTGGCGAGGCGGTGACGCGTTCCTCCATCAGTGCGGCGAAGGCCTGGCTGCCGAGCGGCGCCATGGTCACGCCGACACCAGCGATCAGGCCGCCTTGCAGGAAGGCGCGCCGGGAAATATCACGGTTGGACATGCTTGATCCTCTGGGCAGTTGGGGGTCTGCCCTTTTTTGGTTCTGGTACTAGCCTGGTAAAAGCTGACTTGTGCGTCAACTTTACAGCAAGTATGTGCCCGTAGGCAAAGTCAAGCCGACAATGTGTCGCGGTGTGTCGGGTTATAAGGGGAGATCCGTGTTGAGGCTGGCAGGTGTTCGCCGTTGGAGTTTCGGCGCT
>NZ_JYKS01000021.1 GCF_000935045.1 Pseudomonas sp. 10-1B
ACCATCGAGTGTCTCATACCGCACCTCAGCTCAAATCGTCTTAGATGAGCCCATGGTGCGCTGCCGCTGAAAAAACCCAACTGCGTGACCTGACATCTACCCAGCAACCGGTCTGAGCTGGGCATCAAACCCTCTGGCCAGCTAACCGAGGTTGTGCTGTACACGACCGACTCTATTAAATGCTCCCGGTGGTTGACTGGCCTCGCCCGGTCGCTAACGAGATTCAGGACGCCAGTTCAACTCCTTAAATAGCCGCTCATCGGAAATACGTGCACGGGGGCACTTATGGGGGCACTTAATAATGAACTTTTAAATAAATCCATTTAAAACAATATCTTATGTATAAATCTTTAATTCCCCCGGCTCCACCAAATGATCAAAAAAAGACGTCCACGGACGTCTTTTTTTTTGCCTGAAAGCCAGTAAAAACGCGGCCTCCAGCGCTTTTGCGGTCTTTCAAGAGTTTTTGAGTTCCAGCCATTCGGGTATTCCAGGCGGTATTCCAACTCACCCGGTGCTAATCTTTGGAATACCGAATCAGTGCTTGAGGACAATCTCATGCCTGCCCAAAACCTCCGCCTCTCCGATCGACAGCTCAAAGGAGTCAAACCCGCGTCCAAGGATTATGTCCTCACTGACGGTGACGGTTTGCAGCTCCGCGTACGCAGCAACGGCTCGTTGCTGTGGAATTTCAACTACCGCGAACCGGTGACCAAGAAGCGCATAAACATTGGCTTCGGGACCTACCCCGAACTGTCACTGGCGAACGCACGAAAGAAGGCAGTCGAAGCCCGCGAGCTGCTCGCTCAAGGCATCGATCCGAAGGTGCAACGCAATACGTTGAATGAAGCCAAACGCGCGGAAACCGAACACACCTTTGAGAACGTGGCCACCGCCTGGTTTGAACTCAAGAAAGACTCGGTCACCCCGGCCTACGCCGAGGACATTTGGCGATCGCTCACGCTGCACGTGTTCCCCGATTTGAAGACGACGCCACTGACGAAGATCACCGCTCCGATGGTGATCGCATTGCTTCGCCCAATCGAAGCGAAAGGCAGCCTGGAGACGGTCAAGCGTCTCAGCCAACGACTCAACGAGATCATGACCTACGGCGTAAACTCCGGCCTGATCTTCGCCAACCCGCTCAGCGGCATCAGGGCAGTCTTCAAGAAGCCCAAAAAAGAGAACATGGCTGCGCTTCCACCCGAAGAGCTCCCGGAGCTCATGCTGGAGATCGCGAACGCCAGCATCAAACGCACCACCCGCTGCCTGATCGAATGGCAGTTGCACACGATGACCCGCCCCGCCGAGGCGGCGACTACTCGCTGGGCAGACATTGACTTCGAAAGGCGTGTCTGGACTATCCCACCGGAGCGTATGAAGAAGCGCCGTCCACACAGCATCCCGTTGAGTGATCATGCTGTCGCACTATTGGAGTCACTGAAGACTCACAGCGGCCATCGCGAATACGTCTTCCCGGCCGATAGAAATCCACGCACCCACGCCAATAGCCAGACCGCCAACATGGCGTTGAAACGCATGGGTTTTCAGGATCGATTGGTTAGCCACGGCATGCGCTCGATGGCCAGCACCATCTTGAACGAGCATGGCTGGGACCCGGAACTCATTGAGGTCGCACTGGCGCATGTCGACAAGGATGAGGTGCGCAGCGCTTACAACCGGGCCGACTACATCGAGCGCCGGCGTCCGATGATGGCTTGGTGGAGTGAGTACATCCAGAAGGCCGCCACCGGCAGCCTGCTTGCCTCAGCATACGGCCAAGTCAGAGACAAGAACGTGGTGCCGATACGCTAGCGCTGTACAGCGCAAGAACCGCAGCAGCAACATTTGAGCGCTCAAGATTCGGGGCAGGCAGCCTCGCTTATCCGCTTTTTAATACGGGTCCATCCAAACAGGGCTGCAAAGCCGCCCTGTTTGGATGGACCTTACTTTGAAGAGCTAAAAGCCACGACGTTGTCCGGGATTTACCACGGAATTCCATCGGTAGATAACCGCTTTTCACGCCCCAAAGAGCGCTAAATTTCGGCACTTGACCGAGTTTATCCACAGGCGTAGAACTGGCCGTGCAAGCGCTGTCGATGACAGCACCCCAGGTGGCCCGAACCTTCAAAGCCACGCCGCTCTCGCGGTGGTTCTTCCCAAGGGCGATTCGCATTCGGCAGCTCGCCCGGTCACTACCCATGTGATGAATGCTCTTACACATATAGCGCTCGTGCGCCAGATGCTCCGCACCTCGCTGCCCTGCAGCAACCTATCCGCTTGGCCGAAATATTGCGCCAACCTGTGCCCGTCTCTTTCTTCTGGAAAGAGACGGGCACTTCTACCACTGCTGCAGCCCTGATCGCACAAGGCTTTGCGGCATTCCCCCTCGTGACAATCGGCGTGACAATCGGCGTGACAAACGCCGATGTCACCAGCAACAGCGCTGTAGATGATGGCGCCGCAGACCAAGGAATGGACTGCACCTGACTGACAATCAGGCATGCCCCGGTCATCGCATTGCTGCTTGCACTTGGCTCAGGATCTTTAGGTACTGGTTTCGTCAGCCAATGCTGCCTCCACCCGCCCACCGGCAACGGTGCTCAGGAGGCCAGATCATGAGATGCCCTTGCTCCCGGACGTAAGGAGCCGCCAGTCCCGCGTAGTGGACATTCCCCACAGGTCGCAGGGGCCTTGATCCCTGATAACACTCAGCATTCTTGGCGGGATGACGTGGGGCGAGGATCGGAGAGCGGATGATGAGGTGACTGACATGGCATTGGTAGGTAGACGCGATGGCCGCAACTTCGGTTACGGCAGACAATTGAGCTACGCAGGGCCGCAGGCGCTGGAAGACATGTTCGGCGGAGGACACTACGGCACAGTCAAAGCGCACAGTGATAGGTGGCGGGCATTCGTGAAATGGTGCCGTTCCGAACAGGGGCCAGGGATCAATGATGCGCGACAAATCGATCGGAAGGTATTGGCCGACTATGCGGCGTACCTGCGGGACCTTGTTGAGCACGGTGACCTCGCCGTCAGTACCGCGCAAAACCGGCTATCCAGCGTTAACAGAACTATGGCGGCGCTTCGCGGTGATCAGCATGTAAAACTGTCAAACCCGAGCAAAGCGTTGGGAATGCAGCGCACTGGGATTCGCCAGTCAGTGCCGCAGGGCCAAGACCGCGAACAGGTGAAGCAGATCGTCGATGCACTTTGCCGCCATCATCAGCTACGAGCCGCTGCGATCGTTCTGTTGGCCCGCGCTACCGGCATGCGCTTGCGTGAAGCCATCCTGGCAGACCTGCCACGGCTAAGCCGTGAGGCCAACAACCTAGACAGGATCAACATTCAGGAAGGCACCAAAGGCGGCCGCGCCGGGGCTTCGGCGCCCCGTTGGATCGCGGTGAGCGACCATGTTCGCGAGGCGCTTGGGTTTGCACAGCAAGTGTCACCTGTGGGTAGCCACAACCTAATTGCGACACACGAAAGCTACCTGAATCTTCTGCAAAAAATCATCCGCCCAGCGAGAGACATCCTGCATGCCCACAAGCTCAAAGGCTTCCATGAGCTACGAGCGGCATACGCGTGTGAGCGCTATGAGCAGATCACCCTGCATCCTGCTCCTATCAATGCCGTGAGTCACGACCACGTCGATCGTAATTTTGATCATGGTGCCCGAAAACAAATCAGCTATGAGCTCGGGCACGGCCGCCTCGACGTGGTCTCGGCTTACATTGGTGGTCAATCATGAATAGGCCATTCGATATGGAGGCTTTCCTAACAGGGATAGTGACAGGGGCCCATGCCACACGTGAACGTCACATACGCCAGGCTAAGACGATTCAAGCAGCCATCGAAAGCCGTTGGGGGCTGAGCAACCCATGGAGCTGGCGAAAAAAGCATCTCATGTGGTTTCTGAACCAAAGCTCAAAGCACCACTCCACTGCTACGCGCTACTACTACATCCTCACCTTAAGACTGGTCGGTCGCAGGCTTGGAAAGCTATGGTTTGGCTAGCCATGGGTATGCGCAGCCTCACCATCGAGGAACCCAGAGGTCAGCAGGTCTGCAGACTCCTAAGGTTTCAATTTCTCCATAGAACTGAGAAAATAGCCAACCTTGGCGCTATGCTTCTCAAAGATCGTTCGTCCCAAAGAACGCAGCACGCCAAAAGACACCGAGACCCTAAACGAAACCAGTTTTTGGTCCAAAACGCTACGGTGGAGCTACACAGCCGCCGGAAAATCCTAGATACATGCCGCTACAAATTTGGAAACCGATCCGATGCCTTTGGTGAACAAAACCCGCACAGGCAGCCAGTCGATCCACCTACCGGCTGCTCAACTCTCAGTCTCGTCCAAATGACTACTAAAGATATTGTCGGCAAGCTCTGGAACCTGTGCAACGTCTTGAAGGACGATGGTGTGACGTACCATCAATATCTCACGGAGCTCACTTATCTCTTATTCTTAAAGATGGTAGATGAGACCGGTCAAACGGACCAAATACCTGCTGGATGCGAGTGGACCGACTTAGTTGCGCAAAGCCCTGATCAACGCCTGGAATTCTACAAGGTCACCTTAATTCGTCTGGGGAGCCATAGCTCGCCAATCGTAAAAGAAATATTTGCAAACGCAAGCAGCTTCATTAAAAAACCTGCAACGCTATCTTCTTTAGTAACTGAAATAGACAAGCTAGATTGGTATAGCGCTCGACAAGAAGGTTTAGGCGACATATATGAAGGCCTTTTAGAAAAAAACGCTAACGAAAAGAAAAGCGGAGCTGGACAATACTTTACGCCGCGCGTTCTGATAGACAGTATGGTTGCAGTAATGAGGCCTAATTTAGACGATCGAATCCAGGACCCAGCAGCTGGCACGGGCGGATTCTTGATCGCTGCCCATCATTATCTTAAAGAACACAACAAGTTCGATGCACTCAGCAAGTCCCAGAAACGCAAGTTAAGTTGCGAAACTTTTTTTGGGATGGAACACGTCCAAGACACTCATCGATTAGCACTTATGAACCTCACACTCCACGGCATTAACAGTGCGGGAGATATGGGGCCTACAAAAGGCGGAATACACTACGGCGACACACTTGGCACTGAAGGCGAAACTTTAGCCAAAACAGGTGCTACTTTGGTTCTGAGCAACCCCCCTTTCGGAACCAAAAAGGGCGGTGGATTACCCGCACGGACTGATCTACCATTCGCATCAAGTAACAAACAACTCTGTTTCGTACAGCATATTATCAATACCCTCGCGCCAGGTGGCCGGGCCGCAATTGTACTCCCTGACAATGTACTATGTGATAGAAGTATAGCTGCAGAAGTCCGTCGAGAACTCATGGATAAGTGCAACCTGCATACAATTCTCCGACTTCCCACAGGGATTTTTTATGCGCAAACAGTAAAAACAAATGTTTTATTTTTAACTAGAGGCAAAAAAAATAAAGATAACACAACCCAAGTTTGGGTATATGACATGCGCACGAACATGCCTCAATTTGGAAAGCGCACTCAGCTTACTAAAAAACTCTTTGCCGAATTTGAAGCTGAATTTGGAGATGATCCTTATGGAGATACCACAAGCTTATCTAGCCGCAAAGATCAGGGCGAACTAGGACGCTGGCGTGTTTTCACGAGAGATTTCATTGCGAACCGAGGCGACAACCTGGACATTTCTTGGTTAAAGGATGACGGAGAAAGACAGCATGAACTGCCCTCAGATCCAGCACTACTAGCTCGTGAAGCTGTTGGCGAACTGGAACAGGCATTGGAAGATCTGAAGGGAATTTTGTTGGAGTTAGGCGAGGAGCTGGATGAGGGCGAGGAGTGAACACGCTTCCGAATGGCTGGATTGAAGCCACACTGGGCCAGGTTATTGACGGTTTCGAAACGGGTAGGAGTATTCAGGCGGCTGGCACGCCTGCAGGGCCGAATGAGTTTGGCGTGTTAAAAATTAGTGCCGTTACTTGGGGACGGTTTCAGCCAGAAGAAAATAAAGCACTTGCCCCTATTGACAGGCCACGCCCTCATGAAACAGTTAAATCAGGCGATCTGCTCATTTCTCGAGCGAATACCACTACGCTGGTAGGAGCTCCAGTCCTAGTCGACAAAGACTACGACTACTTGATGCTCCCCGATAAAATTTTGCGCGTGCTTTATAAAGCTGAACTTGTTGATCCCCGTTATTTAGTGCTGGCGTTACGTTCACCTATTGCTCGGACTTACATAGAAGCCAATGCGACAGGGACAAGTGAGTCCATGCGCAATCTGTCTCAAGCAAAGCTTAAAAACATCCCTATTTTGCTTGCACCGCTACCCGAGCAAAGACGGATCGCGGATAAACTTGAGCGTCTTATTTCTCGTGCAAATTTTTGCAGGGAGCGCCTTGACCGTATACCGAAAGTGCTAAACGACTTCCGGCAGGCCATTTTGGAGTCTGCAACAAGTGGAGAACTATCCGCTGAGTGGCGGGAAGCTAAAAATATACACGATGACTTTCAATCTTTTGAAATCGACGAAAGCGGTTCTTTCAAGACATATCAATTCCCTTCAAGCTGGAAAGCTGTACGACTCTCAGAAATTGCTTCAATTCAGGGCGGAATAACCAAAGACTTAAAAAAACAGTCTCACCTCCATCGCGAGATACCCTACTTGCGTGTAGCCAATGTTCAACGTGGCTTTTTGAACTTAGACGAAGTTAAGTCTATTCGTGTACCACCTGAAAAATTCGAAAGCTTACTTTTGAAAGCCGGAGACATACTCTTTAACGAGGGAGGCGATATAGATAAGCTTGGCAGAGGCTGGATCTGGAATGATGAGCTTCCAGAATGCACTTACCAAAATCATGTATTTCGCGCTCGCCTGCTCTGTCAAAATTTTGAGCCACGATATATCTCTTGGTACGGCAACAGTCGGGGACATGCTTACTTCCTGAACAATGGAAAACAAACTACAAATTTAGCATCTATAAACAAATCTGTTTTATCATCTTTGCCAGTAGCGCTTCCGCCTCCTGAGGAACAAGCTGAGATAGTGAGGCGTATTGAGTCTCTTTTTGCGCTCGCGGATACAATTGATGCGAAACATACAGTGTCTCTCGCCCAGGTAAACCAACTAGTACCTTCGCTTATTTCTAAGGCATTTAGCGGAAATTTTGTGTCCCAAAATCCATCCGATATACCAGCTAAAGATATGCTCGACCGTTCCATGGATACAAATGAAACTCAAAGGCCGAGCGCGAGAGCTACAGAACCTAAAGGGAAGACTCCATTGAACACGGAGCTCGGCGAAACTCTATCAGATGTGATCACCAAGATACCAAAGGACGGCCTCACTTTTGAAGAACTCAGCAATTTAGTCTCCCGAGACTACGAGACTATCAAAGAAGAACTATTTAAACTGCTTGCCATGAAAAATCCGTCCATTCAACAATTTTTTGATAGCAAAGCAAAAACCATGAAGTTCAGGCAGGTACAAGGATGAAGCTCCTTCGAGTACACATTGTTTCCGCTAAATCGTGTGGTGGTCTACTGGACGGTCTCGACATCACCTTACGAGACTCAAGCTCGGGGCCAATGGAATTCGAGCCGCTTTGCCTGATAGGCCCAAATGGCGCCGGAAAATCACAGCTAATTCAGGTAATTGCAGAAGCTTTTCAGTCTTTGTTTTATGCGGTAGTCCCTACTGAAGAACGAGGCGAAGGAAATGAAAACCTGCTGTTCGAGATCGAATATCTCATATCCTCAGAAATAGCAGACAAGCCGATAGAAGTACGAGCATCCCGCCTAGCGCATGGGAGAAAACGGCCCGTAATAACCCTATCTAAGAAAATTGACGATTACGAATGGAAAGAGTGCGATCTGACTGATCCCCAGACTATTGCGCTTCTCCCGACCAAAGTCATTGGATACACCTCCGGGGCTAACGAAACTCTTAGCCTGCCATTTTTAGTTTCTCGTAGTGGCTACGCTGATGAAGTCACACGTAGGGCGCTAAATGAAGAAACAGTTTCGGAATCAGTTCCAGACACTAGACTAATGCTAGTCGACTATGGCACACACCTAGAAGTACTAGTATCTAATCTACTCCTAGGAACAGAAGAGCAAAGAACAGCTCTTTTGAGCGATGCGCGCGTTCAAGACCTGCATACGTTCAGATGTGTTATTCAACTCGCACACTCCGCAGTTCCTAAAACAGCGCAAGCAAAACGAGGTCGATATAAAAGAAAAGGTATACAGCTCACTGACGAGCTGGAACATTATCTAGATCAACTTAAACGTTGCGCGACAAGTCATAGCCACGATCCTAAAAATGATAGCTATACGTTTGATTTTTTCATAACAAAGGAAACACGTATTGCTTTCGCCACCTTCTGGTCATCGGCGCTAGAGCTATATGGAGCCCTACATAAACTAGCAATGTTAAATGATCTAGCCATCCCGAAAACGACGCGCGATCGATTTAAAAAAGAAACTCAGCAGCGCAAGTTTGCATCTCGCTTACCGGAGCCCCAGGACGAAGATAAAGTTTTCAGGTTCGAACGAGTTACATTCGATGCTCAGGAAGAAAGGGGCACTGTCGACTACGTATCGCTTTCCGACGGGGAACACCAGCAGGCACAGCTTTTAGGTACTCTGTGCATGGCATCCTTCCCAAATGCTCTTTTTCTCCTTGATGAACCGGAGTCCCACTTCAACCCGCAATGGCGGGTGAAACTTATGTCCAAAATACTGAGTTTGCCTACAGCGAACGGGGAGCGCAGAGAGATATGCGCCGCAGCCCTGCAGGACTTACTCCTTACAACCCACTCTCCCTTTGTTCCATCTGATATGCCAAGGGAGCGTATTTTGATATTCACGAAGAACTCAGAGACCGGAAAGATTGACGTTCGACATCCCGACATAGAAACATTCGGAACAACTTTCGACTCAATCCTAGCAGAGTGCTTTGACATACGCCCTCCAATGTCTGATGTGCCCAAGGCAGTAATCGAGGAGTTGAAGTCTTCAGACGACCCTCAAGAAATCCAAGACCGCATGCAGACTCTCGGCGAGTCCGTAGAAAAAATACTTCTTGCAGATCGCATTCGTCAACTACAACGAAAAACGAGGGAATAACGTGCTGTTTGGCTATTCAATCGCAGCTACTTCTGAAAACTGGCTACATGAAAGCATGATAGCGGCAGTTAGAAAGGTTCACTCACTAGTTGACGAAGGAAAGCGCATGCCAAAGTGGCCGAATATCTTTCCAGAGGCTTATAGGGAGCGATTATCTAGCCGGACAGGGCTAGCCGACAGATTAGCGGCATATACCAAGGCCATCAAGCGTCTAAGCATCGCCGACCGAGAATCGATACTTCAGGCTCTTAGCTCACAGAATAATATATCCGAGCTCTTAAGCCGGCAATGTGACTGCATGAAGCTAGAAGAATTGCCAGCAGCCTCTCGGGAGCCGATCAAGAAACTTTTCACATTCGCTTTCGGACTCCTCACCGATTACGGAATTCGCCAACGTCAATATAAAGTATTGTGCGAAACTATGCCCGCGCGCATATGCCCTTTCTGTGGCTGTGAAGGGTTAGATGCACCTGGAGCACCGCAGGAAGACTTAGATCACTACATTCCGCGATCGAAGTATCCATTTGCCGCTGCAAATCTGAGAAACTTAGCACCCATGGGCAGCCGGTGTAACGCCTCATACAAGCATATGCAGGATCCGCTGCGTGACAATGAGGGGAACCGCAGAATAGCTTGTGACCCATACCTAGCAAATGGCGTAAGCATTTCACTAAACAATAGTATAGTCGACGAAGCCGCCACCGACCGTATAATGACTGAATGGGTGATTGACTTTCAACCTGCGAGTGAAGCCATTGAAAGTTGGGACACTATATTTCATATCAGAGAGCGCTGGAAACGAGACATCCTAGATGAACCAACATTTAATCAGTGGCTTGGCGACTTCAGAAACTATTGTAGGAGCGCCACACTTAGATTTGCGACTGACCATGATGTGACGGATGCAATCAATCGATATGAGGAATATTTATCAGGCTGTGGATTTCGTGATCGTTCTTTTTTAAAGGCGGCTGTTTTCCGGTTTTTATCTGTCCGGTGCGCTCAGGGTTGTCAACGCCTCTGGCCTCTACTGAGAGATTTGACAGGGACACCACAACCGCCAAATATCCGAATTCCCATTTAGTAAACTGACTACAAATGACGCAGTATCCGCGTGATGTGAGAATAGATCCATTTACGTGAGAGCCCACTTGAAAGCCAAACTAGGATTGACAGGAAAAGGGTATTTTTAAGGGTAGCAGTTATTTTTTAGCCAAAAAAAATCATACCAATCAATAAAATAGAACGGTTATTTGACTCCTGGTGCCGCCCTTACTCCCGGTCGCAAGGAGTCGCCAGTCCCGCGTTAGAGGACATCCCCACAGGTCGCAGGGGCCTTAGTCCCTGATAACACTCAACACTCTTGGCGGGATGACGTGGGGCGAGGATCGGAGAGCGAGAGATGAGGTGACCGTCATGGCATTTGTGAGTTCATACCGGCAGCCAGCCCTACATCCATGCCTCACAGAGCGTCTCAGCCTGCGCCAGCACTAGTTGTGCCGCCTCCTCCTGCTGATCCGGCGGATACTTATATTTACGCAGGATGCGCTTGACCAGAAGCCGCAGCTTGGCCCGCACACTGTCACGATTACTCCAGTCCACGGTTACGTTCTGGCGCAGCCTATCGGTCAGCTCATGGGCGATCTTGGCTAGGATCTCCTCGCCCAGCTCTCGCACAGAGGCCTCGTTATTGGCCAGCGCATCGTAGAAAGCCAACTCGTCATCATTCAGGCCCAGCGCATCTCCACGCTTGCTCGCTGCGGCAAATTTCTTGGCCATCTCGATCAGCTCTTCGATGACCTGGGCGGTCTCGATGGAGCGGTTCTGGTAGCGCTTGATCACGCTATCTAGCAGCTCGGAGAACTTCTTCTCCTGGGCCAAGTTGCTAGCGAACTTGCTCTTGATTTCACCCTCCAGCAGGCGCTCCAGTAGCTCAACCGCCAGGTTTTTCTCCGGTAGGTTGCGCACCTCGGCAAGAAACTCATCATCGAGCAGGCCGATGTTGGGCTTGTCCAGACCGACCGCCTCGAACACATCCACCACCTCGCCGGAGACTACGGCATTGCCGATGATCTGGCGGATCGCCAGCTCACGTTCTTCGTCGGTTTTCTTTTGGGCGCTGATGTCACGCTTGATCAGCAGCACCTTGATGGCCTGTAGGAAAGCCACTTCCTCCCGAACGGCTTTGGCCTCGTCCAGGGTGCAGCACAAGGTAAACGCCTTGCTCATGGCCAGAGCATTGTCGGCAAATCGCTTCTTGCCGTCCTCCAGCCCCAGCACATGGTTGGCAGCACCGGCCAGCAGCTTGTGCCCGCCAGTCAGGAAGTCGCCGTAATCGAAGCCATACAGCAGGCTACGTAGCACATCGAGCTTTTCCTCCAGCACCGCATAGGCTTCATGGGCATCGACGGTGGGCCGCCCCCTGCCTTTGCTGGCGGTGTACTCCTTGAGCGCCGCCTTCAGTTCGTTGGCAATGCCGATGTAATCCACTACCAGGCCGCCCTGCTTGTCCTTGAACACCCGGTTCACCCGGGCGATGGCCTGCATCAGGTTATGGCCCTTCATCGGCTTGTCAACGTACAGGGTATGCACGCAGGGCGCATCGAAACCGGTCAGCCACATGTCGCGGACGATCACCAATTGCAGGGGATCGGCAGGGTCCTTGAAACGCTTCTCCAGGCGCTTCTTCACCTGCCCTGGGTAAATATGCGGGCGCAGCAGCGCCTTGTCCGATGCGCTACCGGTCATGACGATCTTCACCGCGCCCTTCTCCGGATCCTCAGCGTGCCATTCGGGGCGCAGGGCGATGATCTCGTTGTAGAGGTGCACGCAGATCTCACGACTCATGGCCACCACCATGGCCTTGCCGTTTTGCGCCTGGTTGCGTTCCTCGAAGTGCGCCACCAAATCGGCCGCCACGCTCTTGATACGCGGCTCGGCCCCCACGACTTTTTCCAACGCGGCCCAGCGCGACTTCAAGCGTGATTGCTGATCTTCCTCCTCATCCTCGGCCAGCTCGTCGACCTCGTCGTCGATATGCGCCAGCTCCGAGTCCTTGAGCGACAGCTTGGCCAGCCGCGACTCGTAGTAGATGGCCACGGTGGCGCCATCTTCCTTGGCCTGTTGCATGTCGTAGACATGGATGTAGTCGCCGAACACCGCACGGGTGTCGCGGTCTTCGCTGGACACCGGCGTTCCGGTAAAGGCCACGAAGGTAGCATTGGGCAGAGCATCGCGCAGATGCTGGGCATAACCCACCTGGTAGCGGGCACTGGCCTCGGCCAACTTAAAGTCCGGCACCTTCAGCGAAGCACTGAAGCCGTATTGGGTGCGGTGCGCCTCATCGGCCACCACCACGATATTCGAGCGCGTGGACAACACCGGGAAGCTGTCTTCATCCTCGCCCGGCATGAACTTCTGGATGGTGGCGAAGACAATGCCTCCACTGGGGCGGTTGGCCAGTTTCTCGCGCAGATCGCCGCGGGTGGCCACCTGCACCGGCTGTTCACGCAGCAAGTCCTGCGACAGCGAGAACACTCCGAACAACTGGCCGTCCAGGTCGTTGCGGTCGGTGATCACCACGATGGTCGGGTTCTCCATCGCCGCTTCCTGCATCACCCGGGCGGCGAAGCAGGTCATGGTGATGCTCTTGCCCGAGCCCTGGGTATGCCAGACCACCCCGCCCTTGTGCGTGCCACCGGGGCGCGAGGCGCTGACCACCTGCTGGATCGCCGCACGCACGGCATGAAACTGGTGATAGCCAGCAATCTTCTTCACCAACCGGCCGTCATCCTCGAACAGCACGAAGTAGCGCAGGTAATCCAGCAGCATCGCCGGCTGCAGCACTCCACGCACCAGCGTCTCCAGCTCATTGAACTCACCCAGCGGATCGACCGTAGCCCCATCGATGGTGCGCCAGCGGGTGAAGCGCTCGATATCCGCGGACAACGAGCCCATGCACGCCTCGCTGCCATCGCTGATCACCAGAATCTCGTTGTAGTGAAAGACGTCCGGAATCTGCTCTTTGTAGGTCTGGAGCTGGTCGAACGCCTTGACCAGGTCGGCATTCACGTCCGCCGGGTTCTTTAGCTCCAGAAGCACCAACGGCAGGCCGTTGACGAACAGGATGATGTCCGGTCGACGTGTGTGCTTCGGCCCCTGAATGCTGAACTGATTGACCGCCAGCCACTCGTTGGCCTGCACATCCACCCAGTCGATCAGACGCACGAAATCGCCGCGGGTCTCTCCGTCCTTCTGGTACTGCACCGGCACACCGCCGACCAGCAGACGATGAAGCAGGCGATTGGCCGACAGCTGCACCGGCACGCCCAGCTCCAGCACCTGGCGTAAGGCGTCCTCACGCGCCGCCAGTGGGATCTGGGGGTTGAGCCGGGCGATGGCCGTGCGCAGGCGCATGGTCAACAGCACGTCGCGATAGCTCTCGCGCTCGGGGTTATCGCCGTCGTGGGCAATGTCCGGCCCATAGAGGTGCGCGTAACCCAGCTCAGTGAGCCAGCCGAGGGTTTCCTGTTCCAGTTGGTCTTCGGTCATATCCGTCCTTAACGAGCCTTACCTGGCATCTCTGCAAGCTCAATGCGATCCACTTAGTCGATTACAGTTGCGATAACGGGCTATCTACCCCAAATCAGCGGCTGCCGTGACTACCCCATCAGCCACTTGCAATCGCCCTTGAGCAGCAAGCGCGCCTACTTTCTCCTCAAGGATGCCCGCAATCTTCGATGTCGCTCGCCCGAAGGCCTGCAGAAAGTCCTGATACTGCTGGGAATCCTCAGTGCGCTTTTGTACAGCAGCGCCTTGCGCTTTCAGGTAGTCCAGCAGCCGAGAGAAATCAGCATTAACACTCAGACTCATACCGCCTCCTCGATCAGCGCTTCGGCCTCAGGCAAACGCAGTTGGCCGGAGACTAGACGGGGTAAAAGAGTGTCGCGGAGCTGGGAGAGGGCTTGGGCTTGTAGATCGTTCAGCCTCATCTTGCGAACCAGAGGGTCAACGAAGTCGCGAAAAGCATTTGTTAAACTTTCAGTAGGAACAACCGATTTCTCAATGGAAAAATCCGGCCAATGACCTTTATACTCTGAAAACTTAACGCGATCCCTTGTCGCATAAAAGGCCCACACACTATCGACCCCTCGCCCCTTAAACGGCAAGACATTCTGAATCGCCGAGAAGTCAAAGCAGATCAGCCGCATGTAACAAGTGTGGTTAGCAAAGACCACGACTGGAGTTTCTAAACTGGCACAAACCCCAGGGGCGTCATTGTGATAGCCGATGATACCCGACTTCCCCTGATCCAAAATTGGGACCAACCCAGAAGAATTTGCCGACTTTTGGTCATATTTCTGCCCGACAGAAAGCCGCTCAATAAACTCCTCAAATTTAGCAACACTCCACCCCTTCGGCACCAAACCTAGTTCCGACTCTTCGAAACTATCGGGGAACAGGGCGGCGGTGGTGGCGTCCATGCCTTCTGGCTGGCGGCCTTCGGCCTTGGCGCGCACGGGGTCGAAATCGACGAACCAGGATTTGAACAGCGTCTGGGCGATGGCTTCCAAGGTGGCGTTTGTTTCGCGTAGCAGAGTGATGCGGTTGTCGAGCGGCCCAACCGCAGCAGCTATCGCCTTCTGTTGTAAAAGCGGCGGGCAATCGAACCTCACTTGTCCAAACGCACTTTTATTCAGAATGGGCTGCGCAGAACCGCCTGCCAAACCACGAATTTCATCCTTTCTAAGCGAAAGGTTGTAATACAAAAATTCTGGACAGAATCGATCCTCATCGACAACAACAGCGTTAATCTGCTGATTAGTTACACAACTCGACCTCGTAAGCGCTGCCTTCCCCATATCAGAGCCGATGCATGTAACCAACACACTTCCAGCCGGAACAATGGAGCTTTTTACGGAGAGAGCACCAGCCTTAGATATTCTACGAGCCGTCTCATCAATCCACTTAGAACCATCAAAGTCTGGCGGCGTTACAAATGGCACATCACGGCCAACATATTCAGCCACATTGCCTTTTGGCGTCTTTCCCGTAACGATTCGCCCCGCCTCATCAAGGCGATATGAGCGCCACTCAGAACTCATACCCCAGCCCTCCCAGCTTCTGCCGGATCAACTGATCGAGCTCCGCCCCCTTGGTCATCTGTTCGCCGAGCTTTTCCGCGAGCTTCTGCATCTTGTCGGCGAAGGCTTCGTCGTCGTCTTCCACCTCCTCGGCTCCGACATAGCGACCCGGCGTCAGCACATGGCCATGCTCGGCAATATCACTCAGAGTAACACTGCGGCAGAAGCCGGGAATATCGGCGTACTCGCCAACATGCCCGCCCTCGTCCAGTGCTTCGCCACGCCAGGTCGCCACGGTGCTGGCAATGCGCTCGATATCGGCATCGGTCAACTCGATCTGCACCCGGCTGACGCTGGTACCCAGCTTGCGCGCATCGATAAACAGCACCTGGCCGCTGCGGTCGATGCCGCCAGTGCTCAGGGCATGGCGTTTGTCCTTGGCCAGGAACCACAGGCAAGCAGGAATCTGGGTGTTGAAGAATAGCTGGCCGGGCAAGGCGACCATCACTTCCACCACGTCGGCCTCGACCATGGCACGGCGAATCTCGCCTTCGCTGTTCTGGCTGGAGCTCATCGAACCGTTGGCCAGTACGATGCCAGCGCGGCCATTGGGCTTGAGGTGGTAGAGCATGTGTTGCAACCAGGCATAGTTGGCGTTGCCCTGCGGCGGCGTGCCATAGACCCAGCGCGGGTCGCCTTCCAGGCTGCCGTGCCACCAGTCGCTGATATTGAACGGCGGGTTGGCTAGCACGAAGTCGGCACGCAGATCCGAATGCTGGTTGCGGACGAAGGTATCCGCCGGCTCCTTGCCCAGGTTGAAGTCGATGCCGCGAATGGCCAGGTTCATCGCGGCCAGACGCCAGGTGGTGGGGTTGGACTCCTGGCCATAGATGGACACATCGCCCAGCTTGCCACCGTGGGCTTCGATGAACTTCTCCGACTGCACGAACATACCGCCGCTACCGCAGCAGGGGTCATACACCTTGCCATGGTGCGGATTGAGCACCGCCACCAGGGTTTTCACGATGCTCGCCGGTGTATAGAACTGCCCGCCCTTCTTGCCTTCGGCGCTGGCGAACTGGCCGAGGAAGTATTCGTAGACCTGACCGAGCAGGTCGCGGGCGCGGCCCACGTCGTCACCGAAACCGATGGTGGAGATCAGGTCCACCAGCTCACCGAGCTTGCCGTCCGGCAACTGGGCGCGGGCGTAGCGCTTGTCGAGAATGTTCTTCAGCTTGGGGTTTTCCGCCTCGATGGCGGCCAGAGCCTCGTCGATACGCTTACCGATATCCACCTGTTTGGCGGCGGCGCGAATCGACTCCCAGCGCGCCACTTCCGGCACCCAGAACACGTTGACCTCACGGTAGTAGTCGCGGTCTTCCAGCTCGGCGTTGAGCGCCTCGGGATCGTCATCACCCAGGTAGTAGTCGTCGTTCTCGTCGGTAAGCTTGCGCTCCAGCTCGGCGCGGCGGCCGGCAAAGCTGTCGGAGATGTACTTGAGGAAGATCAGCCCGAGCACGATGTGCTTGTACTCGGCGGCATCCATATTGGCGCGCAGCTTGTCGGCGGTGGCCCAGAGGGTTTTCTCCATGGCCTCGATGCTGGTGGCAGCCTGTACCTTGACCACCTTGCCCTTGCTGGCTGCCGCCTCGACGACATAGCTAGCAGATACTTCGGCCACGGCCGGCTCGAAACGCTCACGCGCCTTGCTCAGAGCCTGCGCCGCCAGGCTGGCACCTGCAGCCTGGGCGCGCAGCACAGAACCACCGCGCCCGCGGCCTTTGACCAGAACACCCTCACCGATCAGCGCGTCGCGCGATTCCCAGAATTGCTCTTCACTCAGGCCGGTGAACTGGCTCTTGAGTCGCTCATAAAGAGCCTGATTGCCGATGCTGCCGCCATCTTCCGGTACTGCTGCCAGCAACGCCTGGGCCAATTCACTCATGCATAACACTCCCATACCGTCCACAATCAGATGGGCCGGCCAATACTCAAACGGGCAATGAACAAGCGAGAGGGAACCTGAGGAGGCCTCAAAACAGTGCTTTAATGCACCGCTACATTCAGAGAGCCATCCCTGGGCCACGCAAGCTGCCATCATTTTGGAATGCGCGCCACCTTATCGGCTGGCAGAGCACGGGTAAAGCGGTGGCCTGATTTCCATGGGTATTTCTGAAACACCACACTAGGAGCCCCTGATCTGCGAGCCCAGGGGCAACAATCAGCAGCGCGTCCATTTGCTTGATCGATTCGGCCCCGATTCGTTTTGGACGCGAAGCTCAAAATGCACCTTCCATCGGAATCCAGGCCACGCTGCGTTCCAACTGGTATTCCAAGCAAGTTGACCAAAAAGTTATTAACTAGAAGAAACAGATAGATACCGACTTGTTTCACAGTACCCCGGCCCGCATCCTCTCTGATGTTCACCCTGATAGGTCATCAGCAGCCCTACTCTCCATTCTCGAACCCAGTTTCTAAAAAACTCCGATCAAACCCCATACCAACTTATCGACTGCTCCGTCTACATCTCATCGTTGTGCCGCTCAACAGAAATCTATCGCACTACCGGAAATCACCCCCCCCCCCTCACTCCTCCCCAAAATAATCACTATCCATCTGCTTCACCTCGTAAACCTGCTTCACACTAACCCCCAAATTATTCTCAACCATCAACCGCGCCAGCTCGACGCCATCAATCAGCACCACCTTGATATCCAACCCAAGCGCGGCCTCCCGAGCCCCTACCGAGAATTCCGAGGTAGTAATAAACACGCCTTTGCGCGCCCGCTGCCGGGTCAGCGCGCCGATGAATTTATCGATCTCAGGCCGATGCACAGTGTGAGTCCAGCGCTTGGCTTGCAGGTAGATCACATCCAGGCCGAGTTTGTCTTCCTTGATGATCCCGTCAATGCCATCGTCATTCGTGGCCTGTGTAGCTCTACCGGCCTCTCTCCGCGACCCGCCGTAGCCCATGGCAAGCATCAAATCGACAACCAGCTGCTCAAAAAAAACCGGCGTGGCCGCCCTCACTTGCGTGAGAATTTCATCAGCCAACGATTGCAAAAGCGCCTGATGTGCCTCCGCCAGTTGCTCGTCTGGCGTAATCTCGGGCACCTCGGCCTCAAGCCCTTCCAGCACATCGACCATTTGTGGTTTAGCTGTGTGAAAGTCGGCAAACTCGGGAAATTGCTTCAGCCAGGTCACGGTGAGCCGCTCTGGCCCGTTGGCTAGTGCTTCCCGGCCACGCGCGGTGATCTGCACCATCCCTTTGCTGGGAATAGTCAGCAAACCGGCTTTATTCAGGTAGGTCCGGGCCCAGCCTACTCGGTTGTTCATCACCGTCTGGCGCCCCGATGGCAGGCGCTCTTTGCGCTCGATCTCGCTCAACTGGAAGACATCAGCTATGTGTTCGCGCAACGCGCTCAGAGGAATCGCTACGCCGTCGTGTACCGATTCCAGTATCGGGCGCATGATGGTTTGAAAATCTGGGATGGACATCCAGGCTCCTTGAGTTTAATCAATGCTGCGCTGCACGCTCGCAGCCTCCCCCCATCGGGAAAAACTTCGGTCGATGAACGTGCAGGTACTTGGAGGCCAAGCTGCTGTTGCTGCGTTGCTTGGCATCTCGTAGCGAACTGCAAAGCGCATCAAGCAGTGCCTCCGCCTCCGGTAACCCAACGCCAACCGGGCGCTCCTCTCACATCAAACCACCTGATACTCCCCCTCAATCGGCGCACGCGCGCCAAACGCCTGGCTCAGATGGCTTTCCAACTCCGCCAACTGCTCCTGCCGCCTGCGCAAGTCTTCCAAGCTCTGCTCCTGCTCCAGCAGAATCTTCTCGAACGCTTTAATCTGCGGCGCGAAAATCTCCATCACCTTTTCATGGTCCTGAAGCAACTTCATGGGCTCAGCAAAGTGGCTCTTCACTACTTCAGCCAAGTCATGTTGCAACTGCTTCAGCTCGGCCTCCGCACGTTGCTGCTGAACCACGCTGATGGCGTCGGTCAGCACCTGAATCCCCGCACCGATCGGCCCGGCCCAACGGCTGATATTGGCCGCTAGCTTGGTCGCTTCCCAGGGTTTGAACTTGTAAACGTAGCCCGTAAGGTTCTTCAGCGTTTCCCGTGCGAGAAACACTCCGTTCTTGATGCTCTCGACCGGAATCTTCGAAACCGCGCTCAACGCTCGGCTGGAGGCTGCCAAGGCCGAGGCTGCAATGCTGTCGGCGAAGTCGGAAGAACTGTCGAGCTGATGTTCGATCTTCGCGCTGATGCCATTCATGATGCTGGACGACTGGTTGAACGCGGTGCTGAACAGGTGATTGATGCGAAAACGCAGCTTTCCGCCAATATCGTCCTTGGTGAAGCCAATTTTCGACTCCAGGAACGCGTGCACTTGGTCACGGGGCAACGTGCGAATACTGTTGAGCAGGTCGGTTTCGAGGTTGTTCAGTTCCTCGTAGAGGTTGCCGACTGTGGCCAGGACCTTGCGCTTGCCCTCCGCAATGTCCTCTTGAATGCGCGCCGAATCGAGGCGCTGGTTATCGGCCAGTAACTTGAACTTGATCAGCTCGTCTTGAGCGACGGCGATCTTCTTGCCCAGTACATCGCGCACCACATCGATGCCGGTCTTTTTGATCAAGGTGTCGCGGCCGCTGCCGTCCAGCACTTGCTGAGTCACCTGCTTGAGTTCGCCGATACGCGAGCGCTGGTCGTAGAGGTCTTTTTGCTCCAGCCAGAAGTCCAGTCCGCGACTGTTCGGGTTGGAGGCGACGCACACCACGTTGATCGCTTCGCGTTCTGCTGGCGTTAGTTCGACGAAGCGCTGCAGCTTGTTCAGCAGGTTCGTTTTCTTGATGGCGCTCTGTTGCTCGAACTCTTCGAGGTCGCGCAAGTCGGCGACCTCGTCCATTTTATTGATGACGAAAATGGTCGAGGTTAGTTTGTTCAGGTCGCGTAACACCCAACGCACGATGTCTTGGTGGCTGTCTTTCAGCGGGTTGGTGGCGTCGACGACGTAGAAAATCAGATGCGCTTCAGAAATATAGTTCTTTGTGATATCGCCGTATTGCACCACGGCGCCGTTTTCCGCTGCCTTCTCTTTGTCACCGAAGAGGCCGGGGGTGTCGACAATTTCACAACGGTCCTGGAGGTTGTCAGGGCGGTAGATCGCCAGCGCGTCCGAGGACTCGTTGGTGTCGATCTTCATGTCCTTCATTACCTGGCCAAGCCAACCGGCCACCACGCTGGTTTTGCCGTCAGAGAATGCCCCGAGCAAGGCGATACGCAGGGCATCGGACTGCACGTCACCAATGGCTTTCTTGATTTTGTCGATGTCT
The DNA here is from genome assembly GCF_000935045.1 of Pseudomonas sp. 10-1B. Lineage (GTDB taxonomy): Bacteria > Pseudomonadota > Gammaproteobacteria > Pseudomonadales > Pseudomonadaceae > Aquipseudomonas. The sequence continues at coordinate 20,551 of NZ_JYKS01000021.1, forward strand.
TGCGAAACATCCAGGCCCAATTCTTCAAGCGCGCCAACCAGCTTGTGCAGGTTGTCGAGCGACTTGATGACCTCGGTCTTGCTGGCGTTGAACTGTTTAAATTGTTCCATGGGGTTTGGCTTCCACTTGCTGTTTGAGGGCCTGGATCGAGGCAATTTTTTCATCGAACAAGGCGGTGACATCGGCCATCTTCCGGCGCTCGTCTTTGAGCTGGCGCAGCACGCTGTCTTCGATCTGCTCGCTGATTTTCGCCAGCATTCCTTTGGTGTCGGTGGCGAAGGTCTTGGTGACTTTTTCGCGCTCGGTTTGAATGGCCTTGGCCACCTGTTCCTGGGCCTCAGCGATTTTCTTGCCGCGCCCGCCAAAGAAGTAGCTCAGGCCCGCAGCCACCAAACCGAACACACCGCCGACGATTGCCCCGACTATGTTGCCGATCCCAGGGAATACGGTGCCTATGCCAAAACCGCTGAGTGCGTACCCGCCAACACTGAGCAGGAAGCTGCCGACGTCGGAGAAGTTGAAACTGATGGCGTCCATGGCGCTGGAGAGCGACAAGGAGTTGTTCGCCGCTTCGCTCAACTGCTGCTGGAAGCTCACCCGCTTGGCATTTTCTTGCAGGCGTTTGAGCGCGCGTTCGATGGCTTGGGTAAGGTCCTCAAGCAATTGCTGCTGGATGGTTTCCAAGCGCTCGGCTAGCCGATCCTGGCCCTCGCTGACATGCTGTTGAATCACCCGTTCCACATCATCTTTGTCGCTGAAATGCTCTTCAACCGCATCACGGGCTGCCGAGTTCAGTTCATTGAAGAAGCGGTCCAATGCGCTATTACGCCTGGAGGTGAAGCTGCTTTTGAGCTCTTCGAAGCTTTTGCGAATGACGTCCTGGCATTCCTGGACCTCGGCACCGATTTTCTCGGAGAAAGCCTGGTGCTCGTCACGCTGCTTTTGCAGGTCATTGACGGTGTCTTGCAACAGGCGCAGCACTTTGCGCTTGTTGCTTTCGACAATGTCCACCTCGAAGTTGGCGCAGCTGTTGCCGATGACATCCTGCAATTGATCTAACCGGCTGAAGCTGCGCATGGCCTGCTGGCTGGTGAAGTCTTGCAGGTAGGTGCGCTGCGACTTGAGCAAGTCGGTGCGGCTGGGGTGGATGCTGGTCAGACCTCGCTGATCGAAGGCCACGCTGGCAAAGCCCAGCAGCCCTTGCAGCGTTTGGCAGCCACTGACCAACTCGGCGCCGAGCATGTCCTCAAGCACTTCTTGGGTCTGGTCGCGCATCGCTGCCGCGTCTTTGTGGGTCTGCTCGAGCGACGCGCGGTCGCGCTCGAATTCGTAGGTGTCACCCTTGCCGCGCAAGTTGCAGATAGCATACACCTTGGCATCACGGTTCAGGTAATGCTTGATCTTCTGCGCGGTGTTCTGTTCGGGCTTTTTGTTGGTGCCGTTCACGTAGAACACCAAATGAGCCTTGGCGATGGCCGCTTGCACCATCGCTTCGTATTTCTTTTCGTTGCCTTCGATGCCTGGCACGTCGATCAACTGGAACGACTTGCCTTGGTGGGTGAAGTGGTAAACGACGTTGTCCTGAGTGAAGTCTTCCTGACCGGTGCCGACGATTTCGCCATCGACTTGGCCGGCAACGCGCTGCAGGCGCTCAAGTTGTTGCTGTTGCTTCAGCAGAGTGGGCAGCCTGTCGCTGACCAGCTCGCTCAAAGAATGTTGTTCGCGCATGGGGAAGTCCGGAGTCTATGGAATGAAAGTCAGTTCAAGGCGATCACCGCCCCGGCTCACATCAACTGCGCATAGCCCACGGCACCGGCGATGGTACCGATCACCACGCCGCCGAACAGCCCCAACCACAACTTCATTTTGCCACTCTGCTCAAGCGCTACGCGGGTGGCTTCGCCCTGGCGCTGGCATTCGCTCAACTGCGCTTGAGTCGCCTGCAACTGGTTACCTTGCTCGGTCAGCTGTTGCTGGCTGCGCTGGAAATCGGCCCGCACGCCTTGCAGCTGAAGCTCTACCTGCTGCATCGCGCTTTGAGTCTGAGTGAGCGCCAGCTGGCTCTGGCTTAACCGCGCCTCGCTGCCCTGCAGCGATTGGCGGGTGCTTTCCAGGTCGGTAGTCGCACTAGTCAGGCGCTCTTTGATGTAAGTGAGATCCTGCTGGGTGTGCGCCAGTTGTTGGCGGGTACTCACCAAGTCGCGCTGGGTCTGGTTGACCAGCGCCCCGATATCGTCGCCTAACGTGGCGATGTCTTCGCAGAAATTCACGTAGCGTGTGCTGAGCTCTTCGATCAGCTCATCGCTTTTGCTAGAGAACACCGCCTGGATGTCTTTGGCGGTCGCCTGGTTACGCTCGATCAGCGCTTGACGCTTCTTCTCTTCGAACAGGATCCGCAGGCTTTCGATGATGGTGCTCTTGCCGGCGTTGGTTTCGCCGAAGAATGCAATGGTGAAGTTTTCCCACTCGGCGTGCTTCTCGAGATAGGTGATTTCGCCGTCGAAGCGCGACTTCATTTCGCCGAGCTTCTCCTTGACGCTGGCAAGGTGCGCGTTGCCTTTGTCGTTACTCACGTCCAGCCGGGAGACATCATCCAGCGCGGTGGCAATGTCATTTGCTACCCGAGCGTACAGCTTGGAGAAATCTTGAGCCCTACTCATATCGTTCCCTGTTCATCCTAGGCTGGATCCAATGCAACTCGGTAAATTGCATTTTGCCACTACGGCTGTCAAGTTCACCTCGCCACACCGACGCCCACCACTGAGCGACTAATACGCTGTATCGGGCCGCTGAGTATTTTCTTGCGTACTTGCCCATTACACCGTGGACAGCAGCTGTACCACTCCCCCGGTTCCAGCTCGTCACTGACCGGTGCAACAGTCTTGCGCCAGCGGCACTTGGAGCACTCCAGCGTGTAAGGCATAGGGCGAATCGGCATCAGTCGTTCTCCTTTATCTTGGCGCTAGCGCTCAACCGGTCCACCTGCGCTTTGAGCTGCCCGCTTACCTAGATATGCTTGCCCAGAACAATGGACGAGCCCCGCATATCGAAGGGTTGAAGCTGGCCTATGCGCATTCGCAGCATTCAGCCTGAGGTGCTTCGGCCCCATTTGCGGGCTTCCGGGGAAGGGTTGCGACTAGAGGTCGAATACGTTTCGCTGGCCAACCCCGAGCCTGAGACTCGCTTGATCGAACCGCACACTCTGATTCATACCGGCACGCGCTGGCACGTTTGGGCCTACTGCGAGAAAAACAGCGCTTACCGCGACTTCGTGCTCAGCCGCATGCGCGGCAAGCCAGACCTGCTGGACGGCAATGGTAACGCCATCGAAGGCGATACAGTATGGAACACTGAGGTATCGGTGATCCTGGAGCCTGACCCGCGGCTCGATGCCGCGCAGAAGGCGATCATAGAGGGTGACTACGGTATGCTGAATTGCCGGCTGGAGATCCCGAACCGGCAAGCGTTGGTCAAGTATGTGCTGCAACGCTATCAAATCGACCCCAAGAACCTGGACCCTAAGCCAGAAGCGCAGCAGGTCGTGATCGCCAACTTGAACGCGCTGAAACCTTGGCTCTACGACTGATTCAACGCGCTCGTTGCATCCCATAACCAAGAAAACTGCGCTCACAGGAAGAAACACACGCTCATGACAGCCGTATCTCCCCCCACAACCATCCCGCAAAGCCTATCCCCCGCTTCACCGCCCGACCCCTCCGCCTCCAGCAGCCCCCGGCAAGCACTATTCAAACTCCTCGCCGATATCAAATGGTGGCTGCCGGTAGTTTCAACGCTTATCTCAATCTCACTCCTCACCAAGTACCTCTGGGTAATCCATCACCCCGAGTTGATCCTGAGTTCGTTAGGTAACCCTTCAAACCTCGTCGCCTGGTTATTCTTCAGCCTGCTGATACTCGCGTCGCTGCTGCTCATCGTATCGGTGCCGTCTTTGGTCTTCACGCTGAGCATGTCTGTATGCACCGTTGACAGAGAGCAGGAAAAGAGGCTCGCCTTACGCTTTGGCCTCATCGTAGGCGGGGGCTACCTACTGCTATCGCTCAACCTGCTGGGAGCCCTCTTTGATCACACCATGGCCCCAGGCTACTTCTTCCCTATCGTCGTAGTCGCTGCCGCTTGTGCCGTGATAGCTCTGCTTCGCCGCGATGCGCCCCTGCACAACAAAGTACTGGAGCTGCCGCCTGGTCCCCGCAAACCCTCGCATCGCAAACTCTATTACACAGCCCTCGTTGGCTGGCTAGGTACGCTGCTAGCGTTTACTTCGGTGAGTGGAGTCATGCCCGCCCAGCTAGCCATCATGACGTGGCGAGGAGAGAGCGACGAGGAGGCATTCGGGGCTATCGCTCTCTGCTTATTGATAATGTGCCTCTACCTAGCGCCAGTCCTCGTCTTTTATTTGACAAACGGCAATGCGATGCAGCGCACCGGCCGAGCCGCACTGGTGCTGCTCGGGTGCATCTTCGTCAATGCCATGCTGTTGCCAGCCCTCTTGGACCTGTGGGTCTATTCCGCCGCCAATCTGATCAAAATCAGGGACAATACCGAGCTGAGCTATGTGTTGAACGAAAAGGATTATCCGAAGGAGGTATTCAGTAGCGCCCCGTGGCAACTGGAGAGCTACGAGGGGCCGAATGGTTTGTACAGCGTCAGGGCGTTTCGTCAGTTCCGCTTCGGCGATACGTTGTTGATCTGTCCCGCTAGCTACCGAAATATCGCTTTGAAAGAGATCGACAGCTACGCACATCGCTGTATTGCGTTGTCCGAGGCCAAGGTGCATGTAGCCGCTCCTGTATTAAGCAAGGATGCCGCGACGGTAGCCAAGCCGAATTGATCCTGCCCCCATTCCTACCCACGTTCCGGTGTTGATTGAATACCGGAACTGCCAATCTGTTAGCTGCCGCACAAAAAAGTGCTCAAAAAGCACCTCCATCGGAATCCAGACCACGCTGCGTTCCAACTGGTATTCCAAGCAAGCTGACCCAGAAAATATTAGCTAGAAAAAACAGGTAGATACCGACTTGTTTCAAACTACCCGGCGGCGCCCCCTAAGCTTACAGCTCGCAGGCCAAGTGCCATCATCCAGACTCTCACGAAGCAAAGCCAGTTCGCGGCCACTGCTCAGGCGAGAGCCTGCCATTTTCTGGGTGGCATTGATCTCGGTGAACCGCTCAGGATCAGCACCGAAAAAACTAGTGCCTGCTCGGTCAGACTACGGTTACGCTCGGCGATACGTTCATTCATTTAGCGCTGTCCAGTTTGGGTACCTTGGCTAATTCACTGACGCGTAGCATCTACGACAGGCTTCCAAACGGAGAGATCACGCAAATCTGACAGGCCATTCAGTATTAAAGTTTAAGCCGCCTTGGCAGACAACCTGATATTGACCTCCTAGGGATTGCGTAGCTGAGCGGAGCCTCACCGTTGAAAATCAAGCACTTCAGTTTCACCACGCAGTCCTTTTGTGACAGCACGACGGCGAATGTCTTCATCCATGGCTACTCCGCTGGCCATAACTTTAGTGACCGCGCTCTGCTGGTCAGCCAGATACCACTGTCCCTAAACACCGAGATCAACCTTCTAGCGTTTTGGCAGTCCAGCCACTTCACCTCTGTGAGCATGATTTCACGCAATGTCGTTCTGGGTGCCTCCCGATTGCACCCTGCCGCAGCTGTCGCTGCATTTGCAGCTGACCGAGCGGTGCATTTCGCATTGGCCCGAAAACGCGCAAGCCTTGTTGGTGAGGCCCTGCTTGAAGAGCTGGAAGCCTACCTGCTGGAACATTATCCCTGCGTCACCCGAGTCAACCTGGTCGGGCACTCTCTAGGCGGAAGGGTTGTGATCAGTGCTCTGCGTCAGTTAGCCAAGGATCGCCAGGCCTGCAAACTGATCATTGGAGATGTGCTGCTGATGGCTGCGGCGGTGGAGGTATCGGCAGATGAAGCCCAGGCTTTGAAGACAACCGTTGCCTCACCGGCCAGCGCACGTCCTGGGCGTCTGATCAATGCCTATTCAAAGTCGGACAGCGTGCTGCTTATGAATGTGGATGAAACCTGCCTGGGACGGCATGAGATTGCGCATTTTGTAAACACTGAAATGGCCGGGTTTGGGCACTTGGATTATTGGCCAAGACTGCATGATGTGCTGCTGCGCACAGAGTTTTCTGGCTTCAAAGGCCAACAACTGGGCGTAACCCTTGTGCAAGACCCAGTGCTCAACGACAACCTGCTTTACGGCCTGCTCCAAAACGTTCCGGGCGAAGTGCTGGAGCAAGGCATCAAGCATCTGAAGACCAGCAGTTGGACACGCTTCGACGACAAGCAACCACTTTACTCCTTCGTCCAAGAAGTCCAGCTGTTGGGCGGCCACTGCCTGGCCAATTTGGTGCGAGGTCGTGGCGTTGAATACGCGCAACTACTGGATATGCTGGTCGAGCATTTCGATCTGATTAATGACCGACAACAATGTGGCGCAGTTGTGGAGCTCGAAGCGCTGCTGATTCGGCAAGTGTTCGACAACGCGTTCCCGGATGGCCATGCGTTCAGTCGCTCACCGATTTCTGCAGTAAAGGCCATGGCTGCTGAAACTTACTTCAGTCAGGTGGACGCGCTGGCAGAGCGACTGACCCTGGCGTCCTACGTCAATACCCCAGCAGCCCCCCTCAAGGCAGAAGCGCCCCAAGGGATGCTGATAAATAGCGAAACATTGAACCTCACCCAGATGAACGCATGGAGCTTGCTATCAGCATTACCAAGCTTGCTGGGCACGCGCGCAGTCGGGCGCTGGGTAACCAATTTGAAGACCATCCTGAAGCCTGGCTATTCGGCGCTGGTACCGGCTGTAGCAGTGATTTTTTTCGCGCGCGTTCATTGGGGAAATGAGCGCGGCGTCAAGCATTGATACCTGGCTTCTACCAGCCCTAATTAAACCCTCTCACCCGCCTGATTCTGTAAGTCTGGAGCAGTTATGCCGATCGGGAAACCAGTAAACGACACCAAGGCCGAGCCACAGAGCAAGGAACAGGCGCCTTCGGTGGTCACGCATGATTTTGAAGTCATTACGCCCAAATACAACCTCAATGACGTGGTGGTCAACCGCCACACCAAAGACGAAATTCTCTCGGCCATTGCCCTGCGCAAAGACAGTGAATTTGTCTATAAGGTGCTCGGCTTCGCCAACACGCACAAAAGGTCGGACAAATTCATCCTGAATTTTTACGGCGAGCCGGGCACCGGCAAGACGATCACGGCACATGCCGTTGCTCAGGCCTTTGGCAAGGAGCTGCTGATAGTCGACTACTCACAAATTGAATCGAAGTACGTAGGCGACACGCCAAAAAACCTGAAAAAAGTTTTCGAATTCGCGAAGGAAACGGACTGCGTCATTTTCTTCGACGAGGCCGATGCGATCCTGAGTCGGCGGGTCACCAACATGACCAGTGCTACGGATACCAGCGTCAACCAGACCCGATCGGTGCTTTTGAACATTCTGAATGACTTTAGCGGAATTCTGATTTTTGCCACGAACTTCATCTCCAACTACGATCCGGCCTTCATGCGCCGAATCGCCAAGCATATCCACTTTAAGCTGCCAGACCACGATGATCGCGTTGCGCTATTCAAACGCTACATCCCCTCTGCGCTGCAGGTAGGCCTGGACCTCGAAGCCTACGCGCAAGCGGCGCAGGGGCTCAGCGCGGCAGACATCGAAAACGTGACGTTGATGGCGGCCTTCAAGGCGGCGTACAAGCAATCCACCTGTCTCAGCGAAGAGGACGTGCTGAGTGAAATCCGAAATACCTTTGCCAGCAAGCAGGCAAACGTGAAAAGCGAATACACAACTACAACCAGAGTGGTCTCCAAGGACTACGTCGAAAAGCAAACGGGGATGGTGTTGGAATGATTCCATTTATTTTGTTGGGCGCGGCACTGTTCGCCGGTGCCGTGGTGGTCTCGGCGTTCTGGGACAGCATCAAGAAGTTTTTGGAAGCCTCCGTCAAGCATGTGCGGCAGGTGGTGAAGGCGACCATCGTGGGACTGACCGCTTATGTGAAAACTCAGAATGTCGCGGCGGGCATCGCTGCGGGGTTGCAAGCACTGAACAAGTTCTACTCGAAAAATGAAAACCAGCAGTGGGAAGAGACCATCACCACTCGTACCATCTCCGAGTCAGATGTACCCGAACATATTCGTCGCAAGCTGGAAGCCACGCAGAAGCCAGTCGACATCTCGGAAGACGTGGCCAAAGAACTCAAGCTGGAGCTGTAACTCATGAATCATGATGAAAAAAGACCGGGTCGCACGCTGCTTGAGGACCTCAAGAAGGCTGCAAAACTGGGGCTGAAAGAGCTGCTCAAGGAAGGTGAAAAGCTCATTCAAGATGGGCAGGTTTCGCTGGATGACTTTTTGGCACAGAAAACCGTCGGGCTCGACCCCTATATTCTTCAAGAGCAGTCGACACGACACCTCGATTTCGTCTCAGGTGAAGTGTTTGTCGAACTCAGGGATGAGGACAATTTTATCTTCGGCGTCGACCTCTACTTCACAGACGCCAACAAGCAATGGGTCAAAAGCTCCCATACTGAAGCGCCTAGGCTGCTCAGCCTTTACTTCCTAAAAGAGGACCAGGTGCGAATTCGCGCTGAGAAAAAAATTGCCTATACCTACGACAAGCCCAATGCCTGATGCTGGAGCAGAGCGTGCTGACGCACGCTCTCTACGTATTTATCAGAACGTGGTGACACCATGATTATTATTGTCTACGGGTTTCTATTGCTGCTGGGGATCGGCCTGGCAAGCATTGTACTGAAAGGCGCCTGGTCGGCGATCAAATGGGTAAGTATTTGCGCGCTGGGCATCGCGACGCTGCCAATCAGCATCCCGTATCTGATCATCAAAGCCTACCGAGACGGCGTGAAGAACCGAGAGCTTCTGAACAATGTTCAAGATGCTCTGAAGCGTGAAAACTTTGTGCAAGCGTTGCAACTGATCAAGGACCACAACACCGAAGACCTCAAGGCGACGATAGAGCTGTTGACCACGGAAGGAGTCGATCTGCGAGCGCTGAAAGCGGATTTGAAGGTGCGCTACATCCAGGCAATCGAGGCTGACATCAATAGCCGCTTGGACGCTCTGCAGGGTAGCAACTTTATTGAGCTTTCCAGTTTGCTGCTGCCACTGAAACCTATTTACCAACAGTACCTTCTGGAAAAAGGAGATTTCCCAACACCCCAAAAATTGGTCGAGGCGAAGTTCAAAAGCAAAGAACTTGAGCTGGAGAAGCCACGGAGTCAGGACGAAGAGAAACCGGTGTATCTGGTACGCAGACGTCAGCAGGATGAGTTTGCACAAGCCATTGAGATTTAATGTAGATTACCTACCGTCGATTATGTTGTAACCCTCAAAGCCGAACTCCGAGCCCAGAAGGCACCTGCTCACCAGGTGCCTATTCATTGCTGCGGGTGCCTCCCATGCTTGTCGGACAGCCATACGCAGATAGAACTCGCGCTCTTCTGGACGTTTGCATTGCCCCAGGATGATGAGGCTGAAGCTCCACGGCAATTGACCCAGCTTGATTATCAGCAGGCCCACGCTGGCCAGAGCGTAAACTCTGGCCCCTGAGCTACCCGATCAATGGAACGATGCAGTCACCCGCCACCCGTTCAAAACCTCCGCCGCGCCAACAACTCTGCCAGCGCCCCCTCAAACCACCCCGCCGGGCGCACCTTCAACTCCTTGCCCCCACACTTCGGGCAATGATCAACCCACTCCCCCGGCGCCAACGCATCACTGCGCGGCGCCACTGTTTTCGTCCAACCACAACCTTCACATTCAAAGGTGAAGGGCCTGGGTTTGATCGGCATTTTCAAGCTCCTTGTTCCCTGCACAAACTCACTGCCATCACGGCGTTCAACTCGAGGGATAAGCCAGCTCGATCTGCTCATCGAACTCACCACCCACCCCGCAATAATCCCGCGGCACGCGCTCGATATCTTCTGCCACCTGCGCAATCACCTGACTCAACTCCAAGCGTTCAAGCCAGCGCCCAGGAATAGCAGCAGCACCATATTGCGCACCCAGCAAATGCCCAACGACCAGCCCGGTACTGCTGCTGTCACCACTGTGATTCACCGCCGTAATCACCCCTTCTTCGAGTGACCGAGCGCTCAACGCACACCACAGTCCGATCGCCAGCACCTGCTCGGCGCCCCAACCACCAGCAAAATCGTCAATGCGTTGCGGGGTGGGTGTATAGCCCTCGTAATAGAAGAACAACACACGCTCGATGAGGCTGCGCGTTTCTTCCATACCAGGCACTTGCCCGTACCTGGCCAAACTCTGAGTCACCGCGTGCTCCAGGCTATCTTGTCGTTCGACAACACGCTGAAGAATATCGGCAAACAGCCCTGCCGCCAGGTAACCAGTAGGATGCCCGTGCGTCAGGCGTCCGGATTGCGCCGCGTAGTCAAATGCGTTGGCAAAGAATGCACAGGGCGCAACACGTACCAAGGCACCGCAGCCCTTGCTGTTGTTTTCGGCAACCGCACCCAACCGCCCGCTGACCTTGAGTGCACCAAGGCAGGTCGTGTCAGGGGCGCGACGCGACCACAGCTCCATTTGCCTGATCAGCCAACCATCTGTGGCGACCGGTATCAGCGTGGGGTAGTCCTGGGTCGTCAGCCAGCGCAACAGTGCGTGATGAATAACGCTGGGCACATGGCATGCCAGTCGTGAACTGCCTAGCACATAAGCCCGCAGCAAGCCTTCTGCAGTGAACAGCATCATCTGTGTAGCATCGCTAATCGCACCGGTGATGCCATAGACCTGGGCAAAATCAGTGATGCCCTGCGGCCCGAACCTGGCCTCGATCACAGGCCACTCAAGAGCGTTCACGGGAGAGCCCAGCGCGTCTCCGGCGGCGCCCCCCAGCAGGCAACCTCTGATCCATTCAATTCTGTTCATATCGCCCCTTGCCGATCTTCTGCAGACGCCACGTCCTGCAAAATCACCAACTTGCGCTGCAACTGCGCAACATGCTCCCGCTCCGCCCGCAACGCCGACCTCAGCTCACGGTTCTCCGTCTCCCAGATCTGCAGCCAGCGCAAATCCCTCTGACAATGCTCGACCTTCTTGCCAAGCTCACCCAGCCTCAACCCCTGCTGTATCAGCACCAGCAGGATGATCCCCATCGCCACCAATGCGCCCGTCGCAACCACTTCCGGCATAGTCATGCTCATATCCTTTGCGGCCCCCGATGTATTCCGAAGACAGCCAAAAGATATGTAATGCAAAACTACACGTCTAGAATGTAGACTTATACAGGTAAAGTAATCGCGCACATGGAGAGGGTATGAAACGCAAGCAGTCCATCAAGCAGGTTCGCTGGGATCTGGCACTTCGCTATCAATTGATCGAAACCGTTGCCTGGTGGGAAGGCCGGCTGACCACGGGGCATCTGATGCAGAGCTTTGGCATCAGCCGCCAGCAGGCGTCGAAGGACATCAATACCTACATCACCGAGCACGCGTCCGAAAACTTGACATATGACAAGCAGATCAAGGGCTACGTACCGAGCGAGAAGTTCGAACCACTGTTCATAGACGACAGTGCCAGCGCCTATCTGCACCTGCTGTACCAGAACAATGAGCGAGCCCTGCATATTGACGGGCTGGCCTTGGCCTATGCGCATACCCTGGTGCTGGAGGTGCCTGATCGCCCCATTCGGCCAGAGGTGCTACGCCCCTTGCTCAAGGCCTGTCGGGAAGGCCTGCGCATGGAAACCGAATACGTGTCGTTCAACACCCCCAACGTCGAGGTGCGCCTGATCGCCCCGCACACGCTGGTCTACACCGGCATGCGCTGGCACGTGCGGGCCTATTGCGAAAAGAACGGCCAGTACCGCGACTTCGTCCTCAGCCGCCTGCGTGGGCAGCCAGACTTGCTCGACGCATCGCCGAACACGCGCGAGCAGGATGAAGACTGGAATGTCGAGGTGCCGATCATCTTCGAGCCTGATTGGCGGTTGAACGCGGCGCAGAAGGCAATCATCGAAACTGACTTCGGCATGACGCAGGGGCAATTGGTGGTGCCCAGCCGCAGGGCATTGGTGAAGTACGTGTTGCAGCGGTACCAGATTGACCACCGCAACATGGCGATACTTCCCGAGGCCCAGCAACTGGTGGTGAGCAACCTCCAGGAACTGCAGCCGTGGTTGATGAAGTACTGAAACTTCAATCTCAGCAGCGTCAACCGAGATCGCCTGAGTGACTGCACCAACCTGCTCGGCAGGCTGGTTCAGGCCATTATTCTGCTGATGTTGGATAGACCGGGAACATTGTGTAGTTATGCCAGTTTTCCCGTAGTCATTTAGCTCGGTGACTGCGTTTGGACCAGGGGTCGCCCGACAGTGGGCGATCGAACTGGTCATCGGCAGGCCAAGAATACTCGTCGCAGTATTCCAATCGGTATTCCAGCTTAAATTACAAAACGAAACTCCCCCCTTAATCAATACTGACCTAATTCAGATCACCCCGGCCTTATCGCCGAGATTCTGAACGCATGTTCGCTGGCCGCTTACCATCCGCTCACAATATCGGCAACACAATGCGCACCGTGCTGGGCTTGTCCGCTACGAAGTTAACCCGGCCTCCAGCGTTTTCGATGATGCGCCGTACGATGGCCAGCCCCAAGCCCGTGCCGCCGCTGCCCTGCTGCCCTTTGCGAAAGCGCTGGAACATCGCTTCTTGGTTCTCTGCCGGTACGCCAGCGCCTTGATCGGTTACGTCCAGGACGACTGTATCGTTCTGCCTGCGCAGTTTCAGGCAGACATTGCCAGCGCCGTGCATCAGGGCGTTTTCCAATAGGTTCGTCAGTGCGTCACGCAGTTCGTCGACATTGCCGCGACAGAGCAAGCCATCTTCGATATCGAGTTCGATGGTGCGTCGTTGCGATTCGAATAGCGGCAGCAGCGCCGCAACCGCCTCTCGGGCCATGCGCGAGACCTTGGCCTGGCGGCTAACGCCATGGCGTTCGTTTGATGCGCCATCCTGCCGGGCCAGTTCCAGTAGCTGCGTCACCAGTCGGCGCATCTGCTTCATCTCTTGGTCGAGCGCAGACCAGTTCGGCTGCTGGCTGTCGCGGGCATCTTGCAGGCGTAGGTCCAGTACTGTCAGCGGTGTACGCAACTCATGGGCGGCATCGGCAACGAAACGACGTTCGGCAGCGTAGGCCGTAGCCAGTCGATCAAGGGCCGAGTTGGCGGCCTCTGCCAATGGGTGGATCTCGCTTGGCAGGTCGGCCAGCGGTATGCGTCGCGCCGGTTCGTTCGGTCCGATGCCATGAGCCAACCGGGCTGCGCGCCGGACCGGGCGCAATGTCCAGTGTAGCAGCCAGAGTATCAGTAACCCCGATACCACCCCGAGCGGCAGCATGATCACCAGGCTCTGCCGCAACCGATCGAGCAGCAAGTCGTCGATCATCTCGCGTTCGTGGAGGTCATTGCGCCTCACCATGAGGATGGAGCCATCCGCCAGGCGCACCGGCACATTGATTATCCGCCCACCGACCGGGCTCCAGCGCCACCAATGGCTCTCACGCTGCAAACCTTCAGGGCGAAGCCGTCGCGGTCGATCCAGGTTTTCAGAGAACCAAAGTACTTTGCCGTCGGCGGAAAAAAGCGTGTAGGCAAGCTCGGTGCCGCCGTAGCTCAGCGGTAGACGGCCCACGTCTGATGCCCCCGCTATCCCGTCGCTAATGGCGCGCGCCTGGATCGCAAGAACGGCGCGGCGCAACTCGTCACGCGTGCCATACAGGTGGATTGCAAGGTTGCCGAAACCCAGAGCAAACACCAGGAGCAACGCGACAAGGATGCGGCCACGCAGGCTGCGACGCATTCTCGTCGGGTTCATTTTCGTCAGCTTGTCGTCAGCTATCGCTGGCATAGTCTCGTCCGCATAAATGAGATCGCTTATCATTTGCCTTATGTTTATCGGGGAGCCCGTTTTCCATGTCGACGCAGTACGTCAAATGTCCACAACGTTTCCACCCAGCAGCGCTAGCCCTCGCGGTAACTGCTTTACCCTCTTTAGGCCTGGCGGATGAAGCGCTCAACTTGAATGATGTCGTGATCACCGCTGCAGGTTATGAGCAGCAGCTGATACAAGCGCCGGCATCAATCACCGTGATCGGCAAGGAACAGTTGGAAGGCAAATACTACCGTGACGTGACCGACGCTCTGCAAGACATTCCGGGCGTTTCCATCGAGGGTGGCGCGGGTGGCAAGCTGGAAAGCACGTCGATCAACATCCGTGGCCTGGGCGAGGCGTACACCCTGTTCCTGGTCGATGGTAAGCCCCTTGGCGCTTCGGGTGAGGCTTACTACAACGGCTTCGGTAGCGCCACCCAGTTCGGCTGGCTGCCGCCGATGTCGGCTATCGAGCGCATCGAGGTGATCCGTGGGCCAATGTCCTCGCTCTACGGCTCCAGCGCCCTGGCTGGGGTAATCAACATCATCACCAAGAAAGCGACCTCGCGTGAGTGGTCTGGCAGCATCAGCTACGACAAGCTACTGCATGAAAACAACGACGCAGGCTCGGCCAACCAAGCCCGCTACTACCTAAGCGGCCCGCTGGTACACGAGCACCTGGCCCTGAGCCTTTACGGTTCTCATCATCACCGCCACGAAGACGACATCATCGGCGGGTATGCAGAAAAGACGGCCAACGACAACACCGCCCGCCTCGATATCGTGCTCAACGACATGCACAGCTTCCAGCTGGAAGCCGGCCGCAGCGAAAGCGACAACGAACGTACAGAACAGAGCGGCGCTGCAGGTGAAATGAACAACGTGCGCACTCACTATGGCCTTACCCACGACCTTGACTGGGGCAATGGCGTGCGCACCACGACCTTCGCGACCACCGCGCTGGAAGAAATCGAGAATGGCAGCTCCGAGTCGGAGTACTCCAACGATCTCATCAACACCAAGACCTTCATTCCGCTGGAGCGCCACACCATCACCTTGGGCGGCGAGTACAAGTGGGAAACCATCGAGCACGACCAGGGTCGTTTCTACGGCACCGACATGGAGCTCGAACGCTGGCAGCGTGCACTGTTCGTCGAGGACGAGTACTACCTGACCGACGCATTTTCGGTAACCGCCGGCCTACGTTACGACGAGAATGAACATTACGGCGAGGAGATCATCCCGCGTCTTTATGGTGTCTATCGCTTCACCGACGAGTGGGTTCTCAAGGGGGGGGTCAGTGGCGGCTACAAGGCACCCTCATTGAAGCAGGCCGACTCCAGCATCGTCGAGAACGCCGGCCGTGGTCGCTCCTACGACATGGGCAACTCCGACCTCAAGCCCGAGAGTAGTATCAACTACGAAATGGGCCTGATGTGGGACGCCGACAATGGCATCCGCTCCGGTGTGACGGTGTTCTATACCGAGTTCGAGGACAAGATCGACAAGCGTCTGTTCTGTACCAGCCCGGCCGATGCACCGACTTGTACGGTCAACGGAATCGCACCACGCCAGACCATCAACCAATACGTTAACCAGGACGCTGCCGAGCTACGTGGTGTAGAGGCTTTCTTCAATACCCCGCTGAGCGAAACGCTGGACCTGAAGACCAACTACACCTTCTCCGACAGTGAGATCACCAAGTCCGAGGCCTCGCCGGAAGATGTCGGCAAGCCGTTCAACAACCTGCCCAAGCATATGTTCAACATTGGCCTGGATTGGCGCACCAGCGACAGCCTGAATCTCTGGACCAGGGCGCGCTACAAGAGCAAAACCGTGTCGGACGAAGACCTGCAACAGCGCCCAGCCTATACCTTGGTTGACCTCGGCGGCCTGTATCGGGTGAGCAAGAACATGGACATCTACGCCGGCCTGTACAACGTGTTCGATAGAGACGTGTCCAACGAGGACTACGGCAAAACCCTGGACGGTCGTCGCCTGAACATGGGAGTTACGCTGAGCTTTTGAGCGGCCTCAGCTGGCGCCCGATGCCAAGCGGTAACCGAGTCCACGCAAGGTCTCGATGCTGCTGTCGGCGCCAGCGTCCACCAGCTTGCGTCGCAGCCGCGAAACCAGTGCTTCGATGGCATTGGGCGTGACCGCCTCACTGAGGGCATAGAGACGCTCCTCAAGCTGATCTTTGATCACCACACGTGGGGCGCAGCGCAGCAGCTCTTCAAGCAGAGCCATTTCGCGCTTGGATAGCAGCAGTGGCTGCGGGCCGACATAAGCCTCACGACTTTCCAGGCAAAAGCTCAGATTGCCCAGTTGCAGGCGTCGTTCGGCACGTGGCCCAGGCCTACGCAGGACCGCACGCAGACGCGCCTCCAGCTCGGCCATCTCGAAGGGTTTCAGCAGGTAGTCATCTGCGCCGGCATCAAGCCCGGCGATGCGCTGCTCCAGGGCATCACAGGCAGTCAGAATGATGCACGGAAGGTCGGCATTGCGCGTCGAAGAACGTGCAGCAAGTACCGAGAGGCCGCCCATATCCGGCAGGCCAAGGTCTAGCAGCATTGCATCGTAACGGCTGAGCGCGAGCATCGCGACGGCCTCCCGGCCATGCTCAGCGACGTCGACGACAAAGCCACTGCGTTGCAGGTGCCTCAATAACAGATCACGCAGTGCGGGATGGTCTTCAACGACGAGCAACTTCATGACATTCACCGCGAACACGTCAGCCTTCGGTCAGCTAAGGCTGGGATAGTGGAACCACAAACACTCTATCAAATTATTTTGATTAGCATTACGAATAAGAATCTCATGCCAATATTCTTTTCTTCTGCAGTGCCTGCGCCGCTGCTGATTTCGCAGTGGTCGATGAAGAGGGCGCAACATGCTTATGCCTAAGCTGAACCCCTCGGCACAGACACGCTCTCGCTTCGCCATCGCAGCACGTACCCTGCTGGCCATAGGTGGCGGTTACGTTTTCGCGGCCATAAGCACCGCCAGCCTTGCCGTCGCCTTGCCACTGCCGCGTCCGCAGGCGGTACTGGCCGCCACGCAGCTGTCGTTCGCCCTTTACTGTGCCCTGGTAATCTGGGCCTTCAGCGCGCGTAGCGTTATACGCGCCTGGCTGGTTGCCGCTGCCCTGTGCACAGTTCCGGCTCTGCACCTGGTACTGCAAGGGGCCTGGTCATGAAGGCACTGAGCTTGCGTCAGGCCAACGCCTGGATACACACCTGGAGCGGCCTGTTGCTCGGCTGGTTACTCTATGCGGTGTTCCTCACCGGCACCTTGAGTTTTTTCCAGGAAGAGATCAGTTTCTGGATGAAGCCGGAGCAACATGCCTCTCGTGCTGACAATGCCAGCGCCAGCCACGCCCTGGATCAACTCGCCCGGCGGGCCCCACAAGCGGCGCAGTGGAACATCACCCTGCCCAGCGAGCGCAATACCGCCCTGCAGGTGCAGTGGTTCGAACAGGGAGAGCGCATCGGCAAAGGCGGTGGGCAACACCTGGCCCTGAACGCAACCAATGGAGAACCCATAGATGTGCGTGAAACGCGGGGTGGCGGCTTCCTCTACCGCTTCCACTTCGAACTCTATGGCCTACCGCGCGAGCTCGCGCGCTGGATCGTAGGCGTCGCCACCATGGCCATGCTCGTGGCCATCATCAGTGGCGTGATCACCCACAAAAAAATCTTCAAGGACTTTTTCACCTTCCGCCCGCGCAAAGGTCAACGCTCCTGGCTGGACGCCCATAACGCGACCGCCGTCCTGGCCCTGCCCTTCCATTTCATGATCACCTACAGCGGGTTGCTGCTGCTTATGTTCATGCTCATGCCTTGGGGGTTAGACAGCGCCTACCAAGGCAACCGACAAGGCTTCTTCAATGAGGCAGGAGGGCGTGGTGGGGGTGTGCCAGTCGAGCGCAACCACGAGCCAGTACAACCCGCGCAAATGACAGACATCGCCGGGCTGCTGGCTCAGGCACAACGGAACTGGCCGCAAGGCGCTGCCAGCATTCAGGTGATGTCACCTGCCACCAACCAAGCCATAGTCGAAATACGCGAGCGCGGCGGCGATAGCCTGCTAGACCGGGGCCGGGGCGAGCGCCTGCGCTTTAACGCTATCAGCGGCGAGCCGTTGCCCGGCCCGCCTGTTGTGACTGCGAATGCAGCCAACGCAACTTACAACGTGTTCACCAGCCTGCACATTCTGCGCTTTGCCGGCCCACCCCTGCGCTGGTTCTTCTTCATCAGCGGCCTGCTGGGCACTGCAATGATCGCCACCGGCCTGGTGCTATGGGTAGTCAAACGCCTACCCGAGCGCCAGAAGCTCGGTCGCACTCCGCTTGGTCAGCGCCTGGTAGAGGCGCTCAATGTCGGCACCGTGGCGGGGTTGCCACTGGCCATCACCGGCTATTTCTGGGCCAACCGACTCTTGCCTGCCGAGCTGGCGCAGCGCGCCGATTGGGAGATACGCAGTTTCTTCCTGATCTGGGCACTGTGTTTGTTGCATCCGCTGCTACGCACGCACAAACGCGCCTGGGTCGAACAGTTGCTGCTCGCCGCCTTGCTGTTTGCCGGCCTGCCCATGTTCAGCCTAAGCCTGCCCCATAGCGGCCTGACGACGACCCTGGCCAACGCCAACTGGTTGCTGGCCGGCATGGACCTCACCCTGCTGACGACCGCCGCCCTATTCGGTTATGCCGCCTGGAAAGTCAATCGTCACCAACCAGCCGGCAGCCGGCAACGCCAACCGCGACAGCTGCCCGCGAGCAAGGAGACGACGTCATGATCGAGTTCAGCCTGGCCCTTTGCTTCAGCGGCTTCGGTGCCCTCTGCCTCGGGTTGGAGCGGCATCACGAGCAGGTCTTCGGACACAAGCCAGGAGCGCGCAAACGCCATCTGCTGCGCCTGCTCGGCTGGTTGCTGCTGGCTTGCGCCATCGCGCCCGCCGTCAACCGGCTCGGCCCGTCGATCGGCTTGGCGCTGTGGGTATCGGCCCTGAGCCTGGCAGCTGTTACGCAGATGCTGCTGCTGAGTTATCGACCGCGTGCGATTGCGCCCCTGAGCATCGTCGCGCCACTGCTGGCGTTACCCTTTTCATTACTGTGACGGAAAGCCACTATAAACAAATGACCGAAAGGCTCTCCGGGGCGAGTGCTTGCCAAACCCCGAAGACGTCAGTCTGCGACTGGTACCGGGCAAACGCGTGCTTCCAGGATGCGAACCATTGCCCCACCGGAGCTCGCAATGGGATGATTCGTAATTACATCGAATGCTCATCCAAGGCCACGCCATCCCCCCAAGCTCCTCCTCGCCGAAGACAACCCACGCCTGTGCCAAGACCTGGCCTGTCATTTCCAGCGCCGTGGCTTTCGCCGTGCATACCTGCGAAAACGGCAGCCAGGCCCTGGACGCGATACGCCAGGGCGGTTTCGACCTGATCCTGCTGGATATCATGTTGCCTGGTGTTGACGGCCTTCCTCTCCCAGAGCGTCCTGCACCGCGCCTATACCCGCCTGGACCGAGGCCCTGACGTGCACGTCTGCAACCTGCGCCGCAAACTTGCCGCCATCGGCGCCCAGCACCTGCAGATCCAGGCCGTGCGCGGGCAGGGTTACATTATGCCAGCACCTTAGTTTGAGCCAATACTGTCGTAAAGCCGGAAGTGTCCAACCCTCATCACCGCGAACGCGAACTACGGCGCAAGGACAAGGGACTGGTTGAAACAGCCGTCTACAGCAGATGAGCTCAGCGGCAAGCGGGCTGAAGCTGCATTTTAGTGCGCTGGGCAAATCAGGCACACGCGCGAAGATCACCAGCTAAGATGACGAAACGCCGTCCCCTTAAAAGCGAAACCCCGGGAGCAGCTTGCGCCGGTCCCGGGGATCTGGATCTAGTGCTGGAGCGCTTGACCGAGGTCAGAGGGGCCTAACCAGCTGCTAGTGATTAAGGATCATTACCCGCTTCCATGGCCGAGAGTCAAGCTCCAAACTATGCAGTCCAGCTGTATCTATATAACGCCCGCTTGGCAAAATCCATTCTATTTCCACTGCACATCATGGAAGTAACGCTGCGAAATGGTATTGACGCGGTTCTCAGCAGTGTTTTGCATCTCTGGTGACCGCCCCCCGAGGCTAGTAACGTGTTCCTTACCCTGGAGGGGGGCACTCGATGCCCAGCGAGCACTACTGACTCACACTTGGAGCACGAAAGTGAAAGCAGACAAAGTCATCGCGACCTATCGGCGCATGCGGGCGCAGCCGCTATGGCGACTGCTTGCCTCGAACACCGGGCCTACCGTCATCGGTCTGCTTCAGGTCCATCTTTACGAAAGTAAGCGAAGTCTTCCTGCCTCCATTTTTCACGAACGAATTGCCAGAGATCTGGAAGATCTACGCGCCCAAGGAGAAGACTTTCCCCAAACTGCACAAGCGTACGTCGCCAGCTGGCTCGCTGATGGGTACCTGGAGCGACGCTTCCCTGCCGGGGCTTTAGAGGAGGAATATGAACTCTCCACAGCCGCCGTCGAAGCAGTTAGATTTGTTTCTGGCCTGGAGCAGCCACACTCTGCCGCAACCGAAAGCCGCCTGGCGCTTGTTATCGAAGCACTAACCCAACTTGCCGCGGACACCGACACAGACAAATACCGTCGCATAGACCGGCTCATGATCGAGCAAGCCCGCATCGATAAGGAAATCGACGCCATCCAGAAGGGACAGATGCGCGTCCTGCCCCACACAGCGGCACTGGAACGCACGCGGGAAATCATCACGTTGGCAGATGATCTTGCAGGTGATTTCCGGCGCGTTCGCGATCAGTTCGACCAGCTCAACCGAGAGCTCCGTGAACGCATCATGGACAACGATGGCAATCGTGGGGATGTGCTGAATTCACTGTTCGCTGGAATCGACCTGATTTCAGAGAGCGATGCCGGAAGGACTTTCTCCGCTTTCTGGCGATTGCTTACGGACCCAGAACAGGCCGCCACGCTGGACCAGGCGCTTGATAGCGTCATGTCGAGGGAGTTCGTGGGGCAACTCGAAGCCAAGGAACGACGATTCCTTCTACGGCTGACGCGGACCCTTCTCGAGCAGGGTGGTATGGTTCACGAGGTACTCCAAACCTTCGCGCGTAGCCTGAAGCACTTCGTCCAGAGCCGTGAATACCTCGAACAACGCCGACTCAACCATCTTCTGAAAGACGCTCAACGAGCAGCACTTGCCCTGAAGAATGAAGTCAGGGCCACAGAAACCCTCCAGTACACGCTTGAGCTCACGAGCAGCCGTTTGCGCTCCTTGTCTCAATGGGTACTGTACGACCCCTCCCTACAAGCTTTGCCCGGCCAAATGGCAGAAGGGGACGCCCCGCCAATCGACCTGGAGTCCGTCAGCGAACTGGTCGCCCAGTCCGAGATCGACTTCAGAACATTGAAGGCCAACGTGCTGGCAGTCCTGGAACAACGGTCCCAGGCATCCATCGCTGACGTGCTGGAGCAATTCCCCGCTGCACAGGGTCTGGGCAGCGTTGTCGGCCTGCTTGCATTGGGCAGTCGCCATGGTTTCAAAGCCGACCATAGCGAAACCGTAGGCTGGGTTGGAGGCGACGACGAGCGTCGTAGCGCCCGAATTCCAAAGATCTTCTTTTTGAGGGAGCGGGCCAATGAACTGGTCTGAGAACAACGAAGCGATAATGCCAGCAGAAGCACAAACGCCTGATGCTGCGCAGACACCTGCCAACACCCTTTTCACCGGTGACAGCGGCGAGTTGGTACTCGATACTCGGCGCGCCCTGGTGCAGCTACTGGCAGGGCCATCGCTGGACGGACGTCGACATCCAAAACTGTGGCCGATAGTAGTGCGAGATGAAGCGGTAATACGTCGGCGTCTTGCCGAGCTGTTCCTCGAACTGGTCATCGACCGGGACGTACAAGTTGCCTTCACCCGTCAAGCAGATACCGGCGACCTTGAGGTACCACTTCTGCTGCGCCGCGCGCAGTTGACCTTCATTGACTCCATTCTGCTGCTTCACCTTCGCCAGCGATTGACCCAGGCGGACTCGCAGGGCGACCGTGCCGTGGTATCGACTGACGAGATCATGGAGTTTCTGACCCTCTATGAGCGTGCCTCCAACACCGACCACGCAGGATTCGTGAAACGTGTTCACGCATCCATCGAGAAGATCAAGAAACACAGCATCCTCCAGAAAATTCGCTCGAGTGAAGACCGTTTCGAGATTTCGCCAACGATGAAGCTCCTCTTCTCTGCAGAAGAAATACAAGCCCTGACTCACTTGTATCAACGCATGGCCGGCAATGAGACGCCAGCGCAACTGGCCCAGACCGAGCCCGATGAGGAGGGAGACCAATGATCTCGGACCCCCAAACCGCGTCCTTGTTCGCCCGGGAGCAATTCCGGATGACTCGCCTGCAGGTTTACAACTGGGGCACTTTTTCTGGCCTGCATGACATACCGATCAGCGAACGCGGCTTTCTGTTTGTAGGTCGGTCCGGAGCGGGGAAATCGACGCTTCTCGACGCTTTTTCGGCGTTGCTGGTACCTCCTCGCTGGATTGACTTCAACGCGGCCGCGCGCGAGGCTGACCGCAGTGGCCGTGACCGAAGCCTCGTCACCTACTTACGCGGCGCGTGGGCCGAACAGAAGGATGGAGAGTCGGGTGAAATCGCCACCCGCTACCTGCGCTCGGGGACAACGTGGTCTGCCCTGGCGCTGACCTACCAGAACGCACAGGGCCAGTCTGTGGTGCTGGTTCAGGTGTTCTGGCTTCGCGGCAATGCGAATGGAAACACCGACGTCAAACGCCACTACCTTGTCCTGGAGCGGGCCTTTGACCTGCGCGAGCTGGAGGGTTTCGGTCAATCCAACTTCGACATCCGAAAGCTCAAGCAGTCTTTCTCCGAGGCGTTCACCCGCGATGAGTTTCGTCCCTATTGCGAGCGATTCTGCCGCCTGCTCGGCATCGAGAGCGAAATGGCGTTGCGTTTGCTGCACAAAACCCAGTCGGCCAAGAATCTCGGCGACCTCAATACCTTCCTGCGCGACTTCATGCTCGACAAGCCCGAAACCTTCGAGGTGGCGGATCGCTTGGTCAGCGAATTTGGTGAACTCAATGCTGCCCACCAATCGGTAGTGACAGCTCGCGAGCAGGTTCAAACACTCGTGCCAGCCCGGGAGCAATATCAGCGCAGAGATTCGTTGATGCTGCAATACAATAAGCTGGATGAGCTTCGGCTGGGCGTTGATAGCTACCGCGAAGCCCGCCGTATTGAACTCCTCAAGCAGCATGTCGCATCCCTGGAGGTGCAAGCCAACGCCTCGGAAGGTGAAACAAGTCGACGTCAGAGCATTCTGGATAACCACACCATAACTTTGCGCGATCTGGAGCGACAGCACCGTGAAGCAGGCGGTGATCAGATCGAGCAATGGGAAACAGAGAAAGCAGGGCTGGAGAGCCTGCGCATGGATCGCCTGCGCAAACGCGGCCAGGCTGAAGATGCGTGCAAGAAGCTTGGCTGGAGCCTCCCGGATTCGCCTCAGAGCTTCGCTGAACTGCTAGGCAACGCGCGGCAGGAAGTCGAAAACTGGGAGCAGCGCAGCAACGAAAACCGCGAAGAACAGTTCCACTTGGCGGGTCAAAAGAGAGACGCTGAGACGGCATTTTCGCAAGCGGTTAAGGAGATACAGGCGCTTCAGCGCCAGCCATCGAACATTCCTGCCGATATGCTCGAAATGCGCCGAGACATCGCCGCAGCTATAGGGATATCAGAATCGGCTTTGCCTTTCGTCGGCGAACTCATTGAGGTGAAACCTGACGAGGCCGACTGGCAAGGTGCCATCGAGCGAGTACTGCACGGATTTGCGCTCTCACTCTTGGTGGACGAACGTCAGTATTCGGCACTGGCCAATCACATCAACAACACCCATCTTGGGCAACGTCTGGTGTACTACCGAACTGGTCGCCCGGAGACCTGGCAGACGAAGCCCATCGGCGCTAACTCGCTCGTCCTCAAGTTGAACGTCAAGGAGGGGACGTATATCGACTGGCTGCACGCCGAGCTACGGCAACGCTTCGATTACGCGTGCGTCGACTCCATTCAGTCGTTCAGGAGCGCTGATCGAGCCATCACCCGTGAGGGCCAAGTCAAGCACAGCAAAAACCGGCATGAGAAAGACGACCGGAGAAGTGTCGGTGACCGGCGAAACTGGGTGCTCGGGTTCGATAATCGCGAGAAACTTGCGCTCTTTCAAGCCCAGGCCCAGGCGCTGGCTGCCACGATTACACGCCTAGGAGGAGAAATCGAAACCCTTGCCGACCAAGACAAGAATCGTGCAACCCGAGCGATGCAGTGCCAGATCCTGGTGAATCTCCAGTGGCAGGAAATCGATGTAATCCCGTTGCTAGACCGCATCGCCACCATCGAACAGCAGATCCGCGAAGCGCGAGAAGGAAATATAGCCTTACAGCAAATCAGTGAGCGGATCGACAAGCAAAATAGCCTGGTTAATCAAGCAGACAAGGACCTCCGAGAAGCCAAGGTTACGCATGACTCAATTCTCAAGCAGATAAACGACAGTACGCAGAAGCTGGAATCCCTCCTTCAAGATACTTCCAGAGTTCCATTGACTCCCCATCAGATGCAGGGGCTCGACGAACGCTTCAGCAAGCAGTCAGACGCGATCAGGCTCGAAAGCCTCGACAAGGCAGCAACTGCTGTTGAGCGAGGGCTCAACACAGAAATCGGTGAGGTCAAAGATGAGATCGGCGATTGCGAGAAGAAAATAGAAGCACACTTTGCCGATTTCAAACGGCAGTGGCCAATGGATGCTGGCGACATGGACACGAGCCTCGCCAGCGCACCGGACTTTTTCGCCAAATTGGTACGACTGGAAACGGATGGCCTGCCTGCCTATGAGCAGCGATTCTTTGAACTGCTGCAGAACCAAAGCCACCAAAATCTGGCAGCACTCTCCACCTACCTGAACGATGCGCGTAAGGCCATCCTGGAACGGATGGATCTGGTCAACGACAGTCTTGGCCAGGTGCCGTTCAACCAAAGCGCCAATCAACGTACCTACCTCCACATCGACGCCAGTGACCGGCAACTTGTTGATGTCAAGGCGTTCAAGCAGGAGATCCAGCAGGCACTCAGCCATGCATGGACGGAGGATCGCGAGTTTGCCGAAGCACGGTTCCTGGCCCTACGCCGACTTGTTGATCGACTTGCCAGTCAGGCCCCCGAGCAGAAACGCTGGCGTGAGACTGTGCTCGACGTTCGACAGCATGTCGAGTTCATCGGACGGGAGATCGATGAAGGCGGCGTTGAGGTGGAGATTTATCGCAGCGGGGCTGGTAAGTCTGGAGGCCAACGCCAGAAGCTAGCCACCACATGTTTGGCCGCAGCCCTTCGGTATCAACTGGGAGGGAATGACCACGGCGTACCGATGTATGCACCCGTCGTGCTTGATGAGGCATTCGACAAGGCTGACAACGAGTTCACCGCTTTGGCGATGAACATCTTTACCAATTTCGGGTTTCAAATGGTAGTCGCTACGCCACTGAAGTCCGTCATGACCCTCGAACCATTCATCGGTGGCGCCTGCTTTGTAGATATCAGTGACCGGCGAGTGTCAGGCTTGCTGCTGATCGAGTACGACGGTGACCGTCAGCGGTTGAAGCTGCCTGAGCACGCTCGAGAGGAGGCTAGCATTGAAGCTTCCTGACGATGTCAGACAATTTCTTGCTCGTCGCTTTCAGAGTAAACACCGCGAGTGGTTGATCGGTGATACTGGCGAGAGCCCATGGCCACTGGAAGTTCCACTCGGCATACCTACGGAACAGGCAGCCCTGCGGCAAGTCGACGGCGTTCGAGCTTGGGTAAGCGCATGGCAACGCTGGCAAGGAATCGGTATCCTTTCCTGGTGTGAGCGCCGCTGGAAAGCGCTTGGCGTCCAGCGACTGCCAGAGAAACTGGCGTTACGCAGTCCTGAAGATGTTGCCATGTGGATTGGTGAATCCAGACGATGGGAGCGAGCCCAGTCTCGTTACCAAACGCTCATTGCTCGCTGGCCGGTTCTGGCGCAGCAGTTACCGAGGCACTTTGACATCCTCGCTGACTACAGCGATACCAATTTTCGTCGCCTGACAGAGATGCTGGATTGGATCAATCTCAATTCAAAATCCAATCTCTACCCACGACAAATTCCGGTGGCCGGTGCCGACAGCAAATGGCTGGAGTCGCGCAAGGGGCTTATCTCTGATCTGGTTGCGACACTTCAGAATGACCCAACAGGGGATCGCGACTTCTTTAGGCGCTGCGGTTTGAGGCCGCAGCCGCAGCTGCTGCGCATGCGTGTTCTGGCCCCAGAGCTGAGAGCCCGTTTGGACGGCCTTGGCGATATCTCTGCACCTTTTGAGGAAGTGGCAAGCATTGGCATACGGCCAACGAATGTCTTCATTGTTGAGAACCTTCAAACCGGGCTTGCCTTTGATGACCTGCCAGGGTCGGTTGTGATTATGCGGCTGGGTTACGCGGTTGACATTCTGGGGCAGCTTCCATGGCTACAACAGGCGCAATGCATCTATTGGGGTGACATTGATACGCATGGCTTTGCCATTCTTAATCGAGCCAGAACATACATCACTGCCCTGAAGACTGTGCTTATGGATGAGTCAACGCTGATGAATCATCGAGATTTATGGGTGGAGGAGAAGGACCAGCATCTTTCCATCGAGCTCCCATTACTCACCAGCACAGAACAAAAGCTCTATCAGTTGCTTAAGAGCAATACCTGTGGGCAACAAGTCCGCCTAGAACAGGAGCGGGTGCGCTGGGATGTGGCGTGGGCAGCCATACAAGCAAGTATTCGATGACTCACTGTAAGGGTCCGTTCAAGTTACCTTCCGAACTCCATCATTGAGGCCGATGGAGAAGGCTATGACAGCGAAAGCATTCGGGAGCAGGTTGAGCTACAAGAAGCCAAGGCCGTGATTCCGAGAAAGCGGAACTCCGTGAAAGGCAGACCATAGGCTGGACGGAGGCACGGCAGGAAATACCTTTGCCATATCCCACTATGCATGCGGGGTATGGCACGGCCTGCGCCGGTATTGTTCGGGATGAACTTTATGTCGCGAAATGGGCGTGTTAGCAGCTCTTTGATTTCAGCCACACTTCAAGATTGCTGGGGCCTGCGCGTCCCTTTCCGACCGGTCCGGCGCTCCGGCAAGACAGCTCCATGGGGCGGGACAGTGTCATGAAGGGCAAATTGGGCAATGCCCGCCATACAGCGGGCAAAGGTCTCGAGGTTGGAAAGCAGGCTGGCCCTACCAGCTATAACTCAACTTAGCCGTAATCTCCCGCCCCGGGTTGTAATAGTCCGCCGTCCCCGACCCCACCACATGCTGTTCATCAAACAGGTTGCTGACATTCAGTGCCAGGTCGGTGCCCTTGGCAATCTGGTAATTCAAGGCAGCGTCGAACAGCGTAGTCCCATCGCTCTTCTTGGTGTTGGCAGCATCCATGTAATAAGAACCAACATACCGCGCCCCCAGGCCAACGCTCACATCAGTGCCAGGTATGTCGTAGTAGCTCCACAGCGAAGCCGTATGCTTCGGCGCAGTGGCAAACTCATTACCCTTGAGCGAGGTGCCATTCCACAACGACCCGCGCAGCACCTCGGACTCCATGTAGGAATAAGCGCCAATCACGCTGATGTCCTGCGTCACCTGCGCCTTGGCTTCCAGATCGAGGCCGCGCACCCGCGACTCGCCAACGGTCTGCTGCTCGATGATGCCGCTCGGCAGCACCACGGCGATGGTGACGTTTTCCTGGGTCAGGTCATAGACCGCGGCGGAGAACAGCGCGTCCATCCCCATGGGCGAATACTTCACGCCTACTTCGTACTGCTTGCCCGTTTGCGGTGTAACGCCTACTTGTGGAGGCGAAACGGACTCCACCATGCTCACATAGGTAGAAACCTCATCGTTGACGATGTAGGTCAGTGCCGCGCGGTAAGAGGTTTCGGAGAAGTTGTCTGTTTCCTTCTGCACTCCGCCGATGTATTCCTTGCTGGACAGGTCCATCGAGTCATTGCGCATACCTGCGGTAACGATGAAGCGGTCATAGAACGACAGGTTCTGCTGCAGGAACACAGCCTTGGTCGTAGCGTCGTTCTTCGTGCGGGTATAGGGCGTGATGTCGCCTGGCACGCCGGTGAATACCGGGTTGGCGATATCGATGGAGGGCGCAAGGCCATAGACGGAACTTTGCTTGGTGGTCGAGTCAAGATACTCCACACCCACCAAAGTGCTGCTGTCGATGTTCTCGAACTGAGCATCGTACTGCAGCATCAGGTTGCCGTTGAGCTGATCGGCATCGGTGTCGGTACCAAAAACGTAGCGTGGAATAACGGTGCCAACACGCGAGGGGCTATCACTCAGGTAGGCGTAACCAAAGTCATCGCTCAGCTCGCTGTAACGCAGGTTGCTGCGCAGTACGAAGCCGTTGTCGAAGTCGTGGGTGATATTGCCGCTGAGGCTGGTGCGCTCGACATTGTGGAAGTTGTAGCTGGGCTCACCAAAGAAATCGCTGCGGTCGTATTCCTTGTCCAGCGGGTAGCCGCCGCTGTTCGGCGAACTGTCGGTTTTCAGGTAGTCCAGAATCATGGTGGCCGAGGTGTAGTCGGTCGGCGCCCAGGTCAGGCCACCCATGACGAAGCGGTTGTCGTCCTGCGAGTGGTCGTACTCACGGTCGCTGTTCTGCATCTTGGCGGTGAAGCGACCGGCCAGGGTTTGTTCGTCGTTCAGGGCGTCGCCTACGTCAATGCCTGTCTCGGCATGGTCATAGGAACCGTAGGTCACGTAGCCCTGGCCAAACTTCTCGAAACGCGGCTGCTTGGTCACGAAGTTCACCGAGCCACCTGGGTCGGCCGGGCCAAACAGGGTGGAGTTGGCGCCGCGCAGAATCTCGATGCGCTCATAGGCGTAAGGGTCTTCGCGCACACCGCGCATGGAGCTCAAGGTCAGGCCGTCACGATAGGTGGTGGCCTGGAAGCCACGGATCAGGAAGTAGTCGTTGCGGTCGTCCGAACCGTAGTAATCGCTGACCACGCCCGGGGTGTACTGCAGCGCCTCTTCCGTGGTGCTGACACTACGCTGCTCCATTTCCTTGCGGGTAACCACGGACACGGACGCTGGCGTGTTGCGGATGCTGGTCGCCACCTTGCCACCTACCCAGAGCTCCTGGGCGACCACCGAGTTGGTATCATCGTCGGCACTGGCCTTGACCTTGGCGTTGATGATGACTGGCGCCAGGCGATAGTCCTCTGTTGCGCCAAGTTCGAGCGGGCCAGCAGGCTTGGTTTGCGGTATCAGCAGATACGCATTCGGGCCTTGCTGCTCCAGCTGTAGCTCGGTGCCCTGCAACAACGACGACAGTGCAGCCGATGTCTCGAATGCGCCCTGTACGCCTTGGGTATTGCGGTTGGCGACGTTCTGCGCATCGAAGGAAAGGCTGATACCCGCCTCGCGTGCAAAGCGGTCAAGCGCCGGCGCCAGTGGGCCGGCAGGGATGTTCCACTGCTTGAGCGGGTTGTGCTGATCGGCGCTCAAGGGCTGCGCAAGCGACGGCAGTGCGTAGCTGCTGACAAGCAAACCAAAGAGCGCACCGTGCAAGGCACGATTCAATGGATGGCGCTGTGGAACCGGGTTCGAACTCATTCTCTCGCTCCGTGAAGGGGGTCGGCGTGCTGGCCTGTATTCCGGCCTTATCCACAGGCCGAAGGAGAATGAGAAACCACCTCATTTATTTTTCAGGTCATTGCACGGCGCCTGACCGACCCCACACGCCTGCCCGCTTCATGATTGCCCCTCGGCCAACAGCCCCTCCGGCATGGCCGGCAGTGGTCGGTTCAACAACATGCCGACCAGCACCGCGAACAGCAGCGCCGCCACGCCCGCGACCAGCAACACTGCTTCGAAACCACCGATGAACGCCTGACGGGCCAACGGAGCCGCTGCTTCACGCAAGCCGGGGTCGAGCAGGGCCAACGCTGCCGGCAGGTCACCCGCGGCAACCCGTGTGGCCATCATTGCAACCTGGCCCAATTGCGCAGGTGCCACGGCGGCCATGGCCTCGTACAGCAATTGCCCGCTTCGGGCGGCCAGCACGCCGCCAAGCACCCCGATGGCCAGCACGATCGCGCCGAACCGCGTGGTGGTGCTCAACCCCGATGCCATGCCGGTACGTTCGCGCGGCACACAGGCCATGATGTTCTTCTGCGTATCGCCATTGAGCAGCCCGGCGCCCGCCCCCAGCACCAGGCTGGCCAGGGCGAATGTGCCGTAGCCGCCCTGGCGCGTGGCCCAGGCACACAGCAGGTTGCCCGCCCCCACCAGCACCAGGCCAAGCGCGAACACCTGCGCCGGACTGCAGTGCGCGGCCAGGCGCATGCCCAGGCGCGGTGTCAGCAGCATGGCCACGGCGAATGGCAGCATGCCCGCCCCTGCGGCCAGGGCCGATAGTTGCAAGCCGTTCTGCAGGTACAGCGGCAGCAGGGTCATCATCACCTGGGCGCAGGCAGCGTAGGCGAACATGCCCAGCAAGGCGCCGACGAAACGCCCGCTGCGCATCAGCCGCAGGTCGATCATCGGCCGCGCCTGGCTGCGCTCGACCATGACGAACAGGCCGAACAGGAAAGCGCTGATCACCAGCCGAGCAAGTGTTCGGGCACTGTCCCAGCCCACCTGGTTGGCATCGATCATCGCCCAGATCAGGTAGCCCAGGCTGCCGGCGAAGGTCAGGCTGCCCCACGGGTCGAGCCGGGCCGCCGTCGTGTCGCGGGACTCTTCGACGCTACGCAGTACCATCACTGCCAGTACCGCCACCAACGGCAGGTTGATGTAGAAGATCCAGCGCCAGCCCAAAGTGCTGGCGATCACCCCGCCCAGCAGCGGCGCAAAGGTGATGGTCGCGCCCATGCAGGCGCCCCAGAAGGCCCAGGCGCGCATGCGCTCCTGCGGCTGGTGGAAGCGGTTGCCGATCGCGGCCAGGGCTGCAGTCAGCAGCAATGCCGCACCGACACCCTTGGCGGCCCTGGCCAGGTCGAGGAACAGCAGGTTGGGCGCCGCGCCACAAGCCAGCGAGGCGATGCCGAACAGGGCCAGGCCAAGCAGCAGCATGCGCCGCCGGCCGAAACGGTCGGCCAGGCTGCCGGCGGGCAGCAGGCAGGCGGCGAAGGCCAGCAGGTAGGCGCTGACCACCCATTCGATATCGGCGAACGAGCCGGACAGGTCGCGGGCGATGCTGGGCAGGCTGACCGCGACGATGTTGGTGTCGAGGATGATCAGGGCGCAGACCAGGGAGGCGGTGAGCAGGGTGAAACGCGCAGAGGGCATGATGGGGCTCCAAAGGCAGAGCTGGTTGGCTTGGCGAGCACCTGTTTGCCTGACCTCAGACCCTCTGCACAGCCATCGAAGGCAGCGCAGCCCCTGTGGGAGCGGGTTTACCCGCGAAGCAAACGCCGCGATGGATGGCACGGGCTCCGCCCGTGTTCGCGGGCGAGCCCGCTCCCACAGGGGCCGTGCAAGCTGTTTAGATTTTGAGGAAGACAGTCGCTCCCACAAGGTCCCGTGCAATCCCACAGGCTTTCTTTGCCGCCAAGCCACCAGCCTTGTAGTGTTGGCCTCACCATAACGCCGCTAGCGCCATGGCTTGTTAGCCCCGGCGGCCCGCGTCATTACCCTGTAGGTAACACCCATGGAAATCCGCCATTTCCGCTATTTCCTCTGCGTCGCCCGCCACGGCCATTTCACCCGCGCTGCCGAGCAACTGGGCATCGCCCCACCCACCCTCAGCCGGCAGATCCAGGACATGGAACGCGAGCTGGGCGTGCGCCTGTTCGAGCGCAACCAGCGCGAAGTCAACCTCACCGCCGCCGGCCAGGCGCTGTTGATCGAGGCCGAGCATGCCATACGCCAGTTCGACGCCGCGCAACTGGGCGCGCAACGCGCCGCCCGTGGTGAAAGTGGGCGTATCGAACTGGGCTACGTGGCCTCGGCCGCCTACTCGGGCATGCTCCAGCAGCAAGTCAGCCGCTACAGCGCAACCTGCCCCGGGGTGCGCCTGAACATCCGCGAACTGCCCATGGCCGAACTGCCCGGCATGGTTCGCGATGGCCTGCTTGACCTGGCCTACGTGCGCTCGCCGATGGAGCTAGCGGAAGAACTCGAAGCCATCGCCTTGCACCAGGAAGGCTTCGTCCTCGCCCTGCCCGCCAGCTCGCGCATCAATGAAGTACCGCAGATCCCGGCTTCACGCCTGGCCAATGAGACCTTCATTCTGCCCGAGCAGATTTCCGGCACGCTGGAAGTGGCGACACAGGGCGGTTTCGTCCCTCGGCTCGGCCCGCAACCCGGCAGCCTGGTGGCGGTGATTACCTTGGTGTCCCTCGGCCAAGGCATCGCCGTAGTGCCGGAGTCGGTAGTGCAACGCATCAGCCTGCCGCAGGTTAACTACCGACGTATCGTCGACTGCCAGGCAAGTTCGTGGCTAAGCCTGGTTCACCGGCGCTTCGAGAAAGCGCCGGCGGTGATGCGTTATGTGGAAAGCGTGATGGGCGGGGCTTGACTGCTGCTCAGGCACCCTGCTCCTCTGCAGCCCCCAAGGCATAGAACTCATGCAGCTTGGCCTGCAACAGCGCCTTGTCCGGCAAGCGCGTCTGATACTCCGCAATCAGCGCTGGAGACAAACTTCGATTAAGTGCGTACTCGACCACCTCGTCCTCCCTGCTGGCGCATAGCAACACGCCGATGGCAGGGTTTTCATGAGGCTTGCGCTCATTGCGATCCAGTGCTTCCAGATAGAAGTCGAGCTTGCCCAGATACTCTGGCTCGAAGCGGCCGACTTTCAGTTCGATCGCCACCAGGCAGTTGAGGCCTCGGTGGAAGAACAGCAGGTCGAGTGCGAAGTCCCGGCCGCCGACCTGAAGCGGGTATTGAGAGCCGACGAAGCAGAAATCCCGGCCCAGTTCGATCAGAAACTGCTTAAGCCGGCCCATCAGTGCACAATGCAGATCCGCTTCGGCATGCTCGCTTGGCAGGCCAAGGAACTCGACCATGTAGGCATCTCGAAATACATCCATGGCAGCAGGATAGTTCTGCTTTAGACCTGCAGAGGCCTTTACAGGATTCGCGACACTGCGCTCGAAAAGCGCAGTTTTGAATTGCCGCTCCAACTCGCGACTGGACCATTTCTCCTGGATGGCTAGACGCAGGTAGAACTCACGCTCCTCCGGCAACTTGCTCAGGGTAAGAATGGTGAGATTATGCGTCCAGGGCAATTGTGTCAGCAGTGCTGACACTTTCTCATGGCCTCGATACGCTTCATAGAACTGACGCATCCGAAAAAGGTTACGCTTGGTAAAGCCTCGCAATCCTGGTTGCGTCAGCGCCAGGTGAGCAGCCAGCTGGCTGACCACCGAATCCCCCCACTCAGCCCGCTCCAGCTTGCGGCTGATGTAGGCCCCCACCTGCCAGTACAAATCTATCAATTGTGTATTGACCGCCTGCACCGCACGTTGCCTGGCATCCCGAATCAACCCGAGCACTTCCTCGAACCGGTCATCCTTTACCGAAGGAAGGGCCGCTGGCGCTTGTGTTTTTTGTTCTGCGCTCATGCATCGACTCCCTTTATGATTTCGAAAGGGAGTCTACGCCTGGAAAGCCGCCTTCCGACCGTCAGCCACTCCAAACAAGTGTTTCAAAAAAACAAAGGGCACCCATCCACTGGTGCCCCCTGCCCTACCGCCAGGTGAACTCAATCACCCCATCGACCGCGCCCCCACCGGTTGCGCATGGCCCCGCGAGGTCACGATTCCCAGGAAGGAAATCACCAGCGCCAGGCCCAATGTCGAACTCACCTCCGCCCGGTGCTCGGGCGTGTACATCATCACCGCCAGTGCCCCGGCAATGAAGATGATCACCGCCCAGGTCAGGTACGGGAACAGCCACATGCGGAATTTCAGCTCGGTGTTCTCCCGCTCCAGGCGACGGCGCATGCGCAGCTGCGAGATGGCGATGACCATGTACACCAGCAGGGCGATGGCACCAGAACTGGCCAGCAGGAATTCGAACACACCCTTCGGCGCAAAGTAGTTGAGGATGGCAATGGCCGCACCGATCAGGGTGCTGCCGAACACCGCAGCGCGCGGTACGCCAACCTTGGAGGTCTTGTTGAGGAAGGCCGGGGCGTCACCGCGCTTGGCCAGCGAGTACATCATCCGCGAGGCGATGTAGATCGACGAGTTCATGCAACTGGTCACGGCTACCAGCACCACCAGGTCGACCATGAACGCCGCATTGGGGATGTTCATGATCTCCAGCGCACGCTGGTACGAACCCACCACTGCCAGTTGCGGGTCGTTCCACGGCACCACCGAGATGATCACGAAAATCGACAGGATGTAGAAGGTACTGATGCGCCAGATCACCGAGCGGGTAGCCTTGGCGATGTTGCGCGACGGGTCGCTGGACTCGGATGCGGCGATGGTCACCGCCTCGGTGCCGATGAAGCTGAACATCACGGTGATGAACGCGCCGACCACCGCCGACCAGCCCTTCGGCGCAAAGCCGCCGTACTCGGCCATCAGCCCGCTCAGGCCGCTGACTTCGCGGTTGGGCAGCCAGCCCATCAGCGCGGCGAAGCCCAGGCCGATGAAGCCAAGAATGGCGGTGACCTTGAGGATGGCGAACCAGAACTCGAACTCGCCGTACTTGGCCACGCTGAACAGATTGGTACCGGCCAGCAACAGCACCGAGGCCAGGGCGAAGATCCAGCTGTCCACCTGCGGGAACCAGGCGTTCAGCACATGCCCGGCAGCCAACGCTTCGATCGGGATCACCAGTACCCAGAACCACCAGTACAACCAGCCGATGGTGTAGCCGGCCCAGCGGCCGATGGCCTGGTCGGCATAGGTGGAAAACGATCCGGTGTCAGGGTGTGCCACGGCCATTTCGCCGAGCATGCGCATGACCAGCACCACCAGGGTACCGGCCACGAAATAGGAAATTATGGTTGCTGGCCCGGCCGCCGCGATGGCGTGGCCAGAGCCTACGAAAAGTCCGGCGCCGATGATGCCGGCGATGGACAGCATCGTTACATGACGTGGCTTGAAACCTTGTGCAAGGTTGCCATCAGATCCCACGGTGTTCATTGATGTTGTTCTCTTTTTGCTGACACAAGGATGGACGGGCAGGCGTAGGCGAAAAATATCTCCTTTGAAATCAATAAGTCGACACGTTGCTCGCGTGCTGTTGTTGATTTTTGGCGCGCATCACAGATGCGACGTGTCAGTGCAATTCGGGCTTCATTTAAGCCTTGCAGGGCTGTGGGAAATTACACGAGAACGCCTCGCAACTATTCGATCACGACAGGGCATTTCCCTGAGCGCCAGATGTCGTGAATGGCATGTCCGATCGCGTCATCGGGCCATCTGGGGCTTTTGTTTTTCATTTGGATGTGTGTTGCCTGGGCCGGCCCTATCGCCGGCAAGCCAGCTCCCACATGTACAGCGCAGGTCTGGAGGCTTAGGGTATCCCTGTGGGAGCGGGCGAGCCCGCGAAGAGGCCGGCACAGGCAAAAGCACATTCAGCCACCCACAAAAAAGCCCCGGTCTCCCGGGGCCTCTGTTGCCAAGGCGTCTGCCTACGCCTGCCCGGTACGCTCGAAGCGCCGGGCCAGCAACAGGTAAGCGAGGATCCCCAGCACGCCATGGGCGGCCACGAACCAGAGTGCGTTGTGGAACGAACCAGTGCTGGCCACCACATAACCGATCACCAGTGGGGTGACGATGCCGGCAACGTTGCCAATGCCGTTGAACACGCCACCGCACAGGCCAACCATCTTCTTCGGCGCCACATCCGACAGCACCGCCCAGCCCACCGCCGCCAGGCCCTTGCCGAAGAAGGCCAGGGTCATCAGGGCGATCACCGCCGCGTTGCCCTCCACATAGTTGGCCAGCACCAAGGTGGTGGACAGTGCCATGCCGATGATGAACGGGGTCTTGCGCGCCCTGGACGGATGCACGCCACGGCGGATCAGCCAGTCAGACACGAAGCCACCGAGGATGCCACCGGTAAAGCCGCAAATCGCAGGCAACGCGGCCACCCAGCCAGCTTCCATGATGGTCATGCCGCGGCCCTTGATCAGGTAGATCGGGAACCAGGTGATGAAGAAGTAGGTAAGCGCGGTGATGCAGTATTGGCCCAGGTACACCGCCCACAGGTTGCGGCTGGTGAACAGCTGCATGACTTCGGCACGGGTCGGCTTGCTTTTGGCCGCCTTGCGTTCCTTTTCCAGGTCGACCAGCGCGCCGCCTTCACGCATGTAGTCCAGCTCTTCGCGGCTCAGCCACGGCGCATTGTGCGGCTCATGATACAGGCGGAACCACACGACACTCAGCAGCAACCCCAATACCCCCATCCAGATGAACACCTGCTCCCAGCTCAGCGTATGGGTCATCCATGCCATCAGCGGGGCGAACACCACCACAGCCATGTACTGCGCCGAGTTGAACAGTGCAGAAGCAGTGCCGCGTTCACGCGTGGGGAACCAGCAACTGACGATGCGCGAGTTGGCCGGGAAGGCCGGCGACTCCACCAGGCCGAGCATGAAACGCATGGAAAACAGCGCCACCGCGGCGGATACACCGGCCAGGCCCATCCAGCCCACGGTGCCTTGCAGCAAGGTGAACAGCGACCAGAGGATCAGGCTGATGCCATAGACGCGGCGGGCGCCGAAGCGGTCGAGCAGCCAGCCACCAGGGACCTGGCCCAAGGCGTATGCCCAGGCGAAAGCGGAGAAGACCATGCCCAGCATGACCGGGTCCATGCCGAGGTCCTTGAGCACCTCGGTACCGGTGATCGACAAGGTGGCGCGGTCAGCGTAGTTGATGACGGTGATGACGAAGATAAGTGCCAGGACCAGGAAGCGATGGCGACCGATCCCGGCCACAGCCTGCGTTGCGGCGACGGCGGATTTGCTGTTCATGTGGACCCTCTTGCTTCTCGGTGGAAGCGATTGTTCTTGTGCAGAGAAGGTGTGGCCTTGTGTTGCCTGTGCCGGCCTCTTCGCGGGTGAACCCGCTCCTACAAGGGGGGTGACCCATGTAGAGCGGGCTTGCCCGCGAAAGGGCCCTGTCAGTCAAACCACCCGATTCGGCGGCAGCTCACCGCTAAAACAGGCTTCAAGGTTGTGCAGGACCATGCGCCCCATCTCCAACCGGGTTTGTAGCGTGGCGCTGCCGCGATGCGGTTGCAGGCTGGCCTGGTTCAGGTCCAGCAAGGCCGGCGGCACATGCGGCTCATCGACGAACACATCCAGCCCGGCACCGGCAATGCGCCCTTCGCGCAACGCCTCCACCAGTGCATCCTCGTCGACCAACTTGCCGCGTGCCACGTTGATCAGGTAACCCTGCGGCCCTAATGCCTCCAGCACCTCGGCCGTCACCAGCACTTGCCCGCCATCAGCGGAAGCGGCCACTACCAGCACATCCACCGAACGCGCCAGCTCAACCAGCTCGGGCTCGTAGCGGTACCCCGTTTCTGGCTGCTCGTGTCGCCCGTTGTAGGCGATGCTCATGTCGAAGGCTGCGGCGCGGCGAGCGATTGCCTTACCCACCTGACCCAGGCCGACGATGCCCAGCGCGCAGCCACTGACCCGCCGTGCCAACGGCAGGTCGACCTTGCCCCACAAGCCATCGCGCACCAGCCGCTCCCCCTCGCCCAGGCGGCGCAGGCTGCTGATGATCAGGCCCATGGCCAGGTCGGCCACATCGGCGGTGAGTACGCCCGGCGTGGTGGTGACATGAACGCCGCGGCTGGCCGCGTGGCGCAGGTCGACAGCATCGGTGCCGATGCCGCTGATGGCGATGATCTGCAGCGCGGGCAGCTGGTCCATCAGCGCATTGGACAGCCCCTTGGCACCGCCGGTGACCACGCCGCGAATACGCGGGCCAACTTCCTCCAGCAGCTGTTGCGGGTTGTGTTGCTGATACAGGCGATGCACCTGATAGGCGTTGACCAGTTGGGCATCGATGGCCTCTGGTACGGGCTGGGTCAACAGCACTTCGATGGAATTGTCGTTCATCATGGGCATCCGGCAGTTCAAGACATGCCTCGATGCTAGGCCGCGATTTGATACAGGTCTAATATAGATGCTGGATCGAATAATTCAGGAATTGAATCATGGAGCTGCACCAGTTGCGCTGCTTCGTGGCCGTTGCCGAAGAGCTGCATTTCGGCCGCGCCGCCACCCGTCTGCACATGACCCAGCCGCCCTTGAGCCGGCAAATCCAGCTGCTGGAACATGCCCTGGGCGTACTGCTGCTCGAACGTAACAACCGCCAGGCACGGCTGACCCTGGCGGGCCAGAGCTTTCTCGAAGATGCCCGGCGCATCCTGCAGATCGCCGAGTCGGCCAGCCAGTCAGCGCGGCGTATTGCCCATGGCGAAGCGGGCCGTTTAACCCTGGGTTTCACCGCAGTGGGCGCCTATAGCATGGTCCCGCGCCTGCTGGTGCATGCCGGGCAAACGCTGCCGGATATAGAGTTGGTGCTTAGCGAGCGCGTCTCCAGCACCCAGGTACACGACCTGGAAGCTGGGCTGATCGATGTCGGCCTGGTACGTCAGGTGTTGCCCAGCGCACGCGTGGAATACCTGCCGATCCACCGCGAACCCTTCGTCGCCGCCTTGCCTGCCAGGCATGCCCTGGCGGCGCGCGAGCGGCTCAGGCCGAGCGACTTCGACCAGCAACCGTTCGTGATGTACAGCGCCAACGAAGGGCGCTATTTCCATGACCGCATCGCCAACCTGTTTGCCCGGCACGAAGTGCAGCCACGGTATCTGCACCAGTTGGGGCAGACTCATTCGATCCTGGGGTTGGTCAATGTGGGATTGGGGTGCGCGGTGGTGCCGGCTTCGTCGCAGGCGTTGCGCCTGGACCAGGTGGCGTTCAGGCCGCTGGTGGGGATGGAGCAGCAAGCGGAGATTTTCCTGGCGTTCTGCCGGGATAGCCCCAACCCGGTGCTGGGGGCATTCGTGGAGATGGCGCGGGCCTTCTTTGAACAGCATTAACCTGTACCGGCCTCTTCGCGGGTAAACCCGCTCCCACAGGATCAACACAGGCCTCAAGCGCTGTGCAGTAGC
This sequence comes from Pseudomonas sp. 10-1B, assembly GCF_000935045.1. GTDB lineage: Bacteria > Pseudomonadota > Gammaproteobacteria > Pseudomonadales > Pseudomonadaceae > Aquipseudomonas. The sequence goes on from NZ_JYKS01000021.1 coordinate 59,751, forward strand.
TGTGGACCACTGCCTTGCTCAAAAACTGAAGGCTTGCGCAAATCTCTGTGGGAGCGGCTTTAGCCGCGAACACCGGCAAAGCCGGTGCCATCCACCGCGCTCGGCTCTTCGCGGGCTCGCCCGCTCCCACAGGATCAACACAGGACTCAAGCGCTGTGCAGTAGCTGTGGGCCACTGCCTTGCTCAAAAACTGAAGGTTTGCGCAATCTCTGTGGGAGCGGCTTTAGCCGCGAACACCGGCAAAGCCGGTGCCATCCACCGCGCTTGGCTCTTCGCGGGCTCGCCCGCTCCCACAGGCACTCTACAGGCCTGAGGGCTGCACCGTACCTGTGGGAGCGGGCATGCCCGCGAAGAGGTCAGCAGCCCTAGCGCACCAGGCAAGGCCGCTTGTTATCGAAGCTCCACCCAGGGATCAGGAACTGCATCGCCACACTATCATCCCGCGCCCCCAGCCCCATGTTGCGGTAGCACTCGTGGGCCTTGGCCAACTGGTCTTCATCCAGCTCAACCCCCAGCCCCGGCCGCGCCGGCACGTGCACATGGCCGTCGACAATGCGCAGCGGGTCGCGGGTCAGGCGCTGGCCGTCCTGCCAGATCCAGTGGGTGTCGATCGCCGTGATCTCGCCCGGCGCCGCCGCGGCCACCTGGGTGAACATCGCCAGCGAAATATCGAAGTGGTTGTTCGAATGCGAACCCCAGGTCAGCCCCCAGTCGTTGCACATCTGCGCCACACGCACCGAGCCCTGCAAGGTCCAGAAATGCGGGTCGGCCAGCGGAATGTCTACCGACTGCAACTGGATCGCATGGCCCATCTGCCGCCAGTCAGTAGCGATCATGTTGGTGGCGGTGGGCAAGCCGGTCGCGCGACGGAACTCGGCCATCACCTCACGGCCCGAGTAACCGTTCTCGGCACCGCACGGGTCTTCGGCGTAGGCCAGCACGTCGTGCTTGTCGCGGCACAGGGCAATGGCCTCCTTCAGCGACCAGGCGCCGTTCGGGTCCAGGGTGATGCGTGCTTCAGGGAAGCGTTCGGCCAGGGCCGTCACCGCTTCCATCTCCTCTTCGCCCCGCAGCACCCCACCCTTGAGCTTGAAGTCACTGAAGCCATAGCGCGCCTTGGCGGCTTCGGCCAGGCGCACTACCGCCTCCGCGGTCAGGGCCTTTTCGTGGCGCAGGCGGAACCAGTCGTCATCGGCATCCGCCTCGTTACGGTAGGCCAGGTCGGTCTGCTGGCGGTCACCGATATAGAACAGGTAACCCAGCATCTTCACCGCATCGCGCTGCTGGCCCTCGCCCAGCAGTGCCGCCATGGGCACGTTCAGGTGCTGGCCGAGCAGGTCCAGCAGCGCCGACTCGATGGCCGTTACTGCATGCACGGTAATGCGCAGGTCGAAGGTCTGCAGGCCACGCCCGGCCGCGTCGCGGTTGGCGAAGGTCTGGCGCATGGCATTGAGCACACGCTGGTAATGGCCGATCGGCTGGCCGACCACCAGGCTGCGGGCGTCTTCCAGGGTCTGGCGGATCTTCTCGCCGCCGGGTACCTCGCCCAGGCCGGTATTGCCGGCGCTGTCACGCAGCACCACCACGTTACGGGTAAAGAACGGGCCATGCGCGCCACTGAGGTTGAGCAGCATGCTGTCGTGGCCGGCCACGGGGATCACCCGCAAGTCGGTGACCACGGGGGTGCTGCTGTGAACGGCGGGGGTTGTCTGCATGTTCATGGTTGTTGTCTCGCAGTCATCAGTGGGTCTGGCCCAGGGCCGAAGGGGCCTTGAGCTCGTCAGAAGGGGCGCCCTTTGGGCGAGTGCGTACAAAGAAGATGGCAATCGCCGCCAGCACCGAGGTCACGGCCAGGCCATACAAGCCACCCTGGATAGACCCGGTCTGCTGCTCCAGCAGGCCGAAGGTAGTGGGGGCGACGAAACCGCCCAGGTTGCCGACCGAGTTGATCAGGGCGATTACCGCCGCCGCGATGCGCGCATCCAGGTAGCCCTGTGGGATCGGCCAGAACAGTGACGAGGCCGACTTGAAACCAATGGCCGCGAAGCACACGGCGACGAAGGCGAACACCGGCCCACCAGTGGTGGACATGAACATGCCGATGGCGGCAACCACCAGCGCCCCCGCCACCCAGGCCTGCTGGAATTTCCAGCGCGCGGAGCCGGCGGCGAAGGCGTACATGGCCAGGATCGAGATCAGCCACGGGATCGAGTTGAAGAAGCCGACCTGCAGGTCGCTGAGGTCGCCCATGCGCTTGATGATGCTCGGCAGCCAGAAGGTGGCGGCATAGATGGTCAGCTGGATGCAGAAGTAGATCAGGCAGAACAGCACGATCTGGCGGTCCTTGAGCAGGCTCCAGGCCGACGGCTTGACCGCGCCGAGCGCCTCGCGCTGCTGCTGCTCGCGGTCGATGGTGGCCACCAGCGCATCCTGCTCGGCCTGGCTCAGCCACTTGGCATCCTGCGGTTTGGAGTCGAGCCAGAAGAACACGAAGAAGCACAGCGTGACCGAGGCCATGCCTTCGATGAACAGCATCCACTGCCAGCCGTGCATGCCCAGGCCCTGGATCTGCATCAGCGCGCCGGCCAGTGGCCCGGAAATCAGCGAGGCCAGCGCCGAGCCGCTGAGGAAGATGGCAATCGCCTTGCCCCGCTCGGCGGCGGGCAGCCAGCGGGTGAAGTAATAGATCACCCCCGGGAAGAAGCCCGCTTCGGCCACGCCGAGCAGAAAGCGCAACACGTAGAACTGGGTTTCGTTCTGCACGAAGGCCATGGCGGTGGCCACCAACCCCCAGGTGAACATGATGCGGGTCAGCCACAAGCGCGCACCCACGCGCTGCAGCAGCATGTTAGAGGGCACTTCGAACAGTGCATAACCAATGAAGAACAGCCCGGCGCCAAAGCCATAGGCCGCGGCGCTGATACCCAGGTCGCTTTCCAGGTGCGGGCGGACGAAGCCGATGTTGACGCGGTCGAGGTAGTTGACGATGAACATGATGACGAACAGCGGCAGGACGTGGCGCTTGACCTTGGCCACGGCGCAGGCCAAGGCATCGCCTTCATTCCGGGTAGACGGAGCGAGGGTGTCGTTCACTTGCGGATCTCCCACTAATTGTTTTTGTGCGGGTCTAGGTTGTCTGACATGGCAGTGGGGTCGAGCATATGCCTGACACGGTTGTACGACAAGATCAGCAGCGCGGTAAAAATTGCAAAATACAAGCTGTAAAAATGCCATTTTGCTGCGATCTTGCAAAAACAGCGTAACTTCTCGCTTCTCAGCCTAGCGAAAAATTCGGCAAAAAATATTTATATCGATTAACTTGTCGTACAAGACAAACAAGAAACGGATCGCCCCATGGACCCCGAACACGCCCGCAAGCGCGGCCATAGCCGCGCCCATGACCTGGTTTCCAGCCTGACCCAGCAAATTTTGCTGGGCACCTTCAAGCCGGGTGACAAGCTGCCCTCGGAAAACACCCTGGTACGTGAGCACGGGGTCAGCCGCACTGTGGTCCGCGAAGCCTTGTCGAAGTTGCAGGCCTCGGGGCTGGTGGAGCCGCGCCACGGTATCGGTACGTTCGTGATGGAGCGCCAGGCCCAGGCCGGCCTGCGCATCGCGGCAGAAAGCGCGGCGAATGTGCGCGACCTGCTGGAGCTGCGCATTGGCCTGGAGGGCCAGGCCGCCGCCTTGGCCGCGCTGCGTCGTGATGAAGGGCATTTGGCACGGATGCGCCAGGCACTGGATGACTACCAGGACCTGGCCGCCGCTGGCGACAGCTGCATCGAGGCCGACCGGCGCTTTCACCTGTTGATTGCCGAGGCCACCGGCAACCTGTATTTCACCGAAATGCTGCTGCAGCTGGGCAATGGCCTGATTCCGCGCAATCGCATGGCCGTGGCCGAACGCAGCGGGGCGAAGCTGGCGCGGCAGGCGTACCTGGCCAACCTGGAGCATGAGGCGATTCTCAATGCCATCCGCCGGCAGGACCCGGATGCAGCGCGCGCGGCGGTGTGCCTGCACCTGTCCAATAGCCGTGATCGGCTGTTGCCCGACTGATTGTCAGGCAGCGCTCTGCCTTCGGACCTGATGCGGTCTTTGTGGGAGCGGCCTTGTGTCGCGAAAGGGCCGCAGAGCGGCCCCAGCAAATTCAGCCTTGATGCAAAGATCGTGGGGCCGCCCTACGGCCCTTTCGCGACACAAGGCCGCTCCTACAAAGAGCACTGCAGGATGGTTACCAGGTCAGGCAGATCTTGCCGAAATGTCGGTTGCTCTCCTGATAACGGAACGCCTCGACGATCTGTTCCAGCTCGAAATGCTTGTCCACAACTGGCCGCAAGCCATTGGCATCGATCGCCCGCACCATCGCCTGCTGCTGCGCGCGGCTACCCACCAGCACACCTTGCAGGCGAATCTGCCGCACCAGTGCCTGCACCAGCGGCAACTGCCCGGCCACGCCGGTGAGGATACCGATCAGCGACACATGCCCGCCAATGCGTGCCGCAATCATCGATTGCTCCAGGGTCGCCGGGCCGCCCACCTCGATCACATGGTCGACACCGCGGTTGCCGGTGAGCTCGCGCGCTTTCTCACCCCAGGCCGGGTTGCTCTTGTAGTTGATCAAGTGGTCGGCACCCAAAGCCTTCAGCCGCTCCAGCTTGGCATCGCTGGAGGAAGTGGCGATCACCGTGGCGCCCGCCAGCTTGGCGAACTGCAGGGCGAAAATCGACACACCGCCGGTGCCCTGCACCAGTATCGTGTCGCCGGGCTTGAGGTGATCGTCGCTCATCAGCGCGCGCCAGGCGGTGAGGCCGGCAGTGGTCAGGGTGGCAGCCTCGGCATGGCTGAAGCCCTTGGGCGCCAGGGTGAACGAGGTGGCGCGCGCGGTCACCTGTTCACGGGCGTAGCCATCGATACCATCACCGGGCACCCGGGCAAAGCCCTCGACATTGGCCTGGCCGTCGAGCCAGTCGGGGAAGAAGGTGCTGACCACGTTGTCGCCGACCTGAAACTCCGTGACGCCAGCCCCCACTGCTACCACTTCGCCAGCGCCATCGGCCATGGGGATGCGCCGCTCACTCGGGCCCCACATGCCACTGACCACGGCAAAGTCGTGATAGTTGAGGGAGCTGGCGTGCAAGCGCACGGTGATCTCGCCGGCCTGGGGTGCCGGGGCCTCGCTGGTGCCGACCTCGACCTTGTCGTAGCCGCCGCCGGGCTGAACGTAGATGGCCTTGCTGGTCATGGGTGGGTCTCCGTATCAGGGGAAAGAATGGGGTTCAGCATAGACAGGTCTGGCCCTATCGCCGGCAAGCCGGCTCCCACAGGTATTGCACAAGTCTCAAGACCTGTGATGTCCCGGTGGGAGCTGGCTTGCCGGCGATTGGGCCCGCACAGGCGATACAAATTCAGCCCAGCATCACCTTCAACGCCCGGCAATCGGCGGCATGCCAATCCACCAGATCCGGCCACGGGTTATCCGGCAAATTCACCAGCACCGTGCGCGCCCCCGCCGCCCGCCCGCAGTCCAGGTCGAACCGGTAATCCCCCACCATCACCAGCTCGCTCGGCGCCACGCCCCAGGCGCTGGCGATCTTCAACAGCCCATCCGGGCTCGGCTTCGGCGCCGCCTCGTCACGCCCAAGAATGTGCGCCACCGGGAAGCAGTCCGCCAGGCCGATGGCCTCCAGCGTCACATGCGCCAGCTCACGGGCATTGCGGGTCAGAATGCCCAGCCGGCAACCGCGCTCGGCCAGCTCGCGCACCAGCTCCACCGCCCCGCTGGCGGCCGTGGAGGCAATCGCCAGATCGCGCTCGTGCTCCAGCAACCAGGCATGCTTGGCCGCTGCTTCGTTCGCCGGCAACGCCGCCAGGTGGGTGAGAATGTCGTGCTCGGCCGGGATGCCCAGCGCCACGCGAATGGCGGCAAAATCGTGCACCGCCACGGTCAGGGTGCCGTCCATGTCGAACACCCAGTTGCGTACCTCGCCCAGACTCATGCCCAGTCCTTGCGATGACGAATCAAACCTTCCTGGCATGACGACGCCACCAGTTGCCCAGCCTGGTTGAAGATGCTGCCACGGCAGAAACCACGGGCGTTGCCCGCCCAGGGGCTATCGGTGGCATACAGCAGCCACTCGTCGGCACGCAGGTTGCCGTGGAACCACAGCGAATGGTCAAGGCTGGCGATCTGCATGTCTCGCTGCCACACCGACTTGCCATGCGGCAGCAACGCAGTGGTCAGCAGGCCGAAGTCCGAGGCGTAGGCCAGCATGTACTTGTGCAGGGCCGGCACGTCGGGCAGGTTGCCGTCGGCACGGAACCAGGCGTACTTCACCGGGTCGCCGGGCTTGGGGTTGAAGGGGTCGCGCTCGGTGATCGGGCGGATCTCGATCGGCTTGGCGCACAGCACCTTGTCGCGAATACGCTCGGGCAACTGCTCGGCCATGGCCTGGGCCAGCTCGACCTCGGTGGGCAGGTTCTCCGGGCCGACTACATCAGGCATCTGTGCCTGGTGCGCGAAACTTTCTTCGTCGTACTGGAACGACGCGCTGCAGGTGAAGATGGTCTGGCCCTTCTGGATCGCGGTCACCCGCCGGGTGCTGAAGCTGCCGCCATCGCGCACGCGGTCCACCGAATACACCACCGGCAGGCTGGCATCGCCGGGGCGCAGGAAGTAACCGTGCAACGAATGCACATGGCGTGCGTCCTCGACCGTCTGGCTGGCCGCCGACAAGGACTGGCCCAGCACCTGGCCGCCGTACAGCTGGCGGAAGCCCAGGTCCTGGCTGCGTCCACGGAACAGGTTCTCCTCGATGGGCTCGAGGCTCAATAGGTCGACCAAGTCGTCCAACACATGACTCATCGGGGGTTCTCCATAGGAGCGAGCCTTGCTCGCGATGCGCCGCCGGGCGGCGCTCGATCTAACAGGCGCTGAACATGTCGCGACAAGCGCCTTGCGTGGGGAAATGATACAGGGTTTGTCATTCGCGCCGGGCATGGCCGTGCATTCAGGCGCGCAGGGTCCGTTCCCAGTGCGCACGGTCTATGCGGTACAGCACATGCGGGCGCAGCGGGTGGCCGACGGGCAGGCGAGGGTGTTCGAAGCTGCCGTCCAGGTCCTGCTGCATGCCGATGGCCTGCATGACCTTCTGCGATGGCAGGTTGCTCTCGCTAGTGAACGACACCACCTCTTCCAGACGCAATTGGGCGAAAGCACAACGCAGGCAGGTCCACGCCGCCTCGCTGGCAAAACCCAGGCCCCAGTGACGCCGCGCCAGGCGCCAGCCGATTTCCACCGCCGGGGCGAAGGGCGCATCGAAGTTGACGTTGAGCAGCCCAGTCATACCGATGAACGCGCCGCTGTCCTTGCGCTCCAGCGCCCACAGGCCAAAGCCGTATTCGTTGAAATGCCCGCGCACTCGACCGATCAGGGCGGCCGCCTCCAGGCGCGTCAAGGGCGCCGGGAAGTAGCGCATCACCTGCGGGTCGGCGCACAACGCAGCGAACTCGCGCAGGTCGTCGTCGTGCCATTGGCGTAGCACCAGCCGTGCGCTTTCCAGTTGGAGGATAGGGGTCATCGGGCGTACTCCGGTTTTACCGTCCTGCAGTTTACAGCGTAGGCGCGGGCGCGGATTTCACCCAGCTGAAGCAGTTGGGCCTGGACAGCCCAGCTCTCCCACAGCAGCCATCAGCCATGGCAAGATCGGCACTGGCCCTGATTACGACCCCATCCATGCCGTTGCCACTGATCTACCACGAAGACTACAGCCCGGAGTTCCCCGCCGAACACCGCTTCCCGATGGACAAATTCCGCCTGCTGCACGACCACCTGGTCGACAGCGGGTTGACCACCGACCAGGCGCTGCTACGCCCGGATATCTGCCCCAACGACATCCTCGCCCTGGCCCACGACCGCGGCTACATCGAGCGCTACATGAACGGCGAGCTGTCGCGCGAGGACCAACGCCGCCTCGGCCTGCCCTGGAGCGAAGCCCTGGCCCGGCGCACCGTGCGCGCAGTCGGCGGTTCGCTGCTGAGCGCCGAAATGGCGCTGCAACATGGCATCGCCTGCCACCTCGCCGGTGGCACCCACCACGCCCATTACGACCACCCTGCTGGCTTCTGCATCTTCAACGACCTGGCCGTGATCAGCCGCTACCTGCTGGAAGCGGGCCGGGTGCACCGGGTGCTGATCTTCGACTGCGACGTGCACCAGGGCGACGGCACCGCCCGCATCCTGCACGACACACCAGACGCCATCACCGTATCGCTGCATTGCGAACAGAACTTCCCGGCCCGCAAGGCGCAAAGCGACTGGGACATCCCCCTGCCCCGTGGCATGGGCGACACGGCTTACCTGAAGGTGGTGGACGACGCCCTCAACTACTTGCTGCCGCTCTATCGACCCGACCTGGTGCTGTATGACGCCGGGGTCGATGTGCACAAGGACGACGCCCTGGGCTACCTGCAACTGACCGACGCCGGCCTGGCCGCACGTGACGAAGCTGTGTTGCGCCACTGCCTGGGCCGTGACATTCCGGTGGTCGGCGTGATCGGCGGCGGCTATAGCAAGGACCGCGAAGCCCTGGCCAGGCGCCATGGCATCCTTCACCACAGCGCGGCGCGCGTCATCGGTTGTTCACAATGACTGTGGAGCCGCTTGTGGATAACCTGCGGGAAAGGCGCTGCAGCCCCTGGTGGACAAGGCCTGCAGACTACTGATCATTTTTTGAGCAGTGCTTCCACAGGCGGCGCTGCGTTAGAATGCGCGTCTTTTCCACAGCCCGCTGGCCACCATGTCCGATCTGAACCCCGCCTCCCCTCCCCTCGCTGCCGTCATCGGCGCTGGCCCCGCCGGCCTGATGGCCGCCGAAGCACTGGCCCAGGCAGGCCTGGCGGTCGAGGTGTTCGATGCCATGCCCTCGGTGGGCCGCAAGTTCCTGCTGGCGGGTGTCGGCGGCATGAACATCACCCATTCCGAGCCCTACCCGGCGTTCGTTGCCCGCTATGCCGAGCGCCAGGACGAAATCGACGCGCTGCTGCGCGACTTCGGCGCCGACGCCTTACGCCATTGGATTCACGGCCTGGGCATCGAGACCTTCGTCGGCACCTCGGGCCGGGTTTTCCCCACCGACATGAAAGCCGCGCCGCTACTGCGCGCCTGGCTCAAGCGCCTGCGCGAGACAGGGGTAGTTATCCACACCCGCCATCGTTGGTTGGGCTGGACTGACGACGGAGCCTTGCGGATTGCTTATCCACAGGGCGAACGGCTGGTGAAGGCCGCCGTCGTGGTATTGGCGCTGGGTGGCGGCAGTTGGGCACGCCTGGGCTCCGACGGCAGCTGGCAACCGTTGCTGGCCGAACGGGCTGTGGATATCTCACCTTTGCAACCAAGCAACTGCGGTTTTGAAGTGGCAGGCTGGAGCACGCTGCTCAAGGACAAGTTCGCTGGCGCGCCGTTGAAGAACATCGCCCTCAGCGTCCCCGGCAGCGCGCCGCGCAAGGGCGAATTCATCCTCACCGCGCAAGGTGTGGAAGGCAGCCTGGTGTATGCCTGGTCGGCGGCGGTGCGTGAGGCCATCAACCGTGAAGGCGAAGGGGTGTTGCTGCTCGACCTGCTGCCGGACAAGCCTGTGGACAAGATTGCCCAGGCACTGGCCAAGCCACGCGGTTCACGCTCCATGGCCAAGCATCTGCACAGCCAGCTGGGGATCGATGGGGTCAAGGCCGCGCTGCTGCGCGAGCTGACCGCTCAGGCGACCTTTGCTGACCCGGATGCGCTGGCAAAGGCAATCAAGGCGTTGCCGATCAAGCTGGTGCGTACGCGGCCGCTGGATGAAGCGATCAGTAGCGCGGGCGGGGTGCGCTTCGAGGGGCTGGATGAAGGGTTGATGCTCAAGGGGATGCCGGGGGTGTTCTGTGCCGGCGAGATGCTGGACTGGGAGGCACCTACCGGGGGGTATTTGCTGACGGCATGCTTCGCCAGTGGCTTGCGCGCCGGGCGGGCGGCGGCGGATTGGGTTACGCGGGTTTCCTGACAGATTGCCGGGGCTGCTTTGCAGCCCATCGCCGGCAAGCCAGCTCCCACAGGGATCGCCTCAGGGCTGACAGTGCCCTTGCCAGAAACCATAGAATCTCCCACAGGGCCCGCGCAATTCTCAAGATTAGCGCGGTCCCTGTGGGAGCTGGCTTGCCGGCGATGGGCCGCAAAGCGGCCCCAACAATCTCAAGGCTTACGCTTGCGCGGCCCACCATTGAAGCTCGGCACCTTGCGCACCGCCTTCACCGCCGGTTCCGCATTCCCCGCCTCGGCACTGTCCATCCAGCGCCCCAGCCCACGCTTGGCGCTGTTCTCTTTCGGCTTCTTGGGCTTCTTCGGCTTCTTGATCACCTGGCCACTGGCATCAGTCATCGGCACCCGGTGATCAGGGATGAAATCCGGCTCTTCATGGCGCGGCAAGGTCTGCCGGGTCAGCACCTCAATAGACGCCAGCAACTGCACCTCATCCGCGCACACCAGCGAAATCGCCTCGCCCTTGTTACCGGCACGCCCGGTACGCCCGATGCGGTGCACGTAATCCTCGGCAACGATCGGCAAATCGAGGTTGACCACCAATGGCAGGTCGTCGATATCCAGGCCGCGGGCCGCCACATCGGTCGCCACCAGCACCTGCACCTCGCGGGCCTTGAAGCTGTCCAGCGCACGCTGGCGGGTAGCCTGGGGGCGGTCACCGTGGATGCCGTCGGCATTCACACCCTCTGCCAGCAAGCGCTCCACCAGCTGGTCGACGCCATTGCGGGTCTTGGCGAACACCAGCACCTGCTTCCAGCGCTGCTTGCGCAGCAGGTGGCAGAACAGGTCTACCTTGCGCTTTTTATCCACAGGCACCAACCACTGCTTGACGCTGGTGGCCGTGGCATTGCGCGGGCTGACTTCGATGCTCAGCGGGTCATTCAGGGCCAGCCCCGCCAACAGGCGGATCTGCTCGGAGAAAGTGGCGGAGAACAGCAGCGTCTGGCGCTTGCGCGGCAGCGCGGCGTACACCGACTGCAGCTCTTCGGCAAAGCCCAGGTCGAGCATGCGGTCGGCTTCGTCCAGCACCAGGGTCTGCACCTGGTTGAACTTCACCGCGTTCTGCCGGAACAGATCGAGCAAGCGGCCCGGGGTGGCCACCAGCACGTCGACACCACGGCGCAGGCGCATCATCTGCGGGTTGATGCTGACCCCGCCATACACCGCGTAAGTGCTCAACGGCAGGTTCTCGGCGTACTCGCGCACGTTGTTGTGCACCTGCTCGGCCAGCTCACGGGTGGGTACCAGCACCAGCGCGCGGATCGAGTTGCTGGCCACTTTCTCGCCTTCCAGCGCCAGGCGCTGCAGTACGGGCAGGGCAAAGCCCGCGGTCTTGCCGGTGCCGGTCTGGGCCGCGGCCATCAGGTCGCGGCCGGCCAGCGCGGCGGGGATGGCCTTGGCCTGCACCGGGGTCGGGGTGGTGTAGTCCAGCTGCTGCAGGGTGCGCAGCAGCGGTTCGATCAGACCGAGTTTGGCGAAATTCATGGCAATACCGTCAGGGGGTTCAGCGAAGGCGGCAAGTTTACCGCATCGCCCCTGCCTACTTGCAGATTTCACCTTTCAGCGGTTGCTCAGCCTCGGGGGCCTTGCGCCACTGCGGCAGGCCGATCAGCACCACCGCACCGATGATCACCGCCATGGCCACGCACTCTTCGGCACCGATCTGCTCACCGGCGAAGATGATACCCAGCAACACGGCCACCGCCGGGTTGACGTAGGCATAACTGGTGGCGGCTGCCGGGCGTACATGCTTGAGCAAGTACATGTAGGCACTGAACGCCAGGATCGAGCCGAAGAACACCAGGTAGGCCAGCGCGCCCCAGCCAGCGGCGGTGGGCATCTGCGTCATGCGTTCGCCAGACAGCACGCTGCCGAGCAGCAGCACTGCGCCCCCCACCAGCATTTCGGCAGCGCTGGCCATGGGCCCCTGGGGCAGCGGCAAGGCCTTGCTCCACACCGAGCCGAATGCCCACGACGCCGCCGCAAAGATGATCAGCGCCGCGCCAATCGGGCTGGCCTGCAGGTTGGAACCCAGGTTCAGCAGGCCGATACCCACCAGCCCGAGGGCGATCCCCGCCCACTCCAGCTTCGAGTTGCGGTGCCCGAACAACAGGCCGAACAGCAAGGTGAACAGCGGCACCGTCGCCACGGCCAGCGCCGCCACGCCCGAAGCCACGCCGGCATGCTCGGCCACGGTGACACCGCCGTTGCCGCAACTGAGCAGCAAAAAGCCGATCGCCCCCGCCGCCCGCCACTGCGGCCAGGTCGGTGCCGGCACACCGCGCCAGCGCAAGAAGCCATACAGCAGGCCACCGGCGATGAGGAAGCGCACACCTGCCATGAGCATCGGTGGCCAACTCTCGACGCCAATGCGAATGAACAGGTAGGTAGAGCCCCAGACCAGATACAAGGCCAGGAACGCGCCGATGAGCAGCAAGGGGAAACGACGGGAGGCAGACATGGGAAACACTCGAAATCCGTTTACGGGTGATTCAGTTTAAGGGGCTGCCTGGGTGAGCATAAGTTACAAAATGGCTTGAAATGAGCGGCACACTTTTGGTGCGGTCGGCTTTGGGAATGTGTTGCGCAGGTCCCTGTGGGAGATTCTGTGGTTTCTGGCAATGGCATAAGCTCGCCACGCCATCTTCAGCGCCTGTGAGATCGAGCGCCGCCCGCGCGGCGCATCGCGAGCTGGCGCTCGCTCCTACGTTTGTTTCGGGCCAGTGAAGCCTGTGACAGGCGCGCGCGACCGCCTGGTTCGTACGACGCGATATCGAGCCATGCGCCAAGGCGTCCGCGCGAAAATCCCACAGAAATAATTGGCCCGAAACAAACGTAGGAGCGAGCGCCAGCTCGCGATGCGCCGCACGGGCGGCGCTCGATCTCACAGGCGCTGCATATCTCAGTGCTTGAGCAACAACTTGCCCTCGATGGGCACATAGCGGGTGGCGGCACGGATCAGTGACAACGCCGTCAGCCCCGGCACGCCATACACCACTGCCTCGGTACCATGGCGCTGGATCACCCGCTCCAGCAGCAGGTCGAAATCACCGTCGCCGGAGGCCAGCACCACCTGGTCGACCCGGCTGGCCGCATCGATCACATCCAGGGTAATGCCCACATCCCAGTCACCCTTGGCCGAGCCATCGCTGCGCTGGATGAAAGGCTTGAGACGCACGTCGAAACCGAGGTTGCGCAAGATCTGCTGAAACTGCTGCTGCTTGCTGTCGCCACGGTCGATGGCATAGGCCACGGCCTCGACGATCTGACCTTCGCGACTGACATCAGCCCACAGGGCGGTGTAGTTGAAATGGCAGCCATGGGCCTGGCGCACGGTGTAGTAGAGGTTCTGCACATCGGCGAACAGCGCGATCTTTTTCACCTGGGAACCTCATTTCTGGCCTGGAGTGCCGGGGGCCGCTCCGCAGCCCTTCGCGGGCACGCCCGCTCCCACAGGTATCGCGCGTACATCCGTGGGAGCGGGCGTGCCCGCGAAGGGGCGCAAAGCGCCCCCAGAAATGCCAGCAGTATGCCAGACCTATTAGACGTACGAATCGTCGTCCGAGAAGAACCCGCCATCATCGCTGCCATAGTCGCTATCGGCGTAACCACCTTGGTCACCGCCCCAACCGCCATTGTCAGCCACTTGCTGCTGCCCACCCTGGTCATTCCAGCCACCGCTGTCACTGGCCGGCACCGGCTCTTCCTTGATCACTTCCACCACTTCTTCCGGCTGCGAGTGGTGATTGAACAGGCTACTGATACCCTGCGCCAGCAACACCCCACCCGCCACACCGGCCGCAGTCTGCATCGCGCCACCGAGGAAGCTGCTGGCCCCGCCACGTGCCGGCGCGGCGCCAAAACCGGGCTGCTGCGCTTGCGGCCGGGAGAAACCCGGTGCCGACGGCTCGCGCCAACCACCAGCGGAAGCCACCGGGGCCGCAGGACGCTGTGGCTGCACGGTCGGGGCCGCGCTGCGCCCGCCCGAACCAAAGATGCTGGAGAGGAAACCACCCCCGCCATTGCTGGGTGCGCTGTTACCGGCCCGAGCGCTCTCGGCCTGGGCACGGGCCTGCTGCAGTTCGGCTTGCAACTGCTTGTTCTGCTCGTCGAGGCGCTTGATCGCGGCCTCCTGCACCAAGATCGCCTGGGCCATGTAGTACGGCGCCGCCGGCTGCTGGCGCACATGTTCCTCGATGCACGCCTGGGCCTGCGCATCACGTGGCTGGCTCGGGTCCTCGGCTTGCTTGATGCGGCCGAACAGGCCGTCGATCAGGGTTTGTTCTTCAGTGTTCATGGGCGACCTCGTGGGGTAGCGGGACAACGGACAGCGTCAAAGATGGGGCGTACAGCCGCGGGATTCAATCACCGGTGCCGTGAAACTTTTTTCAGCAAGTGACAGCCCCACGCCTGCTTTGGGCTAAAGTTATGCCCCTGTTTTTTCTGCCATGCGATGTTGACTGATGAATCCGCTGAGCGTTCTGCGCGACTCCCTGTACTTCTTCCGCCGCCACCTGCCGAACATCCTCCAGCTGTGCTTGCCGCTGGTGGTGCTGGAAGCCGTGATCACCCAGTTGCTGTACCGGCAAATGGGCGACCAGGCATCGCCAGCCTACGGCATGCTGGTCAGCCTGCTGTTCTACCCGCTGTACAGCGCCGCGCTGATCCTGTACCTCGACACCCGCAGCAACGGCCAGGAAATCGCCAAGCGCGACCTGTTCGCCCGCGCCGTGCAACTGTGGCCGCAACTGGCCCTGCTGATATTGATCAGCTCGCTGCTGATCATGGCCGGCCTGGCGCTGTTCATCTTCCCGGGCGTGTGGATCATGATCAACCTGGTGTTCGCCGAGTACCTGCTGGTACTGCGCGGCCGACCGGTGGTGCAGGCGATGCGCGACAGCGCCAGCATGACCACCGGGCACTTCATGCGCATCATGGTCTGCGTGGTCGCGGTACTGGCACCGATCTGGCTGATCGACGGGCTGCTGCTGATGGCCTTCCCCGAGCCATCGCCCGGCATGGAACTGGCCATGGACAGCCTCAGCGGCTTCCTGCAACTGTTCAGCACCGTGGTGCTGTACCGTCTGTTCATGTTGCTGGAAAGCGAAGCCGGCGCCTGACGCCAAAGCGTTACCTTCAAGTGCCCCGAGGCTTGGCCCGCGCCGTAGCCTCGGCCACCAACGGGTCGTCTGGCCAGTAATGCTTCGGGTACCGCCCCTTCAGGTCTTTCTTCACCTCGGCATACGTCGTGCGCCAGAAGTTGGCCAGGTCCTGGGTCACCTGTACCGGGCGGCGCGCCGGTGACAGCAAGTGCAACTTGACCTGCTGGCGGCCATTGGCGATGCGCGGGGTGTCGGCAAGGCCGAACAGTTCCTGCAGGCGCACGGCGAGAATCGGTGGGTTTTCGCTGTAGTCCAGGCGGATGTTCGAGCCGGATGGCACGCTCAAGTGCGCGGGGGCCTGTTCTTCCAGGCGCTGCGGCAATGGCCAGGGCAACAGGTTGCGCAGCATCGACGGCAGGTCCAGCGCAGCGAAATGGCTGAGGCGCGACACCTTGCCCAAGTAGGGCTGCAACCAGTCTTCCAGGCTGGCGAGCAGGGCTTCGTCGCCCAGGTCGGGCCATTCGCTATGGCCATCCTTGGCCAGATCGAGCTGGCGCAGCAGCGCCACACGCGCCTGCCACTGCCGCAGCTCTGGGGTCCAGGTCAGCAGGTTCAGACCTTTGCGCCGGACCAGGCCAAGCAGCGCCCGGGCCCGGGTTTCGTCATCCAGGCCGGGCAGCGGCTCGCGGCTGAGCACCAGCTCGCCAACCTTGACCTGGCGCTCGGCGCGCAACACCTGCTCGCGTTCGTCCCAATCGAGAATATCGACCCGCTCGACCTGTTCGGCCAGCACATCGTCCAGCAAAACCGGATCGAACTCGGCCGCCAGGTAGATCCGCTCCTCACGCTGGCCTTGGCGGCTACCCAGGTCGGCGATCACCAGCCACGGGCATTTCATCAACGCATCGACTTCGGCAAACAGCGCCGCGCGACCGTTGGCCAGCCGATATTCTGCACCGCCTTCGCGGCGCTGCTGGGCGACGCGGTCGGGGTAGGCCAGCGCCAGCAGCGCGCCCAGCCAGCGCGGGTGATCCGGGTCGGCGACCGGAGCACCAGGCTTGCCGCGCAACAGGCCGTGGTACTGCCGGGCCAACTGGCGCGCACGCTGCACGCCACCCTGGCCACCACGGGCTACCTTGCTCTGGCCGCTGACCAACGCCAGGCGGCTGTGCAGGTCGGCGCCACCGCCGCGCAGGATGTCGCGTTCACCCAGCAACGCCGCCACGTCGCAGGCCATCTCGGCCAGGCCCAGGTCCAGGCCGCGCAGCAATAGATGGGCGATACGCGGGTGGGCTGGCAATTCGGCCATGGCCTGACCGTGCTCGCTGAGGTGGTCACGGCTGCCCGGTTTGAAGGCATTGAGCCGCGCCAGCAGGTCCTGGGCCTGGGCGAACGCGGCAAGCGGCGGCTGGTCGAGCCAGCGCAACTGCTCGGGCGTAACGCCCCAGCGCGCCAGTTGCAGGGCCAGGCTGGCCAGGTCGGCCTGGAGGATCTCGGCGCTGCCATGGGCGGCCAACTGTTCATGCTGGGCCTCGGACCACAGGCGGTAGCACACGCCCGGCTCCAGGCGGCCGGCCCGGCCGGCACGCTGGGTGGCACTGGCGCGGGAAATGCGCTGGGTATCCAGGCGGGTCATGCCGCTGCCGGGGTCGAAGCGCGGCACCCGGGCCAGGCCAGCGTCGACCACCACACGTACACCGTCGATGGTCAAGCTGGTTTCAGCGATGTTGGTGGCCAGCACTACCTTGCGCAGGCCCTTGGCCGGCGGGTCGATGGCGGCACGCTGGGCGTTGAGGTCCAGTTCGCCGTGCAGCGGGCACAGCAGGATCTCGGGGCGCTCGCCCAGCGCCTCCTGAAGGCTCTGGTGCACCCGGCGGATCTCGGCCTGGCCAGGCAGGAACACCAGCACACTGCCGGCCTGATCGGCCAGCGCCTGCAGCACGCTGTCCACCACCCGTGGCTCGATGAACTCGCCCGGCTGGAAGGGCCGGCCCCAGCGGATGTCCACCGGGTGCATGCGGCCTTCGCTGCTGACCACCGGGGCATCGTCCAGCAGCCGCGACAAGCGCTCGCCCTCCAGGGTCGCGGACATCAGCAAAATCTTCAGCGGTGGCTCATCACGCAGCAACTCACGGCCGTTGAGGCTCAATGCCAAGGCCAGGTCGGCGTCCAGGCTGCGTTCGTGAAATTCGTCGAAGATCAGCAAACCCACGCCCTCCAGCGCCGGGTCGGCCTGCAGGCGGCGGGTGAGGATGCCTTCGGTCACCACTTCGATGCGGGTTTTCGGCCCGACCTTGCTGTCCAGGCGAATGCGGTAGCCCACGGTCTCGCCAACCTGCTCGCCCAGTTCGCTGGCCAGCCGTTCGGCAGCCGCGCGCGCCGCCAGGCGCCGGGGTTCGAGCATGAGAATGGTCTGCCCGGCCAGCCATGGCTCGTGCAGCAGCGCCAGCGGCACGCGGGTGGTCTTGCCGGCGCCGGGCGGCGCTTCGAGCACGGCTTCGTCACGGTTTTCCAGGGCCTGGCGCAAGGCTGGCAAGACGGCATCGATTGGTAATGAAATCATGGTGGTCCTCGAACAGTCCCGCGAGTATAACGGCGAACCCAGCCTGCTCTATCATGGTCTTAGCTTCAGGCGCAGGCGCTTCGCCTGCCCTGCTGAATTACCTTCTCGGAGATTTACATGCGCATCCCATCCCGCGTCCTCGGCGGCGCCCTTATCGTCACCTTGCTGACCCAGCTGACGGCCTGCGGCACGATCTTCTACCCGGACCGTCGCGGCCAGATCGGCGGCAAGATCGACCCTGTGGTTGCCGCAATGGATGCTATCGGCATCCTGTTCTACGTGATCCCGGGCCTGATCGCCTTCGGCATCGACTTCGCCACGGGCGCCATCTACTACCCTGGCGGGCATACCGCCCAGGTCGACCCGGCCAAACTGCGCGACGCCGTCAGCCCGGATGGCAAGGTCGACAACATGAAGCTACAGGCCATTCTCGAAAGCGAGCTGGGCCAGCGCCTGCCGCTGAACGACCCACGCTTGATCCAGCAGCGCGGCAGCATCGAGCAGTTGGCCAGCCTGGGCCTGGTGCCCGCAGCCTGAACCACAAGGACACTGACCACGGATGATCACCACCCCGGCTGAACACCAGCGCCTGCTACGCCTGGCCACCCGCGCGTCGCTGGCGGTGGCCAGCATCCTGGTGCTGAGCAAGGCGCTGGCCTGGTGGCTGAGCGGTTCGGTCAGCCTGCTGGCGGGGCTGACCGATTCGGCACTGGACGCCGTTGCCTCGTTCCTCAACCTGCTCGCCGTGCACTACGCCCTGCGCCCGGCCGACGACGACCACCGCTTCGGCCATGGCAAGGCCGAAGCCCTGGCCGGCATGGCGCAGGCGCTGTTCATCGGGGTCAGTGCGGTGCTGATCGGGGTACAGGCGGTCGAACGCCTGCACACCCCACAACCGCTGGGCGATACCGCCATCGGCATCGCGGTGATGTTGCTGTCGCTGGCACTGACCCTTGCCCTGCTGGCACTGCAGCACAAGGTCATTCGCCTGACCGGCTCCACCGCGGTGCGGGCCGACTCCCTGCACTACCGCTCGGACCTGCTGCTCAACAGCAGCATCCTGCTGGCCCTGCTGCTGGCACGCTTTGGCTGGCCGCAATTGGATGCACTGTTCGGCCTGGGGATTGCCTGCTACATCCTCTGGAGCGCATTGCAGATAGCCCGAGAGAGCACGGCCATCCTGATGGACAAGGAACTGCCCGGCGATGTCGGCGAGGACATGGCCGCGCTGGTGCTGGCCATTCCCGGGGTGAAAGGCGTACATGACCTGCGTACACGGGTGTCGGGCAACCAGTGGTTCGTGCAGTTGCACCTGGAGCTGCCAGGGCAGTTGCCACTGCATGAGGCGCATGGATTGTGCGTGGAGGCCTCACGGGTGATCCGCCAGCGTTATTCACAGGCGGATGTGCTGGTGCACGCGGACCCGGTGTAAGCCTGCCCGGGCCCTATCGCCGGCAAGCCAGCTCCCACAGGAATTGTGCAGGCCTTTGGGCTCTGTGCAGTCCCTGTGGGAGCTGGCTTGCCGGCGATAGGGCCCGGGCAGACAGTGCACTTGGATCAGTTGATGCTGTACCCCCGCCCACTGAAGCAGGCGCCCAGCGCCCGCCGGTAATTGTCGGCCACATTAGCCGGCGGCGCATACGTCGCCGTCGCCGGGTCGAAGCCTGACTGGCCGACCGCCCAACGATGGCACTGGTAGCGATCCTGGTCCTGCTGCTGCGGCCCCTGGCCATACATGGGGTAGGCCACCACGTCATACCCACCGCCCGCCGCTGCCACCGGCACAGGCGCTGGTGCGGCCACAGGCGGGTTGACCACCACGTACTCGCGGCTGTCGGCCAGGTACTGGTAATAGGTATCGGCAGCCACGAAGAACAGCGCCCCGCCCAGCCACACTTCACGGGCGTAGGCCGGCAGGTACTGTACTCTTACCCCATAGGGCGGCGTCACGACGACGTAGCCGCCAGCGCGTGGGCGATACCAATAGCCATCCGAATAGAAGTAGTTCTGCCCACGGTAGGGCACCTTCCAGTAACGCTCCGGAAAACGCTCCACCGTTTGCCCCGGGCGATATTGCGGCCCAGGCCCCCAGCCATTGCCATGGTGCCGGGGAATATCCTGGTAATAGCCCTGCCGCGGCGGCTGGGTCTGGCGCACTTCGTCGCGCGAGTTGAGCGAGCGACCGGGCCCGCCTTCGCCCAGCCCTTGCGCCAAGGCCCCGAGACTGATGCCCAAACCCAACAAACCAACACCTGCCAACTGCCAGATGCGCGACTTCATGGTATTCCTCTCGGTAGGAAAAACTGCAACCGCAGCCAGTCTACCGCGCCCATCGCACAGGCCAATTAAATTCGCGGCCATGAAAAAAGGGAGGCCACAAGGGCCTCCCTTCAGGAATTGTCGTCCGTGCTCGGCGCTTGTGGCGCCGGCTCACCTCACACCGTCTTCTGGACGGTGCGTAGCCCGGGGGCCTGGCGGATCCTGTTGGATGGCTGGCCGCGACCGCCCGCCTAGGGCGCGTCGCCGTGGACTGATGTCCGGGCAGTGATTCTGTGGATAAAGATACCGGAGAGGTTGCGGCAGAGGATTGCGAAGATTGCTCTGATAAATAGCACTTGCGCAATTTTTAACCCTGGATTGATAATTCACAGCAATCCGAACAGAAAAGGCATAGTCCATGAGCAAACTTGATCGCTACGACCTGAGCATCCTCGCCGAATTGCAGCGCGATGCGCGCATTTCCAACCAGGAACTGGCCGAACGCATCGGCTTGTCGCCTTCGCCGTGCTCGCGTCGGGTCAAGCAACTGGAGGACGATGGCTACATCTCGCGCCAGGTTGCCCTGCTCGACCGCAAGAAGCTGGGCCTGAGCCTGACCGCCTATGTGCTGATCGGCATGGACCGCCACACCCCGGAGCGCTTCGAAGCCTTCGAAGCGGCCATCCGCAACCTGCCACAGGTGCTCGAATGCAGCCTGGTCACCGGCATAGATGCCGACTACCAGCTCAAAGTGGTGGTGCCCGACATGGACCACTACCAGAAACTGCTGCTAGGCAGCCTGACCCGTATCGAAGGCGTCACCAGCGTGCGTTCGAGCTTCGTGCTCAACCAGGTGCTGGCCAGCACCGAGCTGCCATTGACCCACCTGCGTTAAATGCTCACCCTAGCCTGCGTATAATCGGCCGCTCAGCCTGCCTGGAGAACACTGATGGATCCCGCCGTATTCGAAGAGTGGATGATGATCGTCCTGGTCACTGTGTTGATCGGTTTCATGGGTTTCATCGTCTGGGACCTGGCGAAAAAGTCCAAGGCGGGGCGGTTCGGCACGCTGATCCTGTTCTTCGTGCTGGGGCTGGGGGTGCTGGCCTTCATCATCAAGAGCGTGGTGGTGGGGTTTCTCGAAGGGGTGTAGGGCCTCATCGCCGGCAAGCCAGCTCCCACAGGTACTGCATTTGGCTTGAAGTCGATACGGTCGAGGTGGGAGCTGGCTTGCCGGCGAAAGGGCCGCAAAGCGGCCCCTCTAGCGCTGCAATTTCGCAGGAACCTCGCGCCAGCAGCCCTGCTCCAACCCATCCAGCGCCCAATCGCCAATCCGCACCCGCACCAGGCGCAAGGTCGGCAACCCCACCGCCGCCGTCATCCGCCGCACCTGGCGGTTACGCCCCTCGCGAATCACCAGCTCCAGCCAATGGGTCGGCACGCTCTTGCGAAAGCGCACGGGCGGGTTGCGCGGCCACAGCTCGGGTTCGTCCAGGCGCCGCGCCTCGGCCGGCAAGGTCGGCCCATCGTTCAGTTCCACCCCATCGCGCAAACGCTGCAACTGCTCGTCGCTCGGCTCCCCTTCCACCTGCACCCAGTAGGTCTTGGCCAGCTTATGCCTGGGGTCGGCAATGCGCGCCTGCAGGCCACCGTCGTTGGTCAGCAGCAACAAGCCTTCACTGTCGCGGTCCAGCCGCCCAGCCGGGTATACACCCGGGATGTCGATGTAGTCCTTGAGGGTCGCGCGCCCTTCGCCGTCGCTGAACTGGGTCAGCACGTCGAACGGTTTGTTGAACAGGATCAGGCGCGGCTCGGCCGGTGGAGCCTTGGGCTGGCGACGCGGGCCGGCGGCAGGCCGCGCCTGGGGGCGGCGCGGCTTGGAACGGGGTGGCAGTGACATGGATCCTCAGCGGAACGGCGGCTCATCGAAGCTGCGCAGTTTACGCGAGTGCAGCGAGTTGAGCTCGGTGCGCAGCAGGTCGAGGGCGGCAATGCCGATCTTCAGGTGCTGGCTGACCGCCCGGTTATAGAAGGCGTTGGCCGAGCCCGGCAGCTTGATCTCGCTGTGCAGCGGCTTGTCGGACACACACAGCAAGGTGCCGTACGGCACACGCAAGCGGTAACCCTGTGCCGCAATGGTGCCGCTTTCCATGTCCACGGCCACGGCACGCGACAGGTTGATGAGCGGCCGTTCCTGGGCCCAACGCAGCTCCCAGTTACGGTCGTCGTAGGTCAGCACGGTACCGGTGCGCAGGCGCTTCTTCAGCTGTTCGCCACGCTCGCCGGTAACCTGCGCGGCAGCCTCCTGCAAAGCTAGCTGCACCTCGGCCAAGGCCGGAATCGGGATGTTCGGCGGCACTACCCGGTCGAGAATGCCGTCACGCCGCATGTAGGCGTGTGCCAGCACGTAGTCGCCGATGGTTTGCGACTGCCGCAGGCCGCCGCAGTGGCCGATCATCAGCCAGCAATGCGGGCGCAACACAGCCAGGTGGTCGGTGATGTTCTTGGCGTTGGACGGGCCGACACCGATGTTGACCAGAGTAACGCCGTCGCCGTCGGCGGCGATCAGGTGGTAGGCCGGCATCTGGTAGCGGTGCCAGACCACGCTGGCCACCAGGGCTTGGACTTCACCGTGGTCCATGGCTTTTTCGATCACCACGTTGCCCGGCAGTACCATGCGCACGAAACGTGGGTCGTCACGCAGTTGCTCCAGGCCATGGCTGATGAACTGGTCGACATAGCGGTGGTAGTTGGTCAGCAGGATCCACGGCTGCACATGGCGCCAGTCGCTGCCGGTGTAGTGCACCAGGCGGCGCAGCGAAAAGTCGACCCGGGCGGCATCGAACAATGCCAGCGGCAAGGTTTCGGCACTGCCCCAGTCGTACAGGCCGTCGGCGATATTGTCGGTGGCGGCCGACAGGTCGGTGCTGGGGAAAACCCGCGCCAGCTGCGCGGCGGTGATGCCGCTGCCGGCCAGTTCGTCGCCCTGGTCGACCACGTAGGGGTAAGGAATGTTCTGCTCGCTGATACCGACCTCTACGGTGACGGTGTAGTCGTGCATCAGCGGGCGCAGTTGCTCCAGCAGGTAGCCACGGAACGCGGCTGGCTGGGTGATGGTGACGCTGTAGGTGCCGGCCACCTGGACCTTGGCGTAGGCACGCGTGGTGGCGGCGACTTCACCGTGGCTGTAGTAGGTCAGGCGCAGCGCCGGGTAGCGGAACAGGTCGCGCTCCTCGGCACCCGGCTCGGTACGGTCCTTCAGGTAACGCTTGAGGGCCTGGCTGAGGGCCCCGGTGGCCTGTTCATGCAAGGCCGCCAGACGGTCGACGGCCTGTTCGGGGGTATCAACGACTACAAAAGCGTGGCTCACACTGTGCTTCCTGTCTGGACATGCATGTGAGCCATCTTGCCTGCCTTCTTGGCTAAATACACCCCCATTGATCGGTGTTGGATTCATTCGCGGGCGCGCCCGCTCCCACAGGTACGGCACTGGCCTGGAAATCTGTGAAGACTCTGTGGGAGCGGGCATGCCCGCGAAGAAACCAACTCAATTCGTCCAGGCTGGCGTAGCCCTGGCCACCAGTGCCTCCACATCCACACCTCGCGGCAACGCCCCGTACACCCGGCCACCACCCGCCAACCGGCTGCCAATGAACGCATCGCTGACCACCGCATTGCCCGCCTCCAACAGCAACTTGGCCTGCAACGCCAAGGCAATATCCTCAGTCAGCTGCCGCGCGCGGTACTGCATGTCACTGGTATCGGCAAACGCCCCCTTGAGGTTGCCGATGTGCGCCGCCAAGCGCGGGTCGCCATGCCCATCGCCCAGTTCGGCGAACAACGCATCGAGCACACCTGGCTCCTTGGACAAGGCCCGCAGCACATCCAGGCACTGCACATTGCCCGAGCCTTCCCAGGTCGAGTTGACCGGCGCTTCGCGGTACAGCCGTGGCAGGATGCTGTCTTCCACATAACCCGCGCCACCCAGGCACTCGGCGGCCTCGTTGATCATGGCCGGCGCGCGCTTGCAGATCCAGTACTTGCCCACCGCCGTGACCAACCGGGCGAAGTGCGCCTGCTGCGGATCATCCAACTGCTCCAAGGCTTGGCCCATGCGCAAGCTCAGGGCCAGCGCGGCCTCGCTTTCCAAGGCCAGGTCGGCCAGCACGTTCTGCATCAGCGGCTGCTCGTTCAGCACCCGCCCGCCGACCTTGCGGTGCGCGCAGTGGTGGGCTGCCTGGGTCAGCGCCTGGCGCATCAGCGCACTGGAGCCGACCATGCAGTCGAAGCGGGTCATGGCGACCATCTCGATGATGGTTGGCACGCCGCGCCCTTCTTCACCGATCATCCACGCCAGCGCACCGCGGAACTCCACTTCACTGGAGGCGTTGGAGCTGTTGCCCAGTTTGTTCTTCAGGCGCTGGATATAGAACTGGTTGCGGCTGTCGTCCGGGCGATGGCGCGGCAACAGGAAGCAGCTCAGGCCTTTTTCGGTTTGCGCCAGGGTGAGGAAGGCATCGCACATGGGCGCCGAGCAGAACCACTTGTGCCCGACCAGCTCATAAGCCTGGCCCGGGCCAGGCGCACCGACCGGATAGGCCCGGGTGGTGTTGGCGCGCACATCGGTGCCGCCCTGCTTCTCGGTCATGGCCATGCCCAGGGTGACCCCGGCCTTGTGCCGGTCGCCGACGTTACGCGGGTCGTATTCACAGGCGAGGATTTTCGGCAGCCAGTATTCGGCCAGCTCGGGCTGCAGACGCAGGGCCGGCACGGCGGCGAAGGTCATGGTCAGCGGGCAGCCGGTGCCGGCCTCGGCCTGGCTGTGCAGGTAGGTCATCGACGCCCGTGCCACATGGGCGCCGGGGCGCGGTTCGGCCCACGGTAAAGAAGGCAGGCCGTGTTCGACGGCAGTGCGCATCAGTTCGTGGTAGGCCGGGTGGAACTCGACCAGGTCGATACGATGGCCGTAGCGGTCGTGGCTGCTGAATTCGGGTTTGTGCGCGTTGGCCAGGAAGCCGGCCTGCATCAGCGGACCACCGGCCAGCGCCCCATAGGCATCGATCCGCGACTCGGCCCAGCCCGCGCCGAAACGCCGCGACCATTCCTGCAGCGGCAGGTCGAGGCGGTACAGGTTGGCACCGTCGAGGGAGGGGGGCTGGTTGGTGACTTCGTGGGTTTCAGCGTACTGATGCAGGTTCATCGGGGGCTCCTGGATCCGGGTAGGCTTGGAAAGTCCAGTGAAGCACTCCCTGTGGGTGAGTCAAAGTGGCATTCATGACTAAAGATGGGGTGGTGGGTGCATGGCTTGGGGGATCAGGGCTGGCAGGTGCTTGCCACAACATTTGTGGCGCCTATGAGATCGAGCGCCGCCCGCGCGGCGCATCGCGACGCAAGGCCGCTCCCACATTTGTTTCGGGCCAGTTACTCCTGCCTCCTCCGCGCGCGTACCCTTGGTGTATGGCGGGAGTTTGATGAAAAGCAGAGGCGACACCTTCATCGAATGGGACAGACAAGGGGGCGCGCGCCAATGACACAGGCAGGACTGGCCCGAAACAAATGTGGGAGCGGCCTTGCGTCGCGATGCGCCGCGCGGGCGGCGCTCGATCTCATAGGCGCTGAAAGTGTTGTGGCAAGCATCTTCCAGCCCTAACCCTTTTTCACCGCGACCGCCGCGTCTGCAGAATGCTCGGCGCCATCTGCACCTGCGAAACCGCCATGTTCAAACTCAACTCGAACTTGCTCCCCAACCCGCGCGTCGATTCATGCGCCAACCGCGCTCCCAGCAACTCGCCCATCTGCCGACAGATCGACAACCCAATCCCCAACCCGCCATAACGCCGGGTCATCGAGCCATCCACCTGGAAGAACCGCTGGTACAGGGTCGCCTGGTCCAGGTCATCGAAACCAATACCGCTGTCACTGACAGTAAAAGTCAAAGCCAGGTCATTCGGCCCCACCCGGCGCCCGCGCACCTGGATCATCACCCCGCCCTGGTGGGTGAACTTCAAGCCGTTGTCCACCAGGCATTCCAGGCAGCGCGCCAGCTTCTGCCCATCGCCCAACAGCCCGTCCGGCAAATCGGCCGGGATATCCAGGCTCAGATACAAGCCTTTGCCCAACGCCTGCCCGGCATAACCGGCACGCAGGCTTTGCAGCAGGGTGCGCAGGCTGAATGGCGCCGGCTGCGCACGCAGGCGGCCAGCTTGCAGCTCGGACAGGGTAAGAATGGCATCGACCATGTCCATCATGCCCTGTGCCGACCCCGCCGCCGTGCGATGGTACTGGGCCATTTCGGCCTCCATCGGCAGCGTGTGCATCAGCTCCAGCGAACCAATCACACCGTTCATCGGGGTGCGCAGTTCATGGGTCACGCTAGCCAGGAATTCATCCTTCAGGCGGTTGCTCCTGGCCAGTTGCAGGTTCAGTTGCTCCAGCGTGCGCCCGGTTTCGCGCAAGGTCTGCGCCTGCTGCTCGCGTAGGCTGTTGATGCGGTCGGCCAGCGCCAGCGACAGCAAGGCCACCTCCAGCGCCGAGCCCAACTGGCTGGCGTACATGGTGATGAACACGTTCGGCAGGTAGCCCAGCACCATCAGGGTGTTGACCAGGCCACCGAGCAGGAACGCCGTCCAGGCGATGATGAACCAGCGCGCCACGCGCAAGCCGCGCCACCAGGCGTACAGCCCGGCGCTGAAGATACTCACGGTGAACAGCAATGCCAGCACCGTGGCCATGCGCAGGGCGACGCCATAGGGCACGCTCACCGCCAGTACCATGACCAGCGCACCACCCAGCATCAGCAGCTGCAACAGCCGGTCGAAGCCACGGCTGATATTGCCCAGTTGCAGGAAGTGCCGGGCGAACTGGCAGCCGAACAGCCCGGCAGCGCCGATGAACAGCGGCGTCGAGGAATTCGCCCACCAGGGGCTGTCTGGCCAGAAGTAGGCCACGCCGGCACCGTTCACCGACACTTGGTAAAGGCCGAACGAAGCGATATAGAGGATGTAGTAGAGGTAGCTGACATCCCGCACGCCAAGGTAGATGAACAGGTTGTACACCAGCATCACCAGCAGCACGCCGTAGATCATTCCCAGCACATACAGGCGCGTGGGCTGCTCCTCCATGTAGGCCTCAGGCGACCATAGTGCCAACGGTGCTTGCACCGAGCCCTGGCTGTGCAGGCGCAGGTAGGCGGTAGTCACCTGTCCAGGCGGCAACTGCAGTTCGAACAGGTAGTTGTTCTGCCGTATCTGCCGGCTGTCATAAGGCAAGGCATCGCCAGTTCTCTGGGCCAGGTGGTAGCCGCCACTGCCGTCGGGCAGGTACAGCTCTAGGTGGTCCAGTGGCGGATAGGCCAGTTCCAGCAACCATTGCCGGGGGGCAGCGCCGGGCGCGGCAAGCGGGCGCAGCTCGACCTTGAGCCAGAACACCGAGGTGGAATAACCGGCGTTCAGCACCTCTTCGTGGTGGGGGCGAAAGTGTTTGGCGAAGCCGGGGGCACTGACCTGGGCGATGCTGGCACTGCCATCGAGGTCCTCGTAAACCTGCATGGCCTTGCCCAGCGGAAGATGCCGGGTAGCGTCGTCGAAATCGACCGCTTCGGCCAGCATGGGCAGCAAACCCAGAAGCACAATCAGCAAATAGCGCATACAGCCCCAGCATGGCCTGTCCGGTCGTGTCGCGGTTGCCTCCCATCCGTTTGAGACGACATGCACCGGCAGAACCCGTTTGTCGAGTTATCAGAGCACTCTAGCATAGCGTCACAACCTGGCAATCGGCCATATAAAAACACAAAGAAAAGGCTCTAATTCAATGCTTTCAGAGGATAAAAAAGCACTAACCTGACCGATCGATCAGCAAAACTCGTTTGTCGGACGATCCGCCCAAACAGGTTTGGTGGTAAGCTCGCCGACCATGAATACCTACAGCTCCCGCCCCGTTGTCCTCTGTCTCTCCGGCCACGACCCAAGTGGCGGCGCCGGCCTGCAGGCAGATATCGAAGCCCTGATCGCCCAAGGCTGCCACGCTGCACCCGCAGTGACCGCCCTGACCGTACAGGATACCGTCAACGTTTCCGACTTCCGCGTGCTCGACCGCGAGTGGGTGCTGGCCCAGGCCAACGCCGTGCTGGCCGACTCCACGGTGGCCGCGGTCAAGCTGGGCATGCTCGGCTCGATCGAGATGGTCGACACCGTGGCCGAACTGCTGGCCGCCCATCCGCACCTGCCGCTGGTCTGCGACCCGGTGCTGCGTGCCGGTGGCGGTGGCCGCCTGGGCAAGGACGAAGTGGGCTACGCTCTGCGCGAACGCCTGCTACCGCTGGCGACCATCGCCACGCCAAACCTGCCCGAGGCGCGCATTCTCGCCGAACTGCCCGAAGGCACTGCCGACGAGTGTGCCGAAAAACTGTTGCCATTCTGTAGACACCTGCTGATTACCGGCGGTCACGGCGACGAAGACGAAATTCACAACCGCCTGTACACCCAGGACGGCCAGCACCACACCTGGACCTGCCAGCGCCTGCCGGGCAGCTATCACGGCTCGGGTTGCACCCTGGCCAGCGCCCTGGCCGGCCGCCTGGCCCTTGGTGAACAGCTGGAAAGCGCGGTACGCAGCGCCCTCGACTACACCTGGCGCACCCTGCGTGACGCCGAGCAGCTGGGCAAGGGCCAGTTCGTGCCGCGCCGCCTGCCCTTGGACTTCTGCTCCTGATACGAGGCCTTCAATGAAGCTACGCGGTCTGTACGCCATCACCGACAGCCAGCTGCTCGCCGGCCGTTTCCTGTCCCATGTCGAGGCGGCCCTGGAAGGCGGCGTGTGCCTGCTGCAGTACCGCGACAAAAGTGACGACGCAGCGCGCCGCCTGCGCGAAGCCGAAGGGCTGATGAAACTCTGCGAGCGCTACGGCACCCAGCTGCTGATCAACGACGACGCCGAACTGGCCGCGCGCCTGGGCGTCGGCGTGCACCTGGGCCAGACCGACGGCCCGCTGACCCCGGCCCGCGCCCTGCTCGGCCGCCAGGCGATCATCGGCTCCACCTGCCACGCCAGCCTCGAACTGGCCGCCCAGGCTGCCAGCGAAGGCGCCAGCTACGTGGCCTTCGGCCGCTTCTTCAATTCCGTCACCAAGCCGGGCGCCCCCGCCGCCAACGTCGAACTGCTGGAGCAGGCCCGCGCCCGGGTGAAACTGCCGATCGCGGTGATCGGCGGCATTACCCTCGACAACGCCGCCCCGCTGGTCGCCCATGGCGCCGACCTGCTGGCGGTGATCCACGGCCTGTTCGGTGCCGACAGCGCGCAGGAAGTCACCCGCCGCGCCCGCGCCTTCAACGCCTTGTTCGCATCCTGATTCGAGAGAACCTTCCATGTCCCGTTCCGAAGCCCTGTTCGCCCAAGCCCAGAAGCACATCCCCGGTGGCGTCAACTCGCCGGTCCGCGCCTTCAAGAGCGTTGGCGGCACGCCGCTGTTCTTCAAGCATGCCGAAGGCGCCTACGTCGTTGACGAGGACGACAAGCGCTACGTCGATTACGTCGGTTCCTGGGGTCCGATGATCCTCGGCCACGGCCACCCGCAGGTGCTGGACTCGGTGCGCAAGCAGTTGGAGCACGGCCTGTCCTACGGTGCGCCAACCGCCATGGAAACCGAAATGGCCGACCTGGTCTGCTCGATCGTGCCGTCGATGGAAATGGTGCGCATGGTCAGCTCGGGCACCGAAGCCACCATGAGCGCCATCCGCCTGGCCCGTGGCTATACCGGCCGTGATGCCATCATCAAGTTCGAAGGCTGCTACCACGGCCACTCCGACAGCCTGCTGGTAAAAGCCGGCTCCGGCCTGCTGACCCAGGGCGTGCCGAGCTCGGCAGGCGTGCCGGCGGACTTCGCCAAGCACACCCTGACCCTGCCGTTCAACGACATCGCCGCCGTCGAGAAAACCCTGGCCGAAGTCGGCCAGACCGTGGCCTGCATCATCGTCGAGCCGGTGGCCGGCAACATGAACTGCGTCCCGCCGGCGCCGGGCTTCCTCGAAGGCCTGCGCGAGCAGTGCGACAAGCACGGCGTGGTGTTGATCTTCGACGAAGTGATGACCGGCTTCCGCGTCTCGCTCGGCGGCGCCCAGGGCCACTACGGCATCAAGCCGGACCTGTCGACCTTCGGCAAGATCGTCGGCGGCGGCATGCCGGTCGGCTGCTTCGGCGGCAAGCGTGAAATCATGGGCTGCATCGCCCCGCTCGGCCCGGTCTACCAGGCCGGTACCCTGTCGGGCAACCCGCTGGCCATGGCCGCCGGCCTGACCACCCTGAAGCTGATCAGCCGCCCAGGCTTCCACGCCGAGCTGAGCGACTACACCAGCCGCATGCTCGACGGCCTGCAGCAGCGTGCCGATGCCGCTGGCGTGCCGTTCGTCACCACGCAAGCTGGGGCCATGTTCGGCCTGTACTTCAGCGGTGCCGACGACATCGTCACCTTCGACGACGTGATGGCCAGCGATGCCGAGCGCTTCAAGCGCTTCTTCCACCTGATGCTGGACGGTGGCGTGTACCTGGCGCCGAGTGCGTTCGAGGCCGGTTTCACCTCCATCGCCCATGGCGACAAGGAGCTGCAGATCACCCTGGATGCGGCTGAAAAGGCCTTTGCTGCCCTGAAGTAATGCAGTGCCTGTACCGGCCCTTTCGCGGGTGAACCCGCTCCTACAGGGCCCGCACCACATTTGAAATCGGTGCCGTCCCTGTAGGAGCGGGTTCACCCGCGAAGAGGCCGGTACAGGCAACATTTGTTCATGCACAATCACCTGACTTCCCCAACCCAAACTAAATTCGAGTAAAACTTTGTAAGGTTGGCGCTGCTTATCCCATAATGTGCCACCAGAGACATTGGCCGCAGCTTTGCAGAGGTAAGTCGATCCCCATGAACCGCACCGGCCGCGCCCTGACCCTGGGCTGCCTGTTGCTTCTTCAGCCCCTGCTGGCCCTGGCGGAGGGCGGTAACTCGTTGCTGATTCCGGCGACGGGGCGCTGCACCTTGAATGTCCAGCCTGAAGACCTGGCAAACGCCCTCAAGGCCTGCGAGCAGACGGCGTCGACGGGGGATGCCCAGGCACAATTCGAACTGGGCGAGTACTACTACACGCAAACGCCGAAAAACCTGAACAAAGCCCTGAACTGGTTCGAAAAGGCCTCGCTGCAAGGCCATGCCGAAGCCCAGTACCGTCTGGGCGCCATGTTCTTCCATGGCGAAGGGGTCAAGGCCAACAACGTGCAGGCCTATATCCTGCTGAAGATGGCCGCGGTCAACGGCGCCGAGGATGCGCTGGACATGGCCGACGAAGTGACCGAGCAAATGCCCCGCGACGAACTGGAACACGCCACCCAGGTGCTCGGCCAGATCTTCCGCAAATACCTGCTGGAACTGCAGAACGCCGAAGGGCGCACGCCGTTCTCGCCACTCCCCTGAGAGTTACTTTTCCGGCATCGGCATGGGGAACGGCATCACGTTGCCGGCGCCCTTGGCTTCGCTGATCTTTGCCGTGCCCAGGCGCTCCACCTCGTCGATGCGCACGATCGAATGCATCGGCACGAAACTGCGGATCACCCCCTCGAACTGGCTCTTGAGCTTCTCCTCGCTGGGGTCCACCACCAGTTGCGAGCGTTCGCCAAAGACGAACTCCTCGATTTCCAGGAAGCCCCACAGGTCGCTCTGGTAGATCTGCTTGGCATACATCTCGAAGACCTGCCCCTGGTTGAGGAAGATCACTTTATAGATGGCGGGTTCGCGTTTGCTCATGTCTGGCGGGATAACACATGCGTAAGAAAAGGGGCGCATCATAGCAGACAGGCTTGCCGATCTGTGTTGGCCGTACCGGCCTCATCGCCGGCAAGCCAGCTCCCACAGGTACTGCGCACGCCCCAGGCCTGTGCAGTACCTGTGGGAGCTGGCTTGCCGGCGATGAGGCCCGGACAGCCTGTACATACCGTTGAACGTTTCAGTGCTTTCGCCACTGCCATTCAAGGGTTATTCTTGAGTTCACATTCATTGCCGTCGAGCGGCTAAAAACGACCTTGAACGCACCCATACAACCCCATCGTTTCATCCTCGAACCCTTCGAGGCCCACCGTTTCGCCAACTTGTGCGGCCAGTTCGACGAGCACCTGCGCCTGATCGAACAGCGCCTGGCCATCGAGATCCGCAACCGCGGCAATCAGTTCGAACTGATCGGCGAACCCAAGACCACCTCCGCTGCCGAGCAACTGCTGCGCCGTCTCTATCGCGAGACCAAGGCCACCGACCTGTCGCCGGAAACCGTGCACCTGTACCTGCAGGAGTCTGCCGTCGAGAACATCGACAACCCGGCCGTCAACGAGGTCAGCGTGTCGCTGCGCACGCGCAAGGGCAACATTCGCCCGCGCGGCGTCAACCAGCAACGCTACGTCAAGGAAATCCTGGCCAACGACATCAACTTCGGCATCGGCCCGGCCGGTACCGGCAAGACCTACCTGGCCGTGGCCTGCGCCGTGGATGCGCTGGAGCGTGAACAGGTACGCCGTATCCTGCTGGTGCGACCGGCGGTCGAGGCGGGCGAAAAGCTCGGCTTCCTGCCCGGCGACCTGGCGCAAAAGATCGACCCGTACCTGCGCCCGCTGTACGACGCCCTGTACGAAATGCTCGGCTTCGAACACGTGGCCAAGCTGATCGAGCGCCAGGTGATCGAGATCGCCCCGCTGGCCTACATGCGTGGCCGCACCCTGAACAACAGCTTCATCATCCTCGACGAAAGCCAGAACACCACGCTGGAGCAGATGAAGATGTTCCTCACCCGCATCGGCTTCGGCTCGACCGCGGTGATCACCGGCGACATCACCCAAGTCGACCTGCCGCGCGGCACCAAGTCGGGCCTGGCGCACGTCATCGAGGTGTTGAAGGACGTTCCGGGGATCAGTTTCACCCACTTCCAGCCCAAAGATGTGGTTCGTCACCCACTGGTGCAGCGCATCGTCGAAGCCTACGACCGCTTCGATGCCCGCCAGGCCAAGCCCGAGGCGCCCGGCAAAGATGCTTGAACTCGATATCCAACGGGCCACGGACGCTGCCGCCCCGGATGACGCCGCCTTCCGCCGCTGGTGCGAGCTGGCCCTGCGCCAGCGCAGCGCCGACTCGGAAATGACCATTCGCCTGGTCGACGAAGCCGAAGGCCGCGAGCTGAACCACACCTACCGGCACAAGGACTACGCGACCAATGTGCTGTCGTTCCCGGCCGATGTACCCGACGACCTGCTCGATATCCCGCTGCTGGGCGACCTGGTGATCTGCGTGCCGGTGGTCGAGCGCGAAGCCGCCGAACAAGGCAAGTCGCTGGAGGCCCACTGGGCGCACCTGGTCATGCATGGCTGCCTGCACCTGCTCGGCTACGACCACATCGAGGATGAGGAAGCCGAGGAAATGGAAGGCCTGGAACGGGAATTGCTGGCAGAACTGGGTCACCCCGACCCGTACGCCGACGATGAAACCGACACTCTCACACACTGATACACGAAGGATCACGAGAACCGCCATGAGCGAAGATCGATCGAGCAACGGGCAGAAGTCCTGGCTGGGTAAACTGACCCAGGCTTTTGCCCATGAGCCGAAAAACCGCCAGGAGCTCCTCGAGCTGCTGCGCGAAGCCCATCAGAACAAACTGCTGGACAGCGAAGCGCTGACCATCGTCGAAGGCGCCATCCAGGTGGCCGACCTGCAGGTGCGCGACATCATGGTGCCGCGCTCGCAGATGATCAGCATCAAGGCCAGCCAGTCGCCGCGCGAATTCCTGCCGGCGGTGATCGATGCCGCCCACTCGCGCTACCCGGTGATCGGCGAAAGCCACGACGATGTGCTCGGGATCCTGCTCGCCAAAGACCTGCTGCCGCTGATCCTCAAGGAGAACGGCGACAGCTTCAACATCAAGGACCTGCTGCGCCCGGCTACCTTCGTGCCCGAGTCCAAGCGCCTGAACGTGCTGCTGCGCGAGTTCCGCGCCAACCATAACCACATGGCCGTCGTCATCGACGAATACGGCGGCGTGGCCGGCCTGGTCACCATCGAGGACGTGCTGGAGCAGATCGTCGGCGACATCGAGGACGAGCACGACGTCGAGGAAGACAGCTACATCAAGCCGCTGCCCAGCGGTGACTTCCTGGTCAAGGCGCTCACCCCGATCGAGAACTTCAACGAGTTCTTCGACAGCGAATTCTCCGATGACGAGTTCGACACGGTCGGCGGCCTGGTGATGAGCGCCTTCGGCCACCTGCCCAAGCGCAACGAAACCACCGAGATCGGCGCCTACAAGTTCCGTATTCTCAACGCCGACAGCCGGCGGATTCACTTGCTGCGCCTGACACCGATCACCCGTTAAGGACAAACATGCGTTGGCTCACCCGCCCCGGCTGGCCCGGTAACCTGCTGGCCCTGGCGGCCGGCGCTTCCACCCTCCTGGCCCTGGCGCCGTTCGACATCTGGCCGTTGGCCGTGCTGTCCATCGCCGTGCTCTACCTTGGCCTGCGCGAGCTCGCCCCGCGCCAGGCCATGTGGCGCGGCTGGTGGTTCGGCTTCGGCCTGTACGGCGCCGGCACCTGGTGGATCTACGTCAGCATGAACACCTACGGCGGCGCCTCGCCGCTGTTGGCGACCTTGCTGCTGCTGGCGTTCTTCGCTGCACTGGCCTGGTTCTTCGCCCTGCCCACCTGGCTGTGGGCACGCTGGCTGCGACGCGACGAAGCGCCCCTGGCCGATGCCCTGTGCTTCGCTGCCCTGTGGGTGCTGCAAGAGGCCTTCCGCGGCTGGTTCCTGACCGGTTTCCCCTGGCTTTATGCCGGCTACAGCCAGCTGGACGGCCCGCTGGCCGGGCTGGCGCCGCTGGGCGGCGTGTGGCTGATTTCCTTCGCCCTGGCCCTCACCGCCGCGCTGCTGTGCAACCTGCACCGCCTGCGCGCCCGTCCCTCGTTCCTGGCCGTGGCCTGCCTGCTGTTGCTGGCGCCATGGGTGCTGGGCCTGGCGCTCAAGGGCCATGCCTGGACCAAGCCGGCAGGCGACCCGCTGAAAGTGGCGGCCATCCAGGGCAATGTCGAGCAGGACCTGAAATGGGACCCGGCACACATCGACGCGCAACTGGCGCTGTACCGCGACCTGAGCTTCAGCTCCAGGCCGGTGGACCTGCTGGTATGGCCGGAAACCGCCGTGCCGGTGCTCAAGGACCAGGCCCAGGGCTACATCGACGTGATGGGCCGCTTCGCCGCCGAGCGGCATTCGGCGCTGATCACCGGCGTGCCGGTACGTGAAGTGGTGCATCAGCAACGCCGCTACTACAACGGCATCACCGTTACTGGCGAAGGCGATGGCACCTACCTCAAGCAGAAGCTGGTGCCGTTTGGCGAGTACGTGCCACTGCAGGACATGCTGCGTGGCCTGATCGAGTTCTTCAACCTGCCCATGTCGGACTTCGCCCGCGGGCCGGAAGACCAGCCGCTGCTGCAGGCCAAGGGCTACCAGGTTGCGCCGTACATCTGCTACGAAGTGGTCTACCCCGAGTTCGCCGCTGGCCTGGCGGCACGCAGCGACCTGCTGCTGACCATCAGCAACGACACCTGGTTCGGCACCTCGATCGGCCCCTTGCAGCACCTGCAGATGGCGCAGATGCGCGCGCTGGAAGCCGGCCGCTGGATGATCCGCGCCACCAACAACGGCGTAACTGCCCTGATCGACCCGTTTGGCCGCATTACCACGCAGGTGCCGCAGTTCCAGCAGGCGGTGCTGTACGGCGAGGTGGTGCCGATGCAGCAGCTGACGCCGTACCTGCAATGGCGCTCGTGGCCGCTGGCGATTGTCTGCGTGCTGCTGCTGGGTTGGGCATTGCTGGCCGGCCGCATAGCCAAGACCGTTTGATGAGGGTCGCCTGTCCCGGCCCTATCGCCGGCAAGCCAGCTCCCACAGGTACACCACAGGCCATGGGCTTGCGCGAAACCTGTGGGAGCTGGCTTGCCGGCGATAGGGCCGGGAAAGGCAGCATGGAAGCTCAGTAGAACACCCGATACCCCACCAACCCCACCACTTCATTGAGCAATTGTCCGCTCTGCCACATGGCCCTGCTCTCCGGCAGCAACCCGCCAAACGGCCGCGCATGATCGCGCCCGAGGAACCCCACCGGTGCCGGCACCACCTCGAACCCCGCCTGCTCGAAGCTCCAGCGCGAACGCGGCATGTGCCAGGCCTGAGTCACCACTACCACTCGGCGAATCCCCAACGGCTGCAGCACCTGGGCGGTGAACTGGGCATTCTCCCAGGTCGTGCGGCTACCCTCCTCCCGCCACTTCACCTCGACAGCGAAATCTTCACGCAGGCGCTCAGCCATCAACCACGCCTCGCTCGGCGGCGTGCCGTAATGCAGCCCGCCACTGGTCAGCACCGGCAAAGCCGAGGCCTTGGCCAGCCGCGCGGCAAAACGCATGCGCTCCAGTGCCGTGGCCGTGGGCTGGTCGACCCCGCCCCAGGCCGGGTCGCCGCGCTCACGCCCTGCGCCCAGCACCACGATGGCATCTGCCCGGCTTGCCAGGTTCGCCCAATCATTCACCGCCAGCGGCGGTTCGGTCTCCAGCAGCCGCGCCGTTTCCTGCACCACCAGCGGCAGGCTCATCAGCCACAAGCCCCCGAGGCCCACGGCAAAGCACAGCGCCGCCAGCCTGGGCCGGCGGCTGCGCAGCCACCACGCCGCGAGCAGCAGCAGGAACAGGATGCCCGGCGGCATCAGCCATTGTTTGATGAAGAATCGGATCGGCATCGGCCACACCTCCTTGGCAGGTGTGCAGCCTAAGAGGATCGACGCCGGTCAACAAGAGTGCGGCCGGCGCCGATCGTGAGTTGTGTGATATTGAAGAACCGGCGCGCGATGGCCTGCGCCTGGCGTCCTGAACGGCTAGCGATGCGGCAGCGTCCTGGATCTCGCCGTGCTGGCGGGGCGTTTCTTGTCCTTGAGCCAGATGATCTTGGCCGATGCCGGCTCCGCTTGTGGGTAACTGCCGGCAAGGGCGTTGTGGCGCTCCGGAAGGGAATCCAGGTAGGCCTTTATCACTTCGAACTCTGCATGGCTCAGGCCACGCAACTCCAGCTCGGCTGGCATCTCGTCGCGTAATCGCACCGAGGTCCTGGCTACTTCCAGCGCCAGGCCAAGCCGGTCGATCAGGCGTTCGTAAAGCTCCGGTCTAATTGCGGGTAGCTGCGTCTCTCCCATCCGTTCACCTCATTGAAGATAATGAATATCTCCCCCCACACCTGAGCTTAGCGTCACTGCAAAAAGCAGCTATGTGCCGCGACCAGCGGGCATTCGCAACGAAGGTTTCCCACGATGCGCGGCGCTGCTGTATGCTACGGCGTTCACTCTAAACGACACCGGAGTGCCGGACGCAGCGAGGTTCCGCTGCCTGGAACAAGGTCTCTTCTCTCTCAGCAAAAAGTAGCCATGCACGAACAATACACGCCCCGTGATATCGAAGCCGCCGCCCAGAAGTTCTGGGACGAGCAACAATCGTTCGCTGTTACCGAACAGCCAGGCAAGGACACCTACTACTGCCTGTCGATGTTCCCGTACCCGAGCGGCAAGCTACACATGGGCCACGTGCGCAACTACACCATCGGTGACGTGATTGCCCGCTACCAGCGCATGCTGGGCAAGAACGTCCTGCAGCCGATGGGCTGGGACGCTTTCGGCATGCCCGCGGAAAACGCGGCGATGAAAAACAACGTCGCCCCGGCCAAGTGGACGTACGAAAACATCGACTACATGAAGACCCAGCTCAAGAGCCTGGGCCTGGCCATCGACTGGGCGCGTGAAGTCACCACCTGCAAGCCCGACTACTACCGTTGGGAGCAGTGGCTGTTCACCCGCCTGTTCGAGAAAGGCATCATCTACCGCAAGAACGGTACCGTGAACTGGGACCCGGCCGACCAGACCGTACTGGCCAACGAACAGGTCATCGACGGCCGTGGCTGGCGTTCGGGCGCGCTGATCGAAAAGCGCGAAATCCCGATGTACTACTTCCGCATCACCGACTACGCCGACGAGCTGCTGGAAAGCCTCGACGAACTGCCGGGCTGGCCTGAGCAGGTCAAGACCATGCAGCGCAACTGGATCGGCAAGTCGCGCGGCATGGAAGTACAGTTCCCCTACGACCAGGCCAGCATCGGCCATGAAGGCGCCCTCAAGGTCTTCACCACCCGTCCCGACACGCTGATGGGCGCCACCTACGTCGCCGTCGCCGCCGAGCACCCGCTGGCCACCCAGGCCGCCCAGGGCAACCCGGCGCTGCAGGCGTTCATCGACGAGTGCAAGAGCGGCAGCGTCGCCGAAGCCGACATGGCCACCCAGGAGAAGAAGGGCATGGCCACTTCCCTGTTGGTCGAGCACCCGCTGACCGGCGAGAAGCTGCCGGTATGGATCGCCAACTACGTGTTGATGCACTACGGTGATGGCGCCGTAATGGCCGTACCGGCCCACGACGAGCGCGACTTCGAGTTCGCCCACAAGTACAACCTGCCGCTCAAGGCCGTAGTGCGCACCAGCGCTGGCGATGAAGTCGGCAGCGAGTGGCAGGCCGCCTATGCCGAGCACGGCCAGCTGATCAACTCCGGCGAGTTCGACGGCCTGGACTTCGCCGGTGCCTTCGATGCCATCGAGGCCGCCCTGATCCGCAAGGAACTGGGCAAATCGCGCACCCAGTTCCGCCTGCGCGACTGGGGTATCAGCCGCCAACGCTACTGGGGCTGCCCGATCCCGATCATCCACTGCCCGTCCTGCGGCGACGTACCGGTGCCGGAAGACCAACTGCCGGTCACCCTGCCCGAGAACGTGGTACCGGACGGCGCCGGTTCGCCGCTGGCGCGCATGCCTGAATTCTACGAGTGCAGCTGCCCTAAATGCGGCACCGCGGCCAAGCGCGAAACCGACACCATGGACACCTTCGTCGAATCGTCCTGGTACTTCGCCCGCTATGCCTCGCCGAACTACGAAGGTGGCATGGTCGACCCGAAAGCCGCCAACCACTGGCTGCCGGTCGACCAGTACATCGGTGGTATCGAGCACGCGATCCTGCACCTGCTGTACGCCCGCTTCTTCCACAAGCTGATGCGTGACGAAGGCCTGGTCACCTCGAACGAGCCGTTCAAGAACCTGCTGACCCAGGGCATGGTGGTCGCCGAAACCTACTACCGTGTCGCCAGCAACGGCGGCAAGGACTGGTTCAACCCGGCCGATGTCGAGGTCGAGCGCGATGCCAAGGCCAAGATCATTGGCGCCCGCCTGAAGACCGACGGCCTGCCGGTGGAAATCGGTGGCACCGAGAAGATGTCGAAGTCGAAGAACAACGGCGTCGACCCGCAATCGATGATCGACCAGTACGGCGCCGACACCTGCCGCCTGTTCATGATGTTCGCCTCGCCGCCCGACATGAGCCTGGAATGGTCCGACTCCGGCGTCGAAGGTGCCAGCCGCTTCCTGCGCCGCGTCTGGCGCCTGGCCCAGGCGCACGTCAGCCAGGGCCTGCCGGGCAAGCTGGATGTCGCCGCCCTGGACGACGCGCAGAAGGTCATCCGCCGCGCCATTCACGCGGCCATCAAGCAGGCCAGCACCGACGTCGGCCAGTTCCACAAGTTCAACACTGCCATCGCCCAGGTGATGACCGTGATGAACGTGCTGGAAAAGGCCCCGCAAGCCACTGAACAGGACCGCGCCCTGCTGCAGGAAGGCCTCGAGGCAGTCACCCTGCTGCTGGCGCCGATCACCCCACACATCTCCCACGAGCTGTGGCAACAGCTGGGCCACCAGCAGGCAGTCATCGACGCCGGCTGGCCAGCCGTCGACGAAGCAGCCCTGGTACAGGACAGCATCACCCTGGTGGTACAGGTCAACGGCAAGCTGCGTGGCCAGGTCGAAATGCCGGCCGCTGCCAGCCGTGAAGAGATCGAAGCCGCCGCCCGCAGCAACGAGAATGTCCTGCGCTTCATCGATGGCCTGACCATCCGCAAGGTCATCGTGGTACCGGGCAAGCTGGTCAACATCGTCGCCAACTGATGGCACGCCCGCCCGCAGCCACTGCGGGCGGGCGGAACAGGCCCACAAGGGAGCAACAACATGATCAAACGCAATTTGCTGGTAATTGGCCTGGCGGTCATGCTCAGCGCCTGCGGTTTCCAGCTGCGCGGCACCGGCTCCACCGAGCTGAGCCTGAAGGAAATGGACCTCAGCGCACGCAATGCCTACGGCCCGACCGTGGTCCAGCTGCGCGAAGTACTGCAACGTAGCGGCGTCAACGTACACGCCGGCGCGCCGTACCGCCTGGTGCTGACCAACGAGCAGGAGCGCGAGCGTTCGGCGACCTACAACAGTGGCAACCGTACCGCCGAGTACGAACTGACCACGGTGCTCGACTACAGCATCCAGGGCCTGAACAACCTGGAGCTGATGAGCGACAAGCTGGAAGTGCGCAAGATCTACGTGCGTGATGGCTCGAACATCACCGGTTCCGAGCAGGAAGCCGACCGCGCCCGTGAAGAAATGCGCCGCGACCTGGTCAATGCCATGGTCGTCCGCCTGCAGATGCTGACCCCAACCCAGTTGGACGAGCTGCAGCGTCAAGCCGACGAACGTGCCCAGGCCGAAGCCGCCGCACTGGAGGCCGCACGCCGCCAGGAGGCCGAAACGCCTCAGCAATCCCCCCTGGAAGTGCCGGGCAACTAAGCCCGTACGGGGCACCCTCGGGTGCCCCGTCTGTTCCCCATGAAGCTAGCCCCCGCCCAACTCAACAAGCACCTGCAAGGCGCCCTGGCACCGGTCTACGTGGTCAGCGGCGACGACCCGCTGCTGTGCCAGGAAGCCGCCGACGCCATCCGCAACGCCGCGCGCCAGCAAGGCTTCGACGAACGCCAGGTATTCAGTGCCGACGCCAACTTCGACTGGGGCACCCTGCTCCAGGCCGGCGCCAGCCTGTCACTCTTCGCCCAGCGCCGCCTGCTGGAACTGCGCCTGCCTTCGGGCAAGCCCGGGGACAAGGGCGCTGCCGCGCTGATGGAATACTGCGCCAACCCTGCCGAAGACACCCTGCTGCTGATCAGCCTGCCCAAGCTCGACGCCAGTGCGCAGAAGACCAAGTGGGGCAAGGCGCTGATCGAAGGCGGCCATTGCCAGTTCATTCAGATCTGGCCGGTGGATGTGCATCAGCTACCGCAGTGGATCAACCAGCGCCTGCAGCAGGCCGGCCTGTCGGCACAGCGCGACGCCGTCGACCTGATCGCCGCACGCGTGGAAGGCAACCTGCTGGCCGCCGCACAGGAAATCGAAAAGCTCAAGCTGCTGGCCGAAGGCAACCAGATCACTGTGGAAACCGTTCAGGCCGCCGTCGCCGACAGCGCCCGTTTCGATGTTTTCGGCCTGGTCGATGCCATTCTCAACGGTGAGGCTGCGCATGCCCTGCGTATGCTCGAGGGCTTGCGCGGCGAAGGCGTGGAGCCGCCAGTAATTCTCTGGGCCCTGGCCCGGGAGTTACGCCAGCTGGCCGGGCTGGCCCAGCAGTTCAGCCAGGGCGTACCACTGGACAAGGCCTTCAGCCAGGCCCGCCCGCCGATCTGGGACAAACGCCGCCCACTGGTCAGCAAGGCCCTGCAGCGCTTGTCGGCGCAGCGCTGGGCGCAACTGCTGCAGGATGCCCAGCGTATCGATGCACAGATCAAAGGGCAGGCTGAAGGGTCGCCCTGGACCGGCCTGGCGCGCTTGTCGTTGCTGATGGCTGGCCAGCGCCTGACCCTCCCCCCGGAATAACACCCCTCCCCTGTGGGAGCGGGCATGCCCGCGAATCAGGCAACGCGGTGGATGGCACCGGCTTCGCCGGTGTTCGCGGGCACGCCCGCTCCCACAGGACAGCACAGCAGCCCCTAGATTTAGGCAATAAACACAATCAATTGGCCCCACCCCGCCCCAAGCCCTACAGTGCGCCCCGAAACCC
>NZ_JYKS01000022.1 GCF_000935045.1 Pseudomonas sp. 10-1B
ACGCCATGATCGGCGGCATCATCAGTGCAACGCTGCTGACGCTGCTGTTCCTGCCGGCCTTGTATGTGGCCTGGTACAAGATCCGCGAGCCTGAAAACACGACTAAAACCCAACACTGAACACTGTAGGAGCGGGTTTACCCGCGAATGCAATGGTGGATCCACCATCGCATTCGCGGTTAAACCCGCTCCTACAAAGGCTTCATGCTGATTTGTATAAATGGTTATATAAACATTCTTAAACAGTATTTTTAAGAATAACTCCGCCTCACTACTATTGCCCTCAAGCCAGGCGCAATCCCCTTCAAAACCTCAGCCCGGCACCTTCACCCCAAGGAGAACGAGCATGAGTGCATCTCTGCGTAGCATCGACGGTCAGGACGAAGCCACCATTCTGCGTGAAATCCAGAGCGCCTTGCGCGACCTGCGGTTCGGTGCGGTGGAGATCACTGTGCATAACGCTCAGGTCGTGCAGATCGAGCGCAAGGAGAAGTTCCGCCTGCAACAGCCCGGCAACAAGTCCGGCTGATCGCGCCTTACATCCAAAACTAGAAAAATGCCAATCGGGAGCTTCACCATGTCCATCCGCCGTTATGCGCTCGCCGCCCTGGCCAGTGCTGTTTTTGCCGGTTCCGCCATCGCCAAGGACTACGAACTGCTGAACGTGTCCTACGACCCGACCCGTGAGCTGTACCAACAGTACAACGCCGAATTCATCAAGCACTGGCAGCAGTCCCACCCGGGCGACAAGGTGAAGATCCAGCAATCCCACGGTGGCTCGGGCAAGCAGGGCCGTGCGGTGATCGACGGCCTGCGCGCCGACGTGGTGACCCTGGCCCTGGCCGGTGACATCGATGAAATCGCCAAGCTCGGCAAGACCCTGCCCGAGGACTGGCAGCAGCGTCTGCCGGACGCCAGCACCCCGTACACCTCGACCATCGTGTTCCTGGTGCGCAAGGGCAACCCGAAAGGCATCCAGGACTGGGGCGACCTGATCAAGAAGGACGTGTCGGTCATCACCCCCAACCCGAAAACCTCCGGCGGCGCCCGCTGGAACTTCCTGGCGGCCTGGGCCTACGGCCTGAAGACCGGCGGTAGCGAAGAGAAGGCCAAGGAGTATGTGCAGGAGCTGTTCAAGCACGTACCGGTGCTGGATACCGGTGCCCGTGGCTCGACCATCACCTTCGTCAACAACGGCCAGGGCGACGTGTTGCTGGCCTGGGAAAACGAAGCCTTCCTGGCGTTGAAGGAAGACGGTGGTGCCGACAAGTTCGACATCGTCGTGCCGTCGCTGTCGATCCTGGCCGAGCCGCCAGTGGCAGTGGTGGACAAGAACGCCGAGAAGAAGGGCAATAGCGAGATTGCCACCGAATACCTCAAGCACCTGTACAGCCCGGCTGGGCAGAAGATTGCCGCCGAGAACTTCTACCGCCCGCGTGACGAGAAGGTTGCTGCCGAATTCGGCAAGCAATTCCCGAAATTGGACCTGGTAAC
Organism: Pseudomonas sp. 10-1B; assembly: GCF_000935045.1. Classification (GTDB taxonomy): domain Bacteria; phylum Pseudomonadota; class Gammaproteobacteria; order Pseudomonadales; family Pseudomonadaceae; genus Aquipseudomonas. The sequence continues at coordinate 1,494 of NZ_JYKS01000022.1, forward strand.
CATCGACAAGGACTTCGGTGGCTGGAAGACTGCACAACCGAAATTCTTCAATGATGGCGGTGTGTTCGACCAGATCTATCAGGCACAGTAACCGCGGTCAGGGAAACGCGGGGCCGCGTTGCGGCACATCGCCGGCAAGCCAGCTCCCACAGGGATCGCGCAGCCTTCAGGCCTGTGGTAATCCTGTGGGAGCTGGCTTGCCGGCGATGGGCTGCAAAGCAGCCCCAGGATTTAGAAGCCTGTACCGGCCCGGGATCGATACTGGGCCAAGTGCATTCAACCAGGGATATTTATGTCACGTCGCATTTCCCCCGTCATACCCGGCTTCGGGCTGACGCTGGGCTACACCTTGGTGTACCTCAGCCTGATCGTGCTGATACCGCTGGCCGCCATGTTCGTGCATGCCGCGCAGCTTACCTGGGAGCAGTTCTGGAACATCATCAGTGCACCGCGGGTACTCGCCGCGCTCAAGCTGAGTTTCGGCACTGCCCTGTTCGCCGCCATCATCAATGGCGTGATCGGTACCCTGTTGGCCTGGGTGCTGGTGCGCTACACCTTCCCCGGGCGCAAGATCATCGACGCCATGATCGACCTGCCGTTCGCCCTGCCCACTGCCGTCGCCGGTATCGCCCTGACCGCCCTGTACGCCCCGGCTGGCTGGGTCGGCCAGTTCGCCACCGACCTGGGCTTCAAGATCGCCTACACCCCGCTGGGCATCACTTTGGCACTGACCTTCGTCACCTTGCCGTTCGTGGTGCGCACGGTGCAGCCAGTGCTGGCCGATATCCCCCGTGAGGTGGAAGAGGCTGCCGCCTGCCTGGGCGCCAAACCGCTGCAGGTGTTCCGCCATGTGCTGGCGCCGGCGCTGCTGCCTGCCTGGCTCACCGGTTTTGCCCTGGCCTTCGCCCGCGGCGTGGGCGAGTATGGTTCGGTGATCTTCATTGCCGGCAACATGCCGATGAAGACCGAGATCCTGCCGTTGCTGATCATGGTCAAGCTCGACCAGTACGACTACACCGGCGCGACCGCCATCGGCGTGCTGATGCTGGTGGTTTCCTTCATCCTGCTGCTGCTGATCAACCTGCTGCAGCGCCGCATCGAAACCCCTTGAAGGAGGCCGGCATGTCCAGTTCATCCCTGAGTGCAACCGCCGCCGCCAACGCCGCCCGCCGTGGCAGTGCCACATCGCGGCGCATTCTCATCGGCCTTGGCTGGCTGGTGTTCGCGCTGTTCCTGCTGCTGCCGCTGGTGATCGTGGTGTCGCAGGCGCTGAAGAACGGTTTCGGTACCTTCTTCGAGGCGATCTTCGAGCCCGATGCCCTGTCGGCACTGAAGCTGACCCTGCTCGCCGTGGTCATTTCGGTGCCGCTGAACCTGGTGTTCGGTGTCAGCGCCGCCTGGTGCGTGAGCAAGTACACCTTCCGTGGCAAGAGCATCCTGGTCACCCTGATCGACCTGCCGTTCTCGGTGTCGCCGGTGATCGCCGGCCTGGTCTACGTGCTGATGTTCGGTGCGCAAGGCCTGTTCGGGCCATGGCTGCAGGACCATGACATCCAGATCGTGTTCGCCCTGCCGGGCATCGTCCTGGCGACCATCTTCGTCACCGTGCCGTTCGTGGCCCGTGAGCTGATCCCGCTGATGCAGGAGCAGGGCACGCAAGAGGAGGAGGCCGCGCGCCTGCTCGGTGCCAATGGCTGGCAGATGTTCTGGCACGTGACCTTGCCGAACATCAAATGGGGCCTGATCTATGGCGTGGTGCTGTGTACTGCGCGGGCCATGGGCGAGTTTGGCGCGGTGTCGGTGGTGTCGGGCCACATTCGCGGCGTTACCAACACCTTGCCGCTGCACGTGGAGATCCTCTACAACGAGTACAACCATGTCGCGGCCTTCAGCGTGGCCAGCCTGCTGCTGATCCTGGCGCTCTTCATCCTGCTGCTCAAGCAGTGGAGCGAGAACCGTATTAACCGCCTGCGCCACAGCGCCGCGGAGGAATGATTCATGTCGATCGAAGTTCGTAACGTCAGCAAGCGCTTCAACAGCTTCCAGGCCCTGGACAACATCAACCTGGACATCAACAGCGGCGAGCTGGTGGCCTTGCTCGGCCCGTCCGGCTGCGGCAAGACCACTCTGCTGCGTATCATCGCCGGCCTGGAAACCCCGGACCAGGGCAATATCGTGTTCCATGGCGAAGACGTGTCTGGCCATGATGTGCGTGACCGTAACGTCGGTTTCGTGTTCCAGCACTACGCGCTGTTCCGCCACATGAGCGTGTTCGACAACGTCGCCTTCGGCCTGCGCATGAAGCCCAAGGGCGAGCGCCCGAGCGAGAGCAAGATCGCCGAGAAGGTGCATGAGCTGCTGAACATGGTACAGCTGGACTGGTTGTCCGACCGTTACCCCGAGCAGTTGTCTGGCGGCCAGCGCCAGCGTATCGCCCTGGCCCGTGCGCTGGCGGTGGAGCCCAAGGTGCTGTTACTGGACGAGCCGTTCGGTGCGTTGGATGCCAAGGTACGTAAAGAGCTGCGTCGCTGGCTGGCGCGGTTGCACGAGGACATCAACCTGACCTCGGTATTCGTCACCCACGACCAGGAAGAGGCCATGGAGGTGGCTGACCGCATCGTGGTGATGAACAAGGGTGTGATCGAGCAGATCGGCTCGCCGGGCGAGGTGTACGAACAGCCGGCCAATGATTTCGTCTATCACTTCCTCGGCGATTCCAACCGCCTGGCCTTGAGCGAAGGGCACCATGTGCTGTTCCGCCCACACGAGGTGTCGCTGTCGCGGCATGAGACCGAAGGCCACCATGCGGCTGAGGTGCGGGATATCCGCCCGTTGGGGGCTACCACGCGGGTGACCTTGAAGGTGGAAGGGCAGAGCGAGCTGATCGAGGCCGAGGTGGTCAAGGACCATGACAGCCTGAGCGGGTTGGCGCGCGGGGAGACGTTGTTCTTCCGGCCTAAGGTTTGGCAGAAGGTGGCGGATATCTGAGTCGCCTTCGATGACGAAAAGCCCGGGGTTGGTCCCGGGCTTTTTTATGCCTGGGAGGTTGCCGGGGCTGCTTTGCAGCCCATCGCGACACAAGGCCGCTCCCACATGGATCGCATCGACTACGAGCCATGTGCAGTATCTGTGGGAGCTGGCTTGCCGGCGATCGAGGGCGCAGCCCTCGCGGCAATCTGATGCCTTACGCGAATATTTTGCATGCCCGCAATGCATCGCGTGGCTACGCTCCGGTCAGACCCCGCGAAATCCGTGGCCTTGGCGAAACCCATCAAAACATATATTCAGTTACGTTCTAACCATAATTTTAAACATTACTTTTAGAGATAAGCCTCTGGCCCCGATGATTCAGCCACACACCTGAATCGAGACCCCAGGAGTTTGATCAATGGGTAATGTCCAGTCGGCCGTCAGGGCCTACGACCAGCCATGGCGTCCAGCCCCGGGCGACCTGGTCGAGCTTGGACGCACGCTTCGCCTCCCGCTTGGCCAACTGCGCCTGCAACGCACACCCGTCAGCGGGCTCAAGCGCCGCGACAAGCTGGCGCTAGGCCTGCTGGTGCTGGCGTTGCACGGTGCCGCAGCTTACTGGGTCAGCCAGGCGCCGATGCCCGAGCTGCCGGTGGTGCCGCCGCAAGTTCCGCCCATGACCATCGAGTTCGCCGCGCCGGCACCGCCTGTGGTCGAGCCACCGCCACCAGCTCCTGCGCCGCCCGTGGTCGAGCCACCACCACCGGTAGTCGACGAACTGGCCGCCAAGCCCAAACCCAAGCCAAAACCTGTGCCCAAACCGGTGGTCAAGCAAGCGCCCAAACCACAGCCCAAGCCGGTCGAGGCACCGCCGCCAGCCCCTGTGGCTGCCCCGGCACCCCCTGCGCCAGCCCCCCCTGCACCGGCCCCGGTAACGCCGGCATCGGCCAACGCTGCGTACTTGAAGAACCCGGCCCCGGAATACCCGCAGATGGCCCAGCGGCGTGGCTGGGAAGGCACTGTGCTGCTGCGCGTCGAGGTGTTGCCCAGTGGCAAGCCGGGGCAGATCCAGGTGCAGAAGAGCAGTGGCCGCGATGCCCTCGATGCCGCCGCGCTGGCCGCGGTCAAGCGCTGGAGCTTCGTGCCTGCCAAGCAGGGCGATGTGGCCCAGACCGGCTGGGTCAGCGTGCCGATCGATTTCAAGCTTCGATAACCATTTCGCAGAACACAGGAAGACATCATCATGAGCCTGCTGGCATCCCCCCTCGAATCCGTTGAAAGCGCAGTCATCTGGCTGTTGGTCGGTTTTTCTGTCGTTACCTGGGGCCTGGCCCTGGTCAAGGTCGTGCAGTTCGTGCGGCTGAAGAACCAGGACAAGCGCTTCCACCAGCAGTTCTGGGCCGCCTCGAGCCTGGACTCGGCTGCCGAGCCCAGCCATGAACTGCCTGGCCCGGCGGCCCGCGTTGCCCAAGCTGGTTACGCAGCCATCGCTGTCGGTGACAACCAGGCCAATGACTTGAGCCATGCCATCAACCACCAGGACCGCCTGGAGCGTGCCCTGCGCCAGCAGATCGTGCGTGAACGCCGCTCGCTGGAAACTGGCCTGGCGGTGGTCGCCAGTATTGGCAGCACCTCGCCCTTCATCGGCCTGTTCGGCACCGTGTGGGGCATCATGGAAGCGCTCAAGGGTATCAGTGCAGCCGGCTCCGCCAGCCTGGAAACTGTGGCCGGGCCAATCGGTGCGGCGCTGGTGGCCACCGGCGTGGGTATCGCCGTCGCGGTGCCGGCGGTGCTGGTCTACAACTATTTCCTGCGCCGCCTCAAGCTCACCGCCGCCGACCTCGATGACTTCGCCCACGACTTCTACAGCCTGGCGCAGAAGAGTGCCTTCCGCGTGCTGGTGCACCCTGCCGTGCACAAGCCCCAGGCCGGTTTCACCCAGCCGGTGAAGGAGGCGTCCTGATATGGCCTTTTCGACCCAGGACAGCGACGAAGTCCTCAGTGAAATCAACGTCACGCCCCTGGTGGACGTCATGCTGGTGCTGCTGGTGGTGTTCATCGTCACCGCACCGCTGCTGACCAACGCCATTCCCATCAACCTGCCCAAGACCGAGGCCGTGGCCCCGGTAGAGCAGAAGGACCCGCTGGTGGTCAGTATCGACGGGGACGGCAAGCTGTTCATCAACAAGGACGAGATTCAGCCCGACCTGCTGGAGACCAATCTCAAGGCGGCCAAGGACAAGGATGCGGATGTGCGCGTGCAACTGCAGGCCGACGACGGCGTGAACTACGGCGAAGTGGCGCGGGCCATGGCCGCCATCGAACGTGCGGGGATCAGCAAGCTGGCGGTGATTACCGCGCGCTGAACCCCCGGTAACCCTCTTCAGGCAAGTGACTTACGCAGATGCGTTGGGGCCACATCTCTTGGCAGGGGTTGGCCTTTTTTTTTGCCTGCGCGATCCCTGTGGGAGCGGGCGCGCCCGCGAACACCGGCAGAGCCGGTACCATCCACCGCGTCGCATGTTTCGCGGGCTCGCCCGCTCCCACAGGGATTGTGTCGAAAGGTAAATTTGGTTATTAATAAATAGCTTCTTATTCCTTTACGAATATAACTCCCTCCCTATACTGGTCTTCAAGCACGCAAACTTACTGGAGGCGTCCCCATGCGCAATGAGTCTATTCGTTACCTGATTGTGCCGGGCTGGCAAGGATCGCCAGACAACCATTGGCAAAGTCACTGGCAGCGCAGCCTGCCCAACAGTGCGCGGGTCGAGCAGCACGACTGGCTGACCCCGCAACGCCAGGACTGGGTGCTGGCGCTGGAGCAGGCGGTTGCCGCCGAGCGTTCGCCGGTGATTCTGATCGCCCACAGCCTGGGCTGCATCACCGTCGCCCATTGGGCCGCGCAGGCCAGCCCGGCCTTGCTGCGGCAGGTGCGTGGTGCACTGCTGGTGGCACCGGCCGACGTCGAGCGGCCCACTTGCGCGCCGGCCCTACGTAACTTTGCGCCTATCCCGACCGACACATTGCCGTTCCCCAGCCAGGTGGTCAGCTCGGACAACGACCCGGCCGTGAGCGTGCCGCGGGCGCTGTACCTGGCCCAGGTGTGGGGCGCCGAAGCAGGGCTGCTGAGCAACGCCGGGCACATCAACGTCAAGTCCGGCCATGAGCGCTGGGAACAAGGCTTCGCCTACTTGTATCGCTTGCAGAGCCGGGTCGAGCAGCGCGCATTGCGCCGCGCCTGACTGCCCTTACTGTTTACCGTTTGCCTGACGCCCGGCCAATGGAGGCCTGGGGCGGGAGTTCGTCATGACTTTTCAAAACCCGTTTGGCCAGCCGCTGCTGACCTTCCCCGAGCTGGACAAGAGCCCGCTGAGCATCCGTGCCAAGGCGCTGGTGTTCATCGACCCGCGTTCGCAGCAACTGCGCGAAGAGCTGGAGCGCCTGGCGCCGCAACCCTTGCCGGTGCTGATCCGGGGCGAGACCGGCACCGGCAAGGAGCTGCTGGCCCGGCAGATCCATCGTGCCAGTGACCGCGGTGGGCTGTTCGTCTCAGTCAACTGCGCGGCCATCAGCCCCACTTACGCCGATGCCGAGCTGTTCGGCTACAGTGCCGGCAGCCATGGCGGCACGGCCAGCAGCCGCGCCGGCTGGTTCGGCTCGGCCAACGGCGGCACGCTGTACCTGGACGAGATCGCCGACTTGCCGCTGGCCATCCAGGGCAAGCTGCTGGCAGCCCTGGAAAACCGCGAGGTCACCCGGGTGGGCGCGCAGCAGCCGCAGCCGGTGGATGTGCGCCTGGTGGCCGCAACCAGCATCGACCTGGCGCGGGTGGTGCGCGCCGGGCGCTTCAATGAGCGCCTGTACCAGTACCTGCGCGAGGGTGCACTGGAGCTGCCGCCACTGCGCGAGCGGCCGGGCGATATCCTGCCGCTGGCGGAGTACTTCGTGGGCATCTACAGCGCGCGCCTGCAGCGGCCTGTGCCGCTGGTGAGCGAGGCGGCGCAGCAGGTGCTGGAGGCCCATCCCTGGACCGGCAACACCCGCGAACTGGAGAACGTCATTCACTTCGCCTTGTTGGTGAATGACGGCGCGGAGATCCTGCCAGAGGATCTCGACCTGCCCAACCCCGCGCGCTAGACATCGCTCATAAGCAAAGTGGCTGATGGCAGTTTGTTTTTGGAATAAGCAACTGAATAAAAGATATTGTTACGGAATAAAAAATCTAGGTATTGTCCGCTTCACGCCCACTGGTGAAGCGGTTGGGCACCCGATTCGCCATCGCCGATGGCTCAGATTCAGAACAAGGACCACCATGAAGAAGACCCTGCTGACCACTGCCCTGGCTGCTGCCCTGTCGTTCTCCGGCCTGGCCGCCGCCGCCGAGAAACTGGTGGTTGCCGCTACCCCGGTACCGCACGCCGAAATCCTCGAGCTGATCAAGCCGACCCTGGCCAAGGAAGGTGTCGACCTGCAGATCAAGGTCTTCACCGACTACGTGCAGCCAAACGTGCAGGTTGACCAGAAGCGCCTGGACGCCAACTACTTCCAGACCCTGCCTTACCTGCAAAACTTCAACGAAGGCAAAGGTACCCACCTGGAAACCGTGATCGGCGTACACGTCGAGCCCTTCGGTGGTTACTCGAACAAGGTCAAGGCCCTGGGCGAGCTGAAAGAAGGCGCCACCGTTGCCATCCCTAACGAAGGCAGCAACAGCGGCCGCGCCCTGCTGCTGCTGCAGAAGGCTGGCCTGATCACCCTGAAGGACCCGAAGAACGCCCTGGCCACCCCCAAGGACATTGCCGAGAACCCGAAGAAGCTGAAGTTCCGCGAGCTTGAATCGGCCATGTTGCCGCGTGTGCTGGACCAGGTCGACCTGGACATGATCAACACCAACTATGCCCTGGAAGCCGGCCTCAACCCGGCCAAGGATGCGCTGGTGATCGAAGGCAGCGATTCGCCATACGTGAACTTCCTGGTCGCCCGCCCGGACAACAAGGACAGCGAAGCCATCCAGAAACTGGCCAAGGCCCTGACCAGCCCGGAAGTGAAGGAATTCATCGCCAAGAAGTACCAAGGTGCGGTGCTGCCGGCGTTCTGATGCGCTTGCAGTGATGGAAAAAACGCCGACGCATATGTGTCGGCGTTTTTGTTTCTGGGGCCGCTCTGCGGCCCAATCGCGACGCAAGGCCGCTCCCACAGTCGACCCATGTGGGAGCGGCCTTGCGTCGCGATTGGGCTGCAGAGCAGCCCCAGAATGGCCGGCCCACCAGCGACTTCTTGGTGATATGAATATGCAATAAAGGTATTTATTAAAAAGTTTTTAGATCATTACAGTCTAGCTATCGTGCCGCTGCGCACCCTGCAGACCTGCTTTACCCATGACCCTCGACACCGCATTCATCCTCAGCACCCTGCCGGCCTTCCTCAAGGCCGTGGGCGTGACCCTGCAGGTCGGCCTGATCGCCATCGCTACCTCGTTGTTGGTCGCCCTGGTCAACACCACACTGCTGGTCCTGCGCACCCCCTACCTGTGGCGGCTGGTCAAGGCCTACGTGGAACTGGCGCGCAACACCCCGCTACTGATCCAGCTGTTCTTCGTCTATTTCGCCTTGCCCAGCCTGGGCCTGAAGATTTCCGGTTTTGCCGCAGCGATCATCACCATGACTTTCATGGGCGGCGCCTACCTCACCGAAGTGCTGCGTGCCGGAGTCGAGGCCGTGCCCCGTGCCCAGCTGGAGTCCGGGCGCTCCATCGGCCTGTCCGAGGGCCAGTTGCTGCGCCATGTGCTGCTGCCCCAGGCCGGTATCCTCAGCCTGCCGGCGCTGTTCGCCAACTTCATCTTCCTGCTCAAGGAAACCACCGTGGTGTCGGCGGTGGCGGTGCCAGAGATCCTCTACACAACCAAGAACTACATCGCGCTGTATTACAAGACCTATGAAATGCTCACCGTGCTGACCCTGCTCTGCGTGCTGTTGTTCCTGCCGTTGTCGTTGCTGTTGCGCTATGTGGAAAGGAGGCTGCAACATGGCCAGTTCGGCGTCTGAACTGTTGCTGCAGGCGCTGCCGCAGCTGGCCGGCGGCGCAGCGCAGACCTTGGCCATCTCGGCGCTGGGCATCCTCTTCGCGACGCTGGGTGGTGTGCTCTATGGCGTGCTGGCGACCTTGGGCAACCGTGCCTTGAACATCGTCTTGCAGGTGTACCTCGAATTGTTTCGCGCCATTCCGGTGCTGGTCTGGCTGTACCTGGTGTTCTTCGGCCTGCCGATTTTCTTCGCCGTGAGCATCCCCAGCTTCTGGTGCGCGGTGCTGGTGCTGGGCCTGTGGGGCGCCAGCGAGGTAGGCGAGGTGGTGCGTGGCGCGCTGGGTTCGCTGCCGCGTGGCCAGCGCGAGGCCGGGCTGTCGATCGGCCTGGCCGGCTGGCAGCTGTATGGCTACGTGCTGCTGCCGCAGGCGCTCAAGCGCATGACCCCACCGACCATCAACATCTATACGCGGATCGTCAAGACCAGCTCGCTGGCCGTGCTGATCGGCGTGGTCGAGGTGATCAAGGCCGGCCAGCAGATCATCGAACGCACCTACGAATCGGTGCTGATCTACGGCGCCTTGTTCCTGTTCTTCTTCATCGTCTGTTATCCGCTGTCCGCCGCTTCGCGCGTGCTGGAACGCCGCTGGGCCCACTCATGAGCGCATTGATCGAATTCCAGGGTTTCAACAAGTTCTTCGGCGAGCACCAGGTGCTCAAGGACGTCGACCTGCAGGTAGCGGCCGGCGAAGTGGTGGTGATCCTCGGCCCCAGCGGCTGTGGCAAAAGCACCTTGCTGCGCTGCCTCAACGGCCTGGAGCAGGCCCACAGCGGCCATCTGCGCCTGGCCGGGCAAGAGCTGATCGACTCGCGCACCGACTGGCGCGCCATCCGTCAGCGGGTCGGCATGGTGTTTCAGAGCTACCACCTGTTCGGCCACATGAGCGTGATTGACAACCTGCTGCTGGGCCCGCTGAAAGTGCAAAAGCGCGAGCGGGCCGAAGCGCAGGCCCAGGCCGAGGCGCTGCTGGCGCGGGTCGGCCTGCTGGACAAGCGCGACGCCTTCCCCCGGCAGTTGTCCGGCGGCCAGCAGCAGCGCATCGCCATCGTGCGTTCGCTGTGCATGAACCCCGAGGTGATGCTGTTCGACGAGGTTACCGCGGCCCTCGACCCAGAGATGGTCAAGGAGGTGCTGCAGGTGATCCAGGGCTTGGCCCGCGACGGCATGACCTTGCTCATCGTTACCCACGAAATGGCCTTCGCTCGCGCGGTGGCCGACCGCATCGTGTTCATGGAGGCCGGCAGGATCCTTGAACAGGGCGACCCCGAGAGCTTCTTCACCCGACCGCGAACCGCACGTGCGCAGCAGTTCCTGGAGAAATTCTCCTTCGTAGAAAGCCTGCCGAAGACACTGCACAAGGAACTGTCATGAAAACTGCCAACCTCACCAAACTGCTGGCGCCGCTGTTCGGCCTGGCCCTGCTGGCCGGCTGCAACAAGGCCGAAGAGCCACCCAAGCCCGCGGCGGCATCGCCGGCAACCAGCTACCTGGAAACCATCAAGGCCCGCGACAAACTGATTGTCGGCGTGTTCACCGACAAGCCTCCGTTTGGCTTCGTCGATGAACAGGGCCGCTATGTGGGCTTTGATACCGATATTGGCCGGCGCCTGGCCAAGGATCTGCTGGGCGATGAAAACAAGGTCGAGTTCGTTGCCGTGGAGCCGGCCAGCCGTATTCCGTTCCTGCAGAGCGACAAGGTCGACCTGATCCTCGCCAACATGACCGTGACCCCGGAGCGCAAGGAAGCGGTGGACTTCACCAACCCCAACCTGCGGGTTGCCGTACAGGCCATCGTCGCCGACGGCAGCCCAGTGCAGAAGCTGGATGACCTGGCCGACAAGACCATCATCGTTACCACCGGCACCACTGCCGATATCTGGCTGACCAAGAACCATCCGGAATGGAAGCTGCTCAAGTTCGAGAAGAACAGTGAGTCGCTGCAGGCCCTGGCCACCGGGCGTGGCGATGCTTATGCCCAGGACAACCTGATTTTGTTCAGCTGGGCCAAGCAGAACCCGGGCTACCGCGTGCTGCCAGAGCTGCTGGGTGACGAAGCACCTATTGCGCCGGCGGTGAAGAAGGGCAATACCGAGCTGCGTGACTGGGTGAATGCCGAGCTGGCCAAGCTGGGCGAAGAGAAGTTCTTGCTGAAGCTGTATGACCAGTATGTGCGCAAGGAACTGAGTGACGACACCAAGCCGGAGAGCGTGATCGTCGAAGGCGGCAAGTGGCAGGGGTGACCGGTTTAAGGGGCCGCTCTGCGGCCCATCGCCGGCAAGCCAGCTCCCACAGGTACTGCATAGGGCTTTAGGCTGCTGCAGTTAGGTACTGCAAAGAGCTTGGGGCCTATGCGGTCGAGGTGGGAGCTGGCTTGCCGGCGATGGGCTGCGCAGCAGCCCCGGGGATCTCACTGATAACGCGGTAGCCAGTTCAGCAAGAATTCATTCACCACCTTCGGGTTCTCCAGGCAGGAAATATGCCCCGCCAGCGGAATCTGCGCGGCCAGGCAATTGATCAACTGCGCCATCTCGTTGGACTCTGCCGGCGGCCGAGGGATGTCCTTGTCGCCGCACAGCACGATGGTACGCTCGCCAGGCAAGCCCGCCAGCCTGTCCAGCAGGTCGGGCCGGCCGAAGATGATGCGGCCCATGGGGGCCAGGCTGTCGCGGATGGTTTCAGCGCTGGTAGCCTTCAGCGCCGCACGAAACTGCTCACGGATCTCCGGCACCGTCTGGCCATCGGCATGGAAGAATATCGGCACGATGATATCGAGCAAGGCATCGCTGAACTCCCCGGCGGCGCTTGCAGCGTCCAGCAGGGCGAAATACTTCAGCCGCGTGGCTTCAGGTTCGGCGCCGAGGTAGGTGTCCATCAGTACCAGGCGGTCGATACGATCGGGGTGCTCACTGGCCAGTGGGGCGCCCCACATGCCGCCTACCGATAAACCGACCAGGTGGCATTTGGCGATGTCCAGCTTGTCGAGCAAGGCCAGGTGCTGGCGAACCAGGTCAGCCATGTTCCTGGTAGTGGCGGGCGGGGCGTCGGAATCACCATGGCCCCATAGCTCGGGCACGATGACGCGGAAGTGTTGCGACAGGGCTTCGACCTGCGGCTGCCACATGTCGGCGGACCACAGGTAGCTGTGGCCGAACAGGACCGGGAAGCCTTGGCCCTGGTCGATGTAGCTCATGCGCGCGCCGTCGATTTCGATGAAGTTTCTTTGCATTGAATGAGGGCCTCGTTTGGGAATGGTTTAGGGTGTTCGTAATTGTCGGGGCCGCTTTGCGGCCCATCGCGACACAAGGCCGCTCCCACAGGTATAGGGGGCGCCCGAAACCTGCACAGCACCTGTGGGAGCGGCCTTGCGTCGCGATGGGCTGCGCAGCAGCCCCCTCGGTCATTCGCCTGGCACCAGTCGCAAGGTGCTTTGCGCCGGAATCACCCCCATCTGCGCCTTCTGGTACTGCCCCTGCACATACCCCTCGGCCTGGTCCGAGTAATGCCGGTCAAACGGCACGCCACTCTGCCCGACCGGGTTGCTGGTCAGCGCCTGCCCGGCATCGGCAAAGTCGATCAGCCGCCGTGTCGATGGCCCATAGCTCACTGGCCACGGCGCAGGGCCGATCTTCGCCGAGAGGTTGTTCGGTACTTCATGAGTACCGGGTGCGGCGAACGGGCCAACGTTGAACAGCAGGTTCAGCGGCTTTTTCACCCCCAGCGGATGGTTGTGGGTGAGGGTATGAGCCTTGCCCCACTGCCAACTGGCCGGGTCGCTGCCCAAGGTATCGCGCAGGTGCTTCAGGCTGTTCTGCCAGGCACTGCGCACGACGGCGGTACGGTCGGTACGCTGGCTGGCACCACGGGTGTTCCACCAGGGTGCTTCGGCATCCGCCGCCAGGCGCGGCAGGGCGGCGTCGATGGCGCGGGTGCTGATCAACACCGGGAACCAGGTATCGCCCAGTTCGTCATGCAGCGCCGCGAACGCCAGGTCGTAGAGGAACTGGTTGAACAGCGTGGCGTTGATCGAGTCCAGCGGGTAGTCGCCAACCCAGGCCGCCAGCTGTTCGACCAGTTCCTTCTCTTCGTCACCCTCGGCCACAGTGCGCAGGGTTGCCAGCAGCGGTGCAAGGGTACGCGGGCCATAATCGCTGGCAGTGTCCAGCTGCAGCGCCTGGCTGTTGTGGATGTCCCATTTCACCTCGGGGTTGGCCAGATGGCGGTCGAGCTGGCGGCCCCGGTCGGGCAGGTTGTAGTAACCCGGTATCGGCACCACCGCCGGTGGCTGGTAGTTGGCCGAGACGATGTAGCCGCGCGCCGGGTTCTCCTGCTGTGGGTTGACGCTGAACGGGTAGAAACCGAGCTTGTCGGCCTGCGCGCTGGCACCATCGAGGATGAACGCCGGGTCGACGCCGTCGGGGCGGATCGGCAACTGCGCCGCCGCCCACCAGCCGATATCGCCACGGGCATTGGCCCAGACAAAGTTCAGCCCCGGCGCGTGGACTTTGGCAGTGGCCTCGCGCATCTTGTCCAGGGTGTCGGCGCGGTTGAGCTGGTAGAAACCGTCGAGGATCGGGTTTTCGGTTTCCAGGAAGGCCCACCACATGGCAATGGGCGTGGGGCCGGCCGTGGCGCCCAGCACGTCGTTGACGATCGGGCCATGGGGCGAGCGGCGGAGGCTGATGGTGACCGGCGCTTGGCCTTTTACCGCAATCTGTTGCTCGGACTTTTCCAGCGCCTGCCACTTGCCATCGACCATGACCTGATTGGTGTCGGCCGGGTTGCTGCGTTCGGCGATCAGGTCGACATCGTCATTCTGGAACATGGTCAGGCTCCAGCCGAAGTCGCGGTTGTGGCCGAGCAGGGCAAACGGGTTGAGCGCCTGGAAGTAGCCATACAGGTTGAAGCCGGGCGCCGACAGCTCGGCCTCGTACCACACTGCCGGCACCGCGAAGCTGATGTGTGGGTCGCCGGCCAGCAGCGGCTTGCCACTGCGGGTGTGGCTACCCGCTATCGCCCAGGCGTTGCTGCCCTCGAACTGGGGGATGCCGGCGTCGCCCAGCGCCTCATTGCTGAGACGGGCGAGGGCCTCCAGGCTGTGCCAGTCGGCAGCGGCCAGTGGTGTGCCCAGCGCGCCTTCGGGTTGCCAGCCCAGGTCGAAGATGTTCAGGTAGTCAGGGCCCAGTTGGTCGCGGATATAGGTCAGTGCGGGCTCGGTGCGGAACGCGGCGGCGAAACTGTAGGCCAGGTAGCCGGCGATGCTCAGGGTGTCTTCGGCGGTGAACGGGCGCGGGGTGATGCCGAGCAGGTCGAATTCCACGGGCTTGGGGTGGCTGGCCTGCCAAGTGTTGACCCCTTCGAGATAGGCTTGCAGGGCCTGCCAAGCCGGCGACTGCGGGTCCTGACGCTTGGCCATCAGCGCGGCCTGCTCGCGTATGCGCAGGCTGCGGAACAGGGTGTCGGTAGGCAGCAGCTTGTCGCCCAGCACCTCGGCCAGCTCACCACGGGCCAGGCGCCGCAGGATCTCCATCTGGAACAATCGGTCTTGAGCATGCACGTAGCCCAGGGCGCGATACAGGTCCGGCTCGCTCTGCGCCTGCAGGTGCGGCACGCCGCGGGCGTCGTAGCGCACGCTGACCGGCGCCTGCAGACCAGCGATGGCCACCTCGCCCTCGCGTTGCGGCAGCTTGTCCTGTACGTACCAGTATCCGCCGCCGGCGGCCACGGCAATGACCACGGCCAGCAGGGTCAGGCTGCGCTTCATGCAGGCTCCTTGTGCGTTCAAGCAGAAAATGTGGTCCGATCATCGGCGGATTCGCGAACAGAGCATAGCCCCAGGAAGGAGTTTCCATGTCCCTCAGCGAAAAACAGAAAATGCTTACCGGCCAGCTCTATCACGCTGGCTGCCCCGAGCTGCAGGCCGAGCAGATCGCCAACAAGCACTGGATGCACCGTTACAATAGCAGTGTCGAATTGCTCAACGAGGCACGTCATGGGTTGCTGGTGGAGCACTTTGCCCAGGTTGGCGAAGGCGCGGTGATCCGCCCGCCGTTCTATTGCGACTATGGCTACAACATCAGTGTCGGCCGTAATACCTTCATGAACTTCAACTGCGTGATTCTTGACGTGGCGCCGGTGCGCATCGGCGACGACTGCCAGATCGGCCCCAACGTGCAGATCTACGCCGCCGACCATCCACTCGACCCGGATGTGCGGCGCAGCGGGCTGGAGAGCGGGCGGCCGGTGACTATCGGCAACAATGTGTGGATCGGCGGTGCGGCGATCATCCTGCCGGGGGTGACCATTGGCGACAACGCCGTGGTGGGTGCCGGTAGTGTGGTCACCCGTGACGTGCCGGCGGGGGCGACAGTGGTAGGTAACCCGGCGCGGGTGCGTCAGCCGGCCCAGGGGCAGTAGCAGCCTACCGCCAGGGTATTGGAGGCGCTGACCTGGCGGCCGCCGAGCAGCGCCTTGAGGATCGGCTCGATGAAGCTGTTGCTGGCGTTGCACACTGCACCTTCGCTGTAGGGGCCGAAATAAGCCAGGTGGCCTTGACGGTCCCAGATGGCCACGGCCGGGGAGGCAGGCAGGTGTTCGCTGCCGGGCAGGCTGGCGAGTGGCTCGAGGACGGTGAGGTTGGCCGGTAGCTGGCCGTGGCTACCGGGCTTCTGCAGCACGTGGAAGGTCACGCCCTGGCCTGCGAACTGGCTGACCAGGTCGCCCAGGTGTTGCTGGTTGCCGACGTTGCACGGGCAGGCCGGGTCCCAGAAGTGCACCACGCGGATCGGGCCGGGGCCGGCCAGCTCGGTGGGTAGCTGCAGTTGGCTGCCGTCGAACAGCGTGGCCTGGTTGTCGAACGGGCGCAGGTAGCGGGCCTGGAAGGTGGTGTAGGCCTGCCAGAGCAAAGCGGCACAGAGCAGTAGGGCGAGGATGATCAGGGCAGGTTTGGCGAGGCGGGTCTGCATGGATATCTGCTGGTATTTTTGTGGTGGGTTCATTGGCCCTATCGCCGGCAAGCCAGCTCCCACAGGTACACCACAGTTCTTGAGGGCGGTGATCTTCCTGTGGGAGCTGGCTTGCCGGCGATAGGGCCAGTACAGGTGATAGATGGGCCAAGCTTGCCACGACGCCAGCCAGAGCTGAATATCCCAGATCAATACTTGCTCCACATGTGGATGTACCTGATGCCCGCTGCCTTTCACCCCGACCTCCTGCGCACCAGCCTGGCGCCGTTCACCGCCCGCCAACCGCTGTCGGCCCAGGCGCAGGATTACCAGCGCTTCTATGGCCTGGACCTGTCAGCCCACAGCTGGCTGGGCGGCTTCCAGGCCGCAGACTTCGAGCTGGTCGGGCAGGCCTGGTTACCCGAGCAGCCCAGCGCGACGCTGTTCCTGCTGCACGGTTATTACGACCACATGGGCCTTTATCGGCACGTGATCGCGTGGGCGCTCGAGCAGGGCTTCGCCGTGATCAGCTGCGACTTGCCCGGCCATGGCCTGTCCAGTGGCGAGCGGGCCAGCATCAGTGACTTCGCGGTGTACCAGCAAGTGCTGGAGGCCTTGTTCGAACAGGCGCGCACGCTGCAACTGCCGCGCCCCTGGCACCTGTGCGGGCAGAGCACCGGTGGCGCCATTGCCGTGGACCACCTGCTGTACCAGGGCGCGCGCAGCCCCATCGATGGCCAGGTCATTTTGTTGGCACCGCTGGTGCGGCCCTGTTCCTGGCGCTGGTCGAAGCTCAGTTATCGGGTGTTGCGCCATTTCGTCAATGGGATCGAGCGGCGCTTCAGCGAGAACACCAATGACCCGGCCTTCCTGCCATTTCTCGAAGCCGACCCGCTGCAGCCGCGCCGCCTGCCAACCGCCTGGGTGGGCGCACTGATCGCCTGGGTCAAACGCATCGAGGCCGCGCCGCGCAGTACGCGGCGGCCATTGATCGTGCAGGGGGAGGCGGATGCCACGGTGGACTGGCCCTACAACCTCGAAGTGCTCAAGGCCAAGTTCGCCGAGCCGCAGATTCTGCTGCTGCCCGAGGCCCGTCACCACCTGGCCAACGAGCTGCCAGGCATTCGCCAGCGCTACTTCGACTTCATCGACCAGCGCCTGGGCTGATCACTTCAGGTCATCGGTGCTCTGGCCAACCGCCAGGCCCGCGCGAACGGCGGCCAGCGCGGCCTGGTAGTACGCCTTGCCTTCTGGTGACTCGGCAAAGGTGGCGAACTGCTCCAGCTCGGCATCGGACAGGTCGCTGTAGACGTACAGCAGCGTGTTGTTCAGGTCTTCGCCGATCTGGTTCATCAGCCGCTGGCGCTGGCCATCGAGCAGGCCCTGGGCCTGGCCGCCGCCGAACAGGCCGGGGATCATCGAGCTGAGGCTGTCTGCCGCCACCCCGGCGATGGCCAGGCTGACTTCGGCACCGGCCTCGCGTGCCGGCAGAGCCTGGGCCAGGTGGCCGATGATCAGCAACCGGTCGTCGCTGGCCTGGATCTTGGGCAGGCCCTTGGCATGCTTGGCCAACTGGTCCTTGCGCGTGGCCTTGAGTTCGGCCGCCACCACCTTGCGCCCCAGTGGCGACTGGAAGAAGGCCAGGGCCGGCGCCGGGTTGGCCAGGGTGGCGCGCAGTTGTGCCTGGGCGCGACGGTCCACCGCCTGGGCCTGGAAACGCTGGTTGCTGTTGTTGACCAGCGCCTGGTACACGGCGGGTGGCAAACTGTTGCGATAGCGCTCCTGGGCGGCGGTCAGGGCATCGTTGAAATGGGCGCGCTGGTCGGGCCAGCCGGCGGCCTTGTACAGTTGATCCAGGTTGTCTGCCCAGACAGGCATGGTGCAGATCATCAGCAGAATCAGGGAAAACAGACGGCGCATTCAGGACTCCTGTCGGCAGGTGGCTATTGTCCTTGGCCCGGCGCCGGTTTGTCGAGATACCCGCGTGCTTCTCGGCCAAGTGGCGCTGTGCGCCGACAGGGCGAATGGATATGATGCGCGCCATGCACATCTCCCCTGAACACCCGAAGCTTGCGGCCGTCGTCGACGATCTGGCCACCCATGGCTGGTCCCAGCAGGCGCTGTTTCTGCCTGCCGACCTGGTGCGCGCGCTGGCGGCCGAGTGCCGGCGCCGTGAGGCCGAAGGCGAACTCAACCCCGCGGGGGTTGGGCGCGGTGCTGCCCAGGAGGTGCGTGAAGCCATTCGCGGCGACCAGATCCAGTGGATCGACCCCGGGCAGGCCGAAGCCTGCGACCAGTACCTGATGGCCATGGACCAGTTGCGCCAGGCCATCAACCAAGGCCTGTTCCTGGGCCTGGAAGACTTCGAGTGCCATTTTGCCCTGTACCCGCCGGGGGCGTTCTATCGTCGGCACCTGGACCGCTTCCGCGACGATGACCGGCGTATGGTCTCGGCGGTGCTGTACCTCAATGAAGACTGGCAACCGGAACATGGTGGGCAACTGCGCATGTTCCTCGCCGGCGGTATCGAACACGACGTCGAGCCGGTAGCGGGCTGCCTGGTGGTGTTCCTGTCGGGCGAAGTGCCCCACGAAGTGCTGCCGGCCGGGCGTGAGCGGCTGTCGTTGACCGGCTGGTTCAGGCGGCGTGGCAATGACCCGTTCTGAGCTGCCCAAGGTGCTGGTCAGCGCCTGCCTGCTGGGGCAACCGGTGCGCTACGACGGCCGGACCAGCGGCCACCCCGACCTGTTGCAGCAGTGGCAGGCCGAAGGGCGTGTGGTGCCATTGTGCCCGGAAGTGGCCGGCGGCTTGCCGACCCCGCGCCCGCCTGCGGAAATCCCCGGCGGGCAGGGCGGCGAGGTGCTCGATGGCAGCGCGCACGTGATCACGGTGACGGGCGAAGATGTCAGTGCCGAGTTTCTGGCCGGGGCGCGACTGGCGCTGGAATTGGTGCGCCGGTATGACATTGGCGTGGCGGTGCTGAAGTCGGGCAGCCCTTCGTGTGGCAACCGGTCGACCTATGACGGCACGTTCAGTGGAGTGAAGGTGACGGGGGAAGGGGTGACCACGGCGTTGCTGCGGCGGGCGGGGGTGCAGGTGTTCAGCGAGCTGGAGCTGGACGAGGCACAGCGGGCTTTAGGGTAATCCTGCACCGGCCCTATCGCCGGCAAGCCAGCTCCCACAGGTACACCACAGGCCATGAGACTTGCAGATTACCTGTGGGAGCTGGCTTGCCGGCGATGAGGCCGGTACAGGCGGCCAAAACCTACTGCCCGGCCGCAGTCTCCTGCACACCCTTGAACCACTTCTGCTCAAGCTCAGCAATGCGGCCACTGTTTTTCAGGCGCTGCAATGCATTGTTCACTGCACTTTCGAACGCCGGGTTGTCCTTCTGGAACGGAATCACCAGCTTCTTCTCGCCAAACGGCAGGCTCACATCGAGCGGGCCGTCACCCTTGAGCGCTTCGCTCGACGGGGTAAGTGCAATGTCGTACTTGCCACTTTCGACGCCAGGCAACACTTCGGCAGCAGGGGCTTCGACGAACTCGGCGCGTAGGTCCAGCTCCCTGGCCAGGTCCTGGCCGAACTCGATGTCGAAACCGGTCAGGTGGTCATCTTGCTTGAACGCATACGGCGAGTTGTCCGCCTGTACGGCAATGCGAAGTTCGCCCCGGTCGGCGATTTCGTCGATCAGTTCCGCCTGGGCCAATGGACTGATCAGCACTGCCAGCAGTACCCCTATGGTCGAACGCATGAATGCCCCTTTTTTTAAGCAGATGAATAACTTTCGCCACGGCTTTCTTCCTCGCCATGGTCGAGCGCAGCCTATGACCGTCAAGCCTCGGCATTGTTTAACCCTGACGGAAATATTTCTGCCAGGCAATGTGAACACCTTGGCGCATATTTCAACTAAGGTGAACTACCGCCGCCGCTGGAATACGGGCTGCGGTCAATAAGTGAATCACAGGAGAAGTGAATGAACAGCCTATTTTCGCGTGCTGCCGTTGCCGGTCTGCTGATGGGAGCGTCGGTGTTCGCCAGTGCCGCGGACGCCCTGAAGAGCCAGGAGCCGCCCAAGGATGCCAAGGTCTTCATCGTTTCCCCCGCCGATGGCGCCACGGTCGACAAGACCTTCACCGTCAAATTCGGCATCGAGGGCATGCAGCTCAAGCCAGCGGGTGACCAGACCCCGCATACCGGGCACCATCACCTGCTGGTGGACGTGGACAAGGAGCCTGTGGCCGACATGCCACTGCCCACCAGCCTGATGCCAGAGGCCGGCACTGCACTGCCGGCGGGCCCGCAAGTGCTGCACTTCGGCAAGGCCCAGACCGAAACCAGCATTACCCTGACCCCAGGCAAGCACACCCTGCAACTGGTGCTGGGTGACCAGTATCACGTGCCGTTCAAGCCGAGCGTGGAGTCGCAGAAGATCACTGTCGAGGTGAAATAAGCGTTGGATTCTTCGCGGGCTCGCCCGCTCCCACAGGCCCCCGCAGACTGTGGGAGCGGGTTTACCCGCGAAGCAGGCGACACCGATGCCGCAGGCAAAAAAAGGGAGGCCACCAGGGCCTCCCTTTTTCATGCTGCTGTCCCGTCCTAAATAAGGTTTACACCTCCCATCCCGAATTTCCGGAGAGTCAGATGGATCAAGGTGTAAAGCGCACGCAGCGTGATTACTCGCTGTCTTTTAAATTGGCAGTGGTCGATCAGATCGAAAAAGGCGAGCTGACCTGCACCCAGGCCCGGGAGCGGTACGGCATCCAAGGAAAATCTACGGTTCTGGTATGGTTGCGTAAGCACGGTCGGCAGGATTGGAGCCAGGGGGCCTCGATCCGCGACGAGAGGAGCTGCGCGATGTCTGACCCCAAAACGCTCACTCCAGAGCAGCGGATCAAAGAGCTTGAGCAGCAGCTTGAGCTGATGAGCCAGAAGGCTCAATTCTTTGAGACGGTCGTTGATGTTCTGAAAAATGACTACGGTGTATCGGTCGTAAAAAAGCGATCCGGCAAGTCCTCACGCAAGGTCAAGTCGCAGGACTGAGCATTGCCAGGGCTTGTCAGTTTCTAGGCATCAGTCGACAGGCTTACTACAAGCGCAACCAAGCCGCTGATGACAAAGAGCGCCAAGCGGATCGAGTGGTTGAGTTCGTACAGCAAATCCGGATGCGCCAGCCTCGTCTGGGTACACGCAAGCTGCACTATCTGCTGCATTGCCAACCTGACAGGCGAGTCAAGGTCGGCCGAGACAGGCTTTTCCAGGTCTTGGGTGAGCGCCGCTTGCTAGTGCTGCCTAAGCGGGCGTATCACAAGACAACGCAGAGCTTTCATCGCTTCTACCGTCATCCCAACTTACTTAAGCCCGGCCCAAGCCAAGTCGTACCGACAAGGCCAGAGCACGTCTGGGTTGCCGACATTACTTATCTGCCCGCACGTAACGGCCCGCTGTATCTGAGCCTGGTAACGGATGCGTACTCCAGGAAAATTGTTGGCCACCACGTCCATGAAAGCCTGCATGCCGAGTCAGTGGCGCAAGCCTTCAAGCAGGCCTTACGAAAGCGACGTCGTCGCCAGCCATTAGTCCACCATTCGGATCGAGGCATCCCAATACTGCTCGACGCTGTACCAGTCACTGCACCAACGGCATGACGTTCAGTGCTCCATGACTGATGGGTATGACTGTTATCAGAACGCACTGGCGGAGCGAATCAACGGAATCCTCAAGATGGAGCTGCTGTTGAGCAGCCCTAAAGATCTTGAGCAGGCGAGGAAGATGGTTGATGAGGCAGTGCAGATCTACAACACAGAACGGCCCCATATGGCCCTAAAAAACAAAACGCCCGATGCGGTGCATCGGGCGTTTTGAGGCCTGTCGGCCTACCTGAACGGGTGTAAACCTATTTCAGGACTAGACATGCAAGCAAACTTAGAACAGTACGCGGGAACGGATGGTGCCCTTGACCTGTTGCAGTTTCTCTTGCGCCAGGTCCGAGTACTCGGCGTCAACGTCGATCACTACGTAACCAACTTTCTCGTTGGTCTGCAGGAACTGACCGGAGATGTTGATGCCGTTTTCGGCGAACACTTTGTTGATCTCGCTGAGCACGCCCGGGATGTTTTCGTGGATGTGCAGCAGGCGGTGCTTGCCTGGGTGCGCCGGCAGGGCCACTTCCGGGAAGTTGACCGAGGACACCGAGGTACCGTTGTCGCTGTACTTGACCAGCTTCTCGGCCACTTCCAGGCCGATGTTGGCCTGGGCTTCGGCGGTGGAACCACCGATGTGCGGGGTCAGGATCACGTTGTCCAGGCCACGCAGCGGGCTTTCGAACTCTTCGTCGTTGGAGCGCGGCTCGACCGGGAACACGTCGATGGCGGCGCCGATCAGGTGCTTGTCCTTGATGGCGGCGGCCAGGTGGTCCAGCTCGACCACGGTGCCACGGGCGGCGTTGATCAGGATCGCGCCCTTCTTCATCGAACGGATTTCCTTCTCGCCGATCATCCACTGGGTGGACGGCAGCTCAGGCACGTGCAGCGAAACGATGTCGGCCAGGCCCAGCAGCTCGTTCAGGCTGGTGACCTGCACGGCGTTGCCCAGTGGCAGCTTGGTCAGCGGGTCGAAGAAGTACACCTGCATGCCCAGGTTCTCGGCCAGCACCGACAGTTGGGTGCCGATCGAGCCGTAGCCGACGATGCCCAGCTTCTTGCCACGGATCTCGAACGAGTTGGCCGCGCTCTTGATCCAGCCGCCACGGTGGCAGGAGGCGTTTTTCTCGGGGATGCCGCGCAGCAGCAGGATGGCTTCGGCCAGCACCAGCTCGGCCACCGAACGGGTGTTGGAGTACGGCGCGTTGAACACGGCGATACCGCGCTCGCGGGCAGCTTCCAGGTCAACCTGGTTGGTGCCGATGCAGAAGCAGCCAACGGCGACCAGTTTCTTGGCGCAGTCGAAGATCTCTTCGGTCAGCTGGGTGCGCGAACGGATGCCGATGAAGTGGGCATCGGCGATCTTTTCCTTCAGCTCGGCTTCCGGCAACGAACCAGTGAGGTATTCGATGTTGGTGTAGCCGGCGGCCTTGAGGGTATCGACCGCGTTCTGGTGCACACCTTCAAGAAGAAGGAACCGGATCTTGCTCTTGTCGAGAGAAGTCTTGCTCATCTGCGTAAACCTGTATCCCGGAGAAAAAATGGCGAGGGGTGATGCCAGGCGCGAGGGCAGCCTTAGCATGAACAGCGGGAGGGCTATGCTAGCATACGCGACACAATCTGAGCTTATCCCGACAGGTGAAGAGTGCTCAGGGTGACTATGAATAAGTCGAGAGTTCCAGCGATGACCCAGCCCGCTGTTATTGATGAACTGATGACCCTTGTCGACCCTGGCAAGGTCCTGACCGACGCGGCTTCCCTCGAAGCCTATGGCAAGGACTGGACCAAGCATTACCCGCCGGCGCCCAGCGCCATCGTCTTCCCCAAGACGCCAGAGCAGGTGCAGGCGATCGTGCGCTGGGCCAATGCGCACAAGGTGGCGCTGGTGCCGTCTGGCGGGCGTACCGGGCTTTCCGCCGGCGCCGTGGCGGCCAATGGCGAAGTGGTGGTGGCCTTCGACTACATGAACCAGATTCTCGGCTTCAATGCTTTCGACCGCACCGTGGTCTGCCAGCCCGGGGTGATCACCCGCCAGCTGCAAACCTACGCCGAAGAGCAGGGCCTGTATTACCCGGTGGACTTCGCCTCCAGCGGCTCTAGCCAGATTGGCGGCAACATCGGCACCAATGCCGGCGGAATCAAAGTGATTCGCTACGGCATGACCCGCAACTGGGTGGCCGGGCTGAAAGTGGTCACCGGCAAGGGCGAGCTGCTGGAACTGAACAAGGACTTGATCAAGAACGCCACCGGCTACGACCTGCGCCAGCTGTTCATCGGCGCCGAAGGCACCCTGGGCTTCGTGGTCGAGGCCACCATGCGCCTGGACCGCGCCCCGCGCAACCTTACCGCCATGGTGCTGGGCACGCCGGACTTCGACTCGATCATGCCGGTGCTGCATGCCTTCCAGGGCAAGCTGGACCTGACCGCCTTCGAGTTCTTCTCCGACAAGGGCCTGGCGAAGATCCTCGCACGTGGCGATGTGCCGGCGCCGTTCGAGACCGCTTGCCCGTTCTACGCGCTGCTGGAGTTCGAGGCCAGCACCGAAGAGGTGGCCAACGAAGCCTTGGCCACTTTCGAGCATTGCGTCGAGCAGGGCTGGGTGCTGGACGGGGTGATGAGCCAGAGCGAGACCCAGCTGAAAAACCTGTGGAAGCTGCGCGAATACCTGTCGGAAACCATCTCGCACTGGACCCCGTACAAGAACGACATCTCCGTCACCGTGTCGAACGTGCCGGCCTTCCTGCGCGATATCGACGCCATCGTCGCTGAGCATTACCCCGATTACGAAGTGGTGTGGTACGGCCACATCGGCGACGGCAACCTGCACCTGAACATCCTCAAGCCCGAGCACATGAGCAAGGACGACTTCTTTGCCTCGTGCACCAAGGTCAACAAGTGGGTGTTCGAGATCGTCCAGCGCTACAACGGCTCGATCTCGGCCGAGCACGGGGTGGGCATGACCAAGCGCGATTACCTGGGCTACAGCCGCTCGCCCGAAGAAATTGCCTGCATGAAGGCGATAAAGGCCGTGTTCGACCCTAACGGCATCATGAATCCGGGTAAGATCTTCGCTCCCGAATAAAAAGCAGTATCCAGAGGAGTCGGCCATGAGTTACCAGCACCAGTACGTAGACGGCACACGCATTCACTTCCCGCTGGGCAAGGTGGTGTGCATCGGCCGTAACTATGCCGAGCATGCCAAGGAACTGGACAACCCGATCCCCACCGAGCCGCTGCTGTTCATCAAGCCCGGCAGTTGCGTGGTGCCGGCCGAAGGCGGCTTCAAGATCCCGACCGAGCGCGGCTCGGTGCACTATGAGGCCGAAATTGCCGTGCTGCTGGGCAAGCCGCTGTCGACGCGGCCAACCGAGGAAGAGGTGCTGGACGCCATTTCCGGTTACGCCCCGGCGCTGGACCTGACCCTGCGCGACGTGCAGGCCAAGCTGAAAGAGAAGGGCCTGCCGTGGGAACTGGCCAAGAGCTTCGACGGCGCTTGCGTACTGCCGCCATTCGTGTCGGCCGCCAGTTTCGAGGATGTGACTGATATCCCGGTGCGCCTGACCGTCAACGGCGAAGTGCGTCAGGACGGCAACAGCGCGATGATGCTCAATCCGATCGTGCCAATGATCCAGTACATGGCCGCGCATTTCTCGCTGCAGGCGGGGGATGTGATCCTCACCGGCACCCCGGCGGGCGTAGGGCCGTTCAATGTCGGTGACGAGCTGGTGCTGGAATTGCCAGGCGTGAGCCGCTTCGAAAGCCGGGTGCTCTGAGCCGAGACCGGGTTGCCTTTTTCGCGGGCGCGCCCGCTCCCACAGGGACAGCGCCGCCTTGAGTGTTGCGCAGTTCCTGTGGGAGCGGGCGTGCCCGCGAAGAGGTCGGTCCTGTTTACCGATTTTTTCACACCCTTTCTGGATAATGCGCGGACTTACGCCCATTACCCCAGGACCCCCGCATGCCATCCCCCTCCAGCGCCCCGGCAACCCTCAAGCGTCGTTTCTACCTGCGCTGGCCCTTCGGCCTGGCCGTGGCGGCGGTGATCGGCTATGGCGTGGCTGTGGCCATGCATTGGGATGACCGCGGTGCGCTGTGGGTCAAGGAAGGCTTCGAAGGCACCGCCGAGCGCAGCGAAAGCGTATGGCTGCCGGACTACCAGGTCGATATCGATGCCAAGCCGCTGCCGGGCATGGACGATGACGAAGCCTCAGACGTGGCTTTCAACCCGCGTACCCGCACCCTGTTCGCGGTCATGGGCAAGAACCCGATCCTGGTCGAGTTGAGCCTGGATGGCGATGTGCTGCGCAAGATCCCGCTGCACGGCTGGAACAACCCGGAAGGCGTCACCGTGCTGGAAGACGGCTACCTGGCGATCACCGACGAGCGCGCGCACGACCTGACCTTGGTCAAGGTGGATGCACAAACAGCTTCACTCAACCACGATGACTTCAAAAGCTACGACCTGGGCCCGTCGGTAAAGAGTAACAAGGGCTTCGAAGCCGTGGCCTGGGACCCGCTGCGCCAGCGCCTGATCATCGGCGAGGAGCGCCCACCCAAGCTGTATACCTGGAACACCGACGGCCGCAGCCCGCTCAAGGGTGACAAGCAGCGGCTGCCCAGCGATGAACTCGACCTGCGCAACCTCTCGGCGCTCGGCGTCGACCCACGCACCGGCCACCTGCTGGTGCTGTCGGCCGATTCCAACATGCTGCTGGAGCTGGACGAGCAAGGCCAGCAAGTCAGTTTCATGACCCTGCTGGGCGGCTTCAACGGCCTGCAGGGCACCATTCCGCGTGCCGAAGGCGTGGCCCTGGACGACAAGGGCAACCTGTACATGGTCAGCGAGCCGGCACTGTTCTACCGCTTCAGAAAGAACTGACCCCAATATCCGCTTTTTCGGATGCTGGCATTAAGCTTTACTTCAGCTGTTCATGGTTAGATTCGCCACCCTTATGTCGAGTCTCCCTTCATGCGCCATTTTGTTCGCCTGTCCCTTGTTCTGGCCGTTATCGGCCTGCTCCTGCTTGGCTGGGCCGGGCAGGAGTTCCGCCTGTTCGAACGTGGCTGGTTCAACCTGAAGACTTGGTGGCAGCCCGCCCAGCAGAGCATCGGCCTGGATCGCTACCGGGTGGTGGTGGAGGCGCAGCCGGTCGAAGGGCTGGACGACGACATCTCGGCGCTGACCTACGACCCTGACCGCAAGACCCTGTTCACCGTCACCAATTCCCGCTCGGAGCTGATCGAGCTGTCGCTGGACGGCCGCATCCTGCGGCGGGTGCCGCTGACCGGTTTCGGCGACCCGGAGGCCGTGGAGTATGTCGGGCCGAACAGCTATGTGATCACCGATGAACGCCAGCAGCGGCTGATTCGCGTGCGGCTGGAGGACGACACGATATTTCTCGATGCCGCTGATGCCGAGCAGTTGACCCTGGGCATTGGCCTCAATGGCAATAAAGGCTTCGAAGGCCTGGCCTACGATTCGGCGGGCAAGCGCCTGTTCGTGGCCAAGGAGCGTGACCCGATGCTGATCTACGAGGTGCATGGCTTCCCGCATGACAACCCGCAGCAGCCCTATGCGGTGCATGTGGTACAGGACCGCAAGCGCGATTCACGGCTGTTCGTGCGGGACTTGTCGAGTTTGCAGTTCGATGAGCGCAGCGGGCACCTGCTGGCGCTTTCCGACGAGTCGCGGCTGGTGCTGGAGCTGGATGTGGAAGGCAGGCCGCTGAGTACCCTGTCGTTGCGCAAGGGCTTCCAGGGGTTGCAGGCGACGGTGCCGCAGGCGGAGGGGATTGCGATGGACGAGGCGGGGACCATTTACCTCGTCAGTGAGCCGAACCTGTTCTATGTGTTCAAGCAGCCGGCGGATTGATTGCCTGTGAGGGCCCTATCGCCGGCAAGCCAGCTCCCACAGGTACCCCACAGATTTCAGGCCCTGTGCAGTACTTGTGGGAGCTGGCTTGCCGGCGATTGCCATCACTCGGCTTTCAGGCTCTTCACACCTTCAGCGGTACCCAGCAGCAGCAAGTCCGCCGGCCGCGCCGCGAACAGGCCGTTGGTCACCACGCCAACGATGGCGTTGATCTGCGCTTCCAGCTCTACCGGGTTGGTGATCTGCAGGTTGTACACATCCAGGATCACGTTGCCGTTGTCGGTCACCACGCCTTCGCGGTACACCGGGTCGCCGCCCAGTTTGACCAGTTGGCGCGCCACGTGGCTGCGGGCCATCGGGATCACTTCGACCGGCAGCGGGAAGGCGCCCAGTACCGGCACCAGCTTGCTGGCGTCGGCGATGCAGATGAAGGTCTTGGCCACGGCGGCGACGATCTTCTCGCGGGTCAGGGCCGCGCCGCCGCCCTTGATCAGGTTCAGGTGCGCGTCGCTCTCGTCGGCGCCGTCCACGTAGAACTCCAGCTCGCTGACGCTGTTCAGCTCGTAGACCGGGATGCCATGGCCCTTCAGGCGCTGGGCAGTGGCTTCGGAGCTGGCGACCGCGCCGTCGAAGGCGGTCTTGTGCTGAGCCAGGGCGTCGATGAAGAAGTTGGCGGTCGAACCGGTACCGACGCCGACGACGCTCTTTTCATCCAGCTTGGGCAGAATGAAGTCGACAGCGGCCTGGGCGACGGCCTGTTTGAGTTGGTCCTGGGTCATGCGGGCTCCGGAAGGGGCAGGGCGGTTTCAAAGTTGCCTAGTATAACGGCTCGCACGGCTTTGCTGTGGTCGCCCGACGTAGCGCTGGGGTAGACTCGCAGCCCTTGTCCCGCGGCCCAGTGATGCTTTCCCGATGCTCGAACAGTACGTCAAGAAGATCCTCACCTCGCGCGTCTACGACGTTGCGGTCGAAACCCCGCTGCAGAGCGCCGGGCAGCTGAGCAAGCGCCTGGGCAACCAGATTCTGCTCAAGCGCGAAGACCTGCAGCCGGTGTTCTCGTTCAAGATCCGCGGGGCCTACAACAAGCTGGCGCAGCTGACCCCGGAAGAACTGGCCCGTGGCGTGGTCACCGCTTCGGCCGGCAACCATGCCCAGGGCCTGGCCCTGGCTGCGCGCGAGATGGGCATCAAGGCCACCATCGTGATGCCCAAGACCACCCCGGAGATCAAGATCGAAGGCGTGCGGTCGCGGGGCGGCAAGGTGGTGCTGCACGGCGACTCGTTCCCCGAGGCACTGGCCTATTCGCTGAAACTGGTGGATGAAAAGGGCTTCGTCTACATCCACCCCTACGACGACCCGCACACCATTGCCGGCCAGGGCACCGTGGCCATGGAAATCCTGCGCCAGCACCCTGGCCAGCTGGATGCGATCTTCGTGCCCGTAGGCGGTGGCGGCCTGATCGCCGGCATTGCCGCCTATGTGAAGTACCTGCGCCCGGAAATCAAGGTGATCGGCGTCGAGCCGGACGACTCCAACTGCCTGCAGGCGGCCATGGCTGCCGGCGAGCGCGTGGTGCTACCGCAGGTGGGCTTGTTCGCCGACGGCGTGGCGGTGGCGCAGATCGGCCAGCACACCTTCGATATCTGCCGCCACCATGTGGATGAGGTGGTCACTGTCAGCACTGATGAGATCTGTGCGGCAATCAAGGATATCTACGACGATACCCGCTCGATCACCGAACCTGCTGGCGCCTTGGGCGTGGCGGGCATCAAGAAGTACGTCGAGCTGTACGGCGTGACCGGCCAGACCCTGGTGGCCATCGATTCCGGCGCCAACGTCAACTTCGACCGCCTGCGCCATGTGGCCGAGCGTGCCGAGCTGGGTGAAAAGCGCGAAGCGATCATCGCCGTGACCATCCCCGAGCGCCCGGGCAGCTTCAAGGCCTTCTGCGAAGCGATCGGCAAGCGCCAGATCACCGAGTTCAACTACCGCAAGCACACCTCCGACGAGGCGCATATCTTTGTCGGTGTGCAGACCCACCCGGAAAACGACCCGCGGGCGGCGCTGGTTCAACAGCTGACCGAGCAGGGTTTCCCGGTTACCGACCTGACCGACAACGAGCTGGCCAAGATGCATATTCGCCACATGGTCGGCGGCCATTCGGCTGGCGCCAGTGACGAAATGGTGCTGCGCTTCGAGTTCCCCGAGCGACCGGGGGCGTTGTTCAACTTCCTCAACAAGCTGGGCGGGCGCTGGAACATCTCGATGTTCCATTATCGTAACCATGGTGCGGCAGACGGGCGTGTGGTGGCCGGGCTGCAGGTTCCGGAAGATGAGCGCCACCTGGTGCCGGCGGCGCTAGCCAAGATTGGTTACCCGTACTGGGACGAGACCGAGAACCCGGCTTACAAGCTGTTCCTGGGTTGAGCGGCTAAGCTGGGGCTGATGGCCCTTTCGCGGGCTTGCCCGCTCCCACAGGTACAGCGCAGGCCTTAGGGCCAGTTATTTCCCTGTGGGAGCGGGCAAGCCCGCGAAGAAGCCAGCACAAAATGGCCTGCTAAGGACAACAGTGACATGGAACACCTGACCACCCTCAAGACCCTGCACATCATCGCCACCGCACTCCTGCTGCTGGGCGCCCTGGGCCTGGCGATCTGGACCGTGCGCGCCCGCCGCCAGGGCGATGCCGAGGCCTATGCCAAGCTGCTACGGCGGCCGCTGCTGTTCGTCTGGCTGGTGATGGGCCTGTGCCTGGTGAGCATGCCGTTCACCGGCTGGTGGCTGGTACACCTGGTGGGTTGGCCGCTGGGGCAGACCTGGGTGCTGGCGTCCAGCATCATCTATACGTTCGGCGCGTTTGCCGTGTGGTGGCTGCTGGTGCGGCTGAACCGGCTGCGCAAGGCCGAGGTGGTGGGGCTGCGCTTTACCCTGGCGTTGGCAGTGTTCAGTGGGGTTTGCTTCCTGTCCATTGCCGGGCTGATGGGGGCCAAGCCAGTCTGATGGAATTTGGGGCTGCTTTGCAGCCCATCGCCGGCAAGCCAGCTCCCACAAAAAGCGGTTTTGCACGGTCCCTGTGGGAGCTGGCTTGCCGGCGATGGGCCGCACAGCGGCCCCGGCAAGCTCAAGTCCTGAGCGATACCACCGGTCACCGCATGCATCGCCCGGTATAGCTGCCCTCGCGCATTTCGCATTCGGTTGCCCGCGTCGCGGTGCTGCACGCTGCTGCACATAAGCTTGGCGGGCGCGTTGCTGCGCTCGCAAGCTTTGTGGAACAATGCGGTGACATGCGTTTGCGAGGTTGCTGCCGTGATCGACCCGGATGGTTTTCGCCCCAATGTCGGGATCATTCTCACGAATGATGCCGGGCAGGTGCTATGGGCTCGACGGATCAACCAGGATGCCTGGCAGTTTCCCCAGGGTGGCATCAACCCTGACGAAACGCCGGAAGATGCCCTGTACCGCGAGCTGAACGAAGAAGTTGGCCTTGAACGCGATGATGTGGAAATTCTTGCCTGCACCCGCGGCTGGTTGCGTTATCGTTTACCCCAGCGACTGGTGCGTACCCACAGCCAGCCGCTGTGCATTGGCCAGAAACAGAAGTGGTTCCTGTTGCGTCTGGTCAGCAACGAACAACGGGTGCGGATGGACCTGACCGGCAAGCCGGAATTCGACGGCTGGCGCTGGGTCAGCTATTGGTACCCGCTGGGCCAGGTTGTGACATTCAAGCGCGAGGTCTACCGACGCGCCCTGAAAGAGCTAGCACCGCGCCTGCTGACGCGCGACTGACGACGGAGTTCGACCCCGAGCCATGCTCAATACGCTGCGCAAGATCGTCCAGGAAGTAAACTCCGCCAAAGATCTCAAGTCGGCGTTGGGGATCATTGTCTTGCGCGTCAAGGAAGCCATGGGCAGCCAGGTCTGCTCGGTCTACCTGCTCGATCCGGAAACCAACCGCTTCGTGCTGATGGCCACCGAAGGCTTGAACAAGCGCTCCATCGGCAAGGTCAGCATGGCCCCCAACGAAGGCCTGGTCGGCTTGGTCGGTACCCGGGAAGAGCCGCTGAACCTGGAAAACGCCGCCGACCACCCGCGTTACCGCTACTTTGCCGAAACCGGCGAAGAAAAATTCGCCTCCTTCCTGGGTGCACCGATCATCCACCATCGCCGTGTGGTCGGGGTATTGGTCATCCAGCAGAAGGAGCGCCGCCAGTTCGACGAGGGCGAGGAAGCCTTCCTGGTCACCATGAGCGCCCAGCTCGCCGGGGTAATCGCCCACGCCGAGGCCACTGGTTCGATCCGTGGCCTGGGCCGTCAGGGCAAGGGCATCCAGGAGGCGCGCTTCGTCGGTGTGCCAGGTTCGCCAGGCGCTGCCGTGGGGCGTGCCGTGGTGATGCTGCCACCGGCCGACCTGGAAGTGGTGCCGGACAAGGCCGTCGAAGACATCGACGCCGAACTCAAACTGTTCCAGAACGCCCTCGAAGGCGTGCGCGACGACATGCGCAAGCTGTCGGCCAAGCTGGCCACCCAGCTGCGCCCGGAAGAACGGGCGCTGTTCGATGTGTACCTGATGATGCTCGAAGACGCCGCCCTGGGCGGTGAGGTGACCGCTGTCATCAAGACCGGCCAGTGGGCCCAGGGCGCCTTGCGCCAGGTAGTCGGCGAGCACGTCAACCGCTTCGAGCTGATGGATGATGACTACCTGCGTGAGCGCGCCTCGGACGTCAAGGACCTTGGCCGGCGCCTGCTGGCCTACCTGCAGGAAGCCCGTTCGCAGTCGCTGGTGTACGCCGACAACACGATCCTGGTCAGTGAAGAACTGACCCCGGCGATGCTCGGCGAAGTGCCGGAAGGCAAGCTGGTCGGCCTGGTCTCGGTACTGGGCTCGGGCAACTCCCACGTCGCCATTCTGGCCCGTGCCATGGGCATCCCCACGGTGATGGGCCTGGTCGACCTGCCGTATTCCAAGGTCGACGGCATCGAGATGATCGTCGACGGCTACAAGGGCGAGGTGTTCACCAACCCCAGCGAAGTGCTGCGCAAACAGTACAGCGATGTGGTCGAGGAAGAGCGCCAGCTGGCCCAGGGCCTGGATGCTCTGCGCGAACTGCCGTGCGTTACCCCTGACGGCCACCGCATGCCGCTGTGGGTCAACACCGGCCTGCTCGCCGATGTGGCGCGCGCCCAGCAGCGCGGCGCCGAAGGGGTTGGGCTGTACCGCACCGAAGTACCGTTCATGATCAACCAGCGCTTCCCCAGCGAAAAAGAGCAGTTGGCCATCTACCGCGAGCAGTTGGCGGCCTTCCACCCGCTGCCGGTGACCATGCGTACCCTCGACATCGGTGGCGACAAGGCGCTGTCGTACTTCCCGATCAAGGAAGAAAACCCGTTCCTTGGCTGGCGCGGCATTCGCGTCACCCTCGACCACCCGGAAATCTTCCTGGTGCAGACCCGCGCCATGCTCAAGGCCAGCGAAGGGCTGAACAACCTGCGCATCCTGCTGCCGATGATTTCCGGCATCCATGAGCTGGAAGAGGCGCTGCACCTGATCCACCGCGCCTGGGGCGAGGTGCGTGACGAAGGCACCGACGTGCCGATGCCGCCGGTGGGCGTGATGGTGGAGATCCCGGCCGCGGTGTACCAGACCAAGGAGCTGGCGCGGCAGGTGGACTTCCTGTCGGTCGGCTCCAACGACCTGACCCAGTACCTGCTGGCGGTGGACCGCAACAACCCGCGGGTCGCCGACCTGTATGACTACCTGCACCCGGCGGTGCTGCAGGCGCTGAACACGGTGGTGCGCGATGCCCATGGCGAAGGCAAGCCGGTAAGTATCTGCGGCGAGATGGCCGGTGACCCGGCGGCGGCGATCCTGCTGATGGCGATGGGCTTCGACAGCCTGTCGATGAACGCCACCAACTTGCCGAAGGTGAAGTGGATGCTGCGCCAGATCAACATGGGCAAGGCCAAGGAGCTGCTGGCCGAGGCCTTGAGCCATGACAACCCGCAGGTTATCCACAGCTCGCTGCAGTTGGCCCTGAAGAACCTTGGGTTGGCGCGGATGATTGGGCCTGGGGCCAATAAAACCCTGTAAGTATGATGTTGCCT
The DNA here is from genome assembly GCF_000935045.1 of Pseudomonas sp. 10-1B. Classification (GTDB taxonomy): domain Bacteria; phylum Pseudomonadota; class Gammaproteobacteria; order Pseudomonadales; family Pseudomonadaceae; genus Aquipseudomonas. The sequence goes on from NZ_JYKS01000022.1 coordinate 35,104, forward strand.
GGGCCGGCCTCTTCGCGGGCTCGCCCGCTCCCACAGATACTCCACAGGGCTCGAATCTTGTGAAATGCCTGTGGGAGCGGGCAAGCCCGCGAAGAGGCCAGGACAGGCAACATCAAAGGGTCAGACTGAAAGCTCAACTTCCCCAAGATGCCCCCCAAAAGGCCCGAAACTGCGCTCGACCAGCCGCCTTCTACCTTGATCATCCACAATCAGCACGGTACTCGCCCGGGTCCCATAGTTCTGGCTGGCAATGAACACACTCGACAGCAACTTCTCGGTCGCCAGCCCCACACCTGTCTCCGGTAGATCACCGTCAGCCGCAGGCTGGTCATCCGCCAGCAACGCCAGCAACCGCTGTGGATCGGCCGTATCCAGCAGCCTCTCCAACCCAGTGCGCGCCTTCACCAGCTTCGGCCACGGCGTATCCAGCCCGGCATTGGAAAGCCCATATACCCCGGCCTCCAGCAAGCGTGGCGCCACGTCCCGGGCATGCAGGTAACCCAGCTGCCGCCCATCACCCACCAACAGGTTGAACCCCGAATACTGCCCGCTGCGGCTGGCTACCTGGTCCAGGTAAGCCTCGACCCCCAGTTCGCCCTGCAGATACGCCGCCACCAGTTCACCCCGCGAGCGCGGCCCCAGCGCCTGGCCCGGGTCGCGGATATTGGTCAGTGCCGCGAACCGCCCCTGCGGCCCCACGCCCAGCCAGGTGCCGCCGGCCTCCAGGTCACGTCCGGCATGCACCCCGGGTGCATCCTCCCAGGCCGCCAGGGCCTGGGTAGGGCGGGCATAGAACTCGTCGCGGTTGGCCGCCACGATCAGCGGCAGGGCATGCCCCGGCCGCCAGGCGAATACGATCAGGCACATCGGTCGGGCCTCTGGGTTTTTTGCCACTGTACCCACTGCGGCGAGGCGGATCCATCCTGTCACAGACTTCACTAGAGCCCCGAGCCCGGCTTCCGTTACCATGCCGGATTGATTTCTCGGGGAAGACGAATGGAATTCGTGCTCTATCTGCTGTTGGGCGCCTGCGCCGGCGTGCTGGCCGGGCTGTTCGGTGTGGGCGGCGGCATCATCATCGTGCCGGTGCTGGTATTCAGCTTCACCTTGCAAGGCTTCGATGCCTCGGTGCTGACTCACCTGGCGGTCGGTACTTCGCTGGCAACCATCGTCTTCACTTCGATCAACGCGGTGCTCGAGCACCATCGCAAGGGCGCGGTGCAGTGGCCGATCTTCGCCTGGATGACCCTCGGCATCCTCCTCGGGGCCGGTATCGGCGCCAAGACTGCCTCGCTGATCCAGGGCCCGCTGCTGCAAAAGATCATCGGTGTGTTCGCCCTGGTCATCGCCGCCCAGATGGCCCTGGACCTCAAGCCCAAGGCCAGCCGTGGCATCCCTGGCAAACCCGCACTGATCGGCGCCGGTGGGGTGATTGGCTGGGCTTCGGCCATTTTCGGCATCGGCGGTGGTTCGCTGACCGTGCCGTTCCTGACCTGGCGCAGCCTGCCCATGCAGCAGGCGGTAGCCACGTCCTCTGCCTGTGGCCTGCCGATTGCCCTGGCCAGTGCCCTGAGCTTCATGCTGCTGGGCTGGCACGAGGCGCACCTGCCGGCCCACAGCCTGGGTTACGTGTACCTGCCGGCGCTGGTTGGCATTGCCGTGACCAGCATGTTCTTTGCCCGCTTCGGCGCGCGCCTGGCGCACAAGCTGTCGCCACGTTTGTTGAAACGCCTGTTCGCAGCCCTGCTGTTCTGTGTCGGCCTCAGCTTTTTGATTTGAATCGAGAGGAAGTTCCATGCTGCCTTACCCGCAGATAGACCCTGTGGCCGTGGCCATCGGGCCGCTGAAAATCCATTGGTACGGCCTGATGTACCTGATCGGTATCGGCGGCGCCTGGCTGCTCGCCTCGCGCCGGCTCAACCGTTTCGACCCTGCCTGGACCCGCGAAAAGCTCTCCGACCTGGTGTTCTGGCTGTCGATGGGGGTGATCGTCGGCGGGCGCCTGGGCTACGTGCTGTTCTACGACCTGCACGCCTACCTGGCCAACCCGACGCTGATCTTCGAGGTATGGAAGGGCGGCATGTCGTTCCACGGCGGTTTCATCGGGGTGATGCTGGCGGCCCTGTGGTTCGGCAAGCGCAACAACAAGTCATTCTTCGAGCTGATGGACTTCGTTGCCCCGCTGGTGCCGATCGGCCTGGGTGCCGGGCGTATCGGCAATTTCATCAACGCCGAGCTGTGGGGCAAGGCTACCGACGTGCCATGGGCGATGATCTTCCCGCCGTTCAGCGACCCCGCGCAGTTGCCGCGTCACCCGTCGCAGCTGTACCAATTCGCGCTCGAAGGTGTGGCATTATTCGTCATCCTTTGGCTGTATTCGCGCAAGCCGCGCCCGACCATGGCCGTTTCTGGCATGTTCGCGCTGTTCTACGGCATCTTCCGTTTCATCGTGGAGTTCGTCCGAGTACCCGATGCCCAGCTCGGCTACATCGCCTTCGGTTGGTTGACCATGGGGCAGTTGCTGTGTGTGCCGATGATCGTCGGCGGCATCTTCCTGATCTGGTGGGCCTACAACCGTAAACCGACGGCCAAGGCCACAGTTTGATTCTTGCGGCAGGGGCGATCCCCCTGCCGTTCTTGTTACAGGTAAGCCATGAAACAGTATCTAGACCTGGTCCGTGAGGTCATCGAAAACGGCACGTTGCAGGAAAACCGCACTGGCATCCGCACCATCAGCCTGCCGGGCGCCATGCTGCGTTTCGACCTGCAGAAGGGCTTTCCGGCCATCACCACGCGCAAGCTGGCGTTCAAGTCGGCGATCGGCGAAATGGTCGGTTTCCTGCGCGGCGTGAAGAACGCTGGTGAATTCCGTGAGCTGGGCTGCAAGGTCTGGGACCAGAACGCCAACGAAAACGCCCAATGGCTGGCCAACCCGTTCCGCCAGGGCCATGACGACCTGGGCGAAATCTATGGCGTGCAATGGCGCCAGTGGCCGGGCTACAAGCGCATCCCGCTGAGCAACCCGGCGGCCATCGAAATGGCCGAAAAGGCGGGCTTCCGTCGTATTGCCCAGGACGAAGAGGACGGCGTCGCCTTCGTCATCCTGTACAAGGCCATCGACCAGGTACGCCAGTGCCTGGACACCATCGCCAACGACCCGGGCAGCCGACGTATCCTGTTCCACGGTTGGAACTGCGCCCAGCTGGACGAAATGGCCCTGCCGCCGTGCCATCTGCTGTACCAGTTCCACCCGAACGTGAAGACCAGGGAAATTTCCCTGACCCTCTACATCCGCTCCAACGACCTGGGCCTGGGCACACCGTTCAACCTCACCGAAGGCGCTGCGCTGCTGTCGCTGTTCGGTCGCCTGACCGGTTATACCCCGCGCTGGTTCACCTACTTCATCGGCGATGCCCATGTGTATGAAAACCACCTGGACATGCTCAACGAGCAGCTCAAGCGCGAGCCGCTGGAAGCGCCGAAGCTGGTGATCAGTGATCGTGTGCCGGCGTTTGCCGAAACCGGCAAGTACGAGCCGGAGTGGCTGGAGAAGATCGAGCCGGGTGATTTCTGGCTGGAAGGGTATGAGCACCATGCGCCGATGACGGCGCCAATGGCGGTCTGATCGTTCTCTATCGCCTGAGCTGGCCTCTTCGCGGGCACGCCCGCTCCCACAGGTATGTCACAGGCCCAAGCCTTGTGCTATCCCTGTGGGAGCGGGCGTGCCCGCGAAGCTTTTGGCTCAATGCCCATGACTCCGCCCCACATGCGAATACTCGGTATCAGGCACCGATACTGCCCCATTCGTCTCCAGTCGCTGCAAGATCGCGCACTCCGACCCCTGCGCATTGCAGCGCCGCCTCAGCTCCACTAACTGCTCCTGCAACGCCACCAGCCCATCGATCCGCGCCTGCACATGCTCGATATGCTCGTCTATCAGCGCATTGACGCTGCCACACGAGTCATCCGGACTGTCGCGCAGGCGTAGCAGGCTGCGGATTTCGTCCAGGGTCATGTCCAGGGTGCGGCAGTTGCGGATGAAGGTCAGTCGCTCGACGTGGACCTGGGTGTACAGCCGGTAGTTGCCGTCGCTACGGGCTGGTTCCGGCAACAAGTGCTCGCGCTCGTAATAGCGAATGGTTTCCACGGCGCAGTCGGTGGCTTTGGCCAATTCTCCGATCTTCATCACGAAATCTCCAGCAAGTGGCTTGACCCTATAGTGGCTACAGGGTGTTCACTTGGCAACAGGCGCAAATTAAGGACGACCTCATGAACCAGCCTGCCAGCCACGAACACAAGCACGACCACCACACCCATAGCTGTTGTGGCGCTAGCGCTGCGCCTGCCCTGGTGCAGTTGAGCGAGAAAGCCAGCAGCCACGCCCAGTTCAGCCGTTTCCGCATCGAGGCCATGGATTGCCCCACCGAGCAGACCCTGATCCAGGACAAGCTGGGCAAGTTGGCGGGCATCGAGCAGTTGGAGTTCAACCTGATCAACCGCGTGCTCGGTGTACGCCACACGCTGGGCGGCACTGTCGAGATCGAGCGAGCCATCGACAGCCTGGGCATGAAAGCCGAGCCACTTGGCGCTGAGGACGACGTCACGCCAGCGGCGCCACAACCGGCCAAGGCTCGTTGGTGGCCATTGGCACTATCCGGTATTGCGGCGATCGCCGCCGAAGTCGTGCACTTTGCCGCGCTGGCCCCTGAGTGGGTGGTGGCGGCGCTGGCGCTGGCGGCGATCCTTGGTTGCGGTCTGGGCACCTACAAGAAGGGTTGGATCGCCCTGAAAAACCGCAACCTCAACATCAACGCGCTGATGAGCATCGCCGTGACCGGCGCCGTGCTGATCGGCCAGTGGCCGGAAGCGGCCATGGTGATGGTGCTGTTCACCGTCGCCGAGTTGATCGAAGCGCGCTCGCTGGACCGCGCGCGCCATGCCATCAGCGGCCTGATGCAGTTGGCTCCGGACATGGCTACCGTGCAGCAGGCTGATGGTCAGTGGCGGGAAGTGGAGGTGCGCGAGGTGGCCATCGGTGCTTTGGTGCGGGTACGCCCTGGCGAGCGCATCGGCCTGGACGGTGAAGTGACCAGCGGGCAATCCAGCGTCGATCAGGCGCCGATCACCGGCGAAAGCCTGCCCGTGGAGAAGGTGACGGGCGACATGCTGTTCGCCGGCACCATCAACCAGGCGGGGGCGCTGGAGTTCCGTGTCACCGCTGCTGCCGGGCAATCGACCCTGGCGCGGATCATCAAGGCCGTCGAGGAAGCCCAAGGTGCACGGGCGCCAACCCAGCGCTTCGTCGACCGTTTCTCGCGCATCTATACCCCGGCGGTATTCGCCATTGCCCTGGCGGTGGCGCTGATCCCGCCACTGTTCATGGCCGGTGCCTGGTTCGACTGGGTCTACCGCGCCCTGGTGCTGCTGGTGGTGGCCTGCCCATGCGCGCTGGTGATCTCGACCCCGGTGACCATCGTCAGCGGCCTGGCCGCTGCTGCACGCAAAGGCATCCTGATCAAGGGGGGCGTGTACCTCGAGGGCGGTCGCCACCTGGACTTCCTGGCCCTGGACAAGACCGGCACCATCACCCATGGCAAGCCGGTGCAAACCGACGCCAAGGTACTGGAGCCGCTGTTCGAAGGCCGCGCGCAAGCCCTGGCCGCCAGCCTGGGAGAGCGTTCGGACCACCCGGTTTCCCGTGCCATCGCCCTGTTTGGCAAGGAGCAAGGCCTGGCCTTGAGCGAGGTTGACGACTTCGTGGCCCTGGCCGGGCGCGGCGTGCGTGGCAGCATCGGCGGTGAGGTCTACCACCTGGGCAACCACCGCCTGGTAGAGGAGCTGGGGCTATGTTCGCCCACGCTGGAGGCCCAGTTGGACACGCTTGAGCGTCAGGGCAAGACCGTGGTCCTGTTGCTGGACGGCTCTGGCCCGCTGGCGCTGTTCGCCGTGGCCGACACGGTCAAGGACAGCAGCCGCCAAGCCATCGCCGAGCTGCACGAACTGGGTATCAAGACTGTCATGCTGACCGGTGACAATCCGCATACCGCCCAGGCCATTGCCGCTGTGGTGGGTATCGACCGCGCCGAAGGCAATCTGCTGCCTGCCGACAAGCTCAAGACCATCGAAGCGCTGTACGGTCAGGGCCATCGTGTGGGCATGGTCGGTGACGGCATCAACGATGCGCCGGCCCTGGCCCGTGCCGAGATCGGCTTTGCCATGGCGGCGGCCGGTACCGACACCGCCATCGAGACTGCAGACGTGGCGCTGATGGACGACGACTTGCGGAAAATCCCGGCCTTCGTCAGGCTGTCGCGGCAAAGTGCGGCGATCCTCATGCAGAACATCGTTCTGGCGTTGGGCATCAAGGCGATATTCCTGGCGATCACCTTTGCCGGTATGGCCACCATGTGGATGGCGGTGTTCGCCGACATGGGCGTGAGCCTGCTGGTGGTGTTCAACGGCTTGCGCCTGTTGCGCAAATAGAGGACGTGCATGCTGAGTTCGGAGCTGAAAGCCTTCTACATGGTGGCCCGCCTGGGCAGTATCACCCTGGCGGCGAAGAAGCTCGGGCTCAGTCAGCCCACGGTGACCACGCAGATTCGCAACCTGGAAAGCCACTACGCGGTGGAGCTGTTCTACCGCGGCGGGCGGCGCCTGGTGCTGAGCGAGGAGGGCGTGCGCCTGCTGCCGATGGTCAAGGCGTTGCTGCAGCAGGAGGCCGACATCGAGTTCGAACTGCGCAACAGCGGCCAGGCCCAGGGCAGCCTGCGTATTGCGGCCACGGCACCTTACTACGTTCTCGACCTGGTGAAGATCTTTCGCGAACGCCTGCCCCAGGTGGAAGTGGCGATGGAGATCGGCAATTCGCAGCAGGTGCTGGAGATGCTCGAGGACTACCGGGTGGATATCGCCGCTTCGTCGCAACTGGTGGAAGACGCGCGCCTGGTACGGCGGGTGCTGGGCAGCGACCCATTGGTGGTAGCGGTGCACCGCAATCACCCGTTGGCCCATCGCCAGGCGGTGTCGATCGAGGTGGTGGCCGGGCATTGCCTGCTGATGCGCGAGAAGGGCTCGACCACGCGCAAGCTGACCGAGCAGATGATGCAAGAGGCGGGGGTGAAGGCCGGGGCGTTGCTGGAAATCGGCAGCCGGGAGTCGATTCGCGAGGCGGTGCTGCGCAATATCGGCATCAGTGTGATTGCCCGCCATGAGGTGCCACACAACCCGGAGTTGCGGGTGCTGGCGCTGGAGAATGCGCCGGTGATGCATGAATACCTGTATTGCCTGAAGGAGCGGCGCCAGGCCCGGTTGCCGGCGGCATTCCTGGGGGTGGCGCAGGAAGTGGCCGGTTCCCATTTCTAAAGCTGTGTTGGCCTCTTCGCGGGCTTGCCCGCTCCCACAGGTACTGCATCGGGTTTGAATTTTGTGGAGGCCCTGTGGGAGCGGGCGAGCCCGCGAAGAGGCCCTCGCAAGCCACTACAAAATCTGCCTATACCACTATCGCTGGCTTTTGCCCAAAAGCCACAGAACCTTCGCACAGCCTTCCTAGCATGGCCCCATCTCTTCGATGAGGCCTTGCCATGAACCACGCCACCCCCGGCGCACAGATGAAAGTGCGCAACATCCACAAGCGCTTCGGTGCCTTCACGGCGCTCAACGATGTCTCGCTGGACATCGCCGCCGGCGAGCTGGTGTGCCTGCTCGGCCCGTCCGGCTGTGGCAAGACCACGCTGCTGCGCTGTATCGCCGGCCTGGAGCGCCAGGACCGCGGCACGCTGTACATCGGCCAGCGCGATATCTCCACGCTGCCGCCCCAGGCCCGTGACTACGGCATCCTGTTCCAGTCCTACGCGCTGTTCCCCAACCTCACCGTCGAAGCCAACATCGCCTACGGCCTGACCGGCAGCGGCCGCGAGCAGGCCCGCCAGCGGGTGGCGGAAATGCTCGAACTGGTGGGCCTGGCCGGCAGTGAGAAGAAGTACCCCGGCCAGCTCTCCGGTGGCCAGCAGCAACGCGTGGCCCTGGCCCGCGCGCTGGCGCCGTCGCCCTCGTTGCTGTTGCTCGACGAGCCGATGTCGGCGCTGGATGCCCGGGTGCGTGAGCACCTGTGCAGCGAACTGCGCCAGCTGCAGCGCCAGTTGGGCATCACCACGCTGATGGTTACCCACAACCAGGACGAAGCCATGCTGATGGCCGACCGCATTGCCGTGATGAACAACGGACAGGTCGAGCAGTACGCCACCCCGCAGGAAATCTACGACCAGCCGGCGACGCCGTTCGTCGCCGAGTTCGTCGGCCAGGGTAACTGGTTGCCGTTCCAGCGCAGCGATGACAGCCATGCCCAGGTCGGTGGCATGAACATGCGCCTGGCACCGGGTTCGGCCCAGGCCAGCAGCGGCCGGTTGTTCTGCCGCCCGGAGGCGATCACGGTCAACCCGGTGGTGCATGAAGAAAACCTGTTCCCGGCCATGGTCCGTGAAATCACCTTCCTCGGTAACCGCTGCCGCATGAGTTTCGAACTCAAGGCCCTGCCAGGCCATGCACTGCTGGCGGAGCTGGCCCCCGAGGCCATGCCGCAGCTGGGCTCGCAGGACATCTGGGTGGCGCTGCCGCCGCAGAGCCTGCAGGTGTTTGCCTGAGATGGCCGCGCCAATGTCCCTGCCGCAGACCCAAACCAAGGCCGCGCCGCGTGCAGGCGTCGCCATGGGTGACCGGCTATTCGTCGTCGGCGGCAAGAGCCTGCTGCTGATCCTTCTGCTGCTGGCTGTGCTGATGCCGCTGCTGGCGATTTTCTGGCGCGGCTTCAGCGCCGAGGCGGGCCAGGGTGGCGGCCTGCTGGCGGCCCGTGAACTGTTTGCCAGTGACAACTTCCACTGGTTGCTGGGCAACAGCCTGTCGGTGGCCTTCACCGTTGCGGCCATCGTGGTGCCCCTGGCCTACCTGTTCGCCTATGCCCTGCAACGCACGCTGATTCCGGCCAAGGGCCTGTGGCGGGGGATCTCGCTGCTGCCGCTGCTGGCGCCGTCGATGCTGCCGGCCATCGCACTGGTCTACCTATTCGGTAACCAGGGGCTATTGCGCGGGCTGCTCAGCGACAACATCTACGGCTTCTGGGGCATCGTGCTGGGCGAGGTCATCTACACCTTCCCGCACGCGCTGATGATTCTGCTGTCGGCGCTGTCGCTGGCCGATGCACGCCTGTTCGACGCGGCGTCCAGCATGGGCGCCGGCCCTTGGCGGGCGTTCACCAGCATCACCTGGCCGGCCACGCGCCAGGCGGTGTTCGCGGCGTTCTGCCTGGTGTTCACCCTGACCATCACCGACTTCGGTGTGCCGGTGGTGGTCGGTGGCGACTATCAGGTGTTGGCCCTGGAGGCCTACAAGGCGGTGGTCGGCCAGCAACAGTTTGGCCGTGGCGCACTGATCGGCATGGTGCTGCTGGTGCCGGCGCTGCTCAGTTTCAGCGTCGATGCCTGGCTGCGCCGGCGCCAGGGCGAGGCCATGAGCGGCCGTGCCCAGGTGTTCGAGCCCAAGCCATCGCGGCGCCGCGATGCCTGCTTCCTGGCCATCGTGCTGCTGGTGTGCGCGGCGTTGCTGCTGGTGATCGGCATGGCGGTGTATTCGTCGCTGGTTACCTTCTGGCCCTACAACCTGTCGTTGTCGCTGCGCCACTACATGTTCGAAGACACCGCCGGTGGCGGCTGGCTGGCCTATCGCAACAGCGTGACCATGGCCGTTGGCACCGCGCTGATCGGCAGTATCGTGATCTTCACCGGCGCTTACCTGATGGAGAAGACCCAGGGCCAACGCCTACTCAACCAGGTGCTGCGCCTGCTCAGCTTCATCCCCATGGCCGTGCCGGGCCTGGTGCTGGGCCTGGGCTACGTTTTCTTCTTCAACCTGAACGGCAACCCTTTGCATGTGTTCTACGGCGGCATGGGGCTGCTGGTGGTGTGCACCATCGCTCATTACCTGACCACCGCGCAGATGACAGCGACCACCGCCCTGCGCCAGCTCGACGGCGAGTTCGAGGCTGCCGCGCTGTCGCTGAAGGCGCCGCTGTACAAGCACTTCCTGCGGGTGACCGTACCGATCTGCCTGCCGGCGCTGCTGGACATCATCCGCTACCTGTTCGTTTCGGCAATGACCACCGTGTCGGCGGCGATCTTCCTGTACAGCCCCGACACCATCCTGGCTGCCGTCGCCGTGCTGAACATGGACGACGCCGGCAACGTCGGCGGTGCTGCCGCCATGTCCACCCTGATTCTGCTGACCAGTGCCGGCGCTTCACTGCTGCTGGCCGCAGCCTCACGCGGCCTGCTGCGCCGCTCCCAAGCCTGGCGCCAACGCGCCGCGACCGTCTGATCTGTAAGGAACCTACCCATGTACAAGCACCTTGCACTTGCCGCTGCCGTTTCCGCCGTGTTCAGCCTGCAGGCCTCGGCCGCCGGCACCCAGCTGACGGTCTACACCGCCCTGGAAGCGGAGCAACTGAAGAGCTACAAGCAGGCCTTCGAGAAGGCCAACCCGGACATCGAGATCAAGTGGGTTCGTGATTCCACCGGCATCATCACCGCCAAGCTGCTGGCCGAGAAAGACCGCCCGCAAGCCGACGCGGTGTGGGGCCTGGCCGCCTCCAGCCTGGCCATTCTCGACCAGAACGGCATGCTCGAAGCCTATGCACCGAAGGACCTGGACAAGATCGCCGGCAACTACCGCGATGCTGCCAACCCGCCGGCCTGGGTCGGCATGGACGTGTGGGCCGCGACCATCTGCTTCAACACCGTCGAGGCCGAGAAACAGGGCCTGAGCAAGCCAGTGAGCTGGCAGGACCTGACCAAGCCCGAGTACAAAGGCAAGATCGTCATGCCTAACCCGGCCTCGTCCGGCACCGGCTTCCTGGATGTGAGCGCCTGGCTGCAGACCTATGGCGAGCCGCAGGGCTGGGCCTACATGGATGCCTTGCACCAGAACATCGGCCAGTACGTTCATTCTGGCTCCAAACCGTGCAAGCTGGCGGCGGCGGGCGAGTTCCCGATTGGTATCTCGTTCGAGTACCCGGCCGTGCAGCTCAAGCGCCAAGGTGCACCGCTGGACATCGTGCTGCCGAAGGAAGGCCTGGGTTGGGAGATCGAGGCGACTGCGGTGATCAAGGGTTCGCCCAAGGCGGATGCGGCCAAGCGCCTGGCCGATTTCTCGGCCAGCCCGGCGGCCATGGAGCTGTACAAGGAGAACTTCGCCGTGCTGGCCGCGCCGGGCATTGCCAAGCCGCAGACCGAGCTGCCGGCGGACTATGAGCAGCGCCTGATCAAGAACGACTTTGCCTGGGCTTCGAAGAACCGTGACCAGATCCTGGCCGAGTGGCGCAAGCGCTATGATGGCAAGTCGGAGAAGGTGGCCCAGCAGTAACCTGTACCGGCCTCTTCGCGGGCTTGCCCGCTCCCACAGGGATAGCGCGCAGTTGAAGACCTGCGCAGTACCTGTGGGAGCGGGCAAGCCCGCGAAGAGGCCACCGCCGCTATCAAGCCAGGACAAGATACCGATGCCTACCCCAGCCCAGATCATCGACAGCACCTTCGCCCTGTATGAGCGCCACGGCAGCGACGACTACATCGGCGAAGCCATCACCCAGCTCGAACACATGTCCCAGGCCGCGCAACTGGCCATGGCCGAAGGCTTCGATGACGAAGTGGTGCTGGCAGCGTTCTTCCACGACATTGGCCACCTGTGTGGCGGTGACGCCAGCATGGGCGGCTACGGGGTGGTCAGCCATGAGCGCATTGGTGCCGAGTACCTGCGCCGCTGTGGCTTTGGCGAGCGTATGGTGCGACTGGTGCAATATCACGTGGAAGCCAAGCGCTACCTGACTTTGCGCCAGCCGGGGTATTACCAGCGCTTGAGCGAGGCGAGCCGGCGTACCTTGGGGTATCAGGGGGGCATGATGAATGAGGCCGAGGCGGATGCGTTCGAGCGGGATCCGCTGTTCGAGGTGAGCTTGCGCATGCGGGAGTGGGATGAGAAGGCCAAGGAGGTCGGGGTGCCGCTGATTGACCTGGATGGGTTGAAGCAGAAGGCTTTGGCTTTACTCTGAAATCCTGGTTGCCAGCACCGGCCCTATCGCCGGCAAGCCAGCTCCCACAGGATCGCATCAGGGCTGAAAGATGCTGTGGCGAGCACCTGGCAACCCTGGTGCCTTTGCCAGAAACCATAGAATCTCCCACAGGTACTGCGCAGGTCTTGAAGGCTGTGGGGTTCCTGTGGGAGCTGGCTTGCCGGCGATAGGGCCGGGCCTGCTGGCTCAAATCTGTGAAACCAGCGCCTCCAACTGCTCCTGTCGCTCCGCCTGGTTCAGTTTCGCACCAGGGTTCAGCGTCGACCACTGCGGATGCGCCCGGGCCTTCACCAGCGCCTCTGGCAGCTTGCCCTCGCGCCAGGCTTTCTCATCCAGCTCTCCTAGCCTGATGCTGTCCTGCGCCGCATGTCCGCGGCTATCCAGCGCCACCATCAACTGCTGCTGACGCAAGGCCAGCAGCCGCAATACGGTGTCATCCACGGTCAGCTCGCGCTTGCCCTTGAGCTTGCCCATCAACCGCGAACCATAGTTGCGCGCCGTCTGCAGCGCGCCGCCGGCAATCGCCCCGGCCAACGCCGCTGCACCTAAGGTAAGTCCGCCAACCAGCAGATCGACCCCGGCACCTGCCGCAGCCCCGGCCGCTACCCCGCTGCCCAGGCGCACGCCCAGCAGTTTCAGGGTTTCGGGGTTGAACAGGTCGTCGCCCCAGCGGCCATCCAGCAAGGGCAGGTCGCTGGCATGGGCATCCTCGCGGCGGAAGGCATACAGCTTGAGCAGCGCCTCGACACAGCGCTGTTCGCGTTGACGCACGTCGTGTCGCAAGGCCTCGATGGCGCGGGCTTCGGCCGCTGGCTCGGCCTCGACACTGCGCCGACAGGCGGCGCAGTCCAGCAGCAACTCGGCAATCAGGCGCTTGCCGCTGTGTCGACGAGCCAGGCGCTGGGCCTGCTGGTCGTCGATCAGCCGCTGCAGGGCCGGGCGGGCGCCTTCCAGCAGCAGGGCCAGGCTCTCGTACAAACGGCGCTCGCCGTCCTCTGGCGGGGCCACGCTGTCGAACCGCACCAACGCGTGAAGGCCAAGCCGGGCAAGGGCTTCACGCCATTGTGGTTCGCGGTGCTGATGGCTGGCGACGAAGTTCAGCACTGGCAGCAATGGCTTGCCGCAGCTGGCCAGCACTTCCAGTTCGTCGCGGTACTTGGCCAGCACCGGCTCGCGTGCGTCGATCACATACAGGCCGGCATCGCTGGCCTGCAACTGGCGCAGCACCTTGGCCTCCTGCTCGAAACGCTGGCGTGCTTCGCTGCCTTGCAGAAAACGCTCCAGGCGGGCCGGGCCGTCCAGGCGTTCGCCCGGGCGCTCCAGCCGCTCGAGGTAATCGAGCAGGGCGATGGCGTCTTCCAGGCCCGGGGTGTCGTACAGCTCCAGCAAGGGTTCACCATCCACCGACAGGCGCGCGCCTTCCACATGGCGGGTGGTGCTGGGGCGGTGGGACACTTCGCCAAAGCTCACGTCGCGGGTCAGGGTGCGCAGCAGCGAGGTCTTGCCGACGTTGGTGTGGCCGACCACGGCCAGTTTCAGTGGCTCAGTCATGGCCATGCTCCAGCCAGGTCAGCGGTGAGGTGTCGGCGTGCGCCAGGCCAAGGCGGTCGAGGGCTTCGTGCCAGTCACCGAGGCGCTGGGCATCGAGGGCCTGGCCCGGTGCTGCCTGCAGCAGCCAGATACGGGTTGCGCCGGCATTGCGCGCCAGTTCGGCGAGCAACGCCAGGCTGCCGCGGTCGGGCGAACGCCGTGGGTCGCAGGCGATGGCCAGGCGTGCAGGAGGGAAGCGGCTGAGCTGTTCGAGCAGGCGGTTACGCGATTCGCGGCTGTCGAGTACGCCGGCATCGGTCACGCTTTTGGGTAGGGCCGGCGGCCAGGGGCGCTGGTCGTCCAGCTCCAGGCCGACCAGCAGGGCGCCGCTGCTGCCGCTTTCCAGCTGGCCGGCGGCGAACTGCGGCAAGGCTTCGGGCGCAGCATCCTGCACGCCGATGCGTTCGCTGCGCGGCATCAGCGCTTCGCGCAGTTGCGCGTAGCCGGGCAGGCTCAGGTCCAGCGCCAGGCGTTCGCGGCCCTGGCGCCAGCGCCACAGGCATAGCCCGGCCAGCAGCAGGCGTGGCAGCAGGCCATATACCAGCACCACGCCGAGCAGCCAGCTGGCCCAGGCCTGGCGCGCCAGGTCCAGAGCCGGCAGGCTGTCGCCGCTGGCGCGGATCATGGCTTCGTCAGGTACGGCAAAGCCCAGCAACGAGGGCAGGGCGCCCAAGGCTTGGGTGAGGTGAATGAACGGGTCGGCGGCGAGCAGCGTGGTTTCCCAGACAAAGCCGTAGCGACGGGTGGCGAGCAAGGTCAGCAGCATGCCCAAGGCCGTGAGCATCGCCAGCAGCCACAGGCCATGCACCAGCAGGCCGAGCAGCCAGCGGTTGAGGCGCTGGCGTTGCAGCAGCACCAGCAGCGCCGGCGCCAGGTGCGCGGCCTTGGCGTCACGGGCAAAGCGTTCGCTCAGCCACAGCCACAGGCGGCCCAGCCCCGCGCCATGTTCGCCACTCACGGCAAAACCGACGGCCCAGCCCAGCAGCATCAGCAGGTTCAGCCCGAGCAGGCTGCCCAGCGCCCAGAACACATTCACCGGGCGTTGCCCGTCGCCGAGGGCGGCCAGCGCCAGGCCTGCACCGCTGAGCACGGCCATCAGCAGCAAGGCCAGCAACGCCAGGCGCGCGCCCTGCTTCCAGTGGCGCAGGGCGGTGCTGATGCCATCGCGTTCGGCCAGGAACAGCGCCCGAGCTTCGATCCGCATCGCCAGGTCGCCGCCGAGTTGGCGCGCATGGCGGTTGGCTTCCTGATCTTCCAGCAGGCCGGCGTGTTCTTCGCGCAGGCGTACCGCTTCGGTTAGCCAGCGCTTGTCCAGTGGAGTCGGTGCAGTCACAAGGTCTTCCATTGCACAGGTCAGGGCAGAAGCATAACCCACACGCCCGGTGCTATCCTCGCTGGCATGAATACATCACTCCCCCTCAGCCTGATCGCGGCTCACGCCGAGAACCGTGTGATCGGCATCGACAACTCCATGCCCTGGCATTTGCCGGGGGACTTCAAGTATTTCAAGGCCACCACCCTGGGCAAGCCGATCATCATGGGGCGCAAGACCTGGGACTCGCTGGGGCGGCCGCTGCCCGGGCGGTTGAATATCGTGGTCAGCCGGCAGGCCGGGCTGGAACTGGCCGGGGCCGAGGTGTTTAGCTCCCTGGAACAGGCGCTGGTGCGGGCCGAGCAGTGGGCGCTTGAGAAAGGCGTCGATGAGCTGATGCTGATTGGCGGGGCGCAGTTGTATGGGCAGGCGCTGGAGAAGGGGCTGGTCAGCCGGATGTACCTGACGCGGGTGGAATTGGCACCGGCGGGGGATGCCTGGTTTCCTGAGTTCGATCAGGGGCAGTGGAAACTGGTGTCGAGCGAGGCACAGGCTGAAGAAGGCAAGCCTGGGTATCACTTCGAGGTTTGGGACAGGGTTTGAGATTTCTGGGGGCCGCTTTGCGGCCCATCGCCGGCAAGCCAGCTCCTACAGAGACTGTGCAAAGCTTGAGATCTGCACGGTACCTGTGGGAGCTGGCTTGCCGGCGATGGGCTGCACAGCAGCCCCAATGTGCCTTATAGGCTTTACTGACTGGCACCGAGTCGCACCTTGCGCGGGCATCAATTGCGAATACATCTCATCATCTGCTAGCGTGCGCACCTCCGAGACCTTGAGCCGAGACGTGCCGTGTCCTCATGGAACAAGCAGATCGCTCGTCTGTTCACCGAGCAGAAGAAAGCGCTGGAAGCGTTTGTTGCGCGGCGCACCGGTAATGCCCAGGTAGCCGCCGACCTGACCCAGGAATCGTTCCTGCGCCTGGCGCGGCTGCCTGCCGACAAGCAGATCGACAACCTGCCGGCCTTTCTCTTCACCATCGCCAGCAACCTGGTACGCGATCACCAGCGCCAGATGATTCGGCGCGAGCGCCTGGACGGTGGCGAACCCAGTGAGGATCTGGCCAGCGACGACCCCGGTGTCGAAGAGCAACTGCTCGACCAGCAGCAGCACGCCTTGATGCAGGCGGCGATCGAGTCGCTGCCCGAGGCTACCCGGCATATCTTCCTGCTCTATCATGTCGACGGCTGCAGCTACCGGGAAATCGGCGAGCGCATGAACATCACGCCACGCAGCGTCGAATACCAGCTGCGCCGGGCACTGCTCGACTGTCGCGCCTTCATCAAGCGGCAACTGGCCGGCCAGGTGAGGACGCTGCGGCCATGAACCCTGGAACGACAGATATCCCGATGAGCGAAACGCCCGACAGCGAGCAGTTATTTGCCGAAGCTACAGCCTGGTACTACCGTCTGCAGGCCGACGATGTCACGCCCGAGGAGCAGGCGGCGTTCGCTGCCTGGAAGGCCACAGGGGTTGCGCAGGCGCAGGCCTGGGACGAAGTGATCCTGTTGCTGGGCGCCTTGCAGGCACCTGCTGCACGCCTGCGTGAACAGCAGCGCCAGCAGTGGCGCAAGCCTGCCCGGCGAACCTGGCGCAAGGTTGCCCAGGGCGTTGCGGCGGCCTTGTTGCTTGGCTTGCTGATTGGCCAGACGCCTTTCATCGACCGTTGGCGCGCCGACTATGCCACGGCTACGGGGGAGTCACGCAGCATCCGGCTCGACGACGGCTCGCAGCTGCAACTGAACACCGATACGGCGATACAGGTCGTGCTGGCGCAAGGTGAGCGACGGGTCCGGCTATTGCGTGGCGAAGCCTGGTTCGACGTGGCGCGCGACCCCGCCCGGCCGTTCGTGGTGAATGCGGGTGATGGTTGGGTGCGGGTGGTCGGCACCCGTTTCAGCGTGGCCAGTGACGCTGGGCAGACTCGGGTCAAAGTCGCCCAAGGCAAGGTCGAGGTCAATGCTGGCAGTGGCCTGGGGGTATTCCTAGAACCGGGGCAGGCGGTGGAGTATGCAGCAGGCTCGCTGGACGCCCTGCACCCATTCGACCCCGCCGGCGCCTTTGCCTGGCGGCAGCGGCAACTGGTGTTCAGCCAGCAGCCGCTGGCCGAGGTGGTCGCCGAGTTGAACCGCTATTGGCCAGGCCAGACCGTGCTGCTGGGCGATGGCCTGCGCCAGCGCAAGGTGTCTGGTGTGTTCGAAATCGACAAGCCCGATGCCGTGCTCAAGGCGCTGACCCATACCTTGGGGCTGCGTGCCGAGCAGTACACGCCTTACCTGCGGATTCTTCGTGAGGGCTGAGCGAAGAATTTTTAAAAAGTTTCAGGGTTTCCCGCCAGGCCGTCGTCCTTGATTGGGTAGGCGCAAATAATAAGCACTCTCAGACAGTGCCGCGCCGTCGATCATCAGGACGCATTCGGGGAGCCTCACCACATGAAGATCATCGCCACGCGCACCGCGCTCGGCCTGGCCATCGCGCTTGCCTGCGGCACATTGGCCGTGCCATTGCACGCCAGTGCCGCGACCCAGGCTCAAGCCTATCGTTTCGAGATTCCGGCCCAGCCGCTGGACTCGGCCCTGGCTGCCTTCAGTGCGGTGACGCGAATTCAAGTGCTGGTGCCTGGCGAGTTCACCCAGGGCCTGCGTTCGCCAGGGGTGAGCGGCAGTTATCCACAGGAGCAGGCGTTGAGCCGCCTGTTGCAGGGTACCGGGCTCAGTGCCAGCTACATCGACGGCGATAGTGTCACCCTGCAGAGGCGCGGCAATGACGAGGACAGCTCGCTGCAACTGGGCGCGATCAAGATCGACAGCCGACAATTGGGTACCACCACCGAAGGCACGCGTTCCTACACCACCAGTGCGCTGACCATCGGCAAGGGCGAGCAGAAGCTCAAGGACATTCCCCAGTCGGTCTCGGTGGTTACCCGCCAACGCCTGGACGACCAGAACATGAACAGCCTGCAGGACGCCATGCGCCAGGTGACCGGGGCGACGATCAAGTCCTATAACACCGGCTCCAACCTGAACGACGTGTACATGCGCGGCTTCCTGGTCGACCAGGTACAGGTCGATGGCGTTTCGCAGCGCACGGGGCAGGGTGACATGGCCACCAGCTTCGACCTGGCCATGTTCGATCGCGTCGAGGTATTGCGTGGCCCGTCGGGCTTGTATCAGGGGGCGGGTGAACCGGGCGGCACCATCAACCTGGTGCGCAAGCGGGCGCTGGGGCAATTCGGCTTGTCTGGCGAGCTGTCGGCGGGCAGTTGGGACCGCTATCACTCCACGGTCGACATCACCGGGCCGCTGAACGACCAGGGCACCCTGCGTGGGCGTTTCGTCACGGCCTACGAGAACAACCAGTCGTTCGTCGATTACGCACAGAATGAGCGGCCGATGATCTACGGCCGCCTGGAATATGACATTACCCCGGCCACCACGCTGTCTTTCGGTGGCACCTACCAACGCAACAACTCCACGCCCGCCTTCGGTTTGCCGGCCTATGCCGATGGCAAGTTGCTCGACGTCAGCCGCTCGACCTTCGTCGACGCCAAGTGGAACGAACTGGACGAGCGCCTGTGGGAAAGCTTCTTCGAAGTGGACCATACGCTGGAAAACGGCGGCCAGTTCAAGACTTCGCTGACCTACCGCGATGCCGAGACGCCGACCCGTAACTTTACCTGGACTGACGATGCGGTGGACCCGGAGACCGGCGGCAGTTACGCACTTGCCTATTCCTACTACACGCATATCAAGTCAGTGGGCCTGGACAGCTTCGTCACCCTGCCGGTAGAGGCTTTCGGTCGTACCCACGAGTTCACGGTGGGCGGCGAATACCAGCATCTGGACAAGGACTTCACCTACGGTGGCGGCGAATATTTCGCCATCAACGTGTTTGACCCGGGCAGCATCGATATTCCCAAGCAGGAATACGAGATGGTCAACGGCAACTGGTCGAAGTCCAACCAGTATGGTGTTTACGCCCGGGCCAAGATCAGCGCCACCGACTGGCTGGACGTGATTCTGGGCAGCCGGGTGAGCTGGTTCGATAGCGAGGCGCGCAACGCCAACCCGTTCTTCAACCAGTTCAACAGCTCCGATACCAACATCGATCGCAAGTTCATCCCTTATGCAGCGCTGGTCGCCAAGCTCACCCCTGAGCTGTCGGCCTACGCCAGCTATACCAGTATCTTCAAGCCGCAGACCGAGGTGGATGCCGATGGTGTGCCGATCGACCCGCGCAAAGGCAAGCAGTATGAGTTGGGGCTCAAGCGGGAGTTCTTCGATGGTCGGCTCAACGGCAGCGTGGCGCTGTTCCGCATCTATGACGAGAACCGTGCGCAGTCGGTGAGCCAGACGGCGTACTACGAAGCGCAGGCCAAGGTGCGTAGCCAAGGGTGGGAAACCGAGCTGGCGGGCAACCTGACCGATAACTGGAGCATCAGCACCGGTTACGCTTTCACTATGCTTAAATCGATGAGCGATGAGAACTATCAGGGCATCAGCATTACGCCGAAGCACAACTTCAACCTGTGGACGCGTTACGAGTTCAGCGATGGGCCGTTGCAGGGCTTCAGTGTCGGCGGCGGGGTACGGGTGGTTAGCGAGACCTATTACATGCGCAACGGCGTGGACTTCGTGCAGGGTGGCTACAGTGTGGCGACGGCGCAGGTGGGGTACCGCTTCAACAAGCATCTGACGACGACGCTGACGGCGAACAACCTGTTCGATCGCAAGTATTACGAGCGGGTCGATAGTGCCTGGGGCTCGAACTTCTATGGTGAGCCGCGGAACCTGACGTTGAGCTTGCGGGCCAGTTACTGAATTGAGAATGTCGGGGCTGCTTTGCAGCCCTTTCGCCGGCAAGCCAGCTCCCACCTCGACCGCATGGGCCTCAAGCCCTGTGCAGTACCTGTGGGAGCTGGCTTGCCGGCGATGAGGCCAGTCCAGGCAATACAAGACAGTTGCTCCCACCTCGACCGCATAGGTCTCAAGCCCTGTGCAGTACTTGTGGGAGCTGGCTTGCCGGCGATGAGGCCAGTCCAGGCAATGCAAGACAGTTGCTCCCACCTCGACCGCATAGGTCTCAAGCCCTGTGCAGTACTTGTGGGAGCTGGCTTGCCGGCGATGAGGCCGGTCCAGGCAATGCAAGACAGTTGCTCTCACAGGGGCCCGGCAATCTGTCAGGTATGGCTCAGCTCGGCATGCTCATCGTCCGCCAGCACGTCCTTGTCGGTCTCTTTCAACAACTGGCTGGTCACCACGCCTGCGGTCATCGAACCATTCACGTTCAATGCCGTACGGCCCATGTCGATCAGCGGTTCCACCGAAATCAGCAACGCCACCAGCTCCACCGGCAAGCCCATGGCCGGCAGCACAATCAGCGCGGCGAAGGTGGCGCCGCCACCCACGCCGGCAACTCCCGCCGAACTCAGGGTGACGATGGCCACCAGGGTGGCGATCCACAACGGGTCGAAGGTATCGATGCCTACCGCCGGTGCCACCATCACTGCCAACATGGCGGGATAGAGGCCGGCGCAGCCGTTCTGGCCAATGGTGGTGCCGAACGATGCGCTGAAGCTGGCAATCGACTGCGGCACGCCCAGGCGGCGGGTTTGCGCTTCGATGTTCAGCGGGATACTGGCGGCACTGGAGCGGCTGGTGAAGGCGAAGGTCAGCACCGGCCAAACCTTGCGGAAGAAGCGCAGCGGGCTTACGCCACTGGCGGCGAGGATGATGCCGTGCACCACGAACATCAGCGCCAGGCCCAGGTACGACACCACCACGAAGCTGCCCAGCTTGAGGATGTCTTCCATGTTCGAGCTGGCGACCACCTTGGTCATCAATGCCAGCACGCCATACGGGGTCAGCTTCATCACCACCCGCACCAGGCGCATCACCCAGGCCTGCAGGGTGTCGATGGCCGACAGCGCACGCTCACCTTTCTCGGCATCGTCCTTGATAAGTTGCAACGCGGCCAGGCCGATGAACACGGCGAAGATCACCACGCTGATGATCGAGGTCGGCTTGGCCCGCGCCAGGTCGCCCACCGGGTTGCTGGGGATGAACGACAGCAGCAGCTGCGGGATGTTGAGGTCGGCGACCTTGCCCGCGTAGTCGCTGTGGATAACCTGCATGCGTGCGCTTTCCTGGGCGCCGGCCACCAGGCCCTCGGCGCTGAGGCCGAACAGGTTGGTAAGCACGATGCCGATCAGCGCGGCAATGGCGGTGGTCAGCAGCAGCGTACCGATACTCAGCACGCTGATGCGGCCCAGCGACGAGGCATTGTGCAGGCGCGCCACGGCACTGAGGATCGAAGCGAAGATCAGCGGCATGACGATCATCTGCAACAGGCCGACGTAGCCGTTGCCGACCAGGTCGAGCCAGGTGATGGTGGCCTTGAGCACGGGGTGGCCAGCGCCATAGAGGGTGTGCAGGACCAGGCCGAAGACCACGCCCAGCACCAGGCCCAGCAGTACCTTCTTGGCCAGGCTCCAGTCGGTGCGGCGGGTTTGCGCCAGGCCCAGCAACAGGGCCAGGAACGCCAGCAGGTTAAGCGACAGCGGCAGGTTCATTGAAGCTCCAGCAGAAAAAGCAGAATTGGCATCGCCTCTGTGAGCGATTGCGAACTGAAATGCTAACAGTCTGAAAACAAACGAATTTATACCTAAATGGAATTTGCTTAGTCGTTTATGGAATAACCAAGTGTCGCGGATTGCAATGAACGCGGCGTTTGCAGCTGCCTGGAGGTCGTTATCGGGGCTTGTCGACTGGGATTGTTGCACTAGCGTTTCTGGGTCATTTCAGGAGATTCGTACATGAAAGTCGCTGTGAAAGCCGCCGCCATCGGCCTGTCCCTGCTGTTCAGTATCGAAACCTTCGCCACCGAGCTCAGGCATTGGCCTGCCGACGCGGCCAAACAGCTCGACAGCATGATCGCCGCCAATGCCAACCAGGGTAACTACGCGGTGTTCGACATGGACAACACCAGTTACCGCTACGACCTCGAAGAAGCCTTGCTGCCGTTCATGGAAAACAAAGGGCTGCTTAGCCGCGACAAGCTCGCCCCTTCGTTGAAACTGATACCGTTCAAGGACACCGCCGAGCACAAGGAAAGCCTGTTCAGTTACTACTACCGGCTATGCGAAGTCGACGACATGGTCTGCTACCCGTGGGTGGCCCAGGTGTTTTCCGGCTTCACCCTCAAGGAGTTGAAGGTGCAGGTGGATGAACTGATGGCTTCGACCAAGCCGATTCCCAGCACCTATTACGAAGGCGAGCAGGTCAAGGCCATTGAGGTACAGCCGCCCAAGGTGTTCAAGGGCCAGGCCGAGCTGTACAACAAGCTGATGGAGAACGGCATCGAGGTATATGTGATTTCTGCTGCCTCCGAAGAGCTGGTGCGCATGGTCGCCTCGGACCCCAAGTACGGCTACAACGTGAAGCCGCAGAACGTGATTGGTGTGAGCCTGCTGCTCAAGGACCGCGCCAGCGGCCAGCTGACCACCGCGCGCAAGCAGATCAGCGCCGGGGACTACGATGCCAAGGCCAACGAAGGGCTGGAACTGACCCCGTACCTGTGGACCCCAGCCACCTGGATGGCGGGCAAGCAGGCGGCGATCCTGACCTATATCGATGAATGGAAGAAGCCGGTGCTGGTGGGCGGCGATACCCCGACCAGTGACGGCTACATGCAGTTTCATGGGGTGGATGTGGGCAAGGGCGGCATCCACCTGTGGATAAACCGCAAGGCCAAGTACATGGACCAGTTGAACGGGATGATTGCCAAGAATGCGGCGGCGCAGGCCAGGGAAGGGGTGCCGGTGACGGCGGACAAGAACTGGGTGATCGTGACGCCGGAGCAGATTCAGTAGTTGTTGTGTCGCCTGCGCTGGCCCTATCGCCGGCAAGCCAGCTCCCACAGGAACCCCGCAGTTTTGAAGGCCTGTGTATTTCGTGTGGGAGCTGGCTTGCCGGCGATAGGGCCGGATCAGGCAGCATATAAACCACAGGACATAAAAAACCGGCGCTCAGGGCGCCGGTTCTTCTTTCACACCCAAAGCGCCTTACAGCCCTTCGAGCATCGCCTTGTTACGCACGGCACCCTTGTCGGCACTGGTCGCCAGCAGGGCATAGGCCTTCAGCGCGGTAGTCACCTTGCGTGGGCGTACTTCAGCCGGTTTCCAGCCCTTCTTGTCTTGCTCGACACGGCGTGCAGCCAGCTCTTCGTCGCTGACCTGCAGGTTGATCGAACGGTTGGGGATGTCGATCAGCACCTTGTCGCCGTCGCGCACCAGGCCGATGGCGCCGCCAGCAGCGGCCTCCGGCGAGGCGTGGCCGATCGACAGGCCCGAGGTACCGCCCGAGAAGCGGCCGTCGGTGAGCAGGGCGCAGGCCTTGCCCAGGCCTTTGGACTTCAGGTACGAGGTCGGGTACAGCATCTCTTGCATGCCCGGGCCGCCTTTCGGGCCTTCGTAGCGGATGATCACGATGTCGCCGGCCTTCACTTCGTCGGCGAGGATGCCGCGCACGGCGCTGTCCTGGCTCTCGAAGATCTTCGCGGTGCCTTCGAACACCAGGATCGACTCGTCGACACCGGCGGTCTTCACCACGCAGCCATCCAGCGCGATGTTGCCGTACAGCACGGCCAGGCCGCCTTCTTGCGAGTAGGCGTGCTCGACACTGCGGATGCAGCCTTCGGCGCGGTCCAGGTCCAGGCTCGGCCAGCGGGTCGACTGGCTGAACGCGGTCTGCGTCGGAATGCCCGCAGGGCCTGCCTTGAAGAAGGTGTGCACGGCTTCGTCATCGGTCTGGGTGATGTCCCACTTGGCGATGGCTTCTTCCATGCTGCGGCTGTGCACGGTCGGCAGGTCGGTGTGCAGCAGGCCGCCACGGGCCAGCGAACCGAGGATGCTGAAGATGCCGCCGGCGCGGTGCACGTCTTCCATGTGGTACTTCTGGATGTTCGGCGCCACTTTGCACAGCTGCGGCACCTTGCGCGACAGGCGGTCGATGTCGCGCAGGTCGAACGCCACCTCGCCTTCCTGGGCAGCGGCCAGCAGGTGCAGGATGGTATTGGTCGAGCCGCCCATGGCGATGTCGAGCATCATGGCGTTCTCGAACGCCTTGAAGTTGGCGATGCTGCGCGGCAGCACCGACTCGTCGTTCTCGCCATAGTAGCGTTTGCACAGCTCGACGATGGTGCGGCCGGCAGTGAGGAACAGCTGTTCGCGGTCGGCGTGGGTGGCCAGGGTCGAGCCGTTGCCCGGCAGGGCCAGGCCCAGGGCTTCGGTCAGGCAGTTCATCGAGTTGGCGGTGAACATGCCGGAGCACGAGCCACAGGTAGGGCAGGCGCTACGCTCGTATTCGGCGACTTTTTCGTCGGAGGCCGAGGAGTCGGCGGCGATGACCATGGCGTCTACCAGGTCCAGGCCGTGGCTGGCCAGCTTGGTCTTGCCGGCTTCCATCGGGCCGCCGGAGACGAAGATCACCGGGATGTTCAGGCGCAGGGCGGCCATCAACATGCCGGGGGTGATCTTGTCGCAGTTGGAGATGCACACGATGGCGTCGGCGCAGTGGGCGTTGACCATGTATTCCACGGCGTCGGCGATGATCTCGCGGCTTGGCAGCGAGTACAGCATGCCGTCGTGGCCCATGGCGATACCGTCATCGACCGCGATGGTGTTGAATTCCTTGGCCACGCCACCGGCGCGTTCGATTTCGCGGGCGACCAGCTGGCCCAGGTCCTTCAGGTGCACGTGGCCCGGGACGAACTGGGTGAACGAGTTGGCGATGGCGATGATCGGTTTCTTGAAGTCTTCGTCCTTCATCCCGGTGGCGCGCCACAGGGCACGGGCGCCGGCCATGTTGCGGCCTTGGGTGGAAGTCTTGGAACGATAATCAGGCATGAAACACTCCTGGCGGCATAATCAGGTCACATAAAGGGGAGTGAGCTTCTCTTGTCCTTTGCGCCGCAGGCCGGTTGCCACTGGCGCGGATGAGGCCGAAGACACCACGGGATCGCCGCGTGCTTGGCCAGAGCTCATAAACCCGCCGGGGATGACTGGCGATGAATAGGCCGATTCTACACCGCTGGCGCGGCGAAGGAATGCGCATGTGGACAGTTGGCGGGGGGATTGCAGCAGGAAAGGGCCGCCAGGCGGCCCTTTGTAGCAGATATCAGCTGTTTGGCAGCAGGCGGCAGGTGATGCTCTTGATGTAGCGGGTTTCGGCGATGGCCGGGTGTACCGGATGGTCCGGGCCCTGGCCGCCGCGCTCGAGCAGTTGCAGGTTGCGGTCCAGGTGACGGGCGCTGGTCAGCAGGATGTTGTGCAGGTCGTCCTCGGGCAGGTGCATCGAGCACGATGCGCTGACCAGGATGCCGTCCTTGCTCAGCATGCGCATGGCCTGCTCGTTCAGGCGGCGGTAGGCCGCTTCGCCGTTTTTCAGGTCTTTCTTGCGCTTGATGAAGGCGGGCGGGTCGGCAATGATCACATCGAAGCGCTCTTCGGCGGCCTTGAGCTCGCGCAGGGCCTCGAACACGTCGCCTTCGATGCAGGTCAGCTTCTCGCTGATGCCGTTCAGCGCGGCGTTACGCTCCACGCCATCCAGGGCGAAGCCCGAGGCATCGACGCAGAACACTTCGCTGGCGCCGAACGCGCCGGCCTGCACGCCCCAGCCACCGATGTAGCTGAACAGGTCGAGCACGCGTTTGCCTTTCACGTAGGGGGCCAGGCGTGCACGGTTCATGCGGTGGTCGTAGAACCAGCCGGTTTTCTGGCCTTCGCGCACCGGGGCTTCGAACTTGACGCCGTTCTCTTCCAGCGGTACCCAGTCCGGCACTTCGCCGTAGACGGTCTCGACGTAGCGCTGCAGGCCTTCGGCGTCACGGGCGGCGGAGTCGTTCTTGAACAGGATGCCGCTGGGCTTCAGCACCTGCACCAGGGCGGCGATCACGTCGTCCTTGTGCGCTTCCATGGTGGCCGAGGCCAGTTGTACCACGAGGATGTCGAAGAAACGGTCGACCACCAGGCCTGGCAGCAGGTCGGAGTCGCCGTAGACCAGGCGGTAGCACGGCTGCTCGAACAGGCGCTCGCGCAGCGACAGGGCGACGTTCAGGCGGTGCACCAGCAGCGACTTGTCCAGCGGCAGCTTGATGTCGCGCGACAGCAGGCGGGCGCAGATCAGGTTGTTCGGGCTCAGTGCGACGATGCCCAGCGGCTTGCCGTTGGCCGCTTCGAGAATGGCCTGCTGGCCGGCCTGAAAGCCTTGCAGTGGGGTCGCGCTGACATCGACTTCGTTGCTGTAGACCCACAGGTGGCCGGCGCGCAAGCGGCGGTCGGCATTGGCTTTGAGGCGAAGGCTGGGCAGGGACATGACGTCGCTCCGGGAAAAAGAGCGGGATTATAGCGTGTCTGCCCTGTTTTCGCCTTTAGAGGTGTGGTGCCTGGGAGATCGAGCGCCGCCCGCGCGGCGCATCGCCGGCAAGCCAGCTCCCACATCTGTTTCGGGCCAGTATCGCCTGTGCCATCGCGCGCGACCGCCTTGTTTGTTCGGCGCGATATCGAGGTGGACGCCAAGGGGCCGCGCGCGCATGCCTCAGGAGAAATTGGTCCGAAACAGATGTGGGAGCTGGCTTGCCGGCGATGCGCCGCGCGGGCGGCGCTCGATCTCCTGGGCACTACACCTGTCAAGGCGAGCCTCAGAGGGTTAAAATCGCCAGTCCTAAACGAGTGTGCACGTATGTCTCAAGAACTCAGCGCCGAACAGATCCAGCAAGCCTTGCAAGGCATCACCATTCCGCCGCAACCGCAGATCATGGTCGACCTGCAGTTCGAGCAGTACATGCCCGACCCAGACCTGGAAACCATCGCCAAGCTGATTTCCCAGGACCCGGGCCTCTCCGGCGCCTTGCTCAAGCTGGTCAACTCCCCGCATTTCGGCCTTTCCAACAAGATCGGCTCAATCCAGCGCGCGGTGAACCTGCTGGGCAGCCGTTCGATCATCAACCTGATCAACGCCCAGTCGATCAAGGGCGAGATGAGCGACGAGACCATCGTCACCCTCAACCGCTTCTGGGATACCGCCCAGGATGTGGCGATGACCTGCCTGACCCTGGCCAAGCGCACTGGCGTCCAGGCAGCGGACGAGGCCTACACCCTGGGCCTGTTCCATGACTGTGGCGTGCCGCTGATGCTCAAGCGCTTCCCCAGCTACATGGAGGTGCTGGAAGAGGCCTACGCCAAGGCCAACGAGGAAACCCGCGTGGTCGACAGCGAAAACCGCGCGTTCAACACCAACCATTCGGTGGTGGGCTATTTCACCGCCAAGTCCTGGCGCTTGCCCGAGCACCTCAGTGCGGCCATCGCCAACCACCACAACGCACTGGCGGTGTTCCGCGACGAAAGCTCACGCAATACCCAGAGCCAGTTGAAGAACCTGCTGGCGGTGCTGAAGATGGCCGAGCATATCTGTGCGTCCTACCGGGTGCTGGGCAACCAGACCGTGGACCACGAATGGAACGTGGTCGGCCCGCTGGTGCTCGATTACATTGGTTTGTCGGAATACGATTTCGAAAACCTCAAGCAAAACATTCGCGAGCTGGGCGGGCACTGACACATGCCGGAATTGCCAGAAGTAGAAACCACCCGGCGCGGTATCGCACCGCATCTGGAAGGCCAGCGGGTCAGCCGTGTGGTGGTGCGTGACCGGCGCTTGCGCTGGCCGATCCCAGAAGACCTGGATGTGCGCCTGTCGGGGCAGCGTATCGTCAGCGTCGAGCGGCGCGCCAAGTACCTGCTGATCAATGCCGAGGTCGGTACGCTGATCAGCCACCTGGGCATGTCGGGCAACCTGCGGCTGGTCGAGCTGGGGTTGCCGGCGGCCAAGCATGAGCACGTCGATATCGAGCTGGAGTCGGGGCTGATGCTGCGTTACACCGACCCACGCCGCTTTGGCGCCATGCTCTGGAGCCTGGACCCGTTCAACCATGAATTGCTGCTGCGCCTGGGGCCTGAGCCATTGACCGACCTGTTCGATGGCGAGCGGCTGTTTCAACTGTCGCGCGGGCGCTCGATGGCGGTCAAGCCGTTCATCATGGATAACGCGGTGGTGGTGGGGGTGGGCAACATCTACGCCACCGAGGCGCTGTTTGCCGCGGGCATTGACCCACGCCGGGCAGCTGGCGGGATTTCACGGGCGCGGTATCTGAAGCTGGCGGTCGAGATCAAGCGGGTGCTGGCGGCGGCGATCGAGCAGGGCGGCACCACCTTGCGCGACTTCATTGGCGGCGACGGCCAGCCGGGGTACTTCCAGCAGGAATTGTTCGTGTACGGGCGCGGTGGGCAGCCGTGCAAGGTGTGCGGCACGGAGCTGCGCGAGGTGAAGCTGGGGCAGAGGGCGAGCGTGTTCTGCCCGCGCTGCCAGCGCTGAAGCTTAGGGCCCTATCGCCGGCAAGCCAGCTCCCACAGGTACTGCGCAAAGCTTGAGATCTGCGCGGCACCTGTGGGAGCTGGCTTGCCGGCGATGGGCTGCACAGCAGCCCCAATGTGCCTGACTGGCATTAGCCACACAGCCCGCTTTTGTGGGAGCGGCCTTGTGTCGCGAAAGGGGC
This sequence comes from Pseudomonas sp. 10-1B, assembly GCF_000935045.1. Classification (GTDB taxonomy): domain Bacteria; phylum Pseudomonadota; class Gammaproteobacteria; order Pseudomonadales; family Pseudomonadaceae; genus Aquipseudomonas. The sequence continues at coordinate 63,783 of NZ_JYKS01000022.1, forward strand.
GCGCAGCGGCCCCAGAATCCCAGCCATCCCGCAAGGTTGCCGGGACTGCTGCGCAGCCCTTTCGCGACACAAGGCCGCTCCCACCTCGACCGCATCAGCCTCAAGCCCTGTGCAGTACCTGTGTGAAGCTGGCTTGCCGGCGATGAGGGCTGACCTGATATCAGGCCTTGCCAGTAATGCGGCGGTACTTGGCCATCAACTGCTCTTCAGTCTCCGGGTGCGCTTCATCCAGCGGGATGCAGTCGACCGGGCAGACCTGCTGGCACTGCGGCTCGTCGTAATGGCCCACGCACTGGGTGCACAGGTTAGGGTCGATCACGTAGATCTCTTCGCCTTGGGAGATGGCCTCGTTCGGGCACTCGGGTTCGCAGACGTCGCAGTTGATGCAATCGTCGGTGATGATCAGGGACATGGGGACTCCGGCCGGGGCTCAGCGCCCGGGCATGTTCAACGCAGTGGGCACAATTGTGCCGCATTCGCGCCCGCAGTGCACGCGGGCGCGACAATCAGGCGTCAGGCTTACTTCCTGAAGCGTTCGGTCAGTGCGTCGGCCACCACCGGGTGGACGAACTTGCTGATATCACCGCCCAACGCGGCAATTTCCCGGACCAAGGTCGAGGAAATGAACGAATAACGCTCCGAAGGCGTCAGGAACAGGCTCTCGACATCGGGGGCCAGTTGCCGGTTCATGTTCGCCAGCTGGAACTCGTACTCGAAGTCGGACACCGCACGCAGGCCGCGCAGGAAGACGTTGGCGCCCTTTTCCTTGGCGAAATGCGCCAACAGGGAGGAGAAGCCGATGACTTCGACATTGGGCAGGTGCTTGGTGACCTCACGGGCGAGCTCCACCCGTTGTTCCAGCGGGAACAGCGGGTTTTTCTTGGGGCTGGCCGCCACCGCGATGATCACGTGGTCGAATAGCCGCGAGGCGCGCTCGACCAGGTCGCCATGGCCTTTGGTAATGGGGTCGAAAGTACCCGGGTACAACACTCGGTTCATCGCGTCATCCTGGCTGGAGTGCGTTGGGGAGTCGGATGGTAGCGCAGCGACGGCGCCCCGGCCAAGTCATGCGGCCGGCTGATGGCACTATAGACAGGGGGCGTATTCCTTGTCATGCCCTGTGTGCCAGGCGGGCGACCAGCGCCTCGGTGAGCTTGGCGCTGATGGCATACACCGACAGTTGCGGGTTGGCGCCGATGCTGGTGGGGAACAGCGAACCGTCGTGGATCGACAGGTTTTCCAGCTGGTGATGGCGGCCCAGGCTGTCGCACACCGCCTGACGCGGGTCTTCGCCAAAGGCGCAGCCACCCATCACGTGGGCGCTGCCCAGGCGCGTGCGGAAGGGCTCCAGGCGCAAATTGTCGATCATGGCCAGGGCCTGTTCCAGGCTGGATGCGGCGCTGGCATCGCTGTGCACGGGGATTACCCCGGTGGCACCGGCGGCGAACTGGATCTGCGCCATGCTGCGGTAGGCACGCCGCAAGCCGTCGCGCAGGTAGTCGGTGACCGGGTAATCGAGCACCGCTGAGCCGTCGCCGCGCAGCTCCACGGCGCCGCCCTGGCTCTCGGGGTGAAAACCGTCGCGCAGCAGCGCCAGCATCACATGGGTATGCGGAAGCTCCACCATGCGCTGGGCATTTTCGTGGCCGTGCCCGCCCAGCAGGGTGCTGGCCAGGGCCGGGTGCAGCGGTGGTACTTCCAGTTTGTAGCCAACCGGGCCGTCGGCGCCGTCCTGCCACTGGAAGTGGTCGCTGTAGATCGACTGCGGGGCGCCGTAGTAGGGGTCGATACGTTCGTTGAAGCGTGCCGCGCTGAAGTTGACCAGGTGCAGGAAGGTGCGCTTGCCCAGGCGGCCATGCGGGTCGGGCGCGGCAGAGCGCTGCAGCAGCGCGGGGCTGTTGATGCCGCCGCCCGCGAGTATGTAGTGGCGTGCACGTACGCTGACCTGCTTGCCGGTAGGGTTTATGCCTTGGGCATCCAGGGCTTGGCATGTCAGCTGGTCGATGCGTTCGCCGTTGTGCGTGAAGCGTTCGGCCCGGGCCAGGTACAGCAGCTCGCCGCCCTGGTCGAGCGTGGCCGGAATGCGCGTCACCAGCATCGACTGCTTGGCATTCACCGGGCAACCCATGCCGCAGTAGCCCAGGTTCCAGCAGCCGCGCACGTTGCGCGGGATCACCGCCCAGCGATAGCCCAGCTGTTCGCAGCCACGGCGTAGTACATCGTTGTTGGCATTCGGCGGCATGGCCCAGGGGGTGATGCCCAGTTCCTGCTCGATGCGTTCGAACCAGGGGCGCAGTTCATCCTCGCCCAGGCCGCTCACACCATGGGCCGAGGCCCAGTGCGCCAGGGTCTGTGGCGGGGTGCGAAAGCTCGAGGTCCAGTTGACCAGCGTGGTGCCGCCCACGGCGCGGCCCTGGAGGATGGTGATGGCGCCATCCTTGCTCATGCGCCCCAGGCCCTCCTGGTACAGGCTGGCATAGGCTTGGTTTTCCAGCAGGTGGAAATCGCTGCTGGTCTTCAGCGGGCCTTCTTCGATCAGCAGCACCTTGAAACCGGCTGCGCTCAGCATTTGCGCGCTGGTAGCGCCGCCGGCACCGCTGCCGATCACGGCAACGTCGGCTTCCAGGGCAAGGTCGCGCTCCAGACGCGAAGCGTCGTGGGTGATCCAGCCCCGCTCGAGGCCTTGGCGAAATGGGTCGGTGACGGGCATTGGCGATGCTCTTGTTGTTTTTTCAGATTTTCGGTGGCCCCGGGTAGCCGCAGGCGGCCCAGGACTCGGGGCATTCGTACCAGGCCATCTGCAGCAGTTGCAGCAACGAGGCGTGGCCCATGCGCAGCAGGTTCAGCGAGCTGTCTTGCCAACGCTGCAGGAAGGCCGTGACCTGCGTGGGGCTGGCTTGCTCCCAGGCGCCCCAGACACCGGTCAGTGGGCCACGGGTGAGCGGCAGGCTGAGCACATCGAACAGCTGGCGGGTGAGCTTGAGCATCTCTGGTGACAGGGCCGCCAGCTTGTGGTCGAGGCTGCGCAGCACCAGCGTCTCGGCGGCCTGCGTGCCGGCCAGTACCACCGGGATCAGCGCGCGCAGCAGCGGCAGGTCGTTGTCGCGCAGTGCCTGGTAGCCCGTCGCGGCTGTTTGTGGGGTGCAACCGACCAGGCTGGTGCCGGCCAGAAAGACACTGGCACCAAGGCTGAAGCGCAGCAAGTCACGGCGGTGCATGAGCCGGCCCTCTCAGCGGATGAACAGCTTGAAGACCAGGCGCTGCAAGGCTTTGCCATACGGCGGGTAGATCAGCCGGGCGGCGTTGAAGCGTTGCTTGGCCAGCACTGCCTTGGCCTTGCTGAAGGTCAGGAAGCCGTCATGGCCATGGTAATGGCCCATGCCGGAAGGGCCGATACCGCCGAAGGGCAGGTCGTCCTGGGCCACGTGCAGCAGGGTATCGTTCAGGCACACACCACCGGAGTGGGTGTGGCGCAGCACCTGTTCCTGGCCGGCGCGGTCATAACCGAAGTAGTACAGCGCCAATGGGCGCGGGCGCTGGTTGATGTAGGCCAGCGCCTGGTCGAGACCGTCATAAGGCACCAGCGGCAGCAGCGGGCCGAAGATTTCGTCCTGCATCACCTGCATGCTGTCGTTCACCCCCAGCAGCAGGTGCGGCGGCAGGTGCCGGCCCTGGCGGGGCTCGTCAGGGTACAGGTCGAGTACCTGGGCACCTTTGGCCCGGGCATCGTCCAGCAGCTGCTGCAGGCGCTGCAGCTGGCGCGGGTTGATGATGGCGGTGTAGTCGGGGTTGTCGGCGATGCGCGGGTACAGGCGGTGCACGGCGCGCTGGTAGGCGTCGCGGAAGGCCTCCAGCCGCTCGCGTGGCACCAGCACGTAGTCGGGGGCGACGCAGGTCTGGCCGGCGTTGAGGGTCTTGCCGAAGGCGATGCGCTCGGCGGCGCTGTCCAGCGGTACGTCGGCCGAGACAATGGCCGGTGACTTGCCTCCCAGCTCCAGGGTGACCGGGGTCAGGTTGTGTGCCGCAGCCATCATCACCTGACGGCCCACGCTGGTGGCGCCGGTGAACAACAGGTGGTCGAAAGGCAGGCGGGCGAAAGCCTGGCCCACCTCGACCTCGCCCAGCACCACGCTGACCAGGTCGCTGGGAAATATCCGCTCCAGCATTCGCTGCACCGCCAGGCTGGTAGCGGGCGTGGCTTCGCTGAGCTTGAGCATGACCCGGTTGCCAGCGGCCAGGGCACAGGTCAGCGGGCCGATGGCGAGGAACAGTGGGTAGTTCCACGGCACGATGATGCCGACCACGCCCAAGGGTTGATAACGCACCTGCGCGCTGGCCGGCTGGAAGGCCAGGCCGACCTGTCGCCGGCTGGCGCGCATCCAGCGTTGCAGGTGCTTTTCGGCGTGGCGCAGGCCTTGCACCGACGGCAGCAGCTCGGCCAGCAGGGTCTCGTCGGCGCTGCGCCCGGTAAAGTCCTGGTCGATGGCCTCGATCAATTCCGCCTGCTCGGCCAGCAAGGCTTCCCGCAGGCTTTTCAGCCATTGTCGGCGCTGTGCGGCCGGTGGCAGGGGATTACCGGCAAAGGCCTGGCGCTGGGCAGCGAACGTCGCCGCAAGGTCGAGGTCGGATTGCACAGGAGGCAACGCACTGGGCGAGTTCATGGCAGCTTCGAGTCCGGGCAGGAATTTTCTAGAGTCTATACTCTAATTTGTACGATGGTACGATTTTTTTCTGCGTCGTCGAGCGGTGTATTCCATCGGTGATAGGCCGTAAGATGACCCTTTATGAAGGCCCGCAGACTGGGAGCTGAGCATGGCCCCGCGCATGAAGACCCGAGAGCGCATCGTGCAGAACAGCCTGGAGCTGTTCAACCAGCAGGGCGAGCGTAGCGTCAGTACCAACCACATTGCCGCGCACATGGAAATCTCGCCCGGCAACCTGTATTACCACTTCCCCAACAAGCAGGCGATCATCGCCCTGTTGTTCAGCCAGTACGAAGAACTGGTGGACAGCTTCCTGCGCCCGCCGCAAGGCCGCGTGGCAACCGTGGAGGACAAGCGTTTCTACCTCAAGGCCTTGCTGGCGGCGATGTGGAACTACCGCTTCCTGCACCGTGACCTGGAGCACTTGCTGGACAGCGACCCGGAACTGGCCGCCCGCTACCGGCGCTTTTCCGAGCGCTGCCTGCGCCAGGGCCAGGCGATCTACCGCGGCTTCGTCGAGGCAGGCATCCTGGCCATGGCACCGGCGCAGATCGAATCGCTGACCATCAATGCCTGGATCGTACTGACGTCCTGGGTTCGTTTTCTCAGTACCACGCGTGAACATTCCGCGCATCTGGGTGAAGAAGCCTTCAAGCGCGGCGTCTATCAGGTGCTGGTGCTGGAGCTCGGCTTCGTGACCGACAACGCCCGCAGCGCGGTGGACGCGCTATGCCAGGAATTCCATGTACCGTTCAACCAGGCCCTGGAGCAGTAGCCCGGGGCCCTAGTGCCATCGATCAGGAGATTGTCATGCCCCTTGCGCAATTGATCACCCCGCAGCAGTTGGCCGAGCGCCTGGATTCACCCAACAAGTTGGTGATTCTCGATTGTCGCTTTGCCCTCGAGGATGTGGACTATGGCCAACGCAGCTATGCCCAGGGGCATATTGCCGGGGCGCATTTCGCCGACCTGGAGCGCGACCTTAGCGGGCCGGTGAGCAAGGGGCGTACCGGGCGCCATCCACTGCCCGATGCGCGCCGGCTGGTCGAGCGCCTGCGTGAGTGGGGCCTGGACGATGACAGCGAGGTGGTGCTTTACGACGACGGCCCCGGCGCCTTTGCCGCCCGCGCCTGGTGGTTGCTGGTGTGGCTGGGCAAGCGCAGTGGTGTGGCGATTCTCGACGGTGGTTTGAAGGCATGGCATGCGGCGCACCTGCCGCTGAGCCTGGACCCACCGGCCAAACGCGAAGGCACTTTCAGTGGTGAGCCGGACGCCAGGCTGCTGATCGATGCCGAGCACCTTGCCAAGCGCCTGGGTAGTGCTGACCTGACCTTGATCGATGCGCGTGCCTTACCGCGTTTTCGCGGCGAAGTGGAACCGATCGACCCGGTGGCGGGGCATATTCCGGGGGCGCAGAGCGCGGCATTCACCGATAACATGGGGGCTGACGGGCGTTTCCTGCCGGCGGATCAGCTCAAACAGCGCTTTGACGAGAAGCTGGCCGGGCGCGCGCCGGAGCAGTTGGTGTCTTATTGCGGGTCGGGGGTCACGGCTTGCCACAACCTGTTTGCGTTGGCGCTGGCGGGATACCCGCTGGGCAAGCTGTATGCCGGGTCGTGGAGTGAGTGGATCAACAACCCCGCGCATGGTGTCGCCACCGGCGAGTAAGCAGGCCTGGCCTCATCGCCGGCAAGCCAGCTCCCACAGGTTCTCCACTGTCGATCAGGCCTGCGCCATACCTGTGGGAGCTGGCTTGCCGGCGATGAGGCCGGTACTGCCAATGAAAACTGCGGTTTTTATTGGCCCTCCACCAGCCACTGCGGAATCCGCCGTTCCAGGTAATACCCCGGGTTGCGCAGGCTGCCACAGGTTCTCCACTGTCGATCAGGCCTGCGCCATACCTGTGGGAGCTGGC
>NZ_JYKS01000023.1 GCF_000935045.1 Pseudomonas sp. 10-1B
TGAAGCTCAGCACCTGCCGCTTGAAATCGTCGTCATAGCGCTGCCCGTTTGAGCGCGGAGAAAAGCTGGATTTGCTCTGATGGCTTGAAACCCACCGGCGCAGCAAGCTGTAGTCGATACCGAAATGCTGGGCTACCTTGCGGAAGCCTTTATTGCCATCCAGGTAGGCTGAGATGGCTGTGAGCTTGAAATGCTCTGTGTATTTGCCCATAGGTCCCCCAAGGGTTGGATTTTTTGTCCAACTTCTTGGGGGCAGTCCAATCCTGTGGGAGCAACTGTCTTGTATTGCCTGAACTGGCCTCATCGCCGGCAAGCCAGCTCCCACAGGTACCGCACAATTTTCAAGACCGTGGTGATCCTGTGGGAGCAACTGTCTTGTATTGCCTGGACTGGCCTCATCGCCGGCAAGCCAGCTACCACAGGTATTGCACAGGATTTGAGGTCGACGCGGTCGAGGTGGGAGCTGGCTTGCCGGCGATAGGGCCAGAACAGGCAGCCAGATAACACCAGGATTACAAATCCGTTATCTGCGCCTCGATCCCTTACTCATGCCGTAACATCCTGCCCCTTGACCCTGATGTCACTACAGGGTCGAGAATCGCCTCCTTTCATCACACCGAGCCTCCCATGCGCCTACTGATCATCGAGGACGAGCTGCGTACCGCCGACTACCTGCAACAGGGCCTGCGCGAGAACGGTTACGTGGTCGACTGCGCCCACACCGGCATCGACGGCCTGCACCTGGCTCGCCAGCAGCCTTACGACCTGGTCATCCTCGACGTCAACCTGCCCGAACTCGATGGCTGGAGCGTGCTGCAGCGGCTGCGCGCCGAATCGGCCACGCGCATCATGATGCTCACGGCCCACGGCCGCCTGGCCGACCGAGTCAAGGGCCTGGACCTGGGGGCCGATGACTACCTGCTCAAGCCCTTCGAGTTCCCTGAACTGCTGGCCCGCATCCGCAGCCTGCTGCGCCGCAACGACCAGCAACTGCAGCCCAGCACCCTGCGCGTCGCCGACCTGGAGCTGGACCCCGGCCGCCACCGCGCCTACCGCGCCGGGCAGCGGATCGACCTGACCGCCAAGGAATTCGCCTTGCTGCACCTGCTGATGCGCCAGACTGGCGAAGTGCTGTCGCGTACGCAAATCATCTCGCTGGTATGGGACATGAACTTCGACTGCGACACCAACGTGGTCGAAGTCTCGATCCGGCGCCTGCGGGCGAAGATCGACCACCCGTTCGACGACAAGCTGATCCATACCCTGCGCGGTGTCGGCTACGTGCTCGAGGCACGCTTTTGAAGAACGCCAGCCTGTCGCTGCGGCTGGGCCTGAGCGTGACGCTGATGGGCGCCGCACTGGTGCTGCTGCTGGCCTGCCTGGCCGTGTTCGCCCTGGGCCACGAACTGGACAGCCGGGCACGCAAGGACCTGACGCGCAAGATGCTGCAGGTCGAGCACAACCTGCGCGTCGACCTGCGCAGCGAGGACCTGGGCAGCCGCGCCCATCCACTGCTCGACCTGGTAATGGGGCATGACAACCTCAGCCTCAGCATACTGGCCCTGGATGGCCGTCACCCGCACCTGCTCAGCCTCGGGCCAGCCCTGGAGGCGCAGGTCGGCGAACTGCGCACCGGTACCCGCCTGGCCTTCCATGCCTGGCGCGACAGCAGCGGCAAGCAGATATTCACGGTGACCCGGCTGATGCGCCTGCGCGACAACACTCCGGTCAAGGTGATGATGTCGCTCGACCGCGCTGACGATAACGCGCTGTTGCAGGCCTACCTGCACTCCACCTTGCTGGCGTTGCCGCTGCTGTTGGTACTGATTGGTGCGGGCGCCTGGTGGCTGATGCAGCGCGGCCTGAAGCCGCTGCGACACTTCCGGCGCATTGCCGGGCAGGTGTCGGCCCAGGACCTGCAACATCGCCTGCCTGCTAGCGGCCTGCCGCTGGAACTGGCAGAGCTGGCCAGCAGCATCAACGTGATGCTCGACCGCCTCGACCAGGGCGTCAGTCAACTGTCGCAATTCTCCGACGATCTGGCCCATGAACTGCGTACGCCATTGAGCAACCTGATGGGCAAGGCGCAGGTGACCCTGGCCCGGGAACGGGACAACGCGAACTACCGGGAGGTGCTGGAAGACAGCATCGAAGAGCTGACCCGGCTCAACCGTATCATCAACGACATGCTGTTTCTCGCCCAGGCCAGCCAGCCACAGGCCCAGGTTGCGCTGAAACCCTTGGCGCTGGCTGATGAGGCTGGGCGGGTTGTCGAGCTGTTTGCCTGCAGTGCCGAGCTGAAAGAGGTTGAGCTGCGGGTTCAGGGCTGGGGGACGGCGCTGGGTGACCGGCTGATGTTTCAGCGGGCGTTATCGAACCTGTTGAGCAATGCCATTCGGCACAGTCCGGAGGGTGAGTCGGTCAAGTTGCACATCGAGCGTGCGACCAGCGAAGTACGGCTATCGGTGACGAACCAGGGGCCTGGTATTCCTGCAGAGCACCAGCCGCGCTTGTTCGAGCGCTTTTACCGGGAAGGCTCGGGGCGCTCGCGGCTGGAGGGCGGGACTGGGTTGGGGTTGGCGATCGTCAAGTCGATCATGCAACTGCATGGCGGGCGGGTCGAGGTGAGCAGCAGTCCGTTGGGGCCGACCCGCTTCACTCTGGTGTTTCCTGCCGAGTGATCGGCCGCCTGTACCGGCCCTTTCGCGGGTAAACCCGCTCCTACACAGGTACCACAACCCCTGTAGGAGCGGGTTTACCCGCGAATAGGCCGGTACAGGCGACTGACAGATCAGCGCGAAGCCGCGACGATCAGGGCCTTCATCTCGGCCACAGCAGCCTTGAAACCAACGAACAAGGCATGCGCCACCAGCGCATGGCCAATGTTCAGCTCATTGATACCCTTGATCGCCGCCACCGCCTCGACGTTGTGGTAATGCAGACCATGGCCGGCATTGACGATCAGCCCCTGGCCCACGCCAAATGCCACGCCATCAACAATACGTTGGAGTTCTGCAGCCACTTCCGTCGGGGTTTCGGCATCGGCATAACGGCCGGTGTGCAGCTCGATGGCCGGCGCCCCCACCCGGTGCGACGCTTCGATCTGCCGCTCGTCGGCATCGATGAACAGCGACACCTCGGCACCGGTACGTGCCAGGCGCTCCACCGCCGCCTTGATCCGTGCCTCCTGCCCTGCCACATCCAGGCCACCTTCGGTGGTCAACTCCTGACGAGTCTCGGGCACCAGGCAGATGTGCGCCGGGCGAATCTTCTCGGCAAAGGCCATCATCTCTTCGGTGACGCCCATTTCGAAGTTCATGCGGGTCTGCAGTACATCCTTGAGCAGCAGCACGTCGCGCTCCTGGATGTGCCGGCGGTCTTCGCGCAGGTGCACGGTGATGCCATCGGCGCCTGCTTCCTCGGCATCCAGGGCAGCCTTGACCGGGTCAGGGTAACGCGTGCCCCGGGCCTGGCGCAGGGTCGCCACGTGGTCGATGTTTACGCCGAGAAGCATGCGGTTGCTGTGAGTCACGAAAGGCTCTCCTGAAGGTTGAGCCCCACAGCATACGTCGTGATCAGCGCTTGCGAAACAGTTCCCGGCTGACCAGTGGCTTGGCGCCCAAGTGCACCGCCAGTGCCTGGCGCATCAGGCGCTTGGCGGCGAGCAAGGCGCCTGGGGCATCCCAGTCGGCTTCGGCCAGGGCCAGCAGTTCGGTGCCGCGGAACAGCCCCGGCTGCACCAGCTCGACCCGCTCCAGACCGGCATCCACGCGCAAGCGGTACAGCCCTTCGGCCGCGATCGGTTGGTCGTTGACGTCGTGGTTCAAGGAAAACCCATAACCGAGCTCGTCCAGCAGCCGCCATTCGAACGAGCGCAGCAAAGGCTCCAGCGGGCGGCCTTCGGCCAGGGCCTGCAAGGTCAGGGTGTAGTGTTCGAAAAGTGCCGGAAACGGCGCTTCGGCGGGCAGCAGGCGCATCAGCAGCTCATTCAGGTACAGCCCGCTGAACAGCGCATCGCCATGCAGCCAGGCGGCGATGCCGGCGCTGTCCATGCGCCCGACATTCTTCAGCTCACCGCGTCCGCGCAGCTCAAGCTCCAGCGGCACGAACGGCCGCACCAGGCTGCCACCCTTGCCGCGCGCGCGGCGCAGCACCGCGCGCATGCGGCCCTGCGGGGTGAAGAAGTCCACCAGCGCGCTGGTTTCCTTATAGGCACGGCTGTGCAGCACGTAGGCTGGCTGGCCGACAGGTTGTTCCATGAAAGGTCACTTTACTCCCTGCGGCCTGGGAAAACTGCACATTGGGGCTGCTCTGCAGCCCATCGTCGCGGTTCGTCGCCACGACAAGCCAGCTCCCACAGGTGCTGCGATGCGGTCGGGGTGGGAGCTGGCTTGCCGGCGATGGGCCGCACAGCGGCCCCAACAGTATTGCCTACAGGTCGCCGTAGCCCAGCGAACGCAGGGCGCGCTCGTCGTCGGACCAGCCGCCCTTCACCTTGACCCACAGGTTGAGCATGACCTTGGAGTCGAACAGCACTTCCATGTCCTTGCGCGCCTCGGAGCCAATGCGCTTGATGCGCTCGCCCTTGTCGCCAATGATGATCTTCTTCTGGCCGTCACGTTCGACCAGGATCAGCGCATGGATGTGCAGCACATGCCCCTGCTGCTTGAATTCCTCGATCTCCACGGTGATCTGGTAGGGCAGCTCCGCACCCAGCTGGCGCATGATCTTCTCACGCACCAGTTCGGCGGCCAGGAAACGGCTGCTGCGGTCGGTGATCTGGTCTTCCGGGAAGAAGTGATCGTTCTCCGGCAGGTGCTTGGCGATCTGGGCTTCCAGCGCTTCGAGGTTGTGCCCCTGCTGCGCGGAAATCGGCATCACCTCGGCGTTCGGCAGTTGTTCCTGCAGCCACTGCAGGTGCGGGATCAGCTCGGCCTTCTCTTCCATGCGGTCGGTCTTGTTGACCGCGATGATCAGCGGACCGGTCACGTACTGCACACGCTCCAGCACCAGTTGGTCCTCGTCGGTCCACTTGGTGCGGTCAACCACGAAGATCACCACGTCGACGTCCTTCAGGGCCGCCGAGGCATTGCGGTTCATGTAGCGGTTCAGGGCCTTGTCGTTGGCCTTGTGCATACCGGGGGTATCGACATAGATCGCCTGCACATCACCCTCGGTCTTGATGCCGAGCATGTTGTGCCGGGTGGTCTGCGGCTTGCGCGAGGTGATCGCCAGCTTCTGCCCGAGGATGTGGTTGAGCAGGGTCGACTTGCCCACGTTGGGGCGGCCGACAATGGCCACGTAGCCGCAGCGGGTCGGGTTGCTATCAGTCATTGCCATTCTCCACGCCCAGGGCGATCAGTGCAGACGCGGCGGCAACTTGCTCGGCAATACGCCGGCTAACGCCCTGGCCACGGCTCTTGTTGTTCAGCAGCACCACTTCGCATTCGACGAAGAAAGTCCGGCAGTGCGGTTCACCCTGGATGTCCACCACTTCGTATCGCGGCAGCTCACAGCTGCGCGACTGCAGGAACTCTTGCAGGCGGGTTTTCGGGTCCTTGTTGGTGTCGACCAGGGTCAAGCCTTCGAACTCGTCGGCCAGCCAGGCCAGCACGCGTTCCCTGGCCGTTTCCATGTCGGCGTCCAGGTAGATGGCGCCAATCAGCGCCTCCAGGGCATCGGCAAGGATCGACTCGCGGCGGAAGCCGCCACTCTTGAGCTCACCCGAACCCAGGCGCAGGTAATCACCCAGGTCGAAACCACGAGCCAGACGGGCCAGGGTCTCGCCCTTGACCAGGCGTGCGCGCAGGCGCGACAGCTGGCCTTCGCGGGCCTGCGGAAAGCGCTCGAACAGCGCCTCGCCGGCGACGAAGTTGAGAATGGCGTCACCGAGGAACTCCAGGCGCTCATTGTTGCGCCCGGCGTAGCTGCGATGAGTCAGCGCCAGGAGCATCTGGTCCTGGTTCTTGAAGGTGTAACCGAGCTTTCGCTCCAGACGGGCAAGGGAAGCACTCATGGGGCCACCCGTTCATTGTTCAACGCGTTGTTCAAATCAACATCCTGAAAGACTGTTTGGCTGTGGTCCGCCGCGCGATGTGCGGCGAATCTCCCGATCCCTGAGAACACAGCCTATGTCAGAAATGCATTCGGCGCTGTCTGCTGGACAGCGCCGAAGGGTATCAATGGATCAGGCCGACCCGCGACAGGTTGGGCATGTGGCTGAGCTTGGGCTCTGGCCAGCTCATCCACACCGCGAAGGCCTTGCCGACGATGTTCCGGTCCGGAACCATGCCATGCAGCTCCTTGGGAATGTTCGGGTCATCCCAGTAGCGGCTGTCGTTGGAGTTGTCGCGGTTGTCGCCCATCATGAAGTAATGGCCTGCCGGCACGGTCCATTGCTGGTCCGGCGGCATGCGATAACGGCTCATCTCCTTGCGGATCAGGTGTTCGGCCTCGCCGAGCTTTTCCTTGTACAGCTGGGCGCTGCCCAGGGTGCCCGGCTCGGTGCCCACCAGTTGTTCGGCAATCGGCTGGCCGTTGACGAACAGCCGCTTGTCGCTGGTGTAGCGGACCTGGTCGCCCGGCAGGCCGACCACGCGCTTGATGTAGTTGACGTTCGGGTCGCTCGGGTAGCGGAACACCATCACATCACCGCGTTGCGGGTCACCCACCTCGATGACCTTCTTGTCGATCACCGGCAGGCGAATGCCGTACGAGAACTTGTTCACCAGGATGAAGTCGCCTACTTCCAGGGTCGGCTTCATCGACCCCGAAGGGATCTGGAACGGCTCGACCAGGAACGAGCGCAGCACCAGCACGATGAACAGCACCGGGAAGAACGACTTACCGTACTCGACCAGCAACGGCTCCTTGCCCAGGCGCTCGACCACCGCTACCTCGGGCTGGCTGACGCTGCCCTGGTAGTTGGCGATTGCCGCGCGCCGGCGCGGGGCCAGGAACAGCAGGTCGATCAAGCCCAGCAGACCGCAGACGAAGACGGCGATGACTAGCAACAGCGGGAAATTTAGCGACATAGGACCTAGCTATCCAACCTGAGCACGGCGAGGAAGGCTTCTTGTGGAATTTCCACGTTGCCCACCTGTTTCATGCGTTTCTTACCGGCCTTCTGCTTCTCCAGCAGTTTTTTCTTACGGCTGACGTCACCACCGTAGCACTTGGCCAGTACGTTCTTTCTGAGCGCCTTGACGGTTGTACGCGCGATGATCTGGCCGCCGATGGCTGCCTGGATCGCCACGTCGAACATCTGCCGCGGGATCAGTTCCTTCATCTTCTCGGTCAACGCACGGCCTTTGTAGGCCGCGTTGTCGCGGTGCACGATCAGTGCCAGGGCATCGACCTTGTCGCCGTTGATCAGTACGTCCAGCTTGACCAGGTTGGCCGACTGGTAGCGGTCGAAATGATAGTCCAGCGAAGCATAGCCGCGGCTGGTGGACTTGAGACGGTCGAAGAAGTCCAGTACCACTTCGTTCATCGGCAGGTCATAGCGCACCTGCACCTGGCTGCCGAGGAACTGCATGTCGCGCTGCACGCCACGCTTCTCGATGCACAGGGTAATGACGTTGCCCAGGTGCTCCTGCGGCACCAGGATGGTGGCGGTGACGATCGGCTCGCGGAAGTCGGCGACCGCCGAGACGTCTGGCAGCTTCGACGGGTTGTCGACGGTGATGGTCTCGCCGGTTTTCAGTTCCAGCTCGTAGATCACGCTTGGCGCGGTGGTGATCAGGTCCAGGTCGTATTCGCGCTCCAGGCGCTCCTGGATGATCTCCATGTGCAGCATGCCGAGGAAGCCGCAACGGAAGCCGAAGCCCAAGGCATCGGAGCTTTCCGGCATGTACTGCAGCGACGAGTCGTTCAGGGTCAGCTTCTGCAGTGCATCGCGGAAGTCCTCGAAGTCGTCGGAACTGACCGGGAACAGGCCGGCGTAGACCTGCGGCTGGATCTTCTTGAAGCCTGGCAGCACTTCGACCTCAGGGGTCGAGGACAGGGTCAGGGTGTCACCCACCGGGGCCCCGTGAATGTCCTTGATGCTGGCGATGATGAAGCCTACTTCACCGGCCTTCAGATCGGCGGTCTGGGTGTGTTTCGGAGTGAACACACCGACGCTGTCGACCAGGTGCACCTTGCCGGTGGACTTGACCAGAATCTTGTCGCCTTTCTTGACGCGGCCCTGGCGCACACGCACCAGCGAGACCACACCCAGGTAGTTGTCGAACCAGGAGTCGATGATCAGCGCCTGCAGCGGCGCATCGATCTCGCCTTCCGGCGCGGGGATAGAGTGCACCAGGCGCTCGAGTACCTCGTCCACGCCCATGCCGCTCTTGGCGCTGCACGCCACCGCGTCGGTGGCGTCGATGCCGATGATCTTCTCGATTTCGTCCTTGACGCGGTCCGGGTCAGCCTGGGGCAGGTCCATCTTGTTCAGTACCGGCATGACCTCCAGGCCCTGCTCGATGGCGGTGTAGCAGTTGGCCACCGACTGCGCTTCCACGCCCTGGCCGGCGTCGACCACCAGCAACGCACCTTCACAGGCTGCCAGCGAGCGCGAGACTTCGTAGGTGAAGTCAACGTGGCCGGGGGTGTCGATGAAGTTCAGCTGGTAGGTCTTGCCATCCTGCGCCTTGTAGTGAAGCGTGACGCTGTGGGCTTTGATGGTGATACCGCGTTCGCGCTCCAGGTCCATGGAGTCCAGTACCTGGGCTTCCATTTCGCGAGCCGTCAGGCCACCGCACATCTGGATGAAACGGTCGGCCAGCGTCGACTTGCCATGGTCGATGTGGGCGATGATGGAGAAATTGCGGATATGACTCAAATCACTCACGGGTCAACACTCGAAAAGGCTGCGAGCCGGACGCCCGCCGAAAAATAGCCGGGAATTGTACCTCAAGCCGCAGGGATATGGGAGATTCCTCTATCGGGCTAAATGTTTCCCCCTTCAATGAATGCTCCTCGACAGACGAACTTGCCCGCTCCTGCAAGAAAAAGGGCAACTTCGGCTTAATGCCAGTCAGTCAAGCGATTTGGGGCCGCTTTGCGGCCCATCGCCGGCAAGCCAGCTCCCACAGCTGTGGGAGCTGGCTTGCCGGCGATGGGCTGCGCAGCAGCCCCAATGTGCCTCAGTAGGCTCAACTGGCTTGGCATTAAGCCGAAGCTGCCCTTTTTCCTACCGGTCAACCAGCTTATTCAGCGAGCTTGAAGGTAATGAAGCTGGCGCGGCCCTGACGCAGCACGCGCATCGACACCGAGCGGTTCTTCGGCAGTTCCTTGGCAATTTCGGTGAATTCCTTGGCCGAACCGATGGCCTGGTTGTTCAGGTGGCTGATGACGTCACCGGGACGCAGACCGATCATCGCAGCCGGGCCATCCTGGACTTCCTTGATGACCACGCCACCTTTGAGCTCCAGGGATTTCTTCTGCTCGGCGGTGAGGTCGGCCACCGATACGCCCAGGCGGTTGCTGCTGCGCTCGGCACTGCCTTGGGCACCGGTACCGATATCGGCATCGTCGTCCGGCAATGCGCCGACGCTGATGTCCAGGTTCTGACGCTTGCCGTTGCGAATGATTTCCAGCTTGGCCTTTTCACCATCCTTCAGGCTACCGACCAGGTGCGGCAGGTCGGCCGACATGACGATCGGCTGGCCGTTCATGCTCAGGATCACGTCACCCACCTGCAGGCCGCCCTTGGCTGCCGGGCCGTTTTCCAGTACCTGGGCCACCAGGGCACCAGCCGGTTTGTCCAGGCCGAAGGATTCAGCCAGGTCCTTGTTGACCTCCTGGATCACCACGCCTAGCCAGCCACGGCTGACCTTGCCGTCTTTTTTCAACTGGTTGGAGACATCGATCGCCACATCGATCGGGATGGCGAACGAAAGCCCCATGAAACCGCCGGACCGGGTGAAGATCTGCGAGTTGATACCCACCACTTCGCCCTGCATGTTGAACAGCGGGCCGCCGGAGTTACCCGGGTTGATGGCCACGTCGGTCTGGATGAACGGTACATAGGTGTCATTGGGCAGGGTACGGCCCTTGGCGCTGACGATACCTTTGGTCACCGAATGGTCGAAGCCGAACGGCGAACCGATGGCCAGTACCCACTCGCCCACCTTGAGCTTCTCGGAATCACCCAGCTTCACGGTCGGCAGGTTCTTGCCCTCGACCTTGAGCAGGGCCACGTCGGTGCGTGGGTCGGTGCCGACCAGCTTGGCCTGCAGTTCGCTGCGGTCCGACAGACGGACGATGATCTCATCGGCATCGGCCACCACGTGGTTGTTGGTCAGCACGTAGCCGTCGTTGGAAATGATGAAGCCCGAACCCAAGGACTGCGCCTCGCGCTGCCGATCACCGCGCGGCGAGCGCGGCTGCTGCGGCATGTTGCGCTCGAAGAACTCGCGGAACATCGGCGGCAGGCCTTCCAGGTCCGGCATTTGCCCGGCAGCCATGCGGCGCTCCGGCAGCTTCTGCTTGGTACTGATGTTGACCACGGCCGGCGAGGCCTGCTCGACCAGGCTGGTGAAGTCCGGCAGGGCTTCCTCGGCCTGGGCGGTGAGCACCTGGCCGAGCATCAGCACGGCGGCGAACATCGATAGGTAGGATTTCAAGCGTGGTGTTGACATACGGCTCCCGTCACAACGAGCGGTAGTTTAGAAAGGCCCCTGCGCAAAAAGCAGGAAAGGCCAGGCTCCAAGAAGCCTGACCTATAGAAAATTTGCCGATGGATTGCAAATGACAATGCTTTAATTTCATTTCAGGCGCATGTCCGCTCGCCTTGGCAGACCCACAAGCATGCCCCGGAAAAGCGCGCCATTACTGGCGTGCCTGGGCATCCTGCGGGCGCATGGACAACGCCACGCGTTCTGCAGTACCCAACGGAATTTCGCCGACCACGGTGACCATCACCTTGCCTTTCGGCGTGTTCAGGCGACGCGAAACCGCCGAAGTCGGCCCCAGTTGGGTGCGCACATCGGTGCCGCCATCATCTTTCACCGCTTCGAGAAATACCGAGAAGCGCGCCAGGCCATCATCGTACATCAAGCTGCTGACCGAGCTGCCACGCTTCGGATCGCGGCGTACCGAACTATTGACCAGCTCGAACCCAGGCGGCAGCCAGTCCGAACGCCAGCCGGCGACGCTGTCATTGCCGGCGGCCGCGGCATGCTGCACCGGCTTGCAGGCGGCACTGGCGCGCAGGTCATCGTCGCTGGGCAGCTCGTCGGTATCGAGACGGGTCATCTGGAAGCGCTCCAGCAACTGCCCCTTGTCGTTGAGCATCAACGAGCGCAGCGGCAGGCCGGTAGTACGGTCCAGATGCAATTCGAAGGCATAGCGGTGCTGGTCGCGCGGGGTGAGGGTCACGATCACGGCATCGCGCCCGGCGACCCGTGACTTGCCCGCCACGCTCAAGTCGTACCAGCCCATCAGTTTCAGCGGATCAAGCACACGTGGCGCGGTATCCGGCGGCGTCGTCACACCGCTGGCCAAGGCCCCACTGACACACTCCACCTTGCCATCCACGCGCACGATTTCCTGGGCGGTGCCATCGAGCTGCAGCAGCCGCTCGCTGACCTTGTCGCCTTCAACCCGGTGCCAGATATCGTGGGAAGAGAAGCTGCCGTTGCGTTCGTAGACGAAAGAGCCCTGGTAGCTCTGTTTTTGCTCGGCCTGTGCCAGCTTGTTCAGCCATTCGCTCGCCTCGGGCGAAGAGTTGGCCGCCAATGCTGGCACCGTCATGCAGCTGCCAATCAGCAGCGACAGGAGAGGTAGCGCGCGCATGATCCTCCTTACTTAACGGTTTTCCAGGCTGGCAGCGCGGGCATATGGCAATGCGGTTTCATTGCCCTTGAGCGCGGATTCCTGGGCATGCTGGCGCAGGTAGCCTGGCAGACGCTGATCCCAGCCGGCCTGGTTCTGCAGCACGCCGTTGGCCATTGGCCCGGTCGGTTGCTCACTGCTCTCACTATAGCCTGCCAAAACGGCCGGGCCTTGCGCCTGTGGCACGCTCAGGCCTTGTTGGGCAGGTTGCTGCGCAGCCAGCTCGGCACCCGTGATCTCGTCCTGGTTGTACATGCGCACACCGGCAAGCACCGCTACGGTGACCGAGGCGGCCACCGCCAGGCGGCCAATGCTACGCCATGGGCCCTTCTTGACCTTGGCCGGCACGGCTTCATCGGCCAGCGCCGCAGACACCGCCGAGGCGATATCCAGGTTAGGCAGCAGCAGCTCCTTGTGCATGGCTGCACGGGCAACCTGGTAACGCGACCAGGTGGCACGGGTTTCGGCATCGTCGACGGCGTTCAACACCCGACGCAATTCCAGTTCGTCCGCTTCGTTATCCATCACCGCGGACAGCGATTCCTGCAAAGCTTCACGACTCATGGCGGTTCCTCTCTTGGCTGTCGCCGCTGTCTCAGGTTTCCTGCAACAAGGGCTGCAGGGCTTTGTCTATGGCCTCCCGAGCGCGGAAGATTCGAGAGCGCACGGTACCCACCGGACATTGCATGACACTGGCAATGTCTTCGTAACTCAGTCCGTCGAACTCACGCAGGGTCAGGGCCGTGCGCAGGTCTTCAGGCAGTTGCTGGATGGTGCGATGGACAGTGCCTTCGATTTCATCCCGCAACAACGAGCGTTCTGGGGACTCGAGATCCTTGAGGCCATGATCGCCGTCGTAAAACTCCGCATCCTCGGAGCTCACATCGCTGTCTGGCGGCCGTCTTCCACGGGACACCAGGTAGTTCTTCGCCGTGTTGATGGCGATGCGGTACAGCCAGGTATAGAACGCACTGTCTCCGCGGAAATTGCCAAGCGCACGGTAGGCCTTGATAAAGGCTTCCTGTGCCACATCCTGGGCCTCGTGGGTGTCGTGAACGAACCGCACGATCAACCCGAGAATCTTGTGCTGATACTTCAGCACCAACAGATCGAACGCTCGCCTGTCGCCGCGCTGAACGCGCTCGACAAGCTGCTGATCCTCTTCCTGGGTTAGCATGAACACTCCTCAGTGAACTCGAAGGAGCGTTGCAACAGCCATCGTTCAGGCTTGCAACCATAGACTCGGGCTTTGCGCAAAAGTTCTCCCCTCCAAGCAAGTTTCCTGCAGCCCTTGGTCGGCTTGCACGGAAGACGCGGCGCGGTCATGGCCGGCTACGTCGATAATCAGGTTTTCGAATACGCAGGGACAGCCCGGACAGGCCTGCCGCCCTGCGTCGCCGCGGCAAATTGTGGCGTGCGGGCAGCCTTCATAGGATTTCCGGCCATGTCGGAAAGTTCCCGCAAAGGTTGCCGCGCGCCTCGGTAAGTGGCCAAGTGGCATGGAAATTGGCCACCTCGGGCTGCTATAAAGGCAACCTGGCCAAGTTTAACGATAGTTTCACAATGCCATCTGCGCGTGACTATTGTGCCGCGCCCTTTCCGAAGATTACTAGTGTCCCGACATGAGCCAACAATTCCAACATGATGTCCTGGTGATCGGCAGCGGTGCCGCCGGTCTCAGCCTGGCACTGAACCTCCCCAGCCACCTGCGCATCGCCGTGCTCAGCAAGGGCGACCTGGCCAATGGCTCGACCTTCTGGGCCCAGGGTGGTGTCGCGGCGGTGCTGGACAATACCGATACCGTGCAGTCGCATGTCGAGGACACCCTCAATGCCGGCGGCGGCCTGTGCCATGAAGAGGCGGTACGCTTTACCGTCGAGCATAGCCGCGAAGCCATTCAGTGGTTGATCGAGCAAGGCGTGCCCTTTACCCGCGACGAGCACCACAGCGTCGACGACGGCGGCTTCGAGTTTCACCTCACCCGTGAAGGTGGCCATAGCCATCGGCGCATCATCCATGCCGCCGACGCCACCGGTGCGGCTATCTTCACCACCCTGCTGGCGCAGGCCCGCCTGCGCCCGAACATCCAGCTGCTGGAACAGCGCGTGGCGGTCGACCTGATCACCGAGCGCCGCCTGGGCCTGCCCGGCGAGCGCTGCCTGGGCGCCTACGTGCTAGACCGCAACACCGGCGAGGTGGATACCTTCGGCGCGCGCTTCACCGTGCTGGCCACTGGCGGTGCGGCCAAGGTCTATCTCTATACCAGCAACCCCGATGGTGCCTGCGGCGATGGCATCGCCATGGCCTGGCGGGCCGGCTGTCGGGTGGCCAATCTGGAATTCAACCAGTTCCACCCGACCTGCCTGTACCACCCGCAGGCCAAGAGTTTCCTGATCACCGAAGCCCTGCGCGGCGAAGGCGCGCTGCTGCGCCTGCCCAATGGCGAACGCTTCATGCCCCGCTTCGACCCGCGTGAAGAACTGGCCCCGCGCGACATCGTGGCCCGCGCCATCGACCATGAGATGAAGCGCCTGGGCGTGGACTGCGTGTACCTGGACATCACCCACAAGCCGGCCGATTTCATCAAGAGCCACTTCCCCACCGTGTACGAGCGCTGCCTGGCCTTTGGCATCGACATCACCCGCCAGCCGATCCCGGTGGTACCCGCGGCGCACTATACCTGCGGCGGGGTAATGGTCGACGACCGCGGGCATACCGACGTACCGGGCTTGTACGCCATCGGCGAGACCAGCTTCACCGGCCTGCATGGCGCCAACCGCATGGCCAGCAACTCGCTGCTGGAATGCTTCGTCTACGGCCGCGCTGCCGCTGCCGACATCCAGGCGCACCTGGATGAAGTGACCATGCCCAAGGCCCTGCCCGGCTGGGACGCCAGCCAGGTCACCGATTCGGACGAGGACGTGATCATCGCGCACAACTGGGACGAACTGCGGCGTTTCATGTGGGACTATGTCGGCATCGTGCGCACCAGCAAGCGCCTGCAGCGGGCCCAGCACCGCATTCGCTTGCTGCTGGATGAAATTGATGAGTTCTACAGCAACTACAAGGTCAGCCGTGACCTGATCGAGCTGCGCAACCTGGCGCAGGTGGCCGAGCTGATGATCTTGTCGGCGATGCAGCGCAAGGAGAGCCGAGGCTTGCATTACACCCTGGATTACCCAGGGATGCTGGACGAGGCCAAGGACACCATTCTCAGTCCGCTCTGAAACCGGCGTCGCGGCCTTCGCGGGCTCGCCCGCGAAGAAGCCAGCCCGGTCTTGATCTATGCCCGGCTCACCTCAGCCCAGCGTCGCCGGCTGAACTTGAGCCGCACCCGCAAACGCCGATGCTCATCCGCCCCCAGCGCATCCCGCGGTATGCACTGGCTTTGCCCCAACCAACGCCCCGCCCGCACAAAGCGCAATACCACCAGCCCCGGCAACGCCACACTATCCCGGCCTAGCCGCACCGGCTGCCAGCCACAGGCACGGCTGAACACCTGCCAGCCGCGCATATCACGGCGCAAGCCGACAACGGCATGCTCATGGGTCAGAAGAATACGTCGGGGAATGGCCCAGCCAGCGTGGGCAATACAGGCGGCGACAACAGAAAAGGCCAACCACCCGGGCAGCGGGCTCGCCCATACAGCAAGCCACGCCAGTACCTGGCACCCCAGGTAGGCCGCTAGCAGCAGGCGCGAGCCTTGCCAGCGGCACTCGAAGCACTCACTTGGGCTGGACACGGTCCAGAATGATACGGACCATGCGCTGCAGCTCCGGGTCTTCAGACTCGGTGCGCTCCATGAACCAGCCGAACATGTCCTGATCCTCGCAGCTCAACAGCCGCACGTACAGTTCGCGGTCGGTCTCGTTGAGGGTGGGGTAGACTTCCTGGGTGAAAGGCACCAGCAGTACGTCCAGTTCCAGCATGCCGCGGCGGCTGTGCCAGAAAAGCCGGTTGAGTTCAGTTTGTTCGACCATGGGGCCCTCCTCGAATGGCCCGCCAGTATACAGCCAGGCGAGCGAAGCGACACCGGGCGTTGGTCTAGTCAACTACCTATTTTGTTACTGGCGTTCTATGATGGCCGCCAGTCTTTAGCCACCGCGATGACCCATGGCCGATTCCGCTTTCTTCTGCCCCCTGTCCCACGAGGGCATCCTCGCCGTCCGCGGCTCCGATGCAGGCAAGTTCCTGCAAGGCCAGCTGACCTGCAACATCAACTACCTCAGCCAGGAACATGCCAGCCTCGGCGCCCGCTGCATGGTCAAGGGGCGCATGCAGTCGAGCTTCCGCATCCTGCCTGAAGGCAACGGCTACCTGCTGGCCATGGCCAGCGAGCTGCTCGACGCGCAGCTGGCCGACCTGAAGAAGTACGCCGTGTTCTCCAAGGCCACGCTGACCGATGACAGCGCCGCCTGGGCACGCTTCGGCCTGCAGGGCGGTGACGCTGCGTTGCAGGCGCTGGGGCTCAGCGTGCCCGCAGCAGCCGGCAGCACCACGCGCCATGAAGGGCTGATCGCCATTGCCGTGTCCGCAGGCCGCGTGGAGCTGTGGGTACCGGCGGAAAACGCCGACCAGGTGCGCCAGGCCCTGGCCGCCGCCTTGCCCGAAGGCAGCCTCAACGACTGGCTGCTGGGGCAGATTCGCGCCGGCATCGGCCAGGTCATGGGGCCGACCCGTGAACTGTTCATCCCGCAGATGATCAACCTGCAGGCCGTCGACGGCGTCAGCTTCAAGAAGGGCTGCTACACCGGCCAGGAAATCGTCGCGCGCATGCAGTACCTGGGCAAGCTCAAACGCCGCCAGTACCGCCTGGCACTGGACCAACAGGCCATTCCGGCACCGGGCGCCGAGATTTTCTCGCCCACCCATGGCTCGTCGGTCGGTGAGGTGGTCATCGCTGCCAACAACGGCGCGGGCTGCGAACTGCTCGCGGTGCTCAGCGCCGAGGCGGTCGAAGACGACAACCTGCACCTGGGCAGCCTGGAAGGCCCGCGCCTGCAGGTACTGAGCCTGCCTTACGAACTGGACCGCGACCGGGAAATCCAACGTTGACCAGCCTGCCCCGCCGTTGTGGCGGGGTCGCACCACCACTGCGGTAGACACGCCCATGAACAAGCTGGCCGAGATGGTTCAAGCACAGTTGCTCGATGCCATCGAAAAGGATGACCTGGTCCTGCCGACCCTGCCCGAGGTTGCCTTGAGCATCCGCGAGGCAGCGGAAGACAGCGAGATCAGCGTAGCGGCCCTGAGCAAGGTGATCGGTCGCGATGCGGCCCTGTCGGCGCGCCTGATCAAGGTGGTCAACAGCCCGCTGCTGCGCGCGGCGGTGGAGGTCACCGACCTGCACACCGCCATCACGCGGCTGGGCATCAACTACAGCTGCAACCTGGCCATTGGCCTGGTGATCGAGCAGATTTTCCATGCGCGCGCGCCGGCGGTAGAGCAGAAGCTACGCGATATCTGGGCCAACAGCCTGGAAGTGGCGGGCGTCAGCTATGAGATCTGCCGTCGCTACACGCAACTCAAGCCCGACCAGGCCACCCTGGGCGGGCTGGTCAACCAGATCGGCGCACTGCCGGTGCTGATCTATGCCGAAGAGCACAACGAACTGCTGTCCGACCCGATCTGCCTGCATTACGTGATCGAACAGATCCAGCCGGTGCTGGGCGACAAGATTCTCAAGGCCTGGGAGTTTCCGGAGCTGTTGGTCAACCTGCCGAGCCAGGTTCAGGACCTGGATCGGCAGACCGACAAGATCGACTATATCGATATCGTGCAGATCGCCCGTTGCATCAGCCAGCGTGGCCGCCACCGGCCGTTGGCGGCACTGCCGGCGTACCGGCACCTGGGGTTGCCGTTCGGTACCGAGCTGGAGGTGGATGAATTGCTCGAGGCGCGAAGCATGTTGCGCTGAGCGGTGTCAGTCTGTACTGGCCCTATCGCCGGCAAGCCAGCTCCCACAGGTAAACCACAAGAGCTGAAGTCTGTGGAGTACCTGTGGGAGCTGGCTTGCCGGCGATAGGGCCAGCACCGCCACCCCATCAATCCGCGATGAAACTCACCCGCACCCGCAACCCACCCTTGTCACCATCATGCAGGCTGATCTGCGCCAGGTGCGCCCGGCAGATCTCGCCAACGATCGCCAGCCCCAGCCCGCTACCCTGCGCACTGCGCCGGTAGAAGCGCTCGAACACCCGCTCGCGCTCGGCCTCGGGAATCCCTGGCCCGTCATCCTCCACCTCCAGCACTGCCGGCGCCACTACCCGCAAAATCACATTGCCACCCGCTGGCGTATGCGCCAGGGCATTGTCCACCAGGTTGCTCAAAAGCTCGTTGAGCAGCGTCGGCTCCCCCTTCAGCCACACCGGCGCCTCTGCCTCCAGGGCCAGCGCCACCCCGCGCTTGTGCGCCAGTGGCGCCATGGCCATACCCAGCTCGCGGGCCAGCTGGCTCAAGTCCAGACGCTGCGCGCCGCCTTCGGCAATCGCCCGTGCGCCGTTCTCGACCCGCGCCAGCGACAACAACTGGTTGGCCAAGTGGGTCAGCCTGTCGGTGCCCTGGGCCGCAGACTCCAAAGTCTGCCGCCACTCCTGCGGCTCCGGCGAGCGCAAGCCCAGTTCGACCCGTGCCTTCAGGGCCGCCAGCGGCGTACGCAGTTCGTGGGCGGCATCGGCGATGAACTGGGCCTGGCGCTCGAACTGGCCGCGCAAGCGCTCGGTGAAGTGATTCAAGGCCCGCACCAGCGGGCTCAGCTCACGCTGCACCTGCACCACCGGCAAGGCCCGCAGGTCGTCCGGCTGGCGTTCTTCCACCGCCGTGCGCAAACGCTCCAGCGGCCGCAACGCGGCACTCACGGCAAACCACACCATCACCAGCGCGCCCAATGCCAGCATTCCCAGGCGCAGCAGGGTATCGGCCATCAGCCCACGGGCCATGCGTACCCGTGCTTCCTCGGTCTCGGCCACGCGGATTTCCGCCATGCCGTTCATGTTCGGCTCGCTCACCGCCTTCAGCAAGCTCACCACACGCACGTCCTGGCCCAGATAGGTGGCGTTGTAGAACCGCGCCAATGCTGGGTAGTCGTCGGTGCGCGGCGTGCCCGGCGGCGGCGGTGGCAGGTTCTCGTAGCCGGAAATCAGCCGCTGCTGGATGTCCAGCACCTGGTAGTAGATGCGCCCGGCACTGTCGTAGGCGAAGGTGTCCAGGGCCACGTAGGGCACGTCCGCGCTCAGCGAACCGTCGCGCTGGGACAGGCCTGCGGCAATGGTGCGTGCCGAGGCCAGCAGGGTCCGGTCATAGGCGGTGTCGGCGGCCTCGCGGCCGTTCCAGTAGGCACTCAGGCCGCTGGCCAGCATCAGCACCACCAGCAACAAGGCCAGGTTGCCCAGCAAGCGCCCGCGCAGGCTGCCATTGTCACGCATCACGGTGCTCGAGCAGATAGCCCAGGCCGCGGAAGGTGACGATGGCCACCGCGTGGCCGTCGAGCTTCTTGCGCAGGCGGTGGATGTAGATTTCGATGGCGTCGGAGCTGGCTTCCTCATCCAGGCCGAACACCTGGGCGGCCAGTTGCTCCTTGCTCATCACCCGGCCCGGGCGGGCGATCAGCGCCTCCAGCACGCTTTGCTCACGCGAGGTCAGGGTCAGGTTGTCGTCGCCGAGGGTGAAGCGCCGGGTGTCCAGGTCGTACACCAGCGGCCCACAGCGTTGCTGGCGCTCACCACCGAGCACGCTGCGGCGCAGTAGGGCCTTGACCCGCGCTTCCAGTTCGGTCAGCTCGAACGGCTTGGCCAGGTAGTCGTCGGCGCCCAGGTTCAGGCCGTGGACCCGGTCCTTGACGTCGCTGCGCGCGGTCAGCATCAGCACCGGCAAGGTTTTGCCACGGCCGCGCAGGCGTGCCAGGACCTCGAAGCCATCCATTCGCGGCAAGCCGACATCGAGAACGGCCACGGCGTATTCCTCACTGGCCAGGGCCAGGTCGGCAGCCACGCCATCATGCAGCACATCCACGGTCAGGCCGTGGCTTTTCAAGGCCTGGGCCACGCTTTCGGCCAGTTGCAAGTGGTCTTCGACCAGTAGCACACGCATCGGATTCTCCCTGCTCGGGTGGGGCAGTGGCGCGGAGTGTACCGCTGTCGGCAGGCCTGTGAAGCCCCTGCCAACAAACCTTTCACGCTGAAAGGTTAGCGAAAGGTTGGTTGCCTAGCATCGCACCACGGTCGCCCTTCGCGCCGAAAAAAGCACCAGCAAGGTGTAACGAATAAGAACAATAAACGGAGTCATCGACGATGCTGTCATCGCAGCCGCAGGCGTTCGCGCCTTCCCGTTCCTTTGTCGCACGCCCTTCCGCCATCGCCAGCGCCCTTGCGCTTGCCGGTGTCGCCCCTATGAGCCAAGCCGCCTTCTTCGAAGACAGCACAGCCACCTTCGAAACCCGCAACATGTACTTCAACCGCGACTTCCGCGACGGCACCAGTGCGCAGCAATCCAAGCGCGACGAATGGGCCCAGGGCTTCATCCTCAACTTCGAGTCGGGCTACACCGATGGCACCGTCGGCTTCGGCCTGGACGCCCTGGGCATGCTCGGCATCAAGCTGGACTCCAGCCCCGACCGCACCGACAGCGGCCTGCTGCCGACCCACGATGATGGCAAGGCGGCGGACGAGTACTCCAAACTCGGCCTGACCGGCAAGGTCAAGGTGTCGCAGACCGAACTGAAGATCGGCACCCTGATCCCAGAACTGCCCACCCTGAAACCCAACGATGGGCGCATCCTGCCGCAAACCTTCGAAGGCGGCCTGCTCACCTCGAAGGAGATCAAGGGCCTGACGTTCACCGGTGGCCGCCTGGACAAGGCCAAGGACCGCAACGACACCAACTGGGAAGACTTGGCGCTGAACAACAAGAACGGCCGCTTCGGTGGCTCGTTCAGCGCCGACAACCTGGACCTGGCCGGGCTCGACTACCAGTTCACCGATCGCATCACCGGCAGCTACCATTTCGCCCAGCTCGACGATATCTACCGCCAGCACTTCATCGGCATGCTCGCCACTCAGCCGTGGGGCCCGGGCACCTTCGGCGCCGACCTGCGCCTGGCCGTAAGCGACGACGCTGGCGCCGCCAAGGCCGGCAACATCGACAACACCACCTTCAACGGCATGCTCAGCTACGCCCTGGGCGGGCACAAGGTCAGCGCCGCCTGGCAACAGCTGTCCGGCGACAGCGCCTTCCCGTACATCGATGGCGCCGACCCATACCTGGTCAACTTCGTCCAGATCAACGACTTCGCAGGTAGAGACGAACGCTCCTGGCAAGCGCGCTACGACTACAACTTCGCCGCGCTCGGCGTCCCCGGCCTGACCTTCATGACCCGCTACATCAGTGGCGACAACGTCAGCCGCGCCGCCGGTGGCGAGGGCAAGGAATGGGAGCGTGATACCGAAATGAAGTACGTGGTACAAAGCGGCCCGTTGAAGAACGTCGCCGTGCGTTTGCGCAACGCCACCTTCCGCTCCAACTTCACCCGCGATGCCGACGAAGTGCGGCTGCTGGTGAGCTACAGCGTGGCCCTTTGGTAAGCCAATAGCAGTAACCGATAACAACAACACTCACGGAGATCGACGATGACCTTTTCACTGCGCCGCCTCGTCCTCGCTACCGGCTGCCTGCTGTTGGCCGGCAACGCCCTCGCTGCCGAACCGAAACGCCCCGAATGCATCGCCCCCGCCTCGCCCGGTGGTGGCTTCGACCTGACCTGCAAGCTGGTGCAAAGCGCCCTCGTGCAGGAAAAGATCCTCAGCAAGCCGATGCGCGTCACCTACATGCCCGGCGGTGTCGGCGCAGTGGCCTACAACGCCGTGGTCGCCCAGCGCCCGGCCGATGCCGGCACCCTGGTGGCCTGGTCCAGCGGTTCGCTGCTGAACCTGGCCCAGGGCAAGTTCGGCCGCTTCGACGAGAACGCGGTGAAGTGGCTAGCCGCAGTCGGCACCAGCTACGGCGCCATCGCCGTGAAAAGCGATTCGCCCTACAAGACCCTCGACGACCTGGTCGCGGCACTGAAGAAAGACCCGAGCAAGGTGGTGATCGGCTCCGGCGGCACCGTCGGCAGCCAGGACTGGATGCAGACCGCCCTGATCGCCAAGGCCGCCGGCATCAACCCGCGCGACCTGCGTTACGTGGCGCTGGAAGGTGGCGGCGAAATTGCCACGGCGCTGCTGGGTGGGCACATCCAGGTTGGCTCTACCGACATCTCCGACTCCATGCCGCATATCCAGAGCGGCAACATGCGCATCCTCGCAGTGTTCTCGGAAAACCGCCTGGACGAGCCCGAGATGAAAGACATCCCCACCGCCAAGGAGCAAGGCTACGACATCGTCTGGCCAGTGGTGCGCGGCTTCTACCTGGGGCCAAAGGTGAGCGACGAGGACTACGCCTGGTGGAAGCAGTCGTTCGACAAGATGCTGGCCTCGGAAGACTTCGCCCAGCTGCGTGACCAACGCGAGCTGTTCCCGTTCGCCATGACCGGCGACGAGCTGGACGGCTATGTGAAGAAGCAAGTGGCGGACTACAAGGCGCTGGCCAAGGAATTTGGCCTGATCCAGTAAGCCTGTCGGATTCACCACGAACCCTGTGGGAGCGGGCATGCCCGCGAAGAAGGCACCGCGCTGCCTGGCACCGGCGTTGCCGGTGTTCGCGGGCACGCCCGCTCCCACAAACGAGGACTCTGCAATGATCCTGCAACGCATCTTCGCCCTGGCCCTGCTGGCGGTGTGTGCCGCCCTGGCCGTGATGGCCTGGCCCTACCAGGCGGCATTTTCCTATGAACCGGTAGGCCCACGCGCCTACCCGCTGCTGATGCTCGGCCTGATGGGCCTGGGCCTGCTGTACCTGGCGCTGCGCCCCACGCCGATCGTGCGCAAGGACGACGAGCCGGAACTGGACCGCGAAACCCTGATCAAGATCGCCGCCTGCGTCGGCCTGCTGATCGTTTTCGCCAGCACGTTCGAAGCCCTGGGCTTCATCCTCAGCGCCATCCTGGTCGGCATACCCATGGCCCGCCTGTACGGCGGTCGCTGGCTGCACAGCGCCATCGTGGTGGCCGGCATGAGCCTGTTCCTCTACTGGCTGTTCGACCGCGTCATGGACGTGCCCCTGCCCCTTGGCCTGCTGAGCGTACTGGAGAACTGACACATGGATACCTTGAGCTACCTGGGCCAGGGCTTCGGCGTCGCCCTGTCCCCCTACAACCTGGTCACCGCCCTCTCCGGCACCCTGATCGGCACCGTGGTCGGCTTGCTGCCGGGCCTGGGCCCGATCAACGGCGTGGCCTTGCTTATCCCCATCGCCTTCGCCCTCGGCCTGCCACCGGAGTCGGCGCTGATCCTGCTGGCAGCGGTATACCTGGGCTGCGAGTATGGCGGGCGTATCAG
This sequence comes from Pseudomonas sp. 10-1B, assembly GCF_000935045.1. GTDB lineage: Bacteria > Pseudomonadota > Gammaproteobacteria > Pseudomonadales > Pseudomonadaceae > Aquipseudomonas. The sequence goes on from NZ_JYKS01000023.1 coordinate 23,256, forward strand.
TTCGATCCTGCTGAACATCCCGGGCGAAGCCTCGACCGTGATGACCACCCTCGACGGCTACCCCATGGCCCGCAACGGCCTGGCTGGCGTGGCCCTGTCGCTGTCGGCCTGGAGTTCGTTCATCGGCGCGCTGATCGCCACCTGCGGCATGGTGCTGTTCGCCCCGCTGCTGGCGAAATGGGCGATCGCCTTCGGCCCGGCGGAGTACTTCGTGCTGATGGTGTTCGCCATCGTCTGCCTGGGCGGCATGGCCGGTGACAAACCGCTGAAAACCTTCATTGCCGCGCTGATCGGCCTGTTCCTGTCGGCGGTCGGCATCGACGCCAACAGTGGCGTGTACCGTTTCACCGGCGACAGCGTGCATTTGGCCGACGGCATCCAGTTCGTGGTGCTGGTGCTGGGCCTGTTCTCCATCAGCGAAATCCTCCTGCTGCTGGAAAAGACCCACCATGGCCACCAGGCGGTCAAGGCCACCGGGCGCATGCTGTTCAACCTCAAGGAAGCGGCCTCGGTGTTCCTGGTCAACATTCGCTGCGGCCTGCTGGGCTTCATCATGGGCGTGCTGCCGGGTGCCGGCGCAACGCTGGCCAGCGCCGTGGCCTACATGACCGAGAAGCGCATCGCCGGTGCCGGCGGTAAGTTCGGCAAGGGCGACGCCCGCGGCCTGGCCGCACCGGAAACCGCCATTGGCGCGTCCTGCTGCGGCGCCCTGGTGCCGATGCTGACCCTGGGCGTACCTGGCTCCGGCACCACTGCGGTGATGATTGGCGCACTGACCCTGTACAACATCACCCCCGGCCCACTGCTGTTCGAACAGCAGCCAGACATCGTCTGGGGCCTGATCGCTTCGCTGTTCGTCGCCAACATCATGCTGGTGATCCTCAACATCCCGATGATCCGCATCTTCACCCGCATCCTCGCCGTGCCGAACTGGGCGCTGGTGCCGGTCATCGCCATCATCACCGCCATCGGCGTGTACGCCGTGCATGCCACCACCTTCGACCTGTTCCTGATGGTCGGCATCGGCATCATGGGCTATATCCTGCGCAAGCTGGACTTCCCGCTGTCGCCGATCCTGCTCGGCTTCATCCTCGGTGGGCTGATGGAGCAGAACCTGCGCCGGGCGCTGTCGATCTCCAACGGTGAGCTGGGCATCCTCTGGTCCAGCCCGATCAGCCTGTCGGTGTGGGTGCTGACCCTCTGCATGCTGACCCTGCCGCTGCTGCGCATCTGGCGCAAACGCAGCCTGCAGCGCCGGGCGATGGCCGATGCCTGATCGCGCACTGCCACTGTTCGTCGCGACCGGGCTGGTCGGCCTTGTTGGCGGTTTTGCCGCCAGCAAGGTCGGCTGGCCTTTGCCGTGGATGGTCGGCTCGTTGCTGGCGATCATCCTGGTACGCTGCCTGACGCCCTGGCAGCTGTCGGAAATCCCCAATGGCCGCAAATGCGGGCAATGCATCATCGGCATCGGCATCGGCCTGCACTTCACCCCCGCGGTGATCGAGCAGGTGGCCAGCCATTTCGTGCTGATCTTCTGCGGTGCGCTGTTCACCACCCTGTCCAGCGTAATCAGCGTCTGGCTGCTGCGACGCACCGGCGAAGACCGCGCCACGGCGTTCTTCGCCAGCATGCCCGGCGGCTCGGGGGAGATGGTCAACCTTGGCGCGCGCAATGGCGCGGTGCTCAGCCAGGTGGCGGCGGCGCAGAGCCTGCGCGTACTGGCAGTGGTGCTGTGCGTGCCGGCGCTGTTCAAGTTCTTGCTGGGTGACGGGGTGCCGCTGAACCATGCCGGTAGCGTGAACTGGGGCTGGCTGGCCTTGATCGTGCCGTCGGGGGTGGCCGTGGGCTTTCTCTGGCAGCGCTTGCGCCAGCCCAACCCCTGGCTGTTCGGGCCTTTGCTGGTAGCAGCCACGGTAAGCCTTGCGGGTAACCTGCAGATCGCCCTGCCCAATGGCGCCAGCCAGATCGGCCAATGGCTGATCGGCAGCGGCCTGGCCTGCCACTTCAACCGCGCATTCTTCCGCCGCGCCCCATCGTTCCTCGGGCGCACACTGCTGGCCACGGCCCTGTGCATGGCGATTGCTGGCAGTGCCGCCTGGGCGCTGAGCTTGATGACCTCGCTGGATCTGCGTTCGCTGACCCTGGGGATGATGCCGGGCGGGATTGCCGAGATGAGCCTGACGGCGGAGACCCTGCAGCTTTCGGTGCCGCTGGTGACCGCGCTGCAGGTGATGCGACTGCTGTTCGTGCTGTTTCTGGCAGAGCCGTTGTTCCGGGTGTGGAACGCGAACCCTCAATAATCGCGTCGCCTGCTTCGCGGGCTTGCCCGCTCCCACAGGGACTGCGCCGCCCTCATGGCTTGCGCCAAACCTGTGGGAGCGGGCAAGCCCGCGAAGAAGCCAACCAGATCTTTCAGGCCATCACAGCGGCGGCAACGCCCAGTTGATCGGTGCCAGCCCCCGCTGTTCGAGGAAGCTGTTGGCCCGGCTGAAATGCCCACAGCCCAGGAACCCCCGGTAAGCCGACAACGGCGACGGGTGCACCGACTTCAGCACCAGGTGCTTGGTCCCGTCGATCAGCTTCTGCTTGCTCTGCGCATGCGAGCCCCACAGCAGGAACACCACGTTCGGGCACTGCTCGCTGACTACCTGGATGACCCGGTCGGTAAAGAACTCCCAGCCCCTCTTGGCATGCGACGCGGCATTGGCACGTTCCACGGTCATGGTGGTGTTGAGCAGCAGCACGCCCTGCTCGGCCCAGCTCTGCAGGTAGCCATGGTTGGGTATCGGGATGTTCAGGTCGCGCTGCAGTTCCTTGTAGATATTGACCAGCGAAGGCGGCGTGGCCACGCCAGGCTGCACCGAGAAACACAAGCCATGGGCCTGGCCCGGACCGTGGTATGGGTCCTGGCCAAGAATGACTACTTTCACCTGGTCCAACGGTGTCGAGTTGAGCGCATTGAAGATCAGCGGCCCTGGCGGGTAGATCTCCTTGCCGGCGGCGTACTCGCTGCGCAGGAACTCACGTAGCTGATGCATGTAGGGCTGGTCGAATTCGGCGCGCAGTGCGGCTTTCCAGCTGGGTTCGAGTTTGATGCGGTCGTCGTCAGTCATGGGGCCATCCGTAAACAATGGCGCGACACTAGGTAAGCCCTTCCCGCTTGTCAAACGATCCGACCGACGACCGGCATGATCGGCCAGGCAGGCCATACTTGTGCGATGACTTGAACGAGGTAGTCCATGGCCATTCATTGCGAGGTACTCACCGGCGCCGATGGCGCCCGCATCGGCATCGCCACCCTGGATGCGCCCAAGGCGCTCAATGCCCTGAACCTACCGATGATCGAGGTGCTGGGTGAACAGTTGCATGCCTGGGCCCGTGACCCAGGCATCGTCTGCGTGCTGCTGCGCGGCAACGGCGCCAAGGCCTTCTGCGCGGGGGGCGATGTGCGTGCGCTGGTGCAAGCTTGCCGCGACCACCCAGGCAGCGTGCCGCCCCTGGCCGCCACCTTCTTCGCTGCCGAGTACCGCCTGGACTTTGCCCTGCACACCTACCCCAAACCATTGCTGTGCTGGGGCCACGGGCATGTGTTGGGCGGCGGCATGGGGCTGCTGCAGGGCGCCAATGTGCGCATCGTCACGCCCAGCAGCCGGCTGGCCATGCCGGAAATCAGCATTGGCCTGTACCCGGACGTGGGCGCCAGCTGGTTCCTGGCCCGCCTGCCGGGCAAGCTGGGGTTGTTCCTGGGCCTGACCGGCGCGCCGATCAACGCCCACGACGCCCTTGACCTGGGCCTGGCCGACCGCTTCCTGGGCGAGTACCAGCAAGACGCGCTGATCGAAGAACTGCTGCAATTGAACTGGCAGGAGCAGACCGCCCTGCAACTGAACAGCCTGCTCAAGGCCGAGCAACACCGCGCCTGCGCAGAATTGCCCGAAGCCCAGTGGCTGCCGCGGCGGCAAGTGATCGACCAACTGCTCGACGTGGCCGATGCTGCGGCGGCCTGGCGCGCGCTGGAAGGGCTGAAACACCATGACGACCCGCTGTTGGCAGACGCCGGCAAACGGCTGCATGAAGGTTGCCCGCTGACGGCGCACCTGGTCTGGGAGCAGATCCGCCGGGCGCGGTATTTGTCGTTGGCGCAGGTGTTCCAGATGGAATACTGCATGAGCCTGAACTGCTGCCGCCATCCAGAGTTCAGCGAAGGCGTGCGTGCCCGCCTGCTGGACAAGGACAACCAGCCGCGCTGGCACTGGCCGGATGTGGCGCAGGTGCCGGTGACGGTGGTGGAAGCGCATTTCGCCAAGGTATGGGAGGGGAGGCATCCATTGGCGGATCTCGGTTAGCCTGGAGAAGCTGGGGGCTGCTTTGCAGCCCAATCGCCGGCAAGCCAGCTCCCACAGGTACTGCACAGGGCTTGCGGCTGGTGCGGTCCATGTGGGAGCAACTGTCTTGTATTGCCTGCACTGACCTCATCGCCGGCAAGCCAGCTCCCACAGATACTGCACAGGGCTTGCGGCTGGTGCGGTCCATGTGGGAGCTGGCTTGCCGGCGATTGGGGCGCAAAGCGTCCCCCGCTTTCAATTCACCTACCGCTGCCAGTTCCCCCCTTGCCCCTGCCCGCGCCGCCCATCCCAGCGCCGGTCACCATCACCCCGCCCTTTGGACTGCCAGCGGTCATTCTGGTACCGCTGGCTGCCATTGCGATAATCATGGCGGTCCCGGTCGCGCCCATAGTCATAGCGCTGGCGGTTGCCATAGTCGTACCTCGGATTAGCGTGCCCCTGGTTCACCCCCGGCTGCGGATAAGGCCGGTAATGCGGCGTCGGCGCCGGGTGGTGGTAGCGCGGTGCCGGCTGGTAGTAATAGCGCGGCTGCGGCGTGACGTAGTAGCGGTCATAACGGTAGTAACCCGGCGACACATAGCGGTCGCTGGTGTAGTAATCCGAGCGGTAGTAGCCCCCGCTTCCATGGTACGGAGCGCAGGCGGAGGTCATCAGCCCCAGCAGGGCGATCAACAGAATTCGATAGGACATGGCGGCCTCCTGGACCGCTTGGCTGCCCGAACAGCGGCGCTGGCGAGCGTCGAGGCGAAAGGCGTTCGTCGACACCGAATAAGACCATTGCGCCGAGATACAGTGCCATTTACGCAACAATTTGATACAGGTGATATAACCCTGAAAAACTTGCAGTCATTTTTCGGTCATCTCACTAGAATGAGCGGCTCGGCACACATCACGGGAAGATCATGCCTCTACGCCCCGCTCTGTTTTCACAGCGCTCGCTGATCTTTACCCTGCTGGTGCTGCTGGCCTGCGGTTTCCTGGCCACTTCACTGCTCGGCTACTTCGCCTCGCGCAGCGCCATCCGCGACGGCATCATCAATACCGAACTACCGCTGACCTCCGACACGGTCTACTCGGAAATCCAGAAAGACCTGATCCGCCCAGTGCTGATCGCCTCGATGATGGCCCAGGACACCTTCCTGCGTGACTGGGTGCTGTCCGGGGAGCAGGACACCCAGCGCATCACCCGCTACCTGGGCGAAGTCATGGGCAAGCAGGATACCTTCACCTCGTTCTTCGTTTCCGACCGCACCCTCACCTACTACCAGGCCAAGGGGGTGCTCAAGCAGGTGCAGCCGGGCACCTGGCGCGACGCCTGGTACTTCCGCCTGCGCGACCTCAAGGCCCCCTACGAGATCAACGTCGACCTGGACATGGCCAACCAGGACAGCCTGACCGTGTTCATCAACTACCAGGTGCATGATTACCAGCACCGTTTCATCGGCGCCGCCGGCGTGGGGCTGAGCGTGTCGTCGGTGGTCAGGCTGATCGACCAGTACCAGCGGCGCTACCAGCGCGCGGTGCTGTTCACCGATGCCAAGGGCAAGGTACTGCTGACCGGCTCCGAAGGTGGCCCGCATGGCTTGCGGGTCGGCCAGTCACTCGCCGACAACCCCGAGCTGAGCGACCTGCTGGCCCAACAGCAGGTGCCCGGCGAAGGCAGCCACGAATACCGTGACAGCGGCAACCACAGCCACTTCCTCAACGTGCGCCACCTGCCCGAGCTGAACTGGTACCTGCTGGTGGACAAGCGCGAAACCGGCGCCCTCGACCGTATCCGCCACGCCCTGTACCTGAACCTGGCGATCTGCGCGATGATCACCCTGGTGGTGCTGTCGCTGGTGCATGCCATGGTCCGCCACCACCAGGCCAGTACCGAGGCCCTGGCCACCCTCGACAGCCTCACCGGCCTGCCCAACCGGCGCAGCTTCGACCTGCTCGCCGCCCAGGCCCTGCACGAAGCCCAGCGCGACAGCGGCCCGCTGGTGGCGCTGCTGATCGACCTGGACCACTTCAAGGCACTGAATGACACCCACGGCCACCTGGCAGGCGACGAAGTGCTGCGCCAATTCGCCAATGTGCTGCAGGGCAGCCTGCGCCAGTCAGATATACTCTGCCGCTGGGGCGGCGAGGAATTCATCGTGCTACTGCGTGAAGCCGAAGGCCGGCAGGCCATCGAGGTGGCAGAGAAAATCCGCCGCCGTACCGAACAGCTGACCTTCAGCTACGATGACCAACCGTTGCGCCTGACCACCAGCATCGGCCTGAGCAGCTTGCAGCCGGGGGATACCCTGCATACCCTGCTGACCCGCGCCGACCGTGCGCTTTATCGTGCCAAGCAGGCCGGCCGCAACCGCGTCTGCAGTGAAACCCGCCATGAATGACAGCCAACACTGCCCAGCCTGCGGCGCCCTCAACCAGTGCAGCCTGGCCGACCCACGCAGCGCCACCCAGGCTTGCTGGTGCTACAGCGTGACCATCGACCCGGCCGTGCTCCAGGCCCTGCCCGCCGAGCTGCGCGACCAAGCCTGCCTGTGCCCGCGCTGCGCCGCCGTTGAGGCGCAACTCCAATCACCTGCTAGCCACTGACCGTTTGCAATGCGCCTCGACCGTTTCCTCGCCAACCTGCCCAGCCACAACCGCCAGCAAGTGCGCCTGATGCTGGCGCAACGCCGCGTGCGGGTCGATGGCCAGGTGGTCAGCGACCCGCTGGCCGAGGTTCGCGAATTCAGCCGTGTGGAGCTGGACGACCAACTGCTGCAAGCCGGCCGCCCAGCGCGTTACCTGATGCTGCACAAACCGCCTGGCTGCGTCAGCGCCACCCACGACCCGCAACACCGCACCGTGCTTGACCTGCTGCCCGCCGCGTTGCGTGACGACCTGCACATTGCCGGGCGCCTGGACTTCAACACCACCGGTTTGATGATCCTGACCAACGATGGCCAGTGGTCGCGACGCCTGACCCAGCCGGCGACCAAGTTGCCCAAGCACTACCTGGTGGAAACCGAAGACGAGATTGGCGAGCACTATGTGGCCAAGTTTCGTGAGGGTTTCTACTTCGCCTTCGAAGACCTCACCACCCAGCCAGCCCGGCTGGACATATTGGGCCCGCGCCAGGCTCGGCTGGCGATCGTCGAAGGGCGTTATCACCAGGTCAAGCGCATGTTCGGCCATTTCGACAACAAGGTGGTGGGGTTGCATCGCGAGAGCATGGGGGCGATCCGGCTGGACCCGGGGCTGGCGCCGGGAGCGTTTCGGGAACTGACGGCAGAAGAAGTAGCCACCGTCTAGGTCGCCTGCTCCGGCCTCTTCGCGGGCACGCCCGCTCCCACAGGGATCACACCAGCCCTGAGACCTGTGGTGAACCTGTGGGAGCGGGCGCGCCCGCGAAAGGGCCGGAACAGACTGCACAGGGTCGTCATACGACCGCTCAGCAAGAAAAGTCACATTTCCCCACGAACGGCACTTGCGCGATCCCCGCCCCGCTGCTTGAATCCAAATCGTCAGTCTGCATGTGACCAACAAGTCACGCCCGCAGTCGAAGACACCTTTTTGCCGGCTACCCAGGGCCTCGATGCCTTGGGGCACGGCAAATTGCCCGCCAAAAACAATACCGTCGACGCAAGTGCCAAGGATCGACACAGGGCCCCCGGTTTCTCTTCAGGCAAATGCCTACCTGTCATAAAGAACGTGCACCCTAGGTGACGCGAATACCCTTTTTGCGCCAGGAGTCGATGACATGAGGCCAGAAATCGCTGTACTTGATATCCAAGGTCAGTATCGGGTTTACACGGAGTTCTATCGGGCGGACGCGGCCGAGAAAACGATCATCCTGATCAATGGCTCGCTGGCCACCACGGCCTCGTTCGCCCAGACGGTGCGTAACCTGCACCCGCAATTCAACGTCGTACTGTTCGACCAGCCATATGCCGGCAAATCCAAGCCGCACAACCGGCAGGAACGGTTGATCAGCAAGGAGACCGAGGCGCATATCCTCCTTGAGTTGATCGAGCACTTCCAGGCTGATCACGTGATGTCATTCTCGTGGGGTGGCGCAAGTACGCTGCTGGCGCTGGCGCACCAGCCGTGGCGGGTCAAGAAGGCCGTTGTCAGCTCGTTCTCGCCGGTGATCAACGAACCGATGCGCGACTACCTCGACCGTGGCTGCCAGTACCTAGCCGCGTGCGATCGCTACCAGGTCGGCAACCTGGTCAACGACACCATCGGCAAGCACCTGCCATCGTTGTTCAAACGCTTCAACTACCGGCACGTCAGCAGCCTGGACAGCCATGAATACGCGCAGATGCACTTCCATATCAATGAAGTGCTGCAGCACGACCTGGAACGGGCACTGAACGGCGCGCGCAACATCGACATCCCGGTGCTGTTCATCAACGGCGACCGCGACGAGTACACCACAGTCGAAGACGCCCGGCAGTTCAGCAAGCATGTGGGCAAGAGCCAGTTCAGCGTGATCCGTGACGCTGGCCACTTCCTCGACATGGAAAACAAGGCTGCCTGCGAAGACACCCGCAGCGTCCTGCTCGGCTTTCTCAAGCCGACCGTGCGCGAGCCTCGTCAACGCTACCAGCCGGTACAACAGGGGCAGCATGCATTGGCCATCTGAGCGCCTCGGCGTCCTGTAGCCGATACCCGCAGGCTACCGGGCGCCGACAAGCTTTTTTATAACGTGGGCTTCTAATTCGCGGAGGGTTCTGGTAAAAAGTGCAGCGCAGACGCGGGTATAGTTTAGTGGCAAAACGAAAGCTTCCCAAGCTTTAGTTGAGGGTTCGATTCCCTCTACCCGCTCCATACCGCATTTCCGCATGGCGTTCCAGCGACGTCATCGCAGTCAAAAGGAGCCACGGCTCCTTTTTTCGTTTCTGCCCCCTTCTCCTTGATCCGACACATGGCCATTTGCCTGCCGATCCGCTTCAATGCGCAGGGGCGCATGCGCGTGCAAGCGAAACGGCTTGAGGCGGATATGCTCAATGGTCTCGTGAAACATTTCGAAAGGACGACGCATGTTTCTTTCCCGCTGGCTACCGGGCCTTGCCAACCTGCTGCACTACCGCCGCGAATGGTTCCACGCCGACCTGCAGGCCGGGCTGTCGGTAGCGGCGATCCAGATCCCCATCGCCATCGCCTACGCGCAGATCGTCGGTTTGCCGCCGCAATACGGCCTGTATGCCTGCGTGCTGCCGATGATGGTCTACGCCCTGATCGGCAGCTCGCGCCAACTGATGGTCGGCCCCGATGCGGCCACCTGCGCAATGATCGCCGGCGCCGTGGCGCCCTTGGCCATGGGCGACCCGCAGCGGATTGCCGAGCTGTCGGTGATCGTCACCGTGCTGGTCGGGGTAATGCTGATTGCCGCCGGCGTGGCCCGGGCCGGGTTCATCGCCAGCTTTTTCTCGCGGCCGATCCTGATCGGCTACCTCAACGGCATCGGCCTGAGCCTGATTGCCGGGCAGTTGTCCAAGGTGGTGGGGTTCAAGATCGAAGGCGACGGTTTCATCCTCAGCCTGATCAACTTCTTCCAGCGCCTGGGCGAAATCCACTGGCTGACGCTGCTCATCGGCCTGGCCGCACTGGGCCTGCTGATCTGGCTGCCAAGGCGCTATCCACGCCTGCCCGCCGCCCTCATGGTAGTGGCGCTGTTCATGCTGCTGGTCGGCCTGTTCGGCCTCGACCGCTTCGGCGTCGCCATCCTCGGCCCGGTGCCTGCCGGCATCCCGCAACTGGCCTGGCCGCACAGTAACCTGGCAGAAATGAAGAGCCTGCTGCGCGATGCCCTGGGTATCGCCACCGTCAGCTTCTGCAGCGCCATGCTCACCGCACGCAGCTTTGCCGCCCGGCATGGCTATGCGATCAACGCCAACCACGAGTTCGTCGCCCTGGGCGTGAGCAACCTGGCGGCCGGGGTGTCCCAGGGCTTTGCCATCAGCGGCGCTGACTCGCGTACCGCGGTCAACGACATGGTCGGAGGCAAGAGCCAACTGGTGGGCATCATCGCGGCACTGGTCATCGCCCTGATCCTGCTGTTCTTCACCGCGCCGATGGCGTGGATCCCGCAAGCGGCGCTGGGCGCGGTGCTGCTGATGGCCGGCTGGGGGCTGATCGACATCAAGTCGCTGGGAAGCATCCGCCGCCTGAGCCGCTTCGAGTTCTGGCTGTGCCTGCTGACCACCGTTGGCGTGCTGGGCCTGGGCGTGCTGCCGGGTATCGTGTTTGCCGTGACCCTGGCGATCCTGCGCCTGCTGTACAGCATCTACCAGCCCACCGACGCCGTGCTGGGCTGGCTGCCGGGCACCGAAGGCCAAGTGGACATCCGCAAACATGAGGAGGCCCGCACCGTACCAGGCCTGGTGGTGTACCGCTTCGACGACGCGATCCTGTTCTTCAACGCCGACTACTTCAAGATGCGCCTGCTCGAAGCGGTGCAAAGCCAGGCAGAGCCCAAGGCCGTGCTGTTCGATGCCGAAGCGGTAACCAGCATCGACGTCAGCGGTATCGCCGCCCTTCACGAAGTGCGCGACACCCTGGCGGCGCAGGGTATCTTCTTCGCCATCGCCCGCGCCCGCGGCACCTTCCTGCGCATGCTGGTGCGCTCGGGGATGGCGCGGGAAATGGAAGAAAAACTGCTGTTCGGTTCGGTGCGGGCAGGAATCCGCGCGTACCGGGTGTGGCGTAACCGCGAGCATAGTGCGCGCAGGCCAGCACAAAGCTAGAAACCGATGCCTGCTGTGGGAGCAACTGTCTTGTATTGCCTGGACTGGCCTCATCGCCGGCAAGCCAGCTCCCACAGGAATTGCACATGGCTTGCGGCTAGTGCTGTCCTTGTGAGAGCAACTGTCTTCCTCAAAATCTGAACAGCTTGCGCGGTCGGTGTGGGAGCTGGCTTGCCGGCGATGAGGCCAGGACAACCAGCACAAGACTGTTGCCCCCAAAAGATGCATCGCTATCAACGACAACCTGCAAGACTGTCTGGATTCTGCCGCCCAATCAGGCTGATCAGCCCACACGGCAACGACCCACGCCATTGCAGGTAGTCATGCCCCGCCGGGTACTCCACCGCCTTCACTGCATACCCTTTTGCCTGCAACACATCGCGCAGGTGCCGGTTGGTATCGAGGATCGTCGGCCCTTCGAACAACCCGGACTGCAGATAGAAGCGTAACGGCTGGCGCGGCGCATTGACGTACTGACGAATCAGCCAGCCTGGCTCTTCACCCTCCCCGGCCCACCAGTACGACCCCGAAAGGCTCAGTACATTGCCGAACAGTTCCGGATGCATCAGGCCCAGGTAAGACGAAGCCAGCCCGCCATAGCTGGAGCCGGCAACCACCGTGCTGGCCGCCGTCGCACTCAAGCCCTGCTTGCGCGCCCACGGCATCAGCTCTTCGGCCATGAAGCGGGCGAACAGCGGGTTGGGCGGCAGTTCGTGCTGGCGGCTGAGGTCGCTGGGGTTGGCGATGATCAGTGCCGCGGTCGGCGGGATCAGGCCATCGGCGATCAGGTTGTCGAGGATTGTCGGCGTAGGCACCTGACGGGTATAGGCATGCGCATCGAACAGCACCAGCAGGGCCTGGCCGTCCGCATTCGCGCGCCAGCCAGCCGGGCGGTACAGGTAGATGTCGCGCTCGTTGCCTAGCACGGCACTGGCCAGGCGTTCGCGCTGGAGCGTACCTCGTGGCACGCCCGCGCGCTCTGCCAGCCAAGGCTGCGGCGGCGCATCGGGCAACTCCAGGCGCGAACGCGACAGCCAGGGGTCCCCGCTGCTGTCGGCGAAAGTATCGGGGTTGAGCGGGTCGCGTCGTGTACTGGCCAGTATCACACGGCGGTCATCCGACTCCGGCACGTCCGGTGCCAACTGGTAGCTCAGACGTGCGCTGGCCGGGACCTCGAAGCTGCGGTACCAGACATCGCTGCTGCCCAGGCGCTCGAGCGCCTCGTGGCGCCCGGACGGTGCACCGAATATTCGCACGTTGTGTTGCGCACCGCGCCACAGAAAGGTCACCAGGCGTTGGTGTGGTTTCCCCAGCAAGGGCTCGACCAGCGGTGTGCCTTCGGCGGTGCGTGCAACCCAGAAAGCCTCGGTGTCGCCGCTCTTTTCCAACTGCGTGGCCAGCGCTGACAACGTAGGGCTGGCCAGCCGCGGTGGACTGCGGCGCTGCTGTGCCAACGGCAACACCTGGTGCAGACGCAAACCGAAGCGGGCGCCGGCACGACCGTCCAGCGCCTCGACACGCAGCCCATATCGCCCAGTGCCATCAGCGACGAAAAAGAACTCGCGCGGCTGGTCCTGGCCATCGACAAGCAGGCGCAACGGCCTGCCCTGCGGGTCCAGCAGACGCAGGCTGACGTCGCCATCGACCCGCCCGCGCACCAGGTCGCCCGCCTGCAGGGTGACCTGCCAGGGCGAGTTACCTGTGGATGCCTGGCCGTGGACCGGATGCCCCACCTGCAAGGAAGGCGGCGTTGCCGCTTGCGACGTGCTCGCCCAAGCCAACGCCAGCAGCAAGGCACAACCGATGTGATGGATCCTGTACATGCTTGCCTCAGAAGTCGACGCTGGCGGACAGTTTCAAGGTGCGTGGTTCACTGACCGTGGCGTAACCGGGGTTGAATACCCCCGCCCAATAGGCGCGGTTCTCCACGTTTTCCAGGCTGGCGCGCAGGGTCACATCCTTGCTCAGCACCCGCGTGGCATAGCGCGCGCCAAGGTCATAGCGCGTCCACTGGGGAATCTTCAGGGTGTTTTCGTCATCCAGGTACTGCGAGCTACTGTGGATACCCAAGGCCGTCAGGGTCAGCCCGTCGACCCACGGCAGGTCCCACTCGGCGCCAAGGTTGGCCGACCACTTCGGCACGCCTCGGGCGGTATTGCCATCCAGGGTGCCATTGGCCGTCTTGCTCAGTTCGGCATGGGTGTAGGTCACCCCACCCAGCAGGCGCACGCCAGGCGCAGCCTCGCCGAACATGTTCCACTCCACGCCGCGGTTGCGCTGCTCGCCATCGTCGGTGTACCAGAACGTACTGCCGCGGGTGTTCTTGACCATGCTGGGCTTCTCGATCTGGAACACGGCCAGGGTATGGCTGAACGTGCCCAGGTCCCACTTCACGCCGGCCTCCATCTGCTTGGCCACATAGGGCGCGAACTGCTCGTCCTTGTTCAGCGCACCTACCTCAGTCACCGTACCGCCTTGGGTCAGGCCTTCGATGTAGTTGGCGTACAACGACACCGGCGCGTCCCAGGGCTTGACCACGATGCCCAGGGCTGGCGTGAGTCTGCGCTCGTCATAGGCCGACGGCTTGCTCATCTTCTGCCGCACCCGCTGGGCACGGGCGCCGAGGGTCAGCAGCACACGCTCGTCAAGAAAACCGAGGGTGTCCGCCAGGGCGAAGCTGGACAAGGTGTTGTCGCCGGTCTTGACGTTCGAGCCATGGTCGCCGGCAATGATCCCTTTCACCGGGTGGTAGAGGTTGGTGTCATAGGTGGGGCCGGTGACCGTGGGTGCACGGCCGATGTCCTGGTGCAGCAGCGAGCTGCTGAACACCAGTTGGTGACTGACCGGGCCGGTCATGAAGCTGCCCCGCAGCCCCGCCTCGCCCGACAGGCTATGGGTGTAGCCGGCCTGGTTGTAGGTCTGTCCCTTGGCACGGCCATCGGCCGCCTGCACGCGAATGCGCGTGCCATTGAGGAAGCCGTCGTAATAGGTGCGTGCACCACCGACACTGGCAAAGGCCGTCCAGTCGTCATTGAGCTGGTACTCGCCATGCAGCATCACCGCCTTGCTGACCTGCTTGGCGTAAATACCCTCGAGGATGTTGGTGTCGGGCTTGGGCGCCTTGGTCACGTAACCCAGCTCACTGAAACCTGCCATCATCGGGCTGCCGTTATCCAGCTTCTCGTGGATCTCGTAGGCATCCAGCACGAGTTTGAAATCATCGCCGCGGTAATCCAGCGCCAAGGACGCCAGGGTACGGTCTTTGGACTGCTCATCTACACCGGTATCACCGCTGCCATACACCCCGTTGAAGCGAATACCGAAACGGCCATCATCCGAACGCCGCCCCACATCGATATGCTGAGCGAAATAGCCATCGGACACATAGCTGGTGGTGAACCGGGTGAGCGGGGCATCGCCGGCGCGCTTGGGTACCAGGTTGACATTGCCCCCCACCCCGCCATTGGGCGCCATGCCACTGAGCAGCGCGCTCGGCCCTTTCAATACCTCTACCCGTTCGAGGAACTCGGTGGGTACGTGACCATCGGGCGCCAGGCCGTACAGGCCATTGACCGCCAACTCCGAGGACTCCAGGCCATAGCCGCGGATCATGAAGTTCTCGTAGGCATGGCCTTCGCCAGTGCTGAAGCGGATCGACGGGTCATTGCGCAGCACCGCGCCCACTGTGCCGCTCTGCTGGTTGGCGATGGTCTGCGCGGTATAGGCGGTGATGTTGAACGGTGTGTCCATGATGTCGCGGTTGCCCAGCATGCCCAGCCGCGCGCCACGAGCCACCTGGCCGCCGCTGTAAGTCTCGGGCAGGTCACTGTTGAAGCCGGCGGCGTTGACGTTGGTGGCGCCAAGGGTGACGGCGCCCTCTTCAGCCATGCTGCGCAAGATCACCACGCCGTTCTGTTCCTCTGCCACCAGGTCGGTGCCCACCAGCAGTTGCTGCAAGGCCTGCAGCACGCTGAAACGCCCATGCAGCGCGGGCGCGTGGCGGCCAGCGAGCAGGCGGCTGTCAGCGGCAATGGCTACGCCAGACTGGCGGGCCAGCGCGTGCACAGCAGCTTCCAGCGGCTGGCTCGGCAGGTCCAGGGCCAGTGGCTGGCTGTCGGCCAGCACCATGCCAGGCGACAGCAGGCTGCCCAATGCGCAGGCCAGGGCCAGATGGCGCAACGGCGCGGAAATTCGGGTAGGGACGAACGACATGAAGGGTCCTTGCTCGGGTGGGGTTCACCGTTGATGACGCCGTTCAGGCGCCTTACCCCTCAAAACTTTTTTCAACGCGCAAGCAAGTGCGCCTGGCCCGATTGCAGGTCCAGGCGCACCGGCAGAATGCGCGGCAACGCCTGCAACAGTTTTTCTGGCCGGTCGCTGGGGAAGCTGCCGGTCAGGCGCAGTTCCGCGATCTCGGGTGCAAGCGCTACAGGCTGGGCCAGGTAGGCATTGAGTTCGCCCACCACCTCACTGAGCGGCTGATCTGTGAAAGACCACCAGCCGCGTTGCCAATGCTCGAGATCGGGGCCGAACTGCGCGCCCTTGCGCGGCTTGCCCAGATGCCCCTGGCCATCGATGCAGATACGCTCGCCAGCGCCCAGGATGTGCTCACCGCCCTGCAAATCACGCACTTGTACCCGCCCGCGCGCCACTGCGACAAACACCCTGTCGCCCCGATCACTGACGGTGAACGAGGTCCCCAACACCTGCACACTGCCCCTGCGGGTACTGATGAGGAAGGGCCGCCACCACTCGTGGGCGACGTCGAAAAAGACATTGCCGTGCAACAGCATCACCTGGCGCTGAGCATGGTCGAAGCGAATGCGCAGGTTGCTCTCGGCCGCTGCCAGCAACTGACTACCATCGGGCAGGGTGAGCGCATGCGACGCTTCGCCGTGGCCGGTCAACAAATCTTGCTGGAATGGCGTCGTGCGCTGGAACATCCAGCCCAGCCAGCCACCCGCGCCGAGTAACAGCGCCAGCGCACCGCCCTGGCGCAGCAAGCGCCGGCGGCTCGGGTCATAAGGTTGCGGCGCCACGGCACTGCGTAATTGCGGCGTCAGGCGGTGCACCAGCTGCCAGCGCTGCTCGGCTTCTTGCCAGGCACGTTCATGCTCGTCGCTCTTGTGTCGCCAGCGCAGCGCCTGGCCACTGGCTTCACGCACACGTGCGGGGTCGTCGCCATGCATGGCGGCAAGGTAGACCAAGGCTTGCTGTACCTTGCGCGCGGCAGCAGGTTCAGCCATGGCGGCTGGCCAGGCGAAACTCGGACAAATCGAATACCGCCCGGGCGATATGCAACTCCACCGCCTTGGCCGACAGCCCCAAGGCCTCGCACACTTCGCGGTGGCTGTGACCATGCAGGCGCACTCGCACGAACACCTCGCGGCGCAGGCGCGGCATGCGCTCGACCAGGACGATCAATTGCTGCAACTGCTCACGGGCGATCAGGATGTCCTCGACGCTGGGGCTCAGCCCATCGACCCGTACCAGCCAATCCTCCAGCGCCGCCAGTTCGGTGCCGCGACGCCGGTACTGGTCGATGCACAGGTTGCGCGCAGCCTGGAACAGCAAAGCCCGGGCATTGAGCACCGGTGCATTGAGGGCATGGGCATAAGCCTGGGCAAAGCTGGACTGGGCAATGTCGGCGGCGTCGTCCGGGTTGCGCAGCCGCCCGCACAGGTAGCGGCGCAAGTCACTGTAATGGGCCAGCAAGTCATCGACGACTGCCTGCAAGGCCGGCGCAGGGCCGCTCCAGGGGGTAGGGAAAGATGTCATTGCAAATGCGCGCTGTTAATAGGAATCCCTATCATTCTCACACAGGGATTCTGGTCATCGCCAGCAGCACATGCATGAATCGTTTTTTGACGAGCCGCATTCAGGAGGACCGGAGACAACACAACACCGCTGCCTGGACAGCAACCCTCGCACACCTTGCCTGACATGCTAAAGTCGCCCCCGTTCCCGCTCCACCCAACGGACCCCAGCATGCCCGCACTCGACGCCTCCCTCACCCCCTGGCCAGAAGTCGCCGCCCGCCACCCCAGCAACGCCCTGCTGCTGGGCAACGGCGCCAGCCGCGCGCTGTGGAAGCCGTTCGGCTACTTCTCGCTGTTCGAGCAAGCGCAACGCGCCGGCCGCAAGAAAGGCCTGGCGGTCAGCGACCAAGCGCTGTTCAAGTCCCTGGGCACGGAACTGTTCGAGCCGGTGCTCAGCGCCCTCAACACCACCGTGCGCACCAACGCCGCGCTGGCCATCAATTCTACCGCGCCGCTGAACCGCTATTACTCGATCAAGGAAGCGCTGATCCACGCCGTGCGTAGCGTGCACCTGCCATGGCCGCTGATGCCTGCAGCCACACTGGCAGCGATCAACCAGGCTCTGCGCGAATACCGCAGCGTCTACACCAGCAACTACGACCTGATCCTGCCTTGGGCCGTGCAACACGCCTCGCACGGTTTCGCCGAACTGTTCGACGAGCAAGGCTTCTTCGACGTCCGCCGCACTGCCAGCGAAGGCACTCGGGTGCTGCACCTGCATGGCGGCCTGCACCTGCTCAAGCTGCCCGACGGCACCACCCGCCAACGCAGCGCCGACAGCGCCGAACTGCTCGATGGCTTTGCCGTGAACATTCCCGGTGAAGTGCCGCTGTTCGTCAATGAAGACCGCAGCGACGAAAAGCTGCGCGCCATCCGCAACTCGGACTACCTGAGCTGGTGCCTTGGGCAACTGGCGCAAGAAAGCCAGGGGCTATGCCTGTTCGGCCAGCACCTGGACAGCAGTGACCAGCATCTGCTCCAAGCCATTCGGCTGGCCCGGCCGGCGCATTTGTCGATTGCGATCCGGCCATTGAGCGAGGCTTCGGTGATCAACCAGAAGCAGCATTTTGTCGATCGGTTCGGGGATCTGGCGGGGACGCAGCTGCATTTCTTCGATGCCGGTACCCATCCGTTGGGGCAGGCGTGGTTGACGATCGAGGGGCCAACTGCTCGTTGATGAAAGAGGCTTCTATCGGCGGCATACCATGTGCCGCCCTTGGAACAGCCCGATCATCCGCTTTCGGGAAAAACAGCGACGGGTGAGTTTTGCTGATTTAGACACAGTATCTGATCGCCTGAATAAACCGTCCCTTGTGCATATCCATATGCAATCAGAAGGCCTATTTTCAACATCCGAATTAAATAGGAAATATCCTACAAGCCATTAGGATAAGTCTGTAGTACTTCCTTTAAAATTCGGCTTCAACTGCAAAACCGCTTGACCGCCCATATACCTGATGTTTCCATCAAGCACGATCTCAAATAATTTTAACTTGCCTCGGCAAACGTGCAGATCACGTCTGACCTCCATTCAGAAGTGAACAATAAAAAAATAAAACAGGAAGTCATCCGATGAAATTCATCATTGTAGGGTACGGAGCGGTTGCAGCCACACTATTACCAATGCTCTTTGACGAACTAGGCGACAAGATATCCTCACTCACTATCATCGACCCACTTTCAACCAATGATAACAGCCAATCCACCGTATTTCCCGCGACCTTTGTACGCACACGCCTGACGCCCGCAAACTACAAACACATCCTGATCAACCTAGATGCCAATACATTCCTGCTAAATCTATCCGTCGATGTTTCAAGCCTAGACCTGGTCGTCTATTGCCAAGAGCGGGGAGCCAAATATCTAGACACCTGTATTGAGCCGTGGGCAGGGCATTACTCAAACCACAATATAGACTTCAAATACAGGACCAACTATCACCTGCGAGAAGGTATGCTCGCACTGAAGCAAAAATTCAAAGGTGGTCCCACAGCCGTTATCGCTCACGGTGCAAACCCAGGGTTGGCATCTCACTTTTTCAAACAAGCCCTGCTTAACATTCGCCATGATCAGTCTGGGGCGAGCGACCATTTGCCAACCACACGCCAAGAATGGGCGCAGTTAACGTGCGACCTGCAAATAAAAACTATTCATGTGGCTGAACACGATACTCAGGTAGCTAAAACACCGAAGGCAGTCGGCGAATTCATCAATACGTGGTCAGTCGACGGTTTATCGCTGAAGGATGCCAACCTTCGGAGTTAGGCTGGGGAACTCATGAACTAAAACTGCCAACCGGAGCACACTTTCACGAATCTGGCTGCAAGAGTTCAATCTATTTGACCCGACCAGGTGCATCGGTTCGTATAAAGACATGGACCCCAGCTGCCGGACCTTGCTTGGGTTTTCTCATTACTCACAATGAGTCCATATCACTATCGGATTACTTGACCATCCATGATGGCGACAGCGTTTCTTATAGGCCAACTGTCAATTATGCTTATCATCCGTGTAATGATGCCATTCTTTCTCTTCATGAACTAAGTGGAACCTCCTGGCGACCACAACAGCGAAGGCGTGTCATAAGCGGCAATGACATCCTTGAGGGAGCTGACTATCTCGGTGTTCTCTTGATGGGACATGAGAGGAATGCATACTGGTACGGTTCCATCCTTGAAAACGGTACAGCTCAAGCTTTAAACCCCAAAAGCTCCGCTACCACTTTACAAGTAGCCGCCGGCGTATTAGCTGGCCTCATATGGGCCTTAGAGAACCCCAGGCATGGCATTGTGGAAGCAGAGGAAATGGACTTCCAATTCATACTCAACATTGCACAACCCTACTTGGGGGACTTGGTTGGCATATATACAAACTGGTCACCAGGAAACAACGACAAGCAAAACCATTACCCCTCGACTTCCCTCCAGTGGCAGTTTGAAAACTTTCTTGAATAAATACAGGGAGCGCAAGCATGAGCTATATAAAGACGGCTATCGGCCTGAAGTGCCATGACTGGTCTTCGGTGGAGCTATTGAAAGATCTGTCCCCCGAAGTCATCATCGGAAACAAGGAAGATATCAAATACCGCCAGAAACATTTCTGGCACGACATGAGTTCCGAATTCGACTCAAAGCATTTCCTCATCTATCTCCTGAAACGTAAAGATCTTAAACTAAGCGATGAATTCCTTGAATTCGTATGCCTTTGGCATCTCGACGAACAAAACCATTATCGAGGTCTACGCAAGATAAACAGCGTTCTTTATGGACAAAGCGAAGAACTTATTGAACACCAACTAAAATCCAGAAAGCCAGATTTCGATCCCATCGAAGCATTCCTGACTGATGAGTTTACTATCCTGCTTTCAATTGCATTCGATGAAATAACAAGCACAAGAGCCTACAAGCAAGACTTTGAGCTTTTTGACAGCTTGGGGCCTTCATGCCTATCGACCTGGATACGTAACGCAGCCAAAGACGAAGCTGCGCACTATGGGAATGCAATAAAAATCTTGAAGCTTCGCCACCAGCCAAGATTAAAAGAAGCTCCCGCTGTACTGGAAAGCATACTGGCACATGAAACCTCCCAAACGTTCACCTATAACAACACGTTCATTTTCGACCATGATACTGACGACTTTTCTCATGACTTACTACGGCATAGCAAGAGCACCATTATCGACATCTTGGAGCGACATCAATGAACTGGGTATACTTATCCCTGATGGCTCCACTCTTGTGGAGCCTGTCCAACATACTGGACAAATTCGCTATTGAACATATAACCTCGAACTACATACCCTTCATTTTCCTTCTCAGCGTAGGCAACACATTCTTCGCCGCGCTTATATATATTTTTCTCGACACTTCAGAAATCGACATTCTCTTTGCCAGCCTCAACATACTTTCTGGGCTTGCGATATTCCTCCAGTATTTTGCATACAGCTACTCCTTGGAAGACATGGATGTTTCGGTAGTCATACCCATCCATCAGTCAGAGCCACTATTTGTTCTTGCGGCCTCGATATTGATATTTAACGCTTTCCCCACATACGAGCAGGCACTCGGTTTCTTTCTGATCACAGGGGGAATTCTAATTCTCTGCATGTCAAAAAAAACGATTCTCGGTCTGGGAGAAAAAAGACATATTGCGATGGTATTTGTATCCGCATTCTTCGGTGCCATATCAACCATCATTTCCGACGAAATACTGAAAATGAAGAACCTTGAATTCGTTCTGCTCTTCAACTTTTCAGGGTACGCGCTTGGTGGCTTTCTATTGCTGCTTAATCCTGCCTGGAGAAAGCTAATAGCTCAAGATCTAAAAACACTTAACACCAAACAACTTGGCATTTTCGCTGCCACCAACCTATTCGATGTAGGAGGTTATATATTTTTCATGGCCGCGCTGGCTGTCGGCGGCGGCGCAGCCTTAGTGTCGGTCATTGTTAGCATCCATCCTCTGTTCGTACTTATTTTTGGAGCCATCGCAACTCGACTATTCCCGAACTTCATTAGCGAGGATATAGCCCCCTCTGGATTCCTGAGGAAGGCACTTTCAATCCTAATCATCATATCCGGAATATCAATAGCAGCATTTAATGACTTGTGACAAAAAACGCGGACCAACATTCACATTAAAAGTAAATTCTACTATCAGGACATTTCATTTTGTGGATCGGCTCGGGAAAAGGACCCCGCGACGCAATTCAATGCAGCACGTTGTACGAACCTCCGAAGACGCGCTCATAGGCACTGGCTACATTGACCGTCATCGCCACTCGGGCCAAGTCCAGTTTGTCCTGCCCGATCGAGTAGTTACCACGAATCTGTAACCAGTCCAGAATATCAGCAAGGTGCCAAAGCGAAGCACTACCTTCATGAACGGGCGCAGGGAAGCTATGCCTATGAGCGAGCATCAACTTCCTCATGTTCTGCCGCGATACGCCTACGATCTCGGCCACATCGGTAAGCCCTACAAGATCAGGCGTCGCCTCGACCAGGCGTGCTCGGGGAACTGCCTTGCGAACATCATCGAGCGCACTTTCGATGGCTTCTTTCGCAGAAGAAGCCTCGCGGATGAAAGCCAGCGCCAGCCTCCCCGGCTGACCCAGGCCGACCACCGCGTCGTCACAACCCGCCTCGGCCAAACGCTCCAATAGCGAATCGGTATCTTCGTGCTCGTTCAATTGATACTTGAGGGTGTACTCATACTCCACGGCGTCTACTCCTCATCTCTATTGGCAGGCCAGGGCGACATTCTGTTTCCCGAGCAGTTATCGACCACTCGCCGCAACTGCCGGGCAAAATTGCCAGGGTTCCTTGGGGTGCTCCAGACGCTGGTGATACAGAACTCGCCACAGCGACATTCGCTGTCGTTAAAGGGGCAATACATCTTTCCCCAACAGTGCCCACCTCCCCTCACGACTTTCCATCCCTGTGACTCGGCGTGCCTCAAGGCCTGCTCGACCTCTTTCTGGGCATGACTGGGGCGTGACATCAGCTTTCCTCCAGTGTGGGCTCGCAAACACAAGGTTGTCAAGTGACAACCTGGCATTCAGTAAGTAGCACGCCACACTACAGGCTTATAGCCGTCCAAAAAGTCCCGAACGATATCTTGGGAGTTCTCCTACGCCTATTTGAGATCAATACCGAATCAAGGTGTGCAGGAGGATTCAGTGCATGAGGATAGGGTTCAGCGAAGAGGCGACCAGCCAAGCCTTCAAAGCAACCCATCCGCCCGCAACAACGTCTCCAGGCAATGCTCCTGCACTCCATAGAACGCCTTGAGCTGGGCAATTTTCTCCAGCAATGCGCCGTTGTCCCCCACCTGCCGCCGCTTCACCGCAAGAATCATCTTGTTCTTGTTGGTGTGCTCCAGGGAGATGAACTCGAACACCTTGGTCTCGTAACCGCAGGCTTCCAGATACAGCGCACGCAGGCTGTCGGTGAGCATCTCGGCCTGCTGGCCCAGGTGCAGGCCGTACTGCAGCATGGGTTGCAGCAAACCTGGGCTGTGCAATTGCGGGCGGATCTGTTTGTGGCAGCACGGCGAACACATGATGATCGCGGCGTTGCAACGGATGCCGGTGTGGATGGCGTAGTCGGTGGCGATGTCGCAAGCATGCAGGGCGATCATCACTTCGATGGCCTCCGGCACCACGCTGCGTACATCACCACACTGGAATTCCAGGCCCGGGTGCTCCAGGCGCGAGGCGGCGGCATTGCACAGGTCGACCATGTCCTGGCGCAGCTCCACGCCCGTCACCTGCGCATCACGACCCAGGCTGTTGCGCAGGTAGTCGTGCATGGCGAAGGTCAGGTAACCCTTGCCCGAGCCGAAGTCGGCTACCCGCAGCGCCTGCTGCGCTGGCACCGGGGCGTTGGCCAGGGCGTGGTCGAACACCTCGATGAATTTGTTGATCTGCTTCCACTTGCGCGACATGGACGGGATCAACGCGCCTTGTGCGTCGGTTACACCCAGGTCACGCAGGAACGGCCGCGACAGCTCCAGGTAGCGTTTCTTCTCGCGGTCATGGCCGCTGCTCGCGGCAGCTTCACGCGGTGCCTGTGCGCCGTGGCGCTGGAGCATGGGCTTGCCCTTCTTGCTGAAGGTCAGTTGCACTTCGCCGTCGGCATCGAACAGGTGGGCGTTGCGGAAGCTGTCCGGCAGCAGCTCGGCGACCAGCGCCTGGGCCTGGTCCAGCGGCAGGTTACGGGTGATGTCGCGGGTCTGGTGGCGGTAGACCAGCGATAGGCATGGCTGGCCCTTGACCTGCAGCGGCTTGGCAATGATCCGTTGCAGGGTCTGGTCGGCACCGACATGGCGCGCCAGCACCAGTTTGACCAGGGTATTGCCGTGCAGGGCGGTATTCAGCAGGTCGAGAAACTGGGCGCGCGCATCTGGCGCGGACGAAGCAGAAGAACTGGCGGACATGGAGAAACGGTGCCTCGGATAGCGGGAAGCGCTTGGCGCAATGCATGCATTCTACAGGGTGGTGTACTTCCTGTGGGAGATCGCCCAGCCCGCACAAGAAACTGACCTCGCAGGCGGTCAGCCCACCTTGTGGAAGCAACTGTCTTGTATTGGCTGGACTGGCCTCATCGCCGGCAAGCCAGCTCCCACAGGAATTGCACACGGCTTACGGCTAGTGCGCCCCAGGGGGCCGAATCAGTCGAGGATAACCAGGCGGTTGGGCAACTCGTTACGGGCGTGGGTAGGCGGCACGTGCTCGCTGAGCAGGTCACCACAGGCGTCGATGCACTCGACAAAGCCCTGCAAGGTCCGGCCCTGACGCACCTGTTCGACAAAGCGGGCAACGATGGCCGCGCGGGCTTCGGCATCCAGGTAGTGCTCGATACCGCGATCAACCAGAATCTCCACATGCCGCTCCGCCTCGCTGACAAAAATCAGTACCCCCGTGGCACCCGCAGTGCGTTGCAGGTTCTGTTCGCGAAACTGCTGGCGGGCCAGGCGCGAGGCGCGCCAACGGCGCAAGGCATGGGGGATCAGCCAGCCGGCCAGGCGCGGGTTGCGCAGCAGCAGGCACAGGCCGACGAACAACAGCACGTTGGCCACCAGCAAACCTCGCACCCCCGGCCAGCCCAGCAGCCACTGCAGCAACCCTGGCACAGCCAGCGCCAGTACCGCAGCCCAGAACAACGGCCAATAGGCATAGTCGTCTGCACGCCTGGCCAGCACCGTCACCAGTTCGGCATCGGTGCGCCGTTCGGCACGGGCAATGGCTTCGGCGATCTGCCGCTGATGGTATTCGTCAAAGGGAGTCATGCCGTCGGTCTCTTCAGCGTTCTTATAGTTGTTGTCCCGGCATTCGGGGCTTCGTCCGCAGGCGATATATTCAGGCATAATCCGCCGCTGGAAAAAATGCCTGCAAATCGTACAACAATAGCCGCCTGAAAACTTCGGCCGCGCGCGTATCGCCGTGGATACGGCAGGGGCCCCACAACGGAATTGATGATGAAACTGTCTTTGCTGGGCCTGGCCATGGGCCTTGCCAGTCAGGCGGCCCTCGCCGCCCCCTCCGCCCCACCCTTGCAGGACAAACAGGCGTTCATCGACCATCTGATCAGCCAGATGACCGAGGCCGAGAAAATCGGCCAGTTGCGCCTGATCAGCATCGGCCCGGAAATGCCCCGCGACAAGATCCGCGAGGAAATCGCCGCCGGCCGCATCGGCGGCACCTTCAACTCACGCACCGCGCCCGAGAACCGGCCGATGCAGGACGCGGCCATGCGCAGCCGCCTGAAGATCCCGATGTTCTTCGCCTACGACACCGTTCACGGCGAACGCACCATCTTCCCGATTGGCCTGGGCATGGCTGCGACCTGGGACATGGATGCCGTTGCCAAGGTCGGCCGCACTGCCGCCATCGAAGCCTCGGCCGACGCCCTGGACATGACCTTCGCGCCGATGGTCGACATCGCCCGCGACCCACGCTGGGGCCGCACCAGCGAAGGCTTCGGCGAAGACACCTACCTGACTTCGAAAATCGGCCAGGTGATGGTCCGCTCGTTCCAGGGCAGCAGCCCGGCCAACCCCGACAGCATCATGGCCATCGTCAAGCACTTCGCCCTGTATGGCGCGGTGGAAGGCGGGCGCGACTACAACACAGTCGATATGAGCCTGCCGAAAATGTACAACGACTACCTGCCACCCTACCGCGCCGCACTCGACGCCGGAGCCGGCGGGGTGATGGTGGCGCTGAACTCGATCAACGGCGTACCGGCCACTTCCAACACCTGGCTGATGAACGACCTGCTGCGCAAGGAGTGGGGCTTCAAGGGCGTGACCATCAGTGACCACGGCGCCATCCAGGAACTGATCCGCCACGGCGTCGCCCGCGACGGCCGCGAAGCCGCCAAACTGGCGATCAAGGCCGGCATCGACATGAGCATGAACGACACCCTGTACGGCGAAGAGCTGCCAGGCCTGCTGAAGTCCGGCGAAGTGACCCAGCGCGAGCTGGACCAGGCGGTGCGTGAAGTGCTCGGCGCCAAATACGACATGGGCCTGTTCAAGGACCCGTACGTGCGCATCGGCAAGGCCGAAACCGACCTCAAGGACTACTACGGCAACGACCGCCTGCACCGCGAGGCCGCCCGTGATGTGGCGCGCCGCAGCCTGGTGCTGCTGGAAAACCACAACCAGACCCTGCCGCTGAAAAAGGCCGGCACCATCGCCCTGGTCGGCCCGCTGGCCGATGCACCGATCGACATGATGGGCAGCTGGGCCGCCGACGGCAAACCGGTGCATTCGGTGACCGTGCGCGAAGGCCTGCGGCGCGCCGTGGAGGGCAAGGCCAAGCTGGTCTACGCCAAGGGCTCCAATGTTACCGGCGACAAGGCGATCCTCGATTACCTGAACTTCCTCAACTTCGACGCCCCGGAAATCGTCGACGACCCGCGCCCGCCTGCGGTGCTGATCGATGAAGCGGTCAAGGCCGCGAAGCAGTCCGACGTGGTGGTGGCAGTGGTCGGCGAGTCCCGCGGCATGTCCCACGAGTCGTCGAGCCGTACCACCCTGGAGATCCCGGCCAGCCAGCGTGAGCTGATCAAGGCCCTGAAGGCTACCGGCAAGCCGCTGGTGCTGGTGCTGATGAACGGCCGGCCGCTGTCGATCGGCTGGGAGCGCGAGCAGGCCGACGCCATTCTGGAAACCTGGTTCGCCGGTACCGAGGGTGGCAATGCCATTGCCGACGTGCTGTTCGGCGACTACAACCCGTCCGGCAAGCTGGCCATCACCTTCCCGCGTTCGGTCGGGCAGATTCCGATGTACTACAACCACACCCGTATCGGCCGGCCATTCACGCCGGGCAAGCCGGGCAACTACACCTCGCAGTACTTCGAAGAGCCTAACGGCCCGCTGTACCCGTTCGGCTATGGCCTGAGCTACAGCAGCTTCGAGCTGTCGGGCCTGAAGTTGTCGAACAAAGACCTCAAGCGCGGTGACACGCTGGAAGCCGAGGTGACGGTGAAGAACACCGGCAAGGTTGAAGGCGAGACCGTGGTGCAGTTGTACCTGCAGGATGTGTCGGCGTCGATGAGCCGCCCGGTCAAGGAACTGAAGAACTTCCAGAAGCTGATGCTCAAGCCTGGCGAGTCGCGGAGCTTGACCTTCCGCATCAGCGAGGAAGACCTGAAGTTCTACAATGGCCAACTGCAGCGGGTTGCCGAGCCAGGGGAATTCAATGTCCAGGTCGGGCTGGATTCCCAGGCGGTGCAGCAGCAAAGCTTTGAACTGCTGTAAGTACGCTGCATCCAGGACCGGCCCTATCGCCGGCAAGCCAGCTCCCACAAGAGCGCGACAGCCTGACGGGCCTTTGCAGTACCTGTGGGAGCTGGCTTGCCGGCGATAGGGCCCTTAAAGACACACAATTTTCCGGATCCGCCCCAATGCCCTTTTCCTTTCGCGCCCTGCGTCTGGGGCTGATCACCTTGCTGATCGTGCTTGGCACCGCCCTCAGCGCTGGCTGGGCGATGCACCAGGCCAAGCGCCAGGCCATGGAGGACGACGCCCGGCGTGCCAACCAGCAACTGGGGTTGTACGCCAATGCGTTGCATACCCTGATCGACCGCTACCGCGCCCTGCCCGCCGTGCTGGCCCTGGACCCGGAACTGATCGCCGCCCTACGTGGCCCGGTCAGCGAACAAATGCAGGACGCCCTGAACCGCAAGCTCGAACGCATCAACGGCGCCGCCAACTCGTCCACCCTCGAACTGCTCGACCGCACCGGCCTTGCCATCGCCGCCAGCAACTGGCGGCTGCCCAGCAGCTACGTAGGCTCCAACTACGGTTTTCGCCCCTACTTCAAGCAAACCCGCAGCCAGGGCAGTGGCCGCTTCTACGCTGTGGGCGTGACCAGTGGCGTGCCGGGCTACTTCCTCGCCAGCGCGGTGAACGACGAGCACGGCCGCTTCCTCGGCGCCATGGTGGTGAAGCTGGAGTTCCCCGAGCTGGAGCGCGAATGGCGCCAGGGCAGCGACATACTGCTGGTCAGCGATGCCCGTGGTATCACCTTCATCGCCAACCAGGATGGCTGGCGCTACCGCGAGCTGCAGCCGCTCAGTAGCGCCGACCATGCCGAGCTGGCCGAAACCCGCCAGTACGACAAGCAACCGCTGGTGCCGCTGCAGCACCGGGTGCTGACCCGCTTTGCCACCAACAGCACCCTTAGCCGCGTGCAAGCCCCGGAGGGCAACGCAGAATACCTGTGGGAAAGCTTGCCGCTGGAAGGCGAAGCCTGGACCTTGCACCTGCTGCGCAAGCCGCAGGTCGCCGCCGATGGCCGCAATGCCGCCCTCGGCGCTGCCGCCGTATGGCTGAGCCTGGTGTTCGCCGCCCTGTTCGTCAGCCAGCGCCTGCGTCTGGCCCGCCTGCGCCAGCGCAGCCGGCAGGAACTCAAGCGCCAGGTCGAAGAACGCACCCGAGAACTGCGCACCGCCCAGGAGGGCCTGGTGCAATCGGCCAAGCTGGCCGCACTCGGGCAAATGTCGGCAGCCATGGCCCACGAAATCAACCAGCCGCTGACCACCCAGCGCATGCAGCTGGAAACCCTGCGCCTGTTGCTGGACCATGGCCGCTATGAAGAAGCGCGTCAGGCGCTGGAGCCCCTGGAGCAGATGCTCACGCGCATGGCCGCGCTCACCAGCCATCTGAAAACCTTCGCCCGCAACAGCCCGGTTGGCCTGCGCGAGCGCCTGGACCTGGCCAGCGTGGTCGACCAGGCCCTGCACCTGCTGGAAGCCCGCATTCGCAGCGAAGCCGTGGAGGTGGCCCTGTACCTGGCGCGCCCGGCCTGGGTACGCGGCGATGCCATTCGCCTGGAGCAGGTGCTGATCAACCTGCTGCGCAATGCCCTCGACGCCATGGCCGACAAGCGCTACAAGCGCCTGGAGATCCGCATCGAACCCGACGGCGAGCTGTGGCGCCTGAGCGTGCTGGATTCTGGTGGCGGCATTGCCGAGGCCGATCTGACCAAGGTCTTCGACCCGTTCTTCACCACCAAGCCGGTGGGCGAGGGCCTGGGTTTGGGCCTGGCCATTTCCTACGGCATCATCCACGAGGCCGGTGGCCAACTGCAGGCCGAAAACCTGCCCGGCGGCGCGCGCCTGAGCCTTACCCTGCCCCGTGACCTGGAGCCTGTATGTTGAATTCAGTGATCGTCGTCGATGATGAAGCCAGCATCCGCACTGCGGTCGAGCAATGGTTGAGTCTGTCCGGCTTCAGCGTGCAGTTGTTCGCCCGCGCCGAGGAGTGCCTGGCGCACCTGCCGCAGCACTTCCCGGGGGTGATCATCAGCGATGTGCGCATGCCAGGCATGGATGGCCTGCAATTGCTCGAGCGCGTGCAGGCGGATGACCCCGACTTGCCGGTAATTTTGCTGACTGGGCACGGCGACGTGCCGATGGCGGTGGAAGCCATGCGCAACGGGGCCTACGATTTTCTGGAAAAGCCCTTCACCCCGCAGCACTTGCTGGGCAGCCTGCGTCGGGCCCTGGAAAAGCGCCAACTGGTGTTGGAAAACCGCCGCTTGCACGAGCAGGCCGACCTCAAGTCACGCCTGGAAAGCACGCTGCTGGGCATGTCCCAGGGCCTGCAACAGCTGCGTCGGCAAGTGCTGGACCTGGCCAGCCTGCCGGTCAATGTACTGGTCCGCGGCGAAACCGGCAGTGGCAAGGAGCGCGTGGCCCGCTGCCTGCACGATTTTGGCCCGCGCGCCGGCAAGCCTTTTGTCGCCCTCAACTGCGCTGCCATCCCCGAATCGCTGTTCGAGGCCGAGCTGTTCGGCCATGAAAGCGGCGCCTTCACCGGTGCCCAGGGCAAGCGCATCGGCAAGTTGGAATACGCCAACGGCGGCACGGTGTTCCTCGACGAAATCGAGAGCATGCCGCTGGCTCAGCAGGCCAAGCTGTTGCGGGTGATCCAGGAGCAGAAGCTGGAGCGCCTGGGGGCCAACCAGAGCATCAGCGTCGACCTGCGCATCATTGCCGCGACCAAGCCCGACCTGCTTGAAGAGGCCCGTGCCGGGCGCTTCCGCGAAGACCTGGCCTACCGCCTGAATGTTGCCGAACTGCGCCTGGCGCCGTTACGCGAGCGGCGTGAGGACATTCCGCTGCTGTTCGAGCACTTTGCCCGTGCTGCTGGCGACAAGCTTGGCCGCGCTGCCCCAGCGCTGTCGGGTATGCAACTGGCGCAGTTGCTGGCGCATGACTGGCCGGGCAACGTACGTGAGCTGGCCAATGCGGCGGAACGGCATGCGTTAGGGCTGGGTTCGCCAAGCATCGAGGTGGCGCCTGGCGGGCAGTCGCTGGGCGAGCAGATGGAAGCGTTCGAGGCGCAATGCCTGCGCGCGGCACTGCGCCAGCATGGGGGCGAGATCAAGGCGGTGATGGAGACGTTGCAACTGCCGCGGCGCACGCTGAACGAGAAGATGCAGCGGCATGGATTGGTACGCGAGGATTTTGTTGGGCGGGAATGAGCGGATTTCCGCTTATTGATAATTAGGGATAAGCGGGAATCCGCTTATCATCTTGAGATTTTGGGGCTGCTTTGCAGCCCTTCGCGGGCAAGCCCGCTCCTACAGAGAGATATGTAACGTCAGGCGTGACGCGGTCCCTGTGGGTGCGGGCGGGCCCGCGAAGGGGCGCATAGCGCCCCCATTTGAATCATCACGCACCCGTTTGGCACACCTTCTGCAATTACCCGTGCAAGCTGCGCCATGGCGCGCTCCACAAAAACAACGAGAAGGTATCCCTGATGGATAACGCCACCTCCCTGCCCGCCGGGGCGGCCATCGCGCCCGCCGCGGAAAAAACCACCGCCAGCCGCCTGAAGTCGATCTTCAGCGGGTCCATCGGCAACATGGTCGAATGGTACGACTGGTACGTCTACGCCGCATTCTCGCTGTACTTCGCCAAGGCGTTCTTCCCGGCCGGCGACTCCACCGCACAATTGCTAAATACCGCCGCGATCTTCGCCGTGGGCTTCCTGATGCGCCCGATCGGTGGCTGGCTGATGGGCCTGTATGCCGACCGCAAAGGCCGCAAGGCTGCCTTGATGGCCTCGGTGCTGCTGATGTGCGCGGGCTCGCTGGTCATCGCGCTGACCCCGGGTTATGAAACCATCGGGGTCGCCGCGCCGATCCTGCTGGTCATCGCACGTCTGATGCAAGGCCTGTCGGTGGGTGGCGAATATGGCACCTCGGCCACCTACCTCAGCGAAATGGCCAGCAAGGACCGCCGTGGCTTCTTCTCCAGCTTCCAGTACGTGACCCTGATCTCCGGCCAGCTCATCGCCCTGGCGGTACTGATCATCCTGCAGCAGACACTGACCACCGAGCAGCTGTACGCCTGGGGCTGGCGCGTGCCGTTCGTGATCGGTGCACTGTGCGCCGTGGTCGCCCTGTACCTGCGTCGTGGCATGGAAGAAACCGCCTCGTTCACCAAGAAGGAAAAGGCCAAGGAAAGCCTGATGCGCACCCTGCTGCGCCACCCCAAGGAGCTGATGACGGTGGTCGGCCTGACCATGGGCGGCACCCTGGCCTTCTACACCTACACCACCTACATGCAGAAGTACCTGGTCAACACCGTGGGCATGAGCATCAGCGACTCGACCACCATCTCGGCCGCTACGCTGTTCCTGTTCATGTGCCTGCAGCCGGTGATCGGTAGCCTGTCCGACAAGATCGGCCGGCGCCCGATCCTGATCGCCTTCGGTGTGCTCGGCACCCTGTTCACCGTGCCGATCCTCAGCACCCTGCACACCATCCAGACCTGGTGGGGCGCGTTCTTCCTGATCATGGCGGCACTGATCATCGTCAGTGGCTACACCTCGATCAACGCCGTGGTCAAGGCCGAGCTGTTCCCCACCGAGATCCGCGCCCTGGGCGTGGGCCTGCCGTACGCCCTGACCGTGTCGATCTTCGGCGGCACCGCCGAATACGTGGCCCTGTGGTTCAAGAGCGCGGGCATGGAAAGCGGTTTCTACTGGTACGTCACCGCGTGCATCGCCTGCTCGCTGCTGGTTTACGCGACCATGAAGGACACCAAGCAGCACTCGCGGATTACCACTGAGTGAGACTGGCCTGGCAATACTGAAAGGGGCGCTCCATCGCATGGAGCGCCCCTTTTTTGTGATGCACGAGAACCGGTGAGCCGATTAACGGGCTTATTCGGCTCACAAGCTGAGCCGAATAGCGCTATTATTCGGCTCACAAGCTGAGCCGAATAGCCGGCTTATTCGGCTCACGGGATGGATCGACAACAATCATGAACAGCTCTTTGTGGATCTGGCAGCAACCTGACTGGCCAAAGTTCACCTGGCAAAACGCAACCATCGCCCCACAGCTACGCAACTGCATTGATATGCAAGGGCGCCTGCTGGGCAAGATCGGCAGCATCGATGAGCTGAGCGAATGCCAGAACATCCTGGATACACTTCTGCAGAATATCGTCACCTCCTCGGCAATCGAAGGTGAGCAGTTGAACGTGGGCTCGGTCCGTTCTTCCCTCGCTCGCCGGCTGGGCATCGCGGAACAGGGAGCCACCAATGCCCGCAGTGAGGGGCTGGCGGAATTGATGCTGGATGCAACCCAAGGGTATGACCGACCACTGACCCTGCAACGCCTGTTCACCTGGCACCATTGGCTGTTCCCGGTAGCGCAAGGCACCTTGAGCAAAACGGTACTGGTCGGCCAGTTGCGTGATGAAGTGCCCATGCAGGTGATCTCCGGCCGCCTCGACAAGCCCACCGTGCATTTCCAAGCGCCACCGCGCGATGGCCTGGAAGCCCAGCTCGCCGAGTTTCTCGACTGGTTTGCCAGCAGCCGTGATACTGCCGGCCTGGACCCACTGCTACGCGCCGGCATCGCCCACTTCTGGTTCGTCACACTGCATCCGTTCGACGATGGCAATGGCCGCCTGACCCGGGCGATCACCGACTTGGCGCTGGCGCAAGGTGAGCGCCAGGCCATTCGCTTCCATGCCATGTCCGCCAGCATTCTCGACGACAGGGCCGGCTATTACCAAGTGCTGGAGAGCAGCCAAAAAGGCGACCTGGATATCACCGTGTGGCTGTCTTGGTTTCTTGCCACCCTGCTGCGCAGCCTCGAACAGGCACTGGCAAACATCGACCGGATACTGGCCAAGGCCAGGTTCTGGCAGGCGCATCGCGCAGATGGTTTGCTGCCCGAACAGGTCAAGCTGCTCAACAGGTTGCTCGATGGCGGCCCTCGTGGTTTCGAGGAAGGCATCAACGCCGCGCAATACCAGGCGGTGACAAAGGTGTCCAAGGCCACTGCAACCCGCCACCTTACCGATCTGCTCGACAAGGCCTGCCTGGTACGCCTGCCAGGCGGGGGCCGCAGTACCCGCTACCGCATCAACACTCAGGACATCTCCAACGCCTGACGTGTTTTTTTCCTTCTTAACGCCCCATTAATTCCTCCCCTTCAAGCTGCAATGGCTGGCAAAACGTCGGCGTATGAGACAGCGCATCCCGGGCATGACCGCTAGCGATTCTCAGCATGCGCACCCATACACATCGATTAATTCGATTCTTATTCGCGAATATTTGCGCTTTTTAATCAAATTAATCGGCGTAGCATTAAACCCATAGAAACAAACAACCTCTCGCCCCCTGGAGCAACGACCATGAAAAACCAACTGATCCTCACCCTGGCCCTCTCGGTTTTCGCTGCTGGCGCCTTTGCCGAAGATGGCTTTGACCGTACCAACGC
This sequence comes from Pseudomonas sp. 10-1B, assembly GCF_000935045.1. Classification (GTDB taxonomy): domain Bacteria; phylum Pseudomonadota; class Gammaproteobacteria; order Pseudomonadales; family Pseudomonadaceae; genus Aquipseudomonas. The sequence continues at coordinate 56,908 of NZ_JYKS01000023.1, forward strand.
CCACACCTTCGCCGCGGCCCAGACTCAGTCCGCCAGCTACGCTGAAGATGGTTTCGACCGCACTGGCGGCCAACGCTTCGCCGAAGACGGCTTCGACCGCACCGGTGGCCAACGCTTCGCCGAAGACGGCTTCGACCGCACCGGCGGCCAACGCTTCGCTGAAAACGGCTTCGACCGCACCAACGCTCACCGCTTCAGCTGATGCCTGATGCGAGCACCCAGCCCGGCTTCGGCCGGGCTTGATCATTTTCAGGCAGCCACAGGCTTGGCACACTAGGCACCTTGTCCACCAAGAGGTAGGGCCAGCAAGCCCAGCACCGATGTATTACTACGAACCCGCCAAAGGCCACGGCCTGCCCCACGACCCGTTCAACGCCATCGTTGGCCCCCGCCCTATCGGCTGGATCTCCTCACAGGACCGCGAAGGCCGCCTGAACCTGGCGCCCTACAGCTTCTTCAACGCCTTCAACTACATCCCGCCGATCATCGGTTTCTGCAGCGTCGGGCGCAAAGACAGCCTGAACAACATCGAGCAGACCGGCGAATTCGTCTGGAACCTGGCCACCCGCCCGTTGGCCGAGCAGATGAACCAGAGTTGCGCACCGGTTGCCGCCGAGGTGAACGAATTCGAATTGAGCGGCCTCACCGCCACACCGTCGAGCATCGTCAACGTGCCGCGCGTGGGCGAAACCCCAGTGGCCTTCGAGTGCAAGGTCAGCCAGATCGTCCAGCTCAAGCGGGCTGACCAGGAACAGGTGCCCAGCTGGCTGGTTTTGGGTGAAGTGGTGGCGGTGCACATTGCCGAGCACCTGCTGAAAAACGGCATCTACGATACCGCTGCCGCCGAGCCGATTCTGCGTGGCGGTGGCCCGGCGGACTATTTCGAGCTGGGCAACCTGTTCAAGATGGCCCGGCCGCCGGCCTGATCACCAGATCAGCTCACCCTCTTCACTGACGCCCTGCAGGCGCTGCAGCTCAGCCGTGGCCGCTTCGTCGGCGGCCACGGCGCCCTTGAACACCTGCCCGTCAAGGATCTTGTGAAAGCGCGGCGCGCCGCCCATGCCCAGGGCCTTGACCGCGATGGCCGCGTTATAGCCGCCGCCTTCCACTGGAACCATCGCCGAAACCGCTTCGAAATGCGGGAATTCCCTACGTGCCATACTGCTATCCGCCTGATTTATCGAAGGGCGGCATCTTACCCTATTCACCTGTACCGGCCCTATCGCCGCGGTTCGTCGCCACGACAAGCCGGCTCCCACAGGCGCTGCATCGTTTTCAAGACTTGAGCTGCCCCTGTGGGAGCTGGCTTGCCGGCGATAAGGCCAGTACAGACAACAAATCAATCAAAGGTATGCAAGTCCAGGCTGCTCACTACCTGTGCCTGCACCAACTCACCAAACATCTCCAGCGTCGGCGAGGCGAAGTAGCCACTCATCGCCTGCTGATCCTGCCAGCTACCGCTGAGCAACCACAGGTCGCCATCGGCCTGGGAACGCTGCACCGTGAAACTCAGGCAACCCGGCGTACGCAGCGACGGCTCGAGCAGGTCACGCAGGCGCGCGCCCAGTTCCGCCGAGCGCCCGCTGCTGGCACGGATGAAAGCAAGATGGGTGACCGGTTTTGTCGGGGTCATTGCACAATCTCCTTGAAGCAGGCGGACGGAAAAACCAGACTGCCAAGGTTAGGGGCTCACCCACGCGACGCGTTAGGCCATTACTGCACGTCGATTGCCTGATCCTGCAACGCGGCAGGATCAGGCAATCGACGTGCAGCTTTCGACTAGCGCCCGCCATTGCCCAAACCTATGCTGCGTCGGTCAGCAGAGGAAAGCCATCATGACCACCGCCACGTCCATCGATCCGCCCCTGGAACGGCAACGCCAGGAGCTGGCCGAGCTGATCCGCCGTCACACAGGCGGACCTCCCGGTCCCGCATCTGCCATCGATGACCTGTACCTGGTGCGCTACACCGAGAACGTGCGCTCGGTGCCAAGCCTGGCGCAACCGGCACTGTGCATCCTGGCCCAAGGCAGCAAAAGCCTGTTCCTGGGCGACGAGCAGTACGCCTACGACCCGCTGCACTACATGGTGGTCTCGGTGACCCTGCCGGTGAGCGGCGTGAAGCTCGATGCCAGCCCAGAGAACCCCAGCCTTGGCCTGCGCCTGGACCTGGACCCGGCCGAAATCAGCCAACTGATCGCCGAAAGCGGACCGATGCTGGTGCCCAGCCGGCCTTCCGGCCGTGGCCTGTATGTGGAAAGAACCGATGCAGCGTTGCTCGACGCCCTGCTGCGGCTGATCCGCCTGCTGGATACCCCGCGCGACATCCCGATGCTGGCACCACTGTTCCGCCGGGAGATTCTCTACCGCCTGTTGCGCGGGCCGCAGGGCTATCGTCTGTACGAAATCGCCCTGGCCAACAGCCAGACCCATCGGGTTTGCCAGGCCATTACCTGGCTCAACCAGAACTTCCAGCTGCCCTTGCGCATCGAGGACCTGGCGCGTGAGGTCAACCTCAGCACCTCGACCTTGCACCATCACTTCAAGGCCGTGACCTCCATGAGCCCGTTGCAGTACCAGAAGCAGTTGCGCCTGCAGGAAGCGCGGCGGTTGATGCTGAATGACGGGCTGGAGGCCGCGGTGGCTGGATATCGGGTGGGCTATGAAAGCCCCTCGCAGTTCAGCCGCGAATACAGCCGGCTGTACGGCGCGCCGCCGATTCGGGATATGGCCAGGTTGCGGGCCACTGCTGGCTGAAGCTCCTGGTGGCAGTACCGGCCTCTTCGCGGGCTTGCCCGCTCCCACAGGTACAGCACAACGTTCAAATCTGTGCAAAATCCTGTGGGAGCGGGCAAGCCCGCGAAAGGGCCGGTGCAGGCGATAGCTTCACTTCACCCCAACACAGCCGCCTGCCACTGGTTCTGGTCAACCTGAATCAGGGTCGGCCCCTTGCGCTCCACTGCCAGCCCCAGCGCCGCCTGCAGTTGCGCCACATCCGCCACCTGCTCCGCCGCCGCCCCCAATGCTCGCGCCACGCCGATGAAGTCCGGGGTATGGATATCCACCCCGACCGGCTCGATCGCCCGGTTGAGCATGTACTTCTTGATCTCCTCGTAGCCCTGGTTATTCCACAGCAGCACGATCAGCGGCACCTGCGCCTCTACCGCACTGGCCAGCTCCGGCAGGGTGAACTGCAAGCCGCCATCACCGATCAGGCACACCGCAGGCGCGCGCTCAGCGGCCTGCTCGGCACTGCCCAGCCAGGCGCCCATGGCTGCCGGCAGTGCATAGCCCAGGGTGCCGTAGCCGGTCGAGGCATTGAACCAGCGCCGTGGCCGGTCCATGTCCAGTGTCAGGTTGCCGGTGTACACCGGCTGGGTCGAGTCACCCACCAGAACGGCATCGGGCAGGCGTTCGAGGATGGCGCCCAGCAAACGCGTCTGGCTCAGGGTCGGCTGGTCCCAACCAGCCACCAGTGCCTGGCGCAGGCTGGCCACACGGGCCACACCCCAGGTGCTTTCGCGCACTGGTTGCGGCAGGGCCTGCAAGGCACCGAGCAGCGCTTCGGCGGCCAGTTCGGCATCGGCCACCAGCGCCAGCTCCGGCAGGTAATTGCGTACGGTCTGGTCCGGGTCGATATCGATGCGCAGCAAGCTGCCAGGAATTTCGAAACCGCCCTTGAAGGTCACGTCATAGTCGGTTTCGGCCAACTCGGTACCGATCGCCAGCACCACATCGGCCTCGGCCACCAGTTCCCGTGTGGCCGGCAACGACTGGGTAGAGCCGATTTGCAGTGGGTGACTGGACGGAAGCAGCCCCTTGGCATTGATGGTCAGCGCCACCGGCGCCTGGAGGTGTTCAGCCAGGCGTGCCAGCGCAGTGCCTGCAGCCAACGCGCCGCCGCCTGCCAGAATCAATGGCCGCCGGGCGCTGGCCAGGCGCTCGGCCATCTGGGCCACGGCCTGCGGCGCAGCCCCTGCCCGGCTGCCACGTACCGGACGCCCCGGCAGCAATTGGTCGGCCGGCTCGACCAGCACATCGAGCGGGATCTCGATATGCACTGGGCGCGGCCGGGCGCTGTCGAATACGGCGAAGGCCCGGGCCAGCACCTGCGGCAGGTCGGCGGCACTCATCAAGGTATGGGAAAACGCCGCTACCCCCGCCACCAGCGCCGCCTGGTTGGGCAACTCATGCAGCTTGCCACGGCCGCCGCCCAACTGGTCGCGAGACTGCACGCTGGAAATCACCAGCATCGGGATCGAGTCGGCATAGGCCTGGCCCATGGCCGTGGTGATGTTGGTCATGCCCGGGCCGGTGATGATGAAGCACACCCCGGGTTTGCCGCGGGTACGCGCATAGCCATCGGCCATGAATCCGGCACCCTGCTCGTGGCGCGGAGTGATATGGCGAATGGACGAGCCCGCCAACCCGCGATAGAGCTCCACGGTATGTACACCGGGAATACCGAAGACATGGTCCACGCCATAGCCTTCAAGGAGTTTGACCAGTACTTCGCCGCAGGTTGCCATTGGGTTTCACCATGAATCTTGTTGGGTTGTAGTGCTATTGGACCCAAGCCACGGCTATCGCCACAATGCAAAAAAACACATACTAGCCATGTCCTGTAATCATGGCTTATCGCGATGAAACGCCTCCCGCCCCTGCCTGCCCTGCACACCTTTCTGGTCACCGCCCAGCACTGCAACTTCACCCGTGCCGGGCAACAGCTGCACATCACCCAAGGTGCCGTCAGCCGCCAGATCGCAGCCCTCGAGGAACACCTGGGTTATGCCCTGTTCCAGCGCCAGGCCCGCGGGCTGAGCCTGACCCGTGAAGGCCAGGACTGGCTGCCGCGGGTGCAGCAGGTGTTCGCGCTGATCGAACAAGGGGTGCGCGAGGTGGGTGGGCGCAGCGCTACCTTGCAGCTCAAGGCGCCAACCTGCGTGATGCGCTGGCTGCTGCCGCGCCTGATGGAGTGGCAGGCGCTGCGCCCGGATGTACCGGTGGAGCTGACCACCACGGTGCAGCATGGGGTGGACTTTCGCCGTGAGGGCTTCGATGCGGCGGTGGTCTATGGCGATGCGCCGAACCATGGGCTGCGCGTGCGCAAGCTGTTCGATGAACAACTGACGCCGGTGTGTGCACCGTCGCTACGCCAGGGGCCGCTACCGTTGCAGCAGGTGGCAGACCTGGCGCGGCACATGCTGCTGCACCCGTCGCGGGAAGAACATGACTGGCGGTTGTGGTTGCAGGCGGCTGGAGTGACATTGGCCACCCATGGCCCGAAGCAGCATTTCGAAACCCTGGACATGGCGATGGCCATGGCCTCGCAGGGGACCGGTGTGGCCATCGGCGACTGGTCGCTGATTGGCGACGACTTGCGTGGGGGGCGGCTGTGCATGCCATTTGCGCTGAAGGTGCTGACGGGCAAGGGGTATTACCTGGTGAGCCAGGCCAGGAACTTGCCGCCGGGGTTGTTGGAATTGCTGGATTGGCTGGAGGGGCAGGCCAGCCTGTAATGGCCCTTTCGCGGGCACGCCCGCTCCCACACGTACAACACCGGACTTGGAATCTTTGCGGTACCTGTGGGAGCGGGCATGCCCGCGAAGCAAGCGACTCAATATCCGACTGTAAACCGCTGCCGCGAATGCTGCGGCTTTTCCAGCTCGTCGAGCATGGCGATCGCATAGTCGGCAAAGGTAACCCAGCTCTTGCCATCCGCACCGATCAACAGATGATCCTTGCCCAACTTGTAGTGCCCGCTGCGCTCACCCTCGACGAACTCCGCCGACGGCGAGAGGAAGGTCCAGTCCAGGTTCGGCTCGCGCTGCAACGCCTCGAGAAAGCGCACCCCGGCAGTGGCCTCGGCCTTGTAGGCTTCCGGGAAGTCCGGGCTGTCGATTACCCGGTGTCCCGACGGCAGCAGCAGGCTGCCGGCACCACCCACCACCAGCAGGCGCTTGACCCCGGCACGCTTGACTGGCTCGATGATCGCGTGCGGCTCGATGGTCGAGAAATGCGCCGCACTCAGTACCGCGTCCACCCCCGCGACCGCCGCTTGCAAGGCCGCGCTGTCCTTGGCATCCAGTGCCTTGACGACCACCCCGTCACGCCCCTGCAGCTTCGAAGGGTCACGGGCAATGGCCAGCACGCTGTGACCACGGCGCAGGGCTTCTTCCAACAACTGGCTGCCAGCGCGGCCAGTTGCACCGATGATTGCGATCTTGCTCATGGGATACTCTCCATCAAGTGAACGGAATTACCACTTCATCTCGCCCTTGGCGACCTTGGCCCCTAGCTCCAGCGAGCTCTCATCGGCCAAGCCTGGGTAACGCTGCCTCATGGCTTCGGTCAACGCGCCAGCGTCTTTCGCCTTGGCGGTTTCGGCATCGAAATCACGAATGTAGTTCGCCGTGAAGCGCACCGCTTCCAGTGAACGGCTGCTGTTCCCCAGGTAGTGCCCTGGGATGACCGTGCGGGGTGCCAGCGCTTCGATGTGGGCCAGGGTGCCGAGCCAGTCGGCATGCGACTTGGCCGATTGCGTGTCGGCCATCCACACATGGATGTTCTCGGACACCACCACACCTCCCACCACCGCCTTGATCGACGGGATCCACACGAAGCTGCGATCGGGTTGCGGGCCATCCAGGCCAACCACGTCAAGGGCCTGCCCTTCCAGCGTCAGGCGGTTACCTTCGAGCACCTGCGGCAGCACCAGCCGCGCCGGCTTGTCCGCACCCATCTGCGGCCCCCAGTACGCCAGCTTGGCGTCCATGGTCTGGCGAATGTGGGCAACCGTGGCCGCCGAGGCCAGCACCTTGGCGTCGGGGAAGGCCTGGGTCAGGGTATCCAGGCCGAAGTAGTAGTCCGGGTCGCCATGGCTGATGTAGATGGTGGTCAGCTGCTTGCCGCCACTGCGCAGGCGCTGCACCAGTTGCTCGGCCTGGGCCTTGCCGAACTGGGCATCGACCAGGACAGCGTCGTGTTCGCCACTGACGATCACCGAACTGACCGGGAAAATCGCCTCGTGCCCGGGGTTGTAAACGTCCAGTTGCAAGGGTGCAGCGGCCAGCGCCGGGCCAGCCAGGGTAGCGCAGGCCAGCAGCAGGCCGCGCAAGGGGGTGAAAAGAGACATGGTAAACGCCCGTCAGATAACAATGCCCAACAGCTTAGTTGCCCGATCCGTGACAAAAAATGCGATGCTCAAACATAGTTTGTTTCTGAAACCGGGCAAATCATGGACCGTCTCAACGCCATGCGCGTTTTCGTCACCGTCGTCGACCTGGGCAGCCAGTCGGCGGCGGCGGATCATCTGCAGCTGTCCCGGCCAGTGGTGTCGCGCTACCTGGCAGAACTGGAAGACTGGGTCGGCGCACGGCTGATGCAGCGCACCACACGCAAGCTCAGCCTCACTGCCGCCGGCCAGGAAACCCTGCCCCGCTGCCGGCAACTGCTGGAACTGGCCGGCGACCTGCAGGCCGCCGTGCAGCAACCAGATGACGCGCCGAAGGGCGCGCTGCGCATCAGCGTCAGTACCTCATTCGGCCAGGCACAGCTGGTGGATGCGGTGGCGGCCTACGTACAGCGCTACCCCGGGGTGAAGGTGGAGCTGCAGATGCTCGATCGCACAGTCAACCTGGTGGACGAGCGCATCGACCTGGCCATCCGCACCAGCAACGACCTGGACCCCAACCTGATCGCCCGGCGCCTGAGCGTGTGCCGCTCGGTAGTCTGCGCGGCACCGGCCTACCTGCACCAACACGGCGCGCCGCAACGGGTCGAGGAACTGAGCCGGCACAACTGCCTGACCCATGCCTACTTCGGCCACAGCCTGTGGCATTTCCAGGTGGCCGGCCAGCAGGTCGCGGTGCCGGTGGCGGGGAACATCAGTGCCAACGAAGCGATGACACTGCAGAAGGCAGCGCTGGCCGGAGCGGGTATCGCCATGCTGCCGACCTACCAGGCCGCCGAGGCGCTGCGCAGGGGTGAGCTGGTACGCCTGCTGCCCGAGGCCAAGCCGCGTGAGCTGAACCTGAATGCGGTGTACACCTCGCGCAAGCACATGCCGGCGACCTTGCGCAGCATGCTGGATTTTCTGGTGCAGCGGTTCAAGGACGAGCCGGAGTGGGACCGGGACCTGTAACGGCAGTACCGGCCTCATCGCCGGCAAGCCAGCTCCCACAGGTACAGCACTGGCCTTGGCAGCGGTGGAGTACCTGTGGGAGCTGGCTTGCCGGCGATGAGGCCAGCCCAGGCAATACAAGACAGTTGCTCCTACAAGGCCGCTCACACAAGGAAAGTACTCTGCAGTACGGGAATTGACCTAGGCTTAATAGTGTCACCTATCGCTGTAACAGGAGGTGAGCACCATGGGCATCAAATCAAGAAGAGTCGCCCTTGTCATGGCCCTGACCGCTGTCGCAGGGCTGTACGGCTCAGCCTGCTGGCGTGTCGAGCTGCTGCGCAGCCAGCCCAGCGCCGCCGCCAGCTGCGAGCAGGCACATTGCGTGCCTCACAGCGCAACCTTGAGCGCCGTCCGTTGAGCCGACGGCGCCCCGCCAGTCACTCCTCGACGCTCATGTATTCCTTGGCCCAGCGGATGTAGTCCTCGGGCTGGGTATAGGTGTGCGAAAGCTCCGTGGCACTGAGGTTTTCCGACTTGTTCTGCTGGCCACGCTGCAGCCGCAGGCAGTCGTAGGTGGCCTTAATCGCGGCGAAGTAGGCCGCATGGCCATCGACCACGATGCGCACGCCCAGGCGCGCCAGGCGCTGGTCGTCGCGCAGGTTCGGGTTACCGTAGGTGACCAGCATCAGCGGTACCGTCAGGTGTTCGGCAATCTGCTCAAGCTGCTCGAAGTCCTTCACGCCCACCATGCAGATGCCATCGGCACCAGCCTTCTGGTAGCTCTGCGTGCGCACGATGATTTCTTCGGTGGTGAGCACGCCAGCGTTGGTACGGGCAATGATCGACAGCGACGAATCGACCCGCGCCTCCAGCGCCGCACGAATCTTGCCAACGCCCTCTTCAACCGGAATCAGGTCGGTGGACTTGCGGCCAAACTGAGCCGGTAGCAGGGTGTCCTCGATGGTCAGCGCGGCCACGCCGGCGCGCTCCAGCTCGATGACCGTGCGCATGACGTTCAGCGCGTTGCCATAGCCATGGTCGGCGTCAGCCAGGACCGGTAGTTGCGCTACACGACCAATACGTGTGGCCTGCTCGACGAACTCACTGAGGGTGATCAGGGCGAAGTCCGGCGCGGCCAGTACCTGCAACGAAGCGACGGAGCCGCCCAGGATGCCGACCTCGAAGCCCAGGTCTGCGGCAATGCGTGCCGACATCGGGTCGAACACCGAGGCAGTGTGGTAACAGGAACCTGAAGCGAGCAGCTCGCGGAAGGCAAAACGCAGATCTTGATGGGAAGCCTTGGGCATGATCACTCCGCAATAAGGTGAAATTTGAACGGTAACTACCGACCCCTGTAAACGGGTCTACCTGACCTGTTCCAACCGTCGCCATCTGGGCGGTCATGCTCGACATGCAGGCAGAGGAATAAAAGGTGTGGGAGACAAAGGCTCGAAAAACCTGCGGCAGATTGTTGCACCAAGCTGGTGCAAGCCCCGGGTTTCAGCCTGTGTGGCATACCAACGATATCACGCAGCCATGCAGCACTGGATGAATGCGCCAATGCCGATCTTGCATAGGGGATGCAGATAGTACATAGGAAGCTACCTAACTCAGGTTACAATCCGGGGGCCTCTTCGCGGGCGCGCCCGCTCCCACAGGTACGTCACATCCTTTGATCCCTGTGTTGTACCTGTGGGAGCGGGCATGCCCGCGAAAAGGCCACAACCGATAAACAAGGTATCCCCGTGACCGCCGCCCTGCCCCCCACAACCCTGCGCAATGTGCTCACCGCCCTGATGCTGGCGATCTTCCTCGGCGCCCTGGACCAGACCATCGTCGCCGTCTCGCTACCGGCGATCTCGGCCCAGTTCAACGATGTCGGCCTGCTGGCCTGGGTCATTTCCGGCTACATGGTGGCGATGACCGTGGCCGTGCCGATCTACGGCAAGCTGGGCGACCTGTATGGGCGGCGGCGGATGATCCTCACTGGCATCAGCCTGTTCACCCTGGCCTCGATCGCCTGCGCCCTGGCCCAGGACATGCAGCAGCTGGTACTGGCGCGGGTACTGCAGGGCATTGGCGCCGGCGGCATGGTTTCGGTGAGCCAGGCGATCATCGGCGACTTCGTGCCACCGCGCGAGCGCGGCCGCTACCAGGGCTATTTCAGCAGCATGTACGCAGCGGCCAGCGTTGCCGGGCCGGTGCTGGGCGGCTGGTTGACCGAGTACCTGTCGTGGCGCTGGGTGTTCTGGATCAACCTGCCGCTGGGGCTGCTCGCCTTGTGGGCGATTCGCCGTGCCCTCGCCGGCATGCCGGTGCAGCGCCGCGAAGCCCGGGTGGACTACCTCGGCGCCGTGCTGCTGATCCTCGGCCTGGGCAGCCTGCTGCTGGGCATCACCCTGGTCGGCCAAGGCCACGGGTGGGCCGACCCCGCCGTACTGGCCTTGTTCGCTTGCGCCATGCTCGGCCTGGCGCTGTTCATCGCCCATGAGCGCCGCTGCCCGGAGCCACTGCTGCCCCTCGGCCTGTTCGGCAACCGGGTGGCGGTGCTGTGTTGGGGGGTGATCTTTTTCGCCAGCTTCCAGTCGATTTCCCTGACCATGCTGATGCCCTTGCGTTACCAGGGCATCACCGGTGCCGGCGCTGACAGCGCCGCCCTGCACCTGCTACCGCTGGCCTTGGGGCTGCCGTTGGGCGCCTTCACCGGTGGGCGCATGACCAGCCGGACCGGGCGTTACAAGCCACAGATCCTCGCCGGTGCGCTGCTGATGCCACTGGCTATTTTCGCCATGGCGCAGACCCCACCACAGTCTGGGTGGCTCAGCGCGCTGTTCATGCTGCTGACCGGCATAGCGTGCGGGCTGCAGTTCCCGACATCGCTGGTGGGCACGCAAAGCGCTGTAGACCGCAAGGACATAGGCGTGGCCACCAGCACCACCAACCTGTTCCGCTCGCTGGGCGGGGCCATGGGGGTGGCATGCATGTCCAGCCTGCTGCTGGCGTTGCTGCATCAGGGCGGGTTCGAGTTGCTCGGGAATCCATTGCTGGGGAGCTTGAAGGCGGGCGAGGTGGACCTGCTGACCCAGGGGCGGTTGCTGGAGACGTTCCGCCAGCTGTTGATGGGGAGTGCGCTGATTGCACTGCTCGGGCTAGTCGCGGCGGTGGCATTACCCGACCGACAACTGCGTGGGCATTAAAGGCAGTGGGAGCAACTGTCTTGTGCTACCTGTCAGGGCCCTATCGCCGGCAAGCCAGCTCCCACAGCCTGAAGCCTGCGCCATACCTGTGGGAGCTGGCTTGCCGGCGATAGGGCCCTGACAGGCAGCAGCTATTTTTAGAATCAACCGCCAGCATTAATCCTCTGTTAATACAAAGAGGAAACACTCCCTCACAATCCTTAACAAAGTGTCATTTGCGTAGCGCCGGGCTCAAGCGCAGCATATCCAGCCCGGTGTCGACCCACTTTTCGGCGTCGCCGAGCAAATCGAAACTGTCAGGCAGCAACAGCCAGCGCCCGATCAGGCCATCGACATAGGCAAAGATGGCCACCGCCGCGCGCTCGACATCCAGATCGCCTGGCAACTGCCCCCGGCGCACGGCATTGGCCAGCCCCAGGGCAACGCCCTTGTGGCAATCCAGCACCGCGCCTTGGCGCTGCTGGCGAATTTCACACATGTCATCGGTGAACTCGCACTTGTGATGCAGGATTTCATTGATACGCCGGGTTCGGGCATCGAGCACCAACTCGTTGCACACTTGCAGCAGCAGCTTGCGTATGCAGCCAAGCGGGTCGACTTCGTCCTCGCTTTCGCTCGCCCGCGCCAGGTGGTCATGGGTTTCGTGCAGGCTGTCGAGCAGCGCCTGCACCAGCTCGGCCTTGTTGTTGAAGTGCCAGTAGATCGCCCCTCGCGTCACACCCGCCAGTTCGGCGATGTCGGCCAGGGTGGTTCGCGCAACCCCGCGCTTGTAGAAGGCCTTTTCCGCCGCCTCGATGATCTGGGCGCGGGTTTCCTGGGCTTCTTCTTTGGTTCGACGGACCATGGCAGTACAACCTCATCTGGCCCGAACGCATGGCGCGTGCGGGAAACGCTCCGCGGGCACCTCTGCAGGGTGACTCGCGGATGAGCTAATCAAGGGCTGTGGCAGTACCCAGGTACAACCCAGCGGTATTTACAAACAACCATGAATGTAAGTATATTCCTTAGCAAGCTATTTATCCACCGGATAGCAATTTTTCCAGATCAAGACTCTTCCATTACTCTTGAGCGTCTCCCTGCTCCAGCGACCCGAGGATCCTCATGCAATTCAAGCCAGCCGTTACCGCTCTGGTTTCCGCCGTCGCCCTGGCAACCCTGCTCAGTGGCTGTAAGAAAGAAGAAGCAGCGCCAGCGGCGCAGGCTCCTCAGGTCGGCGTCGTGACCATTCAGCCCCAAGCCTTCACCCTGACCTCGGAATTGCCGGGGCGTACCAGTGCCTACCGCGTCGCCGAAGTGCGCCCACAGGTCAATGGCATCATCCTCAAGCGCCTGTTCAAGGAAGGCAGCGAGGTCAAGGAAGGCCAGCAGCTGTACCAGATCGACCCTGCCGTGTACGAAGCCTCCCTGGCCAATGCCCAGGCCAACCTGCAGGCTACCCGCTCGCTGGCCGAGCGCTACAAGCAACTGATCGACGAACAGGCCGTCTCCAAGCAGGAATACGACGACGCCAATGCCAAACGATTGCAGGCCGAGGCTTCGCTCAAGAGTGCGCAGATCGACCTGCGCTACACCAAGGTGCTGGCACCGATCAGCGGCCGTATCGGCCGTTCTTCGTTCACCGAAGGTGCACTGGTGAGCAATGGCCAGGCCAACGCCATGGCCACCATCCAGCAACTCGACCCGATCTACGTCGACGTCACCCAGTCCACCGCCGAGCTGCTCAAGCTGCGCCGTGACCTGGAAAGCGGCCAGTTGCAGAAGGCCGGTGCCAACGCCGCCTCGGTACAGCTGGTGCTGGAAGACGGCAGCCTGTTCAAGCAGGAAGGCCGCCTGGAGTTCTCCGAAGTCGCGGTCGACGAGACCACCGGCTCGGTGACCCTGCGCGCCCTCTTCCCCAACCCCGATCACACCCTGCTGCCAGGCATGTTCGTGCATGCGCGGCTGAAGGCCGGGGTCAACGCCAACGCCATCCTGGCCCCGCAACAGGGCGTGACCCGCGACCTGAAAGGCGCGCCGACCGCACTGGTGGTCAACCAGGAGAACAAGGTCGAGCTGCGCCAGCTCAAGGCCAACCGTACCCTGGGCAGCGACTGGCTGATCGAGGAAGGCCTGAACCCAGGTGACCGCCTGATCACCGAAGGGCTGCAGTACGTACGCCCGGGCGTCGAGGTCAAGGTCAGCGAAGCCACCAACGTCAAGAAGCCGGCCGGCCCTGATCAGGCCAGCGCGGCGAAAGCAGACGCCAAAGCGGAGTAAACCATGTCGAAGTTCTTTATCGATCGCCCGATCTTCGCCTGGGTGATCGCCTTGGTGATCATGCTGGTCGGGGCCTTGTCGATCCTGAAGTTGCCGATCAACCAGTACCCCAGCATCGCACCGCCGGCCATCGCCATTGCCGTGACCTACCCGGGCGCCTCGGCGCAAACCGTGCAGGACACCGTGGTGCAGGTGATCGAGCAGCAGCTCAACGGTATCGACAACCTGCGTTATGTGTCGTCGGAAAGCAACTCCGACGGCAGCATGACCATTACCGCCACCTTCGAGCAGGGCACCAACCCCGACACCGCGCAGGTGCAGGTGCAGAACAAGCTGAACCTGGCCACCCCGCTGCTGCCGCAGGAAGTGCAGCAGCAAGGTATCCGTGTCACCAAGGCAGTGAAGAACTTCCTGCTGGTGATCGGCCTGGTGTCCGAAGACGGCAGCATGACCAAGGACGACCTGGCCAACTACATCGTCTCCAACATGCAGGACCCGATCTCGCGTACTGCAGGTGTGGGTGACTTCCAGGTGTTCGGTGCGCAGTACGCCATGCGTATCTGGCTCGATCCGGCCAAGCTGAACAAGTTCCAGCTGACCCCGGTCGACGTCAAGACCGCGGTGGCCGCGCAAAACGTGCAGGTGTCCTCCGGCCAGCTCGGCGGCCTGCCCGCCATGCCCGGTACCCAGCTGAACGCCACCATCATCGGCAAGACCCGCCTGCAGACCGCCGAGCAGTTCGAGAAGATCCTGCTCAAGGTCAACAGCGATGGCTCGCAGGTACGCCTGGGCGATGTCGCCCAAGTCGGCCTGGGGGGTGAAAACTACGCGATCAGCGCCCAGTTCAACGGCAAGCCTGCATCCGGCCTGGCCGTCAAGCTGGCCACCGGCGCCAACGCCCTGGATACCGCCAAGGCCCTGCGCAAGACCATCAGCGACCTGGAACCGTTCTTCCCGCCAGGGGTGAAAGCGGTATTCCCGTATGACACCACCCCGGTGGTCACCGAATCGATCAGTGGCGTTATCCACACCCTGATCGAAGCCGTGGTCCTGGTGTTCCTGGTGATGTACCTGTTCCTGCAGAACTTCCGCGCCACCATCATCACCACCATGACCGTACCGGTGGTATTGCTGGGTACCTTCGGCATCCTCGCCGCCGCGGGCTTCAGCATCAACACCCTGACCATGTTCGCCATGGTCCTGGCCATCGGCTTGCTGGTGGACGACGCCATCGTCGTGGTGGAGAACGTCGAGCGGGTGATGTCCGAGGAAGGCTTGCCGCCCAAGGAAGCCACCAAGCGCTCGATGGGCCAGATCCAGGGTGCCCTGGTGGGTATCGCCCTGGTGCTGTCGGCGGTACTGCTGCCCATGGCCTTCTTCGGCGGCTCCACGGGTGTGATCTACCGGCAGTTCTCCATCACCATCGTCTCGGCCATGGGCCTGTCGGTACTGGTGGCGCTTATCTTCACCCCGGCCCTGTGCGCCACCATGCTCAAGCCGCTGAAGAAGGGCGAGCACCATGTGGCCAAGCGCGGCTTCTTTGGCTGGTTCAACCGCAACTTCGACCGTAGCGTTACCGGCTACGAGCGCAGCGTGGGCACCATCCTGCGCAACAAGGCACCATTCCTGCTGGCCTACGCGCTGATCGTGGTCGGCATGATCTGGCTGTTTGCCCGCATCCCTACCGCGTTCCTGCCGGAAGAAGACCAGGGCGTACTGTTCGCCCAGGTGCAGACCCCGGCCGGTTCCAGTGCCGAGCGCACACAGGTGGTGGTCGACCAGATGCGTGAGTACCTGCTGAAGGAAGAGGCCGACACCGTGTCCTCGGTGTTCACCGTCAACGGCTTCAACTTCGCCGGCCGTGGCCAGAGCTCGGGCATGGCGTTCATCATGCTCAAGCCATGGGGTGAGCGTTCGGCCGAGAACAGCGTGTTCAACCTGTCGCAACGTGCCCAGCAGCACTTCTTCAGCTTCCGCGACGCGATGGTGTTCGCCTTCGCCCCGCCAGCGGTACTCGAACTGGGTAACGCCACCGGCTTCGACGTGTTCCTGCAGGACCGCGCCGGTGTCGGCCACGAGAAGCTGATGGAAGCGCGCAACCAGTTCCTGGCCAAGGCTGCGCAAAGCAAGGTGCTGATGTCTGTGCGCCCGAACGGCCTGAACGACGAGCCGCAATACCAGCTGACCATCGATGACGAACGTGCCAGCGCCCTGGGCGTGACCATCGCCGACATCAACAACACCCTGTCGATTGCCCTGGGTGCCAGCTACGTCAACGACTTCATCGACCGTGGCCGGGTCAAGAAGGTGTACATCCAGGGCGAGCCGAACGCGCGGATGAGCCCGGAGGACCTGCAGAAGTGGTACGTGCGCAATGGCGCCGGCGAGATGGTGCCGTTCTCCTCCTTCGCCAAGGGCGAATGGACCTACGGCTCGCCCAAGCTGTCGCGTTACAACGGCGTCGAGGCGATGGAAATTCTCGGTGCACCGGCGCCGGGCTACAGTACCGGTGAAGCCATGGCCGAGGTCGAGCGCATTGCTGGCGAACTGCCAAGCGGCATCGGCTTCTCCTGGACCGGCATGTCCTACGAGGAAAAACTCTCCGGTTCGCAAATGCCGGCGCTGTTCGCCCTCTCGGTACTGTTCGTGTTCCTGTGCCTGGCAGCCCTGTACGAAAGCTGGTCGATCCCGATCGCCGTGGTCCTGGTAGTACCGCTGGGTATCATCGGTGCCCTGATCGCCACCAGCCTGCGCGGCTTGTCCAACGACGTGTACTTCCTGGTCGGCCTGTTGACCACCATCGGCCTGGCGGCGAAGAACGCCATCCTGATCGTCGAGTTCGCCAAGGAGCTGCACGAGCAGGGCCGCAGCCTGTACGACGCGGCGATCGAGGCGTGCCGCATGCGTCTGCGCCCGATCATCATGACCTCGCTGGCGTTCATCCTCGGCGTGGTACCGTTGACCATCGCCAGCGGTGCCGGCGCCGGTAGCCAGCACGCCATCGGCACCGGCGTGATCGGCGGCATGATCAGTGCGACCGTGCTGGCCATCTTCTGGGTACCGCTATTCTTCGTCGCAGTGTCGTCGCTGTTCGGCAGCAAAGAGCCGGAAACAGACGCCACCCCTGAAACTCCACGTTATGAGGCTGGGCAATGACCAAGTCTTTGTTGTCCCTGGCGGTAACCGCTTTCATTCTTGGCGGCTGCTCGCTGATCCCCGACTACCAGACCCCGGAGTCGCCGGTGGCTGCGCAGTGGCCGCAAGGCCCTGCGTACTCGCCAACCCAGTCGGCCGACGTTGCCGCCGCCGAACAGGGCTGGCGCCAGTTCTTCCACGACCCGGCGCTGCAGCAACTGATCCAGACCTCGCTGGTCAACAACCGCGATCTGCGTGTTGCGGCGCTTAACCTCGACGCCTACCGCGCGCAGTACCGCATCCAGCGTGCCGACCTGTTCCCGGCGGTTTCGGCCACCGGTAGCGGCAGCCGCCAGCGAGTGCCGGCGAACATGTCGCAAACCGGTGAATCGGGCATCACCAGCCAGTACTCAGCCACGCTGGGCGTCAGTGCCTATGAGCTGGACCTGTTCGGCCGTGTGCGCAGCCTCACCGAGCAAGCCCTGGAAACGTACCTGTCCAGCGAACAGGCGCGTCGCTCCACGCAAATTGCCCTGGTGGCCAGCGTGGCCAACGCCTACTACACCTGGCAAGCCGACCAGGCCCTGTTCAAGCTGACCGAAGAAACGCTGAAGACCTACGAGGAAAGCTACAACCTCACCCGTCGCAGCAACGAAGTCGGCGTGGCCTCGGCACTCGACGTCAGCCAGGCGCGCACCGCCGTGGAAGGCGCCCGGGTCAAGTACTCGCAGTACCAGCGCCTGGTCGCCCAGGACGTCAACAGCCTGACCGTGCTGCTGGGCACCGGCATTCCGGCCGACCTGGCCAAGCCGCTGGAGCTCGATGCCGACCAGCTGGCCGAAGTACCGGCCGGCCTGTCGTCGGACATTCTCCAGCGGCGCCCGGACATCCAGGAAGCCGAGCATCTGCTCAAGGCTGCCAACGCCAACATCGGCGCCGCCCGTGCCGCGTTCTTCCCAAGCATCAGCCTGACCGCCAATGCCGGTAGCCTGAGCCCGGATATGGGCCACCTGTTCAGCGGTGGCCAAGGCACCTGGCTGTTCCAGCCCCAGATCAACCTGCCGATCTTCAATGCCGGCAGCCTCAGGGCCAGCCTGGACTACTCGAAGATCCAGAAGGACATCAACGTCGCCAAGTACGAGAAGACCATCCAGACCGCCTTCCAGGAAGTCTCCGATGGCCTGGCGGCGCGCAAGACCTTCGAAGAGCAGCTGCAGGCGCAACGCGACCTGGTGCAGGCGAACCAGGACTACTACCGCCTGGCCGAACGCCGTTACCGCATCGGGATCGACAGCAACCTGACCTTCCTCGATGCCCAGCGCAACCTATTCAGCGCCCAGCAGGCCCTGATCGGCGATCGCCTGTCGCAGCTGACCAGCGAGGTCAACCTGTACAAGGCGCTTGGCGGTGGCTGGTACGAGCAAACCGGGCAGGCCAACCAGCAGGCAGCGGTGCAAGCACCAAAAGGCTGATTGAAGCAGTAGAAGCAGTAACAGCATCAAGCCCATCCTCGCGATGGGCTTTTTGTTTTCTGTTGCCTGTTCTGGCCTCTTCGCGGGCTTGCCCGCTCCCACAGGATCACCACAGTTTCAAAGGCTGTGGTGATCCTGTGGGAGCAACTGTCTTGTATTGCCTGAACTGGCCTCATCGCCGGCAAGCCAGCTCCCACAGGTACTGCACAGGTCTTGAGGCCTATGCGGTCGAGGTGGGAGCGGGCAAGCCCGCGAAGAGGCCGGCACAAGCAACCAATTAACCAGTTGGAACATTCCGTTCGATTATCGCCCTGTTCCGTTTGTGGCGAATTGCCTCACCCCCGCCCTACCCCGCACCATCCCCCCACGCAACGTTGCCCAAGTTCATCAAACAAGACCCGCACCTGCAGGCCCGATCCCGCAGTGCACCGGCTCGCCCCCATAAAAACAAGAGATCCACGACAGATGAGCACTTTGCAACCCGCACGCCAGCTGCTGCCCGGCCTGTTGGCCATGTCCTGCGCCCTCCCCGTGTTCGCCGCCGACCAAGGTGGTTTCATGGAGGACGCCAAGGCCACCCTCAACCTGCGCAACTTCTATATCAACCGCAATTTCGTCGACCCAGCCTACCCACAGGGCAAAGCCGAGGAGTGGACGCAGAGCTTCATCCTCGATGCCCGCTCCGGCTTCACCCAGGGCACCGTCGGTTTCGGCGTGGACGTGCTCGGCCTGTACTCGGTCAAGCTCGACGGCGGCAAAGGCACCACCAACACGCACTTGCTGCCGGTGCACGACGATGGCCGCCCGGCCGATGACTTCGGCCGCCTGGGCGTGGCCCTGAAAGCCAAGCTGTCCGAAACCGAGCTGAAGGTCGGCGAATGGATGCCGGTGCTGCCGATCCTGCGCTCGGACGATGGCCGTTCGCTGCCGCAGACCTTCCGCGGTGGCCAGCTGACCTCGAAGGAAATCGCCGGCCTGACCCTGTACGCCGGCCAGTTCCGCGGCAACAGCCCGCGCAACGACGCCAGCATGGAAGACATGTCGCTCAATGGCCGCGCGGCGTTCACCTCCGACCGTTTCAACTTTGCCGGCGGTGAGTACACCTTCAACGACAAGCGCACCATGGTTGGCCTGTGGGATGCCCAGCTCAAGGACATCTACCGCCAGCAGTACCTCAACCTGACGCACAGCCAGCCACTGGGCGACTGGACCCTGGGCGCCAACCTGGGCTACTTCATCGGCAAGGAAGACGGTGCCGAACGCGCCGGCGAACTGGACAACCGCACCGCCTCGGCCATGCTCTCGGCCCGCTATCAGGGCCACACGTTCTATGTCGGCCTGCAGAAGGTCAGCGGCGACGACGCCTGGATGCGAGTCAACGGCACCAGTGGCGGCACCCTGGCCAACGACAGCTACAACTCCAGCTTCGACAATGCCAAGGAACGTTCCTGGCAAGTGCGCCATGACTTCAACTTCGCCACTGTCGGCGTGCCGGGCCTGACCCTGATGAACCGCTATATCAAAGGCGACAACGTCACCGCCGGCGGTGTGGACGATGGCAAGGAATGGGCGCGGGAAACCGAACTGGCCTATGTGGTGCAGTCTGGCAGCTTCAAGGACCTGTCGCTGAAGTGGCGCAACTCCACCATGCGTCGGGACTTCAGCACCAACGCCTTTGACGAGAACCGGTTGATTGTCAGCTACCCGCTGAATCTGCTTTAAATTCTTCGCGGGCACGCCCGCTCCCACAGGGTCGCCACAGTCTTCAGAAACTGTGGTGACCCTGTGGGAGCGGGCGTGCCCGCGAAGAGGCCCTATGCCCCAACAAATAACTTTAAGATATAAATAAATCAAAAAACCATCTTTGACGACATATGCAGCAACCGCTTGAATAGGCCCCTGATCCCCGCCCCAGAGCCGTGACATGGACCTCCGCCAGCTGCGCTACTTCATCGCCCTTACCGAATACCGCAGTTTCGTCCGTGCCGCCGAGGCCATGGGCATCACCCAACCGGCCTTCAGTCGCGCCATCCAGAGCCTTGAACACACCTTCGGCTGCCCGTTGGTAGACCGCGCCAGCAAAGCCCTGCCGCCCACCCCGGAAGGCCTGGTGGTACTGCAACATGCCCGCCGCCTGGTGCAAGGCGCCGCGCAGCTGAGCAACGAAGTGCTGCAGATGACCAAGCTCGACGCCGGCGAGCTGCACTTCGGCAGCGGCCCGGCGCTGGCCGTGCGCCTGGTCCCCGATGCCCTGCGGCACTTCATCGAGCGCCATCCGGGCATCCGCACCTCGCTGCTGGTGGACAATGCCGAACGTCTCGGCCAGGCCCTGCGCCGCGAGCAGATCGAGTTTTTCGTCGACGATATTCGCCCGTTCGAAGCCGATCCTAATTTTCACACCGAACCCTTGTCGCCCCGCCCCGGCCTGTTCTTCTGCCGCCCGGGGCACCCATTGCTGGCCAAGGACAGCCTGTCGACCAACGACCTGTTCAGCTACCCGCTGGCCAGCGCCCTGCTTGCCCCCGGCGTGCGCAAGCGCCTGGCCAACCTGAGCGGGCGCAGCGACTTCACCCCGCACCTGCAGACCGAGCACCTGGCCGTGCTGCGCAGCGTGGTGCAGGCCAGCGATGCCATCGGCACCGCCAGCGAGGAGGCCGTGGCCGAAGACCTGGCCGCCGGCACCCTGGTGCGCCTGCATTGGCGCAACCTGCCGCCGGCGCTGGAGGTGATGAGCGTGCGTTGTGGGGTAGTCAGCCGCAGTGGTTACCGGCTGTCGCCGGCAGCGCGGGCGATGATCGAGACACTGGTGGGGCTGGATATGCCAGTGCGGGCTGCCGCCATTCGCTGAGCTGATGATGGTGGTGGCTACGGGCTATCCTGAGCTATATCGGTTGCCTGTTGGGGCCTATTCGCGGGCAAGCCCGCTCCTACAACGATTCGCGCAAACCTGTAGGAGCGGGCTTGCCCGCGAATAGGCCCCAACAGGCAATACATCTCGATCAGGCAAACCAGGGAGGCACAACAATGAAAACCCTCGTCGACCACCTGAGCCAATACGCCAGCTACCACCGCGACCCACGCAACATCGCCACCCACTTCATCGGCATCCCCATGATCGTGCTGGCGGTCACCATCCTGCTGTCGCGCCCTGGCTGGGAAGTAGCCGGCATATGGTTGTCCCCTGCCCTGCTGGCGGCGGCCGCCTCGGTATGGTTCTACCTGCGCCTGGACCTGCGTTTCGGGTTGGTGATGGGGTTGTTGCTGGGGCTATGCCTGTGGGTCGGCCAGGTGCTGGCGGTACAGACCACTGCGCTGTGGCTAAGCGCCGGGCTGGGGGCGTTCGTGGTGGGCTGGATCATCCAGTTCGTCGGCCATCACTACGAAGGCCGCAAGCCGGCCTTTGTCGACGACGTCAGCGGCCTGATCATCGGGCCGCTGTTCGTGGTGGCCGAAGCCGCATTCATGCTGGGCCTGTGCCCCGCGCTGAAGCGGGCCGTAGAAACCAACGCCGGCCCCGTGGCCATGCGCTCTTTGTAGACGCAAAACCTGAAGCTGGCGCGATCTCTGTGGGAGCGGCGTCACAATCAGCTACGCGACTCGACGCCTAGCTCATCCCACACCGATTCAGCCATGTGGAAAGTGGCATTGGCCGCCGGGATGCCGCAGTAGATCGCGCTCTGCATCAGCACTTCCTTGATCTCGTCACGGGTCACGCCGTTGTTGGCCGCCGCACGCAGGTGCAGCTTGAGTTCATCATTACGGTTCATGCCGATCAGCATGGCGATGGTGATCAGGCTGCGGGTATGGCGTGGCAAGCCCGGGCGGGTCCAGATGTCACCCCAGGCATGGCGGGTGATCATTTCCTGGAACTCGCCGTTGAAGTCGTTGAGCTTTTCCAGGCTGCGGTCCACGTGGGCATCGCCAAGCACTGCGCGGCGCACTTGCATGCCGGCGTCGTAACGTTGTTTCTCGTCCATGGCGGTGTCCTCAGTGAGCCAGCAGGAAGTCGAGCACGCGGCGGCTGAATGCCTCGCCGATCTCGACGTTGGACAGGTGCGCCGCCGGGAAGTCGACGTACTCGGCACCCGCGATACCGGCCTGCATGAAGCGACCATGCTCCGGGGTGGTCACCACGTCTTCGGTACCGGCCACGATCAGCGCCGGTACCTGGATGCGGCCCAGTTGCTCGCGGTAGTCGGCATCGCGCACCGCCGCACAGTTGCCGGCATAACCTTGCGGGCTGGTTTGCGCCAGCATTTGGCAGATGCGCTGGGCCTGTTCTGCCTGGGCCTGGGCGAAGCCCGGAGTGAACCAACGAGCGATGGAGGCATCGCGCAGGTCGACCATGGCCTGCTGGCCACCCTTGAGCACGGTGTCGATACGAGTGTTCCACACCTCGTCGTTGGCGATCTTGGCGGCGGTGTTGCACAGGGTCAGGCTGTGCAGGCGCTCGCCAGCGTTGATGCCCAGCCACTGGCCGATCAGGCCCCCCATCGACAGGCCGACGAAGTGCGCCTTGTGGATATCCAGGCCGTCGAGCAGGGCCAGCACATCACGGCCTAGTTGTTCGATGTTGTAAGGGCCCTCGCTGACCAGCGATGCACCGTGACCACGGGTGTCGTAGCGCAGCACGCGAAAGTGCTGGCTCCACAGCGGAATCTGGGTGTCCCACATGCCCAGGTCGGTACCCAGCGAGTTGGACAGGAGCAGCACCGGGGCGTTTTCCGGGCCATCAATTCGGTAGTTCAAAACGCCATCGGCCAGTTGCAAGTGCGCCACAGCGGTCTCCTTCAGGCAGTGAAACGTTGATGTTCGGACACGGCGCGCGCCACCCAGACGCGGGCCTGGCCCAGGTAATGGGCAGGGTCGAGCAAGCGGTCGAGTTCTTCGGCGGACAGTTCGGCACTGACCTGCGGGTCGTCACCCAGCACCGCGCGCAAGTGGCGCTGCTCGGCCACGGCACGTTGGCAGCACTGCTCCAGCAAGTGATGGGCACGGTCACGGCCCAGGCGCTGGGCGAGGACGATGCTCACCGCTTCGGCCAGCACCAGGCCCTGGGTCAGGTCGAGGTTACGGCGCATGCGCGCGGCATCCACCTCCATGCCCTCGGCAATTACCTGGGCCTGACGCAGCGCGCCGGAGACCAGGCAGCAGATATCCGGCAGGGTTTCCCATTCGGCATGCCACAGGCCGAGGCTGCGCTCGTGCTCCTGGGGCATGGCGGCGAACAGCGTCGAGAGCAGGCCCGGTACACGGGTCGCGGCACCGATCAGCACCGCAGCGCCCACCGGGTTGCGCTTGTGCGGCATGGTCGAAGAGCCCCCCTTGCCCGGTGCGGAAGGCTCGAACAGCTCGCCGGCCTCGGTCTGCATCAACAGGATGACATCACGGCCGAACTTGCCCAGGCTGCCAGCCACCAGCCCTAACACCGAGGCGAACTCCACCAGGCGGTCGCGCTGGGTGTGCCAGGGTTGCTCGGGCAGGCTCAGCTCGAGCTGTTGGGCCAGGGCCTCGGCCACCGGCATCGCCTTGCTGCCCAGCGCGGCCAGGCTGCCGGAGGCACCGCCGAACTGCAGCACCAACAGGCGCGGGCGCAGTTCCTGCAAGCGCTGGCGGTGGCGGGTCAAGGCCCCCAGCACACCGGCCAGTTTCATGCCCAGGGTCACAGGGGTGGCATGCTGCAGCCAGGTGCGGCCCACCAGCGGCGTATCGGCATGCTGCAAAGCCTGGCGCGACAAGGTATCGGCCAGTTTGCCGAGGTCGGCTTCGATCAAGTCGAGGGCATCGCGCAACTGCAGGACCAGGCCAGTGTCCATCGCGTCCTGGCTGGTGGCCCCCAGGTGCACGTAGCGCTCGGCTTCAGGTACACCGCTGGCGATCACCTTGCCCAACGCCTTCACCAGCGGAATAGCCGAATTGCCAGCGGTGGCGATGGCATCGGCCAGTGCAGCAACATCGTAGCGCTCGGCATGGCACGCGGCCTCGATAGCCGCTACCGCACTGTGCGGGACCAACCCGGCGGCGGCCTCGGCACGGGCCAGCGCTGCTTCGAAATCGAGCATGCCCTGCAGGCGGCCACGGTCGGAGAAGATCTCGCGCATGGCCGGCGCGGTGAAGTAGGCGTCGAACAGTTGGTTGGTCATGCCACGTCCTTAGTTATCGTGGTGCAGGTACGCCGCCTGCTTCGGCAGGCGCAGGCTGAACAGGAAGGCGATCGCCATCATGGCCGTCACGTACCAGTAGAAAGTGTTTTCCATGCCCATGGTCTTCAGGCCCAGGGCCACGTACTCGGCCGAACCGCCGAATGCCGCGTTGGCCACCGCATAGGCCAGGCCCACACCCAGCGCACGCACCTGCGGCGGGAACATCTCGGCCTTCACCAGGCCGCTGATCGAGGTGTAGAAACTGACGATACACAAGGCCAGGGTAATCAGCACGAAGGCCATGAACGGGCTGCTCACGGTTTTCAGCGCCATCAGCAGCGGCACGGTGAACAGCGTACCCAGGGCACCGAACAGCAGCATCGAATTACGCCGGCCGATACGGTCGGACAGCATGCCGAAGAACGGCTGCAGCACCATGAACAGGAACAGCGCGCCGGTCATCACGTAGCTGGCGTTTTTCGCGGTCATGCCGGCGGTGTTGACCAGGTACTTCTGCATGTAGGTGGTGAAGGTGTAGAAGATCAGCGAACCGCCAGCGGTGTAGCCGAGCACGGTGATGAAAGCCGCCGCATGGTTGCCGAACAGGCCCTTGATGGAGCCGGCGTCCTTGTCCTTGCGGGTTTCGGCGCTGCTGGTCTCGTGCAGCGAGCGGCGCAGCATCAGCGAGATCAGCGCGGCGATGGCACCGACCACGAACGGAATGCGCCAGCCCCAGGCCCGCAGCTCGTCTTCGCTCAGCAGTTGCTGCAGGACCACCACCACCAGCACCGCCAGCAACTGGCCGCCGATCAGGGTGACGTACTGGAACGAAGCGAAGAAGCCGCGCTGGCCGCGCAGGGCCACTTCACTCATGTAGGTGGCAGTGGTGCCGTACTCGCCGCCTACCGACAGGCCCTGGATCAGGCGGGCCAGCAACAGCAGCGCCGGGGCCCAGGTACCGATGCTGGCGTAGGTGGGCAGGCTGGCGATCATCAGGGAGCCGAAGCACATCATCAGCACCGAGATCATCAGGGAATTCTTGCGACCATGACGGTCAGCGAGGCGGCCGAAAATCCAGCCACCGATGGGGCGCATCAAAAAGCCTGCGGCAAACACACCCGCCGTGTTCAGCAGTTGCACGGTGGGGTCGTCGGAGGGGAAGAAGGCCGGGGCGAAGTAGATCGCGCAGAAGGCGTAGACGTAGAAGTCGAACCATTCCACCAGGTTGCCTGAAGAGGCACCAACGATAGCGAAGATGCGTTTGCTGCGTTCTTCGCCGGTGTAATAGGCTGAGGTCATGGTGAGTTTACTCCTGGAGGGTCACAGGTAATTCTAGACACACCTAGTAACACACTCGTTCCGCTTTGGGTCTGGCAATTGGCCTTGAGTCGAACATACCGGCCTCTTCGCGGGCAAGCCCGCTCCCACAGGGGATGCGTGGCCCCCCGTAGGAGCGGGCTTGCCCGCGAAAAGGCCTGTACAGGTCAAACCCGTTCGATGGCCAACGCCAAACCTTGACCTACGCCCACACACATGGTCGCCAGGCCTTTACGCCCACCGCTCTTCTCCAGCTGGTGCAGCGCCGTCAGCACCAGGCGCGCCCCGCTCATGCCCAGCGGGTGGCCCAGGGCGATCGCGCCGCCATTGGGGTTCACCTGCGGCGCATCGTCGGCCACACCCAGCTCACGCAACACCGCCAGGCCCTGGCTGGCAAAGGCTTCGTTGAGCTCGATCACATCGAAATCATTCACCGCCACACCCAGGCGCTCGGTCAGCTTGCGTACCGCCGGTACCGGGCCGATGCCCATTACCCGCGGAGCGACGCCGGCGCTGGCCATGCCCAGAACGCGAGCCCGTGGGGTCAGGCCGTGCTTCTTCACTGCTTCGGCCGAAGCCAGGATCAGCGCCGCGGCACCGTCGTTCACCCCCGAGGCGTTGCCCGCGGTGACGGTTTTGTCCGGGCCGTTGACCGGCTTGAGCTTGGTCAAGGCTTCCAGCGTGGTTTCCGGACGCAGGTGCTCGTCGCGCTCGACCACGATTTCGCCCTTCTTGTGCGCAATACGCACCGGCACGATCTCTTCGGCGAAGAAGCCAGCCGCCTGGGCGGCAGCGGCCTTCTGCTGGCTGCGCAGGGCGAAGGCATCCTGGTCAGCGCGCGAAACCTGGTAGTCGTCGGCGACGTTGTCGGCGGTTTCCGGCATGGAGTCGACGCCGTACTGGCTCTTCATCAGCGGGTTGATGAAGCGCCAGCCGATGGTGGTGTCTTCAAGCTTCATGTTGCGCGAGTAACCGCTCTCGGCCTTGCCCATGACGAACGGGGCACGCGACATCGACTCGACGCCACCGGCAATCGCCAGCTCCATTTCGCCGCTGGCGATGGCGCGGAACGCGGTGCCGATGGCATCCATGCCCGACGCGCACAGGCGGTTCAGGGTAACGCCCGGGATGCTCTCCGGCAGGCCGGCCAGCAACAGCGCCATGCGCGCCACGTTGCGGTTGTCTTCACCGGCCTGGTTGGCGCAGCCGAAGAACACTTCGTCGACTTGATCCCACTGCACCGACGGGTTGCGCTCGATCAGCGCCTTCAGCGGCACGGCGGCCAGGTCGTCGGCCCGCACACCAGCCAGGGCGCCGCCGAAGCGGCCGATCGGGGTGCGGATGGCGTCACAGATGAATACGTCGCGCATCAGGCTTCTCCTGCTACTTGGCGGTGGGTGAAGCCTTCGAGGACGACGCTCTCGCCATCCAGGATGAACTGCTTCACGGCTTCGTGAAGCGGAAGAATTGCAGCCATTTGGAGACTCCTGGTCAGGGTGCTTCGGTAAGCTCAGATTAAGGAGAGTGGTGGGCGCCCACAATCCGATAATCGACTATTTGTGCGATTATCGAACCAATTATTGTATTCCTACCTATCTCCCCTCGTTGCCTGTACCAGCCCCTCGCCGGCAAGCCAGCTCCCACAGGTACAGCGCACAGGTTGAATCTGGCGCGGTTCCTGTGGGAGCTGGCTGGCCGGCGATGAGGCCTTTGCGTCAGGTGGCATCAGCGTGGCTAACCAACCCTTTCACGATCACACCCGCTGTCGCCAGCCCCGCCGGCACCAGCAACGCCGTCAACACCTGCTCGAAATTCCAGCCCAGCCCCAGCAACGTCGCCCCGCTCCAGGCCCCGAGAATCGCACCAAAGCGGCCGATACCCAGCATCCACGATACCCCTGTAGCGCGGCCCTGGGTCGGGTAGAACCGCGCCGCCAGCGACGGCATCGCCGATTGCGCGCCGTTCACGCACATGCCCGCAACCAGCACCAGCGTGGCCAACACGGTGATGTTGCCCAGGCTCTGCCCCACGGCGTAGGCGAACACCCCGGCCAGCAGGTAGAAAATGCCGATCACTTTGTGCGGATTGAAGCGGTCCATGGCCCAGCCCACGCCAACCGCACTGAGCACACCACCGAACTGGAACAGCGCGCCGATGAAAGCAGCCTGTTCCATGCTCGCGCCACTGTCACGCATCAGGGTTGGTAGCCAACTGGTCAGCAGGTAGACGATCACCAGGCCCATGAAGTAGGTCAGCCACAGGAGCAAGGTGCCCGCCCCATAAGTACCGGAAAAGATCACTGCAAACACGTTGCGCGCGGCCACGGCCTTCTGCTCCGGCACGCTGAAGCTGCCCGCCTCGGCCACCACTTGCGGCGCGATGGGCGACAGGGTCTTGCGCACCTTGTCAGTGCCACGGTTGCGCACCACCAGGAATCGCGCCGACTCCGGCAGCCAGGCCATCAGCACCAGTGCCAGCAGCAGCGGCAGCACGCCGCCGATCACCAGCAGGCTGTGCCAGCCGTAGGCCGGAATCATCTTGGCGGAAATGAAACCACCACCGGCCATGCCCAGGTTGAAGCCGCAGAACATGCTGGTCACCAGCAGCGACTTGAGGCGCTCGGGGGTGTATTCGGACAGCAAGGTGGTGGCGTTGGGCATACCTGCGCCAAGGCCGAGCCCAGTCAGGAAGCGCAGCACCAGCAACTGCTCGACATTGGTGGCATAAGCCGAGGCCAGGCTGAAACCGCCGAACACCAGCACCGCGCCCACCAGCACGCCCTTGCGGCCAAAGCGGTCGGCCAGTGGCCCGGAGCCCAGGGCGCCGAACACCATGCCGATCAATGCGGCACTCATGACCGGGCCAAGGCTGGCCCGGTCGATCCCCCACTCCTGCGACAGGGCCGGGGCGATGAAGCCCATGGCGGCGGTGTCCAGGCCATCGAGGAAGACGATCAGGAAGCACAGCAGCACGACCCGCCACTGATAGCGGGACAGCGGCTGCTGATTGATGAATGACTGGACGTCGAGGCTTTGGCCGACGCTGGGTTGCGCTTGGTTCATTGTTGTTATCCAGATTAGAGGGCACAGTCAGGCCACTGCACGCGGGCAACCGGTACATGAGGCGATGATTGGGGAATATGGCTTGCGTCAGCCTGGATACAACGGCACTGCGTGCGGGTGCGGCCGCAGCAGCGAGGGGACAGTATGCATGGTAAGTGCCTCTTATGTTTTTCTTGTTCGGTCGGCACAGCCGACCGTTGCGAGAGACATTAATCAGCGGGCGGGGGTGAAGCAATTCGCCGGGAGCGACACTGTGCGTTTATCGCACAGGAATGGCTTTTGCCTGTTCTAAATTTGCAAGGGGGGCGCTGTGCGCCCCAATCGCCGGCAAGCCAGCTCCCACAGGTTTTCGCGCAATATTCAAGGGTTGCACCGTACCTGTGGGAGTTCGGCTTGCCGACGATTGGGCCGCAAAGCGGCCCCCAGCGGCCTCAACCAAACAACTGATGGCAAAGGTCCCGGCTGGCCGCCAGCAGAATCGGCAAGAACCGTTGCTCCAGCTCACTGCGCGTCACCCGCCCGACATGGGTACTCACGTTCAACGCCGCCAGCACCTGCCCCGAGGCGTCATACACCGGCACCGCAATCGAACGCAGCCCCTGTTCCAGCTCCTGGTCCACCACACACCAGCCCTGGGCACGCACCTGCTGGATACAGGCGAACAGCGACTCGGGGTCATGCAGGGTACGGCTGGTACGTGCCTTCAGGTCGGCACGTTCCAGGTATTCGCGCAGGCTGGTGTCGTCCATGGCCGCCAGCAGAATGCGCCCCATCGACGTGCAATAGGCCGGCAAGCGCCCGCCCACCGACAAGTCGACCGAAATCAGCCGCTCCACCGTGGCCGAACGGGCTATATAAAGAATGTCGTCACCTTCGAGGGTGGCCATGTTGGCCGCCTCGTGCAACTGGTCGCTGATGCGGTCCAGGTAAGGCTGGGCAGAAATCGCCAGCGGCGTCGACGACAGGTACGCATGCCCAAGCGTCAGCACTTTGGGCAACAGCGAATAGGTACGCCCGTCGGTGGTGGCGTAACCCAGCTTGATCAGGGTATGCAGGCAACGGCGCACCGCCGCCCGAGGAATCTCGGTGCGGTGGCTGATCTGGGCAATGGTCAGGTGGCGCTTGCGCTCCTGGAAAGCCTGGATCACCGCCAAGCCACGCGCCAGGGAAGTCATGAAGTCCGGGTCGCCGGTAAACGCCTGGATGCGCTTGGCCGGCGAGGCCACGATCGGCGGGGCCAGGGCTGCCGAGGCAGGCCGTGCCTGCTCTGGATTGACGGAATCGTTGGCCAGGGTTTCGTCACTCATCGCACACCTCAAAAAAAACGCCCATTCGTGCGATTATCGAACAAACGACCGATAATCGCAATTGACCGCTGACACTTTTGCTTATACCTTTCTCATGCCACTTGTGGCTTCTTTGGAGAGACTGGTCAGGTACCCACCGTAGAAGTCCCCAGGCAACGGCCTCGCCTTTTGGCGAGGCCGTTTTTCATTGCCCCCTCTGTCAGCGTTCTGCCACTGCCTTGCAGCGAACTTTCGGCGGTCGTGCCTTTCAAACTTGTACACAACGGCCAAGCTGTTCACGCACGCATCTCACTACTTGCGCAAATTGATGTCAGCGCTGAGTAAATAACGATGTTCGGCGAAATATCGGTTGCTATAATCGATCGCGCAGGCCTCGACGATGCCGTGGCAATGGAACTCTTCCGCTGTATCAAGCCGTTGCGGCCAGCAAGGCATGTGCATGCTGCACAACGCATAACAACACTCATCACACTTAATTCAGGTACTACATGTGACGAAAGATGAACTGCGCGCAGAACTCGAGCGCCAGGCTGAACGTTACAAGGATGTTTACGGTGGCGAAGTCACCACTTACGCCGCACAACCGGATCCGGAACGCAAGCCTTGGCGCAAACGTGCCAGCGTGCGTGACCAGGCCTTCAGCCAGGAACTGGAACGCATGGAAAAGGAACTGCGCAGCGACAACTCCTGACCAGGACCACGCCAGCGCGTCGTCGCCCGGCAAGCCCGGGCGCGGTCGATCTTTACCGTCAGGCCGATGATGAAATGGAATTACACAAATTTCATACGGTCGTTTGAACGGCAATTGGGCGATCATTTTTTCAGTTTTTTGCCGGTTTTCGCCAGCTTTTGCGCTTTTTAGCGGATATTTCCCTGCCCGTGCGCGCCGCCGTGTACAGCGCGCCCGCGCCAGGAAGATTGCCATCGGTCTATCGCAGGTGCATCGATTGCCAAGGTTTTCTGGCATAATCCCGCCCCCCTATGACCGCCAGACAACCTTCATGATCGATTTATTCAGCGGACTGGATGCCTGGGTATTGGTGAGCCTGCTGCTCGCCTTGACCTTCGTGCTCGCCTTCGAGTTCATCAATGGCTTTCATGACACCGCCAATGCGGTAGCTACCGTCATCTATACCAAAGCCATGCCGCCGCACCTCGCCGTGTTCTTCTCCGGCGTGTTCAACTTCCTTGGCGTTCTGCTCGGCGGTGTCGGGGTGGCCTATGCCATCGTGCATCTGCTGCCAGTAGAGCTGCTGATCAATGTGAACACCGGACACGGCCTGGCCATGGTCTTCTCGCTGCTGGCTGCCGCCATCACCTGGAACCTGGGCACCTGGTACTTCGGCATCCCCGCCTCCAGCTCGCATACACTGATCGGCTCCATCCTCGGCGTCGGCCTGGCCAATGCCCTGATCAACGGCATCCCGCTGGGCGACGGCGTCAACTGGCAGAAGGCAATCGACATCGCCATGTCTCTGGTGGTGTCGCCAATGGCCGGCTTCGCCGTGGCGGCGTTGGTGCTGATCGGCCTGAAGTGGTGGCGCCCGCTATCGAAAATGCACAAGACCCCAGACCAGCGCCGCAAGCTCGACGACAAGAAACACCCGCCGTTCTGGAACCGTCTGGTACTGGTGGTTTCGGCCATGGGTGTCAGCTTCGTGCACGGCTCCAACGACGGCCAGAAAGGCATAGGCCTGATCATGCTGGTACTGATCGGTATCGTCCCGGCCAAGTTCGTCCTCGACCTGAACAGCACCACCTACCAGATCGAGCGTACCCGCGACGCCACCCTGCACATGAGCCAGTTCTACCAGCGTAACGCCGCCACCCTGGGCGAGTTCCTGGCACTGGGCAAGGCCAAGTCCAGCGACCTGCCGGAGCAGTTCAGTTGCAACCCGCAACAGACCGAGCCAACCATCGCCGCGCTGCAGTCGTCGTTGCAGGGCGTGACTGACTACCGCGCCCTGGATGCCGATAAGCGCGTCGAAGTGCGCCGCTACCTGCTGTGCCTGGATGACACGGCGAAGAAGGTCGGCAAGCTGCCGGGCCTGGGTGCCCGTGAAAAGTCCGACCTGGAAAAACTGCGCAAGGACCTGACCGCCACCACCGAATATGCCCCGTTCTGGGTGATCGTGGCCGTCGCCCTGGCCTTGGGCCTGGGTACCATGGTCGGCTGGAAGCGCGTGGTGCTGACCGTTGGCGAGAAGATCGGCAAGCAGGGCATGACCTATGCCCAGGGCATGTCGGCGCAGATCACCGCAGCCTGCGCCATCGGCATGGCCAACGTGTTCGCCCTGCCGGTGTCGACCACCCACGTGTTGTCGTCCGGCGTGGCCGGCACCATGGTCGCCAACAAGAGCGGCCTGCAAGGCGGCACCGTGAAGACCATCCTGCTGGCCTGGGTGCTGACCCTGCCGGCCTCGATGGGCCTGGCAGCCGGCCTGTTCTGGCTGGCGTCCAAAGCCATTGGCTGAGTGACACCGCAATAGAAAAGGCGCCTTCGGGCGCCTTTTTCATACCGGAAACCGGACTCGCTTTTTGTAGGAGCTGGCTTGCCGGCGATCACCGGCGCAGCCGGTGCCATACACCGCGTCGCCTGCTTCGCGGGCTTGCCCGCTCCCACAGGAACCGCATAATGCCGGGGCTATGCGATCCCCGTGGGAGCGGCCTTGTGTCGCGATGGGCTGCGCAGCAGCCCCGGCAATTTGTGCTGGAGCCAAGATCCTGGGGCTGCTGCGCAGCCCATCGCGACACAAGGCCGCTCCTACAAGGTACAGCGCACGCCTGTGGGGGCCGGCACGGACGAACTACCTTTTCTTGCCCCCCAACAACGACCCCATCAACCCGCGCACCAGCTGCCGCCCCAACTGGTTGGCCGCCTGCCGCACCGCCGACTTGATCGCCTGCCCCGCCGCACTCTGCAAGAACTCGCCCGCCTTGTCGGCAAAGCTCTCTTCATCAGCCTTGGGCTGCGGTGCCGGCTCCAGCGGCTCGCCCTTGCGCTGAGTCAGCATTTCATAGGCCGACTCACGGTCCACCGGCTTGTCATAGCGCCCCGCCAGCGGCGAGGCAGCAATCAGTGCACTGCGCTCAGCCGCACTCAGCGGCCCAATACGCGACTGCGGCGGTGCAACCAGCACCCGCTGTACCATGGCCGGTGTGCCCTTCTCTTCCAGCGTGCCCACCAGCGCCTCACCGATACCCAGCTCGGTCAGCACCGCCAGGGTGTCGAACGACGGGTTGGGGCGGAAACCATCGGCCACCGCCCGCAGTGATTTCTGCTCCTTGGCGGTAAACGCCCGCAAGCCATGCTGAATGCGCAAGCCCAACTGCGCCAGCACCGCGTCCGGCAAGTCGCCAGGCGATTGGGTAACGAAATACACCCCCACGCCCTTGGAGCGAATCAACCGCACCACTTGCTCCAGGCGCTCCTGCAACGCCTTGGGTGTGCCGTTGAACAGCAGATGCGCTTCATCGAAGAACAGCGCCAGCACCGGTTTGTCGGCATCGCCGCGCTCTGGCAACTGCTCGAACAATTCGGCCAGCAGCCACAACAGGAAGGTCGCGTATACCTTGGGCGCTTCATGCACCAAGCGGCTGGCATCGAGCAGGTGGATACGCCCACGGCCATCCGGGTCCGGCCGCAGCAGGTCTTCGAGCTGCAATGCCGGCTCGCCGAACAATGCCTCGGCGCCCTGCTGCTCCAGGGTCGCCAGCCGGCGCAACAAGGCCTGGGTGGAGGCACTGGTCATCAGCGCGCTGTCTTCGCCCAGCAATTGCGGGTTGTCCTTCAGGTGCGCGAGCAGCGCCTTGAGGTCCTTGAGGTCCAGCAGCAGCAGGCCTTCGCGGTCGGCCACCTTGAACGCTGCGTACAGTGCCGCCTGCTGGCTGTCGGTCAACTCCAGCAAATTGCCCAATAGCAGCGGCCCCATTTCACTGAGGGTGGTGCGCAGCGGGTGGCCAGACTGCCCGGCAATGTCCCACAGGCTCACAGGGTAGGCCCGAGGGCTGTGCCCCAGCCAGGGCATGCCGGCGATGCGTTCGGCCACCTTGCCCTGGGGTGCACCGGCAGCGCCCAGGCCGCAAAGGTCGCCTTTGACATCGGCGGCGAACACGGCCACCCCTGCATCGCTGAACACTTCTGCCAGGTGCTGCAGGGTGACAGTCTTGCCAGTGCCCGTCGCGCCCGCCACCAGCCCGTGGCGGTTGGCCAGCCGCATCGCTTGCCCGACTGGCTGGCCATCCGGGCCAGCCCCTACAACGATGGTCGAAAATTCCGACATCTCTTTAATCCTCTGCTCAAGCTTTAGCGTAATTCGGCCGATACCTGTGGGTGATATTCGCTTTACATAGAGAGGAACAACCGAAAAGGGACTTTTCGGGATGTTGCACTGCCTGCGGCTCCACTCGTGCGAACGCCTGATATAAAACCTTAGCGGAACCGATTACGCCATGAACAAAAGCCTTCGTTTCAGCCACAAGATTCTTTTGGCAGCATCACTGATCGTGATACTCGCCTTCAGCCTGTTCACACTCTACAACGATTACCTCCAGCGTAATGCGATCCGCGAGGACCTGGAAAACTATCTGGCTGAAATGGGCGCATCCACTTCGACCAACATCCGCAACCTGTTCGAAGGCCGTATCAAACTGGTGGAAAACCTGGCGCAGAACATTGCCCTGGAGCCGGCCAACGCCGAAACCTTGATGGGCCAGAATGCACTGATTTCCAGTTTCCTCACCGTCTACCTGGGCAAGGTCGACGGCGGCTTCAGCGTGCGCCCGGACTCGAAAATGCCCGACGGCTACGACCCGCGCACCCGCCCCTGGTACAAGGACGGCATGAACGCTACCGGCGCGATCCTGACCGAGCCGTACATCGACATGACCACCAACAAGATGGTCATCGGCATCCTCAACAAGGTCTCCAGCAGTGTCGGCGTGGTAGGTGGCGACCTGGCCCTGGACGGCCTGGTACAGATCATCAATTCGCTGAACTTCGGCGGCATGGGCTACGCCTTCCTGGTCAACGACCAGGGCAAGATCCTGGTGCACCCGGACAAAGAGCTGGTGATGAAGTCGCTGTCGGACCTGTTCCCGCAGCACACGCCGAAACTGACCGGTGAGCTGACCGAAGTGCAAAGCGATGGCCAGGCCCGCCTGCTGACCTTCACCCCAATCACCGGCCTGCCGTCGGCCAACTGGTACATCGGCCTGTCGGTGGACAAGGACAAGGCATTCTCGATGCTCAGCACCTTCCGCACCTCGGCGGTGATCGCCACGCTGGTGGCGGTAGTGATCATCATCGGCCTGCTCGGCCTGCTGATCCGCGCGCTGATGCAGCCGCTGCACACCATGACCCGCGCCATGGAAGACATTGCCCAGGGTGAAGGTGACCTGACCAAGCGCCTGCGCATCCACAACCAGGATGAATTCGGCATCCTGGGTAACGCCTTCAACCATTTCGTCGAGCGTATCCACAGCTCGATCCGCGAAGTGTCCTCGGCCACCGAGCAAGTCAACGAAGTGGCGCTGCGGGTGATCAGCGCCTCGAACTCGTCGATGACCAACTCCGACGAGCAGTCCAACCGTACCAACAGCGTCGCCGCCGCCATCAACGAACTGGGCGCCGCCGCCCAGGAGATTGCCGGCAACGCCGCCCAGGCCTCGCAGCATGCCAGCTCGGCGCGCCTGCTGGCCGAAGAAGGGCAGCAGGTGGTGGAACGCAACATTGCGGCGATGAACCGCCTGTCCGACCTGATCGTCACCTCCAGCGCGCACATCGAGACGCTGAACAACAAGACCGTCAACATCGGCCAGATCCTCGAGGTGATCACCAGCATTTCCCAGCAAACCAACCTGCTGGCACTGAACGCCGCCATCGAAGCGGCCCGTGCGGGTGAAGCCGGGCGCGGTTTTGCCGTCGTCGCCGATGAGGTGCGTAACCTGGCACACCGCACCCAGGAGTCGGCGCAACAGGTGCAGACCATGATCGAAGAGCTGCAGGTCGGCGCCCGCGAGTCGGTCGAGACCATGGACCAGAGCCAGCGCCACAGCCAGGACAGCGTGCAGATCGCCAACCAGGCCGGTGAACGGCTGGACAGCGTCACCGTACGCATCGGCGAGATCGACGGCATGAACCAGTCGGTGGCCACCGCCACCGAAGAGCAGACCGCCGTGGTCGAGGCGATCAACATGGACATCAACGAGATCAACATGCTCAACCAGGAAGGCGTGGAAAACCTGCAGGCCACCCTGCGCGCCTGCTCGGACCTGGAGCAGCAAGCCGGCCGCCTGAAGCACCTGGTGGGCAGCTTCCGCATCTAATCACAGACCGCGTCGCCTGCTTCGCGGGCACGCCCGCTCCCACTGGGACCGCACAAGCCTGAAGGTTTGCGCCCTACCTGTGGGAGCGGGCAAGCCCGCGAAGAAGTCCACACCGCCCCCCGCCCAACCCCGATCGAACAAACTATCCTTCTGATAGGTCAACCTTTAGGCGCGTCATCGCCGGCCCGTTACCGCCGGATGACAGACCCGAAGACGATCCCGGAGGGATGCTGATCGTGCACATCGCCGACATCACCATGTTCTACGCCCCGGCCAGCGGCGGCGTACGTACCTATCTTGATGCCAAACACCACCGCCTCGATGCCATCCACGGCGTACGCCACAGCCTGCTGATCCCCGGCGCCAGCGCACAACACGCCGATGGTATCTACCAGGTGCCCGCACCGCCCCTGCCGTTCGGCAACGGTTACCGCTTCCCGGTACGCCTGGCCCCCTGGTGCAACGTGCTGCGCACGCTCAAGCCTGACCTGATCGAAGTCGGCGACCCCTACCTGACCGCCTGGGCTGCGCTGGAGGCCCGACGCCAGCTCGACGTGCCAGTGATCGGCTTCTACCACTCCGACCTGCCGTTGCTGGTCAGCAACCGCATGGGCAACTGGTTCACACCCAATGTCGAGGCCTATGTCAGCAAACTGTACGGCAATTTCGACCGGGTCCTGGCCCCCAGCCAGGTGATGGCCGACAAGCTGCGCCGCCTGGGGGTACGCGACGTGCATGTGCAGCGCCTGGGCGTGGACCTGGCCACCTTCAACCCCGAACATCGCGACCCGCACCTGCGGGCCGAACTGGGCATTGCCGACACCAGTCGCCTGCTGATCTACGCGGGCCGCGGCTCACGAGAAAAAAACCTGCCGGTGCTGCTCGACTGCATGCAGCGCCTGGGCCGCCCCTACCACTTGTTGCTGGTGGGCTCGAACATGCCAGCCAACGTGCCGCACAACGTCAGCGTAATCGATCACTTCTGCCCTGCGCCGGAGGTCGCCCGGCTGATGGCCAGCGCCGACCTGCTGGTACACGCAGGCGACCAGGAAACCTTCGGCCTGGTGATTCTCGAAGCGATGGCCAGCGCCACACCGGTGGTGGCAGTGCGCGCCGGCGCTTTCGGCGAAATCGTCAACGAGCAGTGCGGGCACCTGTGCCGCCCGAATGACGGCCAGGCCATGGCGATGGCTGTGCGCGAGGTGTTCGAGGCGGGCGTGCGCAAACTCGGCGCGCAGGCCCGTCGCCATGCAGAGCAGCATTATTCGTGGGACAACGTAGTAGCCGGCTTGCTCCAGCACTACCAGGCCGTACTCGGCCACCAACCACAGGTACGCGCCCATGGCTGAGCCACTGCCAGCATCGCGCAGCCTGATGCTGGTGCTGCACGATGTCGCGCCCGAGACCTGGCCAGACTACCAACCCTTCGTCCAGGCCATCGATGCCATGGGCGGCATCCCCATGACCTGGCTGGTGGTGCCGGACTTTCACCAGCGCAACCCGCTGCAGCGCTCGCCCACCTTCTGCCGCCTGCTGGAGCGGCGCCTGGCCCAGGGCGACGAGCTGGCCCTGCATGGTTTCTACCATGCCGACGACGGCCCGCCACCGCGCACGCCCGGCGAATACTTCATGCGCCGCATCTATACCCACGAAGGCGAGTTCTACGCCCTCGACCAGCACCAGGCCCTGCAGCGCCTGGAGCACGGCCTGGCCCTGTTCGACCGCCAAGGCTGGCCGGTGGCCGGCTTCGTCGCACCCGCCTGGCTGATGAGCGAGGGCACCCGCCAGGCCCTGCGCAGCCTGCCCCTGCGTTATACCAGCACGCCGCAGCACCTGTACCGCTTGCCGGAGTTCACCGCGATCGAGGCCCCGGGGCTGGTGTGGAGCGCCCGCAGCGCCTGGCGCCGCGGGCTTTCCAGGGTGCTGTGCGACTGGCAATGCCGACGCTGGCGCGACGCCGAGGCCCTGCGCCTGGGCCTGCACCCGGTGGACATGCGCCATCGCGCGTCCCGCGACTATTGGTTGAACACCTTGCGCAGCCTGCTGGCCCAGGGCCGCGAGCCACTGACCAAGTCGGCCTGGCTGGACCGCAAGGCCAGCGCATGAACCGCCTTGCCTGGCTGGGCCTGGCACTGCTCGGTGCCGTACTGGTGCCGGCGTTGCTCGGTGGCGGCGAACTGCTGCCGAGGCTGCAGCGCTTCGAGCCCAGCCTGATGCTGACACTGCTAGGCATGATCCTGCTGTGCTGGGTCATCAACGCCATTCGCCTGCGCCTGCTGCTCGGCCAGCAAGGTGCACGGCTTGGGCACCTGCGCAGCCTGGGGGTGGTGATGGCTACCGAGTTCGCCATCTGCACCACCCCCGGCGGCAGCGGCGGGCCGTTGACCCTGATGGCCCTGCTGGCGCGCGACCGTATCGGCCCGGCACGCAGCGGCGCCGTGTTCGCCATGGACCAACTGAACGATCTGGTGTTCTTCTTCTGCGCGATGCTGGCGATTGCCGGTTACGCGTTGTTCCACAGCCTGGGGCGTAGTCAGGAAAGCATGTTGCTGGGCAGTGCGTTGCTGCTGTGCACGGCACTGGCCGGGGTAACCGGGCTGCTGCGCTACCGGCGCACGGTAATGCGCGTGAACGGCAGGCTGCTGCAGCGCCTGGGCATGAGCCAGCAACGTAAACGCCGCTGGGCGCGCAAACTGCTGCACTTCATCGACGCATTGGCGCAGACCTGGCGCTTGCCCAAACGCACGCTAAGCCTGGTGTTCACCCTGACCTGCGTGCACTGGGGCCTGCGCTATAGCGTGCTGTACCTGGTATTGAGAGGGCTGGGGGTGGACCTGGCGTGGATCCCCAGCTTCCTGGTACAGATGCTGTCACTCAGTGCCGGCCAGTTCAGCCTGCTGCCCGGCGGTGCCGGTGCCGCCGAGCTGACATCGGCCAGCCTGCTGACACCACTGGTGGGCAGTTCGACAGCAGCGGCAGCGATCCTGATATGGCGGGCGGTCACTTACTACTTTTATCTGCTGGCGGGTGGGCCGGTGTTCGTGTGCCTGTTGGCGCGGCCGTTGCTGGAGCGCTGGCGGCGTCAGGCGGGTTGAGCTGCTGCCACAGCTCGGCAGCGCCAGGGAAATCGGTGCCGTCGGTGTCGGCCAAGGCTTCGGGGTCGTAGCGGGCCAGGCAGCCTTCGCCGAGGGTGGGTGGGGGTGAGGCGGTGGGCTGGTTGCGCTGCTTGGCCATCGGTTTATCCCTCAAGATTGCCGGGGGCGCTTTGCGCCCCTATCGCCGGCAAGCCAGCTCCCACAGAAACTGCGCAAAGCTTGAGATCTGCGCGGTACTTGTGGGAGCTGGCTTGCCGGCGATGGGCTGCAAAGCAGCCCCCTACGCCATCAATCGAACACCACAGTCTTGTTGCCATGCACCAGCACCCGGTCTTCCAGGTGATAACGCAAGCCACGGGCCAGCACCATCTTTTCCACATCCCGGCCAAAGCGGACCATGTCCTCGATGCTGTCGGCATGGCTGACACGCACCACGTCCTGCTCGATGATCGGGCCTGCATCCAGCTCTTCGGTGACATAGTGGCAAGTCGCGCCAATCAGCTTCACACCGCGCAGGGCAGCCTGGTGATAAGGCTTGGCACCGACGAACGATGGCAGGAAGCTGTGGTGGATGTTGATCACCTTTTCAGCGTAGTCCTGGCACAGCTGCGGCGGCAGGATCTGCATGTAGCGGGCCAGCACCACCACGTCAGCAGCATGCTCCTGGACCAGGCGCGACACTTCGGCAAAGGCCGGTGCCTTGTCCTTGGGGTCGACCGGCACATGGAAGAACGGAATGCCGTGCCACTCGACCATGCTGCGCAGGTCGTTGTGGTTGGAGACCACGCATGGGATCTCGCAGTCCAGTTCGTCGGTGTGCCAGCGGTGCAGCAGGTCGGCCAGGCAGTGCGACTCGCGGCTGGCCATCAGCACCACACGCTTTTTCTGTGCCGAGTCGGTGATGCGCCAGGTCATGGAGAACTCTTCGGCGATCGGCGCAAACGCCTCACGGAAGGCCTCGATACCGAACGGCAGCGATTCGGCGCGGATTTCATGGCGCATGAAGAACCAGCCACTCTGCTCGTCGGAGTGGTGGCTGGCTTCGTTGATCCAGCCGTTGTACAAGGCCAGGAAATTACTGACTTTCGCCACGATGCCTACACGGTCGGGGCAGGCGATCACCAGACGATAGGTGCGCATGAATGAGACTCCAGAACTTCGCAAAGGCGCTCATTCTAGCGGCCCGCCAGGAAAAACGCAGTATTGATCGCACCGACGATGACGTGTGTACGTCTGCATACGCACCGCGCGCATTGTCTGACAGACATGACGAAATGCAGGGCGTTATGTAAATTTTTGTTCACGCAGAGAAATGTTGTCACAGCTTAATTAACAGTTAATTGCCCATTCATATGTTTACTTGCGAGAGTCGCCTGTCTATTATTGCCCCACACATTTCTGAACACGCATTAAGGAACACTCCATGTCCCTGATCAACGAATACCGCGCCACCGAAGAGGCCATCAAAGAACTTCAAGCTCGCCTGGCCAACCTGTCGCAGGATGACAAGCTGAAGCAAGAACTGGAGTTCGAAGGCAAACTGCGCGCTCTGATGGGCGAGTATTCCAAATCGCTGCGCGACGTGATTGCCCTGCTCGACCCAGAGTCGAAACTGAGCAAGGCACCTCGTGGTGCGGTCAAGACTACCGCCACCAAGCGCGCACGCAAGGTCAAGCAATACAAGAACCCGCACAACGGTGAAGTGATCGAAACCAAAGGCGGCAACCACAAGACCCTGAAAGAGTGGAAATCCAAGTGGGGTGGTGATGTGGTTGAAAGCTGGGCGACCCTGCTGGACTGATTGTCCACACACGCCTTTTGCTTATCGCAACAAAAACGCCGGCACATTGCCGGCGTTTTTGTTTGTGCGCGCTCAACCAATTGCAAATTGTGCCTGCAATTGCCGGGCATGCACCTGCCAGGCCTCCAGCACACGCCGGCCGGCCTCGTCGGTAGCCTGCCAGGCCTGCTGCCGCGCCTGTTCGAAGTCGCCCAGCGTGTTCGGTGCGCCCCACTGCGGGTCGCTCAGGCGCTGCTGGCAGAAGCCATACCAGCGTTGCCGCTCTTCGCTATTCAAGGTCTCGGGGAAGTTGCGCGCCCGATAGCGGAACAACAGTTCGGGCAAACGCGGGTCATCGAACATCCAGTGCCCATGGCCCAACTGCGCCGGTTCCAGCGTGCGAACTTGCTCGCACAAGCGGCGGTCACGATCACCCAGAAAACCGTCATACAACTGCTGTTCCGGATCTTCACTCGGTGTGAAGTCTTCCTTGCCGTAGATGTGTTCCAGTTTTTCTTGCCATTGCGCCTGTTGATTGGCCAACTGCTCGCCACGCGATTGTAACAACGTCAAGTCCAGGCCCAACCGTTGTTGATCGACCGGGCGCAATACCGACAACGGCGCCAGTACCGGGCAGCGATTGATCTGCACCAGTTTGAGCGGGACAGGTAATTCACCTTCGGCCAATTCTTCATGGCGGGTATACAAACGCTGACGTAAAACTTCAGCACTTTCCCACAGCAAGGGTAGGGTTTCCTGATGCAAGTCACAGACAATCAGTGCATTGCGGTTACGCGGATGCCAGGCCAGCGGCAGCACCACCCCGAGGTAATTACGCGCGGCCGAAAAGCGCCCGGATATATGCACCAGCGGCTGCAATAAACGGATCTGCTCCATCACTTTATGCTTGCTGCGCAACTGGAACAGCCAGTCATACAATTTGGGCTGTTTCTGCCGGATCAGACGGGCCAGGGCGATGGTCGCCCGCACGTCGGAAAGCGCCTCGTGGGCATGGCCATGGTCAATGCCATTGGCCTGGCTGAGCAGTTCCAGGCGCAGGCTGGTGCGCCCGTCCTGTTGCGGCCATTGAATGCCGTCGGGGCGCAATGCATAGGCCGTGCGCACGATGTCGATCAGGTCCCAGCGGCTGTTGCCGCCCTGCCATTCACGGGCATAGGGGTCGAAAAAGTTGCGGTACAGGCTGTAGCGGGTCACTTCATCGTCGAAACGCAGAGTGTTGTAGCCAGCACCACAGGTGCCCGGGCGGGCCAGTTGCGCATGTACCCGGGTCATGAACTCGGCTTCGCACAGCCCCTGCTCGGCCAGCAGTTGCGGGGTGATGCCGGTTACCAGGCAAGCGGCCGGGTGCGGCAGGATGTCGTCGGAGGGCCGGCAATAAAGGCTGATCGGCTCGTCGATCTCGTTGAGGTCGAAGTCGGTGCGCACGCCGGCCACCTGCAGTGGCCGGTCACAGCGCGGGTTGATGCCGGTGGTTTCGTAGTCGTGCCAGAAAATGCTGGAGGTCACGGGGTCGTCCTGTATCGAGGTCGACCCGATTCTAGCGCGATTTCAGCGAGCCAAGGCGCGGAGCCTAGACGGGAGCGTTGGCGGGGCGGAAACTGAAATAGTCACGCAACGAACGGACGAATTCGTCGTACTCGCGGGGGGCCTGCAACAGCATGAAGCCCGAATCGTAGTGCCCGGGCGTCTGGTCCTCGCTGCA
The DNA here is from genome assembly GCF_000935045.1 of Pseudomonas sp. 10-1B. Classification (GTDB taxonomy): domain Bacteria; phylum Pseudomonadota; class Gammaproteobacteria; order Pseudomonadales; family Pseudomonadaceae; genus Aquipseudomonas. Next base: position 99,846 of record NZ_JYKS01000023.1, read on the forward strand.
CCACAGGCAACTGGCGGTCAGGTTGACGAACTGGTGCCCGCCGCCGACCAGCGGCAAGCGCAATTGCAGCTCGTAGTCGGGCCCGACCAGCACAGGGAGCTGGCTGATCAGCATCAGCCCGTCTTCGGAGGCATTGCCCAACTGGCCGATGGCCTGACCGGTAAAGCGGTTGAACACCTTGAGGACACAAGGCAGCTGATGACGTTCGATGTGGCGCTTGTTGAACATGATCGCAGTGCAGTCCGTACCCGGTGCCAGGAATACGTGGAACTGGCGGTTGTTGTAACAACTGAGTTACAGATTAGCGCAGCAGACGCTGCATATCCCATGAAATAAATCACACCTTGGTGTTAACGCCAAGGCGCGGTGGTCACCGGGCTGGCTACGGCCGCTTCACCAGCCCGATAATGGCCGAGTTTTTCCAGGGTCTGCAGGCGCGCCCGAGCGCGATAGGCGTACTCGTTGCCCGGGTACTGCTGGATCAGGTACTGGTAGGTTTGCGCAGCATCCACGTACAGCGCCTGGCGCTCCAGGCACTGGCCGCGCAGCAGCGACACCTCGGGGTGGATGAACGGCCGCGCACGGCTGGTGCGGTCAACCTGCGACAGTTCGAGCATGACCCGCTGGCAGTCGCCACGGTCGTAGGCGCGGTAGGCATTGTTCAGGTGGTGGTCCATGGACCAGCGGGTGCAGCCGACGGCGCTGGCCGCCAGGGCTAAAACGATCAGGGCTCGCATGGGAATCTCCTTTGATGGGAAGCATATCGGCCGGTATCGGGTTTTCTTCAGCTGCAAGCTACAAGTGCCAAGCCGCAAGAAAAAAGCAGTGTCTACGCCGCTCGCGCTTTTACTTGTAGCTTGCCGCTTGTAGCTTGCAGCTGCCCTACCCCGCAAGGTCGCAGGTAGTGCAACGGAACAATGACTACAGCGAGATTCAGGAGTAGCCTTTCGCTGCGCTTCACTATAGGAGTCTGTGCATGACCATCCGCCGTACCAAAATCGTCGCCACCCTTGGCCCCGCCAGCAATTCGCCGGAAGTGATCGAACAACTGATCCTTGCCGGCCTGGACGTGGCACGCCTGAACTTCTCCCACGGCACCCCGGACGAGCACAAGGCCCGCGCCCGCCTGATCCGTGACATCGCCGCCAAGAACGGCCGCCATGTCGCGCTGCTGGGCGACCTGCAGGGTCCGAAGATCCGCATCGCCAAGTTCGCCAACAAGCGCATCGAATTGAAGATCGGTGACAAGTTCACCTTCTCCACCGCCCACCCGCTGACCGAAGGCAACCAGGACATCGTCGGTATCGACTACCCCGACCTGGTCAAGGACTGCGGCGTTGGTGACGAACTGCTGCTCGACGATGGCCGCGTGGTCATGCGCGTCGAGACCGCCACCGCAGACGCCCTGCACTGCGTGGTGATCATCGGTGGCCCACTGTCGGACCACAAAGGCATCAACCGCAAAGGTGGCGGCCTGACTGCCCCCGCCCTGACCGAAAAAGACAAGGCCGACATCAAGCTGGCCGCGGAAATGGACCTGGACTACCTGGCCGTATCCTTCCCGCGTGACGCCAGCGACATGGAATACGCGCGCAAGCTGCGTGACGAAGCCGGCGGCAGCGCCTGGCTGGTGGCCAAGATCGAACGCGCCGAAGCCGTTGCCGACGACGAAACCCTGGACAAGCTGATCGCCGCCTCCGACGCCGTGATGGTTGCCCGTGGCGACCTGGGCGTGGAAATCGGCGACGCCGAGCTGATCGCCATCCAGAAGAAGATCATCCAGCACGCCCGCCGCAACAACAAGGCGGTGATCGTGGCGACCCAGATGATGGAGTCGATGATCCAGAACCCGATGCCGACCCGCGCCGAAGTGTCCGACGTGGCCAACGCCGTGCTGGACAACACCGACGCGGTAATGCTGTCGGCCGAGAGTGCCGCCGGTGCCTACCCGATCGAAGCTGTACAGGCCATGGCCCGTATCTGCTCGGGCGCCGAGAAGCACCCGACCAGCCAGAAGTCCAGCCACCGCCTGCACACCACTTTCGAGCGCTGCGACGAGAGCATCGCCCTGGCGGCGATGTACACCGCCAACCACTTCCCCGGCGTGAAGGCGATCATCGCCCTGACCGAAAGTGGCTACACCCCGCTGATCATGTCGCGCCTGCGCTCGCACGTGCCGATCTTCGCCCTGTCGCCGCACCGCGCCACCCAGGCCCGTGCCAACATGTTCCGTGGCGTCTACCCGATCGCCTTCGACCCAGCTTCGTTGCCGGCCGACAAGGTGAGCCAGGCGGCGGTCGACGAGCTGCTCAAGCGCGGCTTGGTGCAGCAGGGTGACTGGGTGATCCTGACCAAGGGTGACAGCTACCACACCATCGGTGGCACCAATGGCATGAAGATCCTGCATGTGGGTGATCCGCTGGTCGGTTGATCCACGCCGAGGGGCCGCGTTGCGGCCCAATCGCCGGCAAGCCAGCTCCCACAGGATTGCATCAGGCCTGAGCCTGCGCGTCCCCTGTGGGAGCTGGCTTGCCGGCGATGAGGCCAGACCAATCAACACAAATCCTCAGGCATGTTCAACGAACACATCGGCAAACACCTGCCCCCGCGGCACCCCGGCAATGAACAGCCGCCGGGCAAACCGCTCGACACTCCCCGGTGCCCCACACACCAGCGCCACCGTCTGTCGCGACGACGGCCGCAACCCGGCCAGCGCTTCATCCAGCTGCTCCGCCAGCACCAGTTCGACACTCACCCCAGGTAGCTTCAGCAGCGGCTCCGCCAAATAGTGCCCGGCCGGATCCCGCGCCACATGTAGCAGCCGAATCTCGCTCCGATGGCCCTGGCGTAACGCCTCGCGCAAAATGCCCCACAGCGGCGCCAACCCAGTACCCGCCGCCAGCAACCACAGCGGCCGGTCCTGCCATTCTGGGTCGTAATGCAGAGCCCCGCCTCTAAGCTCGCCCAAACGCATCTCATCACCGACCTGTAGCCCCCGAGCCTTGTCACAAAAGGCACCAGGCCGCTGGCAGTCGATATGAAACTCGAGCAGCTCATCCTCACCCGGCAGGCTGGCCAGGGAATAAGGCCGCGCAACCTCGCCCAGCCACAGCACCACATGCTGACCCGCCTGATAGCGCAAGGGCCGTTCCGGCCGCAGTTGCACTCGCAACACATCGCCGAACCAGTCCAGTGCACTGACCTTGGCCGGCACACCATCGCGCTGCGGGTCGAACAGCGCCACGCGCAGGTCCTCGACCACCCGGCACTGGCAGGCCAGGCGCCAGCCTTGGGCATGCTTGTCCAGCGCCAAGGCCTCGGGCATGGCGTCTAGCGGTTGCCCGGCCAGGCAATGCACCAGGCAGGCATGGCAGCTGCCGGCGCGGCAACTATAGGGCACGTTCAACCCCGCCTCGTTCAGGGCATCGAGCAGGTTGCTGCCGGTCGGCACCGCCCAGCGGTGCTCGCCCACGCAAAGTTCGGGCATGTTCAGGTATCTCTTCCCGCTCTCGAGTTATTGGGGCCGCTTTGCGGCCCAATCGCCGGCAAGCCAGCTCCCACAGGATCGCACCAGCCCTGAGGCTTGCACATCACCTGTGGGAGCTGGCTTGCCGGCGATTGGGCTGCAAAGCAGCCCCCGTCCAAGCATCCTATCTCTTCGCAGAGCCAGCAAGAACAATGCCTGACCCCAACCGACCAAGGTCCAGACCACTCGCAGGTGTTTCACACGGAGAGGCACGCTATACTGCCGCGCCCTTTTGCGTCGGCCATGCTGCCGGCGCGCCTTTGCAAGGCGTTTCGACACGCTGGTCGGCACCGTCGAGCGTCTATATGAATGTTCCCGTCTTTAAGAGGAGCGCGCTGCATGACCGTGATCAAGCAAGACGACCTGATTCAGAGCGTCGCCGACGCCCTGCAATTCATCTCGTACTACCACCCCGTCGATTTCATCCAGGCCATGCACGAGGCCTATCTGCGTGAAGAGTCGCCCGCCGCGCGCGATTCCATCGCCCAGATCCTGATCAACTCGCGCATGTGCGCCACCGGCCACCGCCCGATCTGCCAGGATACCGGTATCGTCACCGTGTTCGTGCGCGTGGGCATGGACGTGCGCTGGGACGGCGCCACCCTGAGCGTCGACGACATGATCAACGAAGGTGTGCGTCGCGCCTACAACCTGCCTGAAAACGTCCTGCGCGCCTCGATCCTGGCCGACCCGGCCGGTGCCCGCAAGAACACCAAGGACAACACCCCGGCAGTGATCCACTACTCCATCGTCCCCGGCGACAAGGTCGAGGTCGATGTCGCAGCCAAGGGCGGCGGCTCGGAAAACAAGTCGAAGATGGCCATGCTCAACCCGTCCGACTCGATCGTCGACTGGGTACTGAAGACCGTCCCGACCATGGGCGCTGGCTGGTGCCCGCCTGGCATGCTCGGCATCGGCATCGGCGGTACCGCCGAGAAGGCCGCGGTAATGGCCAAGGAAGTGTTGATGGAGTCCATCGACATCCATGAGCTGAAAGCCCGTGGCCCGCAGAACCGCCTGGAAGAAATCCGCCTGGAGCTGTTCGAGAAGGTCAACCAGCTGGGCATCGGCGCCCAGGGCCTGGGTGGCCTGACCACCGTGCTCGACGTCAAGATCATGGACTACCCGACCCACGCCGCCTCCCTGCCGGTGTGCATGATCCCCAACTGCGCCGCCACTCGCCACGCCCACTTCGTGCTCGATGGCTCCGGCCCGGCCGAGCTGGAAGCGCCGTCGCTGGATGCCTACCCGGAAATCGTCTGGGAAGCCGGCCCGAGCGCCCGTCGCGTCAACCTCGACGACATCACCCCGGAAGAAGTCGCCAGCTGGAAGCCGGGCGAAACCATCCTGCTCAACGGCAAGATGCTGACCGGCCGCGATGCCGCGCACAAGCGCATGGTCGAAATGCTCAACCGTGGCGAAGAGCTGCCGGTAGACCTGAAAGGCCGCTTCATCTACTACGTTGGCCCGGTCGATCCGGTCGGTGACGAAGTGGTAGGCCCAGCCGGCCCGACCACCGCCACCCGCATGGACAAGTTCACCCGCCAGATCCTCGAGCAGACTGGCCTGCTGGGCATGATCGGCAAGTCCGAGCGTGGCCCGACCGCCATCGAGGCGATCAAGGACAACAAGGCCGTGTACCTGATGGCCGTCGGTGGCGCTGCCTACCTGGTGGCACAGGCCATCCGCAAGTCGAAGGTCCTGGCCTTCGCCGAGCTGGGCATGGAAGCGATCTACGAATTCGAGGTCAAGGACATGCCGGTTACCGTCGCCGTGGACAGCAACGGTGAGTCGGTGCACATCACTGGCCCTGCCCTGTGGCAGAGCAAGATTGCCGAGAGCCTGGCAGTCGAAGTGAAGTAAGCCTGATGTAACAGCGGCGGCCTCTTCGCGGGCTCGCCCGCTCCCACAGGTAACGCGTAGCCCTGAGGCTTGCACTTTCCCTGTGGGAGCGGGCGAGCCCGCGAAGAAGCCGAACCTGTTCTACACAATTCTTTCGAACTGCTCCGGCCAGTCCCTGCGGGTAAACACCTGCCCTTCCCGCCTCACCCGCCGCACCTCTTCCAGGTCCACCTCACACACCAGCCACTGGCTAGTGGCAGGGCTCAGCTCGTCACTCAACGCCACCACCCCATCCCCCGGCATGCCGTGATCCGGCGGCACGAACAACCCTGCCCGGCCAATATTCTCATCCAGAGCCGGCGACCAGGGTGCCAACCCCACCGTAGGGCTCTGCAGCACGGCAATCTGGTTCTCCAGCGCGCGCGCCTGGGCGCCGATACGCACCCGGTAATATCCCGCTTCGGTGTCGGTACAGCTCGGTGCCAGGATCAGGTCGGCACCACCCTCGGCCAGGCGCCGCGCCAACATCGGGAATTCATTGTCGTAACAGATCAGGACCCCCAGGCGCCCCAGTTCGGTGTCGAACACCTGCAGCCCCTGCCCCGCGGCAATATCCCAGTGCTCGCGCTCAAAGCGGGTCATCATCAGTTTGTCCTGGTAGCCCAGCACACCCTCGGGGCCAAACAACCAGGCCCGGTTGCGGTAGCACCCATCGCTGTCCAGTACCGGCACGCTACCCGGTTGCAGGTAGATACGCCAACGCCGGGCAAGGCTCTCGCACAGCGCTTTCCATGGCTCGATCAGCGGCTGAATGCCGGCAATCGAAGCCTTCAGGTCACCGCGCTGCTCAGCACCCAACTGGCCGCTGAGCACCAGCCCGGCGTACTCCGGTAGCAGCAACAGACGTGCGCCCGCCGCCACCGCTTCGGCACACAGGCCTTGCAGGTGATCGGCGTAGGCGTCCCAGGTTTCATGCAGTTCGATGGCGTACTGGCAGGCCGCCAGGCGGATCATATCGGCAGTTCCTTGAGCCAGAACGACATCAGCTTGTCGGAGCTTTCCAACTCGTCCAGGTCGCGCCAGGCGTAGCTGGTGCGCAGCGACGGGTCGTGCAGGAAGCCGCGGTTGCGCCAGAAGCCGTGCAATGGCTTGTAGTCCGCTGGCCGTCGTGGGTGCATGCCTGGCCGCTCGACCGCGCAGAACGCGCAGTAATCGAACTCGGCCAGTTTGTGCGCGTAGGACTCGCGCTCGATGAAGAAGCGCACGCCCAGACCCTGGCCACGATACTCCGGCAATACCAGCGACTCACCGAAGTAATACACGCTGGCCGGGTCACGCCCCTGGGCCAGGAACGGCTGCTGGAATTCGGCCGCCACATCCACCAGCGGCAGGCCGGTAGAGGCGCCGACCACCTTGCCGTCGTCCAGCGCCAGCACCACCAGGCTGCGCCCGGAGCGGGCATAGTTGGCCAGGTAGTTGGCCTCGTACTCCAGGGTGCCGTCATAGAGGTAGGGAAACTCGCGGAACACGGTAAGGCGCAGGCGAGCGAGGTCATCGATGTAAGGCGCGATAGCGGCGCCGTGCAGCAGACGTATTTCCATGCTTGGCGGTCGTTTTGTCGATGTGGATGACGCGCTCGGCTAAGCCGGGCTTGAGGGGAAACCCTATCATCCGAGGCAACGACCCGCCTTTTCCCTACACGACAGGAATTGTTCCATGACCGCTACCGAACTGGTAAATGCTTACTACGCGGCCTTCAACGCTGGCGACATGCCAGCCTTTCTCGCCCTGCTCAGCGAAGACGTGATCCACGACATCAACCAAGGGGAGCGGCAGATGGGCAAGGCCCGGTTTGCCGCGTTCATGGACAAGATGAACCGCTGCTACCGCGAACGCCTGGCCGATATCGTGGTGATGCAGAACGCCGATGGCAGCCGCGCGGCGGCGGAGTTCACCGTGCATGGCGAGTACCTGGCCGATGACGAAGGGTTGCCGGCAGCCAACGGCCAGACCTATGTGCTGCCGGCGGGGGCGTTCTTCTATATCCACTGCGGCAAGATTGCCCGGGTGACCAACTACTACAACCTCAATGACTGGGTTGAGCAGGTAGTCTGAAGCGACACGGTCTTTGTGGGAGCGGCCTTGTGTCGCGAAAGGGCTGCGGAGCAGCCCCAGAATATCTGCGTCGATGCGAATATTGCTGGGGCCGCTTTGCGGCCCTTTCGCGACACAAGGCCGCTCCCACAAACTGACTGGCCCGGTCAGGCGATACGGGTGCCCAGCACCTTGAGGAAAGCTGCCAGCCACGCCGGATGCGCTGGCCATGCTGGGGCGGTCACCAGGTTGCCATCCACATGCGCCTGGTCCACCGCGATATCGATGAACGTACCGCCTGCCAAACGCACCTCCGGCGCACACGCCGGGTACGCGCTGCATTCGCGCCCCTCCAGCACACCTGCCGCGGCCAACAGCTGCGCGCCATGGCACACAGCCGCAATCGGCTTGCCGGCCTGGTCGAACGCCCGCACCAGCTCCAGCACCTTTTCATCCAGACGCAGGTACTCTGGCGCACGGCCACCGGGGATCAACAGCGCGTCGTAACTCTCGGGGCGTACCCGTACGAAGTCATAATTCAGGGCAAAGTTGTGCCCAGGCCTTTCGCTGTAGGTCTGTTCGCCCTCGAAATCATGAATCGCGGTACGCACGGTCTGCCCGGCCAGCTTCTCGGGGCACACTGCATGCACCGTGTGGCCGACCATGCTCAGCGCCTGGAACGGCACCATCGCCTCATAATCCTCGACGTAGTCGCCAACCAGCATGAGAATTTTCTTCGCCGTCATCGCATCCACTCCTTCCATTGCCCGAGAACAGTCATTGCACGATAGCTGCTATTCAGTCGCGGCGGTCGAGCAGGTTGACCACCAGGCGGTCGAGCCAGCCCCACAGCCGCTGCTTGACCCGCCGCCACAGCGGCCGGGCATTCCAGTGGTCGAGGTCGACTTCCTCGCTCAAGGCGAAATCGCGCTCGAAGCTGGCCACTATCGCCGCTGTCAACGGCGGGTCCAGAGCCTCGATGTTGGCTTCGAGGTTGAAGCGCAGATTCCAGTGGTCGAAGTTGCACGAGCCGACGCTGACCCAGTCATCCACCACGGCCATCTTCAAGTGCAGGAAGCACGGCTGGTATTCGAAGATGCGCACCCCGGCGCGCAGCAGGCGCGGGTAGTAACGGTGCCCGGCGTAGCGCACCGACGGGTGGTCGGTGCGTGGCCCGGTCAGCAGCAGGCGCACATCCAGGCCCTTGCTGGCGGCACGGCGCAACGAACGGCGTACGCTCCAGGTCGGCAGAAAGTACGGTGTGGCCAGCCACACGCGGTGCTTGCCGCTGTTCAGCGCACGCACCAGTGAATGCAGGATGTCCTGATGCTGGCGGGCGTCGGCATAGGCCACCCGGCCCATGCCCTGCCCCTGCGCCGGCACCTTGGGCAGGCGCGGCAGGCCGAAGCCTTCGGCGGGTCGCCAGGCAGTCCGGCGGTTGTTGGCGTGCCACTGGCGGTCGAACAAAAGTTGCCAGTCGGTCACCACCGGCCCTTCCATCTGCACCATCGCCTCATGCCAGTCGCTGGTCGCCTCGCCCGGTACCCAGAACTCGTCGGTAACCCCCGTGCCGCCCACTACCGCCCAGCGTTCGTCCACCAGCAACAACTTGCGGTGATCGCGGTACAGGTTGCGCAGGCCGCGCTTCCAGCGCAGGCGGTTGTACCAGCGCAGGTACACGCCGGCCTCCTGCAGGCGCTGGCGCAGGGCACTGTTGAAGGCCAGCGCACCATAGTCGTCGAACAGGCAGCGCACCCGCACGCCGCGCCGGGCGGCCTGCTCCAACGCTTCCACCACCGCGTCGGCGCAGGCGCCGGCTTCGACCAGATACAGTTCCAGGTCGACCTGGAACTGGGCGCGCACGATCGCCGTGAGCATGCGCGGAAAGAACTCGGGGCCGTCGATCAGCAGTTCGAACTGGTTGCCATCCCGCCAGGGGAAGACCGGCCCCGGCATATCAGCGGGCGGTGAAGATCAGCACCGCGCTAACCGGTACCGACGGGTTGATCGACTTGAGCCCGGCGAACTTGCGCAGGCTTTGCAGCCCTGGCATCAGGTCGAAGTCCTCGGCGCGCAGTACCAAGGGCTCCAGGGTCACCACCTGGAAGCGCCGCTGGTCCAGGCGGGTGGCCAGCAGCAGAGCGTTGTAGCTGTGGGACTGGCCGTGCAAGGTAACGGTGAGCGGCAGGCGCAGTTCGATCTGGGCGCCGTCGGCCAGGTCGTTGATTGGCCGCAGGTCGATCTGCGCTTTCACGGTGGCCTCGGCGAAGCGCTCGACCTCGAACAGATTGTCGCGCATCTGCTCGTCCCGCAGTGGGATGCCGCTGCTCACCGAATCCATCTCGATGCGCAACCCCGCCACGCCCTTGCGATCGACCGTGCCATGCAGCACCAGAAAACGGTGCACTTCGGCCGTGTCACCGTTCTTGCCGGTGATGAACGACAGGCGCGACGACTCGCCATCGAGGTGCCAGTTGGCGTGAACGGGCAGGCAAAAAGCCAGCAACAAGGCAGGAAGCAGACGGGGCAACTTGAACATGACAGATCTCGTGAAACCAGACCGCCAACCTTACCCGCCCGCCTTCATGGCAGCAAGCGGCAGCCCTCGCGCGGGCCCTGCCAGGCAGCCTGGTTGCTTCGCCCCAGCCCTTCAGCGCTGACCCGCCGCTGCTGGCTGTCTTCCTCCAGCAGGCGCAGCGGCAGCCACTGCTTCACGTAGCCTTGGCAATACGCCTGCTCGAAGCCCATGACAAAGCGACACGAGCAATATTCCTTGGCCGAGTAGGCCGAGAGGATGCCGGGGAAATCCGCCAGCGCATGGCGCTCCTGCCAAGCCCAGTACGAAAGCCCCAGCAACACCAGCAACAATACCTGCTTCATGTGCCCTCCCCAGCCAGCGCCGCCAGTACCCGCTTGAGCAGTTCGTCGTGGCGGTAGCTGCCGTCCCGGTCATCGGCATAACGCACGATCACCAGTTTTTGCGCGGGCAGCACGTACAGGGCCTGGCCCCAATGGCCAAGGGCGGCGTAGGTGTCTACGGGCGCACTCGGCCAAGGCCGTGCGGCACCGGCCAGCGGCTGGTTGAGCCACCAGTGGCCGCCAGGGTTGGCCTCGCCAGGCATGGGTTCGACATGGGCAAACGGCGTGCGATTGAAGGCCACCCAGGCCTTGGGCAGCAGTTGCCGGTCCTGCCAGCGCCCATCGCGCTGCATCAGCAGGCCGATGCGTGCCAGGTCGCGGGCCGTGAGGTACAGGTACGAAGAAGCCACGTAGGTACCCGTCCGATCACGCTCCCACACCGCGCTGTCGATACCCAATGGGGTGAACAGTGCGTCCCAAGGGTAATCGGGGTACTGCCCGGCATCGAGCATGCCGCGCAGCGCGGCGGCCAGCAGGTTGCTGTCACCACTGGAATAGAGAAACCGCTGGCCAGGGCTGGCCGCCGTGCCCCGCGCCGCCGTGTAGGCCGCCATGTCCTCGCGGCCACGGGTATACAGCATGGCTACCACCGAGGACTTCAGCGGGGCATATTCGTAGTCTTCCTGCCAGTCCAGGCCGCTGGCCCAGTGCAGCAGGTCGACCATGCGCATGCCTGGGTGGGCGCGCATGGGTGGATAGAAGCGAGAGACCGGGTCTTGCAGTTGGAACCGCCCCTCGCCCTGGGCGATACCCAATAGCGTGGCGAGCACGCTCTTGCTCACCGACCAGGTGAGGTGCGCGGTGGCGGCGGTGGTGGGGGCGCTGTAGCGCTCGTGGAGGATGCGGCCGTCGCGGATGATCAGCAGGGCATCGGTGCGGATGCCGCTGCGTTCGGGTGTGGTGCGGGTGGGGAAGGCGTAGGCGTCGACGGCTTGCCAGTCGAGGGTGGCATTGTCGATCGGCCAGTCAGGTTGGGGCCAATCTTCGGCCTTGGCGGATGCCATCGCTAGGCAAAAAAGCAACAGCAGACCTTTCAGCATCCCATTCCAGGCTCGCGGTTTTGGGGCTGCTTTGCAGCCCTTTCGCGACACAAGGCCGCTCCCACAAGGTGCGGCGCCGCTCTTGCTTTTGTGGGAGCGGCCTTGTGTCGCGAAAGGGCCGCAAAGCGGCCCCAGCATTCATCGAATCACACAAACCTATCAGGCATTCATGACAATCCCGCAGCAGCCCAAGCCTTGCTCAGGCGCTTCTCCCGCGCCGCCGCTGCCAGCGCCATCACCCCCTGGTCCCGCTGCCAGATCTCTGCCCAATGCGCCGGCCCCGCCGCCAACGCGACCTCGATCTCCCCCCGCAGCGCCTGGAACTGCGCAAACAATCCGCCCAGCAACAAATGGCAACCCACGCTATCGGCACACTGCCGGCTACCCTCGGCGCACCCGGCCAGTAGCCCAAGCAACTGCAGGCGCAAACCCTGCGGCCAGGCACACTCCTGCCCCACGCCATACAACCAGGCCGTCAACGCCGCGAGCACATACAAGTCCTCCAGGGAGCGGAATGGCTTCACATAGGCATCCCAACCATCCCCGGCCAGCAACTCGCACGCCGCCTGCTCCAGCACCAGCCGGCCATGGCCCACTTCCGGCATCAGCGGCAGGGTCGGCAGCGCCTCCAGCGTCACCCCCGGCTCCCCTGGGTAGACCACCGCCAGGTTCAACTGCGGCGCCGCCCCCGCCGCTTCACTGCGCGCCGCCACCAGCAGCCACTCCGCCTCCACGCCCGCGGTGACGAAATCCTTGCTGCCCGTCAGGCGCAAACCGTCCAGGCGCGTGCGCATGTCCGCCGGCCGCACGCTGCGCCGCTCGGTGGCGCACAGGGCGCCGAGGCTGGGCGGCGCGCTGGGCCACAGCACGCGCAAGGCGGCCTGGTAACCCAGCAGAAATGCCAGGCCCGGCGTGGCCATCGCGCGCCCGCCCAGTACCGCCAGTTCGAACGGGGCAACCGGGCCAAGGCGTTCGAGCAGCACGGCATAGGTTTCGCCCAGGGTGCCCGCCAGCGCTTGGCGAAGCGGGTCGTTGAGTCGTTGCAACCAGGCCATCGGTAGGCTCCTTGCTGAGGGCTTTCGGTTAAGGCTCGGGGTGGGTGTCACGCAAGCATCACCAAAGATTCACAGGGGTGACACCCCGTCTACCTAGGCTGACTTTGCACAACAAAGCCGACCGGCCGCAACCCTTCATGGCTGGCTTATGGAGACTCGTAATGACTCGGATCGCTCATTCTGGCGACAACAGCACCGAACGCCGTCTGCAAGCCGAACGCCTGGTCGGCGCCGCGGCCCTGCAAGAGGCCCAGGCCCTGCGTTACAAAGTGTTCAGCGCAGAATTCAAGGCCAAGCTCAAAGGTGCCGAGCACGGCCTGGACATGGATGACTATGACGTGCACTGCCGCCACATTGGCGTGCGCGACCTGAGCAGCGGCGAGCTGGTCGCCACCACTCGCCTGCTCGACCACCAGGCCGCCAGCAGCCTGGGCCGTTTCTACAGCGAAGAAGAATTCAGCCTGCACGGCCTGCTGCAACTGCAAGGCCCGATACTGGAGCTGGGCCGTACTTGCGTGGCCCCCGACTACCGCAACGGCGGCACCATCGCCGTGCTCTGGGGCGAGCTGGCCGAAGTGCTCAACGAGGGCCGCTACAGCTACCTGATGGGCTGCGCCAGCATCCCCATGCAGGACGGCGGCGTGCAGGCCCATGCGGTGATGCAGCGCCTGCGCGAACGCTACCTGTGTACCGAACACCTGCGTGCCGAGCCGAAGAACCCGCTGCCGAACCTGCCCCTGCCGAGCAACGTCATCGCCGAAATGCCACCGCTGCTCAAGGCCTACATGCGCCTGGGTGCGAAGATCTGCGGCGAACCGTGCTGGGACGAGGACTTCCAGGTGGCCGACGTATTCATCCTGCTCAAGCGCGACGAGCTGTGCCCGCGCTACGCCCGCCACTTCAAGGCGGCGGTCTGATGCCGCAGCTGCGGGCACTGGCCCGCCTGACACGACTGTTGCTGGTGCTGCTGCTGGGCATGCTGATGGCCAGCATGATCGCCCTGGGCGAGCGCCTGGGGTTCAACGCGCCCATCGAGCGCCGCCAACGCTGGACCTGCCTGTTCATGAAGCGCCTGGTCGCGGCCCTGCCGTTCGAGGTACGGGTGCTGGGCGAGCTGCCACAGCGGCCGATGCTGTGGGTCAGCAACCATGTTTCCTGGACCGATATCCCACTGCTCGGCATGCTGCTGCCGCTGTCGTTCCTGTCCAAGGCCGAAGTACGCCACTGGCCACTGGCCGGTTGGCTGGCGGAAAAGGCCGGCACCCTGTTCATTCGCCGTGGTGGTGGTGACAGCCAGCGCCTGCGCGAGCAGATCGCCGGGCAACTGGGCCTGGCCCGCCCGCTGCTGATCTTCCCCGAAGGCACCACCACCAACGGCCGCACCTTGCGCACCTTTCATGGCCGCCTGCTGGCAGGTGCCATCGACCGGGGCGTGGCGGTGCAGCCGGTGGCCATCCAGTACCTGCGTGATGGCCAGATCGACCCGATTGCGCCGTTCATTGGCGATGATGACCTGGTGTCGCACCTGATGCGCCTGTTTGCCCAACCGCGCGGCGAGGTGTGCATTCACCTGTTGCAGCCGATTGGTAGCGTGGGCAAGGAGCGCGCGGTGCTGGCGTTGCAGGCGCAGCAGGCGATTCAGCTGGCGTTGTTCGGGGTTGAAGAGGTTGAAGTGGCGCCACGGCGGCAGGCGCGGGCTGCCTGAGCCTATTGCATCATCTGTTCTGGCCTCTTCGCGGGCTTGCCCGCTCCCACCTCGACCGTACAGCCCTCAAGCCTTGTGCAGTACCTGTGGGAGCGGGCAAGCCCGCGAAAAACCAACACAGGATTAACTGTCAGACATCCGCCCCGCCGCCGCAAAGGCCTGCAACTGCGGGTAAAACTCACGAAAGTCAGCCATCAGCGGCTCATACAGCCGCTCCAGCTCGCCCATCACCCCAACCACCCCCTCCGGCCGCGACAGCCGCCGGGCAATGCCATTGAACACCTGCTCCAGCATGGCGAAATCGCCATATGCCCCGAGCCAGTCATCAGCCGCCATGAACGGCGCAATCCGCGCCAGCCGCCCCGGCAACTCCGGCTCGGCCAGCAGTACCCGGTAAACGTCCCCAGTGAACTGCGCCAACGGCTGCTCGGCATAGTCCAGCCAATGCCGCGCCAGGCAATGGTCGAAGAACACATCCAGGACAATGCCGGCAAAACGCCGCCGCTCGCGCGGAAAGCGTGCCAGCGCCGCCAGCACCAATGGGTGCTGGTCGGTGTAGCTGTCGATATGCCGGTGCAGCCGGATGGCCGCCTCCAGCGCAGGCGGAAAGCGCCCTTCCAGCGAGCCTTTGACAAAGTCGCCATACAGGCTGCCAAGCAGTTGTTGCGGCGCCGGCCCGCCAAGGTGCAAGTGTGCGAGGTAGTTCATCAGCGCAGTCTAGCACCGCTCACCAGCATATCGTTATAACGCGATATAGCGATTCGTGCTCAGCTCAGAACCTCTTCATATTTGTATATCGAGACTTGGCGATTTACATTTCGTCCTATCGCGATATACCGCTACAACGAGCCTCAACCCATGCCTCTCGATCTCGACGAAATCATAAAAGCGCTGGCCCACCCGGTCAGGCGAGAAATCCTCAGCTGGCTGAAGGACCCGGCAGCGCAATTCCCCGACCAGTACCACAGCACCGAAAACGGTGTGTGTGCCGGGCAGATCGACCAACGCTGCGGCCTGTCGCAGTCCACCGTCTCCGCCCACCTGGCCACCTTGCAACGCGCCGGGCTCATCAGCAGCCAGAAGATCGGCCAATGGCACTTCTTCAAACGCAACGAAGCCACTATCCAGGCGTTCCTCGAACAACTGCGCCAAGCGCTCTGAACAGGCAGGTAACCGTCATGACCACACTTTTCGATCCACTCACACTGGGCGACCTGCAACTGCCCAACCGCATCATCATGGCCCCGCTCACCCGCTGCCGCGCCGACGACGGCCGCGTGCCCAATGCCCTGATGGCCGAATACTACGTGCAACGCGCCAGCGCCGGGCTGATCCTCAGCGAGGCGACCTCGGTCAGCGCCATGGGCGTCGGCTACCCGGATACCCCCGGCATCTGGAACGATGAGCAGGTGCGTGGCTGGACCAATGTCACCAAGGCCGTCCATGCCGCAGGCGGGCGCATCTTCCTGCAACTGTGGCATGTTGGCCGTATCTCCCACCCCAGCTACCTGAATGGCGAGCTACCGGTAGCCCCCAGCGCGATCCAGGCCAAGGGCCATGTGAGCCTGGTGCGCCCGCTCAGTGACTACCCCACCCCGCGCGCGCTGGAAACCGAAGAAATCATCGACATCGTCGAGGCCTACCGCAGCGGTGCCGAGAATGCCAAGGCCGCCGGTTTCGATGGTGTGGAAATCCACGGCGCCAACGGCTACCTGCTCGACCAGTTCCTGCAAAGCAGCACCAACCAGCGCACCGACCGCTACGGCGGTTCGCTGGAAAACCGTGCGCGCCTGCTGCTGGAAGTGACCGATGCGGCCATCGACGTGTGGGGGGCGAACCGTGTAGGTGTGCATCTGGCACCGCGTGCCGATGCCCACGACATGGGCGACGCCGACCGCGCCGAAACCTTCACCTATGTGGCCCGCGAACTGGGCAAGCGCGGCATCGCCTTCATCTGCTCGCGGGAGCGCGAAGCCGATGACAGCATCGGCCCGCTGATCAAAGAGGCATTCGGTGGTCCGTACATCGTCAACGAGCGCTTCGACAAGGCCAGTGCCAATGCAGCCCTGGCCAGTGGCAAGGCCGATGCGGTGGCGTTTGGCGTGCCGTTCATCGCCAACCCTGACCTGCCGGCGCGGCTGGCGGCGGATGCGCCTTTGAACGAGGCGCGACCAGAGACCTTCTATGCCAAGGGGCCGGTGGGTTACATCGATTATCCGCGGTTGTGATTGATGGCCATTCGCGGGCACGCCCGCTCCCACAGGTTCAGCGCCAAGCTCGAAGGCTGTGTTGACCCTGTGGGAGCGGGCGTGCCCGCGAAGAAGCTCAGGTGATCTCAGGGCCGGGCGTTGATCTGCTGTTGCAGGTTCTGGATCTGGCTCTGCAAGGTATTCAGGTTGCGGGTCATCTGCGCGCGGAAGGCATCGAACTCCTGCACTGAAGCACCACTAGCCGACGCCGCAGCCGGGCGGTTGTCGATCTGGCTCTTGAGCACGACCATGTCCTGCTCCAGGCTCTGGATCGCCGCGCTCGGGTTACCCTGTTTCTTCAGTGCGGCCACGTCGCTGCCCAGGCTCTTGAGCTGGCTATCCAGCTTGCCACCATCCACCTGTGCGGCCTTCAGTGCAGCAACCTGCTCGTTCAAGCCCTTCAACTGGGCATCCAGCTTGCCGCCATCGACCTGGCCCGAGCGCAACGCAGCCAGTTCGCCATTCACCAGCTTCAACTGCGCCTGCAACTGGGTCTGCAGCTCGGTCACGGCCTTTTGCTGTTCACGGGTATCGGCCAGCACTTGCTCCAGGCGCTTGCCCAGGTCGCCAGTCTGCCCGGCCACGCCTTGCTGCAATTGGCGAAGCTGCAGTTTCAGCGCTTCGCTGCCGGTGGTGGCGTTGGACTCGCTGGCCGCCACTTTGCCGCTGATCGCCTGCAAGCGCCCGGCAGCCTCTTCGCTGATGCGGGCAAAGCTTTCCTGGGTCGCCACCAGTTGCTGCTCCATCAGCGAGATCTGCTGGAAGCTCCACCAGCCCAGCCCCGCCAAGGCGATGAACGAGGCCCCGAGCAATGCCCACAGCGGCGCCGTACTGGCGCCACGGGCGGCTTTCTGGCGGCTGCGCACAACGTGTGCCGGTATCAGTTCGTCATCATCGACGGTGCCGGCCCGCAAGGTAGGCACCTCATCGTAGTCATCATGAGCATGGTTACGCATGGATACATTCAACCGCAGTAGTCGCAAAGAGGCACGAGTATAAACCGCAAGCGCGACGTGTAGATGAGCATTGTCAGCCCGGCAGCTTCACTGCCCCGGCGGCAGGTGCTTCCACCAGGCACAGAATTCATCCAGCGCCGTCCACAAGCTGACCTTGGGCTGGTAGTCCAGGTACTGCCGGGCACGGCTGATATCCAGGGTGAAATCACGGCTCATCACCTGCATGCCCAGGCGCGACAGGGTCGGTTGCGGGCGCCCTGGCCACAGCATGCAGGCCGCCTCGTTCAGCGCCGCCAGGCTGTAGGCCAGGCCGTAGGCGCGATAGCGGGTCACCTGCGGCAACTGCATCTGGCGCATCACATAGTTGACCACATCCCACAGCGGCAGCGGCTGGCCGTTGCTGATGTTGTAGGCCTGGCCCAGTGCCCGGTCGTCGGCGAACAGGGCGCTGAGCAGCGCCTCGTTGAGGTTGTGCACGCTGGTAAAGTCGACTTTGTTCAGGCCGTTGCCGATGATCGACACGCGGCCTTTGCGCTGCATCTGCATCAGCCGCGGGAAGATGCTGGCATCGCCGGCGCCGGTGACGAAGCGCGGGCGCAACGCCAGCACTTCGAGGCCGAACTCCTGGGCGCCGAACACTTTCTGCTCGGCCAGGTGCTTGGTTTGCCCGTAATGGTCGTGGAAGCGGCGCGGCACCTGGTCTTCACGGATGTCCAGGCGCGAGCGGCCATTGAAGTAGATCGACGGCGACGACAGGTGCACCAGGCGCCGCACGTGTTCCTTCAGGCAGCCCTCGACCACGTTCTCGGTGAGCACCACATTGCCTTGGTAGAAGTCCTGATAGCGCCCCCAGTTGCCCACGGCGCCAGCGCAATGCACCACCGCCTCGACGCCCTGGCACAGGCGGCGGGCCAGGTCGGCATCGCCCAGGTCGCCGGGGATGAACTGGGCACCGCGCTTGACCAGGTGCTCGACACCTTCGGCACGGCGGCCGCTGACCCGCACGTCCAGGCCCTGCTCCAGGGCAAAGCGCGCAAAGCGCCCGCCAATGAAGCCGCTCGCGCCAGTGACCAGAATTCGCATGTAAGACTCCGTCTTGCCAGATTTCAGATGCAACTGACGCCAGCCGTGGCTACAAGGGCACCAGCCATTGCCGTGCGGTGTGCCGCAGGTGGTCGGTCAGTTGCGCGAGCAGTTGCCCGCCATTGCGCCAATGATGCCAGTACAGCGGCACATCGATGGGGGTATCGCTGCAGATTTCCACCAACTGCCCGCTGGCCAGTTGCTCACGAGCCTGCAGTTCGGGCACCAGGCCCCAGCCCAGACCGGCTTCGGTCATGCGCAGGAAACCTTCGGACGACGGGCACAGGTGGTGCAGGAAACCGTCCTCGATGCCCAGCGATGCCAGGTAGCGGTGTTGCAGGAAATCATCCGGCCCGTAGACGATCGCCGGGGTACGCGCCAGGCGGCTGGCCACGAAACCCTGCGGGAAATGCCGCGCCATGAACCCCGGGCTGGCCAGCGCCCGGTAGCGCATGGCCCCCAACGGCAGGCTGCGCGCCCCGGCCACCGGCCGTTCGCTGCCGCACAGGCAGGCCGCCACTTCGCCCGCACGCATGCGCTTCAGGCCCACCTCCTGGTCTTCCACCACCAGGTCGGTCAGCACGTTCTGCTGCGCGCAGAAGCTGCCCACCGCGCCTGCCCACCACGTGGCCAGGCTGTCGGCGTTGAGGGCGATGCGCAGGCGCTCCGGCATGCCCTCCTCGTCCAGCGCTGGCACCTGGCGCTGCAGGTCGCGTTCGAGCAGGCGCACCTGCTGCACATGGTTGAGCAACTGGCGGCCGACTTCGGTCGGGCTCGGCGGTGTGGCACGCACCAGCACCGGCTGGCCGACCCGGGCCTCAAGCAATTTGATGCGCTGGGAGATGGCCGATTGCGACAAGCCCAGCACCTGCGCCGCACGCTCGAAACCACCCTGTTCGATCACCGCCGCGAGGGCGGCCAGCAGCTTGTAGTCGAACATCGATTTTCCTAATGACGGATCAGCTTTATTTGTTTTTCTTATACAGCGGCGTTCATCACAATGGCCAGCATCTTTTACGGCAATTCATTTTTGGAGCGCGCGCCATGTGGCAAAGCTATCTCAACGGCATGCTGGTGGCCTTCGGCCTGATCATGGCCATCGGCGCCCAGAACGCCTTCGTCCTCGCCCAAAGCCTGCGCCGCGAGCATCACCTGCCGGTGGCGGCGTTGTGCATCATCTGTGACGCCATCCTGGTGGCTGCCGGGGTGTTCGGGCTGGCTACCGTGCTGGCGCACAACCCGACCTTGCTGGCAGTCGCCCGCTGGGGCGGTGCGGTGTTCCTGATCTGGTACGGCGCCAAGGCGTTGCGCAGCGCCTGTTCGAAACAAAGCCTGCAACATCAGCAGGGCCAGGGCACACGCTCGCGCCGTGCCGTGCTGCTGAGTGCCTTGGCGGTGACCCTGCTGAACCCGCACGTGTATCTCGACACGGTGCTGCTGATCGGCTCGCTGGGCGCCCAGCAGACCGAGCCTGGTGCTTACGTGGCCGGGGCCGCTAGTGCTTCGCTGCTGTGGTTCTCGACTTTGGCGATCGGCGCGGCCTGGCTGGCACCATGGCTGGCACGGCCGGCGACCTGGCGCATGCTCGACCTGATGGTGGCGGTGATGATGTTCGCGGTGGCAGCGCAGTTGATCTTCAACTGACCTCAAGGGCCTCATCGCCGGCAAGCCGGCTCCCACAGGCATATCACCAGGCCTGAGGTCGGTGCTATCCCTGTGGGAGCCGGCTTGCCGGCGATGAGGCCCTGGCAGGCAAAACCCGAGACCACCGGTCGGCATCGCCCAACCGCTCTGGAACCTCTATTCCCTATCTTTGTTGCGTGGTTATGCGCCGGGCCCGGTGCTATGATCCAGCCCTTGCGTCGCAAAGAGTACAAACTCGCCGACGCTTATCGGGCCGCCCGTGATCGGCCTTGCGCAAACCGCAAACAGACCTGAATCAGGAGATCCACCATGGCTTTTGAATTGCCGCCGCTGCCGTACGCCCACGATGCCCTGCAGCCGCACATCTCCAAGGAAACCCTGGAGTATCACCACGACAAGCACCACAACACCTATGTCGTGAACCTGAACAACCTGGTCCCAGGCACCGAATTCGAAGGCAAGACCCTGGAAGAGATCGTCAAGAGCTCTTCGGGCGGTATCTTCAACAACGCCGCTCAAGTCTGGAACCACACCTTCTACTGGAACTGCCTGTCGCCAAACGGCGGCGGCCAGCCGACCGGTGCCCTGGCTGACGCCATCAACGCCGCTTTCGGTTCCTTCGACAAGTTCAAGGAAGAGTTCACCAAGACTTCGGTTGGCACCTTCGGTTCCGGCTGGGGCTGGCTGGTGAAGAAAGCTGACGGTTCCCTGGCCCTGGCCAGCACCATCGGCGCCGGCTGCCCGCTGACCAGCGGCGACACCCCGCTGCTGACCTGCGACGTCTGGGAACACGCCTACTACATCGACTACCGCAACCTGCGTCCGAAGTACGTCGAGGCGTTCTGGAACCTGGTCAACTGGGCCTTCGTTGCCGAACAGTTCGAAGGCAAGACCTTCAAGGCCTGATTGATTCAGCCTTGAACGAAGAACCCGGCCATGTGCCGGGTTTTTTTATACCTGTGCCCGCGAAGAAACCAGCACGGATTTCACTATCAACCAACCTGCAAATGCTTGCTCAGCCAGCATAGCGCGCTAACATCAAACGTCTGGAAGATTGATATAGCGCATTCAAGTTGCGGGGTCAGGCAACCGATACACTGCTCATGGTCGACCGATAGTGTATCGTCATCGTTGATGGCAAAATGATGCCATGCGCATGGATTAAGGAAACCCCATTGAAGCTGGAATTGCGGAACAGCTTGTCGGTCAAGTTGCTGAGGGTCGTGCTGCTGTCGGCGCTGGCGGTCGGCGTCGTGCTCAGCTGTGCGCAAATCATCTACGACACCTACAAGACTCGCCAGACCGTGAACAACGATGCCCAGCGCATCCTCGACATGTTCCGTGACCCCTCGACCCAGGCGGTGTACAGCCTCGACCGCGAAATGGGCATGCAAGTGATGGAAGGCCTGTTCCAGGACGAATCGGTACGCATGGCCTCCATCGGCCACCCCAACGAAACCATGCTGGCAGAAAAGTCCCGCCCACTGCGGGACACATCCATGCGTTGGCTGACCGACCTGATCCTTGGCCAGGAACGCACCTACACCACGCAACTGGTCGGCCGCGGCCCCTACAGCGAATACTACGGCGACCTGAGCATAACCCTCGATACCTCGTCCTACGGCGAGGGGTTCCTGATCAACGCGGTGATCATCTTCATTTCCGGCGTGCTGCGGGCCATGGCCATGGGCCTGGTGCTGTACCTGGTCTACCACTGGCTACTGACCAAACCGCTGTCGAAAATCATCGAGCATCTCACCCAGATCAACCCCGACCGTCCCAGCCAGCACCAGATCCCACTGCTCAAGGGCCACGAGAAGAACGAGCTGGGCTTGTGGGTCAACACTGCCAACCAGTTGCTGGCGTCGATCGAGCGCAATACCCACCTGCGCCACGAAGCCGAAAACAGCCTGCAACGCATGGCCCAATACGACTTTCTCACCGGCCTGCCCAACCGCCAGCAACTGCAGCAGCAACTGGACAAGATCCTCGTCGACGGCGGCCGCCTGCAACACCGTGTGGCGGTGCTATGCGTGGGCCTGGACGACTTCAAGGGCATCAACGAACAGTTCAGCTACCAGGTCGGCGACCAGCTGCTGCTGGCCCTGGCGGACCGCCTGCGTGCCCATAGCGGCCGCCTGGGTGCCCTGGCGCGGTTGGGCGGTGACCAGTTCGCCCTGGTGCAGGCCAATATCGAACAGCCCTACGAGGCGGCCGAACTGGCGCAGAGCATCCTCGACGACCTGGAAGTGCCGTTCGACCTCGACCACCAGCAGATCCGCCTGCGCGCCACCATCGGCATCACCCTGTTCCCCGAAGACGGCGACAGCACCGAGAAACTGCTGCAAAAGGCCGAACAGACCATGACCCTGGCCAAGGCCCGTTCGCGCAACCGCTACCAGTTCTACATCGCCAGCGTCGACAGCGAGATGCGCCGCCGCCGCGAGCTGGAAAAGGACCTGCGCGAAGCCCTGCCGCGCAACCAGCTGTACCTGGTGTACCAGCCACAGATCAGCTACCGCGATCACCGCGTGGTCGGCGTCGAGGCGCTGCTGCGCTGGCAGCACCCGGAGCTGGGCATGGTGCCGCCGGACCAGTTCATCCCGTTGGCCGAACAGAACGGCAGCATCATCAGCATCGGCGAATGGGTGCTCGACCAGGCCTGCCGGCAATTGCGCGAATGGCACGACCTGGGCTTCAGCGACCTGCGCATGGCGGTCAACCTGTCTACCGTGCAGCTGCACCACAGCGAACTGCCGCGGGTGGTCAACAACCTGCTGCAGGCCTACCGCCTGCCACCACGCAGCCTGGAGCTGGAAGTCACCGAGACCGGCCTGATGGAAGACATCAGCACCGCCGCCCAGCACCTGCTGAGCCTGCGCCGCTCCGGGGCATTGATTGCCATCGACGACTTCGGCACCGGCTATTCGTCGCTCAGCTACCTGAAATCGCTGCCGCTGGACAAGATCAAAATCGACAAGAGTTTCGTCCAGGACCTGCTCGACGACGATGACGACGCCACCATCGTTCGCGCCATCATCCAGCTGGGCAAGAGCCTGGGGATGCAGGTGATCGCCGAAGGCGTGGAAACCGCCGAACAGGAAACCTACATCGTCGCCCAGGGCTGCCACGAGGGCCAGGGCTACCACTACAGCAAACCGCTGTCGGCCCGCGAGCTGACCAGTTTCCTCAAGCAGGCGCAGCGCAATCAGGTTTCGATGCTCTGAGCCTGCCCCGGCGGTTACCGGCAGTGAAGTGCATTTACATGAATTGCGCGCCAGCCCCCTTTACAGCAAATGCAAATCTTTCGCATGATGTTGCGGTTTCGCGTGCCACGGCGCACGGTCAACCCCCTTGGTCCAACCACACGACGCAGGAAAACCAATAATGATTCGAATGCCTCTGGCCTCCGCCAGTCTGCTGGCCATTGCCATCGCCCTCGCCGGTTGCGGTGAAGGCAAGGACGACAAGGCCGCCGCGCCGCAAGCCCAGGCACCCGCTGCCGCCAGCACCGCCGCCGCGCCCGGGGCTGTCGACGAAGCCGCCGGCAAGGCCGTGGTCAAGCATTACGCCGAGCTGGTCTACGCCGTGTACAGCGATTCGCTGAGCACCGCCAAGACCCTGCAGAGCGCCATCGACGCGTTCCTGGCCACGCCCAACGACGAAACCCTGAAGGCCGCCAAGGAAGCCTGGTTCGCCTCGCGCGTACCGTACCTGCAGAGCGAAGTCTTCCGCTTCGGCAACACCATCATCGACGACTGGGAAGGCCAGGTGAACGCCTGGCCCCTGGACGAAGGCCTGATCGACTACGTCGACAAGAGCTACGAACACGCCCTGGGCAACCCGGCGGCCAACGCCAACATCATCGCCAACACCGAGATCCAGGTGGGCGAAGAGAAGGTCGACGTCAAGAACATCACCCCCGAGAAACTGGCCAGCCTGAACGAGCTGGGCGGTTCCGAAGCCAACGTCGCCACCGGCTACCACGCCATCGAGTTCCTGCTCTGGGGCCAGGACCTGAACGGCACCGGCCCAGGCGCAGGCAACCGCCCGGCGTCGGACTACCTGGAAGGCCAGGGCGCCACTGGCGGCCACAACGACCGCCGCCGTGCCTACCTGAAAGCGGTCACCGACCTGCTGGTCAAGGACCTCGAAGAGATGGTCGGCAACTGGGCGCCGAACGTCGCCGACAACTACCGCGCCAAGCTGGAAGCCGAGCCGGCCAACGACGGCCTGCGCAAGATGCTGTTCGGCATGGGCAGCCTGTCGCTGGGCGAACTGGCCGGCGAGCGCATGAAGGTTTCGCTGGAAGCCAACTCGCCGGAAGACGAGCACGACTGCTTCAGCGACAACACCCACTACTCGCACTTCTACGACGCCAAGGGCATCCGCAACGTCTACCTGGGCGAGTACACCCGTCCGGACGGCAGCAAGGTGACCGGCCCGAGCCTGTCGTCGCTGGTGGCCAAGGTCGACCCGGCCACCGATGCCACCCTCAAGGCCGATTTGGAAGCCACCGAAGCCAAGATCCAGGTAATCGTCGACCACGCCCTCAAAGGCGAGCACTACGACCAGCTGATCGCCGCCGACAACGCCGCCGGCAACCAGATCGTGCGTGACGCCATCGCCTCGCTGGTCAAGCAGACCGGTGCGATCGAGCAGGCTGCAGGCAAGCTGGGCATTGCCAACCTGAACCCGGATACCGCGGATCACGAGTTCTGATCCTGCTGTAGCGGTTCTGAAAGAGGCGGCCTTCGGGTCGCCTTTTTTGCTTCTGGCGCTATCGCCGGCAAGCCAGCTCCCACAGGTATAGCACTGGCTTCAGGGCCTGAGCTTTACCTGTGGGAGCTGGCTTGCCGGCGATAGGGCCGGAACAGGCCAACACAGGCCATGGCCAACTGACACCGATTTCATCCAGCAATTGCAAATTGCTCTTATTCAAACTCCCCCACCCTGCTAAGCTTGCACGCCGGTTTTTCGTCCACGCCCAGGATTTTGCATGTCCTCGTCGCTGTCCCGACTCCCCCTTCTGCTGCTGGCCTTGGCCCTCGCCGCCTGTGACGACGCCCCGCGTTTCACCCAGGCCGAGCCCGGCGAAGCCTTGTCGGCTGGCAAGGCGACCGTGCAGCGCAGCGACCGCAATGCCTATTCCCTGCCCTCGGCCAACCTCTC
The DNA here is from genome assembly GCF_000935045.1 of Pseudomonas sp. 10-1B. GTDB lineage: Bacteria > Pseudomonadota > Gammaproteobacteria > Pseudomonadales > Pseudomonadaceae > Aquipseudomonas. The sequence continues at coordinate 125,131 of NZ_JYKS01000023.1, forward strand.
GCCCGAGCGGCGCCTGGACTTCGCCGTGGGCAACAGCTTCTTCCGCAACCCCTGGGTGATTGCCCCGTCCACCACCACCGCGCGTGACGGCCTGGGCCCGCTGTTCAACACCAACGCCTGCCAGAACTGCCACGTGCGCGACGGCCGCGGCCACCCGCCAGAGCCGGGCGACAGCAACGCGGTGGGCATGCTGGTGCGCCTGTCGATTCCCGACCAGCCCTACCTGGCCAAGGTGATCGAGCGCCTCGGCGTGGTGCCCGAGCCGGTGTACGGCACCCAGCTGCAGGACATGGCCATCCCCGGCGTGACGCCCGAAGGCAAGGTACGGGTGAGCTACACCAGCCAGACCGTGTCGTTCAAGGACGGCCACCAGGTCGAACTGCGCAAGCCGGCCCTGCAGATCACCCAGCTCGGCTATGGCGTGATGCACCCCGACACGCGTTTTTCAGCACGGGTGGCACCGCCGATGATCGGCCTGGGCCTGCTCGAAGCCATCCCTGAGGCCGACCTGCTGGCCAACGAAGACCCCGACGACCGCAACCGCGACGGCATCCGCGGGCGGGCCAACCGGGTCTGGGACGATGCCCTGGGCAAGACCGTGGTCGGTCGCTTCGGCTGGAAGGCCGGGCAGCCCAACGTCAACCAGCAGAATGTGCATGCCTTTGCCGGCGACATGGGCCTGACCACCACCTTGCAGCCCAACGACGACTGCACGCCGGCCCAGGCCGACTGCCTGGCCGCGCCCAACGGCGACGGCGCCGATGACGAGAAGGAAGTCAGCGACAACATCCTGCGCCTGGTCACTTTCTATACCCGCAACCTTGCCGTGCCGGCCCGCCGCGACGTAGGTTCGCCACAGGTACTGGCGGGCAAGAACCTGTTCTACCAGGCAGGCTGCCAGGGTTGCCACACACCTCAGTTCACCACCGCCGCCGATGCCGGCGAGCCGGAGCTGGCCAATCAGCTGATCCGCCCCTACAGCGACCTGCTGCTGCATGACATGGGCCCGGGCCTGGCCGACGAACGCACCGAATTCGCCGCCAACGGCCAAGACTGGCGCACCCCGCCATTGTGGGGCATCGGCCTTAGCGAAACGGTCAGTGGCCACAGCCAGTTCCTACACGACGGCCGCGCCCGCAACCTGCTCGAAGCCGTGCTCTGGCATGGCGGCGAGGCCGAGGCGGCACGCAACTTCGTACTCACTTTCGATGCCGAGCAGCGCACCGCGCTGCTGGCCTTCCTGAACTCACTTTAAAAGCGCAAGGAGCCGGGCATGTTCCGACCCAAACTGTTGTTCACCAGCCTCGCCGCACTCGCCCTCGGCGCCTGCTCGCCGCAGGACCCGCAAGCAGTCACCTCCGCCGCCATCGCCAAGCAGGTGATCCTGCCCACCTACAGCCGCTGGGTCGAAGCCGACCGCACGCTGGCTGCCAGCGCCCTGGCCTACTGCGAAGGCAAGGAAACCCTGGACAAGGCCCGTGCCGACTTCCTCAACGCGCAAAAGGCCTGGGCCGAGCTGCAACCGCTGCTGGTAGGCCCGCTGGCCGAAGGCAACCGCGCTTGGCAGGTACAGTTCTGGCCCGACAAGAAGAACCTGGTCGGGCGCCAGGTCGAGCAGTTGGTCAACGGCGACAAGCCGGTCGATGTCGCGGCTCTGGGCAAGGCCAGCGTAGTGGTACGTGGCCTGTCGGCCTACGAGTACATCCTCTTCGACAGCAAGCCCGATATCGCCACTGCAGAGCAGAAAGCCCGCTACTGCCCGCTGCTGGTGGCCATCGGCGAACACCAGAAGGCCCTGGCCGAGGAGATCCTCAAGGGCTGGAACAGCACCGACGGCATGCTCTCGCAGATGACCAAGTTCCCCAACCAGCGCTACGCCGACTCCCATGAGGCCATCGCCGACCTGCTGCGCGCCCAGGTCACCGCCCTGGACACCCTGAAGAAAAAGCTCGGTGCACCGATGGGCCGCCAGAGCAAAGGCATCCCGCAGCCACTGCAGGCCGAAGCCTGGCGTAGCCACAATTCGATGAACAGCCTGCAAGCCAGCCTCAAGGCCGCCCAGGCAGTGTGGGTCGGGGTCGACAACCAGGGCCTGCGCGGCCTGCTGCCCAGCGATCAGACAGCCCTGGCAGACAAGATCGACGACGCCTACGCTACCTCGCTCAAACTGCTGGCCGACAACCAAAAGACCCTGGACGAGTTGCTGGCCGACGACGCCGGCCAACAGGCCCTCAACCAGATCTACGACAGCCTCAACGTCGTCCACCGCCTGCACGAAGGCGAGCTGGCCAAGGCGTTGAACATCCAGCTGGGCTTCAATGCCAACGACGGTGACTGATCATGTTGCGACGCCAGGCCCTCAAACTCGGTAGCGTATTGCTCAGCGCCCTGACCCTGGGCGGCTGGAGCCTGTTCCGCAACAAAAGCAGCGAACCCCTGCTGCTCTCGGCGCGTGACGACGGCGACGGCAAGCACTACGCCGTCGGTTTCCGCCTGGACGGCACCCAGGTGTTCAGCACCCAGGTCGCCCAGCGTTGCCATGCCATCATTCACCACCCCGAGCTACCAGTCGCCCTGTTCGTCGCCCGCCGCCCCGGTACCGAGAGCTACCTGGTCGACCTGCGCGACGGGCGCCTGCTGCAGACCGTTGCCTCGCAACCGAACCGGCACTTCTACGGCCACGCGGTCATTCACAAAGGTGGCGAATGGCTGTATGCCACCGAGAACGACACCACCGACCCGGGGCGTGGCGTGCTCGGCGTGTACCGCTTCGAAGGCGAGCGCCTGGTGCACACCGGCGAGATCCCGACCCACGGCATTGGCCCGCACGAAGTGGCCTGGCTACCGGACGGCGAAACGCTGATCGTGGCCAACGGTGGTATCCGTACCGAAGCCGAAAGCCGGGTGGAGATGAACCTCGACGCCATGGAGCCGAGCCTGGTGCTGATGCAGCGTGACGGCACCCTGCTGAGCAAGGAAACCCTGGCCCAGCAGATGAACAGCGTGCGCCACCTGGCGGTGGGCAGCGATGGCACCATCGCCGCTTGCCAGCAGTTCATGGGCGATGCCGATGAAACCGCCGAGCTGCTGGCGATCAAGCGCCCGGGCGAGCCGTTCAAGGCGTTCCCGGTGCCGGAGCGGCAGTTGCAGGCCATGGCCCAGTACACCGCCAGCGTCGCCATCCACAGCGAACTGCGGCTGGTAGCGCTGACCGCGCCCCGTGCCAACCGTTTGTTCGTCTGGGACCTGGACAGTGGCGCGGTGCGGCTGGATGCACCGATGCCCGACTGCGCGGGGGTTGGCGCGGTGAAGGACGGCTTTGTCGTCACCTCCGGGCAAGGCCGTTGCCGCTTCTATGATTGCCGCAAGGCCGAGCTGGTCGGGCAGCCGATGAACCTGCCGTCCGGTTTCTGGGACAACCACCTGCATCTGGTCTGATTTTTCTGCTGCCTGCACCGGCCCTATCGCCGGCAAGCCAGCTCCCACAGGTACACCACAGGCCCCGAGACCAGTAGTGTACCTGTGGGAGCTGGCTTGCCGGCGATAGGGCCGGTGCAGGCAATTCACTCCCCTTCCCCGAAAAACAGTCAATACTTCCCCCATCCACACGTGGGCAGGATCGCCCGTTGTCGTGTCCAAGCGAATAACAACCGTATCCAAGGAACCGGACCTATGCTGCGCCGCCGCATGCTCATCATGTTGGCCGTGGTTCTGCTGATCGTGCTGGCCCTGGGGGGCTACAAATTCTTCTCGATCTACCAGCAGATCCAGGTGTTCACTGCCCCCAAGCCGCCCATCACCGTGGCGGCTGCCCTGGCCGAACAGCGCCAGTGGCAACAGCGCCTGCCTGCCGTCGGTAGCCTCAAGGCGTTGCAGGGCGTGGAGCTGAGCCTGGAGGTGGAAGGCATCGTCAAGGCCCTGTACTTCGACTCCGGGCAAAAGGTGAAAGCCGGGCAACTGTTGCTGCGGCTCAACGACGACCAGGAGACCGCACTGCTCGGCACCGCCCAGGCTGACCTGGGCCTGGCCAAGGTCGACTTCGGCCGGGGTAGCCAACTGGTTGGCGATTCGGCCATCTCCCGTGGTGAGTTCGACCGCCTCAACGCCCAGTACCTGCGCAACAAAGCAGTGGTCGAGCAACTCAAGGCGTCGAAGACCAAGAAGAGCATCAGCGCGCCATTCAGCGGCACCATCGGCATCCGCCAGGTGGACGTCGGCGATTACCTGGCTGCCGGCAGCGTGATCGCCACCCTGCAGGACCTGTCCAGCCTGTATGTCGACTTCAACGTGCCGGAACAAGCCCTGCCACACCTGAGCCTGGGCCAGCAGGTGCTGGTGCAAGTAGCCGCCTATCCGGGCCAGACCTTCCCTGCCAGCCTCAGCGCCATCAACCCCAAGGTCGAGGAAACCACGCGCAACCTGCTGGTGCGCGCCACCATGGCCAACCCGGACGGCAAACTGCTGCCCGGCATGTTCGCCAGCCTGCTGATCCTGCTGCCCGACCCGCAGCCGCAGGTGGTGGTGCCGGAAAGCGCCATCACCTACACCCTGTATGGCAACTCGGTATACGTCGCCACGCCGAAAAAGGACAAGGATGGCCAGCCGCAACTGACCGCCGAGCAACGCACCGTGCAGACTGGCGAGCGCCGCGACGGCGTGGTGGTGGTCAGCAAGGGCCTGCAGGCCGGGGAACAGGTGGTCACCGCCGGGCAACTCAAGCTCACCCCTGGCGCCGCGATCCGCATCGGCCAGGACAAAGCCCTCAAGCCCGAACAGGGCGCACCGGACAAGGACTGACAGGAGGCTGGCATGGCGTTCACCGACCCGTTCATCCGCCGCCCGGTGCTGGCCAGCGTGGTCAGCCTGCTGATCCTGCTGCTGGGTTTCCAGGCCTGGAACACGCTGCAGATCCGCCAGTACCCGCAAATGGAAAACGCCCTGATCACCGTGACCACCGCCTACCCCGGCGCCAACGCCGAGACCATCCAGGGCTACATCACCCAGCCGCTGCAGCAAAGCCTGGCCAGCGCCGAAGGCATCGACTACATGACCTCGGTGAGCCGGCAGAACTTCTCGATCATCTCCATCTATGCGCGCATCGGCGCCGACAGCGACCGGCTGTTCACCGAATTGCTGGCCAAGGCCAACGAGGTGCGCAACAAACTGCCCCAGGACTCCGAAGACCCGGTGTTGAGCAAGGAAGCCGCCGATGCCTCGGCGCTGATGTACATCAGCTTCTACAGCAAAGAGATGAGCAACCCACAGATCACCGACTACCTGTCCCGGGTGATCCAGCCCAAACTGGCCACCCTGCCGGGCATGGCCGAGGCGGAAATCCTCGGCAACCAGGTATTTGCCATGCGCATCTGGATCGACCCGGTGAAACTGGCCGGCTTCGGCCTGTCGGCCACCGACGTCACCACTGCCGTGCGCCGCTACAACTTCCTGTCTGCCGCCGGCGAAGTGAAGGGCGAATACGTGGTCACCAGCATCAACGCCAGCACCGAGCTGAAGTCGGCCGAGGCGTTCGCCGCCCTGCCGGTCAAGACCAGCGGCGACAGCCGCGTGCTGCTGGGCGATGTGGCAAGGGTCGAAATGGGCGCGGAAAACTACGACACGGTCAGCTCGTTCGACGGCACCCCCTCGGTATACATCGGCATCAAGGCCACCCCGGCCGCCAACCCGCTGGAAGTCATCAAGGAAGTGCGGCGCATCATGCCCGAGCTGGAAAGCCAGTTGCCCTCGGCGCTGAAGGTCTCGATCGCCTACGATGCCACGCTGTTCATCCAGGCCTCCATCGACGAAGTGATCAAGACCCTTGGTGAAGCGGTGCTGATCGTCATCGTGGTGGTGTTCCTGTTCCTCGGCGCCCTGCGTTCGGTACTGATCCCGGTGGTGACCATTCCCCTGTCGATGATCGGCGTGCTGTTCTTCATGCAGATGATGGGCTATTCGCTCAACCTGCTGACCCTGCTGGCCATGGTGCTGGCCATCGGCCTGGTGGTGGACGATGCCATTGTCGTAGTGGAGAACATCCACCGGCATATGGAAGAAGGCAAGTCGCCGTTCGATGCGGCCCTTGAAGGCGCCCGCGAAATCGCCATGCCGGTGATATCGATGACCATCACCCTGGCAGCGGTATATGCGCCAATAGGCTTCCTCACCGGGCTGACCGGCGCCTTGTTCAAGGAATTTGCCCTGACCCTGGCCGGCGCGGTGATCATTTCCGGCATCGTCGCCCTCACCCTGTCACCGATGATGTGCGCCCTGCTGCTGCGCCATGAGCAGAACCCCAGCGGCCTGGCCCATCGCCTGGACCTGTTGTTCGGGCGCCTGAAAGTGCGCTACCAGCGCCTACTGCACGCCACTCTGGACAGCCGGCCAGTGGTGCTGGTGTTTGCGCTGATCATCCTGTGCCTGATCCCGGTGCTGCTCAAGTTCACCCAGAACGAACTGGCGCCCAACGAAGACCAAGGGGTGATCTTCATGATGAGCAGTTCGCCACAGCCGGCCAACCTCGACTACCTCAACGCCTACACCGACGAGTTCACCCCGTTGTTCAAGGCCTTCCCGGAGTACTACTCGTCGTTCCAGATCAACGGTTTCAATGGCGTGCAAAGCGGCATCGGCGGCTTTTTGCTCAAGCCCTGGAGCGAGCGCGAGCGCACGCAGATGGAGCTGCTGCCGCTGGTGCAGGCCAAGCTCGAGGAAATCGCCGGCCTGCAGATCTTCGGCTTCAACCTGCCGTCGCTGCCCGGCACTGGCGAGGGCCTGCCGTTCCAGTTCGTGATCAATACCGCGGGTGACTACCCGGCGCTGCTGGATGTGGCCCAACGCATCAAGGCCCGCGCCCAGGAGTCGGGCAAGTTCGCCTTCCTCGACATCGACCTGGCCTTCGACAAGCCCGAGGTGGTAGTCGATATCGACCGGGCCAAGGCGGCGCAGATGGGGGTATCGATGGACACCCTGGGCGGCACCCTGGCGACCTTGCTGGGCGAGGCGGAAATCAACCGCTTCACCCTGGAAGGCCGCAGCTACAAGGTGATTGCCCAGGTCGAGCGGCCGTACCGCGACAACCCCGGCTGGCTGAACAACTACTACGTGAAGAACGACCAGGGCCAACTGCTGCCACTGTCGACCCTGATCACCCTCAGCGACCGCGCCCGCCCACGCCAGCTCAACCAGTTCCAGCAGTTGAACGCAGCGATCATCCAGGGCGTGCCCATGGTCAGCCTGGGCGAGGCGCTGCAGACGGTGCAGGACATCGCCCGCGAAGAAGCCCCGGAAGGCTTCGCCTTCGACTACGCCGGCGTGGCCCGCCAGTATGTGCAGGAAGGCAGCGCGTTGTGGGTCACCTTCGGCCTGGCGCTGGCGATCATCTTCCTGGTGCTGGCGGCGCAGTTCGAAAGCTTCCGCGACCCGTTGGTGATTCTGGTGACGGTACCCTTGTCGATCTGCGGCGCGCTGTTGCCGCTGTTCCTCGGCATATCGAGCATGAACATCTACACCCAGGTCGGGCTGGTGACGTTGATCGGGCTGATCAGCAAGCACGGTATCCTGATCGTCGAGTTCGCCAACCAGTTGCGCAAGGAACTGGGCCTGAGCGTGCGCGAGGCGATCGAGGAAGCGGCGGCCATTCGCCTGCGGCCGGTGCTGATGACCACGGCGGCAATGGTGTTCGGCATGGTGCCGTTGATTCTGGCGACCGGGGCGGGCGCGGTCAGCCGTTTTGACATCGGTACGGTGATTGCCACCGGGATGTCGATCGGGACGCTGTTTACCCTGTTTGTGCTGCCGTGTATCTACACCTTGCTGGCGCACAAGACGGTGGCCAAGGAGCCCGTTGAGGCCTGAACGGGCCTCTTCGCGGGCTTGCCCGCTCCCACAGGTATGGCACCCGTTTCGGAACCAGTGCAGTACCTGTGGGAGCGGGCAAGCCCGCGAAAAGGCCGGTGAGGCACATGCAAAAACGCCAGAGGCCCCGCGATTGCGGGGCCTCTGGCATTTCCCTCCACCCCAGCTTCAGCCAGACGGCCGCAAGCCCTGGCGCATGCCGAACAGGAACAGCAACAGGTCCTGGTCCGGCTCGACCTTGGCCTGCTGCTGCGGTTTAAGATCCCGCGGCAACGCACACTGGTCGGCCATCGCGGCCTTGCTGAACACCATTGGCCTCGGCTCTTCCCAGGCTGCCACCGCCACGGTGGTCACCGCCAGGCCAGCAATCAGGAATAAAGCTCGAGCTATTTCTAGTTTCATTACTCTAACCCTTTGACAGCGCTGCCAAACGCCATCTGGTAAAAGTAGAGCAGTGTTTGCCACTCCGCATCGTTCAACGACGAATGGCGGCGCAACTGGCGCAGGTCGTTACCCGCCGCGCGCTGGCAGCTGATGCGCCGCCGGCACTTCTCCAGGTCCAGCAGCGCCACTTCGACGCGGGCCTGCTCGCCCTCGCCGATCACCTTGATGAACACATGCTTGCCATACAGGCAGCCGTGCTGCCAATGCCCAAGGTGCATGCGCGCGAGGTTGTCCGCCAGGTCCTTGAGCATGCGCTCATGCACCACCTGTGGGTAGCGCTCACGGGCACCTTCGGCATGCCAGGTGTCGAGCTCGACGAAGCCGTCCAGCGCTTCGCTCACCAGCAGCGCACGCCACTGGTGGTCGGCATCGCGCTCGGCGCCACAGAAGACGATGCGCGGTACACGCACGCCCAGCTGCTCGAAGCTGTTCAGCGCATCGAGTTCACGCAGTACGGTGGGCCGCCCGAAAGGGTGTAGCAGGCTGCGGTAGATATGCCCGACCTGGCGCTTGGCGTACAGCAGCTTGCCATCGGCATCGTTGAGGCGTTGCACGCCACTCTCGCCACCGCGCCGCTGGTTAGGCTCCTCGACCCACTCGCCCTGCTGGCGCCAGTAAAAATCGAACCGCGACTCCCCTTTCTGGGCTACAGCCATCAAACACTACCCCTTACGCAACACATAGACCCGCCACATGGCATAGAACGGCAGGAAGTCGAGGCGCTCCTGGATTCTGAAGCCGGCGGCCGTGAATTCTTCTTCGACCGTATCGGCCGGTAACACGAAACGGTTCTGGTAATTGTCCTGCTCGGCCTTGGCGCTGCGGCGCTGCTCCAGCTTTTTCCGGCGCCAGGCCTTGAAGTTGCCATCCACCCACAGTGACAGGATCACACTATCACGGCTAACCCGTTGAAATTCCGAAAGAATGGCCTTTCTGTGCGGCGCTTCGCCAATGTGATGGAACAGGCGCATGCAGAAAATGCTGTCCACCGAATTGTCCGGCAGGTCGATGGCAAACGCCGAGGTTTGCAAGGGCCGTACCCGTGCCACCACCTCTGGCGGTTGCGCGGCACAGGCTGTCTCGATCATCGCCTCGGAGTTGTCAGCACCAATGATCACCCGGTTGGGTTTTTCTGCCAGCAGTGGCCAGAAGCGGCCGGCACCGCACGGCAGGTCAAGGACCAGGCCAGGCTCACCGGCCAATGCCAGGGCACGACGCGCCAGTTGCTCATCTCGCTTGTGGGATAGACGTCGCGCCAGGCCATCCTGGTGCTTGAGAAAGTACTCACGCGCATGTTGTTCGTCGTACTTCTCGGAAAATTCAAGCTTGATGGGGCTACGCATTGGGCATCTCCTGACTCCATTGCGCCCACCTTAGGTAATCAAGCGTTGGAATCAGGTCATGCCAATGTGAAAAAAGTGTTGCCCGCCACATCAGCCGTTACAGCACATTACTCGGGCAACGGCTCCAGCTCGCCCTTGGCCGCAGTGTTGCTCAGGTCCACCTGAAAACGGCAACCGTGCGGGAAGGTTGATGTGAGGGTGACATGCCAGCCCTGGTCGTCACAGATCCGCTGTACCAGCGACAAGCCCAACCCCAGGCCCTCGCCGCGCCGCTCGTCACCACGCACGAACGGCCGGAACATCGCCTCGCGCTGCTCTTCGGGGATCCCCACGCCACTGTCCTCCACGCTGAAGCCATTGGCTTCCAGGCTCAAACGGATGTAGCCACTGTCGGTGTAGTGCGCCGCATTGCGCAGCAGGTTGCCCATCACCGACTGCAGGAAGGTGGCGTTGTACAGCACCGGGCTGGCACTGACGCGTCCATCGAAATACAAGGCCAAGCCCTTCTGCTCGATGGTGTCGCGCCAGACACCGATGAGTTCGTCGGCCACTTCCCGCAGGGTCGCCCGGGATGCCACCGCGCCTTCGTCGCGCTGCGCCCGGGCCAGCATCAGGAACGTCTTGACCAGCTCACGCATTTCTTCCGTGGCCCGCGCCACGCGCTCCACCTGGCTGCGCGAGCGCGCGTCCAGCGTAGGGTTCTCCATCAGCAGCTCGCAGGAAGTGGCCAGCACCATCAAGGGCGTGCGCAGTTCGTGGCTGACGTCGCTGGTGAACAGCCGTTCGCGGGTCAACGCGTCGCGCAGGCGGCCCAGGGTGTCGTCGAAGGCCACCGCCAGTTGGCCGACTTCGTCCGCGGCATAGTCCGGCGCCAAGGGCGGGGCCAGGCCCAGCAATTGGTCGCGGTGGCGTACCTGGCGCGCCAGGCGGATCACCGGCGCCATCACCCGGCGCGCCACCAGCCAGCCGAGGATGACCGCCAGCACCAGGCTGAGCACGAAGCCCACCACCACCACCGCGAACAGCACGCGCTCGCGCTCTTCGAAGTCGCTCTGGTCCTGCAGCAGCACATAGTGGCGGCCATCGACGATCTCGACCATGGCGTGGTACGACAGCTGGTCGCGGAACACCTCGTGGAAGCCACGGTCGAGGTGGCGCAGGTCCTTGGGCAGCTCGAAGTCGTCACGCCCGCCGCTGAAGTAGAACAACTGGTCGGGGCGCGGCCGGTGGCTCCAGTCATTGACGCTGTCCATGCGCAGCAGGCGCTGCAGGTCACCGCCCAGCACCGAGGAAATCAGCCGCTCTTCGACCAGGTGCACGGTGGCGACGATGCCGAAGGCGAAGGCCCCGGCCACCAGCGCGCTCATCAGGGCAAAAGCGATGATGATGCGCTGGGCAAGGCTTTGCTTAAACTCCATCGCGGCCCTCGGCGAGGCGATAGCCGACGCCATGGACGGTATGCAACAGCGTTTTTTCGAACGGTTTGTCGATCACCTGGCGCAGCTGGTGCACATGGCTGCGCAGGCTGTCGCTGTCAGGGCAGTCGTCGCCCCACAGGGCTTCTTCCAGCACCTCACGGCGCAAGACATGTGGGCTTTTCTGCATCAGCACCGCCAGCAACTTGAGGCCGACCGGGTTGAGCTTGAGCAGCCGGCCCTGGCGGGTGACTTCCAGGGTATCGAGGTCATAGCTGAGGTCGGCCACCTGCAGGGTACGGCGCCCGCCGCCCTGGGCACGGCGCAGCACCGCTTCGATGCGTGCCGCCAGCTCCGACAGGGCGAACGGCTTGAGCAGGTAATCGTCGGCACCGGAGCGGAAACCTTGCAGACGGTCGTCCAACTGGTCACGAGCGGTGAGCATGATCACTGGCGTGTCGCGGCGGGCATCCTCGCGCAGACGCTTGCACAGGGTATAGCCATCGATCCCGGGCAGCATGATGTCGAGCACGATCAGGTCGTAGTGCTCGGTGGCAGCCAGGTGCAGGCCGGACAGGCCATCCTGGGCGCAGTCGACGGTGTAGCCCTTCATGCCCAGGTAATCGGCCAGGTTGGCCAGGATATCGCGGTTGTCTTCAACCAAAAGAATGCGCATCGGTTTCTCCTGTGCGGCGCTTCTCGCTGTAGTGCGCGGCAGGCGCAGCTTAAGGCCTATGCCCGCACGGTGCCAGCCCCAGGGAAAATTCACCGGACTTGACGGTTTTTTCACTGATCCTTCACGGGCTCGATCTCACACACGCTGAAGATGCCGCGGCGAGCACTGATAACCCTGATACCATTGCCAGAAACCATAGAATTTCCCAGAGGCTTATGCGATCCCTGTGGGAGCGGCCTTGTGTCGCGATGGGCTGCACAGCAGCCCCAATGGCCATCATAGAAAAACGAAAAAGCCCCGGCTCTCACGAACCGGGGCTTTTTCATGGTGCAGGGGGTAAGGCTGGCTTACATCATGCCGCCCATGCCACCCATACCGCCCATGTCAGGCATGCCAGCAGCTGGCTTGTCTTCCGGCAGGTCGGCAACCATGGCTTCGGTGGTGATCATCAGACCGCCGATCGAAGCAGCAGCTTGCAGCGCCGAACGGGTGACCTTGGCTGGGTCCAAGATGCCCATCTCGATCATGTCGCCGTATTCGCCGGTAGCGGCGTTGTAACCGTAGTTGCCCGAACCTTGCTTGACCTTGTCAGCAACCACGCTCGGCTCGTCGCCGGCGTTGGCAGTGATCTGGCGCAGCGGCGCTTCGACAGCACGACGCAGCAGAGCGATACCGACGTTCTGGTCTTCGTTGTCGCCTTTCAGGTCAGCGATGGCCGCCAGGGCGCGAACCAGGGCAACACCACCGCCAGGCACCACGCCTTCTTCAACGGCTGCACGGGTAGCGTGCAGGGCGTCTTCAACGCGGGCTTTCTTCTCTTTCATTTCAACTTCGGTGCCGGCACCGACCTTGATCACGGCAACACCGCCAGCCAGCTTGGCCAGACGCTCTTGCAGCTTCTCACGGTCGTAGTCCGAGGAAGTTTCTTCGATCTGGGCACGGATCTGCTTCACGCGTGCTTCGATCTCGGTGTCAGCGCCAGCACCATCGATGATGGTGGTGTTTTCCTTGGACAGGATCACGCGCTTGGCGTTACCCAGGTGCTCCAGGGTAGCGGTTTCCAGGGACAGGCCGATTTCTTCGGAGATGACCTGGCCGCCAGTCAGAACGGCGATGTCCTGCAGCATGGCCTTGCGGCGGTCGCCGAAGCCCGGTGCCTTGACCGCGGCAACCTTGACGATGCCGCGCATGTTGTTGACTACCAGGGTAGCCAGCGCTTCGCCTTCGACGTCCTCGGCAACGATCAGCAGTGGGCGGCCGGCCTTGGCAACGGCTTCCAGCACTGGCAGCAGCTCGCGGATGTTGGAGATCTTCTTGTCGACCAGCAGCAGCAGCGGGCCTTCCAGCTCGGCAACCATGGTGTCCGGCTTGTTGACGAAGTACGGCGACAGGTAGCCACGGTCGAACTGCATGCCCTCTACGACGGACAGTTCGTTTTCCAGGCCCGAGCCTTCTTCAACGGTGATCACGCCTTCTTTACCGACTTTTTCCATGGCTTCGGCGATGATTTCACCGATGGAGTTGTCGGAGTTGGCGGAGATGGTACCTACCTGGGCGATGGCCTTGGAATCGGCGCACGGCTTGGACAGGTTCTTCAGCTCGGCGACAACGGCAGCGGTGGCCTTGTCGATGCCGCGCTTCAGGTCCATCGGGTTCATGCCGGCAGCGACGGCTTTCAGGCCTTCGTTGACGATGGCCTGAGCCAGGACGGTAGCGGTGGTGGTGCCGTCGCCGGCAGCGTCGTTGGCCTTGGAAGCGACTTCCTTGACCAGCTGGGCGCCCATGTTTTCGAAGGCGTCTTTCAGCTCGATTTCTTTAGCGACGGAAACGCCGTCCTTGGTGATGGTCGGCGCGCCGAAGCTCTTGGCCAGGACCACGTTGCGGCCTTTCGGGCCGAGGGTCGCTTTTACCGCGTCAGCCAGAACGTTGACACCAACCAGCATTTTCTTACGAGCGGAATCGCCGAATTTTACGTCTTTAGCAGCCATGATCGTTTAATCCTTGGAATTCTTTGGAGTAACGGGAAGTCGGGGAAATCAGCCTTCGATGACGGCGAGGATTTCGTTCTCGGCCATGACCAGCAGGTCTTCGCCATCGACTTTCACGGTGTTGCTGCCCGAGTAAGGGCCGAAAACCACTTTGTCACCCACTTTCACGGCCAGCGCGCGAACTTCGCCGTTGTCCAGGATGCGACCGGTGCCGACGGCGACGACTTCGCCGCGGTTTGGTTTTTCAGCGGCCGAACCCGGCAGGACGATACCGCCAGCGGTTTTCGATTCTTCTTCGCTGCGACGGATGACGACGCGGTCATGCAGAGGACGAAGCTTCATTGTCGATCTCTCCCAAATTGTGGTTTTCATCGGCCGGTGTCGACACCGGCGGGTTGATGCAGTCCGGCGTTGCCGGGAGGTGGCCCGCAATGGGCGAACCACCTGAGTCATGTCTGGCGTTGCCACCAGAAACCTTGCGGTGACCACATACATGAGGCCGCCATATTCAATTACAAGGCTTGTTTCAGAAAATTTTTCATTAGCCAGTGGATTGCGCAAAAAGCTGGGGCCGCTTCGCGCCCCATTCCGACCGGTCCGGCGCCCCGGCAAGGCCGCTCCCACAGGGGATGCATATTTCCTGTGGGCTGCTCTGTCGCGCAGAGAACTCAATTCGTTAGCGCGACGCGGCCTCTGTGGGAGCGGGCGTGCCCGCGAAGAATCCAACACGGTGGATGGCACCGGCTGCGCCGGTGTTCGCGGGCATGCCCGCTCCCACAGGGACCCTGCTAATCAATAAGTTATGTGTTGTTCTATGAGAACAGCCTTGCCGGGGCGCCGGACCGGTCGGAATGGGGCGCGAAGCGGCCCCCGGCCTTTATTTGTCGCGGCGCTCGTACTCGCCCTCGATCACGTTCGGACGATGGCCGCCATCACGCGGCTGCGCCTGGAACGGGTCGTCCTGGAACGCGCGCTGGCGCATGGCCTGGGCTTCGGCACGCTCACGCATCTTGCGCGCAGCCAGATGGCGGGTGAACGGCAGCAGGCACAACAGGCCCAGCACGTCGCTGATGAAACCCGGCAGCAACAGCAGGCCGCCACCGACGGCCAGCATCATGCCCTGGAACATGTCCTCGGCGGGCAGTTCGCCACGCTGCAGGCTTTCACGGGCACGCAGTGCGGTGGCCAGGCCGGCCACCCGCATCACCAGCACACCCAGGGCGGAGCCGGCGATGATCAGCAGCAGCGCCGGGAAGAAACCGATGGCGGCGCTGACCTTGACGAAGACGAACAGCTCCAGCACAGGAAAAATCAGAAACAGCAGTAGAAAAGCACGCATCAAGGATTCCTCGACGGAAGAGAACCTTCCAATAAGACCTCAGATGGATGCCTGTGCTGCGGATTTCAACCCTCGACTTCCGTCGCAACCGGCCACTGGTCGGCGCGAGCCAGCAAAACCAGGGCTTCGCGGACTTGTGTCGGCGTGTTGCAAATACTTGGGAAAGGCAGCCAGTGTACCGCCTGGCCAATGCGCAGGTGCATGCCCTCGCTGTCCACCCCGACCATCTGCGCTGGCGCATAGCGCGGCAGGTCGGTCAGCGCCACATAGTGGGCAATGGCATTGGCGTGATCGCTGTTCATGTGCTCGACCATGCTCGCCTCGGCCTTGCCGGCGAACGGGTTGGCCAAGGTCACCTGGTCGAGCCAGTGGATCGCGCCGAAGCCGCCGATGTAGCGGTGGCGCACCGGCTGCAGCACCCAGAAGTCGAAGTCGTGGGCCTTGTGGTAGTTGGCGGCGTCCGGGAAGTAGCGGTAGTAGCGTTCGGCGGCGGCCTCGATGGTGGCCTCGTCCACCAGCTTGTGCGCCTCGGCCATCACCGTCAGGCGCCCCACGGCCTGCACATCCTCGGCTTCGCGCTCCCCCACCAGCAGGGAACACTTGGGGTCTTTCTGCAGGTTGTGGGTGTGCTGGGCGATGCGGCTGATGAGGATCAGCGGGTTGCCCTGGGCATCCAGGCAATACGGCACGACCGAGCCGAAGGGGTAGCCGGGCATCGATTTGGAATGGGTCGAGAGCACGCCGCGGTATTCCTTGAGCAGTAGTTCCCGGGCGGGGCGGATGGCGTTGGTAGTCACTTGAGGGCGGCTCCTGGCGGCGGACTGGATGGGGGACAAGATAAGCATTATCACATCCAGTGCCAATGGGGCCGCTGCGCAGCCCTTTCGCGACACAAGGCCGCTCCCACAAGGGATCGCGTCCCCCTGTGGGAGCGGCCTTGTGTCGCGATGGGCCGCAAAGCGGCCCCAAGGGATCTACCAGGTCACGCCAAAGCCAGCGGTATAGCGGGTCTTGTCCAGATCGCTGTCCCGCGTGCCGGAAATGATGTCCTTCTCTGCCTTGAGGTTGAGCGAGGCCCACTCGGTGACCTTGTAGCGCAAGCCAACCTCGGCATCCAGCGAGTAGTCGGCCACGTTCCCCAGGGGCTTGGCGAACTCGCCATTGGTGAACAACTGCACGTTCTTGCCGATCAGGTAGCGGGTGTAGTCCCACTTCACCGCCGCGGAATAGAAGTTGTCCTTGGCGCCATCCTGGTACTCGAAGTCGGTGCGGTTGATCAGCGAACCCAGCGAGAACGCCCCTAGCTCGTCATCCCAGAACTGGTAACCCGGGCCGGTACCCACGGTGCGCTGGCGGGCCAGGTCCTCTATGTGGTCGCGTTTGTACTCCAGGCGCCCTTGCCAGAACCACTTCTCGGTGAGGAAGCGGTCCAGGGCGTACTCGGCACTCCAGTTGTTGGTGGTGGTGACGTCATCCTTGGTCTCGCGGTTGTATTCGCCTTCGGCATTGTGCCGCCAGCGGTCGTGGCGAGCGGTGGTCTTGAAGCCGACATCGTAGTCGTCGGTATCGTTCTCGGCACGCTTGTAGTCCAGGGCGACGTCGACGTTGCCTTTCCACACCAAGTCCTCGACCAGCGGCTTGGGCTTCATGATCTGCTCGATGCTGGCCAACTCCACGGTCTTCGGCGTCTCGCCATTGGCCAGGGTCACCTTGCCAGGCTCGGCGGCCTTCAGCGACTTGGCCCTCTCACCGCTATAGGCGTCCTGCTTGACCAACATCTCCTGGTCGCTCTCCAGGGTCTGGACCTCTTTCCAGTCCAGGGCGATAGAGCCGCCATAGGAGGTTTCCAGCAGCAGTTTGCCGCCGTCGAAGACTTTGATTTTGCCGCTGAGCCGGTCACCGTTCTTCATCCACACTGTGTCGGCGAACACCGGGGAGGCGCACAGGGTGGCAGCTAGCAGGCACAAAAAGGATCTAGAATACATAGGCGGACTACGGGTTCGATTTGACGAAAAAGCCGGGCATTATCCAGATACCGACGACCAGAACAAGCACAGACCGGGAGCATGCCGTTGAGTTCAACTCTCATTTGCCAGACCGCCGGTCCGGTTTCACCTGCAGCCCAGTGGGGGCGTGATGTCCGCTGGATATGAACACGCCCTCGCCTCTGCCGAGGGCCGACGAACGGCGCTGTATTCGGTACTCGGTCAAGTGCCGGCCGGCAAGGTGGTCAGCTATGGCCAGCTGGCTGAGCTGGCGGGGCTTGGGCGGGCGGCGCGCTGGGTCGGGCGCACCCTGGGGCAGTTGCCCACGGATACCCGCCTGCCCTGGCATCGGGTGCTCGGCGCAGGTGGCCGTCTGAGCCTGGCACTGGGTACTCCGTCGGGGGATGAACAACGGGCACGACTGCGTGCGGAAGGTGTGAATGTAACCAACAATCGTGTGGATATGACGCGCCATGGCTGGCGCCCGATGGAGCACAGCGGTTAGAGTGCGCGCTTTGTTTTCGCAAACTTGAGGCAGATGTTGGCCCATGCCCCGTAAAACCTGGCGCGCTGCGCTTGCTGCATATGCCAGCCCGTCAACCCTGGTACTTCTGCTGCTCGGCTTCGCCGCCGGTCTGCCTTACATGCTGGTGTTCTCGACCCTGTCGGTGTGGCTGCGCGAAGCCGGCGTGGCCCGCGAGACCATTGGCTACGCCAGCCTGATCGGCCTGGCCTACGCCTTCAAGTGGGTATGGTCGCCACTGCTCGACCAATGGCGCCTGCCGCTGCTCGGCAGCCTGGGGCGCCGGCGTTCGTGGCTGCTGCTGTCGCAATCGCTGGTGGTGATCGGCCTGGTCGGCATGAGCCTGTGCGACCCGCAACAGCACCTGTCGTGGCTGATCGCCTTGGCGGTGCTGGTGGCCTTCGCCTCGGCCACCCAGGACATCGCCGTCGATGCCTACCGCCTGGAAATCGCCGACGACCAGCGCCAGGCCGCACTCGCCGCCAGCTACATGGCCGGCTACCGGGTGGCGGCCCTGCTCGCCACGGCCGGTGCACTGTTCTTCGCGGAATGGTTCGGCTCCACCGGTTTCAGCTACCTGCACAAGGCCTGGGCCGGCACCTACGTCATCTTCGCCGTGATGATGCTGCCTGCGCTGTTCACCACCCTGGTCATGCGCGAGCCACCGGTGCCCCTGCGCACCCAGCTGTCGGCAGCACGCTACGGGCTGATGCACCAACTGGCGTCGGTGTTCGTGCTGATCATCCTGCTGGTGTCGGTACCGGCCAGTTTCACCCAAATGTTCAATACCGGCTGGTCCAGCGTCATAACCGGCGATGCCTCGCCACTCGACCTGCTGCTGGAAGACCGTGCCTTCCTGCGCCTGATCCTCTATGTGCTGCTGACCTGGGCGTGCCTGTCGAGCCTCGGCCGGCGCGGCCTGGCACCGGTGCTGACCCCGGTCAACGACTTCATCGCCCGCTACCGCTGGCAGGCCCTGCTGCTGCTCGGCCTGATCGCCACCTACCGCATGTCGGACACGGTGATGGGGGTGATGGCCAACGTGTTCTACATCGACATGGGCTTCACCAAGGACGAGATCGCCAGCGTCAGCAAGATCTTCGGCCTGGTCATGACCCTGGTCGGCGCCGGGATCGGCGGCCTGCTGATCGTGCGCTTCGGCATCATGCCGATCCTGTTCATCGGTGGCGTGGCTTCGGCAGGCACCAATATCCTGTTCCTGATGCTGGCCGACATGGGCCCGAACCTGAAGATGCTGGTGGTGACCATCTCGCTGGACAACTTCAGCTCCGGCATGGCCACCTCGGCCTTCGTCGCCTATCTGTCGAGCCTGACCAACCTGAAGTTCTCGGCTACCCAGTACGCGCTGCTCAGCTCGATCATGCTGCTGTTGCCGCGCCTGATCGGCGGGTATTCGGGGGTCATGGTGGAGAAGTTCGGCTACCACGACTTCTTCCTGATCACCGCCCTGCTGGGCGTGCCTACGCTGATCCTGATCGCCTTGCAGTGGCGCCAGGAGTCCGGGCGCGGGACTCCGGTGGCAGAGGAAAACTCGGCGGCCGAGCGGCCCTGATAGATTTTGACCGCCTGTTCTGGCCCTATCGCCGGCAAGCCAGCTCCCACCTCGACCGCATAGGCCTCAAGCCCTGTGCAGTACCTGTGGGAGCCGGCTTGCCGGCGATGAGGCCAGTCCAGGCAATACAAGACAATTGCTCCCACCTCGACCGCATAGGCCTCAAGCCCTGTGCAGTACCTGTGGGAGCCGGCTTGCCGGCGATAGGGCCGGGACAGGCAAACACAGACTACTGAGCGACAGCCCCTTCCCCAGACTGCCCACCTACGACGAACCACAGTGGCCAAAGCGCCAACGCCCCCGCCACCCCCGCCGCCAGGGCGAAGTGCAGCAGGCTGGCACCGGCACCAATCATTGCCAGCACCGCCCCACCCAGCCCCAGCAGGGCAATGGTGATCATGCCCAGCATGGCCGAAACCAGGCCCTTGCTCTGCTCGCTGGCAAACAGCGTCATGCGGTACAACACCGCGTTGGCCACGCCCAGCCCCAGCGCATACAGCGACATACCCGCCACCACGCTAGTCACGCTCGGCCAATACCAGGTCGCCAGCACCATCAGGCACAGGCCGGCCAGGTATGGCCACAGCGCGCCACGCACCAAGGCCGGCAGCGGATAGCGGTCGGCGATGCGGTTGATGATCAAGTTGCCGAGGATCAGCCCGCCAAACACCGGCAGTTGCCACAAGGCGTACTCCATGGTGCTCAGCCCCTCATCGTGAATCAGCAGCACCGGCGACAGGCCGATCCAGCCAATCAACGGCAAACCGACCAGCCCCAGGGCGGCACTGCCAGCGACAAAGCGACGGTTGGCCAGCAACTGAGCGTAACCCGCCAGCAGCGGCAGCAAATGGATCGGGGTGAACGCCAGGCGTGAGCCATCACGACGTTCCACACCCAGGGTTTCGGGCATCAGCCGGTACAGCAGCACCCAGGCCAGCACCGCACCAATGGCGAAGGCCACGAATAGCCAGCGCCAGTCCAGCCACTGCAGCAGCAAAGTACCCACCAGTGGCCCGAGCAGTGGTGACAGCAAGGCGATATTGGCCAGCAAGGCCATCATGCGCACGGCGTCCGCCTCGCTGAAGGCCTCGTTCAGGGCCGGGTAGCTGACCGTGACCACGAAGCCCAGGCCGATGCCCTGCAACAGGCGCAGCAGGTTGAACAGGCCGATGTCATGGACCCAGAAGGTGGCCAGGCAGGCCACGCCGAAGAACGCACAGCCAATCAGCAGCAGCGGCCGCCGCCCATAGCGGTCGGCCAGCGGGCCGATCAGCCATTGCAGCACCACGCCACCGAGCAGGTACAGGTTGAGCGCGTGCGGGATGTATTCGGGGCTGGCGTCGAGGTCACCGACGACCACTGGCATGGCCGGCATCACGGCATCGCTGGCCAGGTAGGTCAGCAGCTCGAACAGGGCCAGGGTCAGGCCGAACAGCAAGGCGCGCAAGGGGGTGATGTACAGCAGTGGTTTCATGATGGCGTATTGGGGGACAGGTGGGGTCAGGCTATATGCCAGAAATGGCGGGGTTTTGCTGTGAACAAGTGTAAAAAGCCGGGGCCGCTTCGCGCCCCTTCGCGGGCAAGCCCGCTCCTACAGGGAATTGAGCGCCAAACCCGAGGGCAGCGCAGTACCTGTAGGAGCGGGCTTGCCCGCGAAGGGGCGCGAAGCGGCCCCAACCAATACCAACGCGGTGTTACTGCGTAGCAGTCTCCTGCACCACACGAATCACCCGCTGCGGGAACGGAATGTCGATCCCTTCGGCCTTCAACCGGTCACGCGCATGCTCGTTGAGCATGAACATCACGTCCCAGTAATCGGAGGTCTTGGTCCACAGACGCAGCGACACGGTAATCGAGCTGTCACCCAGCGTCGCCACCACCGCCTGCGGCGCCGGGTCAGGCAGCACACGCGGATCCTGCGCCAGCTCCAGCAGCACGTTGCGGGCCTTCTGCAGGTCGGCCTCGTAGTCCACGCCCACATCGAACACCACCTTGCGCGTCGGCTGGCGGTTGGTGTTGGTGATGATGCCGTTGGACAGGCTGCCGTTGGGCATGATCACGGTCTTGTTGTCACCGGTGCGCAGCACGGTGTGGAAGATCTGGATGCTGTCGACGGTGCCGGCCACGCCCTGCGCCTCGATCCAGTCACCAATGCGGAACGGGCGGAACATCAGGATCAGCACACCACCGGCGAAGTTCGCCAGGCTGCCCTGCAAGGCCAGGCCGATGGCCAGGCCCGCGGCACCGATGGCGGCGACGAACGAGGTGGTCTCGATGCCGATCATCGACGCCACGCTGACCAACAGCAGCACCTTCAGCACGATATTCGCCAGCGTGCTGATGAAGCCCTGCAGCGCCAGGTCGGCGTTGCGCAGGCCAACCAGCTTGCCCAGGCGGGCGCTGACCTTGTTGATGACCCACCAACCGACTGCCAGGGTCAGCAGCGCCAGCAGCACACGGCTGCCGTATTCCATGATCAAAGGGACCCAGGTCTGGGATTGGCGGACCAGCTGATCGACTTCAGCGTTCAAATCCATATTCATCTCCTGATGCCGAGCGGCAAGTACAAGGTAGAACAGGCCGCGCGTGATTACGTGGCCCCGGCCCCCATGGACATCATTACGCCATCGGGGTTCCGGGCGGCACCTGCATCAGTCGCGGAAGTTGTTGAACTGCAGCGGCATGTCGAATTCCTTGGTGCGCAGCAGGGCAATGGCTTCCTGCAGGTCGTCGCGCTTCTTGCCGGTAACACGCACCTGCTCGCCCTGGATGGCGGCCTGCACTTTCAGCTTGGCGTCCTTGATGGTGGCGACGATCTTCTTCGCCAGGTCCTTGTCGATGCCTTCGCGGAACTTGGCTTCCTGTTTCTTTTCCTTGCCCGAGGCATACGGGTCCTTGGTTTCCAGGCACTTCACGTCGATCTTGCGCTTGACCAGGGCCAGGCGCAGGATTTCCAGCATCGCTTCGAGCTGGAACTCTTCCTCGGCGGTGAGCATCACGGTCTGTTCTTTGTCCTTGAACTCGAAGGTGCCCTTGCCCTTGAGGTCGTAGCGGCGGTCCAGGTCCTTGATGGCGTTGTCGACCGCGTTCTGCACTTCGTGCTTGTCCAGTTCCGATACCACGTCGAACGAAGGCATGGTTGTTCTCCCAAAATAAAAGCGCGCTCGGGCTGAAGATGGAGCGCGCTGGGTTTGACGGTTAAAATGCGGGCTCATTATAACGGGTTGCGAAACGCATATGAGCAGCACCTGGCATATTCTCGGCGCCGGCAGCCTGGGCAGCCTGTGGGCTTGCCGCCTGGCGCGCGCAGGCAAGGCAGTGCGCCTGATCCTGCGTGACGGGCAACGGTTGCAGGCCTACCAGCGGGCCGGCGGCCTGACCCTGGTCGAACAGGACCAGCGCCGCCACTACGCCATTCCCGCCGAAACCGCGCAGGCAGCGGGCCCGATCCACCGCCTGCTGGTGGCCTGCAAGGCCTACGACGCCGCCCCGGCCATTGCCAGCGTGGCGCCGCGGCTGGCCGAAGGCGCCGAAGTGCTGCTGCTGCAGAACGGCCTGGGCAGCCAGGACGAAGTCGCCGAGCTGGTGCCCCACGCGCGCTGCATCTTCGCCTCCAGCACCGAAGGGGCCTTCCGCGAGGGTGACTGGCAGGTGCGCTTTGCCGGCCACGGCTTCAACTGGCTGGGCGACCCATGCAACCCGACGCTCCCGGCCTGGTTCGATGACCTGCAGCAGGCCGGCATCCCCGCCGAGTGGACGGTGGACATCCTTACCCGCCTGTGGCGCAAACTCGCGCTCAATTGCGCCATCAACCCGCTGACCGTGCTGCACGACTGCCAGAACGGCGGGCTGCTGGGGCACCTGGATGAAGTGGAGGCACTGTGTACCGAGCTGGCGCAGCTACTGCGCCGCTGTGGCCAGCCGGAAGCGGCGGATGAGCTGGCCGAGGAAGTGCAACGGGTGATCCTAGCCACCGCGGCCAACTACTCTTCCATGTACCAGGACGTGCGCGCAGGTCGGCGCACCGAGTTGCATTACCTGCTCGGCCATGCCTGCCGCGCCGCAGGCCGCCACCGCCTGCAGTTGCCACAGCTGGAACGCCTGCAGCAGCGCCTGGTCGATAACCTGCGCGCGCGTGGTTTGCCCAGCGACTGACGCAACCCCTTCAACCGGATACGGACATTGCCTAGCCCATGACCTTGCGCCAACGCCTGGAAAACCTCCCGGTCGGGCAGAAGCTGCTGGCGGCCCTGCTGGTGTTGCTGGTGACCATCCTGCTGGTGGCCAACCTCACCTTCATCAGCGCCGCCTACTGGATCACCCAGGAAAGCATGGCGCCGCAAGCACTGCAGACCATTGGCCGGCTGGTGGCCAACCCGCAGCTGTCGGCCCGTGCCGGCGACACCCCGGAAAGCGCCAGCGCCCTGCTCAAGGAACTGGACAGCTACACCCCGCTGCGCGCCGCCGCTGTCTATGGTGGCGATGGCCGCATGCTGGCGCAGTTGCAGCACGGCGAGCCACTGGCCCTGCCCAAGCGCTTTCGCAACATCGACGGCTGGCGCCTGATGGAGTTTCGCAGCACCCAACTGATCCGCATGCCACGCGATGCCAACCCACCGGCGCACCTGCTGCTGGTAGCCAGCAGCGAACTGCCGACCGCCTTCTACACCGGCACCCTCAGCGCCAGCCTGGGCATCCTGGTGTTCAGTGTGCTGCTGTGGATCGTCATCGCCCGGCAGATCAAACGCCTGATCACCCAGCCGATCAACCAGCTCGAAGAGCTCAGCCGCCAGGTCACCCGCGAAGAGAGCTACGCCCTGCGCGCCCAGCGCGGCAACGACGATGAAATCGGCAGCCTGGCCGAAGCCTTCAACACCATGCTCTCGCGCATCGAAGCCCGCGAGCAGCAACTCAAGCGTACTCGCGACGAATTCCAGACTGCCTATGACCAAGCCCAAGGCCTGGCCGAGGAAACCCGCCACACCAACCGCAAGCTGGAGTTGGAAGTCCAGGTACGCAGCAAGATCGAGAAAAAACTCACAGGCTTCCAGAACTACCTAAACAGCATCATCGACTCGATGCCCTCGGCGCTGATCGCCCTCGACGAACAGCTCTACGTGACCCAATGGAACCATGAAGCCACGGTGCTTTCCGGCACGCCGCTGGACGAAGCGCTGAACCAGCCGATCTTCATCGCCTTCGAACCGCTCAAACCGTTCTTGCCGCAATTGAAAGAAACCGTGGAAAAGCACCGGGTGGCGAAGATCGAACGGGTCACCTGGTCCAAGGGCGACGACGTACGCCACTACGCCCTGACCTTCTACCCGCTGACCGGCGGCGGTGGCCGTGGCGTGGTCATCCGCATCGATGACATCACCCAGCGCCTGTCACTGGAAGAGATGATGGTGCAGTCGGAGAAAATGCTCTCGGTCGGTGGCCTGGCCGCCGGCATGGCCCACGAAATCAACAACCCGCTGGGCGCCATCCTGCACAACGTGCAGAACATCCGCCGGCGCCTGTCGCCAGAGCTGCCGCGCAACCAGGAGCAGGCCGAAGAGCTGGGTATCGACCTGGCCACGGTCAACCGCTACCTGGACAGCCGCGAAGTGCCACAATTGCTCGACGGCATCCAGCAGGCCGGTGCTCGGGCGGCGAAGATCGTCACCCACATGCTCAGCTTCAGCCGCCGCAGCAACCGCCAGCTGGCGCCCTGCGACCTGCCGGCCTTGATCGACCAGGCGCTGGAGATTGCCGGCAACGACTTCGACCTTGCCATTGGCTTCGACTTCAAGGGCCAGGCCATCGTGCGCCAGTTCGACCCCGAGCTGGGGCCAGTGCCATGCACCGCCAACGAACTGGAACAGGTACTGCTCAACCTGCTGAAAAACGCCGCCCAGGCCATCCACCTGCGGCCGCAACCCAGCGAGCCCGGGCGCATCACCCTGCGCACCCGGCTGAACCCGCCGTGGGCGGAAATCCAGGTCGAGGACAACGGCGTCGGCATGCCCGAGGCGGTGCGCAAACGAACCTTCGAGCCGTTCTTCACCACCAAGGAAATCGGCCAGGGCACCGGCCTGGGCCTGTCGGTCTCGTATTTCATCATCACCAACAATCACAAGGGGCAGATGGAAGTGCAGTCCACGCCCGGTCAGGGTACCTGCTTCACCCTGCGCCTGCCCCTCGGCCAGCCGGCAGCGCCGGCCAAAACGGAGAAGTGACATGGGCTACCGCCTGTCGAAGATCTACACCCGCACTGGCGACAAAGGCGAAACCGGCCTCGGCGACGGGCGCCGGGTGCCCAAGGACCACCCGCGGATCGAGGCGATTGGCGAGGTGGACAGCCTGAATAGCCAACTGGGCCTGTTGCTGGCAGGGCTGGCCGAGCAAGGGCTGGATGAAGTGAGCGCAGTACTGGCGCCGTGTCAGCACCGCTTGTTCGACCTGGGTGGAGAGCTGGCGATGCCCAGTTATCAGGCGTTGAACCTGGCGGAAGTGCAGCGCCTGGAGGCAGCCATCGACATGTGGAACGAAGAGCTGGGGCCGTTGAAGAATTTCATCCTGCCCAGTGGTTCGGCGCTGGTGGCGCAGGCGCATGTGTGCCGCAGCCTGGCGCGCAGTGCCGAGCGGCGCTGTCAGCAGTTGAATGCGCTGGAGCCGTTGGAAGGGGTTGGGTTGGCGTATATCAACCGGCTTTCGGATTTGCTGTTCGTGGCGGCACGGATCATTGGGCGGCGGCAGGGGGTGGCTGAGGTTTTGTGGCAGCCTGCTGATAGGCCTTAGAGCAGATTTTTGGGGCTGCTTTGCAGCCCTTCGCGGGCAAGCCCGCTCCTACAGGGGTACGCGAGCCCTTCAGGCTCACGCGATTCCTTCGTAGGAGCGGGCTTGCCCGCGAAGGGCCGCAAAGCGGCCCCAATCACTCAAATCTCAGGCCAGAACGCCCGAATCCCGGCCACACCCTGTGCCCCAGCCTCCCAGGCCCGCTCCCGGTCACCCGGCCCTACCCCACCCAGCAGGTAGACCGGCTTGTCGAACCCGGCAATCAGGCGCTGCGCCTCATCCCAGCCCAATGGCACCGCCTCAGGGTGAGTCTGGGTCGCCTGCACCGGTGACAAGGTGACAAAGTCCACGCCCATCTGCTCGGCCAGGGCCAGTTCTTCGGCGCTGTGGCAGGACGCCGCCAGCCAGCGTTCCTTGGGGAACGGCCGGCCTCTGGCAGCGTACTTGCGCAATTGCGCGGCGGTCAGGTGCCAGCCGGCCGCCGGAAAGTCGCCCAGCCACTCCAGCGGCCCCTTGAGCATCAACTGCGCCTTGCCCGCGCACAGCCCGACCGCATCCACCGCCACATCGCGGTACTTGGGGTCGTACATGTCCGGGGCACGCAACTGGATCAGGCGAATGCCGCTGGCCACTGCCTTCTGGATGCCCTTGAGCAGCTGCGGCACTTCCAGGCCATCCGGGGTGATCAGGTACTGGTCCGGCAGGCGCGCAGCGGCAACGATCGGCTTGTTGGCCTGCGGGAAGTCATACTGCGACAAGTCGCGTGGCGCTACCCATTCCAGCGGCTGGCCCTCGGCGCCATGCGGCTCGCCGGTGAACGCCTCGACTTCGCGCACATCCAGCAACACCTGCTTGTCCGGGTAGTCATGGCTGACCTTGATCAGTGCGCGCGAACGGCTCACCTCGATGCCCAGCTCTTCGCGCAGTTCACGGGCCAGCGCCGCTTCGACGCCTTCACCCTCTTCCACCTTGCCGCCCGGGAACTCCCACAGGCCGCCCTGGTGCTGGGTATCGGCACGCCGCGCAATCAGGATACGGCCATCAGCGCCACGAATGACGGCAGCTACTACATGAATCCGTTTCACCCTTCACGCTCCGCCAGGCCAGCTTGCTGCCAGGCCTGGAAGGCCGGCCAGCCGTAAATGGTCTCGATGTAGGCCGCTGCCTCTGCAGGCACCTCCACCCGGTAGGTACGCAGGCGCACGGCCACTGGGGCGAAGAAGGCATCGGCCAGGCTCGGCTTGCCGAACAGGAACGGGCCGTGGTCCTTGGCCACCAGGCGGCATTCGGACCACAGCGCGACGATACGATCGATATCGATCTGTACCTCCAGCGGCACGCTGTCCAGGGCCTGGTCACGCGACAGGTCGAATGGCATGGCACCGCGCAGGGCGAAGAAACCGCTGTGCATCTGCGCGCAGGCCGAACGGGCCTGTGCCCGGGCCGCCACGTCGGCAGGCCACAGCTGGGCCTCGGGGTGGCGTTCGTTGAGGTATTCGGCAATGGCCAGGGAGTCGGCGATCACACCGTGCTCGGTCTTGAGCAGCGGCACCTTGCCGGTAGCGGAGAAAGCGAGGATGCGCTGACGGGTGTCAGGCTGGTTGAGTTTGATCAGGGTTTCTTCGTAGGGCACGCCGGCCAGCTCGAGGGCCAGGGCGCCACGCAGCGACCAGGAGGAATACAGCTTGTCGCCGATGATCAGGTGATAGCTCATGGTTCGGCTCCATTGGTTTGGGATTTTGGGGCTGCTTTGCAGCCCATCGCAGGCAAGCCAGCTCCCACAGGTACAGCACAGGGCCTGAAGGTTACGCTGTACCTGTGGGAGCTGGCTTGCCGGCGAAAGGGCCGCGAAGCGGCCCCAGTATTAAATCAGGTGCGGTACTCGGCGTTGATCTTCACGTACTCGTGGGACAGGTCGGTGGTCCAGATGGTTTCGCTGCACTGGCCACGGCCCAGCTCGATACGGATGGTGATCTCTTCCTGGGCCATCACTGCCGAGCCCTGGGCCTCGGTATAGCTCGGGCTGCGGCCGCCTTTGCTGGCGATGCACACGCTGTCCAGGTATACGTCGATCAGGCTCACATCCAGCTCTGGCACGCCGGCACGGCCAACCGCGGCGAGGATCCGGCCCCAGTTCGGGTCGGAGGCGAACAGTGCGGTCTTGATCAGCGGCGAGTGGGCCACGGCGTAGCCGACGTCCAGGCATTCCTGGTGGTTGCCACCGCCATTGACCTGCACGGTAACGAACTTGGTGGCGCCTTCGCCGTCACGGACGATGGCCTGGGCCACTTCCATGCACACTTCGAACACGGCCTTTTTCAGCGCCTCGAACAGCGCACCGCTGGCTTCGGTGACTTCCGGCAGGTTGGCCTTGCCGGTAGCGATCAGCATGCAGCAATCGTTGGTCGAGGTGTCGCCATCGATGGTGATGCGGTTGAACGACTTGTTGGCGCCGTCCAGCATCAGGTC
Organism: Pseudomonas sp. 10-1B; assembly: GCF_000935045.1. Taxonomy (GTDB): domain Bacteria; phylum Pseudomonadota; class Gammaproteobacteria; order Pseudomonadales; family Pseudomonadaceae; genus Aquipseudomonas. The sequence continues at coordinate 153,517 of NZ_JYKS01000023.1, forward strand.
CTTGAGTACCGCCGGGGCAACCTTGGCGTCGGTGGCGATATAGCCGAGCATGGTCGCCATGTTCGGGCGAATCATGCCGGCACCCTTGCTGATGCCGGTGACGGTAACGGTCACGCCATCGTGCTGGAACTGGCGGCTGGCACCCTTGGGCAGGGTGTCGGTGGTCATGATGCCGGTGGCGGCTTCAGCCCAGTTGTTTTCCGACAGGTTGTCGAGGGCCGCCTGCAGCGCGCCTTCGATCTTCTCGACCGGCAGCGGCTCGCCGATCACGCCGGTGGAAAACGGCAGTACCGACTCGGCTGGCACACCCGCCAGTTCGGCCAACTTGGCGCAGGTGCGCTCGGCAGCGGCCAGGCCTGGCGCGCCGGTACCGGCGTTGGCGTTGCCGGTGTTGGTCAGCAGGTAGCGCACGGTGCCCTGTACACGCTGCTTGGACAGGATCACCGGTGCTGCGCAGAAGGCGTTGAGGGTGAACACGCCCGCCACGCTGGAGCCTTCGGCACAGCGCATGACCACCACATCCTTGCGCCCTGGGCGCTTGATGCCGGCAGAAGCGATGCCGAGTTCAAAACCCGGAACCGGGTGCAGGGTGGGCAAAGGACCAAGACCAACAGCCATTAGAGCGCTCCTAGAAAATACGGTTGATGTCGAAAAGCGGGGCCGCTTCGCGCCCCTTTCGCGACACAAGGCCGCTCCCACATGGGACGGCGCAGCGTTACGGCTGTGCGCTATCCCTGTAGGAGCGGCCTTGTGTCGCGATGGGCCGCAAAGCGGCCCCATTCAGGTCAGATCACTCGATCTGCCCGTGGCAATGCTTGAACTTCTTGCCCGAACCACACCAGCACGGCTCGTTGCGGCCCAGCTTCTGGTCGTTGCGCACCGGTGCCGAGGCGACGGCCACTTCAGCGCCCTCCTCACTCAGTTGCTCACTGCCCAGGCCCGAGGCGGCGGCATGCTGGAACTGCATGCGGCTGGCCAGTTCCTCGGCCTCGCGGCGCAGGCGGGCTTCCTCTTCGGCCGGGTCTTCGCGGCGTACCTGCACGTGCGACAGCACGCGGATGGTGTCGCGCTTGATCGACTCGAGCAGCTCCTGGAACAGGCTGAAGGATTCGCGCTTGTACTCCTGCTTCGGGTTCTTCTGCGCATAACCACGCAGGTGGATACCGTGACGCAGGTGGTCCATGGTCGACAGGTGGTCTTTCCACAGGTCGTCCAGCACGCGCAGCAGGATTTGCTTCTCGAAGGTACGCAGGGCGTCGATACCGGCCTGGTCTTCCTTCTCGGTGTAAGCGGTGGTGATTTCGTTCAGCAGCTTCTCGCGCAGGGTCTCTTCGTAGAGGTGGTCGTCCTCGTCGAGCCACTGCTGGATCGGCAGCTTCATGGCGAAATCGCTGGCCAGCGAAGCTTCCAGACCGGCCACGTCCCACTGCTCGGGCAGCGACTGCGGCGGAATGTGCTGGCTGATGGTAGCGTCCAGTACTTCCTTGCGGAATTCGACGATGGTGTCGCCAATGTTCTCGGCGGCCAGCAGGCTGTTGCGCATGTGGTAGATCACCTTGCGCTGCTCGTTGGCCACGTCGTCGTATTCGAGCAACTGCTTGCGGATGTCGAAGTTGCGGCCTTCGACCTTGCGCTGGGCCTTCTCGATGGCGTTGGTGACCATGCGGTGCTCGATGGCTTCGCCCGACTGCATGCCCAGCGCCTTCATGAAGTTCTTCACCCGGTCAGAGGCGAAGATACGCATCAGGCTGTCTTCCAGCGACAGGTAGAAGCGGCTGGAACCCGGGTCGCCCTGACGGCCGGAACGGCCCCGCAGCTGGTTGTCGATACGGCGCGATTCGTGACGTTCGGAGGCGATCACGTGCAGGCCGCCCGACTCGATCACCTGCTGGTGGCGCTTCTGCCAGTCGGCCTTGATCTGGGCAACCTGCTCGGCGGTCGGGTTTTCCAGGGCGGCGACTTCGGCCTCCCAGTTACCGCCCAGCAGGATGTCGGTACCACGGCCGGCCATGTTGGTGGCGATGGTCAGCGCGCCCGGCGCACCGGCCTGCGCGATGATCTCGGCTTCCTTCTCGTGGTACTTGGCGTTCAGTACCTTGTGGTCGATACCTTCCTTTTTCAGGAGGTTGGACATGTGCTCGGAAGTTTCGATGGTCGCGGTACCCACCAACACCGGGCGCCCCACGGTCATGCTTTCCTTGATGTCGGCGATGATCGCGGCGTATTTCTCGTCGGCGGTCAGGTACACCAGGTCGTTGAAATCCTTACGCGCCAGCGGTTTGTTCGGCGGAATGACCATTACGTTGAGCCCGTAGATGGACTGGAACTCGAACGCTTCGGTGTCGGCGGTACCGGTCATGCCGGACAGCTTGGTGTACAGGCGGAAGTAGTTCTGGAAGGTGGTCGAGGCCAGGGTCTGGCTCTCGGCCTGGATGTTCAGGTTTTCTTTGGCCTCGATGGCCTGGTGCAGGCCCTCGGACAGGCGACGGCCGGGCATGGTACGGCCGGTGTGCTCGTCGATCAGCAGGACCTGGCCGTCCTGGACGATGTACTCGACGTTGCGGTGGAACAGCTTGTGCGCGCGCAGGCCGGCGTAGACGTGGGTCAGCAGGCTCAGGTTGTGCGCGGAGTACAGGCTCTCGCCCTCGGCCAGCAGGCCGGACTGGGTGAGCATTTCCTCGATGTACTGGTGACCGGCTTCGTTCAGCTCGACCTGGCGGCTCTTCTCGTCGATGGTGAAGTGGCCTTCCTGGGTGACCTGGCCTTCGACTTCCTCGATGTGCTGCGTCAGGCGCGGGATCAGGCGGTTGATCTCGATGTACAGCTTGGAGCTGTCCTCGGCCTGGCCGGAAATGATCAGCGGGGTACGCGCTTCGTCGATGAGGATGGAGTCGACTTCGTCGATCACGGCGAAGTTCAGTTCACGCTGGAACTTCTCTTCCTGGCTGAACGCCATGTTGTCGCGCAGGTAGTCGAAACCGAATTCGTTGTTGGTGCCGTAGGTGATGTCGGAGGCGTAGGCGGCACGCTTTTCTTCTGGCGGCTGGAAGGCCGAGACGATACCGACCGACAGGCCGAGGAACTCGTACAGCGGGCGCATCCAGTTGGCGTCACGGCGGGCCAGGTAATCGTTGACGGTGACCACGTGCACACCCTTGCCGGACAGTGCATTGAGGTACACGGCCAGGGTACCGACCAAGGTCTTGCCTTCACCGGTGCGCATTTCTGCGATCATACCCTCGTGCAGGGTCATGCCGCCGATCAGCTGCACATCGAAGTGGCGCATGCCCATCACGCGCTTGCCGGCCTCACGGGCTACGGCGAAGGCTTCGGGCAGCAATTGGTCCAGTGTCTCGCCTTTGGCCAGGCGCTCCTTGAACTCTGCGGTCTTGCCCCGCAGTTGCTCGTCGGAGAGGGCCACCATCTTCTCTTCGAAGGCATTGACGATACTCACCGTCTTGAGCATGCGTTTGACTTCACGCTCGTTCTTGCTTCCAAAAAGTTTCTTTAACAAAGGCGCAAACATATCGGCAGGATCTTCCACACGTAGGGATGGAGGGCGGCCCCATGAGTCGCCCGTGCAGCCCTGAGGCCGCATGCGAACGAGCATTCTACCCGGAAACGATGGTGAGGAAAGTGGTGGATTTCCACGATGCTGGCACAGCGCTTTGGCGGGGGCTTGGTTTAGATAGGGGCATTTTCCCGGAGTTCAAGGCTTGGGAACATGAAAGGTATCGAGAACCAGTCTTATCTTGCGTCGCCTGTACCGGCCTCTTCGCGGGTGAACCCGCTCCTACAGGGTTACCGGTTTCTTGTAGGAGCGGGTTCACCCGCGAAGAGGCCGGTACAGGCAACGGAGATGTTAGACTGTTGCCCATGTAACCTCACGCGTACCCCCATGGCCTACAAACCCTCCCCCGCCCAGCCACCCTCGGCCCTGCTGCGCCAGGTCCGCCCGCTGCGCCTGCTGCTGAACCAGGCCGAACGCCTGGAGCACCTGCAGCGCCTGCTGGAAAGCCAGCTGCAACCGGCCGCCCGCGAGCACTGCCACGTGGCGTCGTGGCGCGATGGCACTTTGCTACTGGTGGTCACCGACGGGCACTGGGCCACCCGCCTGCGCTATCAGCAGAAGCGCCTGCTGGCGGCGCTGCAGGGCATGGAGGCGTTCGGCAACCTCAGGCGCATCCTGTACAAGGTCCAGCCCCCGCTGGTGCCGGCCAAACGCGGCGGGCATGCTGCCGAGCTGTCGAACATGGCTGCCGAGAGTTTGCGCGACACCGCCGAGGGCATTGCCGACCCCAAACTGCGCGCAGCACTGGAACGGCTGGCGACTCATGCTCAGGATAAAGATAAGGGCTGAGAGCGTTCGTCTTGATTTTTGCAGTGGCGCGGAAATCGAGCGCCGCCCGCGCGGCGCTTCGCGGGCAAGCCCGCTCCTACGTTTGTTTCGGGCCAGTCACGCCTGTGCCAGAGGAACGCGACCGCCCTGTTTGTACGACGCGATATCGAGATATGCGCCAAGGCGGTCGCGCGCGATTGGCATAGGAATAATTGGCCCGAAACAAACGTAGGAGCGGGCTTGCCCGCGAAGCGCCGCGCGGGCGGCGCTCGATTTCCGCGCCACTACAAAACTCAAACTGAACCCCTGTCAGCCCCACCACAAAGCTCAAACCGAACACTCGCCAGCCCCGCCCAAAAACCCAAACCGAAAACCCACCAACCCCAAATCCCGCCTATAAAAAAGGCCACCCAAAGGTGGCCTCAATGAACTAGAGAGTGTTCGAACTTACACGGCCGCAACAGGGCGCATGTACGAGATCGGTGCCGTGCTGGCATCTTCGAAAGTGACCACTTCCCAGGCATCGGTTTCGGCAATCAGCTTGCGCAGCAGCTGGTTGTTCAGCGCGTGGCCGGACTTGTAGCCCTTGAACTCGCCGATCAGGCTGTTGCCCAGCAGGTAGAGGTCGCCAATGGCGTCGAGGATCTTGTGCTTGACGAATTCGTCATCGGAACGAAGGCCGTCTTCGTTGAGCACACCGGTCTCGTCGACCACGATGGCGTTCTCGACACTGCCACCCAACGCAAGGTTGTGCTTGCGCAGGTACTCGATGTCACGCATGAAGCCGAAGGTGCGGGCGCGGCTGACTTCCTTCACGAACGAGGTGCTGGAGAAGTCGACAACCGCACTCTGGGTCTGGCCCTTGAGGACCGGATGATCGAAGTCGATCTCGAAGCTCACCTTGAAACCTTCGAAAGGCAGGAACGTGGCGCGCTTGTCGCCCTCTTCCACGGTTACCTCACGCAGGATGCGGATGAACTTCTTGGCTGCGTCCTGTTCTTCCAGGCCGGCAGACTGAATCAGGAATACAAAAGGACCGGCGCTGCCATCCATGATCGGCACTTCCGAGGCGGAGAGCTCGACGTAGGCGTTATCGATGCCCAGGCCCGCCATGGCGGAGAGCAAGTGCTCGACCGTATCGACCTTGATGTCACCGTTGACCAGCGTCGTCGACATGGTTGTCTCGCCGACGTTGGCCGCACGCGCAGGGATCTCGACCACAGGGTCGAGGTCGGCGCGGCGGAAGACGATGCCGGTGTCAACAGGTGCAGGCTTGAGGGTCAGGTAAACCTTCTCCCCGGAGTGCAGACCGACACCTGTGGCACGGATGGTATTCTTCAGGGTGCGTTGTTTAATCATGGCATTGGCCGCTTCAGCGCAAATTGCGAACAGGTATCAACAAAGGCTGGGGATGATAACAGACCCAACCTTTGATGAATACCAATCACCTTTATACCCCTGATAAATTCCATTAATCAGCCTGACGACGCAGGAATGCCGGGATATCGAGGTAGTCCAGGTCATCCTGAGGGTTCAGTTTAGCGGCTGCCGCAGCACCTGCATGGGCCTGGTTGCGCATGACGGTCGGGCGCTCCAGGTCACGGTAGTTGACCGCTGGCTGCTCCTGGCGAACCGGCGCCGGGTTGGACGCTTCGTACGCCTGCTGGGCGGTCTGCAGGGTGTTGTCCACCACCTTGACTGGCTTCTCGATGCGCGCACCCAGGCCAGTGGCCACCACGGTCACGTGCAGTTCGTCACGCATGTCCGGATCGATCACGGTGCCGACCTTGACCATGGCGTGGTCGGAGGCGAAGGCTTCGATGATGCTACCCACGTCGGAGTATTCACCCAGCGACAGGTCCGGGCCGGCCGTGATGTTCACCAGGATGCCGCGGGCGCCCTGCAGGTTGACGTCTTCCAGCAGCGGGTTGCGGATCGCTGCCTCGGTGGCTTCCCGGGCACGGTTCGGGCCGCTGGCGCAGCCGGTACCCATCATGGCCATGCCCATTTCGCCCATCACGGTGCGCACGTCGGCGAAGTCGACGTTGATCATGCCCGGGCGCTTGATGATGTCGGAGATACCGCGCACGGCACCGGCCAGTACATCGTCGGCCTTGGCGAAGGCGGACAGCAGGCTGGCATCCTTGCCCAGGATGGTCAGCAGCTTCTCGTTGGGGATGGTGATCAACGAGTCGACGCTCTCAGCCAGCATGCGGATGCCTTCATCGGCGATCTGCATACGTTTGCGGCCTTCGAACGGGAACGGACGGGTCACCACGGCAACGGTGAGAATGCCCATTTCCTTGGCCACTTCGGCGATGATCGGCGCTGCACCGGTACCGGTACCGCCGCCCATGCCGGTGGTGATGAACACCATGTTGGTGCCCTGCAGCACTTCGGCGATGCGCTCACGGTCTTCCAGCGCAGCCTGACGGCCGACTTCCGGATTGGCACCGGCACCCAGGCCCTTGGTCACCCCAGTGCCCAATTGCAGGATGGTGCGCGCGCCGATGTTTTTCAGCGCCTGGGCATCGGTGTTGGCGCAGATGAATTCCACGCCTTCGATGCTGCTCTTGACCATGTGATTGACGGCGTTGCCGCCACCACCACCAACGCCGATCACCTTGATGACCGGGCTTTGCGGGACGTTGTCTACGAGCTCGAACATTTTCCCTCTCCTTACAGTTCTCTAGTTGTCGCGCCTACCACTACTGCTTTGAAACTTAGAAGTTGCCCTGGACCCACCGCTTGAAGCGCTCAAGCACTGGGGCCTTCGGTTCATCGCCATAGCTGTTGCTGCTGCTGTTGCCGGTCAGGGGCAGGTCCTCGGTCTGCTTCTGCAGGCCGTAGGTGAGCAAGCCCACGCCGGTGGAATAGATCGGGTTGCGAACCACGTCGCTCAGGCCCCGAACGCTGTGCGGCACGCCCAGGCGTACCGGCATGTGGAAGATTTCCTCGGCCAGTTCCACGGCACCTTCCATCTTCGCGGTGCCGCCGGTGAGGACGATGCCGGCCGGCACCAGGTCCTCGTAGCCGCTGCGGCGCAGTTCGGCCTGGATCAGGGTGAAGAGCTCGTCGTAACGCGGCTCCACCACCTCGGCCAGGGCCTGGCGCGACAGCTCGCGCGGTGGGCGGTCGCCCACGCTCGGCACCTTGATGGTCTCGCCAGCGCCGGCCAGTTTGGCCAGGGCGCAGGCGTAGCGGATCTTGATTTCTTCGGCGTACTGGGTAGGTGTACGCAGGGCCATGGCGATGTCGTTGGTCACCTGGTCGCCGGCGATCGGGATCACCGCGGTGTGACGGATCGCGCCCTCGGTGAAGATGGCGATGTCGGTGGTGCCGCCACCGATGTCCACCAGGCACACGCCCAGCTCTTTTTCATCGTCGGTCAGCACCGAGTAGGCCGAGGCCAGCTGCTCGAGGATGATGTCGTCGATTTCCAGGCCGCAGCGGCGTACGCACTTCTCGATGTTCTGCGCCGCGTTGACCGCGCAGGTCACCACGTGAACCTTGGCTTCCAGACGCACGCCAGACATGCCCAGCGGCTCGCGCACGCCTTCCTGGTTGTCGATCACGTAGTCCTGCGGCAGGGTGTGCAGCACGCGCTGGTCGGCCGGAATGGCCACGGCCTGGGCAGCGTCAAGCACGCGCTCCAGGTCCGCCAGGCTGACCTCGCGGTCACGGATGGCGACGATGCCGTGGGAGTTCAGGCTACGAATGTGGTTACCGGCCACACCGACGAACGCCGAGTGGATGCGGCAGCCGGCCATCAGCTGCGCTTCTTCGACGGCGCGCTGGATCGACTGCACGGTGGACTCGATGTTCACCACCACGCCTTTTTTCAGGCCGCGGGACGGATGGGTACCGATCCCGACGATTTCCAGAGTGCCGTCTTCGCCCACTTCACCCACCAGCGCCACCACCTTGGAGGTGCCAATGTCCAGCCCGACGATCATTTTGCCGCTATGCGCGTTTGCCATGGTCCTGCCTCTCTCTAATTCTTCGCAACGGCGGGTTGGGCCGTCGTCGGTGCAATCGGTTCCCGCCAACCAACGGCAAGTCCGTTGGAGTAACGCAGATCAATGCGGGCGATGTTGGTGATCTGCTCTTTGAGTGTCTTGTCGTAAATGGCAATGAAACGGCGCATCTTCTCCACCAGATGATCGCGCCCCAGCAGCAGCTCGATGCCCGGCCCGGCGCTGCTCGCGCCCGTGGTCAGGAACCAGCTGCCCCGCTCGCGCAGCTCCAGGCGAGCGATGGAAAAGCCCAGGGGGCGCAGCATCTGGCTCAATACCTGATACTGCTGCATGACTTGTTGCTGAGCACGCTGCGGCCCGGCCAGCTGCGGCAGGTGCTCATAATTGGCCAGCTCGCGCGGAGTGAAGGCCTGGCCCTGGTTGTTGAGCAAGGCCTCGTCACCCCAGCGCGCCACCGGCAGCTGTTCTTCCAGGCGGATCACCACTTCGTCGGGCCATACCCGGCGTACTTCGGCGTGGGCGATCCACGGCATCTGCTCGAGTTCCGCGCGCATCGCCGGCAAGTCGACACTGAAGAAGCTCGCGGCCACATAGGGCGCGATGCGCTGCTGCACCGACTGCTGGCTGATGTAGCTGAGGTCACCCTGCACGTCGATCTTGGTGATCGGCCGGTCGGCATAGGGCATCAGGCGAATGGCGCCCTCGTAGGCAGCAAAGCCGGCCGCCACCAGCAGCACCGGCCACAACAGGCGCTTGAGGCCGCCCAGGCTGGGCCGCGGCAGGCGCGCCGATACGGGCTCGTCGGCCACCAGCCGGCTGGCACCACGCGGCACCGGCTTGCTACGGCCGGTAACGGGTTGCTGCTGACGTATCATCGCGCCTTGCATGGTGATTAACCTCGCGTCGCCACGCTTTCGGCCAGGATCGCCAGCACCAGTTGCTGGAAGTCCAGGCCTGCCGCGCGGGCCGCCATGGGCACCAGGCTATGGTCGGTCATGCCCGGTGCGGTGTTGACTTCGAGCAGCCAGAACCGGCCCTGCTCGTCCTGCATCACGTCCAGCCGCCCCCACCCTTCGATGCCGATGGCATCACAGGCGCGTGCGGTCAGGTCGATCAGTTCCTGTTCCTTGGCGCTATCCAGGCCGCAGGGAATGCGGTACTGGGTATCGTTGGCGATGTACTTGGCGTCGTAGTCGTAGAACACGTGCGGCGTACCCAGGGCGATCGGCGGCAGCACCTGGCCGCGCAGTACCGCGATGGTGAACTCAGGGCCGTGGATCCACTGCTCCACCAGTACCTGGGAATCGTATTTGGCGGCGTCCTGCCAGGCGGCGACCAGTTCCTCGGCGCTGTTCACCTTGGCCATGCCGATGCTAGAGCCTTCATGGGCGGGTTTGACGATAAGCGGGAAGCCCAGTTCCGTGCTCGCCGCCAAGCAATCGCTTTCACTCGCCAGCACGGCGTGACGTGGGGTCGGAATGCCCAGGCTTTGCCACACCTGCTTGGTGCGCAGCTTGTCCATGGCCAGGGCCGAAGCGAGGATGCCGCTACCGGTGTAAGGGATGCCCAGGCACTCGAGCAGGCCTTGCATGCTGCCGTCTTCACCGCCACGGCCGTGGAGGATGATGAAGGCGCGGTCGATCTTCTCGCTCTGCAGGCGTGCCAGCAGGTCGTCGCCCACGTCGATGGCGACCACGTCGACACCGGCGCTCGTCAGCGCATCGATCACCGCGGCGCCGGATTTCAGCGACACTTCACGTTCGGCGCTCTTGCCGCCGTACAGCACCGCGACGCGGCCGAACGCCTTGACGTCCAGGGTCGAGTGCAGCTTGTCGTAAGCGCTGGTCATTTCGACTTCTCCTGCTTGGCGCCAGCGAACAGCGGGCTTTTCATCAATTGCGGGGCGAGGCCGCCAACATCACCAGCACCCTGGCACAGCAGGATGTCGCCGGCGCGCAGCAACGGCTGGACCAGCGGCGCCAACTCGGCACCACGTTCGATGTAGATCGGGTCGAGCTTGCCGCGCTGGCGGATGCTGTGGCACAGCTGGCGGCTGTCGGCACCGGGGATCGGCTCTTCGCCGGCTGGGTAGACCTCCATCAGCAGCAGCACGTTGGCATCGCCCAGCACCTGGACGAAATCGTCGTACAGGTCACGGGTGCGGCTGTAGCGGTGCGGCTGGTAAACGATCACCAGGCGGCGGCTTGGCCAGCCACCACGCACGGCCTTGATCACCGCGGCCACTTCGGTCGGGTGGTGACCGTAGTCGTCGACCAGCATCACGCTGCCGCCTTCGACCGGCAGCTCGCCGTATACCTGGAAGCGTCGGCCGACACCCTGGAAGCCGGACAGGCCCTGGATGATGGCTTCGTCAGTGATGCCTTCGTCGGTGGCGATGGCGATGGTGGCCAGGGCGTTGAGCACATTGTGGTTGCCGGGCATGTTCACCGACACATCCAGCGGCTCGCGGTCACGACGCAGCACGGTGAAGTGGGTCTGCATGCCCTGCTGGCGCACGTTGATGGCGCGGATGTCAGCCTCTTCGCTGAAGCCATAGGTCACGGTCGGGCGCTTGACCTGCGGCAGGATCTCGCGCACCACCGGGTCGTCCAGGCACATCACCGCCAGGCCATAGAACGGCAGGTTGTGCAGGAACTCGACGAAGGTTTTCTTCAGCTTGTTGAAGTCACCTTCGTAGGTCGCCATGTGGTCGGCGTCGATGTTGGTGACCACGGCCACCATTGGCTGCAGGTGCAGGAAGCTGGCGTCGCTTTCGTCCGCTTCGGCGATCAGGTAGCGGCTGGTACCGAGCTGGGCATTGGTGCCAGCAGCGGTCAGGCGGCCACCGATGACGAAGGTCGGGTCCAGGCCGCCGGCAGCGAATACCGAGGCCAAAAGGCTGGTGGTGGTGGTCTTGCCGTGGGTGCCGGCAACGGCCACGCCATGGCGATAGCGCATCAGTTCGGCAAGCATCTCGGCACGCGGAACCACCGGAATACGCCGCTCCAGGGCGGTGGCCACTTCCGGGTTGGCCGGGTTGATGGCGCTGGACACGACCAGCACATCGGCAGTGGCGGCGTTCTCGGCACGGTGACCAACGAAGATCTCGGCGCCGAACGACTCCAGGCGCTCGGTGACCGGCGAGGCTTTCAGGTCCGAACCGGACACTTCATAGCCCAGGTTCAGCAGCACTTCGGCGATGCCGCACATGCCCACGCCGCCGATACCGACGAAGTGAATACGGCGGATACGGCCCATCTTCGGGTGGGGCATGGCTTTCTGGCTCTCAACCATGGGCCACCTCCAGGCAGATATCGACCACGGTGCTGGTTGCGGCAGGTTTGGCCAGGCGCCGCGCGGTGCCTGCCATGACGTTGAGTTTCTCGGGTTGCATCAGCACCTCGTTCAGGCGTTCAGCGAGCTGCGCTGCGCCAGTTGTCGCTTGTGGCATCAGGAAGGCAGCGCCTTCACGGGCCAGATATTGGGCGTTGTGGGTCTGGTGGTCGTCGATGGCGTGGGGCAAAGGCACCAGCATCGAAGGCAGGCCTGCTGCCGCCAGCTCGCTGACGGTCAGGGCACCGGCCCGGCACACCACCATGTCGGCCCAGCCATAGGCTTGGGCCATGTCCTTGATGAAGGGCTCTACCTGAGCCTCGACGCCCGCCTCGTGATAACGCTCGGCGGTGATCGGCGCGTGTTGCTTGCCGGCCTGGTGGAACACCTCTGGGCGCAGCGCTGCGGGCACTTCGGACAGGGCCTTAGGCAACAATTTGTTCAATGGTTCCGCACCCAGGCTGCCGCCGAGCACCAACAGCCGCGCACGGCGCTCGGCCAGGGGCGCGCGTTGCGCGTCCATGAACAGCTCCGGGCGCACCGGGTTGCCGGTGGTGCGACGTTTGTCACTGGCCTCGAAGGTGTTCGGGAAAGCTTCGCAGACCCGCGCCGAGAGTGGCACCAGCAAGCGATTGGCGGTACCGGCACGGGCGTTCTGCTCATGGATCACCAGCGGCACGCCGCACAGCCGCGCGGCCACGCCGCCAGGGCCGGTCACGTAGCCGCCAAAGCCCAGCACACACACCGGCTTGAGCTGACGAATGATGCGCCGCGCCTGCAGCACGGCCTTGACCAGGGTGAACGGCGCCGTGAGCAACGACAATTTGCTCTTGCCGCGCAGGCCGCTGACCTGGATCAGATGCAATGGCAGACCAGCCTGTGGCACCAGCTCGTTCTCGATACCGCGCGGGGTGCCCAGCCAGTGCACGCTGTAACCGCGCGCCTGGAACTCACGGGCGCAGGCCAGGGCCGGGAACACATGCCCGCCGGTGCCGCCGGCCATGATCAGTACGTTCTTGCCGTCAGCGGCCATGACTGGTCTCCTCGGCAAAATCGCTTTCGCTGAATTCGTGTTCTTCGCTGCCCAGGTGCGTGCGGCTTTCCCACTCGATGCGCAGCAACAGGCCCACGCAGGCGCAGCAGATCACCAGCGAGCTGCCGCCATAGCTGAGGAACGGCAGGGTCAGGCCCTTGGTCGGCAGCAGGCCGACGTTCACGCCGATGTTGATCAGGAACTGGCCGATCCACAGGAAGGCCAGGCCAAACGCCATGTAGGCGGCGAAGAACTGCTTGGCCTTCTCGGCCCACAGGCCGATGTACAGGGCACGCACGGTGACGAACACGAACAGCGCGATGGTCACCAGCGAACCGACCACACCGAGCTCTTCGGCCAGCACCGAGAACACGAAGTCGGTGTGCGCTTCGGGCAGGTAGAACTGCTTCTGCACACTGTTGCCCAAACCCACGCCCAGCCACTCACCGCGGCCGAAGGCAATCAACGCCTGGGTCAGCTGGTAGCCCGAACCGAACTGATCGGACCAGGGGTCGGTGAAGGTGATCAGACGCGCCATCCGATACGGCTGCGCCTGTACCAGCACGAACACCGCGACCACCGCCAGCACCACCATCAGGCTGAAGCGGAACAACCCCACCCCGCCAAGGAACAACATGGCCGCTGCCGCGCCCATCATCACCACGGTAGCGCCGAAGTCTGGCTCCATCAGCAGCAGGCCGGCCATGGGCAGCAGCACGATGAACGGTTTGAAGAAGCCCATCCAGCTTTCGCGCACCTCGGTCTGCCGGCGTACCAGGTAGCCGGCCAGGTAGATGACCACGAACACCTTGGCGATTTCCGAAGGCTGGACGTTGAAGAAGCTGAAGCCGATCCAGCGCATGGAGCCGTTCACTTCGCGGCCGATACCGGGGACCAGTACCAGCACCAGCAGGCCGAAGGCGCCCAGCAGCATCAGGAAGCCCATGCGCTGCCAGGTGGCGATCGGCACCAGCATGGTCGCGCCGCAGGCGACCAGGCCAAGGAACACGTACACCAAGTGGCGGGTCATGTGGTAAAGCGGGTTGCCCGACTGCACCGCAGCCACTTCCGAGGACGCCGAGGTGATCATCACCAGGCCCAGGCCCAGCAATGCCAGGCAGCCGGCAAGCAACGGGAAGTCCAGGTCGATGCCACGGCCGCTGATCAGCGGCGACGGGTAGGGCTTGAGGATGCCGAAGATCATGCAAGGCCTCCCGCTGCCTGGGCGAACAGGCGCCCGCGTTCTTCGAAGTTCTTGAACATGTCGAGGCTGGCGCACGCCGGCGACAGCAGCACCGCGTCGCCGGCCTGGGCCAGCTCGGCGCACTGCTGCACGGCTTCGTCGAGGGTCTTGACCCGCACCAGTTGCACATCGTCGCCCAAGGCTGCCGCCAGGCGCTCGGCATCACGACCGAGCAATACCACGGCACGGCAGAAGCGCTTGACCGGTTCGCGCAGCGCGTTGAATTCGGCGCCCTTGCCATCGCCGCCAGCGATCAGCACCAGCTTGCCTTCGATATCGGCACCCAGGCCTTCGATGGCGGCCAGGGCGGCACCGACGTTGGTGGCCTTGGAGTCGTCGTACCAGCTCACGCCGTTACGCTCGCGCACCCACTGGCAGCGGTGGGCCAGGCCAGCGAATTGGCGCAGGGCTGCGAGCATTGGCGCGAACGGCAAGCCCGCGGCATGGCCCAGGGCCAGCGCCGCCAGGGCGTTGCTTTGGTTGTGGGCACCACGGATCTTCAGCTCGCGCACTGGCATCAGTGCCTGGAATTCGAATGCCAGGTACTTTTCGCCGTCCACTTCACGCAGGCCAAAGGCCTTGAAGTCCGGCTGGTTGAGGCCGAAGGTCCAGCACGGACGGCCTTCCACCGGCAGCGGCCGGCTCAGGGCGTCCTGGCGGTTGACCACCACCTGGCGGGCACCGCGGAAGATCCGATGCTTGGCCAGGTGGTAGGCCGGCAGGCCGCTGTAACGGTCCATGTGGTCTTCGCTGATGTTCAGCACCGTGGCCACTTCGGCGTTGAGCTGGTCGGTGGTTTCCAGCTGGAAGCTGGACAGTTCCAGCACGTACAGTTCGACGTCATCGGCCAGCAGGTCCAGCGCCGGGGTGCCGAGGTTACCGCCCACGGCCACACGTTTGCCGGCCTTGGCGGCCATTTCGCCGACCAGGGTGGTGACGGTGCTCTTGGCGTTGGAACCGCTGATGGCAATGATCGGCGCCTTGGCGTGGCGGGCGAACAGCTCGATGTCGCCGGACAGCCTCACCCCACGCGCGGCCGCCTGCTGCAGGGCCGGAGTGGCCAGGGCCAGGCCGGGGCTCACGTACAGCTCGTTGGCGCGGCACAGGAAGTCCACGTCCAGCTCACCACAGCGCACTTCCACCTGCGGGTAATCACGGCGCAGGGTGTCCAGTTCCGGCGGTTGCTCGCGGGTGTCGGCGACCGCAAAGGCAATGCCCCGGCTCGCCAGGAAGCGAACCAGGGACATGCCGCTCTTGCCGAGGCCGACAACGATGCGGAATTGGTCGGAAGCGATCAGTGACACGCTCATCTACCTCAGTTTCAGGGTGGCAAGGCCGATCAGCACCAGGATCACGGTGATGATCCAGAAGCGGACGATCACCCGTGGCTCTGGCCAGCCCTTGAGTTCAAAGTGGTGGTGGATCGGCGCCATGCGGAACACGCGCTTGCCGGTCAGCTTGAAGGAGGCGACCTGGATCACCACCGACAGGGTTTCCACGACAAAGATGCCGCCCATGATGAACAGGACGATTTCCTGGCGCACGATCACGGCGATGGTGCCCAGCGCGGCGCCCAGCGCCAGCGCGCCAACGTCACCCATGAACACTTGTGCCGGGTAGGTGTTGAACCACAGGAAGCCCAGGCCGGCACCGATCAATGCGCCGCAGAACACGATCAGCTCGCCCGAGCCCGGCACGTAGGGAATCAGCAGGTATTCGGCGAACTTCACGTTACCCGACAGGTAGCAGAAGATGCCCAGGGCGCCGCCGACCATCACCGTTGGCATGATCGCCAGGCCATCGAGGCCGTCGGTGAGGTTGACCGCGTTGCTGGAACCGACGATGACGAAGTAGGTCAGCACGACGAAGCCGATGCCCAGCGGAATGGTGACATCCTTGATGAACGGCAGGATCAGCGTGGTTTCGACGCTGGTCGGTGCGGTCTTGTAGAGGAACACCGCCGCAGCCAGGCCGAACACCGACTGCCAGAAGTACTTCCAGCGGCTTGGCAGGCCTCGGGAGTTCTTTTCGATCACCTTGCGGTAGTCATCGACCCAGCCGATGGCACCGAACGCCAGGGTGACGATCAGCACCACCCAGACGTAGCGGTTGCTCAGGTCGGCCCACAGCAAGGTGCTGATGGCGATGGCGGACAGGATCAGCGCACCGCCCATGGTCGGGGTGCCGGACTTGGACAGGTGCGATTGCGGGCCGTCATTACGCACGGCCTGGCCGATCTGGCGAATTTGCAGGGTACGAATCATCCACGGCCCCAGCCACAGCGCCAGCGACAACGCGGTCAGTACACCAAGAATCCCGCGCAGGGACAGGTACTGGAAGACCGCGAAGCCTTTGTGGAACTGTTGCAGATACTCGGCCAACAGCAGCAGCATTAATGTTTCTCCCCGCTGGCACCGCACAATGCTGCCACGACGTTTTCCATCGCAGCGCTGCGCGAGCCCTTGATCAAGATAGTGGTGTCGCTGGCGTTTTCGGCGCTAACCGCGTCGATCAGCTCAGCTTGAGTAGCGAAATGGCGGCCATTGGCGCCGAACGCCTTGACCGCATGTGTCATGTTGGAACCCACTGCGTACAGGGCGTCGACCTTGCCACGCGCGTAGTCACCCACCTGACGGTGGCCTTCTTCCGCCCATTGCCCCAGTTCGCCGATATCCCCAAGCACCAGAACGGTGCGTCCGGAAAAGCCGGCGAGTATATCAATGGCTGCGCACATGGAGGTGGGATTTGCGTTGTAACTATCGTCGATCACCCGCACGCCGTTCGGCGCGATCTGCGCCACGGTACGGCCCTTGACCGGTTGCACGGCAGCCAGGCCGGCGGCGATGCCGCTCAGGCTCAGACCAACGGCATGGGCAGCGGCGGCAGCAGCCAGGGCGTTGCTGACGTTGTGTTCACCCAGTACATTGAGCTGCACGTCTACCACGTCGCCGGCGCCATGCAGCTTGAACGACGGGCAACCACGGGCATCGCGACCGATGTCCCTGGCGTAGAAATCGGCATTCGCGTCGCTGCGCGCAAAACTGATGACCTTGTGCGCACCGACACGGGCCTTCCAGATGGCGAAGGCCTTGTCGTCCAGGTTGAGGATGGCGATACCGCCCTCGCCCAGGCCTTCGAGAATCTCGCCCTTGGCCTCGACGATCTTCTCCGGGCCGCCGAACTCGCCAACGTGGGCGGTACCGGCGTTGTTGATGATGACCACCTGCGGCTTGGTCAGGCCGACGGTGTAGCGGATCTCACCAATGCGCGAGGCGCCCAGCTCGATCACCGCGGCGCTGTGCTCCGCGGCGATCTCCAGCAGGGTCAGCGGCGCACCCAGGTCGTTGTTCAGGTTGCCGCGGGTGGCGTGTACCAGGCCACGGGTACGCAGGATGCTGGCGAGCATTTCCTTGACCGTGGTCTTGCCGCTGGAACCGGTAATGGCCACCACGGGCTTGTCGAAGCCGGCGCGGTTCAGCGCACCAAGCTGGCCCAGGGCCAGGCGGCAATCAGCCACCAGCAGCTGCGGCAGGTCGACATCGGCTACTTCACGCTCGACCAGGGCCGCGACAGCACCCTTGGCCTTCACATCGGCCAGGTAATCGTGGCCATCGAAACGCGGGCCGGCCAAGGCGACGAACAGTTGCCCGGCGCTGACGCTGCGGCTGTCGATGCTGACACCGCTGAAGCTGGCGTCGGCGCCGATCTGGCGACCATTCAGTGCAGTGCTCAGCTGGCTGAGTGCCATTGGCTTAAGCATGTGGAGCCTCCCAGGCTGCAAGTGCCTTTTCGGCTTCGATCAAATCGGAGAAGTCATGGCGCTGGCCGTTGATCTCCTGGTAATCCTCGTGCCCCTTGCCGGCCAGCACGATCACATCGTTGGCAGCGGCAGTGGCGATCAGGTGGGCAATGGCTTCGCCACGACCGGCGACGAACTCGACCTCGGCCGGCCTGGCGAAACCGGGACGGATGTCGTCGAAGATACGCAGCGGGTCTTCAGTACGTGGATTGTCGTCGGTGACCAGCACGCGATCAGCCAGGCGCTCGGCCACTTCGGCCATCAGCGGGCGCTTGCCGCGATCACGGTCGCCGCCGCAACCGAACAGGCACAGCAGCTTGCCGTGGGCATGCGGGCGCAGGGCTTCGAGCACTTTCTCCAGGGCGTCCGGGGTGTGCGCGTAGTCAACCACCACCAGCGGCTTGTCGCCGCCACCCAGGCGCTGCATGCGACCCACCGGCCCCTGCAGTTGCGGGGTGACCTTGAGGATCTCGTCCAGCGCATAATCCAGCGCCAGCAGGGTCGCCACGGCGGCGAGCATGTTGCTCAGGTTGAAGCGGCCCAGCAGCTGGCTGCGCAGGGTGCGCTCACCCTGGGCAGTGACCAGGGTGGCGCGCACGCCATCATCGTTGAACACGGCTTCACGGCAGAACAGCGAGGCGTCCGGGTTTTCCAGGCTATAGCTGAGCAGCCGGGTCTCGACATGGTCGACACTCGGGCGACGGGCAAAGTCGGCAGCCAGGCGGCGACCGAACTGGTCATCCAGGTTGACCACCTGGCAACGCAGGCTCGGCCAGGCGAACAGCTTGGCCTTGGCGGCCTCGTAGGCCTGCATGCTGCCGTGGTAGTCCAGGTGGTCGCGGGACAGGTTGGTCATGACCGCGATGTCGAATTCCAGGGCGGCGACACGGCCCTGCTCCAAGGCATGGGAGGACACTTCCATGGCCACGGCCTTGGCGCCAGCCTTTTTCAGGTCGTTGAGCGTCGCCTGCACGGCGATCGGGTCCGGCGTGGTCAGGCGACCGCTCTGCAGCTCGCCATGGAACCCGGTACCCAAGGTGCCAATCAGGCCGCAACGTTGGCCAAGCAGGTCGAGTGCCTGCGCCACCAGTTGGGTGACGCTGGTCTTGCCGTTGGTGCCGGTCACGCCCACCAGGTTCAGCTGACGGCTAGGTTCGCCATAGAAGCGGCCAGCGATATCCGACAACTGGGCAATCAGGCCTTTGACCGGAATCAGCGGCACGTCGGTCAGCGGCAGTACGTTGGCGCCCTGCTCTTCATAGGCCACGGCGGCAGCGCCACGGGCCAGGGCATCGGCGATATGCTCGCGACCGTCGACCTTGGCGCCCGGCACGGCCAGGAACAGGTCACCCGGGCGCACATTGCGGCTGTCCAGGGTCAGTTCACGAATCAGCGGGTCACGGCTGGCGTGGGCGAAAAGTTTGCTCAATGGCATTGTCATCATCCACGCCCTCCCTTGGCGGCTGCTGCGTTGACTTGCGATTGTTCGGTTGGCGGTGGCAGGTTGTCTGGCGGCACGTTCATCAAACGCAGCGTGCCGGACATGACCTTGCTGAATACCGGCGCCGAAACCAGGCCGCCGAAGTAGCCACCCTTGCCCGGCTCGTCGATGACCACGACGATGGCGTAGCGCGGGTCGCTCATCGGCCCGAAGCCGGCGAACAACGAGCGATAGGCGTTTTCGGTGTAGCCCTTGGAGCCCACGGTGGCCTTGCGCGCGGTACCCGACTTGCCGGCCACGTGATAGAACGGCACCTGGGCGCGGAACACACCGCGCGGGGCTTCGATCACCTGCTGCAGCATGCCCTGGATGGTTTCGGCGGTTTCTTTCGGAATGGCCTGCACGGCTTCAGGGACTTTGTCGACCTTGAGGATCGACAGCGGCACCATCTTGCCGTCGTTGGCCAGCGCCGCGTAGGCATGCACCAGTTGCAGGGCGGTCACCGACACGCCGTAGCCATAGGAAAGGGTCGCGGTCTCGGCCTTGCGCCACTCGCGGTGGTTGGGCAGGTTGCCAACGCGCTCGCCCGGGAAACCCAGGCCGGTGTACTGGCCCAGGCCGACCTGGGACATGACCCGGTAGATGGCCTCGCCGCCGATGTCGAAGGCGATCTTGCTCATGCCGACGTTACTGGAGTTGATCAGGATGCCGGTCAGGTCAAGGATCGGGCCCTCGCTGCGGGATACGTCCTTGATGGTGTAACGGCCGATCTGCAGGCTACCCGGGTACACCTCGACCTTGTCGGTCGGCTTCCAGCGGCCACTCTGCAGCGCCGCGCTCATGGAGATCGGCTTGACCGTGGAACCTGGCTCGAACACGTCGATGATCGCCCGGTTGCGCATCGCCGCCGGGAACATGCTGCGGCGGTTGTTCGGGTTGTAGGTCGGCTGGTTGACCATGGCCAGGACCTCACCGGTCTTGACGTCCATGATCACCAGGCTGCCGGCCTTGGCGTCCTGTTCGGCGATGGCATTGCGCAGCTCGCGGGTGGCCAGGTATTGCAGGCGCAGGTCAATCGACAACGCCAAGGTCTTTCCGGCCTTGGCGTTCTTGGTCACCTGGATGTCCTTGATCAAGCGGCCACGCCGGTCCTTGATCACCTGTCGCTTGCCGGGCACGCCGGCCAGCCACTCGTCATAGGCCAGCTCCACCCCTTCGCGACCGTGGTCGTCGAGGTCGGTGAAGCCGACCATGTGGGCGGTGACATCACCGGCTGGATAGAAGCGGCGGAATTCTTCCAGGCCATACACGCCCGGTACTTTCAGGTCGAGCACATGCTGGCCCTGCTCCGGGGTCAGGCCACGGACCAGGTAGATGAATTCCTTGTTGGCCTGCTGGGTCAGACGCTCGCTCAGTTGCTGCGGGTTTTGTCCCAGGGCTGCGGCCAGTTGCGGCCAGCGGTCCTTGGAGGCCTGCATTTCCTTGGGGTTGGCCCACAGGGTGGTGACCGGGGTACTGACCGCCAGCGGTTCACCATTACGGTCGGTGATCAGGCCACGGTGCGCCGGGATGGGAATGTGCCGCAGGCTGCGTGCGTCGCCCTGGCCCTTGAGGAAGTCACGGTCGACCACCTGCAGGTCGATGATGCGCCAGCAGATGGCCCCGACCATCAGTGCCAGCAGGCCGAGCACCACGCGGAAGCGCCACGGGTAGAGTGCGCCTTCGAGCTTCATCATGGCGCCACCATCCGTACTTCGTCAGCCGCAGGCACGCGCATTTTCAATTGCTCGGAAGCCAGGCTTTCGATGCGGCTGGCAGCGGTCCAGGTGCTCTGCTCGAGAATCAGCCGGCCCCACTCGGCCTGGGCCTTGTCGCGATCGCTCAGCTCGCCGTACAGAGTGTTGAGCAGTTGACGGTTCCAGTGCGCGCTGTAGGACACGGCGATGGCCGAAATCAGCACAGCGATGAACAGCAGAAGCATCAGGAAGCTTCCGCCTGGCAAAGGTTTGGCAAACAGCCTGCTCACCGCAGCTTCTCCGCCACCCGCATCACGGCGCTGCGCGCCCGCGGGTTGGCCTTGAGCTCGGCGTCGGAGGCGAACTGGGCCTTGCCGATGAGCTTGATTTTCGGTTCGAAGACCTTGTGCTGTACCGGCAGGTTGCGTGGCAGGTTGTCGGCTTCGCCCTTGGCCAGCTTGCGCATGAACAACTTGACGATGCGGTCTTCCAGCGAGTGGAAGCTGATCACCGCCAGGCGGCCACCCACTTCCAGCGCGTCGATCGCGGCCTCGAGGCCAGCCTCGAGGTCGCCCAGTTCGTTGTTGACGTGAATGCGCAGCCCCTGGAAGGCACGGGTCGCCGGGTTCTTGCCCTTCTCCCAGGCCGGGTTGGCCACCTTCAGCACTTCGGCGAGGTCGCCGGTACGGGTGAACGGCTGCTGCTCGCGGCGCTGCACCACGGCGCGGGCCATGCGCTTGGCGAAACGCTCTTCGCCGTATTCCTTGAACACGCGGGCGATTTCTTCTTCGGGTGCAGTGGCGATGAACTCGGCGGCGCTGATGCCCTGGCCAGGATTCATGCGCATGTCCAGCGGGCCATCGTTGAGGAAGCTGAAGCCGCGCTCGGGGTCATCCAGTTGCGGCGAGGACACGCCCAGGTCCAGCAGCACGCCACTGACCTTGCCATCCAGGCCGCGCTCGGCCACCTCCGCACCCAGCTCGGCAAAGCTGCGCTGCACAATGACAAAGCGGCCGTCTTCGGCCGCCAGCGCTTGCCCCGTGGCAATCGCCTGTGGATCTTTGTCGAAGCCCAGCAGCCGCCCTTGCGGCCCGAGCTTGCTGAGAATCAGCCGACTGTGCCCGCCACGGCCGAAGGTGCCGTCCAGATAGCAACCGTCGGCGCGCAGGGCCAATGCCTCGACAGCTTCGTCGAGCAGGACGGTGATGTGGTTGAAGCCGCTATCTATGGTCACAGGATCAGGTCACGCAATTCGTCGGGCATGGCACCCGGTTGTTGAATAGCTGCAAGGTCGGCTGCCGAAACCGCGTTCCAGGCATCTTCATCCCACAGCTGGAATTTGTTCAGTTGCCCCACCAGCATCGCCTTCTTGTCGAGCTTGGCGTACTCACGCAGGCGGGGCGGCACCAGGAAACGCCCACTGCCATCGAGCTCCAGGTCAACCGCATTACCGATCAGCAAACGCTGCAGACGGCGGTTTTCCTCACGCAACGATGGCAAGGCACGCAACTTGGCTTCTATCTGTTCCCACTCATCGAGGGGATAGACACACAAGCAGGGATCAACGGCGTCGATGGTCACGATCAGTTGACCATTGCAACGCGAATCGAGCTCGTCACGGTACCGGCTCGGCATGGCGAGACGGCCCTTGGCATCGAGGCTGACGGCGTTGGCTCCGCGGAACACGGCTGCGATTCCCCACAATGGTAGCTTTTTTGTGTCAGAAAACCCACTTCATCCCACTTTCTGCCACTTGCGCACACTATAGGAATCCGCCCGCAGCACCGTCAAGGCACGTTCATAAGGAAAAGCCTTACAGGACCGAGATTTAGCGCGATAAGGGAATGTGGAAGGACTACCTAGAAGAAAAAAACACGAGAAAAATCAAACCCACGCAAGCGAATGGAGTTCGAAGTTAAAGTGATTTATTAAGATTAAGATTTTTTCGGTATTACCGGAGTGCATCTGCTATCGATTCAAGCAGGGAAGGAAAGGTGGAGAGTCGATCTGTAAGCCGGGTTTTGTCGAGGACAGTCATTCCTCTACGACGGCCATCACTGGACGCCTCTAGCAACCTACCCGGTTCCGACGCGGGCCACGCCTGATGGAACCCTATTTGGTCTTGCTCCGAGTGGGGTTTACCTAGCCACGAACTGTTACCAGCCGTGCGGTGCGCTCTTACCGCACCTTTTCACCCTTACCGGCACCGAAGTGCTTAGGCGGTTGTTTTCTGTGGCACTTTCCGTAGGCTCACGCCTCCCAGGCGTTACCTGGCACTCTGCCCTATGGAGCCCGGACTTTCCTCCCCCATCTTTTGCGGAACAAAAGACGGCAGCGACTGTCCGATCGACTCTCCGCCGCCAAGGTTACCGGCACGCGCGCCCGAGAACAAGCGATACCGGCATTTATATCAATTTGCCACTATTTAACTTTCTGCTTTTCCAAGGCGATTTGATACAACAGGTTCTTGCGCACCCCGGTAATTTCCGCAGCGAGCGCCGCTGCCCGCTTCAGCGGCAACTCCGCCAGCAGCAGGTCGAGCACACGCTGCGCCTCGGCGCTGATCGCCTGCTCGCCCTCGGGCGCACTCCAGCCACCGACCAGCACCACGCATTCACCGCGCTGCTGGTTGCTGTCGCCGGCAACGAAGGCCCGCAGCTCGGCCAGGGGCAGGCCCTTGAGGGTTTCGAACGTCTTGGTCAGCTCGCGCGCCAGCAGCGCCGGGCGCTCACCACCGAATACCGCCTCCATGTCTTCGAGGCATTCCAGGATACGGTGCGGGGCTTCGTAGAAGATCAGCGTGCGCGGCTCCTCCCTGACTTGCTCCAGGCGCGCTCGGCGCCCCACCGCCTTGGCCGGCAGGAAGCCTTCGAAGATGAAGCGGTCCGACGGCAGGCCGGCCGCCGACAGCGCGGCGATCAAGGCGCAGGCACCCGGCACCGGCACCACCCTCACACCCGCGGCCCGCGCCTGACGCACCAAGTGGTAGCCCGGGTCGGAGATCAATGGCGTGCCAGCATCGGAGACCAGCGCCACATCTTCACCCGCCAACAGCTTGGTGAGAAAACGCCCGCCCTCGTCGCGCTCGTTATGCTCATGGCAGGCCGCCAGCGGCGTCTCGATACCAAAGTGCTGCAGCAGGCGGATCGAATGGCGGGTGTCCTCGGCGGCGATCAGGGCCACATCGGCCAGTACCTTCAGCGCCCTGGCGCTCATGTCGTCGAGGTTGCCAATGGGGGTTGCGACCACATACAGCGTCCCCACCGCGGATTTCGAAGCCCCTGCCACATCAATCACTGCGCACACCTGTCTTTCGGATCAAAGGCGCCATTGTAGCCCGAGCGCCTGCAACAGGGCGCAAAGAACTTCGACGGCGATAGACGGCAGGCCACCTATAGTGAAGGATCGACACGGCAACATCGCGCCCCGGCCAGTGCTTGGGTACAATTGCCGGCCACCTTGATCGAGTAACAGGACCTTTACATGATCGCTTGCCTGCGGCTGTTCACAGCCCTCTGCCTCGCTGCCCTGCTGGCAGCCTGCGCCAGCTCGCCCTCATCCAGCCTGGGCGAACTGCCACGCACCCCGGACGCCAGCATCGAGCAACTGCTCGAAAAGGCCGCTTCCAGCAAGTCGGCGGAGGACGCCGCCCTGCTGCGCCTGAGCGCAGCCGACCTGGCTTACAAGCAGAAGGACTTCCCACGCGCCGCACGCATTCTCGAGCAGGTCCCGCTGGACACGCTCAAGCCGGCCCAGCAAGTGTTCGCCAGCACCCTCGGCGCCGAGCTGGCCATGAGCCGCAACCAGCCCAAGGCCGCCCTGACCGCCCTGGCTCACCCCAGCCTGCAGCACATCGCCGAGCTGCCAGCAGAACTGCAGGTGCGCACCTACAGCGTGCATGCCGCCGCCCTCGAAGCCGACGGCCAGGCCCTGGCTGCCGCGCAGCAGCGCGTGCTACTGGCCCCGCTGCTCAGCGATCAGGCCGCCAGCGCCAACAATGACGCTATCTGGGCCCTGGTCGCCTCGCTGCCGGCAGAGCAACTGCAGCAGCCAAGCAATGACCAGACCCTGGCCGGCTGGACCAGCCTGGCCTTCGCGGTGAAAAGCGCCGGCACCCTGGAGCAGCAACAAGCGGCTATCGACACCTGGGTCAAGCAGCACCCGGAGCACCCGGCCGCCCAGCAACTACCTGTGGCCCTGACCAAGCTCAAGGAACTGGCCAGCCAACCGCTGACCAAGATTGCCCTGCTGCTGCCCCAGGAAGGCCCACTGGCCGGTGTTGCCCGCGCCCTGCGTGATGGCTTCATGGCCGCGCACTTCCAGGCCCAGCAAGCCGGCCAGCCAGCACCCGCCGTGCAATTGTTCGACAGCTCGCGCATCGGCTCGCTCGACGACTTCTATCGCCAGGCCCAGGCCAGCGGCGTGCAACTGGTCATCGGCCCGCTGGAAAAACCACTGGTGAAGCAACTGGCCGCCAAGCCGCAACTGCCTATCACCACCCTGGCCCTGAACTACGCCGACGCCGGCCAGAAGGCCCCGCCGCAGCTGTTCCAGTTCGGCCTGGCTGCCGAAGACGAAGCTCGCGAAGTGTCCCGTCGCGCCCGTGCCGATGGCATGGTCCGCGCGGTGGCCCTGGTGCCGAGCGGCGAATGGGGTGACCGTGTGCTCGCCGCCTTCCGTCAGGACTGGGAAGGCAACGGTGGCACCCTGCTCGCCGCCGAGCGCATCGCCCAGCCGGTCGCCCTGGCCCAGCAGATTGCCGACCTGTTCCAGCTGCGCCAGAGCGAAGGCCGCGCCAAGAGCCTGCAGAGCACGGTAGGCGGCAACATCGCCGCACAACCGTCGCGCCGCCAGGACATCGACTTCATCTTCCTCGCCTCCACCCCGCAACAGGCCCAGCAGATCAAGCCGACCCTGAACTTCCAGTACGCCGGGGACGTGCCGGTGTACGCCACCTCGAACCTGTACAGCGCCAGCGGTGACGTCAACCAGTACAACGACATGAACGGCATCCGTTTCTGCGAAACGCCGTGGCTGCTCGACACCAGCAACAGCCTGCGCCAGCAGGTGGTACAGCAGTGGCCGCAAGCCGCCGGCAGCCTGGGCCGCCTGTATGCCATGGGCGTCGATGCCTACAGCCTGGCGCCGCGCCTGGGCCAGTTGAAAGCGCTGCCGGACAACCGTGTCCAGGGCCTTTCGGGCAGCCTGAGCATGAACGCCAACCAGCGTGTCGAGCGCCAGTTGCCATGGGCCGAGTTCGCCGGCGGCCAGGTCAAGCGCCTGCCTGACACCGTTCGCTGATGGCTGCAGCGTCGCCCACCCGCGCCGGGCAAGCGGCAGAAACCCAGGCCCTTGAGTACCTTCAAGGGCAGGGCCTGCAACTGCTGGCACGCAACTGGCGATGCAAAGGCGGCGAGCTTGATCTGGTCATGCTCGACGCCGATACAGTAGTATTCGTCGAAGTCCGCTACCGGTTGCACGCGGGCTTCGGTGGCGCCCTCGGCAGTATCGACGGGCGCAAGCAGAAACGGCTGGTGCTCGCCGCCAGTCTGTTCCTGCAGAAGGAGCCCCACTGGGGCAACCACCCCTGCCGCTTCGACGTAGTCGCCTTGCAGGGCAGCCACCACGCAGGCAGGCCGCTTCAATGGCTGAAAAACGCCTTCGAATGCTGAACCCACTTCAATTTTTTTGCTCTATGTTTCGCGGGCTGGTCTTTGTTGCGCGTAGCGCCGGCCACCGCCCCACTTAAGGTCACCAGATGGACATGCAATCCCGAATTCGCCGGCTGTTCCAGGCCAGCATCGATACCAAGCAACAGGCAATGGACATCCTGGCACCGCACATCGAGCAGGCCAGCCTGGTCATGGTCAATGCGCTGCTCAACGAGGGCAAGATGCTCGCCTGCGGCAATGGCGGCTCGGCCGGCGATGCCCAGCACTTTTCGTCGGAGCTGCTCAATCGTTTCGAGCGCGAACGGCCGAGCCTGCCGGCCATCGCGCTGACCACCGACAGCTCGACCCTGACCTCGATCGCCAACGACTACAGCTACAACGAAGTCTTTTCCAAGCAGATCCGCGCCCTGGGCCAGCCCGGCGATGTTCTGCTGGCGATCTCCACCAGCGGCAACTCGGCCAACGTGATCCAGGCGATCCAGGCCGCACATGACCGCGAAATGATTGTCGTAGCATTGACTGGCCGCGACGGCGGCGGCATGGCTTCGCTGTTGCTGCCCGAAGACGTGGAAATCCGCGTACCTTCGACGGTTACCGCGCGTATCCAGGAAGTCCACCTGCTGGCGATCCACTGTCTGTGCGACCTGATCGACAGCCAACTGTTCGGGAGTGAAGAATGACCCCTATGCGCCTCGGCCTGATGGCCCTGACCCTGTGCCTGAGCGTCACCGGCTGCAGCTCGGTACTCACCTCTACTCGCAATTCGCCGATCGAGGACGATCGCGGTACGCGCACCATCGGCAGCAAGATCGACGACTCGCTGATCGAAACCAAGGCCTCGGTGAACATCGCCAAGGCCAGCCCTGACCTGGACAAAGGTTCGCACATCGTTGTCAGCAGCTACAACGGCATCGTCCTGCTGGCCGGCCAGACCCCACGCGCCGACCTCAAGAGCCTGGCCGAGCAGACCGCCGGGCAGGTACAGCGGGTCAAGAAAGTGCACAACGAGCTGCAGGTGATGCAGCCCTCCTCCATCCTGGCGCGTAACAACGACGCCTGGCTGACCACCAAGATCAAGACCCAGATGCTGACCGACAATGCCGTACCCAGCTCGCGCATCAAGGTAATTACCGAGAACGGTATCGTCTACCTGCTCGGCCTGGTGACCCAGCAGGAGGCCAACTCGGCCACTGCCGTGGTGCAGGGTGTGTCGGGTGTGCAGAAGATCGTCAAGCTGTTCGAGTACATCGACTGATTCATTAGCCTGTGCTGGCCTCTTCGCGGGTAAACCCGCTCCCACAGGGATATGAGCAAAACCCTGTGGGAGCGGGTTCACCCGCGAAGAATGCGCCGCGATGCAAACAAAGAAAAAGGCGATCCGGTTGGATCGCCTTTTTTGTTACTTGACCACTTTCAGGCTTGGTCGACCAGTCGGGCGCGGCGGCTGGCCACCACCTTCTGGCGGGCCATCGTCATCCGGCTGCACATCATCGTCTTCCAGGTCATCGCCATCCATCAGCGGCGGTTCCAGCTCGAAGACCATGCCTTGGCCATTTTCGCGGGCGTAGATGCCCAGGATGGCGCCAACCGGCACGAACAGCGAATGGGCCACGCCACTGAAGCGGCCCTCGAAGCTGACCGCGTCGTTGTCCATGTGCAGGCTGCGCACGGCACTTGGCGAGATGTTCAAGACGATCTGGCCGTCACTGGCGAAACCTTGTGGCACCTGCACTGCCGGGTATTCGGCGTTGACCAGCATATGAGGCGTGCAATCGTTGTCGACGATCCACTCGTACAGTGCTCGAACCAGATAGGGGCGACTGGAGTTCATCAACGGCTCCTTAAAGCTTGCGCATTTCACGTTCTACGGAGGACAGGCTCGCCTGGAAAGGCTCGCGGGCGAACTGCCGCTCCATGTAATCAAGCAGCGGCTTGGCTGGCCGCGGCAACTCGATGCCCAACACCGGCAATCGCCAGAGTATGGGTAATAGACAACAATCGACCAGGCTTTGCTCGTCACTCATGAAGCAGGCGTACTCGCCGAACAATGGCGAGACACCGGTCAGGCTTTCGCGCAAGGCCTTGCGCGCCTCGGTACGGGCACCCTCGGTGCTACGCGGGTCAAGCACGGTATCGGCCAGGGCACACCAGTCGCGCTGGATGCGATGCATCAGCAAACGGCTGTTACCGCGGGCAACCGGGTATACCGGCATCAGCGGCGGGTGTGGATAACGCTCCTCGAGGTATTCCATCACCACGGTCGATTCATACAACGCCAGGTCCCGATCGACCAGGGTCGGCACACTGCCGTAAGGGTTCACCTCGGCCAGCTTGGGCGGCAGGCGGGCGGGATCGACATCGATGACCTGCACGCTGACGCCTTTCTCGGCCAGCACCAGGCGTACCCGATGAGAATAGTGATCAGCGGGGTCGGAATAGCAGGCTAACCTGTTGGTTGCGCCCATGTAGCGGCTCCTCGCACGGGATACTTGTGCAACTGTAAATGAAAACGCGCCCGGGGTGCCCTAGCTGTTTTGCTAGGGCACCCCGGGCGCGTTCAACAACCAGAAACTACTGCGTGATCAGTGCACGTCCTTCCAGTATTCACGCTTGAGCAAGTAGGCGAATACGAAGAAGAAAGCCAGGTACAGCAACACGTAGGTACCGATGCGCTGGCTTTCCAGTTTGACCGGGTTGGCCGAATAGGCCAGGAAGGTCACCAGGTTCTTGACCTTCTCGTCGAACTGCTCGGTGGTCAGGGTACCGGATTTCGGCGTGATGGTCAGCTGGTCACAGGCTTCATGGGTGACCGGGCTGCCGGTCAACGGGTCGAATTGCTTCTTGCCATCGGTCACGGTCTGCACCTGCTTGCAGCCGATCACCTGGTTACCCTGCAGGCCGACCAGTACGTTAGGCATGCCGACGTTCGGGAACACCTTGTTGTTCACCCCATAAGGCCGCGATGGGTCCTCGTAGAAGCTGCGCAGGTAGGTGTACAGCCAGTCGGTGCCACGTACCCGGGCCACCAGGGTCAAGTCGGGCGGCGCGGCGCCGAACCAGGTCTTGGCATCGCTGGGCTGCATGCCGATCTGCATGTGGTCACCAATCTTGGCACCGGTGAACACCAGCTTCTCTAGCATCAGCTCGTGAGGGATACCCAGGTCATCGGCCACCCGCTCGTAACGCTGGAACTTGGCACTGTGGCAACCCATGCAATAGTTGGCGAAGGTACGCGCACCGTCCTGCATGGCAGCCTTGTCGGTCAGGTCGATATCGACCTTGTCCAGTTCCAGGCCGTGTTCGGCAGCGAAGGAAAAGGCAGGCATCACTGCCAGCAAAAATACTGCAATCAACTTTTTCATCAGCCAGTCACCCTTTCCGGAACCGGTTTGGTCTTCTCGAGCCTTGTGTAGAACGGCATCAGCAGGAAGTAGGCGAAGTACAACACCGTGCACACCTGCGACAGCAAGGTACGCCCAGGTGTCGGTGCCAGTACGCCCAGCACACCGAGGATGACGAAGGCCACGCAGAACACCAGCAGGAAGACCTTGCTGATCCAGCCCTTGTAACGCATGGAACGTACCGGGCTGCGGTCGAGCCAGGGCAGCACGAACAGCACGGCAATGGCCGCACCCATGGCGATGACGCCCATCAGCTTGTCAGGTACCGCACGCAGGATCGCGTAGAACGGCGTGAAGTACCACACGGGCGCGATGTGCTCCGGCGTCTTGAAGGCGTTGGCCTGCTCGAAGTTCGGTTTCTCCAGGAAGTAACCACCCATTTCCGGGAAGAAGAACACCACGGCGCAGAACACGAACAGGAATACCACCACGCCGACGATATCCTTGACGGTGTAGTACGGGTGGAATGGAATGCCGTCCAGCGGAATGCCGTTTTCGTCCTTTTTCTTCTTGATGTCGACGCCATCGGGGTTGTTCGAGCCCACTTCGTGCAGGGCAAGGATGTGCAGTACCACCAGGCCGAGAATCACGATTGGCAGGGCAACCACGTGCAGGGCGAAGAAGCGGTTCAGGGTGATGCCCGAGATCAGGTAGTCACCGCGGATCCACTGGGTGAGGTCGTCACCGATCACCGGGATGGCACCGAACAGCGAGATGATCACCTGGGCGCCCCAGTACGACATCTGGCCCCAAGGCAGCAGATAGCCCATGAATGCTTCGGCCATCAGCGCCAGGTAGATCAGCATGCCGAATAGCCATACCAGCTCACGTGGCTTCTGGTACGAGCCGTAGAGCAGGCCACGGAACATGTGCAGGTAGACCACGATGAAGAACGCCGATGCACCGGTGGAGTGCAGGTAGCGCAGGATCCAGCCGTATTCCACGTCACGCATGATGTACTCGACCGAGGCGAATGCCTCTTCCGCCGAGGGCGTGAAGCTCATGGTCAGCCACACACCGGTGACGATCTGGTTGACCAGCACCAGCAGCGCCAGGGAGCCGAAGAAGTACAGGAAGTTGAAGTTCTTGGGCGCGTAATACTTGCTCAGGTGGTCTTCCCACATCTTGGTAGCGGGGAAGCGAGCATCAATCCAGTCCATGAACTTGCTCATCATGCGTTCTCCTGGTCGACGCCGATGACGATGATCTCGTCCGACTCGTAAGAGTGCGGTGGCACGGGCAGGTTGAGGGGCGCCGGCTGCGACTTGTAGACACGGCCAGCCAGGTCATAGTGGGAACCGTGGCAGGGGCAGAAGTAGCCACCTACCCATTTCGGGCCGAGGTCGGCTGGCGCGACTTCCGGACGGAAGGTGGGCGAGCAGCCCAGGTGCGTGCACAAACCAACGAGAATCAGGATTTCCGGCTTGATCGAGCGAACCTCCGGGTCGACGTAGGTCGGCTGCACAGAAGCCTTGGACTCGGGGTCGGACAGGTCAGCGGTGATTTTTTTCAGGTTACCGAGGATTTCTTCCGTTCGCCGCACGATGAACACAGGCTGGCCACGCCACTCCGCCACCATCTGCTGCCCGGCCTCGACCTTGGCGATATTGACCTTCACCGGTGCACCCGCGGCTTTCGCCTTGGCACTGGGAAACCATGACCCCACGAACGGTACCGCAGCCCCCACTGCCCCCGCTGCCCCGACCACGGATGTCGCGGCTACGAGGAAGCGGCGCCGGCCTGCGTTGACGCCGTCATTGCTCATTCAGTCCTCTCCCATCAGCTTGCTTGGCCTGTTGAATCAGGCCTGTACTTAGGTTGTGTCTGTGGCCGTAAAAATTGGTCGCCATGGTAAGAAACAAATCCACACACTGACAAGGTGATTACCCCGGCAAGGGGCCTTAACCAGCGCTTTGCTTGATCTGCGTCTATGCGACAAGTGGTCACCGACATGCTGACAGGTTAGTTCAAGCCAAAAAAAAAGCCCGGTTCCAAGGAACCGGGCTTTTCTCGACTGCCGAAGCGGTATTAACGCTTGGAGTACTGAGGACGCTTACGCGCTTTACGCAGACCCACTTTCTTACGCTCGACTTCACGAGCGTCGCGGGTGACGTAACCAGCACGACGCAGAGCGCCACGCAGGGTTTCGTCGTATTCCATCAGAGCGCGGGTGATACCGTGACGGATCGCACCGGCTTGACCGCTGACACCACCACCGGAAACGGTGACGTAGATGTCGAACTTCTCGACGGTCTCGGTCAGCTCCAGCGGCTGACGAACAACCATGCGAGCGGTTTCGCGACCGAAGAACACGTCCAGAGAACGGTTGTTGATGGAAATGTTACCAGTACCCGGACGCAGGAATACGCGAGCGGTTGCGGTCTTGCGACGGCCAGTGCCGTAATTTTGAGTCGCCGACATAATGAACTATCCCGTTAGATCTTCAGTTCTTGAGGCTGCTGAGCAGTGTGTGGGTGAGCAGCACCCGCGTACACTTTCAGCTTGCGGTACATGTCGCGACCCAGCGGGTTCTTCGGCAGCATGCCTTTGACCGCAGTTTCGATAACACGCTCAGGGGCCTTGGCGATCAACTTCTCGAAGTTGATTTCCTTGATACCGCCCGGGAAACCGGAGTGGGAGTAGTACATTTTGTCGGAAGACTTGGCACCAGTCACACGAACCTGCTCGGCGTTGATGACGACGATGTAGTCGCCGGTGTCAACGTGAGGGGTGTATTCTGGTTTGTGTTTGCCACGCAGACGGCTAGCGATTTCGGTAGCCAGACGACCCAGGGTCTGGCCAGCGGCGTCGACTACGAACCACTCGCGCTTTACTGTTTCCGGTTTAGCAGTAAAAGTTTTCATTCTCTAAAGCCTCAGAGGCCGCCCAGCGAAAAATAGACGGCGAATCTTACTGGATAGTGCACAGCTTGCCAAGGGCAAGCGCGCAGCCGAACGCTGACGCTTTTGGGGGCTCGGGTCAGGCACGCCAATGTTCGACGGGGTTCTTCCTGCGTGGTGGTGCATCACTTCCGCCACACGGAGAGGGGCCGAATTATCCAGATTGCGCGAAAAATTTCAACCTGCTTTGATGGGCTTCTTTGCCTAGGAGTGTCTACCCGATGGAATACCGCCAGCTCGGCCGTACCGACCTCAACGTCAGCGCCCTGTGCCTGGGCACCATGACCTGGGGCGAGCAGAACGTCCAGGCCGAGGCCTTCGAACAGATTGCCCGGGCCAAGGCCGCCGGGGTCAACTTCATCGACACCGCCGAGATGTACCCGGTGCCGCCCCGCCCGGAAACCTACGCCGCCACCGAGCGCATCATCGGCAACTGGTTCAGCCAGATGGGCGACCGCGATGACTGGCTCCTGGCCAGCAAGGTCGCCGGCCCTGGCAATGGCATCAGCCACATCCGCGACGGCCAGCTCAAGCACAACCGCCAGCACATCGTCGCGGCACTGGACGAGAGCCTCAAGCGCCTGCAGACCGACCGTATCGACCTGTACCAGCTGCACTGGCCCGAGCGCAGCACCAACTTCTTCGGCAAGCTGGGCTACCAGCACCTGCCGCAGGACCACTTCACTCCGCTGGAAGAAACCCTCGAAGTGCTCGACGAGCAGGTTCGCGCGGGCAAGATCCGCCATATCGGCCTGTCCAACGAAACGCCCTGGGGCACCATGAAGTTCCTGCAACTGGCTGAAAACCGTGGCTGGCCGCGGGCGGTGTCGATCCAGAACCCGTACAACCTGCTCAACCGCAGCTTCGAGGTAGGCCTGGCGGAGGTGGCCATCCGCGAGCAGTGTGGCCTGCTGGCCTATTCGCCGCTGGCGTTCGGCATGCTTTCGGGCAAGTACGAGAACGGCGCACGGCCAGAGAACGCACGCCTGACCCTGTTCAGCCGCTTTGCCCGTTACTCCAACCCACAAACCGTAGCGGCCTGCAGCCATTACGTGCAGTTGGCCCGCGAGCATGGCCTGGACCCGGCGCAGATGGCCCTGGCGTTCGTCACCCGGCAGCCATTCGTGACCAGCAACATCATTGGCGCGACCAGCCTGGAGCAACTGGACAGCAACCTGGCCAGCCTCGAGCTGAACCTGAGCGACGAACTGCTGGCGGCGATCGAGGCGATTCACCAGGAGCAGCCGAACCCGGCGCCTTGAGCGCAATCCTGTGCCGACCTCTTCGCGGGTAAACCCGCTCCTACACTGTTCATCGCAGGCCCTGTAGGAGCGGGCTTGCCCGCGAAGAAGGCCACGCGGTGCATCGGGCTAGACACAATCGCCAAAAAATAAGACGATCCAGCCGGTGATTGACCACTCTACCCTATAAGAACAATGACAATGATGTTTACCCAACCCTCCGCGTCGCTGCGGCGCGTCAGCATCCTGGCCATTGACAAGGTGTTCGCGTCGACCTTGATGCAGGCCAAGGACTTCTTCCACCTCGCCAGCCTGCGCTACAGCAAACAGCTGGGCCTGGGCCTGCAGCCCATGTTCGAGATCCGCCTGGTGAGCCCCGACGGCCAGCCCGTGGACAGCTTCAGCAATGTGCAACTGCCGGTCGAAGGTGGCCTGGACGACGCCGATGTGATCATCCTCCCGGCCTTCTGGGACGACTTCGACAACCTGCTGCAACGTTATCCACAGGTGCTGCCGTGGCTGCGCGACCAGCATGCCCGCGGCGCGGTGCTGTGCGCCGAGGCCAGTGGCGTGTTCTGGCTGGCCGAGTCTGGCCTGCTCGACGGCAAGGAGGCGACCACCTACTGGCGCTTCTTCAACAGCTTTGCCGAACGCTTCCCGAAGATCCGGCTGAACCAGGACAAGCACCTGACCGACGCCGACAACCTGTATTGCGCAGGTGGCACCACCTCGGCCTGCGACCTCTACATCTACCTGATCGAACGCTTCTGCGGCGCCAACGTGGCCCGCGCCGTGTCCCGCGATATCCTCTACGAAGTGCAGCGCAACTATACCCCGGGGCGCATGGGCTTTGGCGGGCAGAAGCTGCACCAGGACCTGATCATCCTGCAGATCCAGCACTGGCTGGAGGAACACTTCGCCGACAAGTTTCGCTTCGAGGACGTGGCTCGCAACCACGGCATGAGCATCCGCAACTTCATGCGCCGCTTCCAGGGGGCGACGGGCGACAAGCCGCTGCACTACCTGCAACGGTTGCGGATCGAGACAGCCAAGGGGTTGTTGTCGAGCACGCGCAAGAGCATCAAGACCATCAGCTACGAGGTGGGCTATGACGATGCCAGTTTCTTTGCGCGGTTGTTCCGCCAGCACACCGAGTTGTCGCCGAACCAGTATCGGCAGCAGTTCATGCAGGAGGCTTGAGGGCTTCCAGCAGCTGCAAGCTGCAAGCTGCAAGCTGCAAGCTAAAGCAGGTCAGCATGCGGGCTGCTCTGTCTTGTAGCTTGTAGCTTGTAGCTTGTAGCTGATCTCAGGGCTTGTGCGCGCGCGCCAGGAATTCGTGCGACTGCATCTCCAGCAACCGGCTCAGGGTACGCTGGAACTCGAAGCTCAGGCGCCCGCCGGTATACAGGTCCTTCAACTCCACCTCGGCCGAGATGATCAGCTTGACGTTGCGGTCGTAGAACTCATCCACCATGTTGATGAAGCGGCGGGCGATGTCGTCGGTGGTGACGCCCATCTGCTCCACGTTGCTCAGCAGCACGGCGTGGAAGATCTTGCCCAGTTCGATGTAGTCGTTCTGGCTGCGCGGCCCGTCGCACAGGGCGCGGAAGTCGAACCAGGCCACGTCGTCGCAAGTGAGCAGGGCATGGATCGGGCGGTTCTCGATCATCAGCACGTCGTTCTCGACCGCCTGGGTGCACTCAGGGGTCAGCGCCTTGAAGCTGGCGCGCAGGCTCTGGTGCGCCGCTTCGTCCAGCGGGTAGTGGAACAGTTCGGCCTGCTCCAGGTGACGCAGGCGGTAGTCGACCCCGCTGTCGACGTTCACCACATCGGTGTACTGCTTGATCATGGCGATGGCCGGCAGGAAGCGCGCACGCTGCAGGCCGTCCTTGTACAGGCCGTCCGGCACGATGTTGGAGGTGGCCACCAGCGATACGCCGTTCTTGAACAGCTCCTCCATCAGGGTGCCAAGGATCATCGCGTCGGTGATGTCCGACACGAAGAATTCGTCGAAGCAGATCACCTTGGCTTCTTCGCTGAAGCGCTTGGCGATGATGGTCAGCGGGTTCTTCTCGCCCTTGAGGGTTTTCATTTCCTCGTGCACGCGCTTCATGAAGCGGTGGAAGTGCGTGCGCATCTTCTGCTTGAACGGCAGTGCTTCGAAGAAGGTATCGACCAGGTAGGTCTTGCCTCGCCCTACCCCACCCCAGAAGTACAGGCCCTTGACCGGGGTCTGCTCCTTCTTGCCGAACAGCTTGCCGAACACGCCCGGCTTGTTGTTCTGCGCGTGTACCAGGTCGTCGTACAGGCGCTGCAGGTGACGCACCGCAGTTTCCTGCGCCGCGTCATGGAAGAAGTCGGGACGTTTCAGATCTGCTTGATAGCGTTCTAAGGGAGTCATGATTCGTTAGCGAGGCAACAAAAAACGGGCCGTCACTGTAGCGACAGGCCCGCCTTATGGCAATGCGTCTGTGGGAGAGGTTTACCCGCGAAGCAGGCAACGCGATACCTGGCACCGGCTTTGCCGGTGTTCGCGGGTAAACCCGCTCCTACAAATAAAATGCCTCAGTCCTGCTGTGGCGCCAGGGCTTCGTGCAGGCTTTGAATGGCCGCATCACGGGCCTCGGCATTGTCGAACTGCGGCCCGTCGGCAACCTGCTCGCCATTCAGCCACAGGCCGAAGCCCAGGCCTTCGACGCGCACATCGGCCTCGCCACCCTGCTGCAACTGCTTGCTGACGGCACCGGCGCTCTTGCCGTCGGCGAAGCTGCGCGACAGCAGCAGTTGCTCGCCATCAGCGGCCAGCAGGCGGAAGCGGAAGCTACCGTCTTCGTCACGGAAGCTGACGAAACGCGCGCTCTTGGCCGCTTTTTTCTTCACTTCGGTGCTGGCCTGCACGCTGCTGCGGAACGAACGCAGGCCAACCGCCTCGCGCAGCTGCTCGAGGAACGGCGTGGCGAGCTTGCGGGCCTTGGTCGCGCCTGCCAGCAGGATGTCTTCCAGGTCCGCCGGGCGGGCGATCAGCTGGTGGTAATACTCGCGCTTCTCGGCCAACTGGCCATCCAGCAACTGGAACAGGCGCTGCTTGGCCTCGCCCCAGCCCAGGCCCTGCAGCAGTTCTTCGCGGAACTCGGCGCATTGCGCCGGCGTCGAGAAAGCCTGGAACAGGGTGAACAGGTGCGAGTTGTCCGGGTCTTTCGCTTCGCCAGGCGCGCGCGAGTCGGTAACGATGCGCGAGATGGCGTCTTTCATGTCCTTGGCGCTGGTGAACAATGGAATGGTGTTGTCATAGCTCTTGGACATCTTGCGCCCGTCCAGGCCTGGCAAGGTCGCCACACTCTCTTCGATCACCGCCTCCGGCAAGGTGAAGAAGTCCTTGCCCTGGCCGAACAGGTGGTTGAAGCGCTGGCCGATGTCGCGGGCCATTTCCACGTGCTGGATCTGGTCACGACCGACCGGCACCTTGTTGGCGTTGAACATCAGGATGTCAGCAGCCATCAGCACCGGGTAGCTGAACAAGCCCATGGTCACGCCGGCATCCGGGTCTTCGCCAGCTTCAACGTTCTTGTCCACCGAGGCCTTGTAGGCGTGCGCACGGTTGAGCAGGCCCTTGGCCGCCACACAGGTCAGCAACCAGGTCAGCTCGGGGATTTCCGGGATGTCGGACTGGCGGTAGAAGGTCACCTTGTCCGGGTCGAGGCCACCGGCCAGCCAGGTGGCGGCGATTTCCAGGCGCGAACGCTGGATACGCAGCGGGTCATCGCACTTGATCAGGGCGTGGTAGTCGGCCAGGAAGTAGAACGAATCGACACCGGGCTGCTGGCTGGCACGGATCGCCGGGCGAATGGCGCCGGCGTAGTTGCCCAGGTGCGGAGTGCCGGTGGTGGTGATACCGGTAAGAATGCGCGTGGTCATGGGTGTTCGCTTATTCAGGCTTGGCTCAGTTCGAAAGGCGCGGCAGCAGCAGATCCTTCAGATCGGTCAGCTTGCCATGGAAGAAGTGTCCGCATTCTGCCACTTTCAGCAGCTCATGGGGGCGCGACAGGCTGTCAGACCAATCGTAAACCAGTTGCGGCGCGACGACCTCGTCGGCGTCCGGCTGCACCACGGTGATCGGGCAGTGCTGCGGCAGCGGGAATTCCGCTGTCAGGCGCATTACCGCCGGGGCGATCATGAACAGCTGGCGCAGCTCGACGCCAGCAGCTTCCAGGCGGCCAGCCAGGCTGGTGGCGACGAACCCGCCGAACGAGAAGCCCATCAGCACCAGCGGCAGCTGCGGGTGTTTCTCGCGCAGCCAGGCAGCGGCGGCCTCGGCATCGGCCACTTCGCCGGCGCCCATGTCATGGCTGCCGGCACTCTGGCCAACGCCACGGTAGTTGAAACGCAGGGTCACGTAGCCAGCATCCCGGGCGGTGCGTTGCAGGGTCGAGACCACCTTGTTGAGCATGGTGCCGCCCTGGACTGGGTTGGGATGGCAGATCAGCACCGCGCCGCGGGCTTCGGCCACGTCCAGGTACAAGGCTTCCAGCTGGCCGCAGGGGCCATCGATGAACAAGGGGGTTTCGCGGACAAGCAAGGCACTACTCCGTGACCTCGGGAGGGGTCGATTCGTCTAGGTGAGGAATTCTGTTCTGATTTGCGATCGCTCGCGGTATACAGCGCAGGTCTGAGCCGTTAACGTAAAGCAAAGCCGTTTATAGAGGAAGGACTCGTGGAACTCTCGCTCCTTGTTTGGTTGTTGCCGACCCTGGCGCTGGTCATTGGCGTGGTGGTTGGTTTCGTCGTCGCGCGCCTGCTGCCCAATGCCGCGCCAAGCAGCACCCAGCGTCAGCTGGACGACATCCAGCAGCGCTTCGACAGCTACCAGAACGAAGTGGTCAACCATTTCAACAGCACTGCGGTACTGGTCAAGAAGCTGACCCAGAGCTACCAGGATGTCCAGGATCACCTGGCCGACGGTGCCAATACCCTGGCCCTCGACGACGTGACTCGCCAGCGCCTGCTGGCCGCGCTGCATTCCGAAGGCGCGCAAGGCCCGCGTGACCGCCTGACGCCGCCGAAGGACACCGCCGAAGTGCCGCGTGACTACGCGCCAAAAGCGCCGAACTCGCCGGGCATGCTCGACGAGAGCTACGGGCTCAAGCGTTGATTCGCTGAACATGCAGAAGGCCTCGCGAGAGGCCTTTTTTGTGGGCTGGATTCACTGACCTCTTCGCGGGCACGCCCGCTCCCACAGGTACGCCACAGCATTTGAAATCTGCGCAATACCTGTGGGAGCGGGCGTGCCCGCGAAGAGGCCGGCCCAAACAACCTAGCTACAAGCCTGCAATGCCTGCTCGACATCCGCCAGGAGGTCTTCCACATCCTCCAGCCCCACCGACAAGCGCACCAACCCCTCCGATATCCCGTGATGCGCGCGCTCCTTCGCGGTATAGCTGGAATGCGTCATGCTCGCCGGGTGCTGCGCCAGCGACTCGGCATCCCCCAGGCTCACCGCTCGGGCAAACAGTTGTAGCGCATTCATGAAGCGCCGCCCGGCCTCGATCCCTCCTTTGAGCTCAAAGGCGATCATCCCACCCGACAAGCGCATCTGCCGCTGCGCCAACTCGTACTGGGCGAACGATGGCAACCCCGGGTAGTGGATCAGCTCAACCTGCGGCTGCCGGGCCAAGAACTCCGCCACCTGCTGAGCATTGGCGCAGTGGCGGTCCATGCGCAGGGCCAAGGTCTTGATCCCGCGCATCAGCAGCGCCGCGTCGTGTGGCGACAGCACCGCCCCGGTCATGTCCTTCAGCCCTTCCAGGCGAATGCGGTCGACCAGCGCCTTGCGCCCCACCACCAGGCCGGCGGTGATATCGCCATGGCCACTGAGATACTTGGTCGCCGAATGCACCACCAGGTCTGCCCCCAATTCCAGCGGCCGCTGCAGGTAGGGCGTGCAATAGGTGTTGTCGACCACTATATGCAGGTCATGCCCGCGTGCCACCTCGGCGACCGCCGCGATATCCACCAGTTGCATGTTGGGGTTGGCTGGCGTTTCGAAGTAGATCATGCGTGTTTTGCTGGTGATAGCCGCCTTCAGGGCCTTGATGTCATTGAGGTCGACGTGACGGACCTTCACCCCGAATTCGCCAATGCCGTGATGCAGGAAAGCAAAGGTGCAGCCATACAAGGTACGCCCGACGATCAGCTCGTCACCGGGCCGCAGCAGGGTCCAGATCGTCGAGGTAATGGCCCCCATACCCGACGCCAGCGCCAACCCCGCCTCGCCGCCTTCCAGCGAGGCCATGCGCTGTTCGAGCAAGGCCAAAGTGGGGTTGGAGATGCGGCTGTAGAAATGCCCCGGCTCCTCCCCGGCGAAGCACGCAGCGCCGTATTCGACGCTGGGGAAGGCATAGGTAGCGGTCTGGTACACCGGCGGCACCAGGGCGCCACCGTGAGAAAGCGGATCGTAGCCATGATGAATGGCCCGCGTGGAAAAACCGGTGTTGTTATGGGAGTCGCGCATGGCAACAGCCTCTGGTGGTTTGTTATAAGCTTATGCCACCGAGCTGCCCGATTTTTTCCAAAGTAGCCACGCATCTGGGCGCTGATTGGAACAAAAACAATAATTACCGGACCAGGAGGGCAAAACATGCCTTCGAGCCTCGACCGCACCGACCGCGCCCTGCTCGCCGCCCTGCAGGACAACGCCCGCCTCACCGTCGCCGAACTCGCCGACCAGGTGGCACTGACCACCTCGCCCTGCTGGCGACGGGTGAAATTGCTGGAAGACAACGGCTACATCACCGGCTACCAAGCCATCCTCTCGCCCAAGTCGCTAGGGTTTGGCGTGACCGCCTTCGTCAGCATCATGATGGATTCGCATACCAAGGACATGGCGCTGGCATTCGAGCAGCGGCTGATGGAAATTCCCGAGATCGTCGCCTGCCACAACATTTCGGGGCGGTATGACTTTTTGCTGGAGATACTGGCACGGGATTTGGAATCGTTTGGGGAATTCACGCGGGAAGTGCTGCAGCGGTTACCGGGGGTGAAGGAGATCTATTCGAGTTTTTCCTACAAGGCGGTTAAGGAAAAGCGGGTGATTCCTGTGTCGGAAAAACACATCTGAGACAGATCTTTCCGAGCGGTGGGAACGGTCCTACTGATTGACGAGCCCGCAGCTGACATACAGAAAAGTCGTCCCCAGGCACGCTTTCCATGCCGCCAACCCGAGGGACGACTACATGGCTAGCCTTCTTCCAGACTTCATCATCAGGAAACTCGCAGGACAGACATTCGACAACTTCGATCATTTCTCCCAGTCCTTCTGGCTGGCCATTGCCGAAGACCCGATCTGCTCCCGGCAATTCATTCCTGCGCAGCTCAACCGCCTCAAGAAAGGCTGGCCACCCCGCGCACCGTTCCATGACACCGCGAAGGGCCTGCGCTCGTATCAGCTCTGCTACCTGGACCCACCCGAATGGGGCGGGCTGATGTACGACGCTGAAAACCTGCGGATCATGAGCGCTCTGCAGTATGCGTTGTCATCGGAGGCACCATGGTGATCAACCAAAAGCACAACCTTGCGGACTATTCATACAGTGAGTTCCGGACGATTGTTGAAGATTTGATTCAAGCGACAGGCCCCATGGCCTGGCAGGACCGATTGCTGGAACACTTCATCGAATTGGTGGCCCACCCCGATGGCTCGGACCTGATCTATTACTCCGGGGATGAACAGGATGGCAGTGCCGAACAGGTAATGACACGCATCGTGACGTGGAGAAAGTCGAAGGGGCTATCCCTGTTCAGGGATTCGCGATGAACGAATCAGAACCGTGAGCGAAATAGCTGATCAGGTGCTGAACCAGAAAGCTCATAGCTTCGGTATCAGCAGGCCCCACATCGAGCGACGTGATCAGTGCCTCGACAAGTGCTCTCGGCTTGTTTTCGGCAAACTGTAACGACATATAGAATTTTCAAGGCCGCTCCACAGAATGTGTGCCTGTAGTGACGGCCACAAAAAAAACCGCCGATGCTAATACCAGTCAGTTAAGGTTTCTGCAGACTTTACTGGGGCTGCTCTGCAGCCCTTCGCGGGCACGCCCGCTCCCACAGGTTTGGCGCTGAGCTATGTAAATGCGCGGTCCCTGTGGGAGCGGGCGTGCCCGCGAAGGGCCGTAAAGCGGCCCCAAATTGCTTAGCTGACTGGCATTACCGCCGGAGCGGGGTTTTTCTTGCAGCCAGCGCTTAGATCGCGCCACGCTGGCGCAGCACGTCCAGTACCTGCTTCACGCCCTCGTCCACGCTGGTGGTCTGGGTATCGATCACCAGGTCGGCGTCCAGCGGCACATCGTACGGGAAGCTTTCGCCCGGGATGTTGTCGCCACCGGCAGCGTACAGGCCTTGTGGGTCACGCTCGCGGCAGGCCAGCGGCGAAGCCTGGACGTAGACGGTCACCAGGCGTTCCTTGCCGATCAGCGCCTTGGCCTGCTCGCGGCCTTCGGCATCCGGGGCCACGAACGCGGCCAGGGTCAGCAAGCCGGCTTCGTTGAACTGGCGCGCCACATGGGCGGCGCGGCGCCAGTTTTCGGTGCGGCCAGCGCGGTCCTGTTGCAGGCCCTTGTTCAGGTCGTGACGCAGGTTCTGGCCGTCGAGCACGTACACCGCACGGCCCATGTCGAACAGCTTGCGCTCCACGGCATACGCCAGGGTGCTCTTGCCAGCGCCAGACAGGCCGCTGAACAACACGGTGGCCGGCTGCTGGCCGAAGCGCAGGGCACGCTCTTCGGTGGACACATGCGCCTGCTTGCCATGGTGGCCCATGCTGCCGTGCGGCAGGACTGGCGGGGCGATGATCATGCCGGCGCCGACGGTGCCATTGGTCAGGCGGTCGATGACGATGAACGCGCCGGTGGTGCGGTTGCTGTCGTAGCCATCCAGGGCGATCGAGGCATCCAGGGCGACCTTGACGCGGCCGATCTCGTTCAGTTGCAGCGCGCTGGCAGCGCCCTGCTCCAGGGTGTTCACATCGACCTTGTGGATGATGCTGGCGATCGAGCCCGGCACGTAGCTGGTGGCGCGCTTGATGTCGTATTTCTTGCCCGGCAGCATCGGCTCTTCGGCCATCCACACCAGCATGGCGTCGAACTGGTCGGTCACCGGCGGCACATTGTCGGCGTGCACCAGCAGGTCGCCACGGGAGATGTCGATCTCGTCTTCCATGGTCAGGGTCACGGCCTGGCCGGGGCCGGCGTTTTCCAGCTCACCTTCGTAGGTGACGATGGACTTGACCCGGCTGCTCTTGCCCGACGGCAGCAC
Organism: Pseudomonas sp. 10-1B; assembly: GCF_000935045.1. GTDB lineage: Bacteria > Pseudomonadota > Gammaproteobacteria > Pseudomonadales > Pseudomonadaceae > Aquipseudomonas. The sequence goes on from NZ_JYKS01000023.1 coordinate 196,938, forward strand.
AACGATTTCGTCGCCCTTGTGCACCACGCCGCTGGCGATGGTGCCGGCGAAGCCGCGGAAATTCAGGTTCGGGCGGTTGACGTACTGCACCGGGAAACGCAGGTCGGTGAAGTTGCGGTCGGCCGAGACTTCGACGGTTTCGAGGATTTCCATCAGCGTCGGGCCGGCATACCACGGCGAACGCTCGCTGTGGTTGACCACGTTGTCACCCTTGAGCGCCGACATCGGCACAAAGTGCAGGCTGCTCGGGGTCAGGTTGATGGCTTCGGCGAACTGCAGGTAATCGGCCTTGATCGACTCGAAGACCCCTTGGTCGAAGCCCTTGAGGTCCATCTTGTTGACCGCGACCACGATGTGCTTGATGCCCAGCAAGGAAGCAATGTAGCTGTGGCGGCGGGTCTGGGTCTGCACGCCATAACGCGCGTCGACCAGGATGATCGCCAGGTCGCAGGTAGAGGCGCCGGTGGCCATGTTGCGGGTGTACTGCTCGTGGCCCGGGGTGTCGGCGATGATGAACTTGCGCTTGGCGGTGGAGAAGTAGCGGTAGGCGACATCGATGGTGATGCCCTGCTCGCGCTCGGCCTGCAGGCCGTCGACCAGCAGCGCCAGGTCGACTTCTTCACCGGTGGTGCCGACTTTCTTCGAATCACGGGTGATGGCCTCGAGGTGGTCCTCGTAGATCATCTTCGAGTCGTGCAGCAGGCGCCCGATCAGGGTGCTCTTGCCGTCGTCAACGTTGCCGCAGGTCAGGAAACGCAGCAGTTCCTTGCGCTCGTGCTGGGCCAGGTAGGCGAGGATGTCCTCGCTGATCAGATCAGATTGGTGCGACATGGAGTAACCCTGAAATTAGAAGTAGCCTTGGCGTTTCTTGTCTTCCATGGAACCGGCGCCATCGTGGTCGATGACACGGCCCTGGCGTTCGGACGTACGGGTCAGGAGCATTTCCTGAATGATGTCCGTCAGGGTCTCGGCTTCCGACTCGACAGCGCCCGTCAGCGGGTAGCAGCCGAGGGTACGGAAACGCACCTTCTTCTTGACGATGCGCGCTTTCTCTTCATCGGTGAGATGTTCGAGGATGCGCTCGTCGTCGATCATGATCAGGGTGCCGTTCTTCTCGATGACCTCACGCTCGGCGGCGAAGTACAGCGGCACGATCGGGATGCCTTCGAGGTAGATGTACTGCCAGATGTCCAGCTCGGTCCAGTTCGACAGCGGGAAGACGCGGATCGACTCGCCCTTGTTGACCTTGCCGTTGTATACGTTCCACAGCTCGGGGCGCTGGTTCTTCGGGTCCCAACGGTGCTTGCTGTCCCGGAACGAGTACACGCGTTCCTTGGCCCGCGACTTCTCTTCGTCGCGTCGCGCGCCACCGAAGGCGGCGTCGAAACCATGCTTGTCCAGCGCCTGTTTCAGGCCCTGGGTCTTCATGATGTCGGTGTGCTTGGAGCTGCCATGGGTGAACGGGTTGATGCCCTGCGCCACACCCTCGGGGTTGACGTGGGTGATCAGCTCCAGGCCCATTTCCTCGACCATCTTGTCGCGGAAGCTGTACATCTCCTGGAATTTCCACTGGGTGTCGACGTGCATCACCGGGAACGGCAGCTTGCCCGGGAAAAAGGCCTTGCGCGCCAGGTGCAGCATTACGGCGGAATCCTTGCCGATCGAGTAAAGCATCACCGGGTTGTCGAACTCGGCGGCCACCTCGCGGATGATGTGGATGCTTTCCGCCTCCAGCTGTTTCAAGTGCGTCAGTTTGTCGACCATGGCTACTCACGAAAAACGATCTTATGGACGGCCTGCGGGCCGTGTTCGAGCGAGGCACTTTATCACAGCGGCTGCTTCTATTTAGGAGGCCGGCTAGATCGAAAAAGTCTAACGATATGACTGGGGGTTTGGCTGGTATTGGGGCCGCTTTGCGGCCCAATCGCCGGCAAGCCAGCTCCCACCTCGACCGCATGGGCTTCATGTCATGTGCAGCACCTGTGGGAGCTGGCTTGCCGGCGATGAGGCCAGTAAGGTCAGATCGGATTCGGGCAATCGATGAACAGGTGCTCCACGGCAAACCGCCGCGCCAGGTAATCACCCAGCGCCTGCACCCCATAGCGCTCGGTGGCATGGTGCCCGGCGGCAATGAAGCTGACGCCATTCTCGCGTGCGCTGTGATAGGTCTGCTCCGACGCCTCACCGGTAAGGTACAGGTCCACCCCGGCCGCGATCGCCGTGTCGATGTAGCCCTGCCCGCCCCCGGTGCACCAACCGACCCGGCGGATCATCTGCTCGCCCTCGACCAGCAGCGGCTCACGCCCCAGTACTTCCTGCACCCGCCGGGCAAAATCGCGGGCGGTCATCGGCTCGGCCAGCGAACCGACCAGCCCGACCACCTTGGGGTTCTCCGGGTCCAGCGGCCCTTCGACGGTGATGTCCAGTTGCCGCGCCAGCTGCACGTTGTTACCTACCTCGGGATGCACGTCCAGCGGCAGGTGGAATGCCAGCAGGCTGATATCGTTGTTCAGCAAGGTCTTCAGGCGGCGCTGGCGAATGCCGGTGATGCATGGGTTCTCGCCCTTCCAGAAGTAGCCATGGTGCACCAGCACCAGGTCGGCTTCGGCTTCGACCGCCGCATCCAGCAATGCCTGGCTGGCAGTAACGCCACTGACGATGCGGCTGACCTGCGGCCGGCCTTCGACCTGCAGGCCATTGGGGCAATAATCCTGGATCTTCGCGCTGCCCAGGTAACGCTCGGCTTCCTCGACCAGGGTGTTGAGAGCGACGGCCATGAAAATCTCCTCGAAATCTGCATTTTTCTCGGGCACAACGCGCATGCAACGCCCGTATAATGCCGGCCATTATGGGCCGTCGCCGGCACTGGGGGAACCGGTGTATGATCGCGCGCGTTCATGCCCCACCGCGCGGCCGCTGGCCCCGCTCTTTCCAGGATTCGTTCATGTTCAAGGCTTTGCGTTATTTTGGCTGGCCCCTGCTTACTGGCGTACTGATCGCCATGCTGATCATCCAGCGCTTTCCGGAATGGGTCGGCCTGCCCAGCCAGGACGTCAACCTGCAACAGGCGCCGCAGACCACGCGGATCATGCAAGGCCCAGTGTCCTACGCCGACGCGGTGACCCTGGCTGCGCCGGCGGTGGTCAACCTGTACACCACCAAGGTGGTGAACAAGAGCGCCCACCCGCTGTTCGAAGACCCGCAGTTCCGCCGCTTCTTCGGCGACAACCTGCCCAAGCAGCGCCGTTGGGAGTCGAGCCTGGGTTCGGCGGTGATCATGAGCCCCGAGGGCTATCTGCTGACCAACAACCACGTCACCAGCGGTGCCGACCAGATCGTCGTGGCGCTGAAGGATGGCCGCGAAACCTTGGCGCGGGTGATCGGCAGCGACCCGGAAACCGACCTCGCGGTGCTGAAGATCGACCTGAAGAGCCTGCCCGCCATCACCATCGGCCGTTCCGACACCATCCACATCGGTGACGTGTCGCTGGCCATCGGCAACCCGTTCGGCGTCGGCCAGACCGTGACCATGGGCATCATCAGCGCCACCGGCCGCAACCAGCTGGGCCTGAACAACTACGAAGACTTCATCCAGACCGACGCGGCGATCAACCCGGGCAACTCCGGCGGCGCGCTGGTCGATGCCAACGGCAACCTGATCGGCATCAACACGGCGATCTTCTCCAAGTCGGGCGGCTCGCAAGGCATCGGCTTCGCCATCCCGGTGAAACTGGCGCTGGAAGTAATGAAGTCGATCATCGAGCACGGCCAGGTGATCCGTGGCTGGCTGGGCATCGAAGTGCAGCCGCTGAGCCAGGAGCTGGCCGAGTCGTTCGGCATGAAGGACCGCCCGGGCATCGTGGTGGCGGGTATCTTCCGCGAAGGGCCGGCGGCCAAGGCCGGGCTGCAGCTGGGTGACGTGATCTTGAGTATCAATGGCGAACCAGCCGGTGACGGACGCAAGTCGATGAACCAGGTGGCACGGATCAAGCCCAACGAGAAGATCAGCATCGAGGTGATGCGCAATGGGCAGCAGTTGAAGCTGATTGCCGAGGTGGGGCTGCGGCCGCCGCCAGCGCCAGCGGCAACGCAAGAAGAGAAGTAAACCTGAGGCCTGGAGCCGTTCCGCAATCCTGTGGGAGCGGCCTTGCGTCGCGATGGGGCGCGTAGCGGCCCCAGGATTTCAGCTTCGCAGCATTTATCCCCGGGGCCGCCTTGCGGCCCTATCGCGACACAAGGCCGCTCCCACAGTGGACCGCGTCAGCAGCCCTTTTTACATCAATGCAGGATCTGGCTGAGGAACAACTTGGTCCGGTCGCTACGCGGCCGGTCGAAGAAGTCATCCGGCGCCGCCTGCTCCACGATCTCGCCTTTATCCATGAAGATCACCCGGTTCGCCACGGTGCGGGCAAAGCCCATCTCGTGGGTCACGCAGAGCATGGTCATGCCATCCTCGGCCAGGCCGACCATGGTATCGAGCACTTCCTTGACCATCTCTGGGTCCAGCGCCGAGGTCGGTTCGTCGAACAGCATGATCTTCGGTTTCATGCACAACGCGCGGGCAATCGCCACTCGCTGCTGCTGGCCGCCAGACAACTGCCCCGGGTACTTGTGCGCCTGCTCCGGAATACGCACCCGCTCCAGGTAGTGCATGGCAATTTCCTCGGCCTTGCGCCGTGGCATCTTGCGCACCCACATCGGCGCCAGGGTGCAGTTCTCCAGGATGCTCAGGTGCGGGAACAGGTTGAAGTGCTGGAACACCATGCCCACCTCGCGGCGGATGGCCTCGATCTGCTTGAGGTCGTTGGTCAGCTCGACGCCATCGACCACGATGCGCCCTTGCTGGTGCTCTTCCAGGCGGTTGAGGCAACGGATGGTGGTGGACTTGCCCGAGCCCGACGGCCCGCACAGCACGATGCGCTCGCCCTGGCGCACGTTCAGGTTGATGTCCTTGAGCACATGGAACTGGCCGTACCACTTGTTCACACCCTGCATCTGGATGATGCCTTCAGGGCCGGCAGGCTGCTTGATCGCTTCACTCATTTCGAAACTCCTAACGCTTGTGGCCAGTGTCCAGCTTGCGCTCCAGGTGCATGGAGTAGCGGGACATACCGAAACAGAAAATCCAGAACACCAGGGCGGCGAACACGTAGCCCTCGGTGGCCATGCCCAGCCAGGCCGGGTCGGCGGCGGCTTGCTTGACGCTGTTCAGCAGGTCGAACAGGCCGATGATGATCACCAGGCTGGTATCCTTGAACAGGGCAATGAAGGTGTTGACGATGCCGGGGATCACCAGCTTGAGCGCCTGCGGCAGGATCACCAGGCCCATCGAGCGCCAGTAGCCCAGGCCCATGGCCGCAGCGGCTTCATACTGGCCCTTGGGGATGGCCTGCAAGCCGCCACGCACTACTTCGGCGATGTACGCCGACTGGAACAGGATCACGCCGATCATCGCCCGCAGCAGCTTGTCGAAGCTCATGCCTTCGGGCAGGAACAACGGCAGCATCACCGACGACATGAACAGCACGGTGATCAGCGGCACGCCGCGCCAGAACTCGATGAAGGTGACGCACACCACCTTCACCGCCGGCATCCGCGAACGCCGCCCCAGGGCCAGCAGGATGCCCAGCGGCAAGGCGCCGACAATACCCACAGTGGCGATCACCAGGGTCAGCATCAGCCCGCCCCATTGGCTGGTCGGTACGCTTTCCAGGCCCAGGTAGCCACCGTGCAGCAGGGTGTAGGCCAGTACCGGGTACAGCACCAGGAAGCCCAGACCGTAGAAGGCCTTGCGCGGGAAACGCTTGATGAACAATGGCGCGGCGCCGAGCACGGCAAGCCACACGGTCAGGTCGACGCGCCAGCGCAGCTCGGCCGGGTAATAGCCGTACATGAACTGGCCGAAGCGCTGCTGCACGAACACCCAGCAGGCGCCCTCCTTGGTGCAGTCGGCGCGGGTGGTGCCGACCCAGTTGGCATCGAGCAACGCCCACTGCAGCAGCGGTGGCACGATCAGCCATACCAGGTAGATGGCGAACAGGGTCAGCAGCGTGTTGAGCCAGTTGGAGAACAGATTGGCACGCATCCATGCGAGCACGCCGACGGTTTTCACCGGTGGCGGCATGTCGGGTTTGAAAACATGGGCATTCACGGGCGTATCCTCACCGCTCGATCAGCGCAATGCGCTTGTTGTACCAGTTCATCAGCAGCGAAATGCTGATGCTGATGGCGAGATAGACACTCATGGTGATCGCGATCACCTCGATGGCCTGGCCGGTCTGGTTGAGCACCGTACCGGCGAACAGCGAGACCATCTCCGGGTAGCCGATACCGGCCGCCAGCGACGAGTTCTTCGCCAGGTTCAGGTACTGGCTGGTCAGCGGTGGAATGATCACCCGCAGTGCCTGGGGGATGATCACCTTGCGCAGGGTCGGGCCCTCACGCAGGCCCAGCGAGCGCGCGGCCTCGGTCTGGCCATGGCTGACCGAACGGATACCGGAACGCACGATCTCGGCGATAAAGGCGGCCGTATAGATAGTCAGCGCCAGAGTCAGCGCCAGCAACTCGGGGATCAGTACCCAGCCACCGACGAAGTTGAAGCCCTTGAGCTGCGGCACCTCCCAAGTCACCGGGTTGCCGAACAACAGCACGCTCAGACCGGGGATGGCGATGAATAGCGCCAGCCCTGCCCAGAACTTGTGGAACGGCACGCCGGTCTCGTCGAAGCGCTTGTTGGCATACCGCACCATCGCCACGATGGCCAGCAGTGCCAAGGCCAGGGCAATCACGAACGGCCAGAAACCGTCGGCCATGGACGCGCCGGGCATGTTCAGGCCGCGGTTGCTGATGAAGAACATGTCGTCGATGTTGATGCTGCCCCGCGGTCCCGGCAGGGTCAGGAACACGGCAAAGTACCAGAACAGGATCTGCAGCAATGGCGGGATATTGCGGAAAGTTTCCACATACACGGTCGCCAGCTTGTTGATCATCCAGTTCGGCGATAACCGCGCCACCCCGATGATGAAGCCGAGGATGGTCGCCAGAATGACGCCAATGAAGGTCACCAGCAGGGTATTGAGCAGGCCGATGACGAACACCCGCGCATAGCTGTCGGATTCCACGTAGGGGATCAGGTGCTGGGCGATGCCGAAGCCGGCACTGCGGTCGAGGAAGTCGAAGCCCGAGGTGATACCCCGGTGTTGCAGGTTGGTTTGCGTGTTGTGGAACAGGTACCAGCCCAGACCGACCACGAAGGCTATCGTGAGAATCTGGAACAGCCACGCGCGCACACGTGGATCGCTCAGGGATAACCCCTTTTGTGCGCCGATTCGATTTTGCATGAAATGCCCCGGAAAGTAGGGTTCCGAACAGCCTGCGGCGGCGGGATGCCGCCGCAGGGTGCAGCCATCAGCGCACAGGTGGCGCGTACTGGATGCCGCCGTTGTTCCACAGGGCGTTCATGCCACGGTCGATCTTCAGGTCGGTGCTCTGGCCCAGATTCTTCTCGAACACTTCGCCGTAGTTGCCGACTTGCTTGACGATCTGCACTACCCAGTCCTTGGGCAGCTTGAGGTCCTTGCCATACTCGCCATCGGCGCCCAGCAGACGGGCAACGTCCGGGTTCTTGGTGGCCTTGGCCTCGGCCTCGACGTTCTTCGAGGTGATGCCCGCCTCTTCGGCGTTGAGCATGGCGAACAGGGTCCACTTGACGATGCTGAACCATTCTTCGTCGCCTTTACGCACCACCGGGCCCAGCGGCTCCTTGGAGATGGTTTCCGGCAGGACCACGTACTCGGTCGGCGCGGCCAGCTTGGAACGCTGGGCGAACAGCTGCGACTTGTCCGAAGTCAGTACGTCGCAACGGCCCGACTCCAGCGACTTGGCGCTCTCATCGGAGGTGTCGAAGGTAATCGGGGTGTACTTCAGGCCATTGGCGCGGAAGAAGTCCGACACGTTCAGCTCGGTGGTGGTGCCGGCCTGGATGCAGATGGTGGCGCCATCGAGTTCCTTGGCACTGGAAACACCCAGCTTCTTGTTGACCAGGAAACCGACACCGTCGTAGTAGGTGACACCGGCGAACACCAGGCCCATGCCGGCATCGCGCGAGCTGGTCCAGGTAGTGTTGCGCGACAGCACGTCGACTTCACCCGATTGCAGGGCGGTGAAGCGTTCCTTGGCGTTGAGCTGGCTGAACTTGACCTTGGTCGCGTCGCCGAACACGGCGGCGGCCACAGCGCGGCAGACATCGGCATCGATACCGACGATCTTGCCCTGCGCATCAGGTACCGAGAAGCCTGGAAGACCGTCGCTCACGCCACACTGGACGAAGCCCTTCTTCTTTACCGCATCGAGGGTAGCGCCGGCCTGGGCGTTGCTCACGGCGCCCAGCGCGGCGGCAGCGGTCAGGACTGCCAGGGTGGTTTTCAACATCTTCATTCACAACCTCCAAATCGCTCTTGTTGTATCGAGCCGGAATTGCACCGCACCCTTTTGAGGCGTATCCGACCCGTATTGGCTTGTTATTGGGTCAATTGGCGCAATGGGCTGTTCTGTGACAGCCTTCGCTTACAAAGGGTGTTACCGTCACGGCCTGCCCTTTGCATCGGAGGTTGAACTGCAAAGCGCGTACCAAATTTACTGGCTGGAGCGTTTAAGTGCTCGTCAAGTAGGGAAAGTTGTATCGTTGCGACATTCTTTTTCCGACAATCATTTCCTGCGCCTTCTTTTCACGCACGCCATAACAAGACCCGCACACTTTCGGAGCAGTCATGACCAATCCGCTGATTCTCGAACCCCAGAAAACCGCTGACGCCTGTGTGATCTGGTTGCACGGCCTGGGGGCCGACCGTTACGACTTCCTACCAGTGGCCGAATTCATGCAGGAACGCCTGCTCAGCACCCGTTTCGTCATGCCCCAGGCGCCGACCCGCCCGGTGACCATCAACGGCGGCTATGTCATGCCCAGCTGGTATGACATCAAGGCCATGACCCCGGCCCGCGCCATCGACGAAGCGCAGCTGGAAGAATCGGCCGAACAGGTCATTGCCCTGATCAAGGCCGAACAGGCCAAAGGCATCAGCTTGTCGCGGATCTTCCTCGCCGGTTTCTCCCAGGGTGGCGCGGTGGTGCTGCACACTGCCTATATAAAGTGGCAAGAGGCGCTGGGCGGGGTGATCGCCCTGTCCACCTACGCCCCGACCTTCACCGACAGCCATCAGCTGAGCGCCTGCCAGCAACGCACCCCGGCCCTGTGCCTGCACGGCGTGCACGATCCGGTGGTGATCCCGGCCATGGGCCGCACCGCCTTCGAGTACCTGAACACCTGGGGCGTTGCCGCCCGCTGGCACGAATACCCGATGGAACACGAAGTGGTGGTCGAAGAGTTGAACGACATCCACGACTGGCTGGCCAGGCAACTGCAATGAGCCGTAGCCGCTTGTACCTGTAGTTGTGAGGCTATTCCACTACGCCGCGCCCGAATCTTGCATTACACTGCCCGGCGTACATTCCTTAACCAGTTGATGAGACGATCGTGCTCAAGGCACTCAAGAAAATATTCGGCAAGGGAGACGCCGCGCCACAGGCCGTCGCTCCTGCTGCCAGCGTGACGCCGCCTGCGCCAACGCCCGCCAGCGAGGCACCGCCCGCAGCAAAACCGGCCGCCCCACGCGCCAAGCCCGCGCCCAAGGCTGAACAGCCTGCCGCCGTTACGCCACCGGCCGACAAACCGGCCAGGGACAAACCGCGTCGCGAGCGCAAACCCAAGCCACAGGCCAGCCTGTGGAAGCCGGAAGACTTCGTGGTCGAGCCGCAGGAAGGCAAGACCCGCTTCCACGACTTCAAGCTGTCCAACGAGCTGATGCACGCCATCCACGACCTGGGCTTCCCGTACTGCACGCCGATCCAGGCCCAGGTGCTGGGCTACACCCTGCGTGGCCAGGACGCCATCGGCCGGGCCCAGACCGGCACCGGCAAGACCGCGGCCTTCCTGATCTCGATCATTTCCCAGTTGCAGCAGACGCCACCGCCCAAGGAACGCTACATGGGCGAGCCACGCGCGCTGATCATCGCCCCCACCCGCGAGCTGGTGGTGCAGATCGCCAAGGATGCCGTTGCCCTGACCAAGTACACCGGCCTGAACGTGATGAGCTTCGTCGGCGGCATGGACTTCGACAAGCAGCTCAAGGCCCTGGAAGCGCGTCACTGCGACATCCTGGTGGCCACCCCGGGCCGCCTGCTGGACTTCAACCAGCGCGGCGAGGTGCACCTGGACATGGTCGAGGTGATGGTGCTGGACGAGGCCGACCGCATGCTCGACATGGGCTTCATCCCCCAGGTCCGCCAGATCATTCGCCAGACGCCGCCGAAAAGCGAGCGCCAGACCCTGCTGTTCTCCGCCACCTTCACCGACGACGTGATGAACCTGGCCAAGCAGTGGACCACCAACCCGGCCATCGTCGAGATCGAGCCGGAGAACGTGGCCAGCGAAACGGTCGAGCAGCACGTGTATGCGGTAGCCGGCAGCGACAAGTACAAGCTGCTGTACAACCTGGTGACCCAGAACAAGTGGGAACGGGTGATGGTGTTCGCCAACCGCAAGGACGAAGTGCGGCGCATCGAGGAAAAACTGGTGCGCGACGGCATCAATGCCGCCCAGCTGTCGGGTGACGTGCCGCAGCACAAGCGTATCCGTACCCTGGAAAGCTTCCGCGAAGGGCGCATCACCGTGCTGGTGGCCACCGACGTGGCCGGGCGCGGCATCCATATCGATGGCATCAGCCACGTGATCAACTTCACCCTGCCGGAAGACCCGGACGACTATGTGCACCGCATTGGCCGGACCGGCCGTGCGGGGACCAGTGGCGTGTCGATCAGCTTTGCCGGGGAGGATGATTCGTATCAGTTGCCAGCGATCGAAGAACTGCTGGGGCGCAAGATCAAGTGCGAGATGCCGCCGGATGAGCTACTGAAGCCGGTGCCGCGCAAGCATCACTGATTAGTGTTGGATTTTTCGCGGGCTTGCCCGCTCCCACAGGTACTGCACAGGTTCCAGAAGCTGTGCGGTACCTGTGGGAGCGGGCAAGCCCGCGAACCGGGGCGAAGCCCCGGCCATCAAGCAAATACCTACCAGCGCTCAGCGGCATCCTGGTCACTCTGCCTGCCTTCCACCCACCTCGGCCCTTCCTGGGTATTCTCCTTCTTCCAGAACGGCGCCCGGGTCTTCAGGTAGTCCATGATGAAATTGCAGGCATCGAACGCCGCCTGCCGATGGGCACTGGCCACACCGACGAACACGATCGGCTCGCCCGGCTCCAGCGCGCCGATACGGTGCAACACTTCCACCTTGAGCAACGGCCAGCGCTGCTCGGCCTCGACCACGATCTTGGCCAGGGCCTTTTCGGTCATGCCCGGGTAGTGCTCAAGGAACATCCCCGCTACATCGCGACCATCATTGAAATCCCGCACATAGCCGACAAAACCGACCACCGCGCCCACACCGACGTTGGCCGCATGCATGGCATTGGTTTCGGCCCCCGGGTCGAACGTGCCTTCCTGCACTCGCACTGTCATGTTCAGCCTCCGGTCACCGGCGGGAAGAACGCCACTTCATCGCCCTCTTCCAGCGGCTCATCGAGCTTGCACAGCTCTTCGTTGCGCGCGCACATCAGGTTCTGTTCGGCCAGTACCTCATACTGCCCGCCCTTGCCTATCAACGCCTGGCGCACATCTTCGACAACCTTGAACTCACCCGCCAAACGCTCGGCATCCACACCCAGCAGTTCGCGGTAACGAGCGAAGTACATCACCTTGACCTTCATCACGCCTGCACCTTGTAGTGGCCGCTCTTGCCGCCGAGTTTTTCCAGCAGGCGCACCTGCTCGATGACCATGCCCTTATCCACGGCCTTGCACATGTCGTAGATGGTCAGCGCGGCAACGCTGGCAGCGGTCAGCGCCTCCATCTCGACACCGGTCTGCCCGGCCAGCTTGCAGCGGGCGACGATACGCACAGCGTCCTGACCCTCGGCGCTGAGCTCGACCTTGACGCTGGTCAGCATCAGCGGATGGCACAGCGGGATCAGGTCGCTGGTCTTTTTCGCCGCCTGGATCCCGGCAATGCGAGCCACGGCGAACACATCGCCCTTGGGGTGTTCACCGTCGACGATCATCTGCAAGGTCTGCGGCAACATGCGCACCCGTGCCTCGGCAATGGCCTCGCGCTCGGTCACGGCCTTTTCAGTGACGTCGACCATGTTGGCGCGCCCCTGGGAATCAAGATGTGTCAGCACTGCTCTGCTCCTGTGAAGGGAACCTGCAGTGTAAACCTGTGAGTCAGGTTTGAGCAGAGGAATGTATCGGCAGGCCCGGCCTCTTCGCGGGCAAGCCCGCTCCTACAGGTAGAATGCAGATCCTGTAGGAGCGGGCAGGCCCGCGAAGAGGCCGGGGAAGGTTACAGATGCGACTCGGCGTACTCGGCCAGCACCGAACGGGGCACGCCCTGCAGGGTGATGTGCACGCCATGGGGGAAGTCCTTGAAGCGCTCGGTCAGGTAGGTCAGGCCCGAGCTGGTCGCGGACAGGTAGGGGGTGTCGATCTGCGCCAGGTTGCCCAGGCAGACCACCTTGGACCCGGAGCCGGCACGGGTGATGATGGTTTTCATCTGGTGCGGCGTCAGGTTCTGGCACTCGTCGATCAGGATCAGGCTCTGCTGGAAGCTACGGCCACGGATATAGTTCAGCGACTTGAACTGCAACGGCACGCGTTCAAGGATGTACTCGACGCTGCCATGGGTGCTTTCATCATCCATGTGCAAGGCTTCGAGGTTGTCGGTGATAGCACCCAGCCAGGGCTCCATCTTCTCGGCCTCGGTACCTGGCAGGAAGCCGATCTCCTGGTCCAGCCCCTGCACGCTGCGGGTGGCGATGATGCGCCGGTAGCGCTTGCTGACCATGGTCTGTTCGATGGCCGCGGCCAGGGCCAGGATGGTCTTGCCGGAACCGGCGGCACCGGTCAGGTTGACCAGGTGGATATCCGGGTCGAGCAGGGCGAACAGCGCCAGGCTCTGATGAATGTCGCGTGGCTTCAGGCCCCAGGCTTCCTGGTGCAGCAGCGGCTCCTGGTGCAGGTCGAGCAACAGCAGCTCATCGTTGCGGATGCCCTTGATCCAGCCGACGAAGCCCTGCTCATCGATGATGAACTCGTTGATATGCACTGCCGGCAGGTTGTCGATCATTTGCACACGGTGCCAGGTACGGCCACGCTCCTGGCGGGTATCGACCTTGCTCACCCGGTCCCAGAACGAGCCGGTGACCGAATGGTAGCCCTTGGACAGCAAGGAAACGTCGTCGACCAGTTGGTCGGTACTGTAGTCTTCGGCCGCGATGCCGCAAGCGCGCGCCTTCAGGCGCATGTTGATGTCTTTGGTGACCAGCACCACGTCCAGATCGGTGCGCCGGCTGCGTACTTCGAGCAGGGTGTTGATGATGATGTTGTCGTTGAGGTTTTCCGGCAGCAACTTGCTCGGTTCGTTGCGCGGGCTCATCAGGATCGACAGGAAGCCCTTGGGCCCGCTCTTGTTACGCTGGATCGGCACGCCCTGCTCGACATCGCTGGGCGAAGCGTCCCCGAGGGTCTGGTCGATCAGGCGGATGGCCTGGCGGCATTCTGCGGCAATGGTCTGTTTACCGGTCTTGAGCTTGTCGAGTTCCTCCAGCACCGTCATCGGGATGGCGACGTGGTGCTCCTCGAAGTTGAGCAATGCGTTGGGGTCGTGAATCAGGACGTTGGTATCGAGCACATACAGGATTGGCTTGCTGGAGGAAGGGTTGCGTCCTTGGTCATCCATACTCGGTCACCTTATGTCGAAGCCACACGGCGTGGTCTGTTACGCCGCAAAGTGACTGCCGGTCCTCCCGTATCCGCGTTGTTACGGGCGGGAAGCGAACCTGCCAAGGTGGGCCTGGATGACGCCACCTGTGCTGCAGGAATCGGCTGTCTGGTTTCTTCATACCGCAAAAACCATGACCGAAAAAAGCATTTTTACGCGTTTTTGAAGTTTATTTTTCCGATTGACGAAGAGGCCTTGGCGGCGAAGCCAGACGGGACTACAGTCAAAAGTCACACCCTCTATTCGCGATATCCATATTCCCGGCAATCCTCCCAGCCAATCCCGCTCTGTGCGGTATTACGCAGTAGCCACTCCACCGCCGGCTGGGCCTTGGGCAAGCTGTCATGGAACTGGATCACCCCCTTGCGCCATAGCAACATCAGGGTCAGCACCCGCTGCGCCGAGGCCTGCGCGCTCAGTGCGCCATCATCCTGGGCATCGATATCCCATAACGACACCCGCAACTGCTGGCTGGCCATGAAGGCTTCGCCATCGGCCCGGCGCTGGCCATAAGGCGGGCGGAACAGCGGCACATATTGGTCCGAAAGATCTGCCTGCACCCGCGCCTGGCTGCGCCGCAGCGAGTCCTGCCAGCCGGTCCATTGGGCATGGGAACGGTATTCCCAACCCTGGATACCCACGCACTGCCCACCATAAAGCTGGCGCAAGGCATGCGCCGTCCCGCTGTCGCGGCGTTGCTGCAGGCGGTTGCCAAGCACGAAGAAGGTACCGTCCAGCTTCTGTCGACGCAGGTAAGCGGTCAGCAGATCGGTATTGCCGCCAGCAGGCCCGGGCCCGCCGACGAAGGTCAGCAGGAACATGCGGTCGTTCAGTTCTTCACCATTGCGCTCGCGCGCAGACAGCCGCTGCACCTCACTGCTGGTCTGTGGCAGCAACGCCGCCTTGCGCAGTTGCTCGTCCAGGTAGCGTACATGGAACTGATGGCTTGGTTCGATCCAGCCGGTATAGAACGTGCCGACATCGGCGGCGAACGTCGCCGCTTGGGTGCGCAAATCAGCCATAGACGTCACCGGGTAGCAGAACGAGGCATCCTGCTCGCAACTGCGCTGCGCCTGTTGATAGCCCTGCCACAAGCGCTGCCACATGCGCGCCCGAACCTGGCGCACCTTCTGCAGGTTGATCTGCCGCAGCCCCAGCCGCGCCGCCAGCGCCGCATCGTCCAGTTGCTCGCTTTCGTGCAGCACCTGGGCGAACGAGAGGATTTCAGCCCGCGAGGCCACATCGAACAGCGCCGGGCTGTCCAGTTGCTCGGGCCACAGGCTGCGGTCCAGGCTTACCTGGGGTGAAGGGGCGGCTTGCACGGCCAGGCTCAGCAGAGCGGCCAGCAAGGCAGAGGCAATGCGCACGGTAGAAGGCTCCGCAACGGCGAAACGCGCACTATAGCGCCTGCGCCGCCCCATGGTCTGTGACTATCGTCGCCATAGTTTGGACTTGCACCGCCCAACCCGTAGAATCCCCGGCCAACGATGCCAGGAGCCGACCCGATGCTGACGGTGATTTCCCCCGCCAAGACCCTCGACTACGACACCCCGCCGGTGACCGAGCGTTTCACCCTGCCCCAGTACCTGGACGACTCCCAGGAACTGATCCAGCAGCTGCGCGAACTGTCGCCGGCGCAGATCAGCGAACTGATGCACCTGTCCGACAAGCTTGCCGGGCTGAATGCCGCGCGCTTCGGCAGCTGGACCCCGGACTTCACCCCGGCCAATGCCAAGCAGGCACTGCTGGCGTTCAAGGGTGACGTGTACACCGGCCTCGACGCCGAGAGCCTGGGCGAGGATGACTTCAGCTATGCGCAAGACCACCTGCGCATGCTCTCGGGCCTGTACGGCCTGCTACGCCCGCTCGACCTGATGCAGCCCTACCGCCTGGAGATGGGCACCAAGCTGGCCAACGCCCGCGGCAAGGACCTGTACGCCTTCTGGGGCACGCGCATCAGCGAATGGCTGAACCAGGCGCTGGCTGAGCAGGGTGATGACGTGCTGCTGAACCTGGCCAGCAACGAGTACTTCAGTGCGGTCAAACGCAGTGCCTTGAAGGCCCGGGTGATCAATGTCGACTTCAAGGACCTGAAGAACGGCCAATACAAGATCATCAGCTTCTACGCCAAGAAAGCCCGCGGCATGATGAGCCGCTTCGTCATCCAGCAACGCATCAGCGACCCGGAGCAGCTCAAGCAGTTCGATGTGCAGGGGTACTACTACAGTGCCGAGCAGTCCAAGCCGGATCACTTGGTGTTCCTGCGCGATCATCCTGCTGAGTAAGCCTGCACGGCCCTCTTCGCGGGTAAACCCGCTCCTACAGGTAATGCGTTACACCTGTAGGAGCGGGTTTACCCGCGAAGAGGCCCGTAGCCATGAAACATCCCTTCCCTGCCCCGCAACAGGGCACGCTTCATCTCGCCATCGCGCCACAAAACTGACGCCAAAAATCAGACGAACCTATCCTTATCGCAAAACGCCATAAGACCGCTCATAGGTTTTTTGACGAATTTTGGGAAAATTTTTTCGATGCTGGCATAAAAATATCTCGTAACAGTCTCACCCTTGATACACGGGGGTAAAACACTCGTGTGCTATCAAAGTGAAACTGTTCACAACTGAATAAATATTTAGAAATCTTTCATTCGGGCGAAACTCAGCCAGGAACTTCTGCTACGACCAATCGCTCATAGTGCCGTAACGATTTTCCTGCCTGCGGGTTGTGAGAGATGACTTACAGATGACAATGGCAGGTATCCACTACCCGCCTCGATAACTTCGACAGGCATTACGGTTTTATCCGAAATCCCTGTCCACGGAGGAGAGACGCGCCCCTTACAAATCGTCCTAGTGGTTGATTTCAAAGGATTTTTCCACTTGAAAAAACAAGCACAGCAACGCGCCACGTAGCGCTTTGCAATAAAGACGGCTGCATTTCAGGGCACGTTTTTTAGTTGATGGCTTTTTACTGCCAACTTTGAGTGCATAACTTTTGCGCTCCAGATTTATTTTGCCTGCGCTCGGCGAAGTGTGCATTCGCCATGGAGCCGTGCGCCCAAAAACTGTTGTTAATCAACCCAGCCCGGCGCTTCCCGGAGGCGCTGGCGTGATAAACACATGAGGTGATAGCGATGCGTATCAGCATCTTTGGTTTGGGTTATGTAGGTGCAGTCTGTGCAGGCTGCCTGACGGCGCGTGGCCATGAAGTGATCGGTGTGGACGTGTCCAGCACCAAGATCGACCTGATCAACCAGGGCAAGTCGCCCATCGTCGAACCTGGCCTGGAAGCACTGCTGCAACAGGGCATCGCCAATGGCCGCCTGCGCGGTACTACCGACTTCGCTGAAGCCATCCGTGCCAGCGACGTGTCGATGATCTGCGTGGGTACGCCCAGCAAGAAGAACGGCGACCTGGGCCTGGAGTACATCGAGTCGGTGTGCCGCGAAATCGGCTACGTGCTGCGTGACAAGACCAGCCGCCACACCATCGTGGTGCGCAGCACCGTACTGCCGGGCACGGTCAAGAACGTGGTCATCCCGATCCTCGAGGACTGCTCGGGCAAAAAGGCCGGTGTCGACTTCGGTGTCGCGGTCAACCCGGAATTCCTGCGTGAAAGCACCGCGATCAAGGACTACGACCAGCCGCCGATGACCGTCATCGGTGAACTGGACAGCGCCAGCGGCGACGTCCTGCAGGCCCTGTACGAAGAGCTGGACGCGCCGATCATCCGCAAGCCGGTCGAAGTGGCCGAGATGATCAAGTACACCTGCAACGTGTGGCATGCCACCAAGGTCACCTTCGCCAACGAAATCGGCAACATCGCCAAGGCCGTCGGCGTCGATGGCCGTGAGGTGATGGACGTGGTCTGCCAGGACAAGGCGCTGAACCTGTCCCAGTACTACATGCGCCCTGGCTTCGCCTTCGGCGGCTCGTGCCTGCCCAAGGACGTACGCGCCCTCACCTACCGCGCCGCCAGCCTCGATGTGCGTGCACCGCTGCTCGACTCGCTGATGCGCAGCAACGAATCGCAAGTGCAGAACGCCTTCGCCCTGATCGAAGCCCACGACAAACGCAAGGTCGCCCTGCTTGGCCTGAGCTTCAAGGCCGGCACCGACGACCTGCGCGAAAGCCCGCTGGTGGAACTGGCCGAGCGCCTGATCGGCAAGGGCTACCAGCTGGACATCTACGACGAGAACGTCCAGTACGCCCGTGTCCACGGCGCCAACAAGGACTACATCGAGTCGAAGATCCCGCACGTGTCGTCGCTGCTCAACGGCGACTTCCAGAAGGTGATCGACAACGCCGACATCATCGTCCTCGGCAACCGTGACGAGCAGTTCCGCGCACTGGCCCAGCAGGCGCCAGCCGGCAAGCACGTGATCGACCTGGTCGGCTTCATGAGCAAACCGACCTGCGCCACCAGCCGTACCGAAGGCATCTGCTGGTAAGTGCTCGGCCGGGCGACGCAAGCCTCCCCACTTGCGTCGCCCTCCCTTTCCGAATTCTCGACGGATGCTGAACATGCAAAGGCTCCAGACAGTGCTGTTGCAGTGCGCCGGGTGGCTGCTCTACATGAGCCTGCTCATGCTGATCGCCCTGGCCCTGCCAGCCGATATCTTCGACTCACAGTCGAAGCACTTCATCTTCCTGGTCGGCGCAGTCGGCATCTGGCGCTATTCCATGGGCGCCACCCATTTCATCCGCGGCATGATCTTCCTCTACGGCGTGTACCCGTACCTGCGCCGCAAGGTGCGGAAAATGGGCCAGGCCGCCGACCCGTCCCACGTGTACCTGATGGTGACCAGCTTCCGTATCGAAGCGCTGACCACCGCCCAGGTGTACAGCTCGGTGATCCGCGAGGCGATCAACTGTGGCTTCCCCACCACCGTGGTCTGCTCGCTGGTGGAAATGTCCGATGAACTGCTGGTGAAAAGCCTGTGGGCCAAGTACAACCCACCCGCCCACGTGAAGCTGGACATCGTGCGCATCGCCGGTACCGGCAAGCGCGATGGCCTGGCCTACGGCTTCCGTGCCATCTCGCGCATGCTGCCGGACGAGAACGCCGTGGTGGCGGTGATCGACGGCGACACCGTGCTGGCCGATGGCGTGGTGCGCAAGACCGTGCCATGGTTCAAGCTGTTCCCCAACGTCGGCGGCCTGACCACCAACGAGTTCTGCGAAGTGCGTGGCGGCTACATCATGAGCGAGTGGCACAAGCTGCGCTTCGCCCAGCGCCACATCAACATGTGCTCGATGGCCCTGTCCAAGCGCGTGCTGACCATGACCGGGCGCATGTCGATGTTCCGCGCCAGCGTGGTGACCAACCCTGAGTTCATCGCCGACGTCGAAAGCGACTCGCTGATGCACTGGCGCCTGGGCCGCTTCAAGTTCCTCACCGGTGACGACAAGTCCAGCTGGTTCAGCCTGATGCGCCTGGGCTACGACACCTTCTACGTGCCGGACGCCGCCATCAACACGGTCGAACACCCGCCGGAGAAGAGCTTCTTCAAGGCCAGCCGCAAGCTGATGTACCGCTGGTACGGCAACAACCTGCGGCAGAACTCCCGCGCGCTGGGCCTGGGCCTGCACCGCCTGGGGCTGTTCACCAGCATCGTGCTGTTCGACCAGCGCGTGTCGATGTGGACCAGCCTGCTGGGCCTGACCGTGGCGGTGATCGCCAGCCTCAAGTTCGGCCTGGGCTTCCTGCTGGTGTACCTGCTGTGGATCGGCATCACCCGCCTGATCCTCACCATCATGCTGTTGTGCTCCGGCCACAACGTCGGCCCGGCCTACCCGCTGATTCTCTATTACAACCAGATCATCGGCGCGCTGATGAAGATCTACGTGTTCTTCCGCCTCGACAAACAGTCGTGGACGCGTCAGCCCACTGCCCTCAAGCGTGACCTCGCCAGCTTTCAACAATGGTTCAACACCTGGTCCTCGCGGACCATGACCTTCTCGGCTGCCAGCATCTTCGTCGCTGTGCTGTTCATGGTCGTGTGAGCCCAACCCGGATCGGATCTAACAGGAACAAACCACCATGAATACCGCCGTGAACGTCAATGTCGTGCATGAGTCCGAAGCCCAGCGCCAACATGCCCGGGTGCGCATTCCCGCCAAGCTGCGTTTCCTGGACGCCCAGCGCCAGACCCACGAAGTGAAGGTCGATGACCTGTCCGCCGGTGGCCTGAGCTTCCATACCAAGCAACAGCTGGCGGTGGGCGATGTGCTGCGCGGGCGCCTGCAGTTCGTGGTCGACAACCTGGGGCTGTCGATCGACATCGAGTTCCAGGTGCGCTCGTACCACCCCGACAGCGGCCGTACCGGTGCGCAGTTCCAGAACCTCGAACCACGCGACATCGCCACCTTGCGGCACATCATCACCACGCACCTGTCGGGTGAGCTGATCAGCGTCGGCGACGTGCTCAGCACCCTGCAGCGCGACAACTTCACCAAGGCGCGCAAGCAGAAGGACGGTGGCAATGGCCTGAGCGCCTTCGGCCGGCTCAAGGCGGTCACCGTCACCCTCGGCGTGTTCGTGGTCGGCGTGGCGGCCTTCGGCTTCGTCGCCAAGTCGCTGTACGGCATGTACTTCGTCAGCCATGCCGAAGCCGGCGTGGTCGCGGTACCGACCACCAACGTCACCATGCCGCGCGACGGCACCGTCAACAGCCTGGTCGAAAGCGGCGGGCAGATCGCCAAGGGTGCGCCACTGGCCAGCTTCACCACCAGCATGCTGGACATGCTCAAGGGCAACCTGGAAGACGCGCAACTGGAGCCGGCGAAGATCGAAGAGCTGTTCGGCAAGCAGCTGTCCGGCACCCTCACCAGCCCCTGCGATTGCGTGGTCGCCCGCCAGCTGGTGGACGACGGCCAGTACGCCGCCAAGGGCCAGCCGATCTTCCAGCTGATCCCACGTACCACCAACCCGATGGTCGAGGCACGCTTCAGCTACCGCCAGTTCGACGAGGTCAAGCCGGGTACCCGGGTCAACTTCCAGGTCGCCGGCGAAGACGAAGTGCGTACTGGCCAGATCGTCAGCAGCACCAGCCTCAACAGTGAAGACCTGTCTTCCGACATCCGCGTGCAGATCAAGCCCGACAGCGCCATGCCGGCTGAACTGGCCGGGCGCCCTACTTCGGTCAACAGCGACCGTGGCCCCTCGCTGAACTGGCTGATCGACAAAGCCGTGGCCCGTGGTCTGTAAGAGGATCGGACAATGATCTCTGACACCAACACATACCATGTAGGAGCGGGCTCGCCCGCGAAGAGGCCAGCATGGGCAGCATCGCCGGCCATGCCAATTCGCGGGCTTGCCCGCTCCCACAGGGTGCGAGTAAACCTGGGACTATGTGGCCTGGCCATGGCCATCACCATCACCCTGGCCGGCTGTGCCGGCCTGCCTGACCAGCGCCTGGCCAACGAAGCCATGAAGCGCGGTGACACGGCGCTGGCCGAACGCAACTACAAGGCCCTGGCCGACCTGGGCTACAGCGATGCGCAAGTGGGCCTGGCCGACATCAAGGTGGCCACCCGCGACCCGGCGCAAGTC
Source organism: Pseudomonas sp. 10-1B (assembly GCF_000935045.1). Classification (GTDB taxonomy): domain Bacteria; phylum Pseudomonadota; class Gammaproteobacteria; order Pseudomonadales; family Pseudomonadaceae; genus Aquipseudomonas. Next base: position 218,379 of record NZ_JYKS01000023.1, read on the forward strand.
AAGGAAGCCGAGGCCACCTACCGCGCCGCCGCGGCCACCTCGCCACGTGCCCAGGCGCGCCTTGGCCGCCTGCTGGTGGCCAAGCCCGACAGCACCCAGGCCGAGCGTGAAGAAGCCGAGACCTTGCTCAAGCTCGCCGCCCAGCAAGGTGAAAGCAATACCCTGATCCCGCTGGCGATGCTCTATCTGACCTATCCGCAGAGCTTCCCCAAGGTCAACGCACAGCAGCAGATCGACCAGTGGCGCGCCGCCGGCAACCCGGAAGCGGGCCTGGCCCAGGTGCTGCTGTACCGCACCCAGGGCACCTACGACCAGCATCTGGGCGAAGTGGAAAAGATCTGCAAGGCCGCCCTGAACACCACCGACATCTGCTACGTCGAGTTGGCCACCGTGTACCAGAAGCGTGGCCAGGCCGACCAGCAGGCCGCCCTGCTCGATCAGCTCAAGGCCGCCTACGCCCGCGGCGCAGTACCGGCCACCCGGGTCGACAGCGTTGCCCGGGTGCTGGCCGACCGCAGCCTCGGCCAGACCGACGAAAAAACCGCCAAGGAGCTGCTCGAACAGGTGGCCCCGGCCAACCCGGCGTCCTGGGTCAGCCTGGCCCAGCTGGTGTACGACTTCCCCGAACTGGGCGACAACGACCAGTTGCTGGCCTACATCGACAAGGGCCGCGAAGCCGAACAGCCACGCGCCGAACTGTTACTGGGGCGCCTGTACTACGAAGGCAAGACACTGCCTGCCGATGCGGCAAAAGCCGAGCAACACCTGCAGGCCGCCGCCGATGCCGGCGAAATCAGCGCCCATTACTACCTGGGCCAGCTGTACCGCCGCGGCTACCTGGGCAACGTCGAGCCGCAGAAGGCGGTCGACCATCTGCTGGCCGCCGCCCGTGGCGGGCAGAACAGCGCCGACTACGCCCTGGCCCAGCTGTTCAGCGAAGGCCATGGCATCCGCCCTGAACCAGGCAACGCCTGGGTGTTCGCCCAGCTGTCGCAGGTAAACCCGACGCCGCAGTCCAGCGAACTGCTGCAACAGCTCGACCAGCAACTCACGCCTGACCAGCGCAGCCAGGCCCAGCGCCTGCTGGCGCAGGAGAAGCAGGCCCGCGGCAGCATGGCCCAGGGCAGCAACAGCACCCTGGCCCTCGAAGCCCTGCAAGACGACGAAAAAGAAGTAGACGGTGAGGACTCGCTATGACGCTCAATCCCTTCGTGAAAGCCGGCATCGGCCTGAGCTTCGCCCTGCTGTGGTCCTGCCCGACCCTGGCCGACATGACGGCCCAGAAAAACTTCGGCCTCGATGTGAAGATCACTGGCCAGTCCGAAGACGACCGCGACCTCGGCACCCGCTCCGGCGGTGACGTCAACGGCCTGGGCCTTGACCTGCGCCCCTGGGTGTATGGCGAGCGCGGTAACTGGAGCGCCTACGCCATGGGCCAGGCTGTGGCCGCCACCGACACCATCGAAACCGATACCCTGCGCCAGAACGACGACGGTAGCGCCACCGACACCAGCAACCACGGCCGTACGCCAGACAAGAGCTACCTGGCCATGCGTGAGTTCTGGGTCGGCTACAGCGGCCTCACGCAGTACCCCGGCGAACAGCTGCGCCTGGGCCGCCAGCGCCTGCGCAGCGACGATGGCATGTGGCGCGATACCAACATCGAGGCGCTGAACTGGACCTTCGACACCACCCTGCTCAAGGCCGACCTGGGCGTGGCCCAGCGCTTCAGCGAATACCGCACCGACCTGACCGAGCTGGCCCCGGAAGACAAGGACCGCACGCACATCTACGGCAACCTCGCCACGCAGTGGACACCTGGCCACTGGGTAGGCGTACGTGCCCACCACAGCCACGACAGCGGCAGCCTGAAGAACCCGGGCGAAACCATCGACGGGCTGGACAAGACCCGCACCGGCGACCTCACCTGGCTGGGCCTGGAGGCCAACAGCGACGCCTACAACTGGCGCAACGATCACACCGTCAACTACTGGGGCAGCGTCACCTGGCTGACCGGTGACCGCGACACCCTGAGCAGCCAGGCCGTAGGTGACGAACAGGTCGCCACCGGCAAACAGAGCGGCGACGTCAACGCCTGGGCCACCGACCTCGGTATCCGCCTGCGCCTGGACCCGCAATGGCAGGTCGGTGCGGCATACGCCCGCGGCAGCGGCGGCGGTGGCGACGACGGCTCGAACAACTTCGAGCAGACTGGCCTGGAGAGCAACCGCTCCAACTACACCGGCACCCGCTCACGCGTGCACCGCTTCGGCGAAGCCTTCCGCGGCGAGCTGGGCAACCTGCAGGCGGCCACCCTGTTCGCCTCCTGGCAACTGCGCGACGACTACGACGCCAGCTTCATCTACCACAAGTTCTGGCGTGTCGACGGCAACCAGAACATCGGCTCCAGCGGCATCAACGCGGTGGTCAACGACAACGGCGTGAACCGCCCACTGGTAGACGGCGAAAAAGACCTCGGCCAGGAAATGGACGTGGTCGTGACCAAGTACTTCAAGCAAGGCCTGTTGCCGGCCTCGATGAGCCAGGCCATCGACGAGCCCTCCGCGCTGGTGCGCCTGCGCGCCGGCGTGTTCAAGCCAGGCGACGCCTACGGCAAGGAAACGGACTCGTACATGCACCGCGCCTTCGTCGATGTGATCTGGCGCTTCTGAGGCCGGTAGAGGACTTACCGTTATGAACCTTCACCCGCACTTACGTCACAGCCTGCTGGCCAGCGCCTTGCTGCTGGCCTCGGGCCTGGCCAGCGCCGCAGAGCCCCAGGTGATCGCCAAGGAGCTGCAGCAGGCCAAGACCTACACCGTGGCCAGCGCGCCGATCGAGCCGCTGCAGATGGACCCGCCCAAGCTGCCCGACCTGACCGGCTACACCGCCCAGGCCGTGCAGAAGAAGATCGACCGCCGCCACAAGGGCAAGGTCAGCCTGCGCCGCATGTTCCAGGAGGACACCCTCAAGGAGTTCGTCGGCGGTGACAACAAGGCAGCCGAGTGGGTGCAGCGCCAGCACGGCATCCCGCAGGCGATCTTCGTCGATGACGGCCATGTCGACCTGGTCGAGCTGAGCAAGAAGGTACCCCGGCAGTACCTCAGCGAAGTCGAGCCAGGGGTTTACCTGGCGCGTCTGCCGATCGTGGTCGGGCAGAAGGGCATCCTCGAGATCGACGGCAAGGTCAAGCAGCTGCGCCTGTCCCAGGAGGGCGGTTCGTTCCTGGTCAACGACGGCAAGCTGTTCGTCACCGACACCCAGGTAACTGGCTGGCGGGAAAAGGACAACGGCCCGGCGACCTTCCGCTCGCCCAAGGAATTCCGCCCGTTCCTGCTGTCGTGGGGCGGCACCGAGACCTACATCGTCAACAGCAAGATGGCCAGCTTCGGCTACGCCAAGTCCAAGTCGTATGGCGTGAGCATCTCGCAGTACACACCGAACATGGCCAAGCGCATGGGCCGCCCGGAGCCCACCGGCTGGATCATCGGCTCGGAGTTCAGCGACATGTGGTACGGCTTCTACTGCTACGAGACCCAGGATTTCGTGGTCAAGGACAGCACCTACCGCGACAACATCGTCTACGGCATCGACCCGCACGACCGTTCGCACCGGCTGATCATCGCCGGCAACACGGTGCATGGCACCAAGAAGAAGCACGGCATCATCGTTTCGCGTGAGGTCAACGACAGCTGGATCATCAACAACAAGAGCTACGACAACAAGCTCTCCGGCGTGGTGATCGACCGTAACAGCGTCAACAACCTGGTGGCCTACAACGAGATCTACCGCAACCACACCGACGGCATCACCCTGTACGAAAGCGGCGACAACCTGATCTGGGGCAACAAGCTGATCAACAACCGCCGCCACGGCATCCGCGTGCGTAACAGCGTGAACATCCGCCTGTACGAAAACGTCGCCATGGCCAACGGCCTGGTCGGCGTGTACGGCCACATCAAGGACCTTTCCGACACCGACCGCGACATCGCCCTCGACCCGTTCGACACCAAGGTGTCGCTGATCGTGGTCGGCGGCGAGCTGGCGGCCAACGGCTCCGGCCCGTTGTCGATCGACTCGCCGCTGTCGGTCGAGCTGTACAAGGTGTCCATGCTCGCCCCGCGCAAGGCCAGTGGCATCAGCCTCAACGGCATCCTCGGCGAACGCCAGGACGAAATCCTCGACCTGCTGGTGCGCCAGCAGAAGGCTGTGCTGATCGACCCGGTCGAACGCCAGACCGAAATGATCGATTAAGGAAGCCCAGACCATGACTCCACACCTGATGAAACTGCTGGGCCTGTCCGCCGCCCTCCTGGCGATCAGCCAGGGCGTGCGCGCCGAAGAGGTCAAGGCCCCGACCTTCAGCGCCGAGCCCTGCTGCCAGCTGTGCCCCGAAGCGCACGACGCCAGCCGCTACACCACCCGCTACCAGCAGAACTTCACCACGCTGGTGCAGGCCCAGGGTGACTGGCTGTTCCGTACCCGCGAAGACCTGCGCACCGAGTTCAACACCACGCCGGCCGGCTACAAGCGCCTGCAGCAGGTGCACGACGCATTCAAGAAGCGCGGCGTGGAACTGGTGGTGGTGTACCAGCCGACCCGTGGCCTGGTGAACCGCAACATGCTCAACCCGGCCGAGAAAGCCGCGTTCGACTACCAGAAGGCCCTGGGCAACTACCAGGCCATGCTCAAGCGCTTCGCCAGCATGGGCTACAACGTGCCCGACCTGTCGCCGCTGACCAACGAGCAACTGGCCGCCGCCGACCAGGGCAAGGACTTCTACTTCCGTGGCGACCAGCACTGGACGCCGTACGGCGCCGAGCGCGCGGCCAAGATCGTGGCCGACACCGTGCACAAGATGCCGGCCTTCGAAGGCATCCCGCGCAAGGAATTCGAAACCCACAAGTCCGGGCGCATGGGCAAGACCGGCACCCTGCACAACGTCGCCGGCCAGCTATGCGGCACCAGCTACGCCGTCCAGTACATGGACCAGTTCGCCACCGAACCGAAAGGTTCCAGCGGCGGCGACGACCTGTTCGGTGACGGCGGCAACGCGCAGATCACCCTGGTCGGCACCAGCCACAGTGGCAAGAACTACAACTTCTCCGGTTTCCTCGAACAGTACATTGGCGCCGACGTGCTCAACGTCGCCTTCCCTGGCGGCGGCCTGGAAGGCTCGATGATCCAGTACCTGGGCAGCGAAGAATTCCAGAACAACCCGCCGAAGATCCTGATCTGGGAATTCTCGCCGCTGTACCGCCTGGACCAGGAAACCATCTGGCGGCAGATCCTTGGCCTGCTCGACGACGGCTGCGATGACCGACCGGCGCTGATGAGCGCCAGCACCACCCTCAAGCCCGGCAACAACGAGCTGATGGTCAACGGCAAGGGCGGCGTGATCAAAAACCTGGTCAACCGCAACCTGCAGATGGACGTCAAGTTCGAAGACCCGTCGGTGAAGGTGCTGCAGGCCACCCTCTGGTACCTCAACGGCCGCCACGAGGACATCAAGCTGGAAAAACCGGAAACCTCCGAAACCGACGGCCGCTTTGTCTTCCAGATGCGCGAAGACGAGGACTGGGCCAGCCAGAGCCTGCTGGCGTTCGAGATTCAGGGGCCGGAAAGCGGCACCCAGAAGGTCGAGGCCAAGCTCTGCAAACGCAACAACTTCGCCATGCCTGCGCAGACCGCGCAGGCCGGCCAGTGAGGCGACCATGACTGCATTCAAACCAATCTTCAGCCCCGCCCTGCTTGCCTTGGCCCTGTTTGGCAGTGCCGCGCATGCCGCCCTGGTGCCACCGCAGGGGTATTACGAGGGCATCGAGCAGTTGAAAACCGGGGACGGCAATTTCCGCTGTGAAGCGGCACCCAAGCCATACACCGGCGCACTGCAGTTCCGCAGCAAGTACGAGGGCTCGGACAAGGCCCGGGCAACGCTCAACGTCGCCTCGGAGAAAGCCTTTCGCAAGTCCACCGCGGACATCACCACACTGGAAAAGGTCGTGAGCAAGATGGTCGGCCAGTACATGCGTGACGGCCGCCCGGCGCAGCTCGACTGCACCCTGGCCTGGCTGGGCAGCTGGGCGCGTGCCGATGCGCTGATGTCGACCGACTACAACCACACCGGCAAATCCATGCGCAAATGGGCGCTGGGCAGCATGAGTGGTTCGTGGTTGCGCCTGAAGTTCTCCAACTCGCAGCCGCTGGCCGCGCACCAGGCCGAGGCAGAGCTGATCGAAAAATGGTTCGCCCGCCTGGCCGAGCAAACCGTGCGTGACTGGAGCAACCTGCCGCTGGAAAAGATCAACAACCACAGCTACTGGGCGGCCTGGTCGGTGATGGCCACGGCCGTGGCTACTGACCGCCGCGACCTGTTCGACTGGGCGGTGAAGGAATACAAGATCGGCGCCAACCAGGTCGACGAGCAGGGCTTCTTGCCCAACGAGATCAAGCGCAAGCAGCGCGCCCTGGCCTACCACAACTACGCCCTGCCACCACTGGCGATGATCGCCAGCTTCGCCCAGGTCAATGGCGTGGATGTGCGTGGCGAGAACGACAATGCCCTGCAGCGCCTGGCGCAGCGGGTATTGGCCGGGTCGAAGGACCCCAGCGCGTTCAAGGCCCGCAATGGCCAGAAGCAGGACATGAAAGACCTGAAGATCGACAGCAAGTACGCCTGGATGGAGCCCTACTGCAGCCTGTATGCGTGCAGTGGCGACACCCTGCAGCGCAAGCGCGGCATGCAGCCGTTCAACAGCTTCCGGCTGGGCGGCGACCTGACCCGGGTCTACGACCCAAGCGCAGAATCGAAAAAGTAACGCAAAGCTCTTGTAGGAGCGGGTTTACCCGCGAAAGGGCCGGGCCTGCCATGTGCGGTGCCTGTGCCGGCCTCTTCGCGGGTAAACCCGCTCCTACAGGGATCTAGGTAGCCCGCCACATTTGTGTGGGGGGTTTGGGGGGCGCTGTGCCCCGGATGCTGTGAACAAAAAGGAGAACCGGGATGGTCTTCTCGTCCAACGTGTTCCTGTTCCTGTTCTTGCCGATTTTCCTCGGCCTGTACTACTTGAGCGGGCAACGTTATCGCAACCTGCTGCTGCTGATCGCCAGCTACATCTTCTATGCCTGGTGGCGGGTGGACTTCCTCGCCTTGTTCGCCGGGGTCACCCTGTGGAACTACTGGATCGGCCTGAAAGTCGGCGCCGCCGGCGTGCGCACCAAGCCGGCCCAACGCTGGCTGCTGCTGGGCGTGGGCGTCGACCTGGCGATCCTCGGCTACTTCAAGTACGCCAACTTCGGTGTCGACAGCCTCAACGCGATCATCGCCTCGTTCGGCCTGGAGCCGTTCATCCTCACCCATGTGCTGCTGCCGATCGGTATCTCGTTCTATATCTTCGAGTCGATCAGCTACATCATCGACGTGTACCGCGGCGACACCCCGGCCACCCGCAACCTGATCGACTTCGCCGCGTTCGTGGCGATCTTCCCGCACCTGATCGCCGGCCCCGTGCTGCGCTTCAAGGACCTGGTCGACCAGTTCAACAACCGCACCCACACCCTGGACAAGTTCTCCGAAGGCTGCACCCGCTTCATGCAGGGCTTCATCAAGAAAGTGTTCATCGCCGACACCCTGGCGGTGGTGGCCGACCATTGCTTCGCCTTGCAGAACCCGACCACTGGCGACGCCTGGCTCGGCGCCCTGGCCTATACCGCGCAGCTGTATTTCGACTTTAGCGGCTACAGCGACATGGCCATCGGCCTGGGGCTGATGATGGGCTTCCGCTTCATGGAGAACTTCAAGCAGCCGTACATCAGCCAGTCGATCACCGAGTTCTGGCGACGCTGGCACATCAGCCTGTCGACCTGGCTGCGCGACTACCTGTACATCACCCTGGGCGGTAACCGCAAAGGTACCTTCAACACCTACCGCAACCTGTTCCTGACCATGCTGCTGGGCGGCCTGTGGCACGGCGCCAACTTCACCTACATCATCTGGGGCGCCTGGCACGGCATGTGGCTGGCCATCGAGCGGGCGCTGGGCATCGACACCAACCCGCAGCGTTTCAACCCGGTGAAATGGGCCTTCACCTTCCTGCTGGTGGTGTGCGGCTGGGTGATCTTCCGCGCCGAGAACCTGCATGTGGCCGGCCGCATGTACGGCGCCATGTTCAGCTTCGGCGACTGGCAACTGTCGGAACTCAACCGCGCCCAGCTCACTGGCTTGCAGGTAGCCACCCTGGTGCTCGCCTACATCACCCTGGCGTTCTTCGGGCTGCGTGACTTCTACCGCAACGCCAAGCCGACAGCCAAGGCCACCCCGGTGCAAATCAACAGCGACGGCACGATTGGCCTGGACTGGACCCGGGTGATGACCCGCGCCCTGGTCCTGCTGCTGTTCGTGGCCTCGATCCTCAAGCTTTCGGCGCAGAGCTACTCGCCGTTCCTTTACTTCCAGTTCTGAGGTTGATGACATGACCCGGACATTACGCATCACCTATTCACTGTCGTTCCTCGGCCTGCTGGTGGGCATGGGCGCCTGGTCCACCGGTGGCCTGCAGAATTTCCAGCGCACCGAGCAGATGAGCCTGCTCGACGGCAAGCTGGCCAAGGCCGCCGAAACCCACTACGACGAGCAGTTCCCGATCAAGCGCCTGGGCACCAACCTGTGGGCGGCGATGGACTTCAAGCTGTTCAACGAAGGCCGCCCCGGCGTGGTGCTGGGCCGCGACCAGTGGCTGTTCAGCGACGAAGAGTTCAAGCCCACCGCCGGTGCCGAGCAGTTGATGCAGGAAAACCTGGCGCTGATCCGTGGCGTGCGCGACACCCTGCAGCAGCATGGCAGCCAGCTGGTGCTGGCGATCGTGCCGGCCAAGGCGCGGGTATACGCCGAGTACCTGGGCAAGGAGCTGCCGGCCAGCCTGCATGACGACTTGTACAACCAGTTCCATGCCCAGGCGCGCCAGGCCAACGTGTTCGCCCCGGAACTGATGGCACCGCTGGAACAGGCCAAGGCCCGTGGCCAAGTATTCCTGCGCACCGACACCCACTGGACGCCGATGGGCGCCGAAGTGGCGGCGCAGGCACTGGCCGAGGCAGTGGCTCGGCAAAGCCTGCTCAACGGCGACCCGCAAACCTTCATCACCGAAGCCGGCAACACCGCCCCGTACAAGGGCGACCTGACCAACTTCCTGCCACTGGACCCGCTGTTCAGCAACCTGCTGCCGGCCCCGGACAACCTGCAGCAGCGCACCACCCGGCCAGCCGAGGCCGAGGGTGACGCCGATGACGCACTGTTCGCCGACCAGCAGATCCCGGTCGCGCTGGTGGGCACCAGCTACAGCGCCAACCCGCACTGGAACTTCCTCGGCGCGCTGCAGCAGGCGCTGCGCAGCGACGTGGCCAACTATGCCGAAGACGGCCATGGCCCGCTGCTGCCGATGCTCAAGTACCTGCAAAGCGATGCCTTCAAGAACGCCGCACCGCAAGTGGTGGTGTGGGAATTCCCCGAACGTTATCTGCCAATGAAGAACGACCTCAGCAGCTTCGATCCGCAGTGGATCGCCCAGCTGAAAAACACCCGTAAATCCGAAGAAAACCTGGCCCTGTCGTCCACCCGGACGAACCACTGATCAGAGGAAATCGCACATGACTACCAAGACTTCCATTGCCAAAGCCCTCACCCTCGCGGCCGGCCTTTCCCTGGCTTCGCTGCAGGCCTTCGCCGGTGCCGACGCGGCGCTGTACGGCCCGAGCGCGCCAAAAGGCTCGACCTTCGTGCGCCTGTACAACGCCTCCAGCGCCCCGACTGCCGCCAGCGTCGGCAACACCCAGATCAAGCAGGTTGGCGCCCAGGCCAGCAGCGACTTCAGCTTCCTGCCAGGGGGCGACTACACCGCCCAGGTCGGCGGCAAGAGCGTGCCGGTCAAACTGGCCGCGGACAAGTATTACACCCTGGTCAACAGCGCCAGCGGCAACCCGCAGTTGATCGAAGAACCGCCGTTCAAGAACAAGCAGAAAGCCCTGGTTCGCGTGCAGAACCTGAGCGACCAGCAACTGACCCTGAAGACCGCCGACGGCAAGACCGAAGTGGTCAAGCCGGTGGCCGCCAGCGGCCGTGGCGAGCGCGAAATCAACCCGGTCAAGGTCAACCTGGCGCTGTATCAAGGAGACAAGAAAGTGGGTGACGTCAAACCCGTCGCCCTGGAACGCGGCGAAGCCGCAGTGCTGTACGTAACGGGTTCCGGCAACGCCTTGTCGCCGGTGTGGGTAACTCGCCCCGTGGCTAGCAACTGATCCCCCTGCCTGTAAACGACTATTGGAGAAACATGATGATCCCGGTAATTCTTTCTGGTGGTAGCGGTTCGCGTCTGTGGCCTCTGTCGCGCAAGCAGTTCCCCAAGCAGTTCCTGGCCCTGACCGGTGAACACACCCTGTTCCAGCAAACCATCGAACGCCTGGTGTTCGAAGGCATGGATACGCCGATCGTGGTCTGCAACAAGGACCACAAGTTCATCGTCCAGGAGCAGCTCAACGCTCTGAAACTGGAAACCCAAGGCATCCTGATGGAGCCGTTCGGCCGCAACACTGCGCCAGCCGTGGCCATGACCGCGATGAAGCTGGTCAACGAAGGCCGCGACGAGCTGATGCTGGTGCTGCCTGCCGACCACGTGATCGATGACCAGAAGGCCCTGCAACGCGCCCTGGCCCTGGCCACCGTGGCCGCCGAGCGTGGCGAGATGGTGCTGTTCGGCGTGCCGGCGACCAAGCCGGAAACCGGCTACGGCTACATCCGCTCCAGCCAGGACGCGCTGCTGCCCGAAGGCGTGGCACGGGTCGCGCAGTTCGTCGAGAAACCCGACGAGAAACGCGCCGCCGAATTCGTCCGGGCCGGTGGCTACTTCTGGAACAGCGGCATGTTCCTGTTCCGCGCCAGCCGCTTCCTCGAAGAGCTGAAAAAGCACGACGGCGACATCTACGACACCTGCGTGCTGGCCCTGGAGCGCAGCCAGGAAGACGGCGATGTGCTGAGCATCGACGACGCCACCTTCGCCTGCTGCCCGGACAACTCCATCGACTACGCGGTGATGGAAAAGACCCAGCGCGCCTGCGTGGTGCCGATGTCGGCCGGCTGGAGCGACGTAGGCTGCTGGTCGTCGCTGTGGGAAGTGCACGACAAGGACGACAATGGCAACGTCACCAAGGGCGATGTGGTGGTGCAGGACAGCCACAACTGCATGATCCACGGCAACGGCAAGCTGGTATCGGTGATCGGCCTGGAGAACATCGTGGTGGTCGAGACCAAGGACGCCATGATGATTGCCCACAAGGACAAGGTCCAAGGCGTCAAGCAGATGGTCAAGACCCTCGACGAGCAGGGCCGCACGGAAACCCAGAACCACCTGGAAGTGTATCGCCCGTGGGGCTCGTACGACTCGGTGGACATGGGCGGCCGCTTCCAGGTCAAGCACATCACCGTCAAGCCCGGCGCCAGCCTGTCGCTGCAGATGCACCACCACCGCGCCGAGCACTGGATCGTGGTGTCCGGTACCGCCGAGGTGACCTGCGACGAGAACGTGTTCCTGCTGACCGAGAACCAGTCGACCTACATCCCGATCGCTTCGGTGCATCGCCTGCGCAACCCGGGCAAGATCCCGCTGGAGATCATCGAAGTGCAGTCCGGCAGCTACCTGGGCGAGGATGACATCGAACGCTTCGAGGATGTGTATGGGCGCACCTCCACACCGGTCGAGCGTGGGGTTTCGGTGAAGACCATCGCGCAGTAAAGCTGCAAGCTATAAGCTGCAAGCCGCAAGAAAAAGCGGGACGGTGGAGAACCCACAATCTTGGGTTCAATGCCGCCCCGCTTTTTCTTGTAGCTTGCAGCTTGCAGCTTGCAGCTTGCAGCTCCAAGATGTGCCGAGCCTCGAACGGAATCTGCACATCATGATCATCGGTGCCTTCCTCATCCTCACCTGGCTGGTGCTGCTGTTGCGCTACCCGGCCAAGGCCCTGCCGATCTCGCTGGCTGCCGTGTTTGGCCTGGGCCTGGTAGCCCTGTTCGTCATCTGGCAGGACAGCCGTGAAACTTCGCAACTGGCCCGCCTGGACCTGCGCCTTAGCTACGCCCCCGAAGACTGCCCTGCCGACCGCGCCTTGCAGGTCCGCATGAAGAACGGCAACAAAGTGCCGCTCACCGAACTGCGTTGGCGGGTAGCGGCGTATGCGCCGGGCGATACCGTGAACCTGGCCGAGAATACCTACAGCGCCCCGCGCTATCGTGGGCCGGGTGAATTGCAGCCAGGGGCCGAATGGAAAGACTGCCTGCCATTGCCGCCGCTGCGCTCCGGGTATCGGCCACAGACCCTGGAGTTTCGGGCAGAGCACCTGCAAGGTACATTTGCCAATTGATTTATTGCCTGTACTGGCCCTATCGCCGGCAAGCCAGCTCCCACAGGTACTCCACCGCTTTCAAGGACTGTGGAGTACCTGTGGGAGCTGGCTTGCCGGCGATAGGACCAGTACAGGCTACACATCTCTCACCTTGATCAAAGGCCCCAACCATGCCCACCGTCCTGATCACCGGTTGTTCCAGCGGCATCGGCCGCGCCCTGGCCGACGCCTTCCGCGATGCCGGCCACCACGTCTGGGCCACCGCCCGCAAGCTTGAGGATGTCGAGCAACTAAGTGCCGCCGGCTTCAGCGCCCGGCAACTGGACGTGAACGACAGCGCGGCGCTGGCCCGCCTGGCAGAGGAACTGGACAGCCTCGATATCCTGATCAACAACGCCGGCTACGGCGCCATGGGCCCGTTGCTCGATGGCGGTGTGGACGCTCTGCGCCAGCAGTTCGAAACCAACGTCTTCGCCGTGGTCGGCGTCACTCGCGCGCTGTTCCCGCTGCTGCGTCGCTCACGGGGGCTAGTGGTGAATATCGGCAGTGTATCCGGCGTACTGGTCACCCCGTTCGCCGGCGCCTACTGCGCCTCGAAGGCCGCCGTGCATGCCCTGAGCGATGCCCTGCGCCTTGAGCTGGCACCGTTCGGCGTGCAGGTGATGGAAGTGCAACCCGGGGCGATTGCCTCGCAGTTCGCCAGCAATGCCCAGCGCCAGGCCGAGCAGGTGCTGGCGGCGGACTCGGCGTGGTGGCCGTTGCGTGAACATGTGCAGGCGCGGGCGCGGGCTTCGCAGGACAAGCCGACTTCGGCGGCGGTGTTTGCCAAGGGCGTGCTGGCGGCGGTGAGCAGGTCGCCGGTACCGGCTGTGGTGCGCTTGGGCAATGGCAGTACGGCGTTGCCGTTGATGGCCCGGTTGCTACCGCGGCGGTTGCTGGATTGGGCGTTGCGCAAGCGCTTTGGGCTGCTGCGACCGCTCTGATTCTTTGCTTGCCTGTGCTGGCCTCTTCGCGGGCTTGCCCGCTCCCACAGGTATTGCACCAGCTTCGGGATCACACTACTCCTGTGGGAGCGGGCAAGCCCGCGAAGAGGCCGGTACAGGCAGTAGACAATCAGGCAATGGACCGCAGCACCCCGCCATCCACCCGCAACGCCGCCCCGGTTGTAGCACTGGCCTGCATCGATGCCAGATACACCACCATGTTGGCCACCTCCTCAACCGTCGCCAGGCGCTTGATCAGCGAGGTCGGCCTATGCTCGGCGAGGAAGTTGGCCTCCAATTCTTCAGTCGACACACCCTGCTCCTCAGCCAGCCTGGCAAAGAAGTCACCCACACCCTCCGAACGGGTAGGCCCCGGCAGCACCGAGTTCACCGTCACCCCGGTACCGGCCAGGGTTTCGGCCAAACCACGCGACACCGCCAGCAATGCAGTCTTGGTCATGCCGTAGTGAATCATCTCGGTCGGGATCTGCAGCGCCGACTCACTGGACAGGAACACCACCCGCCCCCATTTGCGTTCGGCCATGCCTTGGGCATAGTGGCGCGACAGGCGCACCGCGCTGAGCACGTTGACGTCGAAGAAACGCTGCCAGTCTTCGTCTTCGATCTCGAAGAACGGCTTGGGCTCGAAGATGCCCAGGTTGTTGACCAGGATGTCGGTATGCGGCACCTGGTCGAACAGCTTTTGCGCACCTTCCTGGGTGCCGAGGTCGGCAGCGATGCCGATGATGCGCGCTTGTGGCAAGCGTTCGCGCACGGTCTTGAGGGCTTCATCGACCCGGGCCTGGGTGCGGCCGTTGAGCACCACTTCGGCCCCCGCCTCGGCCAGGCCGATGGCGATGGCCAGGCCAATGCCGGCGGTGGAACCGCTGACGATGGCGCGCTTGCCGTTCAGGGAAATGTGCATCTTTGCCTCCTAGGTAATCAGGAAAATTGCTGGGGCTGCTTTGCAGCCCTTCGCGGGCAAGCCCGCTCCTACAGGCGAACGCGATCCCCTGTAGGAGCGGGCTTGCCCGCGAAGGGCGGCAAAGCCGCCCCGTTTCAAGCTTTCTTCACCGGTTGCTGATCAAACGCCTGCCAACCACCACCCAAGGCCTTGTACAGCCCCACCAAGGCCTGCGACACCGCCGCCGAACTGTCGATCCACTGCTCCTCGCTGGCCAGCAATGCACCCTGCACCGTCAGTACATTGAGAAAGTCCACCGCCCCTTCCACATACTGACGCTGAGCAGTCTCCAGGGCGATGCGGTTCTGCCGCACCGCTTCGGCCAAGTGGTCACGCCGCAACTGGCTGGCGTTGTACAGGCGTAGCACATCGTCAATCTCATGCCAGGCCCCCAGCACCACCTTGCGATAGTTCAACGCCGCTTCCTGCTGCTGCGCCTCGCGCAACTCCAGGGTGCCCTTGAGCCGGCCGCCCTCGAAGATCGGCAATGAAAGCTGTGGCCCAAAGGCAAACCGGCGCGAGTCCCAGGCGCCGAAGTCGGACAACTGCATGGCCTGGAAGCCGACACTACCCGACAGCCGGATGCTCGGGTAGAAGTCGGCCTTGGCCACGCCTATGCTGGCGGTGGCAGCATGCAGGCGAGCCTCGGCCTGGCGGATGTCCGGCCGGCGCTCGGCCAGCTCGGACGGCAAGCCGATGGCGAACTTCTGCTGCGGCGCAGGCAGTTCGCCGCCCTGCAGCAACTGGGCCTGCAGGCTGCGCGGCGGTTCGGCGGCGAGCAGGCTGAGGGCGTTGATCAGGTCATCGCGCCGGGCTTCGAGGCTGGGCAGACGTGATTCGATGGACGCCACCTGGGCACTGGCCTGGGCTACGTCGAGGCGGGTAGCGACGCCTTCGGCCTGGCGATTTTCCGACAGCTTCAGGCTGTGCTGGGCGACCTTGAGGTTGTCGCGAGTGACATCGATGGTGTGCTGCACCGCACGCAGCTGGATGTAGTTGCCGGCAGTTTCCGACAGCAATGCCAACAGCACACCGCGGCGGTCGTTCTCGGCCACTTCGACCGTGGCATCGGCGGCTTCGACCTGGCGCCGCACGCGGCCCCACAGGTCCAGTTCCCAGCCGGCCACCAGGTCGCCCTGCCAGAGGTTGAAGGCCGCCTTGCCCGCCTTGCCGGAAGGGTCGCTC
Source organism: Pseudomonas sp. 10-1B (assembly GCF_000935045.1). Taxonomy (GTDB): domain Bacteria; phylum Pseudomonadota; class Gammaproteobacteria; order Pseudomonadales; family Pseudomonadaceae; genus Aquipseudomonas. The sequence goes on from NZ_JYKS01000023.1 coordinate 233,898, forward strand.
AGGCCTTCGGCGCTGTTGCGGGCGCGGCTGTAACCGGCGTTCACATCCACCGACGGCACTTCATCGGCGGCCACGGTGCTGCGCAGGGCACGGCTTTGCAGCAGGCGGGCGCTGGCCATCTGCAGGTCGAGGTTGCGCGCGGCAACGCGCTCGATCAAGGCACTCAACTGGGCATCGTGGAAGCTTTCCCACCAGCGCAGCTCCAGCGGTTCGGCCTGCGGCTGGCTGGCCGCCGCCTCGCCTTGCAACGGCGCCCATTGTTGCGGTGCCTGGCTGTCGGGGCGCAGGAAGTCCGGGCCCATTGTGCAGCCAGCCATCAGTACGGCCAGCAGCAATGGGCTCACGCGTAATGCCGCTTTCATCGTGCGCTCACCTCTTTGCCGTCCAGCTTGTCGCCACGGGTATCGATGGTCGCTTCCACCGACATGCCCACGCGCAAGCGGGCGAGCAGCGGCTGGCCATCATCGAAAACGATCTTCACCGGAATGCGCTGCACCACCTTGGTGAAGTTGCCGGTGGCGTTGTCCGGCTTGACGGCGGCGAAGGTCACGCCGGTGGCCGGGGCGATACTTTCCACATGGCCTTGCAGCTTCTCGCCGGAGAAGGTGTCGACGCTGATGCTCACCGGCTGGCCCGGCTGCACGTGGGTCAGCTGGGTTTCCTGGAAGTTGCCGACCACATAGGCCTGTTGCAACGGCACCACCGACAGCAGGCGAGCACCCGGGTTGACGTAGGCGCCGACCCGCAGGGCGCGCTCGCCGACCATGCCGTCCACCGGCGCGGTGATGCGCGTGTAGGACAGGTCGAGCTGGGCTTTTTCCAGGCCGGCTTCGGCGCGTTTGAGCTGGCCGTCGGCACTGGCCACCTGAGCAGTGAGAATGTCCACCTGCTTGCGCGCCGCCACCAGCGCTGCCTGGGCGTTGGCCAGCCGCGCGCGAGCCTGGTCGACCCTGCTGCGTGCCTGCTGGGCATTCTGCACGGTACCGGCGCCCTGTTCGGCCAGGCGGCTGTAGCGGTTGACCTCATGGTCGGCGAACGCAGCTTCGGCCTGGGCCGCTTTCACCGCGGCTTCGGCCTGGGCAATCAACGCGGCCTGGCGTTCGAGGGTGGCGCGGGCATCGGCGCTTTGCGCCTTGGCCACCAGCAATTGCGCCTGCGCCGCATCCAGCGCGGCCTGGTAGTCACGCGCATCGATGGTCGCCAATAGCTGGCCAGCCGTGACCTGCTGGTTGTCCTCTACCAGCACCTCCTTGATGAAGCCGGCAACCTTGGGCGCGACCACGGTGTAGTCGGCGATCACATAGGCGTCATTGGTGCTCTGGCGGTGGTCGCTGCCGAACATCCAGGGGCCGACGATGCCAGCCAGGACGGCCACGGCGAGCACCGAGCCGATGAACAGGGTTTTGCGGTTGTTGGTCATATCAGCGGTTCTCGAATTCATCCAGGGTTCAGGCCACCGCGCGCGGCGGATAGACCCGGGTAGGCACGAAAGGAATCAGGCAGATCAGGGCCACGGCGATGCAGGCCATGACCAGGTACAGGTCGGCCGAGGTCAGCACCAGCGCCTGGTCGTGGATGCGCCTGGCCAGGCCAGCGGCGTTATCGTCGACCAGCGGAGCGTTGCCCAGGCTGTCCACCAGGTGGTTGGAATGAAAGTGCCGGCGCAGGGTGCCAAGGGCGTCCAGCAGGCCACCGGCGATCACCGCAGCCAGGCCCTTGACGGTGTTGAACCAGCTGGAGGCGAACGGGCCTTCCTGCGGGGTCATGCCGTTGGTGGACAGCATCAGCAACGGCAGCACCGCCATCGGCTGGCCGAACACCTGCAGCAGGTAGAACGGGTAGAAGTCGCCACGGATCCATTCGCTGGTCAGCAGGCTGCTACCGACACAGGACACCGCCAGCATCGCCAGGCCGATGCCCAGTACCCAGCGGCAGTCCACCGCGCGGATGTTGCACAGCGCTGCGGTCAGCGGCAGGGCGATCAACTGCGGCATGGCCACCAGCATCATCAAGGGGCTGGTCTGCGCCGGCCGGTAGCCCTGGATCTGCGCCAGGTAGGCCGACGGAATGCTGCCCACACCCGACAGCACGACCAGCACGCCGGCCAGGGTCACCAGGGCGAAACTCAGGTTGCGCCGCGACAGCATGCGCAACTGGAAGAACGGCAGCGGCTCGGACCACTCGTTGTACATGAACAGCACCAGCAACAGCAGGCCACCGCCCAGCAGCCAGCAGATCAGTGGCGAGTCGAACCAGCCCCAGCGGTCGCCCAGCGACAGGCCCAGCACGATGCAACTGATGGCGGGCAGGCCGAGCAGCACGCCACGCCAGTCGAATTGCTTGAAGCGCTCCAGGCGCAGCGGGTCCTGTGGCAGGCCCCAGCCGACGCAGACGATGGCCAGCAACGAGGGCAGGATGATCTGCCAGAACGCCCATTGCCAGCCGACGTATTCGGTCCACAGCCCCGCCAGCGGCGTGCCGAGGTTGGGGCCGAAGGTGGCGGTCAGGGCATAGCAGGCCAGGCCGTAGACCTTGATGCCCGGCGGCAGGAAGCGCAGGGCCACGCTCATCAGCATCGGCGGCAAGGCGCCAGAGGCGAAGCCCTGCAGCACGCGCAGCAACATCAGGCTGTGCAGGTTGGGGGCGAACGGTTGCAGCAGGCCGAGTACGGCGAACAGGCCAATGGCGCTCATGGTGAAGCGCCGCAGCGAGAAGGTGGTGGCCAGCCACGGCGCGAAGGCCATGGCCGAGACCGAAGCGGCGCTGTACACCGCCAGCAGCCAGGCACCTTCGTCGGCCCCGATGCCCATGGCGCCACGGATATCGGCCAGGGAAATCTTGGTCACCGACTCGTTGAGGCCCGCGCACAGCACGGCCAGCAACACACCGAACAGCCCGACCACTACCTGCAGGCCGAACGCCGTCTGCGCAGGCGCGGCCGGCGCGGGGGCGGCGGCAGTTGCAGCAGACGGGGCGGACAGGGAACTCATGGGCAGACATCTCCAGCAACAAATTTGCGACTGGAGCAAGTCTAAGAAGGTCGAATGCTGACGAAAACTGACTTCTCGCTAGGTTTATGTTGCGCCAGACGCAATCCACTTTTTTGCAGGTCTGGCCCTATCGCCGGCAAGCCAGCTCCCATAGGGATCGCCTCAGGGCTGACAGATGCTGTGGCGAGCACCTGGCAACCCTGGTGCCCTTGCCAGAAACCATAGAATCTCCCACAGGTACTGCACAGGGCTTGAGATCAATGCGGTCGAGGTGGGAGCTGGCTTGCCGGCGATGAGGCCCTTACAGGCAATCAAGGATCAACACTGCAGCAAGCCTTCAAGGTCTGCCGCAACCACCTATGTGCCGGGTCATTGTGAAACCGCGGATGCCAAGCCTGCAGCACCGTCACCCGCTCCAGCGGTACCGGGATCTCGAACGATCGCAGTGGCAACCCGAGCTTGTGCACGCTGTTAAGGATATTCGCCGGCATCGGCAGGATCAGGTCCGAATCCGGTAGCGAGAACAGCGCCGAGTGAAAGCTCGGAGTAATCAATGCCACCCGCCGTTGCACCTTGAAGTTGGCCAGCTCGACATCGATCGGCCCGTTGGCCCGGCCACGGCGGGACACGCTGATCTGTGGATAACTGGCAAAGCTGGTCGGCGTGATCGGCTGCTCGAAGATCGGGTGGTCGCGCCGAGCCAGGCCCACATAGTAGGTCTGGAACAGGCTCTGCACCTTGATCTCCGGCCCCAGGTCCACGGTCGAGCTGATGATCAGGTCGGTACGCCCGTCACGCAACACGCTGTCGTCATCGCCGCCGGGGCTTTCCGGCACGAAGCGCAGCACCGTGCGCGGTGCCTGTTCGTGCATGCGGCGCAGCAGCTGGGCGCCATACAGGGCGATGAACAGGTCATTGGTGCGAATGTTGAAGGCACGGTCGAGCTTGGGCAGGTCGACTTCATCGGCGCTGCGGAACACTTCACCGGCCTGCTCCACCAGCGCCGCCACCTGCTCGCGCAAGGCCAGCGCCCGTGGCGTCGGCACCAGCCCACGGCCCGCACGCACCAGGATCGGGTCGCCCAACGCATCGCGGATACGACTCAGAGTCCTGCTCATGGCCGCCGGGCTCAGGTTCATGCGCTGCGCCGCGCCGACCACACTGCCTTCGTCGAGCAGGGCATCGAGGGCGACGAGCAGGTTCATGTCCGGGAGTTGCATGGCCGTTTTCCGTTACAGCTGGGGGAGTGGCGATGGTAGCAGGTTGGCGGATTGCACCAGACGCAATGCGCTCGTGCGTGGTGGGGCATTTATTCTGGACGGTGATTGGGTCATAACATTTGCAGTGCCTGCACCGGCCCTATCGCCGGCAAGCCAGCTCCCACAGGGATCCCACAATGCCTAAGGCCTGTGTTGAACCTGTGGGAGCTGGCTTGCCGGCGATAGGGCCAGGACAGGCAAATGATTAGCCAGCTTGAAACAAGGATCCCCAATGTCCACCCCCGTCCTGATCGCCATCGACGCCTCCCCCGCCGCCACCGCCCTGCTCACCCTCGCCCGCCGTTACTGCCGCCCCGGCGAACACGAATTGCACGTGCTGCTGGCCATCGACTCTACCTTCGCCGTGCACGAGCAACCCGCGCCCTACACCACCGAAGAGCTGGAGGAATACCCCGCCGCCTGCGAGGAACAGCACCAGGCCGACCACGCCGTGGCCGAGGCCGTTCACGAGTTGCAAAAGGCCGGCTTCGCCAGCCAGGGCTGCATGGTCGCCGGACAGCCGGTCGAGGCGATCGTGACCAAGGCGCAGGAGCTGAACTGCGAACTGATCATCATGGGCCACCGCCACCTGTCACGGTTGGGGCGGTTGCTGGACCCATCGATCAGTGCGAAGGTGATCGATAGGGTGATGGTGCCGGTGTTGGTGGGGGCAGCTTCTTAGCTGTCACCGGCGGCACAGCTAACCCAATTGGACCAAGCTTCGGGAAATCCGTCATAGCGGGTAAGCCAGGGTTTCAAATCGGGGCTCACCCAGCCAATGACCTCCAGGCAGAGCAGATGCCGTTGACGAATATCGGGCTCCAACCAGAGCAAGGCATCATGATGAGCTGCTCGATTACGTAGATCCCGAATCAAATTCAATACCTTTGAAATTTCATTTCTTTGTCGCCGTTTCTTCGGGCATCGGGGAAAGGCAAGGCGTAACTCCTTCCAGAACTCCTGTTCATGCCGGGTGTTGAGTAGGGAGACCCAAAACCCAAAGCTCAGATCAGAAATGATCTTGTCTGGTGTTGCTGCATGACGCTTCACCTTGATGGATGTTCTGGCTTTTTCAATTTCCGACCTGTCAACGCAAGTGAGCGACTCCGCAGCCTCCCACCAGTCGGCCCGCCCGTACTTGAGCCTCAAAGCCTGATGCATGGCGTTGCGAAGACTGACTTCCAGCACGTGAAGACAAGGGTAGATTGCTTGTCCTAACAGCATGTTGTGGGCATAGGCCGTAGCGGCGGCGGTTTTACGCGGGTTGATGGCGTACCGAGCAAGGCGAGGCTTGGAAAATGCCTGCTCTAGGGATTGGCTCCAGTCCTGGTTTGTCAAACTCGTCCATCCTGTATTAGCATTCGCAATGCAGCCCTATGTCGCCCTCTCCCAGAAGACCTGATGGTCATGCTGGTGATGACGCTAGGTACGTATCAATGGCCCCGCATCGCGGGGCCATTCCTTTTCCGGCCAACTGGCAGAGCAAACTGCAAGCGACGCGAAAACGGCATTGTGCAGTGCGAGCTACATGTGACTCATGACATCCGCTTCCTACCCTCATGTAGTCCTATTCCTAAAGACATAGATAGGCCCCGCCTCAACTCCGGCTAGCCCTCGCTCGGCTTCACCACCACCGTACAAGTCGTCCCCGCCGCCTCGTCGTGGTGGGGCCCACCTGACCACTTATCAGCGTGGTAATGCACTTGCATTGACCAGGCAATGCAGTCGCATTACCTTAGGACATCGCAGCAAGGCAGAGGATACGGCCCATGGCCACCAACTTCGAAGTCGAGTCCACGCTGACTGACCGCTATCAAACCACCGTTCCCGAAACGGTAAGGCGCGCGTTGGGCTTGAAAAAACGTGACAAGATCCATTACTCGATTCGCCCTGACGGTGGAGTGATACTCACCCGCGCAGAGGCAACCGAGGACGATCCGGTGCTGGGCCAGTTCCTGAATTTCCTGGCGCACGATATCGCTACCAATCCTCAACGGCTGCAGGTTGTCGATGCTGGCCTCATCGCTCGTCTCGACAAGCTTGTCGGCGACGCGGAGGTCGATCTGGATCAACCTCTGTCGGCGGATGATGAATGAGTGATGCGAACAGGAAGCCGCTGGTAATTCATGGATGGACTGTATTCGCCCACCCGCTGTTCCTTGCCAAGCTCGACGCGCTAAGCGCTCAAGTTCAGGCTCAGATGCAGAAAGACCCAACGGGTTACACGAAAAGGAATGCCTATAAACGGCTGGCGGCCATCAAGCGGTTGGCTTTTGATGTGATCCCCCGAGACCCGACAAAACCTGAGTACCGCCAAGGTGCAACGCTTGGTGGTGATCACAAGCACTGGTTCAGAGCAAAGTTCTTTCAGCAATACCGGCTGTTCTTCCGCTACCACACCCTCAGCAGGATCATCGTACTGGCCTGGGTCAATGACGAGTCGAGCAAGCGGGCCTACGAAAGTAACAACGATGCTTACAAGGTCTTTCAGAAGATGTTGCTTACTGGCCATCCACCAGACGATTGGGACCAGTTACTGCGAGAGGCGGCGGCTAATTGAACCAACTCGCTCATGCGCACCAGCTAACGCGGGCACTCTCAGAGAACTGCACATAATTCATTGAGTCAGCATTCTTACTGTGGGAGCGGGCGCGCCCGCGAACACCGGCGCAGCCGGTGCCAGCCACCGCGCTGGATTCTTCGCGGGCATGCCCGCTCCCACAGGGGCTGTGCAACCCGAAGGGCTGCCTTAGATCACCCTTCACTCGGCTTCACCACCACCGTACAAGTCGTCCCCGCCGCAAGCAAAAACCCTTCCGGCACTTCATCGATGTGAATGCGCACCGGTACCCGCTGCGCCAGGCGCACCCAGTTGAAAGTCGGGTTCACGTCGGCGATCAGCTCGCGGCTCTGCGGGTTGTCGCGGTCGTAGATGCCGCGGGCGATGCTCTCCACATGGCCCTTGATACGCTCGCCGCTCATCATCTGCAGCTCGGCCTGGTCACCTACCTTCACGTGCGGCAGCTTGGTCTCCTCGAAGAAGCCGTACACCCAGAACGAGTTCTCGTCGACCACGGCCATCACCGCCTCGCCAGTACGCGCATAGTCACCCTTGTGGATATTCAGGTTGGTCACGTAGCCGTCCACCGTAGCCACGATATGGGTGCGCTTGAGGTTCAACTCGGCCGCTGCCAGTTCGGCCTGGGCCTGCTGGTAGTCGGCCAGCGCCGAGTTGGCGATGTTGCTGGCGTCATCGCGGTTTTCCTTGGAGATCACCAGGTTGTCCATGTCGGCACGGCGCTTGGCGTTGACCTTGCGCATTTCCCAGGTGGCCTTGCGCGAAGCGACCAGCGCCTTGGCCTGGTCGACGGCCAACTGGTAGTGCTCGGGGTCGATCTGGATCAGCAAGTCGCCCTTCTTCACCCGTTGGTTGTCCTTGACCGGTACGTCCACCACATAGCCCGGCACGTCGGCGGCGACGTTGATGATGTCGGCGCGCACCCGGCCGTCACGGGTCCACGGGGTGGTCATGTAGTGCAGCCACAACTGGCGGCCGATGGCCACGGCAGCGACCAGCACCAGCAGGGTGGCGATCAGGCTGAAGAACTTTTTCATCGAAGGTTTCTCACCAGTAGACAGTAAGCGCCAGGGCGCCGAACAGGCAGACGAACAGGCTCAGGCGCAGCAGCGCCGGGTGCCAGAAGAAGCGGTAGCCATCATGGCTGGCGATGAACCGGTCCAGGCCCCAGGCCAGGCCCAGGGCGAACAGGAACATCAAGGTCATGGTGGGCATGTACACGCCATGGAAGGCGATCTCGCGGGGCATGGTTTCACGGAACATGGTGCAGTCCTTTCGCCGGTGCCAACGGCGACTGTGGGTCGAGCAGGGAAGAACGGATAAAGTGCAGGTAGCTTTGCGCACGGCGCAGCACCGAGGTGTCGAAGTGCCGGGCGAACGGTTCGTCGGTGGCCTGCACGCGGGCGATGGCATGGTCCACCGCCACCAGGGCGCGTTCGTGGTTGCTGGCGCTGGGCTGCAGGAACAACCGCGCCAGGGCACGGCCCATGACGCGGATCGCCTGGCGCCACGGCTGCGACTCGGCATAGGCCGGGTGCACCGGTGCGCGGGCCTGTTCCTTGCGCAGCTCGATGACGGCGTGGCCGATTTCCAGCACGGTGAACATCCAGCCCATCAGTTGGCTCTGCACCTGCGGCTTGCCGGCCGCCAGGCCATAGGCCTGGTGCAGCAGGTCGCGGGTGCGGCTTTCGAAAGCCGTGCCGATGCCGCGCAGGCGGCCGCTGATGGCGAACAGCACCTGCTCGCGCAGTTCCTGCTCCAGGCGGCTCCACAGCCAGCGGCTGTTGGGCGGCAGGATGATCGCCCCGGCGGCGGCGCAGACGAACATGCCGATGACCATGCCGATGTAGTCGTTGATGAAGGTGTACGGGTCATACACGGTCAGGTTGTTCGGCACCGAGCCGATGGCGAAGAACACCAGCAGGCCTATGCCATAGCCAGCATAGGCCGGGCGCGACGAAAGGAACGCACCGAGCACGAACACCGGCGCCAGCACCATGCACAGCAGCGGGAAGCCGTCGATCCAGGGGAACACGAAGAAGGTTTCGAAGAAGCCGACGAAGGCGCCGATGGCCGTGCCGCAAGCCATCTGGAACGACATGCGCTTGGGGTTCGGCGATGCGGCCGAAAGGCCCACGGTGACCGTGGCGATCAGGGTCATCATGGCGCCGCTGGGCCAGTCGCTGAGCAGCCAGTAACTGCCCAGCAGCAACAGCACTGCCGAGGCGCGCACACCAGCGGCCAGCGACACCAGCCAGCTGGTCTGCGCCACGTAGGGCTCGTCCCACTGCTCGCGTTCGTGCTTGTGCGCGGCCAGCGAGGCGTGGGTCTCGGCGTAGCTGTACATCTCGTCGACGAAGCGGTACAGCAGCTCGAACGCGGTGTGGAAGTCGAGCTGGTCGGCCGCGCTGGGGTCGGTCGCCAGGTATTCGGCACGCAGGCCACGCACCTGGGCTTGCAGGCCTTCCTTGTAGGCGGCCAGCTCCAGGGTCAGGCGCAATGCATCGGCGTCGGTCAACGCCCGCCCCACGTAGGGCTGCAGCAGCTCCACCAGCGTATTCAGGCCCGGTTCGATGGCACTGACGATCTGCAACGGGCCACGGGCCCGCAGGCGCTCCAGCAAGCGGTGCAGGGCATTGAAGCGCGTGGTGATGGCCATGAACTCGCTGTTCATGCGCACCAGGCGGCCACTGCGGCGGCGCATGTGCGGGTCTTCGAAGGCGGTGACGTTGCGCAGGCTCTCCAAGCCCACCGCCTCGGCGATAAAGCGCACGTTACTGCTTTCGAAACGGTCACGCTGGCTGTCACCGCGCAAGGCCTCGACCACCACCCCGGCGAACACGCCAAAGCGCTGGTACAGGGCGTTGCGCATGGCGGCACTGGCCGACTGCGGCAGGATCGCGGCGCTGACGAAGGTCGATACAAGAATGCCCAGGGCAATTTCCAGTACCCGCCATACCGCCGCCATGAACGCCTGGTCGGGGTGCTGCAGCACCGGCAGGCCGATCATCGCCGCGGTATAGCCGGCCAGCACGAAACCGTAGGCACGGAAGGTGCGGTAGCGCATGGCACCGGCCGAGCACAGGCCCACCCACAGCGCCAGGCTGGGCAGGAACAGCTCGGTGTTCTGCGGGAAGATGGCGATCAGCGCCACCATCATCGCCGAGCCGGCCAGGGTGCCGAGCACCCGGTAGAAGCTCTTGGCGAACACATGCCCGCTTTGCGGCTGCATGACGATGAACACGGTGATCATCGCCGTGCGCGGCTGCGGCAGTTCCAGGCGCATGGCCAGCCACAGGGTGATGAACGCCGCGGCCAGCACCTTGAAGATGTACACCCAGGTCACCCCGTCGGTACGCGCCCAGGCAAAGAAGCCCCGGCGCCATTCCAGGCTCTGCAGCCAGCGCACGGGCAAACTGGAAGTGCTCATTCGGCGTTTTCCGGCTGCTTGTCGAAAATGGCCAGGGTGGCCGGAGTCTTCGGCGCGGCCTGGCGTTGTTCGTCAGGCACATCCTGGCCGGCCTGCAAGCCGCCGCCCAGGGCAGTGACCAGCTCGGCATGGGCGATCAGGCGGGCGGCCTGCACCTGTTGCTGCACCTGTTGCTGGCGGAATAGCAGGGTCTGTGCGTTGAGCACGTTGAGGTAGTCGGTAAGGCCACGCTGGAAGGCGACCATGGCGATGTCGTAGGTTTTCTGCGCGGCAGCCACCGACTCGGCGGCGAAGTGCGACTGCTCTTTCATCGACTCGCGGCGGATCAGCTGATCGGAGATGTTCTTCAGCGCGCCGACCACGGTCTGGTTGTAACGCGCCACGGCCATGTCATAGCTAGCCGAGGCCACACCCAGTTGCGAGCGCAGGCGGCCACCGTCGAAAACCGGCAGGCTGATGGCCGGGCCGACGTTGTAGTTGAACTTGCGCCCGGTGAGGAATTCCAGCGGGCCACCACCGGTGGCCATGAAGCCCAGGCTGCCGACCAGGTCGACGTTGGGGAAGAAGCCGGCATGGGCGACATCGATGCCACGCGCCTGGGCGGCCACCTGCCAGCGGCTGGCGACTACGTCGGGGCGCTGGCCGACCAGTTCGGCAGGCAAGTTCGACGGCAGTTTCAGCGGTGCCGCCAGGGCCAGGGTCGGGCGCTGCAACTGCGCACCCTCCCCTGGGCCCTTGCCAGCCAGGGCGGCCAGCTGGTTGCGGGTCAGGGCGATTTCTTCGTCAAGGCTGTCGAGCTGGCGATGGGTTTCCGGCAGCGGCGCTTCGGCCTGGCTGACTTCGAAGTGGGTGCCGATACCGGCATCCAGACGGCGCTTGGCCAGGGCCAGGATCTGCTCTTGCTGTTCCAGCTCAGCCTTGACGATATCGCGCTGAGCGAAGTGCAGGCTCAGCTGGATGTAGGCGCGCACCAGGTTGTTCTGCAGCTCCAGCTGCGCCTGGCGGGCTTCGGCCACACTCATGTGCGCCTGGTCCACGGCCTGCTCGCTGGCGTTGCGTTCGCGGCCCCACAGGTCGAGGGCGTAGCTGAAGCCGATGGCGGCGTCGTTGTCCCAGGTGTTGGCACCGGACAGCGCGCCAGGGCCATAGAACTGGTCCTCAGGCCAGTTGTGGCGTTTGAGCGTGGCCTGGCCATTGGCCTGGAGCTTTTCCGACGACTCGACCACGCCGGCCATGGCCTTGGCTTCGCGCACCCGTGCGGCGGCCATGGCCAGGCTTGGGCTGCCGGCCAGGGCCAGGGCGATCCAGCGGTCCAGTTGTGGGTCACCATAGGCATGCCACCACTGCTGGTCGGGCCAGTGGGCGTCGCTGGCGGCTTCGCGTATGGCCGCGTCGGTGGTTAGCGTGTTGGCTTGCAGCGTCTTGCTTTGCGGGGCAATGCCCCAGGTTCCGATACAGCCGCTCAAGGTGAGGGCAAGGGCACAGGCACTGAACGCATTGAGCGTTCTGATGATGCGACGCGGCACAGCTGCGATTTCCCGAGGAAGAGGTGAAGGGGCCGGGCAATTCTAGGGGGCCGTAGCACTGGCGATAAGCGCAGATTCCTGCGAATCTTTGTTACCAAAACAGCGATAATCCGCCTTTGGTCGAAGGCAGCTTTTCATCTTTTTTACGTTACTTCGTGACACAATTTCGTCCTCTACATCGAGAGTGACCCATGGACACCCTGCAAAACATGCGTGCTTTCAGTTGCGTAGCGCAGCTAGGCAGCTTTACCGCTGCCGCGGCGCAGCTGGATACGACCACCGCGAACGTGTCGCGGGCGGTCTCCAACCTGGAAGCCCATCTGCAAACAAGGCTGCTCAACCGCACCACCCGCCGCATTGCGCTGACCGAAGCCGGCAAGCGCTACCTGATGCGTTGCGAACAGATTCTTACCTACGTCGAAGAAGCCGAGGCCGAGGCCAGCGACGCCCATGCCCGCCCGGCCGGGCAGTTGAAGGTGCATTCGATGACCGGGGTCGGCCAGCACTTCGTGGTCGATGCCATTGCCCGCTACCGCGAATCGCACCCGGACGTGACCTTCGACCTGACCATGGCCAACCGCGTGCCCGACCTGCTCGACGAAGGCTATGACGTGTCCATCGTGCTGGCCACCGAGCTGCCCGACTCGGGGTTCGTGTCGCAGCGCCTGGGCATCACCTACAGCATCGTCTGCGCTTCGCCCGCCTACATCGCCCGCCACGGCGTGGCGCACGAGCCCGCCGACCTGCTCAAGCATGCCTGCCTGCGCATGGTCAGCCCGGTGATCCCGCTGGAAAAGTGGCTGTTCGACGGCCCGGAAGGCCAGGAGATGGTCAACATCACCAGTTCGCCGTTCATGGTCAATACTGCCGATGCCATGAAGACAGCGATCCGCAGTGGCATGGGCGTGGGTGTGCTGCCGATCTATTCGGCCATCGACGGCCTGCGTGACGGCAGCCTGGTGCGGGTACTGCCCGAGTACCGCCTGCAAGAGTTGAACCTGTATGCCATCTACCCGTCGCGGCAATACCTGGATGCCAAGATCAAGACCTGGGTCGAATACCTGCGCAACTCGCTGCCGGAAATCCTCGCGGCGCATGAGGCGGACCTGAAAACCCATCAGGTGCTGATCGCCAACTGAGAAACATGCTGCATTACGGTGGTGGACAATGGTAGGTTGCTAACCATTGATTTCGCCTGCCCTGGCCCTTTCGCGGGCAAGCCCGCTCCTACAAGGAACCGCGTCCCCTGTAGGAGCGGGCTTGCCCGCGAAGAGGCCACTACAGCCACCACCGCCTTGCAGAGAAGTAGCCCGATGAAAAAGACCGTCCTGGCCTTCAGCCGTATCACCCCGGCCATGGCCGAGCGCCTGCAGCAAGACTTCAACGTGATCCTGCCCAACCCCAAGCTCGGCGACATCAACGCCCAGTTCAACGAAGCCCTGCCCGAGGCTCACGGCCTGATCGGCGTTGGCCGCAAGCTGGGCCGGGCGCAGCTCGAAGGTGCAGCCAAGCTCGAGGTGGTATCCAGCGTTTCGGTCGGTTACGACAACTATGACCTGGACTACTTCAACGAACGCGGCATCGCCCTCACCAACACCCCCGACGTGCTCACCGAAAGCACCGCCGACCTGGGCTTCTCGCTGATCATGGGCTGCGCCCGCCGCACCGCCGAGCTGGATGCCTGGACCAAGGCCGGCAACTGGCAGGCCACCGTGGGCCCGGCCCATTTCGGCAGCGATGTGCATGGCAAGACCCTGGGTATCGTCGGCCTGGGCAACATCGGCGCCGCCGTGGCACGCCGTGGCCACTTCGGTTTCAACATGCCGATCCTGTACAGCGGCAACAGCCGCAAGGCCGCGCTGGAACAAGAACTGGGCGCCCAGTTCCGCAGCCTGGAGCAGTTGCTGGCCGAAGCCGACTTCGTGTGCATCGTGGTGCCGTTGTCCGATGCCACCCGCAAGCTGATCAGCACCCGCGAGCTGAAGCTGATGAAGCCGAGCGCGTTCCTGATCAACATCGCCCGCGGGCCGGTGGTGGACGAAGCGGCACTGATCGAAGCACTGCAGAACGGCACCATTCGCGGTGCCGGCCTGGATGTGTACGAGAAAGAGCCTCTGAGCGACTCGCCGTTGTTCAAGCTGCCCAATGCCCTGACCCTGCCGCACATTGGCTCGGCCACTGCCGAAACCCGCGAGGCCATGGCCAACCGGGCGATGGACAACCTGCGTGCGGCGCTGCTGGGTGAGCGGCCGCGGGACCTGGTGAACCCGCAGGTGTGGAAGGGCTGATAGGCCTGTATTGCCTGCACCGGCCTCTTCGCGGGTAAACCCGCTCCTACACGTGTGCGAGGCCATCAGGCGCCTGCGCGTCCCTTGTAGGAGCGGGCTTGCCCGCGAAAGGGCCAGTGCAGGCAACCCATCACCTATTTGGCAACCACAACCCCCCCAGTCACCTTGGCCCGGGGCTTGCGAAACACCAGCACATTGCCCGCCATCACCGCCACCAGCCCGAGCAAGGCCGGTGCCGTCCACTGATAGCCCTCGGCCACCGCCGATACATTCAACGCCACCAACGGGAACAACACCGTGCAGTACGCCGCCCGCTCCGGCCCCATGCGCCCGACCAGGGTCAGGTAGGCGGTAAAGGCAATCACCGAGCCCGGCACCACCAGGTACAGCAGCGAGCCGATATACCGCGCGTTCCATTCCATGCTGAACGGCACGCCACTGACCACACAGAACACCGCCAGCATCGCTGCCCCGTAGACCATGCCCCAGGCGTTGGTGGTCATCGGCTTGAGCCCGGCCTTCTGCTGCATGCTCGAGAGCATGTTGCCGGCCGAGAAGCACAGCGTGCCAAGCAGGGCCAGGCCAAGGCCGTACAAGGTCTCACGGCTGGCCGCGTGGTGCGATAGCTCCGGCCAGAACAGCAGGCCCAGGCCAAGCAAGCCCAGGGCCCCGCCGCCAAGCACATTGCTGGCGATTTTCTGGCCGAAGAAGATCCGCGCATTGAGCGCGTTCCACAAGGTGGCGGTGGAGAACACCACGGCGATCAGGCCGCTGGCGATCCACTGGCTGGCGCTGAGGAAGCAGATGAAGTTGACGCAGAACAGGCACAGGCCCTGGGCCAGGCAGATCTGGTGGCCACGCCGGTTCATCGGCTGCAGACGGCGGGTGAGCAGCAGGAAGGCGAACAGGATCAGGCCGGCCAGGGCGAAGCGGTAGACGATCGAGACCGGGATGGCGACCACGCCCAGCTGGAGTTTCAGGGCAATCCAGGTGGTGCCCCAGATCAGGACGGTGAGCAGGTAGAGTGACAGGTTCATCAGTGGGGCTCCTCAGGCGATCGACCATACAACCCGGGGCCGCTGTGCGGCCCATCGCCGGCAAGCCAGCTCCCACAGGTACAGCGTCACCCTCAAGCTGGGCGCTGTACCTGTGGGAGCTGGCTTGCCGGCGATCGAGGGCACAGCCCTCGCCAATGCAATCAGTGTTTGCCCTGCCCGACACTTTGCGCTTGCACAAACTTGCGCATTTGTCCCGCCGGTGGCTGTAAGCCAGCCCAAGGCGCAGTAGGATGGGCCTCAGAGGAACCGCCCATGACTCCACTCACCCAGCTGCAAGTGTTCAACGCCATGCACGCCTCGCCCCACGCCCGGCTGGAGCTGAGCGCGCACCTGGGCGACGGGCTGGCGGCGGCGTTGTGGAGCAACCGCGACGATGCCCGCGACTATCAGGCCCCGAGCCATCACACCCTGTCGTGCTACATCGCCGACGGCACCGGCACCTTCCGCCGCCAACGCCCGGCCGACAAGGGCGCGCCGAACAAGCTATGCATCATGCCGGCCGGGCAGGAATCGAACTGGGTGGTCAATGGCGCGATCCGCCTGGCGCACCTGTATGTCAGCGAGGCGCAGTTCGCCTTGGGCTGCGTTCGCCTGCTCGACCGTGAACCGCGTGAACTGCAACTGCAGGAGGCGACCTTTCTCGACGACCCGCAGCAAGCCACGCGCTTTCGCCAACTGGTCACCCTGGACTGGGACGAACCCGCCGAGCGCCTGCTGGCCAGCAGCCTGGCCCAGGAGATCGTCGACCATGCGCTGCTCAGCCAGGTTGGCCTGCGCCAGGGCCTGCGCCTGAAAGGCGGGCTGGCGCCGAACCTGCGCCGGCAGCTGGTCGACTACATCGAGGCGCATATGGACCAGCCCATCACCCTGGGCGAGCTGGCCTTGCGCTGCAATCTGTCCGAATACCACTTTGCGCGCATGTTCCGCGCCAGTTTCGGGTTGCCGCCGCACCAGTACCTGCTGGCCCGGCGGCTGCACCGGGCTTGCCAATTGTTGCGGGTGGGGATGATGCCGCTGGGGGAGATTGCCCTGTTGTGCGGGTTTGCCAGTGCCAGTCATTTCAGCAACCGGTTCAGACAGGCGATTGGGGCAACGCCGGGGGCGTTTCGTTTGGCCTTCAATTCTTGAAATTGGGGCCGCTTTGCGGCCCTTCGCGGGCAAGCCCGCTCCTACAGGGAATCGCGTAACCCTTGTAGGAGCGGGCTTGCCCGCGAAGGGCTGCAAAGCAGCCCCAGCTCTCTAGAACTCGAAAGTACTCGAAAGGCTCACCTGCCGCGCATCCCCGATGGCCACGAAATACTGGTTCACCGCCGAGCTGTAGTACACCTTGTCGAACAGGTTCTTCACGTTCAGTTGCAGCCGAACATTGTGCTCGTCGAGCTTGGTCTCATAGCTGGCAAACGCATCGGCCACAGTATAGGACGGCAAGTCGAAGGTATTAGTCGCATTGCCGGCCCGCTCGCCCACGTAACGCGCCCCGGCGCCAAAGCGCAGGCGGTCGCCGCCGAACAGGCTGCCGAAGTCATACACTGCCGACAACGAGCCGCTGTGCTTGGCCACGTTCTGCAGCCGGTTGCCCTTCAGGTCCGGGTCCTTGGTCACCTTGGCATCGGTGTAGGCATAGCTGCCGATCAGGCTCCAGCGCTCGCTGAGCTGCCCGGTCAGGTCCAGCTCGACACCGCGCGAATTGACTTCACCGGCGTTGCTGTACAGCGTCTCACCGGTGCCGCTGTCGAAGTTGGCGACCAGCACGTTGCGCTTGGTGATGTCGAACAACGCCAGGGTACCGGTCAGGCTGCCCGGCATGTCGAGCTTGGCACCCAGCTCCCAGGACTTGCCCTCCTCCGGCGCCACCGATGAATCCAGCACCAGCCCGCCGGTCAACGGCGCAATGCTGGAGTTGGGCTTGAACGACTCGCTGTAGCTGCCATAGAACGACAGCTGCTCATCGACCTTGTAGACGATGCCGGCATGCGGCACCCAGGCCTGGCCGCTGTTGTCGGTGTTGGCCTTGAATGGGCGACCGCGGCCGGCATACTGGTCGAATTGCTGGAAGCGTGCACCGGCTACCAGAATCCAGTGTTCGTCCAAGTGCAGTGCATCCTGCAGGAAAATCGCGTCGGTACGCAGCTTGTCGGTCTGATCACTGTCGCTGGCGCGTACCGTGCTGCCTTCCACTTCCTGGCCGTAGACCGGGTTCACGTAGCTGAACGTGGACTGCGCGGTCTGGCGGATCAGGTCGCCACGAAAGATCTTGCGGTCTTCGTGGTCGATGCCGAACAGCAGGTCGTTTTGCAGGCCCGCCAGCTCGACTTTACCGCTGAGGCTCAAGGTAGCGAACTGGTCACGACTCATGGCGTTGTGGGTACCGTCGATACTGCGGGTCAAGGTGCCCTTGGCCTCGTTCACGCCAGTGACGCGGACCTGGCTGGCATCGTAGGTTTCGCGGTTGAAGCTGTAGCCGAAGTGCAGCTTCCAGGCGTCATCCAACTGGTGGTCGACCTCCAGGCGGTACAAGTCGGAGCGCCCTTCCATGTCGTTGAACGGCTCATCCAGGCGCCGTGTTGCCGGTATGTCGAGCGGGTGGCCGTCACTGCCGAACGCCGTGCCACGGTCGAAGGGATAGAGGAATTCACGGTGCTCATAGGCCAGTACCACCTGGGTGTCTTCGCCCAGCCAGGCCAGCGAGGGTGCCACCAGCGATTCGCGGTGCACGCCGTAGTTGCGCCAGTAGTCCTCGTCCTCATGGTCGACGACCAGGCGGTAGGCGAAATTGCTGTCACCCAGCGCGCCGGTGCTGTCGAAGCCGCCGCCACTGCCGTTCTTACCGCTGCCGTAGGTCGAGCCGCGCACGCTCAGGGCGTTGTACTGCTGCAGTTGCGGACGCTTGCTGACCACGTTGATCACCCCGCCCGGGTCCTGGATGCCGTACAGCAGCGAGGCCGGCCCCTTGAGCACTTCGACCCGCTCGGTGCTGGCGTTGAGGCTGCGGCCCTGCACGATGGGCATGCCATCACGCATGATCGAGCCGTCGCGGTTATCGCCGAAGCCGCGCTTCATCACGGTGTCGGCAGTGCCGCCGAAGTTGTTGCCCTGGGTGATGCCGCTGACGTTGGTCAGGGCGTCGTCGAGGTTGCGCGGTGCCTGGTCGCGGATGACCTGTGCCGGGACCACATTGATCGCCTGGGGGATGTCCTGGCTCGGGCCTTGGCCGCGCATGATCGAAGCTGTGGCCGGGGGCTGGTAGCTGTAGTCGTCCAGTTGCGAGGTGACGGTGGTGGCCTGCAAGTTGAGGGCTGCGGAGGTGTCCACCGCTTCCAGGGTCAGGGTGCGTGCATCGACGCGGCGCCACGCCAGCCCGGAGGTACCCAGCAACTGTTGCAAGGCCTGTTCGGCGCTGTACTTGCCATTCAAAGCCGGGGCCTGCACACCTGCCAGCTCGAGGGTGTAGACCACACTCTGGCCAGTGGTCCGGCTGAACGCATTGAGTGCCTGGGCCAGGGGCTGAGCCGGCTGGGCGAAGGTGTAGGCCTGCACCTGCTCGGCGGCGCTGGCCAGGGGGACGACAGCCACGGCCGGGAACACAGCAAGGCTTAGCCAGAGAGGGACGCAACGCGGGGTGAACTTCATGGACGCTGACCTGTGAGAGGGATATGACTGCGAATCAATCGCACTTCCACTCATTACACGGATGCCACGTCCTGTTACCTCACCCGTTGCCTCAAATTATTTTTCCTGCACCGGCCTCTTCGCGGGCTTGCCCGCTCCCACAAGTACTGCACCGTATTCGAAACTTGTGCAGTCCCTGTGGGAGATCACCCAGCCCTATGGGCTGCGCTGTCGCGCAGAGAACTCAATTCGTAAGCGCGACGCGGCCTGTGTGGGAGCGGGCAAGCCCGCGAAGAGGCCGGTGCAGGTAATTACCGGATCAGCGTCAACCGCCCCAACACGGTCTGCCGCGAAAAGCCCATCACCTTGCCCAGCGAATCCAGCGCCAGCAACGGCTCGGCCAGCGGGAAACTGCCGCTGACCTTGCGCTGCCCCAACTCACCATCGAGCAACAGGATACGCCCCGGGTAATAACGCCCAAGGTCCTCGACCACCTGTGCCAGCGGCACCTGGTAGTAATTCAGCCAGCCCTGTCGCCAGGCCAGGCGGTTGTCGCTGTCCACCGCCAGGGTCTCGCCCACCCGGCCTGCGGCGTAGGCCACTTGCTGGTTGGCCGTCAACTCACGCGCGACCATTCCCTGCACCGGGCTCACCGCCACCCGCCCGCTACGCACCGTGACCTGGGCGCCATCGCCCTGCTCGCGCACCTCGAACTGGGTGCCGAGCACCCGCACCTCGCCACCGGCCGCCTCGACCAGGAACGGCTCACCGGTACGCACAACCTGGAAGAACGCCGCACCGTGCAACAACCGCACGCGGCGCTCGCCCTGGGCGAAGTCGACCGCAATAGCGCTGCCCGCATCCAGTGTCACCTGCGACTGGTCGGCCAGGGTTACCTGGCGAACCTGCCCGGCACTGCTGTAGTCGGCCTGCAGGTCCTGCAGCCAGTACCCCGGATGCCAACCACCGGCAACGCCCAAAGCCAGCACCAGGCAGGCAGCCACCGCCAGCGCGGCCAGCCGCTGGCGCCACGGGCGCCTGCCCGGCGGCCTGGCCATGGCATCCAGATAGCGTTGCAGGCCTTCACGTTCTTCGTCGGCCAAGCGTGCCGCCGGGGCGGCGCTCTTGTGCCACAGTGCCTGGGCCTGGGCGTAGGCTGCCCGGTGCCCCGGGTCGGCCAGCAACCAACGCTTGAACGCCGCACCCTCGGCTTGCCCGGGCTGCTCGTTGATGCGGCTGAGCCATTGCAGGGCGGCCTGGGCTTGCGCCTCGGTGATTGGAGGTAAACGGCTCATCGACGGGCACTCCCTGGCCGGCGTGGGGTGGACGCGGGTTCGGCAACACTCGCCTTGCACGCTTCGAGGGCGCGCATCATATGCTTTTCCACGGCGCTCTGGGACAGTTGCATGGCTTTGGCGATCTCGCCGTACTTGCAGCCGTGGATGCGGTTGAGCAAAAAGATTTGCCGGGTGCGTTCAGGCAAGGCGCGCAAGGCGGCCTCGATGCGCTGCAAATCGTGGTCGACCTCCAGGGCCTGTTCCGGCGCCTGGGCCATGGCCGCTTCATCCACCGGCGACGCAGCTTCGGCCACCCGCTCACGACTGCCCTCGCTGCGCAAGTGGTCGATGGCCAGGTTACCGGCGCAACGCAACAGGTAGGTGTCCAGCGCCTCGACCTTGACCTCGGGGCGGCGCCAGAAGCGCAGGAACAGCTCCTGGACCAGGTCCGATGCCGTGGCGCGGCAACCGACCCGGCGGCTTACCAGCGCCTCCATGCGCGCCCGCTGGGCCATGAACACCTGGACGAAACGCGCACGCCCACTACCGCCCTCGGCGTCGGGCTCGCTCATGTCTACCGGCTCGCTCACAGGTTCACCCAGCGAACACGGCCAGCAGCGGCCCCAGCACCACGCTGGCGGCGGCCAGGCCCAGCAGCAGGCGGGGCTGGTACGGCAGGCCGAACACCCACAGGGTCACCCCGGCCATCATCACCGCCGTCCACTCCACCAGGCCATGGGCCCAGCCACGCAACTGCACGCTGAGGACCAGCGACAGCACCAGCAGCAACCAGCCAGCGGCGCGCAGCACACGCAACTGCCCGCGGCGAGGCTTGCGCCCGAGCAAATCGCTGAAGTGTTTTTCCATGGCCAGGCACAGGGCGACGAAACCCGCGAATGCGATCAATGCGTTCCCCAGCATCAGCTTGCCTCTGCCGTTTCAGTGCTCGGTTTTTTTGCCGCACGCGGGCGCTTGGCCACAGGCTTTGGGCGGCGCAGCATCTTGCCGGCCAGCCAGGCCAGGAACAGGCCGGTGCCCAGCGCCGTCAGGTCGAAGCCAGCCATGGCCCAGTCACCCGCCGGCAGCGAATGGTTCAGGCCCTGGCCGGTGGTCAGGCCGTTGAGCAGCGGCAGCAAGGCAAAGGCCAGCGCGCCCAGCGCCAGTTGTTCGCCCCAGGCCCGGCGCCCGCTGCGCAGCACGGCATGTAGCAGCGACAGGCCCCAGGCGATGAAGAAGGCGTTGATCTCCCAGTCGGCGCGGCCTTCGACACCCACCGGGACCAAACGGTTGGCCCAGAAGAAGCCCGCCACCGCCAGCAGCAGGCCGCTCATGCTGGCGATATTGAGCACCTCGACCAGGCGCAGTTCGCCCGGCAGGCGCTCGCTCTTGGCGTGCTTGAGCTGGCGCTTGCCCAGCCACATCACCAGCCCGGTACCGATCACCGCGGTACCGGCCACGCCAAAGAAGAAGTACAGCCAGCGCAGCCAGGGGCCGGCGAAGTTGCCCATGTGCAGGCCGGCGAAGCTGAAGGCGGTCATCATTGCCCCGCTCTCCGGCTTGCCCTGGCTCAGCAGCGCACCACTGGCGCCATCGAAGGTCCAGTTGGCGCTGCGCCGGTAGGCCACGTGGTCGGCAGCCGACTGGGCGAAGGTGACGCGGGCATTGCTGTCACCCGGGTTCTGCACCTGGATGTTGCCGATGCGGGCGCCCGGCTGCAGCTCCTGGACCTTGGCATACAGGCTCGGCAGCGCCACCAGCGGCGTGGCTACCTGGGCTGCCTTGGGCGCATCGTCGCGGCCGAACAGGTCGTTGAAGTACTTGTCGGTGTCATTGCCATAGCTGGCCATGATGCCCGCGGGCATCACCATGTACATGAACAGCACCAGGCTGCTGTAGCTGATCATCAGGTGGAACGGCAGCACCAGCACGCCGATGGCGTTGTGCCCGTCCAGCCAGGAGCGCTGGCCCTTGCCTGGGCGGAAGGTGAAGAACTCCTTGAAGATCTTCTTGTGGGTGATGATGCCGGTGACCAGCCCCAGCAGCATGATCAAGGCGCAGAAGGTCGACAGCCAACGGCCGAAGGGGTACGGCATCTGCAGCTGGAAGTGGAAGCGGTAGAAGAACTCGCCACCGCGGCTGTCGCGCGCCTCCACCGGCTGGCCGGTCTGGGTATCGAGGGTCTTGCTGACGAAGCCGCGCGGCCCGCCATTGGGGTCGCGATAGCCCACGCTCAGGGCGGCCTCGCGCTCGTTGGGCATGCGGATGAACCAGGTACCCGAATGCCCGGCATTGTCCTGCAGGTAATGCTGGGCCATCTCCAGGCTATGTGCCGGGTCCAGGGCATGGCTACGCACTTCGGGCTGCGCCCAGTGGGTGATTTCTTCCTTGAAATACGACAGCGTGCCGGTGAGGAAGATGGCGAACAACAGCCAGCCAAAGATCAGGCCGGTCCAGGTGTGCAGCCAAGCCATGGCCTGGCGGAAGCCTTCTTTCATGGGTTTTTCATCCAGTAGGCGATTGCGCTGATCATGCCCAATAGCAGGCTTGGCGCCAGTACGCCCAGCCAGGCGCGCCAGGCACTGCGGCAGGCGAAGCACCAGATGAATGCCAGCAGGTAGAAGACGAACGAAAGCAGCAGGCCGGAGAGCGTGGCATCGACCTTTGGCAGCGGCGCTACCAGGGCAATGCAGACGCTGGCCATGGACGCCAGCAGGTAGCCGCCCAGCAGCGCAGCCAGGCTGCGAGAGGTCACGGCCAGGCGATAGCTGAGCGGGAGGCCGGCGGTTTTGCGCATCATGGCGAAGGTCCGGGCGTTTGCGGGGCTGCAATAATAATGATTTCAATTCTCACAAGCAAAGGCTGGACGATAGGTTGCCTGTTCTGGCCCTATCGCGGGCAAGCCAGCTCCCACAGGGATTGCACAAGGCCTGAAGGCTGCGGGGTACTTGTGGAAGCTGGCTTGCCGGCGATAGGGCCAGGCGACATTGCCGAGAGATCGGCCACTCAATATAATGCGAACAATTCTTACTACCAGTTGCGCTGCATAGCGCCGGAGTATCACGGTGCCCAGCGCGCTCTCTTCCACGGTCGAAGGCCTCTACCACGCCCATCACAACTGGCTCACCGGCTGGCTGCGTCGCCGCCTGGGCTGCCCGCAGAGTGCCGCCGACCTGGCCCAGGACACCTACCTGCGCCTGCTCCAGGCCCGCGAAGCGCCACAGCTGGTCGAGCCACGTGCGTTCCTCGCCACCGTCGCCAAGCGCGTGCTGTGCAACCACTTCCGCCGCCAGGAACTGGAACGCGCCTACCTGCAGGCCTTGGCACAGGTGCCAGAAGAGGTGGCGCCGAGCGAGGAGCAGAAGGCGCTCATCTTCGAGACCCTGCTGGAACTCGACAGCCTGCTGGACGGCCTGCCCCCATTGGTCAAACGCGCCTTCCTGCTGGCCCAGGTCGATGGCCTGGGCCAGGGCGAAATCGCCCGCGAGCTGGGCATTTCGCTGGCCACGGTCAAGCGCTACCTGAGCAAGGCGGCCATGCGCTGCTATTTCGCCCTGTGAACGCCACGTTTTCCCCGCAGGTGGCGGAGCAGGCCGTGCATTGGCTGATCGAGTCCCAGGGCGATGATTTCGGCCAGGTGCAACAGTTGGCGCTGGAACACTGGCTGCAAGCCGACCAGGAACACCAGCGGGCCTGGGCCCATATCCAGCAGGTCAACCAACGGTTGCGCGGTGTGTCATCGCCGGTGGTGCACGCGACGCTGCAAGCCCCGCACTCGCCGGCCCGGCGGCGGGCGCTCAAGGCCTTGCTGCTGGTGGGCGTGGCCAGTGCCACCGGGCTTGGCCTGCAACAACACGGCACATTGCCCGGGCTGATGGCCGACTACCGCAGCCCGGTCGGCCAACGTCGGCGCCTGCCGCTGGCCGACGGCAGCGTGCTGCAACTCAACACCCGCAGTGCCGCCGACGTGCGCTTCGACAGCCAGCAGCGCTTGGTGCGGCTGTTCGAAGGCGAACTGGCGCTGCAGGTGGCCAGCGATGCACGGCCCTTGCTGTTGCGTACCGGTGAGGGCGCGCTACGCCTGGACGGCGGGCGCTTCAACGTGCGCCAGTTCGACGGCTACAGCCTGGTGTCGGTGTTCGAGGGGGCTGCCAGTGCAGGCGGCCAGCCGCTGCTGGCCGGGCAACAGGCACGCTTCACGGGCGCTTGGCGCTCGGTCTCGGCGCTCGACCGTAATGTGGCGGCCTGGGTCGACGGCATGCTGGTGGCGTCGCAGATGCGCCTGGCGGATTTTCTCGCCGAGCTTGGGCGCTATCGCCATGGGCAGTTGGGGTGTAGCGAACGGGTCGCCGACTTGCGCATTTCCGGGTCGTATCCGCTGGATGACAGCGAGCGCATTTTGCAAATGCTGGAGGTGGCGCTGCCTGTGCGGGTGCGGCGATTTACCCGGTACTGGGTGACAGTGGAGCCCAAAATCAGCTGAAGCAGGCCTGGCCTCATCGCCGGCAAGCCCCACAGGTACTGCACAGGGCTTGAGGCCAATCTGGTCGAGGTGGGAGCTGGCTTGCCGGCGATGAGGCCGGTACAGACAACATTTTTTCAATCGACTGAGCCATTTTCCCAGCCTCGCGTGACAGACATGGCAGAACCCCTCTTTACAGGACCCGCCCCATGCCGTTGCGCCCCAGCCCCTTCATCCACGCCCTGCTGCTCACCACCAGCCTCGGCCTGGCCATGCCCGCCGCCCACGCCGAAACCCGCACTTACCACATCGCCGCCGGCTCGCTTGAACAAGCCCTCAACCAGTTCGGCCGCGAAAGCGGTGCGCTGATCTCGTTCGGCTCGCAACTGACCCAGGGCATCGACACCCAAGGCCTGGACGGCCAGTACGACGTGCGCCAGGGCCTGGACGCGCTGCTGCGCGGCAGCGGCCTGCAGGCGCGGCAGGAAACCGACAACGCCTTCAGCCTGCAGCCCGTCGCCAGCCCCACCGCAGGTGCCGCAGTCGAGCTTGGCGCCTCCACCGTGGTCGGCGACTGGCTGGCCGAAGCGCAACAGGACAATGTGTTCGAACACCCCGGCGCCCGCGACGTGGTGCGCCGTGAAGAGTTCGAGCGCAACGGCGCCACCACCGCCCGCGAGGTACTCAACCGCATCCCCGGGGTCAACGCCCCCGACAACAACGGCACCGGTAGCCACGACCTGGCACTGAACTTCGGCATCCGCGGCCTCAACCCACGCCTGGCCTCGCGTTCGACCGTACTGATGGACGGCATCCCGGTGCCCTTCGCGCCGTATGGCCAGCCGCAGCTGTCGCTGGCCCCGCTGAGCATGGGCAACATGGACGCCGTGGATGTGGTGCGCGGCGGCGGCGCGGTGCGCTATGGCCCGCAGAACGTCGGCGGCATCGTCAACTTCGTCACCCGGGCGATCCCTGAGCAGGCTACGTTCAAGGCCGCCATGCAAAACCAGATCAGCCCGTCCTCCAGCCACGACGGTTTCAAGAACAGCGCCAACCTGCTGGTCGGCGGCACCAATGACAACGGCCTGGGCGGCGCCCTGCTCTACTCCGGCACCCGCGGTGGTGACTGGCGCGAGCACAGCGACACTCAGATCGACGACCTGATCCTCAAGGGCAAGCTGCAACTCGACGAAGCCAACAGCCTGCACGCCATGGCCCAGTACTACGAGGGCGAGGCCGACATGCCCGGCGGCCTGAGCACCGCCGATTTCGCTGCCGACCCGTACCAGTCGACGCGCCCAAAGGACAAGTTCTGGGGCCGCCGTACCCTGTTCAACTTCGGCTACGACTACAAGCAGGACGACCGCCAGTTCAGCGTCAACAGCTTCTTCACCAAGACCCTGCGCAGCGGCTACCTGGACCAAGGCAGCTTCGTTTCGCTGTCGCCGCGCGAGTACTGGGTGCGCGGCCTCGAAACCCGCTTCTCGCAGGGCGTGGCGCTGGGCGACAGCTGGCACGAGCTGGGTATCGGCTACCGCTACGTCAACGAGGCCGGCCACGAACTGCGCTTCCGCGAACCGCTCAATGGCGACCTGCCGACCACTGCCAGCCGCAACGACCGCGACACTCGCGGCAGTACCGAAGCCCACGCCATCTACCTCGATGACCGCATCGACATCGGCCGCTGGACCATCACCCCGGGCGTGCGCTACGAGATGATCGACTCCGAGCAAAGCAACAAGCTCAACGGCCAGCGCTACCAGGGCAGCTACAACACCGCGCTGCCGGCACTTAACGTGATGTACCACCTGACCGACAGCTGGAACCTCTACGCCAACACCGAAGGCTCGTTCGGCAGCGTGCAGTACAGCCAGATGCCCAACCGGGTCAGCAGCGGCGAAGTAAAACCGGAAAAGGCCCGCACCTGGGAAGTCGGTACCCGTTACGACAACGGCGACCTGCAGGCCGAGATCGGCGCGTTCCTGATCAACTTCGACAACCAGTACGAGAGCAACCAGACCAACGATTCGGTGATCGCCCGTGGCGAAACCCGCCACCAGGGTATCGAGACCAGCGTCCGCTACGCACTGGACGGCCTGAGCCCGGCCCTGGCCGGCTTCGACGTGCATGCCAGCTATGCGTTCGTCGATGCCACCATCCGCGAGGACGGGCCGAACAAGGGTAACCAGGTGCCGTTCTCGTCGCGGCACAAGGGCACCTTGGGCGTGGCCTACACCGAAGGGCCCTGGCAGTTGAACCTGGACAGCAGCTTCCAGAGCAGCCAGTACGCCGACAACGCCAACACCAGCACGGAAAGTGCCGATGGCAGCACCGGGCGTATTCCTGGCTACATGCTGGTCAGCACCCGCGCCGGGTACGACTTTGGCCCGCAGTTGTCGAACCTGAAGGTGGCGGTGGGAGTGAAGAACCTGTTCAACCGCGAGTACTACACGCGCTCTTACGATGACAACAACAAGGGCAAGTACGTGGGTGAACCGCGTACGTTGTATGTGCAGACGTCGGTGGAGTTCTGACCAATTGAATGGGGCTGCTGTGCAGCCCATCGCAGGCAACCAGCTCCCACAGGTACTGCGCCAGTCTCAAGGGCTGCGCTGTACCTGTGGGAGCTGGCTTGCCTGCGATGGGCCGCACAGCGGCCCCATCTGCAACAAGAAATTTATTTTCAAAAAGGGCTTGAATTCGTTGCTCGGTTGCCTGACCTTAGAGTCAAGAGGCGCAGAAATTCCAAGGGTCTCAAGGGCCTAGGCGCGTCTCCATGCGAGCAAGCTGAATAAGGATTGAATCATGCAAATCCAGGTCAACAGCAGCAACCATTTCGAAAGCAACGCCCGGCTCGACCAGTGGGTCCGCAGCACACTGCAGAACTCGCTGGAACGTTACGAAGAGGACCTCACCCGTATCGAGGTCCACCTGCGCGACGAGAACGGCGCCAAGCCCGGACCGCATGACAAACGCTGCCAGATGGAGGCTCGCCCCAAAGGCCACCAACCGATTTCCGTGACCCACACCGCCACTTCGCTGGACCAGGCAGTCGATGGCGCAGCCGCCAAGCTGAACCACGCGCTGGAACACTTCTACGGCAAGCTGCGCAGCAAGCGCGGCGCTCTGGAACTGAGTGACCCAGACGCCTGATCCACGCCAGCAAGCAAGAACGCCCGGCAAATGCCGGGCGTTTTCGTATGCGCAAGGTAAAGCCTGGTCAGTATTCCACTGCCTGCAGCAAAGGTTGCGGGAACAGGTTGTCCAATGTTTCCAGCAGGCGCGCGTAATAGATGGGCTTGCGGAAGAACTCCAGCACCTGCAAGCGCAGCAGGTCACTGACAGCATCCATGTCGGCATGGCCGGACATGACGATCACCGGAAGATGCTGACGGAACGTGTGGTCGCGCAGGCGCTTGATCAAACCCAGGCCGCTTTCTTCCGGCATGCACAGGTCGGTGATGACTACGGCAATATCCGGATAGCGAGTGAGCAGTTGCAGGGCGGCTTTCACCGACCCGGCGGTATGGCAGCAGAAGCCTTCACCCTCCAGAAGTTCGGCCAGCTCGAGCAGGACGTCTTCCTCGTCATCCACCAAGAGAATCTGCTGACGCGAGGGAGCGTTCTGCATGTTTGACTCCTGTTCATCCTGATCAATGGCCTACACCGAAGTGCCTCGCTTAAGACAAGCTTTTGCTTATTGTGTCGAACATCGTGTCGATACTGCCGGAGATATCGTCAACAAAGCCCGCCAGCACCACTGCGACCATCGCCGCGATGACCGCGTACTCGATACCGGAAGCCCCATCTTTGCGCTGCAGGAAATTCTTGCAGTGAAGGATGACCAGTTTAAGCAACATGACCCAGCTCCTTGCGGCGACAGCGCCGACGTCAAATGGTGTCAAAGTGACTCCAATATGCCATCAAAGAATCGCCGAGCCTGAGCCGTCTGCAAATGTAAGAAAGTATTAGCTCTATAAGACTAATCACAAAGTATTAATAACGAATGAATTCAGTAAAAGACTGTTTTCATTGGATACCCGCCCGAAACAACAAAAAAAGCCCTGTGCTCATGGCGAACGGCAATGGCTGCGCTACCGTGTAATAGCGAAATAGTACCCTTTTGCCACTATTCGATGAGTGCAGGGAGGCCATAGATGAGCAGTCGCTTGACCATGTTCCTGGCTGCGCTTTTCCTCCTCGGGGCACTACTGGCTGGCTACTGGGGTTTCGTGCTGAGCCGCCCTGCCCCGCCACCTGTACCCGTCGTCAACACCACCGAGCAGCCTAGCGTCGTGATGGCCGCTCCTGCCCCGCAGGCGCCCGAACCTCAGCGCTCGCCGATCGTTGTGCTGCGCAAGGCGCTGCCGGCCAATACCCCGGTAACCGAGGACGACGTCATCGTCGAGCGCCTGCAGGTGGTACCTAGCGGGGCATACCAGGCCATCGACCAGGTGGTGGGCCGCGCCAGCGCCAGGCCTCTCGCCGCGGGCAACTGGCTGGATGAATCGAGCTTCAAGGCGGGTGGGCCGCTGGCGCGGATGATCCGGGTCCACGAGCGCGCCGTTGCCGTGGGCGTGGACGAGGTGGTCGGTGCTGCCGGGCAAATGCACCCAGGTGACTACGTTGACGTGCTGGTGTTTCTGCGTGAAGAGGCCAACAACCCGCAGTCCTCTGCCCAGGTCGTGTTGCCAGCCCTGCGTGTGCTCAGCGTCGGCGAGCAACTTGGCCTGGCCAATGACGGCCGGCCAGCACAGACCGCCGAAGAGCAGAAGGCCCGCCGCGCGCAGGCAAACAGCCTTACAGCCACCCGCACCGTAGTCCTGGCGGTACCCGAAACCTTGGCGAGCCGCCTGCTGCTGGCGGCCCAGGTCGGCACCTTGCGCCTGGCCGTGCGCAGCGCCGATGAACAGCGGCTGGCGCGCTATTGGGCAGAGCCGGATACCCAACCGCAGGTAGAAAGCATCAAGCGTGAGCTCTACCGCTTCAGCCAATTGTCCCAGGCCCCACTGGCCAACCCTGCCCACAGCCCTGCCGTTGCGGGCATGCAGATCATTCGTGGCGCCCAGGCCACCAACGCCCCAAAAACCCCCTGACAAGGCAAGGATGCAGTATGCGTAGTTCCGAGCGTTGCAGTTCTCGACGATTACTCAGCCAGGTGTGCCTTGCCGTGCTGACGGCTGCACTCTTGCCACTGGCCCATGCCGCCAGCAAAACCTGCGAAGCCTACAAGCAGTTGCCCTCGGTCATTGAAATGGACCAAGGCCTGCAGCAAGAGCTGCGCCTGCCGCTGGCGATCAGCCGAGCCGCCATCGGCGACCCCAAGGTCGCCGACGTGCAAGCCAGCGGCGAGCGCGCGGTGCTGGTGACCGCCGTGGGCCAGGGCAATACCACACTCATGCTGTGGACGGCCTGCGCGCCCGAGCCACACCGGGCCATGCTGTTCGTCAAGGGCCAGGCCAGTGCCGACATGGCCGAGAACAGCTTGCCGCCGTCGCTGGATGCCCAGTTGCCCAGCCAGGTGCAGGCTGACATCCGCTTCGTCGAAGTACGCCGCAGCAAGTACATGGAGGCCGGCGCCCGGCTGTTCTTCAGCGGCTCGAACAACAGCCTGATCGGCTCGCCAGGTACCGTTCCAGGCACCTCGGTGAGACCGGGCGCGGTACCGATCGCGCCCCCGGCAATCCCGCTCGACAACGGTGTGTTCAACATCGTCTGGGGTGGCGGCAGCAGCCGCTTCCTCGCGGCCATCAACGCCCTTGAGAACAGCGGCTTCGCCTACACCCTGGCGCGCCCAAGCCTCACCGTGCTCAGCGGCCTGACCGCAAGCTTCCTGGCCGGTGGCGAAATCCCCATCCCGGTGCCCAGCTCGGGCAGTGACAACGTCTCGATCGAGTACAAGGAATTCGGGGTACGCCTGGCGCTGACGCCGACCGTGATCAGCCGCGACCGCATCACCCTGAAGGTCGCTCCGGAAGTCAGCGAACTCGACTACACCAACGCGGTGACCATCGCCGGCACTCGCGTGCCGGGGCTAAGCGTGCGGCGCACCGATACCAGTATTTCCCTGGCCGATGGCGAGAGCTTCATCATCAGCGGCCTGGTCGGCAACAACACCCGTTCGGCCGTGGACAAACTCCCCGGGCTGGGCAACCTGCCGATCCTTGGTGCGTTCTTTCGGCAATCGGCCCTGGTGCGTGAGGAGACCGAGTTGCTGATGATCGTCACCCCGCACCTGGTGCAGCCACTTGCCGCCAATGCCCGCCTGCCGCAGTTGCCAGGCGAAGGGTTGCGCACCTACGACCCCAGCTGGGGCCGGCTGTTCTTCATGGAAAACGGCAACTTCGATGGGCAAAGCGGGTTATCACGATGAACGAGAGCCTCAACCAGACCTTCCTTGGTATCACCCGCAACGAAGAGGACCTGCAGTGGCTGCAGACCGCGCTGGCCCCCCAGGGCCAAGTGATCGGTACCAGTGGCGGCAGCCTCGACGAGTTGCTGGCGCTGGTCAACGCGACCTTCGCCACGCTGGTTTTCATCGGCCTGGACCGTGACCACCTGGTCAACCAGTGCGCGCTGATCGAGGGTGTCCTGGAAGCCAAGCCGATGCTGGCGATCGTCGCCCTGGGCGATGGCATGGACAACCAGCTGGTGCTGCATGCCATGCGCGCCGGCGCCCGCGATTTCGTCGCCTATGGCTCGCGCGCCAGTGAAGTGGCCGGGCTGGTGCGGCGCCTCGGCAAGCGCATGCCAACCGTCACCAGCAACCCCAGCCTGGGCGGCCTGACCGTGTTGTATGGCGTACAGAGCAGTGCCGACGGTGCGCTGTTGACCACGCACCTGGCGCGGGTGATACAGGACAGCGGCCAACAGACCCTGCTGCTCGACCTGGGCATGCCACGTGGCGACAGCCTGGCCCTGCTCGGGCTGGAAGCGTCGTTCTACTTCGGCGATGCGCTGCGCCATCTACGCCGGCTCGACACCACCTTGATCGACAGTGCCTTCACCCGCGACAAGAAGGGCCTGCGCCTGCTGACCTGCGCCGTGAGCGACGAGCCGCTGCAACTGACCAGCCCCGCCGAGCTGTACATGCTGCTCAGCGCACTGCGCCAGCACTTCCAGCATATCGTCGTGAACCTCACCGGGCATGCCGACAGCGAGGCCCTGCGCACTATCGTCAGCCACTGCGACAAGCTCATCGTCTACACCGACCAGAACATCCTCGATTGCCGGCGCAACCTCGAAGTGCTGGAGCTGTGGCGTGATCATGGCATCAAGCTGGAGCACGCCAGCCTGCTGGTGGACCGTTACCTGAGCCACGTCGCACCGGACGCCGAGAGCCTGGCCAAGCGTTACGGCCTGCCGCTGCTCAAGGTCATGCCCGACAGCCCCGAGGTGCGCCTGAACGTGAAGAACCAGGGCCTGAGCCTGTTCGAACTGGCCCCGCGGGAAAACCTGACACAAGCCCTGCGCGGTTTGGGTGAGCGGCTGGCGCAGCGTTCGGAAACCCTTTCGCCAGCGGGCTTCACCTGGCTGCGCAAGCTGTGGGGCAGCAAATGAACAGCGACCAGCCGTTCGGCGGCCAGCAGCATGCCTCGGGCGACCCCTATGCGCTCAAGCGCGCGCTGCACCGCTTCGCTATCGACGCCATCGAAGACAGCGGCCGCAACCTGTTGGAGGGCACGCGCCCGGCGCTGACCCAATTCGTCCTGGAACAGGTCGGCGACTATGTCGCGCGCCTGCGCCTGGCGTTGTCACGTTACGAAATGGAGCGCCTGGCCGAGGAGCTGGTCGACGAGCTGACTGGGTTCGGGCCGCTGGAGGTGCTGCTGCGTGATGCAAGCGTCACCGAGATCCTGGTCAATGGGCCGCATCGGGTATTCGTCGAACGGGCCGGGCAGTTGCAACAGACCGACCTGCGTTTTATCGACGCCCATCACGTCGAGCGGGTCATGCAACGCATCCTCGCCCCGCTGGGGCGGCGCCTGGACGAATCCTCGCCGATGGTCGATGCCCGCCTGCCCGATGGCAGCCGCGTCAATGCGATCATCCCGCCCGTGGCGCTCGACGGCCCGTGCCTGTCGATCCGCAAGTTCCGCCAGGACATGCTCAAGAGTGCCGACCTGCTCGCGACCCGCGCCATCGACCAGCACATTTTCGATTTCCTCGAGCGCGCCGTTGGCCGGCGCTGCAATATTCTGGTCAGTGGCGGCACGGGCACCGGCAAGACTACCCTGCTCAACATCCTCAGCCAGATGATTGCCCCGCGTGAGCGCCTGGTGACCATCGAAGACATCGCCGAACTGCAACTGCATCACCCCCACGTGGTGCGCCTGGAAACCCGCCCGCCGAATGCCGAGGGACACGGCGAGATCAAGGCCAGCGAGCTGATCCGCAACGCCTTGCGCATGCGCCCGGACCGCATCTTGCTGGGTGAAATCCGCGGCACCGAAGTGCTCGACGTACTCACCGCCATGAACACTGGCCACGATGGCTCGATGAGCACGGTGCACGCCAATACCGCACAGGATGCACTGCTGCGGCTGGAAACCCTGGTTGGCCTGAGCGGGCGGCAAATTGCCGAGAAAACCTTGCGACAGATGGTTTGCGCGGCGCTGGATGTGGTGATCCAGCTGACCCGCCTGCCCGATGGCCGCCGCTGCGTCAGCGAAGTACTCGAAGTGGTTGGCGTGCGCGACGACGTGTATGTGACCAATACCCTGTTCCGCCTCGATCGCCGCGGCGGCGAAGTTTTCGTGCGCGAGGCGCCACACCCGGCGGGCAGCAAGCTGCGCCATGAAGGTGGGCAGTGATCGGCCCACTGCTGCTGGCACTGGCGCCCCTGTTGCTGGGCGTTTCCTTGGTGCTGTTGCGCCTGGGCCTGTATAAACGCAGCGAAGAGCGGATTCTCCAGCGCCTGGGGCGTGCCTTGCAGCTGGCAAGCAACAGCAACGCCCGGCGCGACTGGCTCGAGCCGCTGTTGCAGCGTGCGGGGCTTGGCGCAGGCGACTGGCAACCGCAGCGTTGGCTCCTCGCCTGGCTGGGCCTGGTGCTGCTGGCACTGATCGGAGCGGGTTGGCTAGCGGGCTTGATGGTGCTGACAGGGCTGCCGGTGCTCGCTTATCTCATCCTCAGTTGGCTTTGCCGCCAGCGCGCACGGCAGCTTGTGGAGCAGCTACCCGCGCTGCTGGACTATAGCGTGCGCAGCCTCAAGGCCGGGCGAACCCTCAATGATGCAGTGCTCGGTGGCATCGACAGTGCCCGCGAGCCGCTGCATTCGGCCATGGTCCGGGTGCGACGCAACGTGCAACTGGGCGTACCGCTGGACGACGCGATCAACGAACTGGCCGAACTGTACGGCCAGGACGAACTGCGCTTGTTCGCCATGGGCTTGCGCATCAACCAGCACTACGGCGGCAACACCAGCGAACTGATGGAAAACCTGATCAAGCTGATCCGCGAGCACGAACAAGGCAGCCGCCAGCTCAAGGCCATGACCGGTGAAACCCGCGTCACCGCGATAATCCTCGGCGCCTTGCCGGTGTGCATGGTCGGTTACTTCATGCTGGTCAACCCGCACTACCTGTTGGCCATGTGGCAGGACAGCAGCGGGCAGATGATGCTGCTGTTGGCCTTCGCCCTGCAGGTACTTGGCTGCCTGGCCCTGTGGCGCATGATGAGGAGCCTCTGAGCATGGCCTTGTTACTCTGCGCCTTGTGCTTGCTGATCGCTGCCTGCTTGCTTGGCCTGCAGGCCGCCCGCCAGTTGCGCGCCCGTTTGCTGGTCGCCCGCCGCCTGCAGGGGCAACTGGCGCGCGAGACGCGCCTGGGGGAATGGCTGCACTGGTTGGGCAGCAGCCCGCTGGGGCAGCGCTTGCAGAAGCTCGACGGTGAAAGCCAGGCCTTGCTCGACCGCGTCGGTTGGCGCCGTAGCCGCCAGCGCGCGCTGTTCGCCGCCGTGCAACTGGGATTGCCACTGCTCGCGGCGCTACTGACCTTGCTTGTGCAACAAGGCGTGCTGGGCGGTGAAGTGACGCACGGCTTGATCTGGCCGCTGTGCGCCTTGGGCGTCGCCTACCTGCTGCCCAAGCGCTTGCTGGCGGTCGCCGCCAAGCGCCGCCAGCAACGTATCGCCCTGGAAGTGAGCCTGATGATTCCACTGCTGCGCATCCTCTTCGAAACTGGCCTTGCCGTGGAGCAGGCGCTGCGCGTGCTGAGCCAGGAAGGCCGGGCACTGGTGCCGGAAATCAGCGCAGAACTGCGCCAGGTGCTGCAGCGGGTGGACTCGGGCCTGGCGCTTGGGCCGGAGTTGGAAAAAGCCGCCCGCGTGCTGGCCGTGGACGAGTTCATCGATACCTGCGTGATCCTCCAGCAGTTGCTGGTACAGGGCACTGGCGCGATGAAGTCGCTGCTGGCGCTCAAGGACCTGCTCGACGACCGGCGCCTGACGCGCATGCAGGAACGGGTATCGAAAATGTCGGCAAAGATGTCGGCGGTGATGATGGTGTTTCTGTTCCCGGCGTTGCTCATCGTCCTTGCCGGGCCGGGATTTT
This sequence comes from Pseudomonas sp. 10-1B, assembly GCF_000935045.1. Taxonomy (GTDB): domain Bacteria; phylum Pseudomonadota; class Gammaproteobacteria; order Pseudomonadales; family Pseudomonadaceae; genus Aquipseudomonas. The sequence continues at coordinate 268,924 of NZ_JYKS01000023.1, forward strand.
CTGCACTGGCGCGGGCCTTGAACCCCTAGGGAGTGATGGATGAAAGTGATCCTGTTGTTCACCGGCCTGATACTGCTGGCCGGCTGCGCCGGGCAGCCGCCAGCAGAACTGGGGCAATGGTTCGGTACCAGCAGTTGCGGCAAGCCGGACGCCGACCAGCAACTGGCGCTGAACCTGGCGGACGAGATGCTCAACGACGGGCGCCCGCATGCCAGCCTCGCGCACCTGCAGCAATTGCCAGATAACCTCGACCAGGTGCGCCTGCGCAAAGCCAAGGTCTCGCGCCTGCTTGGCCTGAGCGAAGCCGAGCCCTTGTACCGCAGCCTGCTCGGCGGTTGCCTGGCGGCAGAAGGCGAGCACGGCCTGGGCCAGCTTGCCTCGGCCCGTGGTGACGACGTACAGGCCTTGCAGAACCTGCAGCGCGCCGTGCGCCTTGCCCCCACCGACGAGCGGGTGCGCAACGACCTGGGCGTGGTGTTGATGAGCCTGGGGCGCTATGAACAGGCGCGCTTCGAGTTGCTTACCGCCATCGAGCTCAAGGATGACAACCCGCTGCCCGCGGTCAATCTGGTGGCCCTGTCACTGCTGCAGAACAACTGGCAGCAAGCGACCGACCTGGTCAGCCGGCTGCAGCTCAAGCCGCTGCAGTTCGCCGAAGCCCAGGCACGCGCCAGGCAGATCCAGAGCAACGGCCGGGAGCCACTCGCTGCGGCTGATGGCGCAGCTTTTACGCGGCATTGAGCAAGAGGAGAAGCCCATGATCAGGTATGTGATGCTGCTGGCCTGCTGCGCAAGCGTAGCGCTGGCCTGGGCAGAAGACAGCCCACGCCAGCAGCCGCAAGCGCTGACGGCCACCGAAACGCTGCTGCGGGTGCAATCCAGTGGCGAGCAGGCGTCCAGGCGCTTGCAGGTGCAGACGGCGCGGGAGCGCGATCTGTCGAAGCAACGCTGGCTGGAAACCTACAAATATCCCATCCCGGATTTCTATCGCTGGTCCAAGGTGACTGAATCGAACAACTGAGACACCGCGTCACTGAAGACAGATGCTGGTCAGCAAAAAACCGAGCAGCACACAGGGCGCGAACGGCTGCTTGCCATGCTGCGGCGCTGCGCTGCGCCGCAGCAGCCGTCGCCCGACAGCCCACACCAGCAGCGCAGCCCCGGCACCGATGAAGGTGCCAAGCACATGGCCCTGGCTGGTGGCCAAGGCCAGCGCGCCAAGCAACTTGACGTCACCGGCACCAAAACGCCCGAGCACATAACCGGGTAACGTCAGTAGCAGGACGATAGCCAGTGCGATGCCGGCATCACTGGCCTGGGCGCCAAGCAAGGTGCGCCCGGTGGCGAACAACCACACCAGCGCGCAGGCAGCGGCACCCAAGGTCAGCACATTGGAAATCTGCCGTTCACGCACATCTTGTCCGCTGCACAAGGCAAGCCACGCAAGCAGCGCAATGCTGGATATTGGCAATTGGCCATCCCTGTTCGGCGAACGGTTCTATGCTGTCATTCAGGACTTCTGGTCAGGGTAGACGCAATCATGCAAGCAGGCCCGGCAGTACGGCAAAAAGGCGCAGCAGCGCTGGAGTTCGTCTTTGTCTTCATGATCTTTTTTTCGGTGTTCTACGGCCTGGTCAGCTACACCCTGCCAATGCTGATGCTGCAATCGTTCAACCAGGCCAGCAGCGAGGCCGTGCGCCGCTGCGTCGCCATCGACCCGAACAGCGCCAACTATGCCGCCGATGTAGAGACGCTTGCCCACGCGGTAATTCGCCAGCAGTTGTCCTGGATGCCCACGGCGCTCGCCTTCCAGGCGAACGATGCGCAGGTGAGCATCGGCCCGGACAAACTGCTGAAAGTCACGATCAGCTACCCCAAAACGAAACTGACCAATGTGCTGCCGCTGCTGAGGCTACCGCTGATTGGCGAAGTGCCGCGCCTGCCTGAGACGCTGCAGGCCGAAGCGAGCCTGCAGCTATGAGCGGCCTGTTCGACCGCTGGCTTGGCAACCAAGACGCAGAGCCGCTGGCCGAGCTGCCGCCAGCCGTTGGCCTGCAGGTTTGGCTGGATGATCAAGGGCACGTGCTGCGTCTGTCCGGGCCCTTGCGCACAGTGTTGGCCGCGCCTGGCCAGGCCCCCACGCACGTGCAGCACTACCTGTACCGCCACAGCTGGCTGGTCGTTGAAGGTGTGCCTGCCGACTGGCAAGGGCAGGCGCTGGACCTGGACTTCGTTACCGTGCACGACCACGCCCTGCATACCCGCGGCTGGCTGCAACGCCAGGGCCCGGGCTGGATGCTGCAGCTGTTCGATATCGGCGACTTGCTGCACCAAGGTGCTAGGCACGAGCAGTGGCAAACCCTGCACCAGCTGGCCGCCGACATCGGCCAGGCAATACGTGACTGCAGCGAAGAGTGGCTGGCGCAGACCACTGCCGAGCAACTACAACACCTGGCCGAACACTGGCACGCTGGCTCGGTGCGCCTGCTGCTGGCAGACGAGTCCGGCTGGCGGACGCATGCCTGCAGCGAAGGCGACTGGCCCTGGCCCGATGACGAACGCCTGCAACCCTGGCTGCAAGCACTGCCCGCGCGTTTTCAGCAGGTAGCACCCGATGCAGCGCAATGGCGGGCGCTGTGCGCAGGGTTGCCGCTGTTCCTCCTGCCATACAGCCACGGCCATGCCATTCAGGCCTGGTTGCTCTGTGCGGGGGCACCAGCAGTGCCTGCGCCAGAGGCGGCCAATGCACTTTTCCAGGCCCTGATCGAGCCGTTGCTGGCGCGTCTTCGCCAGCACCAGTTGCAACAACGTTCGCGCCATCTGGACGAGCTGCAACAGCAATTGGGCGCCGGGTGGTGGGAGTGGCCACTGCAGGGACCACTGCGTTTCGCCCCGGCGCTGGCGGCAAGCCTTGGCCTGCCGCGCGAGGTCAGCATCGAGCAATGGTTGTCGCGCCTGCACCCGGCCGACCGCGAGGCTGCGCAAATGGCCCTGGAGCAACTGCGCGATGGCGTTACCCTGAGCCTCAGCCTGCGCCTGCTCGAAGCTACCAGCGTGGCCAGCCCGCGCTGGCTGCACTGGGTTGGCCAACTGCATGGCCGCCAGGCGTATGGCTTCTTGCTCGACATCAGCGCGCTGAAGGCCCAGGAGCTTCAGGCCGGCGCAGCCCGCGCGCGGTTGGAGAACCTGATCGCCAGTTCGCCTGCAGTGATCTACATCCAGCGCTACGCCGAAGGCGCGCTGCACAGTGAGTTTTTCAGCGCTAGCCTGGCGCCGATGCTGGGCTGGCCCAAGGGCAGTGAGCTGGCGCGGCAGCCGGGCCAGGCAGTGCACCCGGACGACCGCCCGCTATGGCTCGAACGCACTCGCACGCTGCTGCGCGATGGCCAGGTACGCAGCCGTTATCGCCTGCGCGATCAACTGGGTGGCTATCACTGGGTACTGGACGAAGCCCGCCTGTTGCGTGACGACCTTGGCCAACCGGTCGAGGTGGTCGGCTTGTGGCTGGATGTCAGCGAAGCGACCGAGGCCGCCGAGCGCGTGCGCCAGAGCGAGGAACGTTACCGGGTGTTGGTGGAAGACTCGCCAGCGATGATCTGCCGCTACACCCCGGACCTGCAGTTGCTGTTCGGCAACCGGCCGCTTGCCGAACTGCTGGAGTGCACGCCGCAGCAGCTCAACGGGATGAACCTGGGGCAGTGGATGTCCGACAGCCAGCGCACAACGTTTTTGCATCGGCTCGCCACGCTGACCCCGCAGCAGCCATTGAGCAGCGCAGAGGTGTGCCTGCAATTGCCAGGGCGCCGCAATGCCTGGTGGGTGTGGGCCGAGCGCGGGCTGTTCGATGACCGCGGGCAACTGTTGGAGGTACAAGCGGTGGGGCGTGACAACACACCAGTGCGGCACAGCCAGCAGCAACTGCTGCAAGGTGCCAAGATGGCCACCCTGGGCGAATTGGCAACGGGCTTGGTGCATGAAATCAACCAGCCACTGACTATGCTGCGGCTGGCTGTGATCAACACCCTGAAGCACCTGGGAAGCGGCAGGGCCGATGTCGAATACCTGACGGGCAAACTGCAGCGCATCGACGCCCAGGTCGAGCGCGCTGCACGCCTGGTCGAGCATCTGCGCAGCTATGGGCGCCGCTCCGAGGTCGAACCCCAGGCGTTCGCTGCGTGGGTAGCGGTGCATGCTGCGGTGGAGTTGCTGGCTGAAGGGTTGAGCGGCAAGGGCGTTGCGTTGCAAGTCGAGGAGCCAGACCTGTGCCCGGAAGTGCTGGGCCATGAGGACCAGCTCGAGCAGGTACTGATCAACCTGATCATCAACGCCCGTGACGCGCTGCTAGAGCGGCGGGTTGCCAGCCCTCGGATCAGCGTGAGCCAGCGCCTTGAGCAAGGGCAGCTGTGCCTGCTGGTGGAAGATAACGGCGGTGGTATCGACCCGCGCCTGCTCGAACGCATCTTCGAAGCATTCTTCACCACCAAGCCCGCCGGGGTCGGCACGGGGCTCGGCTTGTCGGTGAGCCACGGTATCGTCGAGGCCATGGGCGGCAGGCTGGAAGCGCGCAACAGCGGCGAAGGAGCATGCTTCCGGGTGTGGTTGCCGGTCTACAGTGCCAGCTGAGCGCGGCCGCCGGAGCAACTGAGGTTGGCGCCGACCTCGGCATTGACCAGGTCTATGCCCAGGACTTTAAACAAGACATTGACCAAGGGGGCGAGCAACGGGCTGAGCAGGTTCTTGATCAAAGGTTCTACGATGCCTTTGACACCGCTGAGTACGTTGCCGGCGATCACCAGCACTTCGCCGAGGCCGCCGCTGGCCGCAGGTTTGTAGGCTTCCAGCTGTATGCCCTGCAACGTATCGGTGAGGCTGCTGACGACATTGTTGTTGGCGGTTTGCATGTTCTGGTAAGCAGGGGTGAGGCCAATGTTTGGTGGCGTGCTGTCGGGGGCCTGGAACAGCAGCGGGCGTTCGACGGCTCCACTGCCCAACACCTTGCTGTTGACACGCAGGCCAAGGCCGCCTGCGGCGAAGGGTATGCGAGCCTGGCAAGTACCGATACCAAGGACCTGGCTACACCGCTTGGTTCCGATATCTACCAGTGGCAACGCTTTGACCACAGTAGTGCCACTGGTGAAAAACGCATCCACCGACTCGAAACGCCCAACTGCAAGCTTGGCAGCTGAGCTCTGGGTCTGTGTCGTCAGACGCTTGGGTGAGCAACTGAACGTGTCAGGCGATAACGGGTTGAGCCTCGTCGTCGCTTCTGCCACCTCAAGACCAATATCCAGCGACAACTTGTCCGGGACCAGGACTATATCGGTAACAGTACACGGCACGCCGACCAGGCATAGCACCGATTGCAATGTACTGGCGAGATTCAGGCTGAGCAGGTTGTTAAGCACATTGGTTATCGGCCCGACGAGGTCCAGCACCGCATTGAGCAACCCAAACACCGAGTTGAGCAATGGCAAGTCGAGCGAAATCATCGCCCGCACCTGTGCCGTGTGCACCCGCAACTCATCAGTGCGCGGGTCGCCCACCGCTGAAATCTGCTGCGGCTCGATCACCTTCAGACGCACCCTGCCATTGACCAGCCCCAGCACGCTTATCGGCAAATCCACCGTTGCTGCACTTTCACTGACCGCCAACTGGATCACCCCCTGCACCAGTTGCAATAACTGGATACTCGCATCCAGCCCAGCCTGTGCCGTGCCGTTCTGGATATCGAGCAAGTCCCCCAGCTGCAGCAACGTACTGTTGCTGGCGCCAAGTGCCACCTTGCCCAGGTTGGTCACCACATTTGCCGCCGCACCGCTCTGCTGCAATACCTTCACCGCCGCTTGCAGCAATTGCGTAGCAGTGGCGTCGGCGGTGAGCAATTGCTGGTAGTCGCCTGCCTTGAGGTCGATGGCCAGTTGGTCGAGGTAGCCGAGCAAATTGAGCTGGGTGCTGGCGATGCCTTGCCAACCGGCCAAATCAAGCTGCACGGTACCACCCAAGGCACTGAGCAATGCATTGAGCAATACCGACTGCCGCGAGTCGACAGTCGCCAGCGTGGTCCTGACACTCAACATCGCCTGCGGCGGCATGGGCAGCGATGCCACCGCATGGGCCTGCAAGGTCGTGGTCAATGGCACGCCACTGCCCTGCGCCAGGCTATAGACCCCGCCAGCAACACTGGTGGCCACCGTGTTGCTCACATCCACCCGGATGGCTTCATTGCGGTCGTTGTCACGGGTGAAGGTACGCAAGCTGTTGGCGCCAGTCTGCAAGTACCCGCAACTGGCCGTCAGCGGGTTGCCGGGCGCATGACCATTGCGCGTGGCAGCGGCGCGGGCAATCGCCGTGGCCTGAGGCCCGCTGCCGGTGCACACGGCAAACTGGCCGGCAGCCTCCAGCGCAGCCATGTCGGCAATGCGCTGCAGCTTGCGTTGTTCGAGGTAAAGCCGGCCGCTGTCGATCACCACCAGCATGAACAACAAGGCAAGGCCGAGGGTGACAACGGCCATCAGGCCGATCGCACCCCGTTGGCGGGCAGCAGACGAAGGAACCACGGGCACTCCTTTGCAGGCCTGAGGCCAACCTGTGCGGCTTTGGTGAAAGGAGTGTAGCCACGATAGTGGCCAATTGCCCTGCCCCTACCCCGGCAAAAGCACTGTCGATCAATGGCCCTGAACCAATCCAGCAGTTGCCCGGTCAACTTCTGCAGTCAATATTTGCAGGTCTCCAATCATGAACAACCCATTCGACCAGATCAGCGCCGCCTTCGCCCCCGAGTACCGCGTCAACCTGAGCATCGAGCGCCTGGATGGCAGCATCATGCTGACCCTGTCCGACGACGCCGGCGTGGTCGCCAAGCGCCTCATCAGCCAAGCCCAGCGTAACGACCCGATGCGCCTGCAGCGGGTGATCGACAGCATCCGCCTGGGCCTGGCCATCGAACTCAGCCAGAACCCCATGCAGGTGCTGGCAGCGCTGACCCGGGACGCACGTCATGGGCAGCGCGCTTTCCTGGCCAACTGAGGGCTACTTGCCCTCCTCCACTTCCTTGCCGTTGGCGTCCAGCACCTTGGTCGAGGGGTAGCGGTACGAGGCGTAGCGCACCACCAGGATCGAGAACGCCAGCAACAGGATGCCCCCGCACACGTACAACAGCCCTTCATCCGGCGCTTTGTGGTGCGAGACATCGCCGATCAGCAGGCGGGTCAGCGCGGTGATCGCCACGTACAACAGGAAGCGGATCGGCATATGGTTGGTCTTGAAATAGATACCGACCATCGCCCCCAGCTCCAGGTAGATGAACAGCAGCAGGATGTCATCGACACTGACCCCGCCCTTGCCGAGCATGTCCAGGAAGGTGGTCACCGCGGCATAGGCGGTGATCGCGCCGATGCCGAACAGCGCCAGGTAATGGAAAGCCTCGACGCACAGGTTGCCCAGCGAGTCCGCCGAGCCGTGCAAGCCGTTGCGCAGCTTTTCTGCCCATTTGATGTTCACGATGTTCCATTCCCCGATACGTCTTGAAGGATGATGCGTCACCGGTGTGACGCTTGTGCCATGCAGTTAAAGGGCCAGGCCCTTGCCTTGGGAAGGCGACCGATTGCCGCAAGGCACTTTGAGACATGGTGGATTGCGTGGAGGCTGCCGGGTGTTCGGCGTGACGGTTTTGGCGCCTGTGAGATCGAGCGCCGCCCGCGCGGCGCATCGCGGGCAAGCCCGCTCCTACATTTGTTTCGGGCCAGTTACTCCTGCTTGCTGCGCGCTCGCCCCCTGGGTGCATGGCTGGAGATTGCAGAAAAGCACGGGCGACACCTTCGATATCGAAGGGAAAAAATCAGATTAAACCCCTTTTCTGTAGGGCATTTCCCAAAGACACACCCTGCCATTTTGGTGTTAGGCAATGCGCACCAGTCTTGGGTGGTCGTTGCCAATCAACGATCGGCTTTGACAGGCCGCCCTGAACTAACCGCATGGCTTTGCCTTTATGGCAGCTGTCATGGGGCACCTCGTGTGCGCCGGGTATCCCGTGCAGGGATGCCCGCGAGCAGTCTTCGGAGTTGATGGGGTATGTGCGCGAATTGACCATCACCGGGTTGATGGATGAGAAGCCGATGATGATATGGGCTGCGCATTACCTGAGTGCGATGGCCAAGGCGCTGATGGATGATGCTGAGTTGGGGATGAAGCAGTGAGGGTTTGGCTTTAGGTTGCAGGAGGGCTGGCAGGGGTTCGCCGTGGCATTTTTGGCGCCTGTGAGATCGAGCGCCGCCCGCGCGGCGCATCGCCGGCAAGCCGGCTCCCACATCTGTTTCGGGCCAGTTACTCCTGCCTTCTTCGCACTCGCTCCCTGGTGCATGGCTGGAGATAGCAAAAAAGCACAGGTGACACCTTCGGTATCGAAGGGAACAAACAAGGCAAGCAGCGGTAAATCCACAGGAGAGATTGGCCCGAAACAGATGTGGGGCTTGCCCCGCAAAACACCCCGCTACAATTTCTGCTTGCGAACCAACCAACATTGCCATTACTGTATATAAATACAGTAAAACTGCAACATAACCAGCAAAAGGCATAGAGGTGATGAATGGCCGTCGAAGTGGTGTACCGCAGCAGCCGCGACCCGGAGCGCTTGTTCATGGATAAGGCCGAAGCAGACCGTCACGACAAGATGCTCGAACTGGCCGAGCGCCTGGCTGAAGTGCTGCACAAGGCAGTGCCATCGCTGACCGAGCAGCAGGTCGAGGAGGCGGGTATCTACATGGCCAAGAACCGCGATGTGTTCGCCCGGGCGTTCAAGAGCCAGCCGGATGCGCTGGCCGAGTTGCTCGACGGGCCGTCAGCAGAGTGATTACCTGCACCGGCCTCATCGCCGGCAAGCCAGCTCCCACAGGTACCGCACAAATCTTGAAGGTTGTGCAGTACCTGTGGGAGCTGGCTTGCCGGCGATGAGGCCGGTGCAAACAACACAAATCCATCAGCCGTACAGCAACCGCTCCGCCAACATCTGCGCCACCCGCGCCGGCGAGCGCTTCTCCGCCTGGGCATGGCCGAACACTTCGGTCAGCCGCGAAGGTATTCGCGCCAGGTGCGAGGTGATGGTGCCCAGGTCCTCGCCACGATGGGTGAGCGCCACGTAGATCAAGCCACCGGCATTGATCACGTAATCGGGCGCATACAGTATCCCGCGCGACTCCAGCTGGTCGGCCACCTGCAAGGTGGTCAGCTGGTTGTTCGCCGCCCCCGCCACTGCCGCGCAACGCAATTGCATCACGCTCTGCCCATTCAGCACCGGCCCTACACCGCACGGGGCAAAGATGTCGCAGGGGGTGCTGATCAACGCATCGTTGGTCACCGGGTGGGCATTGAACTGCTCCACCGCCAGCCGTACCCGCCCCGGGTCCAGGTCGCTCACCAACAGTTCCGCCCCCGCCGCATGCAGTTGCTCGGCCAGGGCATAGCCAACATTGCCCAGCCCTTGCACCGCCACCCGCAGGCCTTCGAGGTTGTAGCTGCCCAAGCGGGCATAGGACGTGGCGCGGATGCCGGCGAATACCCCCATCGCCGCATGCGGTGAGGGATCGCCCGAGGCCGTGGTGCTGGTCACATGCGGTGTGCTCTGGGCTATGCAGTCCATGTCCAGGGTCGAGGTGCCACTGTCCACGGCAATGATGAAACGCCCCTGCAAGGTATCGACGAAGCGGCCGAAGGCTTCGAACAATGCGGCACGGTTTTCTACATGGGGGTTGCGCATGATCACCGCCTTGCCGCCACCCAGCGGCAAACCGGCCAATGCCGCCTTGTAGCTCATGCCCTGGGCCAGACGAATGGCGTCGGTCATGGCACTCTCGTCATCGGCATAGGGCAGGTAACGGCAGCCCCCCATGGCCGGGCCCAACTGCTCGCTGTGGATCGCCACCACGGCCTTCAGGCCCGTGGGCGGGTCGGTAAACAAGTGCAGCGATTGGGTACGGGTGCTTTGCATCAGTGCGAACATCGACAGGCTCCCCACAAGGTGCTCCTTCCAGTATAGGCTTGGCCCCGGGGCTGACGCCGCCGCCGGACCACTGGACGAAACCGCGCGCCACGACTAATACTCAAACGTGTGTGGAGAAGCCCCATGAAGCCACGTCAAGCCTGCCTGGCCTGCCTGGAACGCGAGCCTGTCGCCCTGCTGGAAGCCGCATTGTGGATTGCCGCCGAGCACGACCGTAGCGTCGAGCCCGCAGCGAGCCTTGCCACGCTACATGACCTGCAGCGCGAGATCAGCGCCAACCTGCCGATGCTGCCCCTTTACGAACTGGCCCAGCCACTGCTGCGCCAACTCAATGCCCTGGGCTTCCAACAGGATGAATACCACCCCCTGCGCCCGCATGCCGCCATGATGGACAAGGTGCTGCAGCGCCGCCGTGGCCAACCACTGACCCTGGCCATCCTTGCCCTGGAACTGGCCCGGCGCCTGTCCATCCCGCTGGAAGGCGTAGGCTTCCCCGGCCATTTTCTGCTGCGCGTACCGGGTGCCGACCACCTGCTCGACCCCTGCGGTGGCCGGCGCCTGTACCCCAACGATTGCCGCGAGCTGCTGGCGCGCCAGTTCGGCCCGCACCTGGCGCTGACCGCCGAGCACATGCGCAGAGCCAGCCCAATGCAGATGCTGCAGCGCCTGTCACGCAACCTGCGCCAGTTGCATATCAGCAACGACGAGCACCTGGCGGCGCTGATCGATGCCGAGCGGGTCATGCAACTGGGCCCGGTGCAGGTCAGCGACTACGTGACCCGCGCCTCACTCTACCAGCACCTGGATTGCCCGCAGGCCGAGCGCTTCGACCTGGAGCATGCCTTGCTGCTGACGGACGACCCGGTCCAGCGCCTGAAGCTGTCCGAGCGGATCGGCAAGCTTCCGGCGACGAACCGCTCGATTCACTGAGCCGGGCTGTCCGGCTGGCGGGCGGGATGGGCCTTGACGAACGCTGGGTGCTCGGCCGCCAGCGCGGCAACCCGAAGGATGCGCGGGAAACCGTCGAGGTCGATGTTGAAGCGCTCAGCCGCGTACAGCTGCGGGATAAGGTACACATCTGCCAGCCCCGGCTCATCGCCAAAGCAAAAGCCGTGATCGCCAATCAGTTGCTCCACTGCCGCCAGCCCCTGGCTGATCCAGTGACCAATCCACTGGTTGACCTGGGCCTCGTCCTGGCCTGCCTGACGCAGTTGGTTGAGCACGCTGACGTTGTGCAGCGGGTGGATGTCGCAGCCAATGATCGCCGCCACGCCACGCACCTTGGCCCGCGCCTCGGCCGTGGCCGGCAACAACGCGGGCTGTGGATAAACCTCTTCCAGGTACTCGATGATTGCCGGCGACTGCACCAGCAACTCACCGCCGTCGGTACGCAAGGCCGGCACGCGACCCTGCGGGTTGACCGCGACATAGCCCGCACCGCGTTGCTCGCCCTGCAGCAGGTTGACCGGCAGGGACTGGTAACCCAGCCCCTTCAGTGCCAGGGCGATGCGCACCCGGTAGGACGAGGTGGAACGGTAATAGGTGTACAGCTCCATGCCCCTGCCTCCTCAGTTGGCCGCGATGACCGTGCCACGGCATTCGCCGAAGCCGATGCTGGCCACGCCGTCACGCGTGCAGCGGGCACGCAGGATGATCTCGTCGCCGTCCTCGAGGAACTTGCGTACCTCGCCGCTGGCCAGTTCCACCGGCTGCTTGCCGCCTTCGGTGATCTCCAGCAGGCTGCCGAACGAACCCGGCGTGGCGCCCGACAACGTGCCCGAACCGAACAGGTCACCCGGTTGCAACTGGCAGCCGTTGACGCTGTGGTGCGCGACCAGCTGCGCCACGGTCCAGTACATGCTGCGGGTGTTGCTCAAGGTCAGGCGGTGCGGAGCTAGGCCCTGTTCGCGCATGCGCTCGGTCAGCAGCAGCACTTCGAGTTCGATATCGAATGCACCAGCGGCCTGGTCGCGCTTGTCCAGCAGGTACGACAGTGGCTGCGGGTCGCCTTCCGGGCGTGCCGGCTGGGCGCAGCGGAACGGCTCCAGTGCTTCGGCGGTGACTACCCAGGGCGAGATGCTGGTGATGAAGCTCTTGGACAGGAACGGCCCCAGCGGCTGGTACTCCCAGGCCTGGATATCGCGCGCCGACCAGTCGTTGAGCAGGCACAGGCCAGCCACATGCTCGGCGGCATCGCCAATGGGGATCGCCTGGCCCATGTCGTTGCCTTGGCCGATCCAGATGCCCAGCTCCAGCTCGTAGTCCAGGCGGGCGCAGGGGCCGAAGCTCGGCTCGGTGTGCCCGGCTGGCAGGGTCTGGCCTTTGGGCCGGCGCACGTCGGTGCCGGACGGGCGGATGGTCGAGGCGCGGCCGTGATAACCGATTGGCACGTACTTGTAGTTGGGCAGCAGCGGGTTGTCGGGGCGGAACAGCTTGCCAACGTTCTTGGCGTGCTCGATACCCACGTAGAAGTCGGTGTAGTCACCGATCTGCGCTGGCACATGCAGCTGGCAGTCGCTGGCCGGATACAGCGCCGGCTGCAGCACAGCCTGGTGTTCGCTGTGCTCGTCCAGCAGCACCAGCAGGCGCTCGCGCAGGGCAACGCGGGCGCTGCGGCCGAGGGCGAAGAAGGCGTTCAGTGCCCCGCCGCGGGTGGCTTCGACAGCGGCCTTGGCGGCACCGTCGAACAGGCCGGCGGCCAGCACTGCCTCCAGGTCGAGGATGGCTTCGCCGATGGCCACGCCGCAGCGCTTGGCCTCACCCGGCCGGCTGAAGATGCCCAACGGCAGGTTCTGCAGCGGGAAGTCGCTATGCCCGTTGGCGTGCTCGACCCAGCTACGGGCATTGGCAGTGTGGTTCATGGGTTATCTCCGGTTCGGGTTGAAGGTGCTCGGCAGGGTGGCCCAGCAACTATCGTAGTCGGCCTGCAATTGCGGGCATTCAAGGGCTTGCAGGCTCGGGCGCAGCACTTGGCTGGTCTCGAACATGAAGGCCATGGTGTTGTCGATCTTGTGCGGCGCCAAGTCGGCGGCAATGGCCTTTTCGCAAGTCTCCGCGTCGGGGCCATGGGCGCTCATCACCCCATGCAGCGATGCACCGCCCGGCAGGAAGCCCTCGGCCTTGGCATCGTAGGCGCCGTTGATCAGGCCCATGAACTCGTTCATCAGGTTGCGGTGGAACCAAGGCGGACGGAAGGTGTTCTCGGCCACCATCCAGCGCGGCGGGAAGATCACGAAGTCCATGTTGGCCAGGCCATGCACGCTGGTCGGCGAGGTCAGCACGGTGAAGATCGACGGGTCCGGGTGGTCGAAGCTGACCGTGCCGATGGTGTTGAAACGGCGCAGGTCGTACTTGTAGGGCACATTGCTGCCGTGCCAGGCGACCACGTCCAGCGGCGAATGCTGCAGCTCGCAGGCCCAGTGCTCGCCGAGGAACTTCTGCACCAGTTGCACCGGGCCCTGGGCCTCTTCGTAGTGCGCCACCGGGGTGAGGAAATCGCGCGGGTTGGCCAGGCCGTTGCTGCCGATCGGGCCCAGGTCCGGGATGCGCAGCGGCGCGCCGTGGTTTTCGGCGATGTAGCCGCGGGCCTGGCCGTCGAGCAGTTCGACGCGGAACTTCATGCCGCGCGGGATCACCGCGATTTCCAGCGGTTCGACCTCCATCACCCCCAGTTCGGTGGCGATGCGCAGGCGGCCCTGTTCCGGCACCAGCAGCAGTTCACCGTCGGCGTTGAAGAACACCCGCTCCATGGAACGGTTGGCGCGGTAGATGTAGATGCTCACGCCGGCCGGTTTTTCCGCGGCGGCGTTGGCCACCATGGGCAGCCAGCCTTCGATGAAGTCGGTTGGTTCGGCGGGAATCGGCTGGGGGCTCCAGCGCAGGCGGTTGGGGGTGATGGCACCCAGTGGCCCGGTCAGTGGCTGGCGCGCCAGGCGCTCGAAACGTGGGTGCAATGCAGACGGACGAATGCGGTACAGCCAGGTGCGGCGCAGCTCGCTGCGGGCCATGGTGAACGCCGTGCCCGAGAGCAACTCGGCATACAGCCCATAGGGCGCCTTCTGCGGCGAGTTCTGCCCGACCGGCAAGGCGCCTGGCAGCGCTTCGCTGGCAAACTCGTTGCCGAAGCCGCTGAGGTAGTGAAGGTCGGGTGACGTGTCGCGATTCATCGATGCCTCCGGGCTCTGGCCGAGCCGTTGCTGGCAGCTGGCTGCTGACCCGGAGCGGGGTGGCAGCGCGTCTGCATTGTTTTTATCGTAATCAGATTACGAATAACGTAATTTGCTACGAGCAATGCGTCAAGCTATAAAGGCGCGACTCGAAGAATCTGGAAGATGATGTCCATGGCCAAAGCCAGCTCCCCTGCCGACAACGGCAAGCAGAAAGTCCGTTCGGCAGAGGTCGGCACCGACATCCTCAAGGCCCTCGCCGAACTCTCCCCTTCCACCTCCCTGTCCCGCCTGGCGGAGCATGTGCAGATGCCGGCGAGCAAGGTGCACCGCTACCTGCAAGCGTTGATCGCCAGCGGTTTTGCCGAACAGGATGCGGCCACCAACCATTACGGCCTGGGGCGCGAGGCATTGCGTGTGGGGTTGGCAGCGCTGGGCAGCATCGATGTGCTGAAGATTGCCGCGTTGCCGTTGTCGCAATTGCGCGACGCGTTGAACGAGAGCTGCTTCATTGCGGTATGGGGCAACCAGGGTGCGACGGTGGTCAGCATCGAACCGGCGGTGCGCGCGGTCACCGTGGTCACCCAGATGGGCTCGGTGTTACCGCTGCTCACCTCGTCCACCGGCTTGGTATTCGCCGCCTACCTGCCCGAGCGCGAGACCGTGGAGTTGCGTGACCAGGAGCTGGCCGCCCTGCAGCACAGCGCCGACGACTACCAGCCGGTACTGGCAGCCATTCGCGAACGTGGCCTGCACCATGTGCATGGCCTGCTGATGCCGGGCGTGGATGCGCTGTCGGCCCCAGTGTTCAATGCCATGGGGCAGATCGCTGCGGTGATGACCGTGGTCGGGCCTACGTCGATCTTCCATGCCGATGAACATGGCCCGGCGGCGCAACGGCTGCTGGCGGCGGCGCGGGAAACCAGCTGGCGCATGGGCTATTCGCCAGCCGACTGAGTACCTACGGCACTATTGCCCGATACGTAAAGGTGAATGTCACAAGCGGCTATTTTTCTCGCCGGATCAAGGCCTTATTCTTGACCCACTGGCCGGCATGAAGGGCTCTCCCCCCCGCCTTTCAGGCCCGCGAGGTTCACCGACGTAGATTTTGAAGCTCCTTGATCTAACGTCTCGATTGGCCGCTGCGGTTTGCAGCGGCCTTTTTTATTTGCCCTGAAAAAACACCTCACCAACTGCCTGACGCGATCTCTGTGGGAGCGGCCTTGTGTCGCGAAAGGGCTGCAAAGCAGCCCCAACAATATATGCGGCTCGGCTGAATGCCTGGGGCCGCTCTGCGGCCCTTTCGCGACACAAGGCCGCTCCCACAGGGGACCGCATTAGCCTTGCAGCGGGTATTTCTGCAGGTTCGCCATCATCTGCTGCAGCGCCTGCAAGCTGTCCTGGGGATGCACCGCCCCTTCAAAGTCACCAATCCGCGCCCAGTTCTCCGCCACCTGCTCGGGGGTAAAGCCTTCACGCGGATCGAAGCCCACCCCCAGGCTGCGCTCCCAACGCACCTTGCCCACCCAGCCGCCGCCCACTTCGAACAGTTCACCCGTGCCCTGGCACTGCTCGCTGCCCAGGTACACCACCAGCGGGCTGACCAGTTCGGGCTTGAGCCGCTCGAACACCTCGGGCGGGATCAGCCCTTCGGTCATGCGGGTGCCGCCGGTAGGGGCGATGGCGTTGACCAGGATGCCGTGCTTGCGCCCTTCGATCGCCAGGGTACGGGTCAGCCCGTACAGGCCCAACTTGGCCATGCCGTAGTTGGCCTGGCCGAAGTTGCCGTAGATACCGGACGTGGAAGCGGTGAGGATCACCCGCCCCCAGTTCTGCTCGCGCAGGTGCGGCCAGGCGGCCCGGGTGACCTTGTAGGCCCCCTCGATGTGAACCTGGTAGACCTGCTCCCAGTCGCTGTCTTCCATCTTGTGGAAGGTCTTGTCACGCAGGATGCCGGCATTGTTCACCAGCACATCGACCCGCCCGAAGGTGTCCAGGGCCTGCTCGACGATACGTGCGCCGTGGCTGACCGAGTCATGGCTGGCGATGGCGCAGCCACCGGCGGCGCGAATTTCCTCCACCACCCGGTCGGCGGCGGAGGCGCTGGCGCCTTCCCCATGGGTGGTGCCGCCCAGGTCGTTGACCACAACCTTCGCGCCGCGCGCGGCGAACAGTAGCGCATGGGCGCGGCCCAGGCCGCCACCGGCTCCGGTGACGATCACCACGCGATCTTGCAGACGGACGGGCTCGCTCATGCTCTTGGCTCCAGGCAGGTTCAGGTCAGCCGAGTGTCCGCCGCCAGCGGCGGGCGGACAATCAAGCTCACGCAGGCTGAATGCCTGGCAATAACGCAGGGCGATGGTTATGGGGCCGCTGTGCGGCCCATCGCCGGCAAGCCGGCTCCCACAGGTACAGCGCAGGCCTTGAGATCGGCGCGGTTGGTGTGGGAGCCGGCTTGCCGGCGATGAGGCCGTGTCACGACCATGCCACCTTCTGCTCGAAGTAGCTCAGCGGTTGCTCACGAAAGGCCAGGTAGTGGCGCAACACCTGCACCGGTGCTTCGGTATGCGGGTAGTGGCCGATGCCCTGCAACTGCACGGTATCCGGTTCCGGCACCAGTTGCCGGTAACGCTCGACCATGTTCGCGCCGGAAAGCGGGTCGACCACACCGTTGATGAAGCGCAGGGGCACGCCTTCGCGCTGCATCGCCCCGACCCAACGTTCACGGTGCAACCTGCGCTCGGGCATGTAGCCCACCAGTTTGTGCAGGATGCGCGTGCCACGGTTGGCGGCGATCAGGCTCCAGAAGTCATCCAGCGCACTTTCACTGGGGTGGGTGCAGGGGCCGTAGATCTGGCTCACGTTGCGCACCAGGTCGTCACGCCCGAACGAGCGCCCCACCAGCCAGCCCAGGCGGCTGAGCAGCAGCTTCTGGATCAGCAGCATGCGGCAGCTTTCGGGGAACAGCCCGCTGTTGAGGAACACGCAACTGGCGATGTCGGCGCGCTGTTCATGGTGCCGCGCCAGCAGTTCCTGGGCCACGCTGCCACCATAGTCATGGGCCAGCAGGTGCACCGGCTGGTCGACCTGCAGGTGGGCGAGCAAGGCCTGCTGCAGGTCGGCCTGCTCCATCAGGCTGTAGGCATGATCGACCGGTTTGGCCGAATCGCCAAAGCCAAGCATGTCGCAGGCGATCACCCGGAAGCGCTGGGCCAAAGGCCCCCACAGGTAGTGCCAGTCCCAACTGGCGGTGGGGAAACCGTGCAGCAGAAGCAGGGGCTCTCCTTGCCCCGCGGTCCAGTAGCGGATGCTCTGGCCCCGGAAAGTGAAACTCTGTCCCCGGGTACGCCAGACGCACAATGGAATTTCGGCCATAGGCATCAGAAGGGTCCCGGTAAAGTGGTGTTGGCGGAATAGAGCAAGGCTGCGGTCATTGCATGTCACCTCGGCACTTACATGTGCTCTCTATGTCGAGGCTGAGTCTAGCCAGCAGCCCGTAGGCTGAAACTTGCGTTGCCAGCCAGCTTGATGACTGAGCGAGTCAGTGGCACGAACGGTCAGAGCAACATGGCCAGCAGCGGCGCCGCGAACAGGTTCAGCAGCCCGGTCAGGACCATGACCAGGCCGGCCACCGAGCCTTCTTCACGGCCCACCTCCTGCGCCCGGCTGACCCCGGCGCCATGGGCACCGACCCCGAACAGCGCACCCCGCGCCAGCGCTGTACGCAGCGGCAACCAGCGCAACAGCACACCACCGAACAGGGCACCGAGCACGCCGGTGAACATCACGAACACCGCCGTCAGTTCCGGTACGCCACCCAGGTCATGGGCCAACGGCATGGCAAAGGGCGTGGTGATCGAACGCGGCACCAGCGACAGGCTGGTCGCACTGTCCAGCGCCAGCAAATGCGCCAACCCCCAGGAGCTGGCGATCGAGGCACTGCTGCCGGCCAGCATGCCCACCAGCAGTGCCGGCCAATGGCGTGCCAGCATGGCCCGCTGCTGCCAGATCGGCACCGCGAATGCGACGGTCACCGGACCGAGCACATTCATCAACCAGTGGGTATTACGGGCGTATTCGGCATAGGCGGTGTGCAACGGCACCGCCACTGCCAACAGCAGCACCGGCACCAGGATCAGCGGCGACAGCAGGTAGCGCCCGCTGCGCCGGTACAACCAGCGGCTAGCCAGATAAGCCAGCAAGGTCAGGGCCAGCCAGAACAACGGCATGGGTTCAAGGCTCATGGCGCAACCTCCAGCGGCACACCAGCTCTACGGTCAGGGCGGTGACCACCATCACCATCAGGGTGCTCACGGCGATCACCAGCAAGATGCGCCAGCCCTCTTCGCGGACCAACGTGCCGTAGTCGAGCAGGCTCATCAGCGCCGGGATGAAGAACAGCAGCATCTCGGCCATCAGCCAGCCGGCGCCCAATTGCAGCATGGCCGGCTTGAGCACCCCCGAAGCGAACAGCAGCAACAGCAGCGCCAGGCCCATCACCCCGCCGGGGATCGGCCAGCCCAGCCAGGTGGCAAGCTGGCCGCCGAGCAGGAACAGGGCACAGAGGATCGCCAGTTCGACGAGCAGGCGCAGGGCTTTTTTCAGTAATGCGGGTTTCATGGCGGGAGTTCCTCGACAGGCCCTCATTTTAAGATTTGGCTGCCTAGGCCAGAAGCGAATTGTTAGACTGATCAGCATTCCAGAATGGAATTCAGAGCATGGAATTCAAACAGCTGCGCAGCTTCATCGAAGTGGTCCACCGCGGTGGCTTTACCCAGGCGGCGCAAACCCTGCACATCAGCCAGTCGGCCGTGAGCAAGCAAGTGGCCCAGCTGGAGCAAGATGTGGGCCAGCCGCTGCTGGAGCGCCAGGCCTCGCAACTGCACCTGACCGCTGCCGGGCGCATCGTGCTGGAGCGTGGCGAAGCCTTGCTGCGCCAACGCCAGGCGCTGCTCAACGAACTGGATGACCTCAGCCAGATGGAGCGCGGCGAACTGCGCCTGGGCTTGCCGATGCTGGGTAGCGACGCGTTGTTCGCCGGGTTGTTCGCTGAGTATCGGCGGCGCCATCCGAATATCGCTATCCAGTTGCTCGAAGGCGGCAGCCGCAGCGTCGAGCAAGCAGTCCGCAGTGGCGAACTGGAACTGGGCGGCAGCCTGACACCCAGTGACGAGGCGTTCGCCTACCAGCCCTTCTGCAACGAACCACTGGATGCCCTGCTGCCAGCTGGCCACGGCCTGGCGGGAGAGGACGGGGTAGACCTGCGGCAGCTGGCCGATACTCCTTTCCTGCTTTACCAGCGCAGCTTCGTGCTCAACGACCGGCTGCTGAAGGCGTGCCAGCAGCAGGGCTTTACCCCGAAAGAAGGCGGGCGCAGTGGCCAGGCGGACTTTTTGGTAGCGCTGGTGGCGGCAGGCCAGGGCGTGGTATTGCTGCCCCGTGTGGTGGCGAAGGCACTGGAGCGCCCCGGGGTGGTGCGTTTGCCGCTGCGCTCGCCGGAAGATCTGCGCTGGGATATCGCCTTTATCTGGCGGCGCGGGGCGTACCTGTCACGAGCGGCGCAGGCGTGGTTGGCGTTGCTGCGCGAATGGCCGGTGCCTGAGCATCAGGAATGAATGGTCCTTGCGGGCCTCTTCGCGGGCACGCCCGCTCCCACAGGTTTGGCGCTGAGCTTTGGAAATGCGCGGTCCCTGTGGGAGCGGGCGTGCCCGCGAAGAGGCCGGTACAGGCAAAAAGCCCCGTCAGCCTTTCAATGCAGCGGCCAGTTCGGCCAACCAAGGCTCGGCATCCGCCTCCGGAGTCACTGTCTCGCTGGCATCCAGGCGCAACATCGGCTGCACTTCCCGTACCCCCAGCTCGGCGAACAGTTCGCGCATCTGCTCGCCACCACCGCAGTAGGTGTCGCCATAACTGGAATCGCCCAGCGCTATCACCGCTCCCGGCAGGCCACGCCAGGCCGCTGGCAAGGTGTCGCGAATGCTGCTGTACAACGGCATGAGATTGTCCGGCAGTTCG
This sequence comes from Pseudomonas sp. 10-1B, assembly GCF_000935045.1. GTDB lineage: Bacteria > Pseudomonadota > Gammaproteobacteria > Pseudomonadales > Pseudomonadaceae > Aquipseudomonas. The sequence continues at coordinate 289,099 of NZ_JYKS01000023.1, forward strand.
CCCATGCCGGTGGTCGAGGTAACGGCCAGCAAGGCTTCGGGGGCAAAACCTTCAAGGTCCTGCAAGGTGGCACGCGCAGCATGCCAGGCCTCCAGGCCCGCAGCCTTGAGCAATGCTTCAGCATGACGGGCGACTTCTTCGGCGGTGCCATAGACCGATCCGGAAATAATGGCGACTTTCATCGGGTAGAGGATTCCGAAACTGAGTGAAAACGTAGGATACTAGCATCCAGTGCTAGCAAAAGGCCGCCTCTACCAAAGTCGCCATCTTCAGCCCTTCTTCGCCCAATGGCCGGAACATGATCAACGCGCAATTGCTGCAATCCATGGTCGATGCGTCCAATGACGGGATCGTGGTCGCCGAGCAGGAAGGCGACGACACCATTCTCATCTACGTGAACGCCGCCTTCGAACGCCTGACCGGCTACAGCCGTGACGAAATCCTGTACCAAGACTGCCGCTTCCTGCAGGCCGATGACCGTGACCAGCTTGGCCGCGCGCGCATCCGCAAGGCCCTGGCCGAAGGCCGCCCGTGCCGCGAAGTGCTACGCAATTACCGCAAGGATGGCAGCGCCTTCTGGAACGAGCTGTCGATCACTCCGGTGCGCAGCGACGCCGAACAGCGTACCTATTTCATCGGCATCCAGAAGGACGTCAGCCGCGAGGTCGAACTGGAACGGCAACTGGCCGACCTGCGCGCTCGTTCGAAAACCGACGAACGCGTCTGAACCAAGCGCATTACGCACGGTCTATCCCGTTGAAGAAATCGCCACCACCGAGTTCGATCATGCAAGCAGATGCGCTCCTGACCCAGGACGAACTGGACTTCATACAGAACATGCAGCATTCGCCGCAGTTGAACCTGGCCGACTCCATGTCGAGCCTGATGGTCAATGGCGACCGCCACATCCAGAGCTTGCTCACCCGCCTGGTGGCCAACGAACAAGTAAGCTTGCAGGCCCAGTTCAACAACCAGCAGATCAGCTTCCCGCTGCAACTGGTGGAAGACGAGTTCCACGCCCTGCACCTGCAACTGGGCTCACCGGAAATCTACGAAGACGGCCCCATGCTGCGCCCTTGGCGGCTGTCGTTGGAGCAACCGAGCGCGTTGCTCGATGCCCATGATCAGCAAAGCGGCCTGTGGGTTCGCGAAATATCCTTCAAGGGCGTGCTACTGGAAGTCCGCGACCTGCCAACGGCACCGGCGCGCTTCGAACTGCGTTTCGCCCCTGATGGCATCAGCCCTATCGAACTGCACGGCGTGCTGGGCCGGCGTATCGGCCCGGACCTGGCGGCCTACGACCTCAGCCAAAGCCCGAGCGAAGAAATCGAGCGCCTGCGCGACTATATCCTCCAGGCCCACCCCGAGCTGCACACTCAGGTATCGAGCTGACCGGCCAGAAACTGCCGCAAACGCTGGCGCATCACACTGCCGTGTGCGCCCAGGCAGGCGATAGGGCTGCCAGCCAGACTGTCCTGCGCCACTTCCACTGCTTCACCGGCCAATAACAATGGGCATCTCAACCCCACCACCAGGCGCGTCAGGCGCCGGGTAAGTTCCGCCGTGGGCGGCTGGTGGGAAAACAGCACCAGGGCATCCGGCCTCATGCGCTCGCAGACCAGCGCCAGTTCCTGCAGCGGCTGCCCGGTCGCCAGTGGTGTCACGCCAATTTCCTCGCTGCCCAAGGTCAAGCTGGTCACCAGCAGTTCCAGCTCATGACACTGCCCCGGCAACGGCGCCAGCAGCACTGTGCGGCTACGCGGTACATGAGCAAGCTGCAGGCGGGCAAACACCCGGCCACGCAGGAACTGATCAAGGAACAGCCATTCGCTGGCCTGCCCGTAGCCGCCCTGCCCTGCGGCCAGGTCGTGCCACACGGGCATGAACACCTCGGCGAACACTTGGTCCAGGGTGCTGGCGGCAAACACCTCATCGAACAGGCGGCCCAGGCCTGCCACGTCAAAACCTTGCACAGCCTGGCGAATCTGCTGCTGCCAGTGCAACCAGGCGCCCATCGCGCAGCCAGCCTGCCCGGCAAGGGCATGGCTACGGGCGAGGATGCTGGCGACCTTGCTCACCGCCACACCGCGCTCCAGCCAGCCGAGGATGCGACGGATGTCATCGATGTCGGCCAGGGAGTAAAGGCGGTGGCCGCTGTCGGTGCGGGAGGGCTGGACCAGGCCATAGCGGCGCTCCCAGGCACGCAGGGTCACGGCGTTGACGCCAGTCAGGCGGGAAACCTCACGGATCGGAAACAGGTCCTGCTGCTCGAGGCTCGCATCGATCACCGGCTTACGTCCCTGTTCGTTCATCTGCACGGGGTATCCTGGGAGCGGAAGTTGAACACGTAGTCTACTACGACAGCCGCCGCCGCAGGTCAGCGACCGTTTGCCGGCTGACGTTTGCCGAAGATCGCACATGCGCGATAATCCGCGCCCGATTCTTGCATGCACGCCTGTGTCGCCCACCACCCCGGGCCACGCAGCCAAAAGGGGCCGGCTACCCGCCAGCCCCGTTGCCAGGAGATACACGATGTCTACCCCACCCGTCACCTTGATGGTGTCGCGCCGCGCCGCCCACGGCCGCTACCAAGACCTGCTGGCCTGGCTGCATGAAGGCGAACAGCTGGCCACCGACTTCCCCGGCTACCTCGGCTCGGGCATCCTCGCCCCGCCCCGCGATGGCGATGAATTCCAGATCATCTTCCGCTTCAGCAACGAGCCTACCCTGCATGCCTGGGAGCATTCGGCCTCGCGCCGGGCCTGGCTGCAACGCGGCAACGGCCTGTTCGAACGCCCCATCGAGGCGCGTGTGAGTGGTATCGAGGACTGGTTCGGCACCAACATGGTGCAAAAACCGCCGCGCTGGAAACAAGCCGTGGCCATCTGGCTGGCCTTTTTCCCGGTCTCGCTGGCGTTCAACCTGCTGTTCGGCCACTGGCTGGCAGCGCTGGACCTGCTGCCCCGGGTACTGCTCAGCACCCTGGCCCTGACACCGGTGATGGTCTACCTGTTCATCCCCCTGTCCACCCGCCTGCTGGCCGGTTGGCTACAGCCCACCCCAGCCACTGCTGGTGCCCTGCGCAGCCGCTGAGGCCAGGCCACACATGCGCTAAACAGTTCGGGTATGCTGGGCGGCAACCAACGGACAGACAAGTTGACCGCCCCGAACATGAACAGCCCAATTCTCGTTACCGGAGCCAGCCAGCGCGTCGGCCTGGCCCTGGCCCTTGAACTGGCTCAGGCCGGCCATACAGTGGTCAGTGCCAGCCGCAGCGTCCAACCACAAGCGGCCCACCCGAACATCGTGCAGTTCCAGGCCGACCTGTGCCAGACGGCCGACCGCCAGGCCTTGATCGACTACCTGCACAACCACTACGACGGCCTGCGCGCCATCGTCCACAACGCCTCGCTGTGGCTCGACGACGGCCTGGACAACCTCGAGACCATGTTCCGCCTGCACGTCGAAGCGCCCTACCACCTGAACCTGGCCCTGGGCGACCTGCTGGCCAAGGTGGACAAGGCCGACATCATCCACATCTGCGACGAAACCTCTTCGCGCGGCAGCAAAAGCCACATCGGCTACGCCGCCACCAAGGCCGCGCTGCAGAACATGGTGCTGTCGTTCGCCGAAAAATATGCGCCCAAGGTGCATGTGAACGGTATCCTGCCTGGGCTGCTGATCCTCAAGGAAGGGGGTGACGAAGCCTACCGCCAGCAAACCCTGAAAAAGGCCCTGCTGGAATTCGAACCCGGCGCCGGCCCGCTGATCGAGACGGTCAAGTACCTGCTCGCCAGCCAGTACAGCACCGGCAGCCAGGTGGTCATCAACGGTGGCCGCCACCTGAAGAACCGCATGACCTGAGAGAAGCCCATGACCCCACAGCAACAGCTCGAACTCGAGGCCGCCGCGTTCCGGCGCCTGGTCGAACACCTGCAAAAGCGCAGCGACGTGCAGAACATCGACCTGATGAACCTGTCCGGTTTCTGCCGCAACTGCCTGTCCAAGTGGTACAAGGCCGCGGCTGACGAGCGCCAGCTCGACCTGAGCCTGGATGACGCCCGCGAAGCGGTGTACGGCATGCCCTACGCCGAGTGGAAAGCCCAATACCAGAAAGAAGCCAGCGCCGAACAACAAGCGGCGTTCGAAAAAGGAAAACCTCGTGACTGACCTGAACACCCTGCGCGCCAGCCTGGCCAGCGGCCAACACGTTTTTGCCGACACCCTGGCGTTCATTGCCGACAACTACAGCTACCAGCCGCAAGCCTTCAATAATGGCGGCGTGGAGAATGCCGCCGGGCAGAACGAGGGTTCGTGCAAGACCCTGGGCCTGGCGCTGCTGGAAGGGCTGAGCGACCAGGAAGCGCTGCTGGCCTTTGGTGAGCATTACCGTGATGTGCTGGCTACGCCTGAGGGCAGTGACCATGGCAATATCCGCGCGCTGATCCAGCATGGCCTGGCCGGTGTGAAGTTTGCCGCGCTGCCGCTTGCGCGCAAGGCTTGAGATAGCCAGGGCCGCGTTGCGGCCCATCGCGACACAAGGCCGCTCCCACAAGGGACGGTGCTGATGCGGACTTTGTGGGAGCGGCCTTGTGTCGCGAAAGGGCTGCAAAGCAGCCCCAAAATATCAAACCCACCATCAATACAAGAGGGTTCCTGGAACCCCGCCCTGTAACCCGCCCCGCTGCAACCACTGCAACGCCACCGGCCACAAACTTTCGCGAAACCGATCATGGAAAAACGCGAAATGGCCAATTTCCTCGACCGAGATATCCACAGGCGCGATGCGCAGGTGCTGGCGCTCGCCACCCTGCAGATAACCCAGCAAGCGCTCGGTCGCCGCCACGGTGCCGAAGGGGTCATCGGTAAGGCTGATGGCCAGCGTCGCCGCCCGTACCTGGGCGAACGGCAACGTCGCCAGGGCACGCCCGCTGGGCCTGTGCTCATAACGCGGGGTACGGGTAGTCCAGTCGTGCACCACGCCGGATGGCGTGTCCTCCAGCCAACCCAGGCGCTTGCCTGGGAAGTAGCCGAACACCCGGGTCAGCAGCGGCATCACTACATGCCACTTGCCAAACAGCTGCCAGCGCTGGTCAGCCGCATAATCGCGCCAGTAGGCGAATTGCGCACCCACCATCACCACCCGGCGCACCTGGCCTGCCGAGGGTGCCAGGCCCACTGCGCAACCGCCGAAACTGTGCCCCACCACGTCCACCGGCTGGCCAGGGAAATGATCAGCCGCATGCGCCAGCATGGCTTCGAAATCCAGGCGGCCCCAGTCGCTCCACGATGCCTGGAAGCCACGCAGCGAAGCCGGGCGGGATTCGCCGATGCCACGGTAGTCGTAGGTCAGCACATCGCAGCCCTGGGCAAACAGGTAGTCGGCAAAACGCGAGTAATAGCGACAGCGCACCGAAGTGGCAGCGTTGATGATCACCAGCGGGCGCTGGGGGTCCGGTTGGGCGTGGCGCCAGCGGAAGCCGCCGAGGCTGTAGCCGTCGGCTGCGGGGTGGCGAAAGGCAGTGGCAGGTTGGGTGAGGCTGCTCATGGCACATTCCCTGTCGTTGTGCGCCAAAGCTAGCAAAGATTCTACAGCTTGTACCGGCCTCATCGCCGGCAAGCCAGCTCCCACCTCGACCACATAGGCCTCAAGCCCTGTGCAGTACCTGTGGGAGCTGGCTTGCCGGCGATGAGGCCAGCACGGTTTCAGCTTACAGCTCGACGCAGTCGAACTTCACATCGGTAGCCACGTCTTCGTCGTAGTTGACGTCAGCGCGCTCGAAGCCGAACAGGTTGAGGAACTGCTTCTTGTAGCCGGCGTAGTCGGTCAGCTGGAACAGGTTCTCGGTGGTCACCTGTGGCCACAGGGCCTTGCAGGCGTCCTGTACGTCGTCACGCAGTTCCCAGTCGTCCAGGCGCAGGCGGCCCTTCTCGTCGACCTCGGCCGGCGCACCGTCGGCACGGTACATGCGGTCACGGTACATGCGGTCCAGCTGGTCCTGAGTACCTTCGTGAACGCCCTTCTCCTGCATGATCTTGAACACCATCGACAGGTACAGCGGCATCACCGGAATGGCCGAGCTAGCCTGGGTAACCACCGACTTCAGCACCGCCACGTTGGCGCCGCCCTGCACTTCACCGGCCAGTTTCTTGTCCAGACGCAGGGCGGTTTCGTCCAGGTCCTGCTTGGCCTGGCCCAGCGCACCGTGCCAGTAAATCGGCCAGGTGATTTCGGTACCGATGTAGCTGAAGGCCACGGTGCGAGCGCCTTCGGCCAGTACGTTGGCGCCAGCCAAAGCGTCGATCCACAGCTGCCAGTCCTGGCCACCCATGACGGTGACGGTGTCGGCGATTTCCTGCTCGGTGGCCGGCTCGATGCTGGCCTCGATGATGGTGTCCTTGTTGGTGTCGATGGCGGTCGACTTGTACGGCTGGCCGATCGGCTTCAGCGCCGAACGCACCAGTTCACCCGTTTGCGGCAGCTTGCGCACAGGCGAGGCCAGCGAGTAGATGACCAGGTCGACCTTGCCGCCCATTTCGTTCTTGATCAGCTCGATGACCTTGGCACGGGCCTCGTCGGAGAAGGCATCACCATTGATCGACTTGCTGTACAGGCCCTCGGCCTTGGCGAACTTGTCGAAGGCAGCAGCGTTGTACCAGCCTGCGGTACCGGCCTTGGTCTCGGTGCCTGGCTTTTCGAAGAACACGCCCAGGGTGTCGGCCTTGAAGCCGAACGCCGCGGTGATGCGGGCTGCCAGGCCATAGCCGCTGGAAGCACCGATGACCAGGACCTTCTTCGGGCCATCCTCGCGCACGCCCAGCTTGCGGGTGGCTTCGATCTGGTCACGGACGTTGAGCTCGCAGCCCTTCGGGTGAGTCGTGGTGCAGATAAAACCGCGAACCTTAGGATGAATGATGGCCAATGTCTGTACCTCGTCAGGTTTATGCTGGGGAAACACCGTCATGGGCGATTCCGATTGATCAGAGGGTGAGACTACCCCCGCAGGTTATCCGACACATATTACGGGGTGATCAAAGGGATGCAAAACGGTGGATTACCTGCCAGCTCCCACAAGGACGGCACAAACCATGAGCCCTGTGGGTACCTGTGGGAGCTGGCTTGCCGGCGATAGGGTCAGTGCAGGTGACCTCAACTGGAGGCCAGAGCGTCTTTCAACCACCCCAGAAACTGCCGGGCCAGCGGATCATCCTGGCTATCCCGATGCACCAGGCAAGCCCATGCCGGCCCTCGCACCCGCTGTACCGACAACGCCTGCAAACGCCCCTCATCCACCGCCCGCCGTGCCAGCAACTGACTGACCAGCGCCACCCCCAACCCCTCGCTTGCCGCATCCAGCAACAACCCGGGGTCGGAAAAATTCAGGCCCTTGCCCTGCTGCCCCACATCCTCGCCGCCCTCCAGTTGCCAGTGGCTCCAGTCCATTTCCCGTTCACCATGCAAGGTGGTGCGCGCAGTCGCCGCCAGCAACGAGGGGTGACAAGCCGGGTACAACTGGTCCTGATGGAGCACGCTGAAGCTGCATTCGGCCTGGGCACTGAGGTCGTCGCGGATGGCCAGGTCGATGGTTTCGGTGGCCATCTCCGGCACCTCGAAACTGGTGAACAACCACAAGTCGACATCCGGGCAGCGCTGGTGAAAGTCGGCCAGCCGCGGCAGCAGCCAGTGCCTGGCAAACGCCGGGCTGGTATTGACCACCAGTTGGTTGGGCTTGCGGTACTGATCGAGCCGGCGAATACCCACGGCCAGGTGCTGCAGCAGCGATTGCGTGGTGCTGAGCAGGTCGTGGCCGGCGTCGGTCAGGCTCACGCTACGGCCACTGCGATGGAACAGCGGCTGCTCCAGGTAGGTTTCCAGGCTGCGTATCTGCTGACTGATGGCCGACTGGGTCAGGTTCAGCGCCTCGGCAGCCTTGTGGAAACTGCCCAACCGCGCGGCGGCCTCGAAGCCGCGCAAGGCATTCAGGGGTGGCCAGTGTTTAAGCATGATTGATAAGCCCTGCTGATCAGATATGCGCTAAATCTATCGTTTGTCGCCAGCCAAGCCTAGCCATAGCATGGACACCAACACCCGCGACGGCGGGCTTCGTTGATAAAAATCCTTAATTGATCGGAGTTCACTATGCACCTGTCCCTCGACAGCGGCTGGCGTATGCCTGCCGAATGGTCCCGCCACGCGGCTACCTGGATGGTCTGGCCACACAACCAGCCGCTGTGGGAACGCGGCTGGAACGTGCGCCTGGCCGATGTCCAGCAGGATTACGCCCGTGTCGCGGCGGCCATCGCCCGTTTCGAACCGGTGAAAATGGTGGTCGACCCGTGCGCCGTGGCCAGCGCACGTGCCCTGTGCGGCGCCAATATCGAGCTGATCGAACTGGCCGTGGACGACAGCTGGTGCCGTGACAGCGGCCCGAGCTTCATCTGCCACCCACAGCTCGGCCTGGCCGGTCTGAGCTGGCGCTTCAATGCCTGGGGCGGCAAGTCGCAGCATAGCCTGGACCGCAGCCTGGGCCGGCAGATCCTCGACCAGCTTGGCCTGGACGGTTTCAGCACAGCGTTGTGCAACGAAGGCGGTGCGATTCATGTCGATGGCGAAGGCACGCTGATCACCACTGAATCGGTGCTGCTCAACCCCAACCGCAACCCTGGCGTGAGCAAGGCCGAATTCGAGGCATGCTTTGCCCGCTACCTGGGCATCAGCAAGACCATCTGGCTGCCGGGTGACCCGCAATACGTCACCGGCGACATGACCGACGGCCACGTCGATGGCGTCTGTGCCTTTGCCCGCCCAGGTGTGCTGCTGGTCGATGCCACCCATGACCAGCATTCGGTGTACGCCGAAGTGGTGCGGGAAAACCGTCGAGCCCTGGAACTGGCAACCGATGCTCAAGGCCGGCATTTCGAACTGCTAGACCTGTACGAGGCCAGCGCCGCTGTCGACCGCAATGCCGAGGTGTTCTGTGCTTCCTACACCAACTTCTATATCGCCAACGGCGCGATCATCATGCCAGCCTATGGCATCGCAGCCGACCAGGACGCCGCCGCACAACTGGCCCACGCCTTCCCGGGTCGGGAGATCGTGCCGGTACGCATCGACCACATTGCCTATGGCGGTGGCGGCATTCACTGCATCACCCAACAGCAGCCCGAGGTGCAGCCATGAGCCGGCTGCGTATCGCCACCACGCAAATGCCGTGCAGCTGGAACCTGCCCGACAACCTTGACCGCGCCGAACAGCTGGTACGCCAGGCCGCGGCCAAAGGAGCCCAGGTAATCCTGCTGCAAGAGCTATTCGCCACCCCGTACTTCTGCATCGAGCAGGACCACCAGCACCAGGCCTTGGCCCAGCCCTACCCCGACAGCCCGATCCTGCAGCGTTTCGCTGCCCTGGCCGGCGAGCTGGGCGTGGTGCTGCCGCTGAGCTGGTATGAGCGCGCCGGCAATGCCTTCTTCAACTCACTGACCGTGGCCGACGCCGACGGCCGCCTGCTCGGCGTGTACCGCAAGACCCACATTCCCAACGCCATCGGCTACCAGGAGAAGGAATACTTCAGCCCCGGCGACACCGGTTTCAAGGTCTGGGACACCGCGTTCGGACGTTTGGGCATCGGCATCTGCTGGGACCAGTGGTTCCCGGAAACGGCCCGTTGCCTGGCGCTGATGGGTGCCGAAGTGTTGCTGTTCCCTACCGCCATCGGCTCCGAGCCTGGCTGTGCCGAACTGGACTCGCGCGACCATTGGCAGGTAGCGATGCGCGGCCATGCTGCCGCCAACCTGCTGCCGGTGGTGGCAGCCAACCGCGTGGGCGAAGAAGTCGCCGCCAGCGATGCCGGGTTGACCATGCGCTTCTACGGCTCGTCGTTCATCTGCGACCACAAGGGCGCCATGCTTGCCGAGGCCGACCGTGACAGCAGCGGCATCTGGCTGCACGACCTGGATCTCGCCGGCATGCGCGAAGACCGTCTGAGCTGGGGCATCTACCGTGACCGCCGCCCGGAAATGTACGCAACGCTGCTGACCCTGGACGGCGCCCACCCACACAACCTGAGGGCCTGAGCATGAAACGCCACGTTCTTGCCACATTGGCGCTGGTCGTCTGCGCCAGCCATGTCCAGGCCGAGCAGCCGGTGCTGCGCCTGTACAACTGGGCCGATTATTTTGCCGAGGACACCCTCAAGCAGTTCACCGCCGAAACCGGTATCCAGGTGATCTACGACGTGATGGATGGCAGCGAAGTGCTCGAAGCCAAGCTGATGTCCGGGCGCAGTGGCTACGACCTGGTGTTCCCCGGTGACACCGTTGCCGAACGGCTGATGCGCGCCGGCAGCCTGCAGCCGCTGGACCACAGCCGCCTGGAAGCGCTCGACGATATCGAGCCCGGCCTGCGCAAGCTGCATGCCCAGTACCCCAAGGCCAGTCAGGCCACGGTGCCCTACACCTGGGGCACCATCGGCCTGACGGCGAACGCCGAGAAGATCCGCCAACGCATGCCTGATGCACCGCTGGACAACCTCGACCTGCTGTTCAAACCAGAGCTGGCCGCCAAGTTCGCCGACTGTGGTATCTCGGTGATCGACTCGCCCGATGAAGTGCTGGCCGTGGTCCTCAACTACCTGGGCCGTGAGCCACGCAGCGCCAAACGCGAAGACCTGGCCGCTGCCAGCGAACTGCTCAAGGCCATCCGCCCATATGTGCGCAAGTTCCAGTCGCAACCGGTGACCGAGTTGGTCAATGAGAACCTGTGCCTGTCTCTGGGCTACAGCGGCGATGTAATCCAGGCACAGCGCACCGCCGAGTCCGCAGGCAAGCATCTCGACTTCCAGTATCGCATCCCCCGCCAAGGCACCACGGTGTGGATGGATACCATGGCCATTCCGGCCGATGCCAGGCACCCGGAATACGCCTATCGTTTCATCAATTTCGTCATGCGCCCGGCGAACATGGCTGCCATCAGCAACTTCACCGGCTACCCCACCGCCAGCGCCAAGGCGCGACTGGCGGTAGACCCACGCATGCGTGACAACCCAAATATCTACCTCGACGAAGCGACCTATGCTCGGCTGATCCCGGGCCGCGATATTCCACAGGCTGACATGCGCGCACGCATGCGCGTGTGGACACGCTTCAAGACTGCACAGGACTGAACCATGCCAAGCTGGCGGGGGGATTCACTGTGTGACCTATCAGTGCCCGGCTATTTGAATGATGTTGCCTGGGCTGGCCTCATCGCCGGCAAGCCAGCTCCCACCTCGACCGCATAGGCCTCAAGCCCTGCGCAGTTGGGCTGGCTTGCCGGCGATGAGGCCCGCCCAGGCAATACAAGACAGTTGCTCCCACAGGTATTGCACAGGGCGTGAGACCTATGCGGTCGAGGTGGGAGCGGTTCCACAGCTGTACCGTGCCGTCAGTGTTCAATCGTGGTACTCGGTCTTGACCGCCTTGCCGGTCACCGGGTCATGGTAGATCTCGACCCTGCGGCCGTCCTTGTCGAAACCGTAGGTCTTGTAGCAGTTACGCTTGGTGACCTTGAACTTGTTGATCTTGTAGCCCTGTTCCTTGAGCTGGGCCTGGAAGGCTTCGGGGTCTTGCCAGGTACTTCTTTCAGCAGTGGTGCATTGGGTGGCGGCGAATGCTGTGCTGCTGCCGATCAGCAGGGTCAGAGCGATCAATAGGCGCACGGGCGTAAGCTCCATTCAGTTGAGTGAAACAGCACATCCCTTAGCGTAGATGTGGGCACCTCTTATTACGCTATTCATTTGTTTTCTGGATCAATCACAAAGAAAAACAAACTTAACAAATTAGCCAAAGCCACCGATGCTTGAGGCATTACGCCCATCGCACGGAGAACAACAACATGAACGACGTGGTCATCGTCGCCGCAACCCGTACCGCCATCGGCAGCTTCCAGGGCGCCCTGGCCACTGTGCCTGCGGTCGACCTCGGTGCTGCCGTGATCAAGCGCCTGCTGGAGCAGACCGGGCTGGACCCGGCGCAGGTCGACGAAGTCATCCTCGGCCAGGTGCTCACCGCAGGTGCCGGGCAGAACCCGGCACGCCAGGCCGCGATCAAGGCCGGCCTGCCCTTCAGCGTACCGGCGCTGACCTTGAACAAGGTCTGCGGCTCGGGCCTCAAGGCCCTGCACCTGGCCACCCAGGCCATCCGCTGCGGTGACGCCGAGGTGGTGATCGCCGGTGGCCAGGAGAACATGAGCCTTGCCCCTTACGTAATGCCCTCGGCCCGTACCGGCCAGCGCATGGGCCATGGCCAGCTGATCGACAGCATGATCACCGATGGCCTGTGGGACGCCTTCAACGACTACCACATGGGTATCACCGCCGAGAACCTGGTGGACAAATACGGCCTCAGCCGTGAACAGCAGGACGCCTTCGCCGCCGAATCGCAGCGCAAGGCCGTGGCGGCGATCGAGGCTGGCCGTTTCGACGACGAGATCACCCCGATCGTGCTGGCGCAGAAAAAGGGTGAGCCCAAGGTCTTTGCACGCGACGAGCAACCCCGCCCGGAGACCACGGCCGAATCCCTGGGCAAACTGCGCCCAGCCTTCAAGAAGGACGGCAGCGTCACCGCTGGCAACGCCTCCAGCCTGAATGACGGCGCCGCCGCCGTGCTGCTGATGAGCGCCGCCAAGGCCAAGGCCCTGGGCCTGCCGGTGCTGGCAAAGATCGCGGCCTATGCCAGTGCCGGTGTAGACCCAGCGATCATGGGCATTGGCCCGGTTTCGGCGAGCCAACGCTGCCTGGACAAAGCCGGCTGGCAGCTGGCGGAGCTGGACCTGATCGAAGCCAACGAAGCCTTTGCCGCACAGGCGCTGGCGGTGGGCAAGGCGCTGGAGTGGGATGCCGCGCGGGTCAACGTGAATGGCGGGGCGATTGCCCTGGGCCACCCGATTGGCGCGTCCGGCTGCCGGGTGCTGGTGACCCTGCTGCACGAGATGATCAAGCGGGATGCCAAGAAGGGCCTGGCTACCCTGTGCATTGGTGGCGGCCAAGGGGTTGCCTTGGCCATCGAGCGTTGATCACTGATTGATTTGAGCAGGCCCGGCCTCTTCGCGGGCACGCCCGCTCCCACAAGGACCGCGCATTTTTAAAGTTCAGCGCCAAACCTGTGGGAGCGGGCGAGCCCGCGAAGAGGCCGGTAAAGGCAAACACATATGTCTCATTCAGAGCACCACCCTGCGCATCCGGACATGACCCCGCTCGCCTTCTGCTCCACAATGCCACCCTGACCAAACCAGGTGACTGGCCTCATGAGCCTGCTGAAAACCGCGCTGCGCGAACAGAACTTCGTCTGTGTCATGGAGTTCGTCCCCAAAGCCTCCGCAGAACGCTTCGCCGCCATGCAGGCGATCATGGCCCGTGGGCATCTGTGCAGTTGGCCAATGACCGTGGCCATCGGCGATCGCGTCGGCAGCCCGCTGGACATGTCGCCGCTGGATGCCCTCGCCTCGTTCAGCAACCCAGTACCGGCCCTGCCGCACTTTTCCGGCAAGGACCGCGAACGCCACCACCTGCTAGCCCAACTGCAGCGCATGGACGCTGCTGGCCTTGATCAGTTGTTGCTGCTGACCGGCGACCGCCTGCCCGGGCATGAGCCTGGCCAGCGCCCGGTGCGCTACCTGGAATCGGTGGCCGCCCTGCAGATTGCCCGCCAGGCCTGCCCGCACTGGCTACTGGGCGCGGCGCTCAACCCCTTCAAGTACCACGAGGAAGAAGGCGGCGCGCAGTACTTCAAGGCCGAGAAAAAGCTGGCAGCGGGGGCCGACTTCCTCACCCTGCAACTGGGCTTCGATGCCGCCAAGCACCAGGAAGCCATGCACTGGATGCGCCGCCAGGCCACGCCCAAACCCATGCTGGCATGCCTCATGAGCCTCACCCACGGCCGTGCGACAATGCTCGACCATGTGGCGGGCGTTACCGTCACACCGTCCATGCGCGAGATGCTCGAAGCGGAAACGGCGCAGTCCAAGACCTTTGCCCAGGCGCGCAGCGTTGATCGCCTTGCTTTGCAGATCATTGGTACGAAACTGATGGGTTACGCCGGCGTGCACCTGTCGGGGATTCACGAACTGAAGCAACTGCTTGCCCTGGAAGAGCGACTTGAACACTGGCAAGCGCAGGTCCATTCGCTGGAGCAATGGGCGCCCGCCTGGCATGCCAGTTGGCAGATGCCGGGAATGCCGGCGGTAACCTTCCATCCACCGCAGGCGAGCTGGCGCCAGGGAGAATCGCAGGTCGATGCGTCGTTCAGGGAGAAAGCCCGCTACCACCTGATGCATGGCGTCCATGCCCTGCTGTTCAGCCGCCGCAACAGCCTGAGCAAGGCGTTTGGCTGGGCGGTGCGCCAGCCGCTGTGGGCCACCCGCGCTGGCGTTCAAGTGCTGCACACGCTGGAGCGCAGCGTGAAGCGCCCGCTGGTGGGCTGTGACACCTGCGGCCGCTGCCGTCTGGAAGACACCCTGTACATCTGCCCGGAAACCTGCCCCAAGGGCCTGGCCAACGGCCCCTGTGGTGGTACCGCGCTGAACCGCTGCGAGTTCGGCGACCGTGAGTGCATCCACAGCGTCAAGTACCGCACCGCCAAGGCTGTGGGGCAAACTGCCGTGCTGACCGAGCGGCTGATCCCGTGCATTGAGGTGGAAACTCGCCACCGCAGCTCATGGCCGCAGTGGTTCGCACCGCCAACCTCGCGCCGGCTCAGCCCGCAGCCAGCGCCTCGAACCCAGCCCGAATCGTAGCCTCGGGCAGCTCGTCGGCAATAAACACCATCACGCTCTCGCGGGCCTCGCCATCGGCCCACTCGGCGTCCCAGTCGAAGCCGTAGAGCTTGAGCACGCCCTGGAACACCAGCTTGCGCTCTTCACCGGCAATGTTCAGCACGCCCTTGTAGCGCAACAGTTGCTTGCCGTGGGTTTCCAGCAGTTCGTTCATGAAATCGCTGAGGCGGTCGATGTCCAGCGCGGTCTCAGTGCGCAACACCAATGTCGAGATACGGTCCGGCGTAGCAGGCTTGAGCAGTGGGCGCAGGCTTGGCTGCAGGTTCGCGCCCAGGTCGGGGTTGAGGTTGAAACCGCGCACATCGAGCAGTTCGGCCAGGTCGATACGGCCATGCTCGACCACGCGGATCGCGGCCCGGCCATTGATGCGTGCCAGGCGTTCACGCAGGGCCTCTACCGCAGCCGGCTCGACCAGGTCGGTCTTGCTCAGCAGCAGGCGATCGGCAAAGCCGACCTGGGCCTGGGCGATGGCCTGGGTCAGGTGCAGTTCGGCATGGGCGGCATCGACCAGGGTGATGATGCCGTCGAGGATGTAGCGCTCACGCAGTTCCTCGTCGATGAAAAAGGTTTGCGCTACCGGCGCCGGGTCGGCCAGGCCGGTACATTCGATCACCAGGCGGTCGAAGGCGATCTCGCCGGCGTCCAGGCGTTCGAGCAGCAGGTACAGGGCGCGGGTCAGGTCGCCATGGATGCTGCAGCACACGCAGCCGTTGGCCAGGGTCATCACCTGCACCGGCTCGTCGCCCAACAGCTGGCTGTCGATGCCGGCTTCGCTGAATTCATTTTCGATCACGGCAAGCTTCAGGCCGTGCTCGGCCTTGAGCATGTGCTTGAGCAAGGTGGTCTTGCCGGCACCGAGAAAGCCGGTGAGTACGGTTACGGGAATAGGCGTCTGCACGCAGAACATCTCCTGTGCGGAAAAAACACAGGCCTCATCGCCGGCAAGCCAGCTCCCACAGGTACTGCACAAACCTTGCGGCCTGTGCTGTACCTGTGGGAGCTGGCTTGCCGGCGATGAGGCCGGGACAGGTTAACGCTTAAGGCTCAACAGCACTTGGGCCCGGACTTGCCACCATAACGCGCTTCCTGGCGTTCGCGGAAGAACGCCTCGTAGCTCATCACCGGCTGGTCCGGGTGCGTCTTCTGCATGTGCTCGACATAGTTGTCGTAGTCGGGCATGCCGACCATCAGGCGGGCTGCCTGCCCCAGGTATTTACCCAGTCGACCCAGGTCGTTGAACATCGCAGCATTCCTCTCAAGCGTCAGGCAGGGCCTGGAACGGGGTTTCCTTGTCGGTGCGCTCCTTGCGGCCGAGGGCGGCGAAACCGACCTTGACTGCGAAGAACAGCACGCTGAACACCACCACCAGGAACAGCACGGTCAGGCCGGCGTTGGTGTAGGCGTTGAAGATCACATGCTGCATCTGCCCGATGTCCTTGGCCGGGGCCAGTACCTGGCCGGCGTCCAGTGCAGTGCTGTACTTCTTGGCCAGGGCCAGGAAGCCAACCGCCGGGTTCGGGTCGAACAGCTTGATCAGGCCCGCAGTGGTGGTGCAAATCAGCAGCCACACGGCCGGCAGCAGGGTGACCCAGACGTAGCGCTGGCGCTTCATCTTGACCAGCACCACGGTGCCGAGCATCAGGGCGATACCGGCCAGCATCTGGTTGGAAATACCGAACAGTGGCCACAGGGTGTTGATGCCACCCAGCGGGTCGATCACGCCCTGGTACAGCAGGTAGCCCCACAGCGCCACGCAGCCAGCGGTACCGATCAGGTTTGCGGTCCACGACTCGGTACGTTTCAGCGCCGGTACGAAGCTACCCAGCAGGTCCTGCAGCATGAAACGGCCCGCACGGGTACCGGCGTCCACCGCGGTAAGGATGAACAGCGCCTCGAACAGGATCGCGAAGTGGTACCAGAAGGCCATGGTGTTCTCACCCGGCAGCACCTGGTGGAGGATCTGCGCGATACCCACCGCCAGGGTCGGCGCACCACCGGCACGGGCCAGGACGGTGTGCTCGCCGATGTCGCGGGCGACGGCTTCAAGCTGCTCGGGAGTAATCAGGAAGCCCCAGCTGCTGACCGTTTGCGCCACCGATGCAACGTCGGCGCCAACCACCGCGGCCGGGCTGTTCATGGCGAAGTACACGCCCGGCTCGATCACCGAGGCGGCGACCATGGCCATGATGGCGACGAACGACTCCATCAGCATGCCGCCGTAGCCGATGTAGCGGGCGTTGGTTTCGTTGTCCAGCAGCTTGGGCGTGGTCCCCGAGGAGATCAGCGCGTGGAAGCCGGACACCGCACCACAGGCGATGGTGATGAACAGGAACGGGAACAGGGTGCCCTTCCACACCGGGCCGGTGCCGTCGGTGAACTGGGTCAGCGCCGGCATTTTCAGCTCGGGCATGGTCACCAGAATACCGATGGCCAGGGCGATGATGGTGCCGATCTTGAGGAAGGTCGACAGGTAGTCGCGCGGCGCCAGTACCAGCCATACCGGCAGCACTGCAGCCACGAAACCGTAACCGACCAGCATCCAGGTGATCTGCACACCCGTGAAGGTGAACGCTGGGCCCCATACCGGATCGGCAGCAATCTGGCCCCCAAGCCAGATCGAAGCCAGCAGCAGCACCACGCCGATGATCGAGATCTCGCCAATGCGGCCCGGGCGGATGTAGCGCATGTAGATGCCCATGAACATCGCGATCGGGATGGTCGCCATCACCGTGAACATGCCCCACGGGCTTTCGGCCAAGGCCTTGACCACGATCAGCGCCAGCACCGCGAGGATGATGATCATGATCAGGAAGCAGCCGAACAAGGCGATGGTGCCAGGAATGCGGCCCATTTCCTCGCGCACCATGTCGCCCAGCGAACGGCCATTGCGGCGGGTGGACAGGAACAGAACCATGAAGTCCTGCACCGCACCGGCCAGCACCACGCCGGCAATCAGCCACAGCGTGCCGGGCAGGTAGCCCATCTGCGCGGCGAGTACCGGGCCGACCAAGGGGCCTGCGCCGGCGATGGCGGCGAAGTGGTGACCGAAGAGAATGTGTTTGTTGGTCGGGACATAGTCCAGGCCGTCGTTGTTGAGCACCGCCGGAGTGGCACGGCGCGGGTCGAGTTGCATCACCTTGGTGGCGATGAACAGGCTGTAGTAGCGATAGGCGACCAGGTAGATGGCCACTGCCGCGACCACGATCCACAAGGCATTGATCGCCTCGCCGCGACGCAGGGCAACCACACCCAGCGCGCAGGCTCCTATGACTGCCAGCGCCAGCCACGGAATGTGGCGTAGCAGGCTATTATTGTTGTTCATGGTTTGCTTCCAGCTGGTGGATTGGAAAAGACCGCCCATCGAGTCTAGGGCCAGTCAAAGCGCATTGCCACACTTGCTTTGGTCTAGAGCCTCTGCGGCCCGATTGCGCTACCCAAGGCACAGACCACAGTAACTATAGTCAGGATGTCACCCGAGAAGCTATTCGAGGAGCCATGCCATGAGCGATCACGACGAACGCCGGCGCTTTCAGCGCATCGATTTCGACGCGCCCACCGAACTGCGCCAAGGCCTGCAACGCTGGCCAGCCAAACTGCTGGATCTTTCACTCAAAGGCTTGCTGATCGAACGCCCGGCCAATTGGGATGCCGACCTCACCCAGGACTTCGATGCCATCATTCACCTGGACCAGGAAACGTGCGTGCAGATGCAGGTCGAACTGCGCCACGAAGAGCCCGACCGGCTGGGCTTCATCTGCCTGTACATCGACATCGATTCGATGAGCCATTTGCACCGTCTTGTGGAATTGAACGTGGCCGACAGCACCGAAATGATGCGTGAGCTGCGCGAACTGATCGAATAATGAAATCTCTTAGCTAGCTAATAGCCTTACCGCCTGGTGTTTCCTGTCTACCCAGACAGCTTTGAGCCTGGGTAGCAGCGCTTTGTACACACCCCTCTAGTACAGCCTCTGACGAGTTGGTACGCCTTCTGCATTGAGCTCTCAGACATCGTGCGGGCACGCTTGTGCGCGCTCCGATCAAAATATTGTATACAATTTTTGTGGCAATCAATTGCAGGAAGTGTCTACAGTAGCAACACAAAAATAAACAGAGAGCCTGCTCCATGACTACGTCCCCTAGCACGTCTCCCGCCAAGCGCCCCGAGGATGAAAACCTCGGCCTTGGGGCCAACCTGGCCTATGGTCTGCAGCATGTGCTGACCATGTATGGGGGAATCGTCGCGGTACCCCTGATCCTGGGGCAGGCCGCGGGTCTGAACGGCGCCGAAATCGGCATGCTGATCGCCGCCTCGTTGTTTGCCGGTGGCCTGGCCACCCTGCTACAGACCCTGGGCCTGCCGTTCTTCGGCTGCCAGTTGCCGCTGGTGCAGGGCGTGTCGTTCGCTGGCGTGGCGACCATGGGTGCAATCCTCAGCAGCGAGGGCGGCGGTGGCTTGCCGGGGGTACTCGGCGCGGTGATGGCGGCATCGCTGATCGGCTTCCTGATCACTCCGGTGTTCTCGCGCATCACCAAGTTCTTCCCGCCGCTGGTGACTGGCATCGTCATCACCACCATCGGCCTGACCCTGATGCCCGTGGCCGCCCGCTGGGTGATGGGCGGCAACAGCGCCTCGCCGGAATTCGGGAGCATGGCCAACATCGGCCTGGCGGCCCTGACCTTCGCCATCGTGCTGCTGCTGAGCAAGCTGGGCAGCGCCACCATCTCGCGCCTGTCGATCCTGCTGGCCATGGTGGTCGGCACCCTGATCGCCTGGGCGCTGGGCATGACCGACTTCAGCAAGGTCACCGAAGGCCCGATGTTCGCCTTCCCCACGCCATTCCACTTCGGCATGCCGGAGTTCCACATCGCCGCGATCCTGTCGATGTGCATCGTGATCATGGTGACCCTGGTGGAAACCTCGGCCGATATCCTCGCCGTGGGTGAGATCATCGACACCAAAGTCGACTCCAAGCGCCTGGGCAACGGCCTGCGCGCCGACATGGCATCGAGCATCCTGGCACCGATCTTCGGCTCGTTCACCCAGAGCGCATTCGCCCAGAACGTCGGCCTGGTGGCCGTGACCGGGGTCAAGAGCCGCTACGTGGTGGCCACCGGTGGCGTGATCCTGGTGGTGCTCGGCCTGCTGCCGATCATGGGCCGGGTGATTGCCGCGGTACCTACCCCGGTACTGGGCGGCGCCGGCATCGTGCTGTTCGGCACCGTGGCTGCCAGTGGCATCCGTACCCTGTCCAAGGTCAGCTACAAGAACAACGTCAACCTGATCATCGTCGCCGCCTCGCTGGGCTTCGGCATGATCCCGATTGCCGCGCCGAACTTCTACCACCACTTCCCGAACTGGTTCGAGACCATCTTCCACTCGGGCATCAGCTCGGCAGCGATCATGGCCATCCTGCTGAACCTGATCTTCAACCACTTCACCACCGGCAACTCGGAAAACCAGTCGGTGTTCGCTGCAGCCTATGAGCGCACCATCCAGTACTCGGACATTTCTGCGCTGCGTGATGGCGATTACTTCAAGGATGGCAAGCTGTTCGATGCCGAAGGGAATGAAGTGCCGATGCTGGAGCTGGACGAGCATGGCAATGAAACGGTCAGGCGCAGTGCGGTTGCCGAGCATTGACCGTTGACTGAGCGGTGAAGTGGGGGGCCGATGCGCATCGTCGGCCCCCTTTTTCGTTTGCCTGTGCTGGCCCTATCGCCGGCAAGCCAGCTCCCACAGGAACACCACAGCTTCCGAATCCTGTGCAGTACCTGTGGGAGATTCTATGGTTTCTGGCAAGGGCACCAGGGTTGCCAGGTGCTCGCCACCGCATCTGTCAGTCCGGATGCAATCCCTGTGGGAGCTGGCTTGCCGGCGATAGGGCCAGCACAGGCTACAAATTACTCGAACAATGCATCCAGGGCCTGCTCCAGCCGGGTAACGGCAATCACCTGCAACCCCGCCGGCGGCTCTTTCGGCGCATTGCCCTTGGGCACGATGGCCCGCTTGAAGCCATGCTTGGCCGCTTCCTTCAAGCGCTCCTGGCCACTGGGCACCGGGCGCACCTCGCCCGACAGGCCGATCTCGCCAAACACCAGCAAACCATGAGCCAGTGGCCGGTTGCGCAAGCTGGACATCACTGCCGCCAGTAGCGCCAGGTCTGAGGCAGTTTCCAGCACCTTCACTCCGCCCACCACGTTGAGGAACACGTCCTGATCATGGGTCGGAATACCGCCGTGGCGGTGCAGCACCGCCAGCAGCATGGCCAGGCGGTTCTGGTCCAGGCCCAGGGTCACCCGGCGCGGGTTGGCCAAGTGGCTGTCGTCGACCAGTGCCTGCACCTCCACCAGCATCGGCCGGGTGCCCTCCCAAGTCGCCATCACCACGCTGCCCGGCACTTCTTCCTGGGTGCGGTTGAGGAAGATCGCCGACGGGTTGGAAACTTCCTTCAGGCCACGGTCGGTCATGCCGAACACGCCCAGCTCGTTGACCGCGCCAAAGCGGTTCTTCACCGCCCGCAGCAGACGCAGGCGGCCGTCGGACTCGCCTTCGAAATACAGCACGGTGTCGACCATGTGCTCCAGTACCCGCGGGCCGGCCAACGAGCCTTCCTTGGTCACGTGGCCGACCAGGAAGATCGCCGTACCGCTCTGCTTGGCGTAGCGCACCAGCAACGCCGTGCTCTCACGCACCTGGGCCACGCCGCCGGGCGCCGATTGCAACTGCTCGGTGAAGATGGTCTGGATCGAGTCGATCACCATCACCCGCGGCTTTTCCTGGCGCGCCGTGGCGATGATGGTTTCGATGCAGGTTTCGGTCATCACCTTGAGCTGGTCCTGGGGCAGGCCCAGGCGCCGCGAGCGCATGGCCACCTGCTGCTGGGATTCCTCGCCGGTGACATACAGCGCCGGCATGCCCACGGCGATGTTGCACAAGGTCTGCAGCAGGATGGTCGACTTGCCGATGCCGGGGTCGCCACCAATCAGCACCACCGAGCCATCCACCAGGCCACCGCCCAGCACGCGGTCCAGTTCGGTGCTGCTGGTGGTGAAGCGCGGGATTTCCTCGACGCTGACTTCGGCCAGGGTCTTGATCTGCGCCTGCTGCCCAGCCCAGCCAGCGCGGCCGCCACTGGGCGCAGCCGCCCCAGCGCTTTCGATCATGGTTTCGACCAGGGTGTTCCAGGCCCCGCATTCGCCGCACTGGCCGGCCCATTTGGGGAAGGTCGCGCCGCACTCGGTGCAGCCATACAAGCGCTTGGCCTTGGCCATTGGATGGGGTCTCCTGGAAAAACCGCCATGATAGCCGAGCAGGACGTGTCCCGAACGCTTTGGGATGCGACAAAACTATTCGTTCTAACCGCAGTCAGTAGCCCTGAACACAGCGCATGAAGCGTTTTAGTGGATTACACTGCGTTAACCTTACCTTTTGTTACAAGGAACCAAACATGGGCATGATCAGTGAGTTCAAGGCCTTCGCGGTCAAAGGCAATGTCGTCGACATGGCGGTCGGTATCATCATCGGCGCGGCCTTCGGCAAGATCGTCTCGTCCTTCGTCGGTGATGTGATAATGCCGCCACTGGGCCTGCTTATCGGTGGTGTGGACTTCAGCGACCTGGCCATTACCCTGAAGGCTGCCGAAGGTGATGTGCCCGCGGTGGTGCTGGCGTATGGCAAGTTCATCCAGACCGTGATCGACTTCGTGATCGTGGCCTTTGCCATCTTCATGGGGGTGAAGGTGATCAACCGCCTGAAGCGCGAAGAAGCCGTGGCGCCGACTGCGCCGCCGGTGCCTTCTGCCGAAGAGACCTTGCTGAGCGAGATTCGCGATTTGCTCAAGGCGCAGAACCAGAATCGGTTGCCTTGAGGGGCTGAGCTGCAAGCTGCAAGCTGCAAGCTGCAAGAAAAAGCGGATAGGTGATTGGGCTGCTTTTTCTTGTAGCTTGTAGCTTGCAGCTTGCAGCTTGCAGCTTGCAGCTTGCAGCTTGCAGCTTGCAGCTTGCAGCTTGCAGCTACCAGTAATTCTCCACAGCCACCTGCCCCGGCCGCTTGCTCAAGCTCAATTGCAGGTCACGCGCCTTCAGCACCTTGCGCGTCTCGTCGATCATTTCCGGATTACCGCACAGCATCACCCGCGAATGCTCTGGCGACAGTTCCAACCCCGCCGCCTTCTCCAGCTCGCCATTCTCGATCAGCGTGGTAATGCGTGCATTCAACGCCCCTGGGTGTCGCTCACGGGTCACCACCGGGATGAACTGCAACTTGCCGGCGAATTCAGCCAGGTAGTCGCGCTGCTCCAGCCCGGCGATTTCATCCACATAGGCCAGTTCCTTCGCTTCGCGCACCGAATACACCAGCTTGATGTGGTCGAAGCGCTCCCAGGCCTCGAAGTCCTGCAGGATCGACATAAATGGCGCAATGCCAGTGCCGGTGGCCAGCAGCCACAGGTCGCGACCACCGACGAAACGGTCGAGGGTGAGGAAGCCGAAGGCCTGGCGGTCGATCAACAGGGTATCGCCCGCACCCAGCCGGCTCAGCTCACTGGTGAACTCACCACCTGGGACCACGATGGAGAAGAAGTCGAGGTGCTCGTCATGTGGCGCGCTGACCATGGAATAGGCACGCCACACCACGCTGCCATCGGCCTTGGTCACGCCCAGGCGGGCGAACTGGCCGGAACGGAAGCGGAACCCCGCATCGCGCGTAACCCGCAGGCTGAAGAGGTTCGGCGTCAGCGGCTGAACATCGAGCAGAGTCTGGCGGGTGAACTTTTCGGCGCTAGCGGTCATATCGGGCTCCAGGGTTGGCGTGCGCACAGTGTCGCGCAAAGTGGCCTGGATAAAAACCATTGCTTTGTAGGGCCTCAGCAAAGGCGCCTCTACCGAAGTCGCAGAAAAACCTGATCGCTGTAACAAAAAATCCCAGCAACACGGTAGGTCCTTTCCTACAATCACCTGCGTATCTAAATGGGTTGGATTCCACCAAGGAGGGTTTCAGATGCTTCAGTGGAAACCCGAGCATCTTCATGCGTTCGCCAACGAACGCAGCCCAAAGAAGATGTTCGATATCGCAGTGCACCTGGCGCAGGACTTGGGCATGCATTACCTGGGGCTCAAGATTCGCATCCAGATCGCCACGCAGACACCCCAGCTGTACCTCTACAGCAATTACCCGAACGAGTGGATCGAGTGCTATCAGCGCGATGAGTTCTACAAGCAGGACCCGGCCGCCAATGTGAGCCACAGTTCGACCAGGCCGGTGCTGTGGACCGACGAATTGTATCGCGATGCCCCGCAGTTTCGTGAAGCCGCCTGCCGACATGGCCTGCGCTATGGCTGGACGCAATCGTTGCACGACCTGCAGCATAACGAGAGCCAGATCAGCGTGGCCAGGCCCGTCGGCGAAATCGACACGACCGAACTCTACGACAAGGCCGGCAGGGTGCTGTGGCTGTGCTACACCCTGCATTCAGTACTCGGCGAATACCACCTGAATGCGCTACACCCGCCGCAGCCGAAAATGAGCGAGCGAGAGCTGGAAGTGCTGAAATGGTCGGCTGCCGGCAAGACCGCCGCCGACGTCGCCTGCATCCTGTCACTGTCGCAAAGCACGGTGAACTTCCACATCCGCAGCGTGATCAACAAGACCAACGCCGCCAACAAGGTCGGCGCCATCGCCATCGCCGCCATGCGTGGCTGGCTCTGACAGGCAAGCCTGCGACCTTGGGCAAAGCCCTGTAGAATCGCCCGGCAAAGCCCGGAGCGAACCGCAACGGGCAGATTCATACCCGAGCCAGACGCCATGCCCCTGTTGACCACCCCCTACGCCGAACTCGACTTGATCCGCCAGCCGGAGCAGGCCAATGACCCGCTGCAAGCTTTCGATGCCGCCGACGAGTACCTGCTCGCGCAGTTGCACGAACAGGCACCCGACGCCAACTGCCGGGTACTGGTGCTCAATGACAGCTTCGGCGCCCTGGCCGCCAGCCTGGCGGGCAGGCTGCAGGTGGTCAGCAGCGGCGATTCGCACCTGGCGCACCTGGGCCTGGAGAAGAACCTGGCGCGCAATGGCTTGCCATTCGACAGCGTGCCGTTCGTGCCGGCCAGCGAACACTGGCAAGGGCCGTTCGACCGAGTACTGGTACGCGTGCCAAAGACCCTGGCCCTGCTCGAAGAGCAGCTGATCCGCCTGCAGGGCCAGCTGGCGCCCGGTGCACAGGTGATTGCCGGGGCGATGATCAAGCACCTGCCACGGGCCGCCGGTGACCTGATGGAAAAGTACATCGGCCCGGTACAGGCTTCGCTGGCACAGAAAAAGGCCCGTTTGTTGACGGCGACAGTGGCCGAACGGCCGCTCGCCCGCTCGCCCTACCCTAGCCGTTACCGCCTCGACGCACCGGCACTGGAACTGGTCAACCACGCCAACGTGTTCTGCCGTGAAGGCCTGGATATCGGTACCCGGGCGTTCCTCCCGCACCTGCCACGCGAGCTGGGCCGTGCGCGGGTAGCGGACCTGGGTTGTGGCAACGGCGTGCTGGCGATTGCCAGCGCCCTGGCCAACCCGGATGCCGAGTACACCCTGGTCGACGAGTCGTACATGGCGGTGCAATCGGCGCGGGAGAACTGGCAGGCTGCGTTGGGCGATCGCCCGGCGACACTTCTGGCGGCCGATGGCCTGGCAGGGGTGGAGAAACAGTCGCTGGACGTGGTGCTGTGCAACCCGCCGTTCCACCAGCAGCAGGTGGTGGGCGACTTTCTCGCCTGGCGCATGTTCCAGCAGGCGCGTGAGGCGCTGGTGGTGGGTGGGGCGCTTTATATCGTGGGCAACCGGCACCTGGGCTATCACAGCAAGCTGGCGCGGTTGTTCCGTGGTGTGGAGCAGGTGGCGGCTACGCCCAAGTTCGTTATCCTGAAAGCCCGCAAGTAAACCTGTACCGGCCCTATCGCCGGCAAGCCAGCTCCCACAGGTAACCACAGTGCCCGAATCCTGTGCAGTACCTGTGGGAGCTGGCTTGCCGGCGATAGGGCCAGAACAGGCTTACCTCAATGGGTGGTCAACCCCGCAGCCCCCATGAACAAGCGCATCACCCAAGCCGCCACACCCAGCGCCGCGACGCTCATCGCCCAGATCAGCAGCAGCCAGCCCAGCCGCTGCCACAGTGGCTTCTTCTCTTCCAAGCCATGCTTGCCCGTCATCATTCGGCCCTCCTAGTGATAGCCGTCGTCGTGGGTCACCTTGCCGCGGAACACGTAGTAGCTCCAGAAGGTGTACATGAGGATGAACGGCAGGATGAACAGTGTGCCCACCAGCATGAAGCCTTGGCTCTGTGGTGGCGCAGCGGCATCCCAGATCGAGATCGACGGCGGGATGATGTTCGGCCACAGGCTGATACCCAGGCCGCTGTAGCCAAGGAAGATCAGCACCAGGGTGAGCAGGAACGGCGTGTAGTGGGCATGGCGCGCCACCGCCTTGAGCAGCCCGTAGAAGGTCACCAGCACCAGGATCGGCACCGGCATGAACCAGACCAGGTTAGGCATGCTGAACCAGCGGTCGGCGATCTGCGGATAGGCGATCGGTGTCCACAGGCTGACGATACCGATCACCACCAGCAGCACCAGCGCCAGCGGCCGGGCGATGTCATGCATCTTCTGCTGCAGCGCGCCTTCGGTCTTCATGATCAGCCAGGTACAACCCAACAGCGTGTAGGCAACGATCAGCCCCAAGCCGCAGAACACGCTGAACGGGGTCAGCCAGTCGAGGGTGCCACCGGCGAAATGCCGGTCGACCACCTTGAAGCCCTCCAGGAAGGCACCCAGAGCCACGCCCTGGAAGAAGGTGGCGATCAGCGAACCCCAGATGAACGCCTTGTTCCAGATATGCCGCTTGTCGGCCTTGGCCTTGAAGCGGAACTCGAAGGCCACGCCGCGGAAGATCAGCCCGATCAGCATCAGGATCAGTGGCAGGTACAAGGCTTCGAGCACCACCGCGTAGGCCATCGGGAACGCCCCGAACAGCCCGGCACCACCCAGCACCAGCCAGGTTTCATTACCGTCCCACACGGGGGCGACGGTGTTCATCATCACATCGCGGTCATGCTCGCCCTTGACGAACGGGAAGAGCATGCCGATGCCCAAGTCGAAACCATCCATCACCACGTACATCATGACGCCGAAGATGATGATCACGGCCCAGATCAGCGGAAGGTCGATACCCATGGCTCAGTCCCCCTTGCTCAGGCTGGCGGTGTTGGCCTCATGGCCATCATCGGCGGCGGACAGCGGCCGCGCCGGCGTGCGTTTCTGGCCGGGGCCACCGGGGTTGTGCTCGTCACCCTCGCCGGTCTGCGGCCCTTTGCGCACCAGGCGCATCATGTAGCCAAGGCCAGTGCCGAACAGGGCGAAATACACCACCACGAAGGCCACAAGGGTGAAGCCGAGCTGGGCGTAGCTGTGGTTGGACACACCATCCGCCGTGCGCATCAAGCCATAAACCACCCAGGGCTGACGGCCGATTTCGGTGGTGAACCAGCCAGCCAGCAGCGCGATCAGCCCGGAAGGGCCCATCCACAGGGCCACATGCAGGAATGGGCGCGAGGTGTAGAGCGTGCCGCGCTTACGCAGCCAAAGGCTCCACAGGCCGACGAAGATCATCAGCAAACCCAGCCCGACCATGATCCGGAACGACCAGAAGACGATGGTCGAGTTGGGCCGGTCCTCGGGCGGGAACTCCTTCATCGCCGGTACCTGCTTGTCCAGGCTGTGAGTCAGGATCAGGCTGCCGAGCGCCGGGATCTCGAGCTTGAAGCGGGTGGTCTCGGCCTTCATGTCGGGGATACCGAACAAAATCAGCGGGGTCGGCTCGCCGGGCACGTTCTCCCAGTGGCCTTCGATCGCGGCAATCTTCACCGGCTGATGCTTGAGTGTGTTGAGGCCATGGAAGTCGCCGATCACCGCCTGGATCGGGGCGACGATCAGCGCCATCCACATGGCCATCGACAGCATCTTGCGCACCGCCGGGTTGTCCCGCCCGCGCAGCAGATGCCAGGCCGCCGAGGCACCGACGAAGAACGCGGTGGAAACGAACGCGGCAGTGGCCATGTGCATCAGGCGGTAGGGGAACGAGGGGTTGAACACCACCGCCAGCCAATCCACTGGCACCACCCGGCCATCGATGATCTCGTGGCCTTGCGGGGTTTGCATCCAGCTGTTGGAGGCGAGAATCCAGAAGGTCGAGACCAGTGTGCCGAGCGCCACCATCACCGTGGAGAAGAAGTGCAGGCCGCGGCCGACGCGGTTCCAGCCGAACAGCATGACCCCCAGGAAACCAGCCTCGAGGAAGAAGGCGGTCAGCACCTCGTAGGTGAGCAGCGGGCCGGTGATGGCACCGGCGAAGTCGGAGAAGCGGCTCCAGTTGGTGCCGAACTGGTAGGCCATGACCAGGCCGGAGACCACGCCCATGCCGAAGTTGACGGCGAAGATTTTCGACCAGAAGTGGTAGAGGTCACGGTAGACCTGGTTGTTGGTCCGCAGCCAGAGGCCTTCGAGGACTGCCAGGTAGCTCGCCAGGCCAATGGTGATGGCCGGGAACAGGATGTGGAACGACACGGTAAAGGCAAACTGCATTCGGGCGAGCTCTAAGGCCTCTATTCCGAACATGGTGCTTCCTCTTCAGATAATCCGGCGTCCGGGCCTGTGGCCCGTCGCCCACTGCCCCCACGGTAGTCGAGTGCGGCGCGTTGGAATTGTTCTGTTCGATCGCAGGGATTCCGGCCCAGAGGCCTATTCGCTGGCCAGTTGTTGCAAAGGCAACGATTGATCCAGGTCAACGAATGCTTGGAAGCATAGTCCCGAATGGCCCGACGGGCCGTGTGGTTGATTGCCGCGTGACCGGTTGCCCCACCCCCTTTCGGTAAATGTGAAAAAGTGCCCACTCCGGCAAACAGTAACCGTTTGTTACAAACAGATGATACGCTGCGCGCCCCTCTACTGCGCCGAGGCCCCTGGTTTCCGATGTCCGATTCCGCACCGCAGTTGTTGCGTCACCACCGTCCTTTCCTGGCCTTCTGGCTGGCCCGCGTCTTCACCGCCAGCGGCTTCCAGATGCTCACCGTGGCCATTGGCTGG
Source organism: Pseudomonas sp. 10-1B (assembly GCF_000935045.1). Taxonomy (GTDB): domain Bacteria; phylum Pseudomonadota; class Gammaproteobacteria; order Pseudomonadales; family Pseudomonadaceae; genus Aquipseudomonas. The sequence continues at coordinate 318,035 of NZ_JYKS01000023.1, forward strand.
CACCTCTACCAGTTGACCGGCAATGTGCTGGACCTGGGCCTGGTCGGCCTGGTCGAGTTCGCCCCACGGGTACTGTTCATGCTGCACACCGGGCATGTCGCCGACCGCTATGACCGGCGCAAGGTCGCTGCCCTGTGCCAGAGCCTGCAGGGGCTGATTGCCCTGGCGCTGGCGCTGGGCAGTGCCACCGACAACGTTACCCGCGAGCTGATCTTCGCCCTCGCCTTCCTGCTCGGTGCCACGCGCTCGTTCGAAATGCCGGCGACCCAGGCGCTGCTGCCCAACGTGGTGCCGGCCGGGCTGTTCCCACGGGCGGTGGCGGCGTCGGCGTCGGCCACCCAGTCGGCGACCATCGTGGCGCCGGCGGTGGGCGGCTTCCTGTATGCCTTCGGCAGCATCTGGGTGTATGGCCCCACCGTGGCCCTGTACGCCATCGCCTGCGTGCTCACCCTGAGCCTGCAGGCGCGCGACCAGGTCGCCCAGCGCGGGCGCGCCAGCATCGAATCGCTGCTGGCCGGCATCCGCTTCATCCGCAGCCGGCCCGATATCCTCGGCGCCATCTCGCTGGACCTGTTCGCCGTGCTACTGGGCGGGGCCACCGCGCTACTGCCGGTGTTCGCCAAGGACATCCTGCTGACCGGCCCGTTGGGCCTGGGCCTGCTGCGTTCGGCACCGGCGGTTGGGGCATTGCTGATGTCGCTGTGGCTGGCGCGCTTCCCGTTCGAGCGTAACGTCGGGCGGACCATGTTCACGGCGGTTGGCGTGTTCGGCGTGGCGACCATCGCCTTCGGCCTGTCGACCTCGTTCTGGTTCTCGCTGGCGGTGCTGGTGGTGCTGGGTGCGGCGGACATGATCAGCATGGTCATCCGCAGTTCATTCGTGCAGTTGGAGACCCCGGACGAGATGCGTGGCCGGGTGAGCGCGGTGAACGGGTTGTTCATTGGTGCCTCGAACCAGCTTGGCGAGTTCGAATCGGGGGTTACAGCGCACTGGTTTGGCACAGTGCCGGCGGTGGTGCTGGGTGGCGTGGGCACGTTGCTGGTGACCGGGGTGTGGATAAAACTGTTCCCGACCCTGGCCAAGCGGGATCGGTTGCATAGCGGTTGAGATATAGCCTGTCCCGGCCCTTTCGCGGGCACGCCCGCTCCCACAGGGACCGCGCCACAGTCAGGCCCTGCGCTGTACCTGTGGGAGCGGGCGTGCCCGCGAAGAGGCCAGCACAGGTCAAGAAAATCCCATTCCCCAATGGTCATAGGCCCCCGCCAAGCATGCTGGTATGATGCGCGGCTTTTTTCCGCCCCACACAAAACCACGGCAACCGGTACGGTCTGTGCTTTGCTGATGGGGTCGATACATTCATGGCGCCGGGGGCGCCTTGGGGAGCGGGCATGCTGGAAAGGCTGTTTCAACTAAGAGCACACAACACCAATGTGCGCACCGAGATTCTCGCGGGCGTCACCACCTTCCTGGCCATGGCCTACATTCTGTTCGTCAACCCGAGCATCCTCGGCGAGACCGGCATGGACAAGGGCGCGATCTTCGTCGCCACCTGCCTGGCGGCGGCCATAGGCTCCGCCACCATGGGCCTGATCGCCAACTACCCGATCGCCCTGGCACCGGGCATGGGCCTGAACGCGTTCTTCACCTACACCGTGGTGCTGCACATGGGCCACACCTGGCAGGTGGCACTGGGTGCGGTGTTCCTGTCGGCGGTGATGTTCTTCCTGCTGTCGATCTTCCGCATCCGCGAATGGATCGTGAACAGCATCCCGCTGCCGTTGCGTTCGGCTATCGCCGCGGGAATCGGCCTGTTCCTGGCACTGATCGCCCTGCATAACGCCGGCATCGTCGTCGATAACCCGGCCACCTTGGTGGGCCTGGGCGACCTCAAGCAGCCAGCGCCGGTCCTCGCCACACTGGGCTTCTTCCTGATCGTCGGCCTGGAATCGCTGAAAGTGCGCGGCGCCGTGCTGATCGGCATCCTGGCAGTGACCATCGCTTCGATCGTGATGGGCGTGACGCCGTTCGGTGGCATCGTCTCGATGCCGCCGTCGCTGGCCCCGACCTTCCTGCAACTGGACATCGCCGGCGCCCTGGACGTGGGCCTGGTCAGCGTGATCTTCGCCTTCCTGTTCGTCGACCTGTTCGACAACTCCGGCACCCTGATCGCCGTGGCCAAGCGCGCCGGGCTGATGGGCAAGGACGGTTACATGCCGAAGATGGGCCGCGCCCTGATCGCCGACAGCACCGCGGCCATGGCCGGTTCGCTGCTAGGCACCTCGACCACCACCAGCTACATCGAATCCGCCGCTGGCGTGAGCGCCGGTGGCCGTACCGGCCTGACCGCCATCGTGGTGGCCGTGCTGTTCCTGCTGGCACTGTTCTTCGCCCCACTGGCCGGTAGCGTGCCGGCCTTCGCCACCGCCCCCGCGCTGCTGTTCATCGCGGTGCTGATGGCCTCGGGCCTGGCGGAAATAAACTGGGACGACGTCACCGAAGCCGCGCCAGTGGTGGTAACCGCCCTGGCCATGCCGCTGACCTACTCGATCGCCAACGGTATCGCCTTCGGCTTCATCGCCTGGACCACCATCAAGCTGATCTCTGGCCGCCACCGCGAGCTGAATTCGGCGCTGGTGATCCTTTCCATCCTGTTCGTCATCAAACTGGGCTGGCTCAACGCATGAGTGCTGCTTTCGACCCCTCCTCCTACACCACCCAACTGGACGCCAAGGTGGCCCGGCTGCGCGAACTGTTGGCACCGTTCGGCGCACCGGAGCCGGCCGTCTTCGATTCGCCGCGCGAGCATTACCGCCTGCGCGCCGAGTTCCGCCTGTGGCGCGAAGATGGCCAGCGCCACTACGCCATGTTCGCCCCGGGCGAGAAACACAAGGCGATCCTGATCGACGACTTCCCCATCGCCAGCCAGCGCATCAATGAGCTGATGCCGCGCCTGAAGGCGGCCTGGCAAGCCAGCGAGGAATTGGGCAACCGCCTGTTCCAGGTGGAGTTCCTCACCACCCTGGCCGGCGATGCCATGGTCACCCTGTGCTATCACCGCCCGCTGGACGAGGCCTGGGAAGTGGCCGCGCGGCAACTGGCGGAGGAACTAGGGGTCAGCATCATCGGCCGCTCCAAGGGCAAGCGCCTGGTGATCGGCCGCGACTACGCGGTGGAAAAACTCGACGTGGCTGGCCGCGTGTTCAGCTACCGTCAGCCGGAGGGCGCGTTCACCCAGCCCAATGGCGCGGTGAACCAGAAGATGTTGAGCTGGGCCTTCGAGGCCATTGGCGAGCGTGAGGACGACCTGCTGGAGCTGTATTGCGGCAACGGTAACTTCACCCTGCCGCTGGCCACCCGCGTACGCCAGGTGCTGGCCACCGAAATCAGCAAGACTTCGGTCAATGCCGCGCTGAGCAACCTCGACGAGAACGCTGTGGATAACGTGCGGCTGGTGCGGCTGTCGGCGGAAGAGCTGACCCAGGCGCTGAACGAGGTGCGGCCGTTCCGTCGGCTGGAAGGCATCGACCTGAAGAGCTATGAGTTCGGCACGGTGTTCGTCGACCCGCCGCGCGCGGGGATGGATCCGGACACCTGCGAGCTGACCCGGCGCTTCGAGCGCATCCTGTACATCTCGTGCAATCCCGAGACGCTGGCGCAGAACATCGCCCAGTTGCAAGATACCCACCGTATCGAACGCTGCGCGCTGTTCGACCAGTTCCCGTACACCCATCATATGGAAAGCGGGGTACTGCTGGTTCGGCGCTGATCTTTGCTGCGCCGGGGCCTCGCGGGCCCCAGCGCACGCAGCCAGGAGAGTTGTGCCGGTGGACCAGTTCAGTGCCATGCAAACCTTCCGCCGGGTCGTCGACCTCGGCAGCTTCAGCGCCGCCGCCAGTCAGGCGGGCGTTTCGCATACCGCGCTGTCACGACAGGTGAAGCACCTGGAACGCCACCTCGGCGCCCAGTTGCTCACCCGTACCACCCGCCGCCTGCACCTGACCGAGGCCGGGGCATTGTTCTATCGCCACTGCGTGCAGATTCTCGAACAGATGCAGGCGATGACCCTGGAATTGTCCGAGCATCAGCAACAACCCACCGGCACTTTGCGCCTGGGCGTGGCTACCGCCTTTGGGGAACTGGAGCTGGGGCGCTGGCTGCCCGACTTCGTCGGGCGTCACCCACTGTTGCAGATCGAACTGCACTGCAGCGATCGCTTCGTCGACCTGCTGGAGGAGGAAATCGATGTGTGCCTGCGCGTTACCGACCAGTTACCGGACTCCAGCCTGGTGGCGCCCCGGCTGGCAAGCAGCGAGGTGCTGCTGGTAGCCGCCCCGGGTTATCTCGAACGCCACGGCACCCCGGTTACGCCCGATGACCTGGCCAGCCACGCCCTGCTCGGCTACAGCCGGCTGCTGCACCCGCAGCGCCTGCAACTGGCCAGCGCCTGCGGCGAGCAACGTGACGTCCTCATGCCCCGGCGCCTGAGTGCCAACTCGCCAATGGCCCTGCGCGCCGCCGCCATAGGCGCCCTGGGCATCGCCAGTTTCGACCGTTTCATCGTGCATGATGCCCTGCAGGACGGGCGCTTGGTGCCGGTGCTGGAACACTGGAAGCTACCCGCACGCAGCCTGTACGCGGTTTATCCACAAAGCCGCTATCTGGCGCCGAAAGTAAGGGCATTGCTCGATTACGTGCAGGCCTATTACTCGACAGACAGGTGGCCAAGCTAATTTGTGCAGAATTGGCACAAGTCATGGCCCACATGGCGCGTATTTGTGTGATGGAGGTTCAGATAGGCTGGGTGACTGTCACTCATCGAGGAGCTCCATCATGCAGGCAATTCAGGCAATCATCGCGACGTTATCGCTGTGCACCTTGACCCTCAGCGTCAACGCGGCGGAACAAGCCATCTCTGTCACCGACAGTGCCGCCTTGAAATGGCAGGATGTACCCAATACCCAGGGCGCCATCAGCTACGCCAACGTCGAGGGCGATATCTTCGGCAAGGGGCCCTACTCGGCCTATGTCAAATTCCGCAAAGGCACCGACAACGGCCTGCACCAGCACACCCAGGTGCTGCCGACCCTGGTGCTCAAAGGCACGTTCTACGCGGTTATCGATGGCAAGCGCAGCGAGTATTCGGCCGGCTCCTATTACCAGTTGCCCGCCGACCTGGTGCATGAGAGCGGCTGCACGGCCGCTGCCGATTGCCTGCTGTTCCAGTATCAGGCCGGGGCGTTCGACCTGAAGCCGGTCAAGAGTTGAAACGAAAAGGGGCCGTCTGGCGTAATGCCAGTCAGTTAAGCCTTGGTGGCAGCCCATCGCCGGCAAGCCAGCTCCCACAGGATGGACTGCCCCCAAAAAGTTGGACAGTTTAAGCTGC
>NZ_JYKS01000024.1 GCF_000935045.1 Pseudomonas sp. 10-1B
GGCCGCTGCGATGCTGGCCATGATCCCCTCTTCACCGTCAACCCGAACATTTCCGCCGAAGACGCTCTGGTCCATGTAGCCCTGTACCTTCGCAGCGCTTATGAAACCGGCTACAAAGCCCTGGACTACATGCGCGAAGAAGGCCGTGGCATGTTCTGGTCGAACCTGCATGCGATTGAAATGGCAGAGGGTGTGATCGAGGCGATACTCGATGGCATCGAATCGACCCCTCCACCGACAAACCGACCCTCACAGGCATAGCGCAGCTATCGAGCCGACACAGTACCTGTGGGAGCGGGTTCATCGAGGCGTCGAACCGCCGCGAACACCAGCAAAGCCGGTGCCATCCACCGCGGTGGCTTCTTCGCGGGTAAACCCGCTCCCACAGGGATCGCATCAGGGCTGACAGGTGTTGGCCACAAGATATGCAGCGCCTGTGAGACTGAGCGCCGCCCGCGCGGCGCATCGCGAGCTGGCGCTCGCTCCTACGTTTGTTTCGGGCCAGTAAGTCCTGTGACAGGCGCGCGCGACCGCCTTGTTCGTACGACGCGATATCGAGCCATGCGCCAAAGCGTTCGCGCGCAAATCCCATAGGAATGATTGGCCCGAAACAAACGTAGGAGCGAGCGCCAGCTCGCGATGCGCCGCGCGGGCGGCGCTCGGTCTCACAGGCGCTGAAGATGCCGCGGCGAGCACCTGACAACCCTGATGCCATTGCGTTGCGCCCTGGGTCAACGGCGCAGCAGGCGAGAAATCACCAGTGTGACGGCGGCGGTGATGGCCAGTGCGGCGATAGGTTTTTCCTTGACGAACGAAGACACCGTGTCCACGGCATCACCATAGGTCTTGGTCACCTGGCCTGCAGCCTGACGCGCATCGCCTTCGGCTTCCAGCGCCGGGTCTTCGACCAGCCGGCCTACAGCGCTCTGCGCCTTGCCTGCAAGGTTCTCGGCAACACCTTCGATCTGTTCGCGTTTCATGATGGCAATGTTCCTTCCTGTAAGCGGCTTTGGGTTAACAGCACAGGGTTAGGGAGGTGAAGGGCGGCAATGGTTCCAACTACTCACCACCTTCAAGCCACGCGCGCCTACAAGGAATTGAGCACATGGCTTGAGAGGGCGAGGCTAGCGCGCCTTCTTCTCCAGAATCCGCGCCCCGCTACCTTCCTTGGCCAGCACATCCTCGGGGTTGCGCAGCGGGCAATCCTCCAGCGACAGGCAGCCGCAACCAATGCAGTTGTCCAGGCTGTCGCGCAGTGCTTCCAGCGTGCGAATGCGGGCATTAAGGTCCTCGCGCCAGGCCGTGGACATCTCGCCCCATTGCGCTGCAGTAAGCTTGCTGTTGGGGGCATAACGGCTGAACGCCTGCTTGATTTCCTCCAGCGGAATACCGGTGCGCTGCGCCACCTTGATGATTGCCAGTGTACGCAGCACCAACGTGGGATAGCGGCGTTGGTTGCCAGCCGTACGGACACTGGCGATCAGCCCCTTGGTTTCGTAGAAGTGCAGCGCAGACACCGCCACGCCGCTGCGCTTGGCCACTTCGCCCACCGTTAGCATTCGCGTGTTATCCGCTGCCATGCCTATCGACCTCAAGTTAAGTTGAGCTCTTATAGTCCTGCCCGAACTTCCCCGCAACCGCTTTCCCTTATGATCGGAGCACTGCATGAACCGCTTCGCGCCCCATCGCTGGCAAGCCAGCTCCCACAGGTGTGGAGCTGAATCCAAGAGTTGCGCGACCCTTGTGGGAGCTGGCTTGCCGGCGATGGGCTGCGCAGCAGCCCCAAGGTTTTTATTCCAGCGCCGCAGCTTCCTGCAGGCTCAACGCTCGGGTTTCCGGCGCGTACAACCACGAAACCAGCAAGCCGACCAGGGTAATGGCGGCCGCTGCGTACAGGGTGTTGGCCACGCCGATACCGCCAAGCGCCGCTGGTACCAGGTAGGTACCCGCTGCCGCGCCAACCCGCGAAAACGAGGTGCCAATGCCTACGGCCACCGCACGCATTTCGGTGGGGAAGATCTCGTTCGGGTACACCAGCGTCAGCACCTGCGCACCGCCGATGAACAGCGCATACAGCGAAAAGAACAGCACGATCAAGGCGCCCGAGCTGCTGTTGTAGGTACCCAGCCCGAGCAGGGCGAGCCCCGAAAACAGGAAGCTGCAGATCAGCATGTTGCGCCGCCCCATCACGTTGACCAGGCGCGTTGCAAGCAGGCAACCGATCACGAAGAACAGGGTGATGACGATGGAACTGAACGAGCCAAGATCACCCGTCAGGTTCAGCGCCGCCAGCACTTTCGGGGCAAACGCATACACCGCGAAAACCGGCACGATCGAGCAGGTCCAGAACACCACCACGAACAACATGCGCTTGCCATACCCCGAGTGCAGCAGGGCGCGCAGCGGCAGTTTATGTTCCTCGGCCTGTTCGGGCAGGTTCGCCAGCGAGAAGTGCTTGCCGTAGACGTTCTTGATGATGGTGTCCGCTTCTGCCTGGCGCCCTTTGTTCAGCAGCCAGCGGGGTGATTCCGGTGTACCCAGGCGTACCAGCAACAGCAGGCCGCCAAACACCGCACCGCTGGCCAGCACCCAGCGCCAGGCATCCGCCACGCCGCTGCGCAAGATGAGTTCACCGACGAGGTAGGCACACGCAGCCCCGGCAAACCAGAGTAGCGCCAAGGCTGCCAACCTGGGGCCACGGTATTTCCTGGGCATGAACTCAACCAGCAACGCAGTGGCCACCGGGTATTCGATGCCGACTGCAATACCGGTCAGCAAGCGTAACAGGAACAAGGCTAATGCAGAGTCCGCCCAGCACTGGGCGAGCGAGGAGAGCACAAAGATGACCGGGCCGACGAAAAAGATGCGCTTCCTGCCGGCCACGTCGGTCAGCCAGCCACCGATAAACCCGCCAAAGAAAATGCCGATCAGCGCCGATGCGGCGATCATCCCTTCCCAGAAGCTGTCCAGTTGCAGGGCGCTGGACAGCTGCAGCATCACTACACCGACAATGCTCAGCACATAACCATCGACGAACGAGCCGCCACCGGAGCGCACGGTCAGCCACTGGTGAAAGCGGTTGAGCGGTACGTCTTCAATTGAAACCTGTAGGTTGTTCATTGCTGTTTCCTGACGCGAGGCCTGAAACGCGCGCACAACTCGCCCCGGCTTCAGTGCCACCGAAGGCCGTGCACGCAGCGTTTCGCAGTTGGCAGTTGGAAAATGCGTCAGCTCAGGGCTGCTGCGCAGTGATGGCTGGTTCGCCCTTGAACATGGCGGTGAAGGTGGTCTTGTGGGCGGCGTAGTATTCGGCCACCACCTGGTCGGCCGAGGTCTCGCGGGCTTGCTTCATCATCCCTTCAAGGTCCTTGAGGGGGAGCTTGTAGTGGGCGAAGAAGGTAGCCACCTGCGGAAAGTCGCTAGTGAAGCCCTTGCGTCCGACGGCGTGAATCTGCTCGGCCTTGCCATAGACTTCTTTCGGGTCGTCGAGGTAGCGCAGCGACCAGGTAGAGAACATCCAGTGCGGGCTCCAGGCATTGAGCAGGGCCCATTGGTCACGTTTGAGCTGGCGGTCGAACTCGTTGAGCATGCCGGTTTCGGACGAGGCCACCAGTTTGTAGCCATCGAGCTTGTAGTCGGCGATGGCGCGGGTAGCGGTCTTGTACTGGCCGTTGCCTACTTCCGAAGTGAGGATCTTGCCAGCGAACCTGGCGCGTACTTCCGGCTTGTTCAGGTCCTCAATGCTTTTGACTTCGCTTTCGGGGATGCTGCTGGGCACGGCAAGCCCAAGGCGGCCCTCGTACAGCACACCCAGGTCTTCGAGCTTGGCCTGGTACTTTTCCCAGAACGGTTTGTGGCTGTAGGTCAGCCAGGCCATCGGAATCATGTCGACCTTGCCGGCGGCCAAGGCCTGGAACTGGATACCGATATCGGCCATTACCAGTTTCACCGGCTGCTGCAACTGGTCTTCAAGGGCGAGCTTGGCCAGCTTGGTGGCTATTTCTGCATCGGCCCAGTTTACCCAGCCAACTACCACGGGTTTCTTTTCCTCGGCATGGCCAAGGCTGGCGATGGCTATCAGGGCGGCACCGGCCAGCCAATGACAGGTGTTACGCGCAGTCATGATATTGCGGATCATCGGGCATCTCCATTTCTTGTAGTAGTAGGTTTGGCAGCTTGATGATTGCGCCGTCTGGTTTTGTTGTGAGCAGCCGGGCGCTGGCTGTAGGGAACAGGTGACGACGGTTTACAGGTATTGGTAGCGGTTGACGACCGCCGCGCGAATGGCCCAGATACCGTCTACGCCTTTTCTGATGGTGACGTGATTGCCGGCTGCAATAGCGACGGGGGCATTGCTCTGGCTGTGAATGACCGCCTCGCCGCGTTGCACCACAAACTCGACATCCTGATCGTATTGGTAGGTAAAGCGGTCGGTTTCGCCGCTTTCCCAGAGTGACCATGCCTGGCAGTTTTCCAGTTCTTGCGGGGTGGCCTGGCGGACAGTGATGGTGGTCATGCGCTAACTCCTGTTTGCAATCAGGCTGAGGCCTTGTGGTTGTCGGGCTGTCTGGTCTGGCTGTGGTAGGGCAGTGCCTCTGGCGGCAAACCCGGCTTGCCGAGCAGCAGGTCGCTGGCTTTTTCGGCGAGCATGATGGTGGCGGCATTGATGTTGGCGCTGGGCACAGTCGGGAAGACAGATGCATCGATCACCCTGAGGTTGTCGACGCCTCTGACCCGCAGTTGGCTGTCGACCACCGCCATCGGGTCAGTCCTGTTCCCCATCTTGCAGGTGCCGCAGGGGTGGTAGGCACTGGCCGCATCCTCACGGATGAATGCATCCAGGGCTTTGCCGGAACGGATGTCGTGGCCGGGCGTGTCTTCGCGGTGGTTGTAGCGCTTGAAGGCGGGCTGCTCGGCAAACTCGATGCCCAGGCGCATGGCTTCACGCATGACCCGCCAGTCTTCTTCGGTGGCCATGTAGTTGGGATCGATACGCAACGGGTCCGACACTTTCGCACTGCGCAGTCTTACCGTGCCACGGCTGGTCGGGCGCATCGGGCCGACACCGATACGGTAGCCATAGGTCGTGCACACCGGTATCCAGTTCTTGTCGAAGAACACCGGGAAGAAGTGGAACTGGATGTCCGGGTGCGGCGTGGTGGGTGCGCTGTTGAGGAACGCGCCGACGTGGCACTGGTTGACCGAGGCGACGCCTTTCTTGAAGCCGAACCATTGCAAACCGGCCCAGAGCATGCGGTGGTACTGCAGTTCGCGGTTCAGCGAAACCGGCTCTTTGGTTTCCATCTGGATATGGCACTCCAGATGGTCCTGCAGGTTTTCGCCTACGCCTGGCGCATCCACTTTCGCCGTGATGCCGTGTTCCCGCAAATGTTCGGCCGGGCCGATGCCCGATAACATCAGCAATTGCGCCGACCCGAATACGCCGCAGGAAACGATGCTCTCGCGCCGTGCGCGCACATCGATCGACTGATTTTGCCGGATGACCCGAAAGCCTGAGGCCCGGTTGCCTTCGAAGTTGATCTTCTGCACTTCGCAAGCCAGCCAGATGGTCAGGTTGGGGTGTTCGCCCATGGCGTGGATATAACCATAAGCGGCGCTGTTGCGGATGCCGTCGCGCACGCTCATTTCGAAACGTGAAACGCCTTCCTGGCGATAGCCGTTCACATCGTCGGTGAGGGTGAAACCTGCTTGCTGGCCTGCTTCGAGAAACGCTGCGTTCAGCGGGCTGAGTTGCTCTTGGCGCTGAGCGCGAATCGGTCCGTCGTGGCCGCGATGGATGCCGCCGATGTCACTCGATTCGATCTTCTTGAAGTACGGCGCGCAGTCGGCCCAGCTCCAGCCTTTGGCCCCTTGGGCTTCCCAGGCGTCATAGTCCATCGGGTGCCCGCGCAGCCAGGTCATGCCATTGATGGAGGAAGAACCGCCCAGCACGCGGCCTCGCGGTTGCTGGATCTTGCGCTTGTTCAAGTGCACTTGTTCTTCGGTGTAATACCACCAGTTGTACTTGGATGTCGGCTTGAACGCCGAGCGCAGGCCGGCCGGCATGCGGATGATCCAGGATTTGTCACTGGGGCCTACTTCCAGCAACAGCACTTGATGGCCCGCATCGGAAAGCCGACGCGCCAGTACACAGCCCGCAGAACCTGCGCCTGCAATTACATAATCAAACTCGGCTTTCATTCTTGTTCTCCAACACGCACAGCCAGGCTTACCGCCGAGGCGTCTCATGCACTGTTCGTGGGGCCAATCTAGCCAAGCCCGGGCAGCCTGGAAATCGAATAAAAAATAACCATCGGTTAAATAATTTTTAAGCCGCAAGTGGCTGTCGTTGCCGGGCATGTGTTGGGCGTGGCCGCGTTTGACAGGCGATTTTTTTGTTTGCCTAATGCCTCTCAGTGCTCTTCTGCGTCGCTGCCAGAAGGCTTGATTTCATTCGCTGAGGAAGGTGCTGTGCGTCATCTCGACCTTGCCCTGCTGCACAGTTTCAAGACCATTGCCGAATGCAAGAGCATTACTCTGGCCTCGCAGCGGCTGCTGAAAACACCGGCAGCGGTGAGCATTCAGCTGAAAAAGCTGGAAGAGCAGATTGGCGGGCGGCTGATCGAGCGAGGCCATCAGGCCATGGTGCTGACACGCCAGGGCGAGCAGTTGCTGCAATACGCGCGGAAGATGCTGGCGCTGAGCGATGAAGCTATCGAATTCTTTGCCAAAGGCGAGGTGTGCGGCGCGGTGCGTTTCGGCATACCCGATGACTACGCCAGTGCGTTCCTGCCGCCGGTCATCCAGCAATTCACCCGGCGTTATCCCAAAGTCAGCCTGAAGATCCGCAACGACATCAGCCAGAACCTGTTCACGGCACTGGAGGATGGCGAGCTGGACCTGGCGCTGGTCACCCAGCGTACAACTGATGGCCATGGCGAGATCTTGCGGTGTGACCAACTGCACTGGGTGGCAGCAGCAGGCTACAAGCTCGACCCGACGGCGCCGGTGCCGCTGGCACTGTACCCCCATGGTTGCGGCTATCGGCGGCATATCCTGGCTGCACTCAGCGCCAGCCTGATCGATTACGACATCGTCTTCGAGTGCACAGGCGTTACCGGGGTGCAGCTTGCCGTGGAGAGCGGCTTGGCGATTGCTGCCACGTCGTCCCCGCTGATCCTGCCAAACTGGCAGATCATCGAGACTGGCGACAGGACATTGCCGCCACTGGGCAATGTGGTGATCGAGCTGAGGCAGAGCGGCAGTGAGCCAGCGCCTGCGGTGCGCTTTTTCGCGGATGAGTTGCGCAGGCAGGTGCTTGCTCGTTAGAGCGAGCGAACCTTGCGCATCTGGGTAACCAGAGTGAAGCGGTCATCCGGATGCACGGTCTCGGAAACCGCCATCAAGTCGCCGTTTTCCTCACGGTAATGGCGAATGATCTTCAGTGCCGGTGAACCCGCCTCGGCCTTCAGCGCCTGGGCCATTGCTTCCGTCAGCGACACCGCTCGTACCTGCTGGTCGACCACCGCGATCACCCGGCCATAGTGCTGTTCGATCAACTCCGCGATCAGTTGGCCGGGGTGTTCGCGGGCCAGTTCGATGACCTCGGCATAGTCCCGCTGGGCATATACATCGGCCCAGCACAACGGTGCCGCATTGTATTGGCGGTCGACGCGGATGCTCGATATGCAGAAGTAATGTTCCCCCGCAACCAAGCCCAGCCGCGTCGTTTCATTCAGGTCGGCGACGAAATGGCGTACGCTCTGGACTTCCCGTTGCTGCGTCGCGGCCACTTGCGCAAGGTCCGCTACGCTGGGTAGCGACTGCGAATAGCCACCGCGCGGGCTGTTGGCTTCCACCCGGGTACCGACGCGCTTGCGGCGCGATACCAGCCCTTGGCTGAGCAACTGGTCGATGGCGGCGCGCACCGTGTGCCGGCTCACATCGTAGAGGTCGCATAGCTCCAGCTCGGTCGGCAGCAGGCTGCCGACCGGGTAGCGACCGCTGGCGATGCCTTCCATCAAATCCTTCGCCACGGTGGCGTAGCGCGTCGGGTTCATACCTTGGCTCTGTCTTGTAAGTTTCCTCGCTCGGCAGTGTATCAGTGGCAGGGTGAGCCCTAGTGCCTGTCAGCCCAAAATCGCTTGGCTGCCTGGCACCAGGACTTGCCCTGCGAACATATGGATCAGGCCGGCGCGGCCGCTGCCAAGGTCACCTGCTCACGGCGAATGCTGGCCAGCGGGATGATCACCAGCAGCAGGGTCAGTACCACGGTCACGGCAATCCCCCAGGCGGCCAGGGTGAACCCGCCCAGTGAAATCAGGCCACCGGAGATCGCCGGCCCCACCGCCAAGCCCAGGCTCAGGAAGCTACTGGCGGCGGCGACCACACGGCCTTCGCGGTCCAGGGCTGCCGCCAGGCCAGTCAGGTAGCTCAGGGCATAGAAGTAGGTGACACAGATGGTCATCACCCCGGCGGTATACAGGGTCTTGGAATGCTCGCCCAGCACGTAGCTCAGGCTGGTGCCGCCGGTCAGGAGAATGGCCAGGATCACCGGTGTGCTCATGCCGAAGCGTTTGCCGACCACCGCTGCGATCAGCGGGCCGATCAGGCCGACGAAGGACTGAAACGACAGCAGCACGCCCAGCTCGTCGCCACTGTAGCCGACCATGGTGCCGATACGCTCGACGAACGCCCAGCCCATGGTGTCGCGGGCCTGGAACACGAACATCGCCAGCATCATGCAGATCGCCGGCAGGCTCAGCAAAATGTTGCCTGCGCCTTTGCTGGTGGTACCGCTCTGCGTGCACAGCTCGCCAATGGGCGCGCGCTGTGCCATTGCGGGGATGGCCAGCAACATCACCGCCATGGTCGCGGCCATGGCGTAGTAGAGACCCGACAGGCCGAACAGCGCCATGACCTTGGCATAGCCGAGCATCACCACGATCATCAGCACCACCGACAGGATGTTCATGTGCCCTGCGATGCGGTCCGGATGCCTGGCGCTGGAGACCGCGGCGTTGCCGCAGGCCAGGGCCAGGCCGGCACCGATGCCGGCGATGCAGCGCACGGCGGCCAGCATGGCGATATCGTCGATGTTGGCGCTGACCAGGTTGGCGGCAATCGCCAGCAATGTGCCGACCAGGGCCAGGGTCCGGCGTGGCGCGTGCCCCATGAAGGGGGCGACCAGCAGCGAGGCGAGCATGGTGAAACCGAACTCGGCCGACATCAGTAGCCCTGCCTGGGCTTCATTGAGCTGCAAGTCGTTGATGATCGCGCTGATCAGAAAAGGCAAGGCCCAGAGGCCAAGCAGGCCGACACCGTAGGCCGAACCCGCGGCGGAGAACACCAGACTCCAGCTTTCAGGCAAGCAGTTGCGTATTGTTGTTTTCATGGGAGATCCCTGGTTGGCACGCAATCGTTGGGGGCGCGTCGCTGCCGACGCGCGTGGTGAACGTTACTGTCGGCTTTCGTCGACCGGGGTGCCGTCGTCGTATTGCGACAACCAGGTCACCATTGCATCGCGGTAGCGGGTGAAGCCCTTGTAATCCACCAGCTCCTGGTCCAGGTCGCGGATGACGCGGTGCATGCGCTTGGCCCACTGGGGCGCGAATTCGGCCAGTTGCTTCAGGCTGACCAGGTAGGTGCGCACCGGGAACAGCACGGCGTTGCTGCGCGGAAGACGATGCAGGGGTTGCAGCTCGATGCGCAGGTTGACCAGGTCCCCGGCATTCTCCGGCGTGACGATGGTGCGATCGGGTGCCCAGTCTGGCAGGGTCTCGGCGGACGTTTCCAGGCGCGGGTTGACGGTGATCGACCAGTTGGTGCGCCGCACCGGGTGGCCAGGGCGCAAGCGCAACAGGAACTTCAAGGCCCGTTGCAGGATACCCATCTCATGCAGCTTGGGTACCGGCCCATGGAACTCCATGAAGCTCATGCCCAGGTTGAAACGCAGCGAATAGTCCGCGCGCTGGGTGGCCATGCCGGCGCCCATCACCAGGGTGTCATCGCGCTCTTCAAGCAGGATGAACTCGCCCTGGGCCTGACGGGTGATGTACTCCATGGGGTCCATCGGCAAGGTGCTGGCATCGCCGAAGGTGAAGGTGTCGTCGATTTGCAGCGGGCGATTGATCCAGTGCCACTGGCTGCCTTTCTTTTCCAGGGTGAAGTGTTCCGGGAAGTCGCGCGAGTACGACTCCATCAACAGTTCCAGCAGGTCCCACTGCGCTTCCATCATGTGCGGCAGTGCAGCGTAGTGCACGCCGGGTTGGGCATCGAGGGTCTGTGCCCGGTGATGGCATTCGGAGATGTAGTGCTCGTCGATGTCGAACTGCGCCCGCAGCGCGCCGCTGCCGAAGGGCACATGGGGCTCGACGTTCATCGAATACATGTACTGGTCTTCCGGATAAGGGAAGGGCAGGCGCAGCACGGCATCGCGGCTATTGCTGTAGGTATGCGCGTCACCGGCGTCGGCGTAGGTTTCGATCGGCTTGAATACGGTCATCTTGTTGTTTTCCTGTTTCAGAGGTCTACGACCAGGCGGCTGCAGTTGGCGCGTGATACGCACGGCATGAATTTGCGCTTGCTCAGCTTGTCTTCCTCGCTGAGCCAGTCATCGCGATGGTCGAGTTCGCCATCGACTTCCAGCACTTCGGTTTCGCAATAGCCACAGGCACCACCCCGGCACAGGTAGGGCACCTTGTACCCCGCCTGCTCGGCGGCCTCGAGCAGGGATTGCTCGGCGGGTACTTCGAGGGTGACACCCTGGCGTGCCAGGGTGACGCTGAACGGCTGGCCGCTGGAGCCCTGCTCGACAAAGCGCTCGTAGTGGATGTGGCTGTCGGTCCAGCCCAGGGCATGGGCGCTGTCGAGGGTGTCGTCGATCATGCTGTCCGGGCCGCAGACATACACATGGCTGCCCAGCGGACGGGCCTGCAGGATGTGCCGGATATCCATGCGCGGGCCTTGGCCTTGCACGTACAGGTGCACCCGCTCGCCGTAGCGGGCGCGCAGCTCCTGGCCCAGGGCGGTGTGCTCGGGGCCACGCACGGCCAGGTGCAGTTCGAAGGTGGACTGCTTGAGCTGCAGTTCCTCCAGTTGCGAGTAGACCGGGGTGATGCCGACGCCTCCGGCAATGAACAGATGTTGCCGCGCATGCTTGGCCAGCGGGAACAGGTTGGCCGGTTGCAGGATCTGCAGCACCCGGCCTTCGCTGACTCGGTCATGCAGGTAGCGCGAGCCGCCTCGCCCGTCGCTGACGCGGCGCACCGCGATCTGGTAGGCGCTGGAGTCGTAGGGCGAGCTCATCAGCGAATAGGCATTGCGATGGGTCTTGTCGCCATCTTCCAGGACCACGACCACATGGCTGCCGCCAGAGAAAGCCGGCAGGTGCCGGCCGTCGAGGGCAACCAGGGTGAAACGCTTGATTTCCGGCGTCAGTTGCTCGATCCGGGCAACACGTACGCTGAGAGTGCCGTTATGGGTATTCATGTGTCGAGCTCCTCGGCCGCTGGCAGTTCGCCGGGTACTTCGCCGTCGGCCTTGATGCCCTGGAAGGCAGCCAGGCGGCGGGAATAGTGGTCGCGCACCACCAGGTCGAGCTGGCAACCGGGGCAGGTGAACACGCGGTGGGTGACGTTCTCGGTGTAGGTGTCGCAGTGCGCGCACCACACTCGGCGCACCAAGGTGCCGCTGTGTTCGCGCAATACCTCGTCGCGGTTCAGGTCGACGGCGTTGGCGGCTTGCATCGCCGTGCCGATGAAACTCTCCGAACCGCTCAGGTAAAGTCGTGTGCCCATGTGCGACTCGCCGAGCTTCGCACGCAGGGCGTCGATCAGTGCCTGGTTGTCGGCGAACACTTCGACCCCGGCCGCATGCGCCGCTTGCAGCGCCTGCAAGTGGTCCTGCCCGGAGAAAGATTCGGTGGAGTAGAACACCGAGCTGTTTTGGCGTTGCGTCGGCGACATGTCTGCGAGCAGGCGCAGCATGGCGATACCGCCGCTGCCCTGGCCTGCGATCAAGTGATGCAGGCCGCCTGCCATGGGTTGCAACCGGTCATAGACCGGGCGGCTCTTGATGCCTGTGATAAGCATGGTGACACACCTCGTGGCCTCGCTACCCCCGGTTGTGCCGGATGGTAACGATGACGGCTGGTTTCAGGCTCATGCAGGGAATGAAGCAGGACCCATGCCATATTGCCTATGGTTTTATATGTTTTATTGTGAAGGCCCAGGTTGAGCGTTCATACCGGGTCAAGTGCTTGCGTTGCCGAGGATGCGAAGTGCGCGGCGCCCCTTTTCGAGGCGCCGTGCACGGGTTCAGTGCTTGAACATCACATGACGCACGCAGGTGTAGTCTTCGAGCCCGTACATGGACATGTCCTTGCCGTAGCCCGATTGCTTCATGCCGCCATGAGGCATTTCGCTGACCAGCATGAAGTGCGTGTTGACCCAGGTGCAGCCGTATTGCAGGCGGGCGGCCAGGCGGTTGGCACGGCCGACGTCGCGGGTCCACACGGACGAAGCCAGGCCGTAGTCCGAATCATTGGCATAGGCCAGAGCCTGGGCTTCGTCTTCGAAGGGGGTGACGCTCACCACCGGGCCGAATACCTCGCGCTGGACGATCTCGTCATCCTGGCGGGCGTCGGCCAGCACCGTCGGCTGGAAGAAGAAGCCAGGGCCATCGACACGCTTGCCGCCGGTGACCACGCGGATGTGCGGTTGGGCCTTGGCGCGGGTCACGAAACCTTCCACTCGCTCCAGGTGGTCGCGGGTGATCAGTGGCCCGAGTTCGGTGGCGGGGTCGTCCTGCATGCCCATGCGCAGGCTGGCCACGGCCTCGCCCAGCTTGGTCACGAAGCGGTCATAGACCCCTTGCTGGACGTACAGGCGGCAGGCGGAGGTGCAGTCCTGGCCGGCGTTATAGAAGCCAAAGGCGCGAATGCCTTCGACTGCGGCATCGATATCGGCATCATCGAAGATCAACACGGGGGCCTTGCCGCCCAGCTCCATATGGGTGCGTTTGACGCTGCTGGCGGTGCTCGCGATGATGCGCGAACCCGTGGCCACCGAGCCGGTCAGCGATACCAGGCGTACCTTGGGGTGGTTGACCAGTGGCTCGCCAACGCTAGGGCCACGGCCGAACAGGATGTTGACCACCCCGGCCGGGAACAGGTCGGCGATCATGGCGGCCAGTGCCAGCGCGGTGAGCGGGGTTTGCTCCGAGGGCTTGAGCACCACGCAGTTGCCCGCCGCCAAGGCCGGCGCGAGCTTCCACGCCACCATCATCAGGGGGTAGTTCCAGGGGGCGATGGAGGCGACCACGCCCAGAGGGTCGCGACGAATCATCGAGGTATGGCCAGGCAGGTATTCGCCCCCCGCCGAGCCCGACAGGCAACGGCTGGCACCGGCAAAGAAGCGGAACACATCGGCGATGGCCGGTATTTCGTCGTTGAGCGCGGCCTGGTACGGTTTGCCGCAGTTCTGCGACTCCAGGCGGGCGAGGCTCTGTGCCTGGGCTTCGATGCGGTCGGCCAGTTTCAGCAGCAGTTGCGCGCGGTCCTTGGGGGGCGTCTGCGACCAGCTGTCGAACGCCTGGTCCGCGGCTTGTACCGCGGCATCGACCTGCGCGCTGCTGGCTTCGGGGATATTCGCCAGCACGGTACCTGCGGACGGGTCGTACACGGCATAGGGGGCGCCTTGTCCATCGACCAACTGGCCGTTGATCAGGAGTTGGGTTTGCATGACGTTTTCCTTGGTCGGTCTTGTTAGTGGAAGTCGCGCAGCACAGGCGGGCCGAGGTGCGTCGAGCTCATTGCGTCATTAACATTTGAAACCATATCTTATACTTTGTTGTTTGCCAACTGCCTTTCTCGACGCGGTAGAATGCGCAGATAATCGGTATCGGCGTTCACCTGTTCGCTATTAAGATACGAAACTGAACCTTTTGGCCGTGGCGCATGCCGGGCCTGGCGATTACTCGATAGGGAGAGGCAATGACTGCCCTGAATACTGCCCGTAATACCGCCTTCATCCGGTTGCGCCAGGAGGGGCGGACCGATGAAGTGGCGCGCAGGTTGGTGGAAGCCATCGAGCTGGGCTTGTTCACCGAAGGCCAGCAACTGCCCAGCGAGTCGGAACTGGCCCTGCAGCTCGGGGTGGCCACCGTCACCTTGCGTGAAGCGCTGGTGGTATTGCGCCAGCGCGGCTTGATCGAAACCCGGCGTGGTCGCAACGGTGGCAGCTTCGTCTGCGCCCCGGTGGAACTGCCCGAGCCGCTGCTGTTGCAGCGCTTGTGCGATATGAGCGGCCCCGACCTGCGCGACCTGGGCGATGAACAGACCGCCATTTCTGGCACCGCGGCGCGTCTTGCGGCCAAGCGCAGCTCGCCCGAGCAACAGGCGCGCATCGCCCAGCATATCGAAACCCTCACGCAGGCCAGCTCACGGCTGGCGCGTCACCGGGCCGATGCCCGCTTTCACATCGAAGTGGCCGCCGCGGCCCAATCGTTGCGCTTGACCAATGCCGAAATGCGCCTGCAATCGGAGGTGGGCGAATTGCTCTGGATGGAGGCTGCCGGCGGCAGCGATGTGACGGTGGTCGAGCAAGAGCACCGGGCGATATTGCAGGCGCTGATCGCAGGCGATGCGGTATTGGCCGGCGCGTTGGCCGAGGCGCATGTGAGCCGCGGCATCAAGCGCTTGATCAGCCTGCGCCTGGATTTGCTGGCCGAGGCGCAGGCCTGAGGAGGCCCATGGGCAGGTTGGGGCCGGGTTTGGCCTGGTAATTGCGCCGCATTGCGACAAACGCCCGCATCCTTGAAGAGCGGGTGGTAGATCGATAACAAGAACGTTGAACCTGCGTGAGGTAATGCCATGTTTGCCCTGAGCGATAACGACCCCTTGTCGGCCTGTGCCGAGCAACTGGACAGCACGCTGGGAACGATCTTCAGCCAGGTCCGCCAGTTGGTGGAAGAAACCCAGGCATTGTGGGAGCGCGTCCTCGCCGAAGGGCGCCAACCCGCCGCCAAGGACCTTGCCTCGTTGCGCCCCTCGATTGACCGTCAGCTGCTGGCCAATGGTGCGTTCGGCTGCGGCGGCGGTGTGATCGTGGAACCCCACTGCCTGGCCGATCGCGAGATGCACCTGGAGTGGTGGTACCTGGCCGATGGCGGCAAGACCCTGCCGTTGCGCCCCAATTTCGACCGCCGTCGAGAAAACTACTACGACTACACGGCAATGCCTTGGTACAGCCGCCCACGTGACACGGGCAAGAGTGTGGTCGAGGGGCCCTACGTGGACTTGTATGGCACCAACCTGTACGTGCTGACCTTTACCACGCCGATCATCGTCCAGGGCCGGTTCATCGGTGTCGCGGGCCTGGACTTGTCCCTGCACAACGTCGAGCGCCTGTTGGTGCGCAGTTTGATGCGGCTGGAGCATGAAGCCGTGCTGATTTCCGCCGACGGCCGCGTTATTGCTTCCAACACAGCCAACTGGATGGTGGGCGACCTGGCGGTGACGCTATTGAATACCGTGCCGGTGGACGGCATCCGCTTGACCCTGGCCGAGTCGGAGGCCGGCTGGTCACTGGTGCGTCTGCCTGCATTGCGCAAGCTCACTTGAGCTGGCCGTTCAGGTAAAAGCGTGGCATCACTGCAATAGCACGTTCCCTGTAGGAGATCGCCCAGCCCTTTGGGCTGCGCTGAAGTGCGACGCGGCCTCTGTGGGAGCGGGCACGCCCGCGAAGGATCCAACGCGGTGGCTGGCACCGGCTGCGCCGGTGTTCGCGGGCAAGCCCGCTCCTACAAGGACATCTTCGGATTTTGACTCGACTAGGATTCTTGTCGATGCTGGAATTGGCTCTGCACAACAAGAACCTGGGCCGGGAGCGCCAATGAACCGCAACGAACTGCGCAAAGCCGATATCAACCTGATGGTGGTGTTCGAAGCCCTGATGCAGGAGCGCAACCTCACCCGTGCCGCGGAAAAGCTGTTCGTCGCCCAACCCACGGTCAGCGCCGCGCTGGCCAGGTTGCGGGCAATGTTCAACGACCCGCTGCTGATCCGTGTGGGCAACCGCATGGAGCCTTCGGCCAGGGCCGAGGAAGTGATCAAGTACCTCACCCCGGCGCTGGATGCGATGTCTGTCGCCCTCAGCCTGACCCACGATTTCGACCCGCTGACCAGCAAGATGACGTTCCGCATCGGTCTGTCCGATGACGTCGAGTCCGGGCTGTTGCCGCCGCTGCTGCGGGCGCTGCGGGTCGAGGCACCGAACGTGGTAGTGGTGGTGCAGCATGTCGACTATTGGCGTATCCCGGACCTGCTGGCAGCCGGCGACGTAACGGTCGGCATCAGCCAGACCAAGGGGCTGCCGGCCAATGCCAAGCGCAAGGTGCTGCGCACCATGCAGGGCCGGGTAGTGCGTGCCGACAAGTCAGCCACGCCGCTGACCCTGGATGAGTTCTGCACCCGCCCGCACGTCCAGGTGTCGCCAACCGCCAATACCCAAGGTATGGTCGATGACTGGCTGCAAGAGATCGGCCGCGAACGCAAGGTGGTGCTGTCGGTACCGCAGTTCAGTTCGCTGCCGGCGATTCTGGCTGGTACCGACTTGTTGGCCTGTTGCCCGGACTACGCCGCGCAGGGCATGGAGCGCTGGGGCAACCTGCAGGCCGAGCCGCTGCCGTTCGAAACCGTTGCATTGGAGCTGGCCATGGTCTGGCTGAGCACCACCGACAACGACCCCGCCGAGCGCTGGTTGCGCAGCCGCCTGGAGCAGTACATGGGCGGTGAGCGGGAAGCGGTCATGGGTTGATCGCCGACTGCTGGAAGACCGGATGGCACTCGGCATGGGGCAAGTCGTCG
This sequence comes from Pseudomonas sp. 10-1B, assembly GCF_000935045.1. Lineage (GTDB taxonomy): Bacteria > Pseudomonadota > Gammaproteobacteria > Pseudomonadales > Pseudomonadaceae > Aquipseudomonas. The sequence continues at coordinate 16,868 of NZ_JYKS01000024.1, forward strand.
AGCGATGCCCAGAAAAACGCGAACCGGGGCTTTGTTGGGGCGCATGGGTGATTTCTTTATCGACTAACGAAAACAACAGGCTGGCGCGATCCTTGTGGGAGCGGCCTTGTGTCGCGAAAGGGCTGCGAAGCAGCCCCGGCATTCTTTGCTGCAATGCTGATGTCTGGGGCCGCTTTGCGGCCCTTTCGCGACACAAGGCCGCTCCCACACAGGCTGTGTGAGTCCGAAACCTGCACAGCACCTGTGTAGGAGCGGGCTTGCCCGCGAAGAATCCAGCGCGATGGATGGCACCGGCTTTGCCGGTGTTCGCGGCTAAAGCCGCCCCCACAGGTATAGCGTGAGCCCGAAACCTGCACAGTACTGTGTAGGAGCGGGCTTGCCCGCGAAGAGTCCAGCGCGATGGATGGCACCGGCCTTGCCGGTGTTCGCGAGCTTGCCCGCTCCCACAAAGATTGCGCGCGGCTTGCGGCGGTGTCAGAACGTACCTTGCAGGGTTAACATGAAGTTGCGCGGCTCACCATAGAAGTTGCCCCACGCCGGCGCGCCGATGGTGGAGTAGTACTTCTTGTCGAACAGGTTGTTGCCGTTGACGGCCACGGTCCAGTTCTGGTCGAGGCGGTATTGCACGCGGCCGTTCCAAACTGTGTAGCCTGCCTGCTCGACGCGGGTGCCACGGGTGGTGCGGAAGTTCTCGCTCTGGCTGTTCAGGCCGGCGCCCAGTGTCCAGCGCTCAAGGGCACCGCCCAGTTGGTAATCGCCCCACACCTTGAGCATGTGCCGCGGAATGAAGCTGGAGGTGAAGGTCAGCTCGGTCGGGTCGCTGTCCTCGATGGTCTTCAGGTATTTGGTCTGGGTATAGGTGTAGCCTGCCAGCAACTGCAGGCGCTCGACCGGCGAGCCGCTGATTTCGGCTTCGAAGCCCTGGGCGCGGACCTTGCCGCTATCGGTGTAGCAATAGCCGTCGCCTGACGGGCAGGTATCGACGAAATCGGTTTCCGCACGGTGATTTTCGATGGTACGGAACAGATTGAACGAGGTGTTCAGCGCGCCGTCGAGTAGCTCGCCCTTGATGCCGACTTCGTAGTTGGCACCGGTCTTGGGTTGTAGCGGCTGCCTCTCGGCATTCACCTTGTCGCTCTGCGGCTGGAAGATGTCGGCATAGCTGGCGTAGGCCGTCCACTGCTCGTTCAGGTCGTACAGCACGGCGGCAAATGGTGTGACCTGGCCGTTCTCCTGGCTGCGGTTGTTCACCCAGTAGTCATAGAACTGGGTATAGGAATCGCTCTTGTTGCGATACCAGCTGACCCGCGCACCCAGTACCAGGGTCAGCGGCTCTGCCAGTTTCAGGCGCAGGTTGGCGTAGGTGCCATATTGGGTGGTGGTGGAGTCGGTCGGTATGTTGCCACCGCGGGTCGGGTTTACCTGGAAGTCGGCCTTTGACGGATGGGGGAAGCTTGCAGACGGATCGAACGGGTTCTGGCTGCCGCTCAGAGGCATCAGCCAGAAGTAGTCATGGGTCTTCTGCCGGCTGGCGTTGGCACCGATGATCAGCTCGTGTTGTAGGCCGAAGGCCTCGAACTTGCCATCGACGTAGCTATCGAAGCCGTAGTCATCCTGGTCGTAGTCGAAGCGGCCGGCATAGCGGCCGATGCTGGCGCTGGTTGCACCAACCGGCACCGCGCCTTCCGAGTAGCCGTATTCGATGTCCTGGGTATTGTGGGTGTAGACCGAGGCAAAGTTCAGCGTCCAGTCATCGTTGAAACGGTGCTTGAGGTCGGCGAAACCGGTGACCCTCTGGCTTTGCAGGTCGTTCCAGCTGGCCCCCAGGCAGGTCGAGCGCGACAGCTTCAGGTCGCTACCATCGGCGTAGCGCGGCAGGCCGTGGTAGCACGGCGTGGCATCGACATCCTCGTAGGCCAGGCCGAAGCCCAGGGTGGTGTCGGGGGTGACATCCCAGTCGATGGCGCCGTACAGCACCTGATCCTGGCGCTTGGCCACGTCGTAGAAGTACTGGCGGTCCTGCAGCGCCGCCACGGCGCGGCCACGCACCGTCCCCGAATCGTTCAGCGGGCCACCCACATCGACTTGGCCGCGGTAGTTGTCCCAACGGCCTGCAGACAGGGTGACAGTGGTCGCGGCCTTGTCCTGGCCGCGCTTGCGCACGAAGTTGACGCCACCGGCGGAGGAGCCGGAGCCCTTCATCATGCCGGCCGCGCCTTTGAGGATTTCGACGCGGTCATAGAACGCCATGTCGCTGGAAAAGCTGTTGGCCTGCACGTAGTTGCCGCCAACGTCCAGCGGTACGCCGTCGTACTGGTACTGGCCGTCCAGGTTGAAACCGCGGGAATAGAAGTACTTGCCGCCCATGGGCGAGTCGTACACGGTGATGCCCGGGGTCTTGTCCAGCACCTGCTCGAGGGTGTTGAGGTTCTGGTCGTCGAGCATCTTGCGGGTCATCACGGTGACCGCCTGCGGGGTTTCTTTCAGCGTGTGCACGCCCTTGCCGATGGTCACTGCACGGGCGGTGTACGACTGGGTGCCCTCGCTGGTCGCATCCAGCCGGTTGGCGTCGATGTTCAGCGGGCCCAGTTCCATCGCCGCGCCGTTGTCGGCAGGCACCAGCACATAGCCGCCGTTGCCCTGGCGCTGAGCCTGCAAGCCGCTGTTGCCCAGCAGGCGCACCAGCCCTTCCTCGACGCTGTAGCTGCCCTCCAGACCTGTGCTGGTCAGGTTGCGCGTCTGTGTGGTGTCGAACGAAATGGTCACGCCCGCCTGCACGCCGAACTGGGTGATGGCATTGCCCAGTGGGCCGGGGGCGACATGGTAGGCGGTCTGGCTCTGGGCCATGGCCTGGGCGGGCATCAGCAGCAGGCTGGGTACGCTGGCCAGGGACATGCCGAACAGCACCAGGCGCACGGCCTGGCTCAGCTTGGTTGCAGGGGTGGGGTGCAGGTGGGGCATTACGTGATCCTTCCGAGTCATGGCAGAAAGTCGCTGTCGTCGCGGCTTGTGTCAGGGACGGACGAGAATCGAAATCAGCAAGATTTCACTGAAAGTTTTTTCACTCGCTGTTCAGGCAGGCTCCACGCTGACCCAGTAGCGGCTGAGGTAGCGCACCCGCACAGGCAGGGTTTTCGGCAGGTTGGCCAGGGCGATATCGGTGTCGTCGATGCGGAATGCGCCGGAAATGCTCATGTCACGAATCGACGAGGCGCAGCGCAGCAGCCCTGGCCGGTAGCGCCCCAGTTCTTCGATGAAGTCGCCCAGGCGCCAGTCGTTCACGCTCAACATGCCCTGCAGCCAGGCGGTCGAGTCGGCGGGCAGGATATGGGGACGGGCGAAGTCATCCTGGTCAAAACTCACCTGCTGGCCGGCTTGCAACTGCAGCACGCGGTCCAGATGGCGCTGCGGGCGGACCTCAACCGAGGCTTGCAGTACGCCCACGCGCGTCTGTTGCGCGAGCTTGCGAATGCTGAACTCGTTGCTGTGGGCCAGGATGCTGCCGTCTTCGGTGTGCACGATGAACGGGCGTCGTTGCACGTCGCTGGCTGGTCTTGCCAGGATTTCCCCTTGGTACAGCTGGATCGCCCGCACCTTCTGGTCATAGCGCACATTCAGCGCGGTACCCACGTTCAGCTCCAACTGCGAGCCGTCCGCCAACTGCAGGGTGCGACGTTCGCCGGTGCTGGTACGCTGCTGGGCCAGCAGGGCGCGATAGGGCACTTGTTCGGCTGCCAGCCAGGTGCCGCCGCCCATGGCCAGCAGCAGGCCCAGCACTTTAAGTACGTCACGGCGCTGTGCCTGGGCAGCGCCAAGGCTGGACAGTGCCACCTGCGGCGGCACCATGGTCCATTGCTGCTGCAGTTTTTCTACCCGCGCCCAGGCGGCAGCGTGTTGCGGGCTGGCCTGCAACCACTGCCGCCAGGCCTGGGTGCGGGCCTCGTCGCTGTCGCCGTCGTTGAGCTGCACGTACCAGGTGGCAGCGGCTTCGAGTGTCTTGATGTCCACGGTCATCAGCCTTCCACTGCCAGCAGGCAGCGGGTCATGGCCTTGATCAGGTGGTTCTTCACCGTGGTGACCGACACACCGAAGCGTTCGGCTGCTGCCCCGTAAGTCAGGCCTTCCAGTTGCACCGCAAGGAAGATGGCGCGGGTCTTGGCGCCGAGTTCATCGAGCAGGCTGTCTACCGCTACCAGCATTTCGATGATCGACAGGCGCACTTCCGGGGATACCTCTACCGGCTCCGGGCGCAGGGCCAGGGCCTGCAGGTAGGCCTGTTCGATGGTGCGGCGGCGGACCTTGTCGATCAGCAGCGAGCGGGCGATGGCCGTGAGGTAGCTGCGCGGTTCGCGGATCGGCAACTGATTGCGCGCGGTCATTACCCGCAGGAAGGTGTCGTGCGCCAGGTCGGAGGCATCGGCGGCGTTGCCGAGGCGGGCGCGCAACCAGCCCTTGAGCCAGCTGTTGTTTTCGCTGTACAGCTGGTGCAGGGCTTGGGGATCGAGCGTCGACATGGCGTCAAGATCGCATTATGAATGGGAATTGATCGCATTGTCGCGATGGGGCAGGCTGATTGCAAGGGTCATTCTTGTTTCCGGGGCCTTGTGTCCTGTCCAAAGATGACCGGCAACCGCATGCCCCTGTGGGAGCGGGTTTACCCGCGAACACCGGCGCAGCCGGTGCCAACCACCGCGTTGCCTGATTCGCGGGTGAACCCGCTCCCACAGGAGCTTGTGTGGGCCTTGAAAAATGAGTTTAGAAGCCAGCCTCCAGGCTCAGCAGGTCCTGCACCGTCTGCCGCCGGCGAATTATCCGCAGTGCCCCGTCCTCGATCAGGAACTCCGGCAGCAGCGGTCGGCTGTTGTAGTTCGACGACATCGACGCGCCATAGGCCCCGGCGTCGTGGATCACCAGCAGGTCGCCCACCTGCGCCTGGGGCAGGTCTTGCGGGGTCAGTTCCTGGTCATCCTGGGTGAACACATCACCCGATTCGCACAGCGGCCCGGCTACCACGGTCGGCTGGCGTGGGCGGTCCACCGGCTGGCCGTTGGCATCGAGCAGGGTCATGCCGTGATAGGCGCCGTACATGGCCGGGCGCATCAGGTCGTTGAAGCCGGCGTCGATCATCACGAAGGTATTGCGCCCCACCTGTTTCACCGCACGCACTTCGGCCACCAGGTAACCGGACTCGGCCACCAGGAAGCGGCCTGGTTCGATCTCCATGCGCACCGGGTGGCCGAGCATCGTTTCGATTTCCTGGCGCGCCACCGCCCAGGTCTGGGCGTAACGCTGCAGGTCGACCGGCTTGTCGCTGCTGCGGTACGGGGTGGAAAGCCCGCCACCGATGGAGAACGCCTCGATGTCCACGCCCAGGCGGCCGATCAGCTCGATCATCGAGCGGGCCACCTGCTCCAGGTGCTGGTAATCCACCCCGGAGCCAATGTGCATGTGCACGCCCACCAGGTGCAGGCCATAGGCCTTGATACACGCCAGCGCCTCGTCCAGCTCTTCATGCCAGATGCCGTGCTTGCTGTTTTCGCCGCCGGTGTTGGTCTTGCGGCTGTGGCCATGGCCGAAGCCGGGGTTGATGCGGATCCACACACGATGGCCGGGCGAGCGTTCACCGAGCTGGCGCAGCATGTCGATGGAGCCGGCGTTGACCTCGATCTTTTCTGCCACCACCCGCTCCAGGGTGGGCCGGTCCAGCGCGTCGCAGGTCAGTACCACGCCGGCCGGGTCGCCATCCACGCGCGCACCTGCAGCGAACGCTCGTTCCATCTCGCCCAGCGATACCGCGTCCAGCACCAGGCCATGGGCGCGCATCAGGCGCAGCACATGCAGGTTGGGGTTGGCTTTCTGGGCGAAGCGCACGGTGTCGAACACCTTCAGTTGTTCGACCCGTTCGGCGATGGTGCTGGCGTCGTAGGCCCACAGCGGTGAGCCGTGCTGGCGGACCGCCTCGGCCAGGAGGGTGAAGGGTGCAGTCATGCTGGCGTTACTCGTAAAAGGAAGGCCACGAGGATGACCCAAAGCGGAAATTCAGAAAAATAGCTATTTTTCTGCCAGCCATTCATATCTGATATACCCATCGTCTTGCAGGGTATTGCCGTGAAACTGTCGGTCCGCCATATCGAAGTCTTCCGCGCCATCATGGCCGCTGGCAGCGTCACCGGTGCGGCGCGCCTGCTGTTCACCTCGCAGCCGACCGTCAGCCGCGAGCTGGCGCGGTTGGAGCAGGTGACCGGCCTGAACCTGTTCGAGCGCGAAGGTGGGCGCCTGGTGGCGACGGCCCAGGCGTTGCTGTTGATCGAGGAGGTGGAGCGCGCCTACGTCGGGCTGGAGCGCATCGACCGCTTTGCCCAGGCCATTCGCAATTTCGAACAGGGCCGGCTGGCCATCACCTGCCTGCCGCTGTTTTCGCAAACGCTCCTGCCCAAGGCCTGCCAGCGCTTTCACCAGCAGCACCGGGGCGTGAGCGTGAGCATCCTGGCGCAGGAATCGCCGTTGCTGGAAGAGTCGTTGGTTGCCCAGCAGCATGACCTTGGCCTGACCGAGCTCGAGCAGATACCGCGCGGCGCATACGGCGAACTGCTGTTCAGCGCCAATATGGTGTGCGTGCTGCCCGAGTTTCACCCGTTGCAGACCAAGGCCGAGCTGGAGCTGAGCGATTTTCACGAGGTCGACTTCATCAACCTGGCCAGCCTGGATACCTACCGGCAGCGCCTGGACCAGCACTTTCGGGCGGCGGGGGTGAACCGCCGCACGGTCATCGAGACCACCAGTGCCGCCTCGGTGTGTGCCATGGTCAGGCAAGGCCTGGGGGTGGCGATCATCAACCCGCTGAGCGGGCTGGAGGCGGCGCAGGGTGGGCTGCCGATCCGCCGCTTACGGGTGTCGGTGCCGTACCAGGTGATGTTGATCAGGCCAGACCACCGGCCGGCATCGGCGGCGGTGGAGCCATTTTGCCAGGCGCTGCGGGTGCAGGCCCAGGAGATGCAGGCGGCGTTGGCCTGAGGCCTGGCTCGCTCCAAGGGGCTTTACCTGTACCGGCCCTATCGCCGGCAAGCCAGCTCCCACAGGTACTGCACAAGGCTTGGGGCTGATGCGGTCGATGTGGGAGCTGGCTTGCCGGCGATAGGGCCGGTACAGGCAGTACAGCAGCCAAGCCAGATAGCGCTGCGATTCAGAGCTCGCAGATGAAGGTACCAGTCCCGGCCAGGATGTTCTCCAGGGTTTGCTTCACCTCATCCATGTCACTTAGCTCGCTGGTCAGGTTGATCTCCAGCACCTCGTCCCCCTTCAGCGCATCGCGGTCGCCCGCCGCCACTTCGATCAGCAGGCGCTTGGCACTCAAGGTCACTTTCAGCCCATCCAGCGTCGACGGCTCGTCATCCAGGGTCAGGTCGACGGTGTCTTCGTCCGGGTAGCGGGTAAGCAGGAACATCTGACCCTTGTCGCTGTGGCAGCACAGGGTCGCCATGTTGTCTTCCTCGTCATCGCAAGGGGTGGCGAAGAGCAGGGCGGTATTGATTTGCATGGACAAGGCTCGGATCAAAGGAAACGGAAGGGAATTCTGACAGTCTTGCCTGCATGCATAAACGTAAAGTTACCGCCCCTTGACCGAAATTGTCGCAGCGCTGCAAGCCTTGATGACCGATCAGTCGTTAAGCTTCGGCGAGCCCTGGGCGTGCCTGCGCACGTTCAACGTCTGGTTTTTACCGTCCGCCTTGCCACGGGTTGGCTATCGTTGATCCGTACACGGCGCACGCAGCGACGCTTCAATTATTACAAAGCCCAAGCGGAGTACCACAGATGGCGTTCTTCACCGCAGCCAGCAAAGCCGACTTCCAGCATCAACTGCAAGCGGCCCTGGCGCAGCACATCAGCGAACAGTCCCTGCCACAAGTGGCGCTGTTCGCCGAGCAGTTCTTCGGCATCATCTCTCTGGACGAACTCACCCAGCGCAGGCTTTCCGACCTGGCCGGCTGCACCCTGTCGGCCTGGCGTATCATCGAGCGTTTCGACCCCGAATACCCGCAAGTGCGGGTGTACAACCCCGATTACGAGCGCAATGGCTGGCAGTCGACCCACACCGTGGTCGAGGTGCTGCACCACGACCTGCCGTTCCTGGTCGACTCGGTGCGCACCGAGCTCAACCGCCGCGGCTACAGCATCCATACCCTGCAGACCACTGTGCTCAGCGTGCGCCGTGGCGCCAAGGGCGAACTGCTGGAGCTGCTGCCCAAGGGCACCCAGGGCGAGGGCGTACGCCACGAGTCGCTGATGTACCTGGAGATCGACCGTTGCGCCAACGCCGCCGAGCTGACCGTGCTGACCCGCGAGATCGAGCAGGTGCTGGCCGAGGTGCGGGTGGTAGTCGCCGACTTCGAGCCGATGAAAGCCAAGCTGCGTGAAGTGGTGGCGCAGGTGGAACAGACCGCCTTCGGCCCGGCGCAGCACGAAAAGGGCGAGGTCAAGGCGTTCCTCGAATGGCTGCTGGACAACCACTTCACCTTCCTCGGCTATGAAGAATTCACCGTCAAGGGCGACGCCGATGGCGGCCAGATGGTCTACGACGAGCAATCCTTCCTCGGCCTGCCGCGCCGTCTGCGCGTAGGCCTTACGCCGGAAGAGCTGCGCATCGAAGACTACGCCGTGGCCTACCTCAACGAGCCGCTGCTGCTGTCGTTCGCCAAGGCCGCGCTGCCCAGCCGTGTACACCGCCCGGCCTACCCGGACTACGTGTCGATTCGCCAGCTGGACGCCGACGGCAAGGTCGTCAAGGAGCACCGCTTCATGGGCCTGTACACCTCGTCGGTGTATGGCGAAAGCGTGCATGCCATCCCTTATATCCGCGTCAAGGTCGCTGAAGTAGAACGCCGCTCGGGCTTCGACCCCAAGGCCCACCTGGGCAAGGAGCTGGCCCAGGTGCTGGAAGTGCTGCCGCGCGACGACCTGTTCCAGACACCGGTCGACGAGCTGTTCAGCACCGTCATGGCGATCGTGCAGATCCAGGAACGCAACAAGATCCGGGTGTTCCTGCGCAAGGACCCGTACGGCCGCTTCTGCTACTGCCTGGCCTACGTCCCACGGGAAATCTACTCCACCGAAGTACGGCAGAAGATCCAGCAGGTGCTGATGGAGCGCCTGAAGGCCAGCGACTGCGAGTTCTGGACCTTCTTCTCCGAATCGGTACTGGCCCGTGTGCAGCTGATTCTGCGGGTCGACCCGAAGAACCGCATCGACATCGACCCGCAGCAGCTGGAACGCGAAGTGATCCAGGCCTGCCGCTCGTGGCGTGACGACTATTCGGCGCTGGTGATCGAGAACTTCGGTGAAGCCCTGGGCACCAACATCCTGGCCGACTTCCCCAAAGGCTTCCCGGCCGGCTACCGCGAGCGCTTTGCCGCGCACTCGGCGGTGGTCGACCTGCAACATGTGTTGAACCTGTCGGAAAGCAAGCCGCTGGCAATGAGCTTCTACCAGCCGCTGACCCAGGTTGGCGAGCGCATCCTGCACTGCAAGCTGTACCACGCCGATACGCCGCTGGCGCTGTCCGACGTGCTGCCGATCCTGGAAAACCTCGGCCTGCGCGTGCTTGGCGAGTTCCCCTACCGCCTGCGCCATGCCACTGGCCGCGAGTACTGGATTCACGACTTCGCCTTCACCTACAGCGAAGGCCTGAGCCTGGATATCCAGCAGCTCAACGACATCCTGCAGGACGCCTTCATCCACATCGTCCGCGGCGATGCCGAGAACGACGCCTTCAACCGCCTGGTGCTGACCGCCGGCCTGCCATGGCGTGACGTGGCGCTGCTGCGTGCCTACGCCCGTTATCTGAAGCAGATTCGCCTGGGCTTCGACCTGGGCTACATCGCCAGTACCCTGAACAACCACACCGACATCGCCCGCGAGCTGACCCGGTTGTTCAAGACTCGCTTCTACCTGGCGCGCAAGCTCACCCAGGATGACCTGGATGACAAGCAGCAGCGCCTGGAGCAGGCCATCCTGACCGCGCTGGACGACGTGCAGGTGCTCAACGAAGACCGCATCCTGCGCCGCTACCTGGACCTGATCAAGGCTACCCTGCGCACCAACTTCTACCAGCCGGACGCCAATGGTCACAACAAGTCGTACTTCAGCTTCAAGTTCAACCCCAAGCTGATCCCCGAACTGCCCAAGCCGGTGCCCAAGTTCGAGATATTCGTCTACTCGCCGCGGGTTGAGGGCGTGCACCTGCGCTTTGGCAACGTTGCCCGCGGCGGCCTGCGCTGGTCCGACCGCGAGGAAGACTTCCGCACCGAGGTGCTCGGCCTGGTCAAGGCCCAGCAGGTGAAGAACTCGGTGATCGTGCCGGTCGGTGCCAAGGGTGGCTTCCTGCCGCGCCGCCTGCCGCTGGGCGGCAGCCGTGACGAGATCGCCGCCGAAGGCGTGGCGTGCTACCGCATCTTCATTTCCGGTCTGCTCGACATCACCGACAACCTCAAGGACGGTGGCGTGGTACCGCCGGCCAACGTGGTGCGCCACGACGATGACGACCCGTACCTGGTGGTGGCGGCCGACAAAGGCACCGCGACCTTCTCCGACATCGCCAACGGCATCGCCATCGACTACGGCTTCTGGCTGGGCGACGCCTTCGCCTCGGGCGGTTCGGCCGGTTACGACCACAAGAAGATGGGCATTACCGCGCGTGGCGCCTGGGTGGGCGTGCAGCGCCACTTCCGCGAGCGCGGCATCAACGTGCAGGAAGACCCGATCACCGTGATTGGCGTGGGCGACATGGCCGGTGACGTGTTCGGCAACGGCCTGCTGATGTCCGACAAGCTGCAACTGGTGGCGGCGTTCAACCACCTGCACATCTTCATCGACCCCAACCCAGAGCCTGCCACCAGCTTTGCCGAGCGCAAGCGCCTGTTCGACCTGCCGCGTTCGGCCTGGAGCGACTACGACACCAGCATCATGTCCGAAGGCGGCGGCATCTTCCCGCGCAGTGCCAAGAGCATCGCCATCAGCCCGCAGATGAAGGAACGCTTCGCCATCGAAGCTGACCGCCTGACCCCGACCGAGCTGCTCAACGCGCTGCTCAAGGCACCGGTGGACCTGCTGTGGAACGGCGGCATCGGTACCTATGTGAAGGCCAGCAGCGAAAGCCACGCCGATGTCGGCGACAAGGCCAACGACGCGCTGCGGGTCAACGGCAACGAACTGCGCTGCAAGGTGGTGGGCGAGGGCGGCAACCTGGGCATGACCCAGCTCGGCCGGGTCGAGTTCGGCCTCAACGGCGGCGCCACCAACACCGACTTCATCGACAACGCCGGCGGCGTGGACTGCTCCGACCACGAGGTCAACATCAAGATCCTGCTCAACGAAGTGGTGCAGGGTGGCGACATGACCGAGAAGCAGCGCAACCAGCTGCTGGGCAGCATGACCGACGAAGTGGCCGGCCTGGTGCTGGGCAACAACTACAAGCAGACCCAGGCCTTGTCGCTGGCAGCCCGCCGCGCCCGCGAGCGGATTGCCGAGTACAAGCGCCTGATGGCCGACCTGGAAGCGCGTGGCAAGCTGGACCGCGCCATCGAGTTCCTGCCGTCCGAAGAGCAGTTGGCCGAACGCCTGGCCGCCGGCCAGGGCTTGACCCGCGCCGAACTGTCGGTGCTGATCTCGTACAGCAAGATCGACCTCAAGGAACAGCTGCTCAAGTCGCTGGTGCCGGACGATGACTACCTGACCCGCGACATGGAAACCGCCTTCCCGCCGTCGCTGGTCAACAAGTTCGCCGATTCCATGCGCCGTCACCGTCTGAAGCGCGAAATCGTCAGTACCCAGATCGCCAACGACCTGGTCAACAACATGGGCATCACCTTCGTCCAGCGCCTGAAGGAGTCGACCGGCATGAGCCCGGCCAACGTGGCTGGGGCCTATGTGATCGTGCGCGACATCTTCCACCTGCCGCACTGGTTCCGCCAGATCGAGGCGCTGGACTACCAGGTGCCGGCCGAAATCCAGCTGACCCTGATGGACGAGCTGATGCGCCTGGGCCGCCGCGCCACCCGCTGGTTCCTGCGCAGCCGCCGCAACGAGCAGGACGCCGGGCGCGACACCGCGCACTTCGGGCCGAAAATCGCGCAGCTGGGGCTCAAGCTCGACGAACTGCTCGAAGGCCCGACCCGGGAACGCTGGATGGTCCGCTACCAGGGCTTTGTCGACGCCGGTGTGCCGGAGTTGCTGGCGCGCATGGTGGCCGGTACCAGCCACCTGTACACCCTGCTGCCGATCATCGAAGCGGCCGACGTCACTGGCCATGATCCGGCGCAGGTGGCCAAGGCGTTCTTCGCCGTGGGCAGCGCGCTGGACCTGACCTGGTACCTGCAGGAAATCAGCAACCTGCCGGTGGAGAACAACTGGCAGGCCCTGGCCCGCGAAGCCTTCCGCGACGACATCGACCTGCAGCAGCGGGCGATTACTATCTCGGTCTTGCAGATGGCCGATGCGCCGGAAGACATGGATGCCCGCGTGGCGCTGTGGGCCGAGCAGCACCGGGTGATGGTGGAGCGCTGGCGCGCCATGCTGGATGACCTGCGCAATGCCACCGGCACCGACTATGCGATGTACGCGGTGGCCAACCGCGAGCTGGTCGACCTGGCCATGAGCGGGCAGGCGGCGGTGGTGCCGTCCTGAGCCTTTTAGTGAGGTAAAACAAAGCCCCGGCAGTGATGCTGGGGCTTTTTTGTATTCCTGTGCTGGCCTCTTCGCGGGCACGCCCGCTCCCACAGGTTTTCACCAACCTTGAAATCTGTGCGATATCTGTGGGAGCGGGCGAGCCCGCGAAGAGGCCGGAACAGGCTTACTTGAACCTGCGCTCGACGCCCTTTTCGACCAGGATCTTCGCCGAAATCTCTTCCACCGAAAAATGCGTGGAATTGATGTTGGGAATGTTCTCCCGGCGGAACAGGTTTTCCACCTCGCGTACTTCGAACTCGCACTGGGCAAAGCTGGAGTAGCGGCTGTTGGGCTTGCGCTCGTGGCGGATGGCGGTAAGGCGGTCGGGGTCGATGGTCAGGCCGAACAGCTTGTTGTGGTGCTTTTTCAGCACCGCCGGCAGTTGCAGGCGTTCCATGTCGTCCTCGGTCAACGGGTAGTTGGCGGCGCGGATGCCGAACTGCATGGCCATGTACAGGCAGGTGGGGGTCTTGCCGCAGCGCGACACGCCCACTAGGATCAGGTCGGCCTTGTCGTAGTAGTGGGTGCGCGCGCCATCGTCGTTGTCCAGGGCGAAATTCACCGCCTCGATGCGTTCCATGTAGTTGGAATTGCCGCCAATCGAGTGCGATTTGCCGACGGAATACGACGAATGGGCGGTCAATTCCTGCTCGAGCGGGGATAAAAACGAAGAAAAGATGTCGATCATGAAGCCATTGGAGGTCGCCAGGATCTCACGGATGTCCTGGTTGACGATGGTGTCGAAGATGATCGGACGCACACCGTCCCGCTCGGCCGCGGTGTTGATTTGCTGGACCATGCTGCGTGCCTTGTCCGGCGAATCGATGTAGGGGCGGGTGAATTTGTTGAACGGAATGCTCTCGAATTGCGCGAGCAGACTCTGGCCCAAGGTTTCGGCGGTGATACCGGTGCCGTCGGAGATGAAGAACGCGGTTCGTTTCATTTGCGATCTGGGCCTTAAGCTGATGACGATTCTTGGATATGATAAGTTCGGTTTGCCGAATGCGGCTGTCGGCATTCTGCCACAATTGCAGACCCTATTTTCCAGGTACAGGCCACAAACGCCCGGCCAAGTCACAGAAGACAGGCGGGCGCCTTTTTGAGCTTTTCCAACACAGTTAGTGGAGAGATCACCTTGGTAGAGTACGTAGTTTCCCTCGATAAGCTCGGCGTCCATGATGTGGAGCATGTGGGGGGCAAGAACGCATCCCTGGGCGAGATGATCAGCAACCTTGCAGGTGCTGGTGTATCGGTACCGGGCGGCTTTGCCACTACGGCGCAGGCGTACCGCGATTTTCTCGAACAGAGTGGTCTCAACGACCGTATCCATGCCGCGCTCGACGCCCTCGACGTGGATGACATCAATGCCCTGACCAAGACCGGCGCGCAGATTCGCCAGTGGGTCATGGAAGCCGACTTCCCGCCACGTCTGGATTCGGAAATCCGAACCGCCTTCGCCGCGATGGCGGCCGGCAACGACAACATGGCCGTTGCCGTGCGTTCCTCGGCCACCGCCGAAGACCTGCCGGACGCCTCGTTCGCCGGCCAGCAGGAAACCTTCCTCAACATCCGTGGCGTCGATAACGTGATCCGCGCGGCCAAGGAGGTGTTCGCCTCGCTGTTCAACGACCGCGCCATCGCCTACCGCGTGCACCAGGGCTTCGACCACAAGCTGGTCGCCCTGTCCGCCGGTGTGCAGCGCATGGTCCGCTCGGAAACCGGCACCGCCGGCGTCATGTTCACCCTCGACACCGAGTCGGGCTTCCGCGACGTGGTGTTCATCACTGGCGCCTACGGCCTGGGCGAAACCGTGGTGCAGGGTGCGGTCAACCCTGACGAATTCTACGTGCACAAGAACACCCTGCAGGCCGGCCGCCCGGCCATCCTGCGCCGCAACCTGGGCAGCAAGGCGATCAAGATGGTCTATGGCGACGAAGCCAAGGCCGGCCGTTCGGTGAAAACCGTCGAAGTCGACCGCGCCGAGCGCGCACGCTTCTGCCTGAGCGATGCCGAGGTCAGCGAGCTGGCCAAGCAGGCCATGATCATCGAGCAGCACTATCAGCGCCCGATGGACATCGAGTGGGCCAAGGACGGTGACGACGGCAAGCTGTACATCGTCCAGGCCCGCCCTGAGACGGTGAAGAGCCGCTCCAGCGCCAACGTCATGGAACGCTACCTGCTGAAGGAAAAGGGCACCGTGCTGGTCGAAGGCCGTGCCATTGGCCAGCGCATCGGCGCCGGCAAGGTCCGCGTGATCAACGACGTGTCGGAAATGGACAAGGTCCAGCCGGGCGACGTGCTGGTCTCCGACATGACCGACCCGGACTGGGAACCCGTGATGAAGCGCGCCAGCGCCATCGTCACCAACCGCGGCGGGCGTACCTGCCACGCGGCGATCATCGCCCGTGAGCTGGGTATTCCGGCAGTCGTGGGCTGCGGCAACGCTACCCAGCTGCTGAAAGACGGCCAGGGCGTGACTGTTTCCTGCGCCGAAGGCGACACCGGCTTCATCTTCGAAGGTGAACTGGGCTTCGACGTCAAGCAGAACTCGGTCGACGCCATGCCTGACCTGCCGTTCAAGATCATGATGAACGTCGGCAACCCGGACCGCGCCTTCGACTTCGCCCAGTTGCCCAACGCTGGTGTCGGCCTGGCGCGCCTGGAATTCATCATCAACCGCATGATCGGCGTGCACCCCAAGGCGCTGTTGAACTATGCCGGCCTGCCGGCCGAGCTGAAAGACAGTGTCGACAAGCGCATCGCCGGCTACGACGACCCGGTCGGCTTCTACGTCGAGAAACTGGTCGAGGGCATCAGCACCCTGGCGGCGGCCTTCTACCCGAAAAAGGTCATCGTGCGCCTGTCGGACTTCAAGTCCAACGAATACGCCAACCTGATCGGCGGCAAGCTGTACGAGCCGGAAGAAGAAAACCCGATGCTGGGCTTCCGCGGTGCTTCGCGCTACATCAGCGAATCGTTCCGTGATTGCTTCGAGCTCGAGTGCCGTGCGCTGAAGCGCGTGCGCAACGAGATGGGCCTGACCAACGTCGAGATCATGGTGCCGTTCGTGCGCACCCTGGGCGAAGCCAGCCAGGTCGTCGACCTGCTTGCCGAAAACGGCCTGGCCCGTGGCGACAACGGCCTGCGCGTGATCATGATGTGTGAACTGCCGTCCAACGCCATTCTTGCCGAAGAGTTCCTCGAATACTTCGACGGCTTCTCGATCGGCTCCAACGACCTGACCCAGCTGACCCTGGGCCTGGACCGTGACTCGGGCATCATCGCCCACCTGTTCGACGAGCGTAACCCGGCGGTGAAGAAGCTGCTGGCCAATGCCATTGCCGCGTGCAACAAGGCAGGCAAGTACATCGGTATCTGCGGCCAGGGCCCATCGGACCACCCGGACCTGGCCAAGTGGCTGATGGAGCAGGGTATCGACAGCGTGTCGTTGAACCCGGACTCGGTACTCGAGACCTGGTTCTATCTGGCCGAAGGCCAAGGCGCGGTCTGACGCAGTAAAAACGCGGGGGGACGTCTGGCGTACCCCCGCCTGGGTTTTTCCAGGGCGAGCTCCAGCAATGGATCCCGCCCTTTTTTGTGCACCAAGCAACCTTATGCAAAGCAGCAGCACTCTATTCCCCGTGGCCCTGCTCAGTGCCGAGCGCCGCGGCGACCTCAGCGAAGATGTGTACCGGATCAAGGCCGGCAACGGCCCAGACCCCAGCGTCGAGCTGGCCGTGACCCGCCTGGGCCTGGCCGACCAGGGCCCGGCCCAGGGCGTGCCAGTCATTCTATTGCACGGCAGCTTTTCCAACCGCCGCTTCTGGTACTCGCCCAAGGGCATTGGCCTGGGTGCCTATCTCGCCCGCGCCGGCTTCGATGTGTGGATCCCGGAAATGCGCGGCCATGGCCTGTCGCCACGCAACCGCGCCTGGAAGCACAACAGCGTCGCTGGCTATGCCCGTGATGACCTGCCGCTGATTGCCGCGTTCGTGCGCGAGCAGTCGGGCCAGGTGCCGCACTGGGTTGGCCATTCACTGGGTGGTACGACCCTGGCGGCAGCGCTGGGCGGTGGTTTTCTGGGGGCCGAGCAGGTGGCCAGCGTGGCGCTGTTCGGCACCCAGGTCAGCCGTATCTACTGGCCGTTGAAGGTGCCACCGCTGGCTTGGGGGGCGAAGCTGGTGCTCAAGCGCTGGGGGCAGATATCCGGGCCGCGTTTCAAGCGTGGGCCGGAGGACGAGCCGATCGGCCTGGCCCTGGAAAGCATGCGCTGGCACGGCCTGTTCGGGCGTTTTGGCGACAACAAGAACGACTGGTGGGCAGGGTTGGCCGAGGTGGATGTGCCGCTGCTGGCCGTGGCCGGTGCGGGGGACTTCCAGGACCCGGTATGGGCCTGTCGCAAGCTGTTCGAACAGTTGGGCGGCGAGCGCAAGCAGTTCCTGCGGCTGGGGCGCGAGGAAGGGTTCGAGGCCTTTGGGCATGTCGACATGCTGGTGAGCAAGGCCGCGCAGGTGCAGGTTTGGCCGCTGGTGGAGCGTTGGTTGCGTGACCCGCTGGTGCCGGTGCATGCGTCTACCGAGGCTGCAGATCCTGTGCCTGTCAGCTGATCTTGCTCTACCTGTCCTGGCCCTATCGCCGGCAAGCCAGCTCCCACAGGTACACCACATGCCTCAAACCTTGCGGTATCCCTGTGGGAGCTGGCTTGCCGGCGATAGGGCCAGTGCAGGCAAAACACAACTGACTGCCTGGTCCCGGATGACTGCAATGGCCTCCAAGGTGTAGCCTTGCCCGATACCCGCTTTCGTTGTGACTGACAGGAGCTTCCCATGCAGCATTACGTAACGCCCGACCTGTGTGACGCCTACCCGGACCTGGTGCAGGTCCTGGAACCCATGTTCAGCAATTTTGGCGGCCGCGACTCGTTCGGCGGCCAGATCGTCACCATCAAGTGCTTCGAGGACAACTCGCTGGTCAAGGAGCAGGTCGAGCTCGATGGCAAGGGCAAGGTCCTGGTGGTCGATGGCGGTGGTTCGCTGCGCCGTGCGCTGCTGGGTGACATGCTCGCCGAAAAGGCCGCCAGGAACGGCTGGGAAGGCCTGGTGATCTACGGTTGCGTGCGTGATGTGGACGTGCTGATCCAGACCGACGTCGGCGTGCAGGCCCTGGCCAGCCACCCGATGAAGACCGACAAGCGCGGCATCGGCGACCTCAACGTGGCGGTGACCTTCGCCGGGGTGACCTTCCGCCCGGGTGAGTATGTGTATGCCGACAACAACGGTGTGCTGGTCTCGCCAAGCCCGCTGAAAATGCCGGAGTGATGCGGCGCACGCGCTGATGGAGCTTTGATGTTCGAGGAAGACAACGCGCAGTGGGGGCTGGTACATGCTCTGGTGCTCGATGGCAAAGGTGGCGCGCGCTCGATTGCCCGTACCGAACTGGACGGCTTGCAGTTGCAACCCGAGCAGAGCCTGTGGCTGCACTGGGACCGCAGCCATCCGCAAACCCGCACCTGGCTGCTGCGCGACAGCGGCCTTGGCGAGTTCGCCTGCGAGTTGCTGCTGGAAGAAAACACCCGGCCGCGCCTGCTGCCCATGGCGGGCGAACAGCTGCTGCTGTTCCTGCGTGGGGTCAACCTCAACCCAGGTGCCGAGCCCGAAGACATGGTATCGGTACGCATTTTCGCCCAGGCGCAGCGGGTTATTTCGCTGCGCCTGAGGCCGTTGCGCGCCAGTGACGAGATTCTCCTGCAGCTCGAACAGGGCAGGGGGCCGAAATCGGCCTCCGAGTTGTTGCTGCTGATGGGCGAACTGCTGACAGAAAAGGTCCAGGGCCTGGTCAGCGACCTGTCCGAGCTGGTCGATCTGGAAGAAGAAAAGGTCGAATCCGACGAGCGGTATACCCCGGAGAACGGCAGCCTGCAGCAGATTCGCCGGCGTGCGGCCGGTCTGCGGCGTTTTCTCGCCCCGCAGCGGGAAATTTATGCCCAGCTGTCGCGCCATAAATGGAGCTGGTTCGCCGACGCTGACGCTGATTACTGGAACGAGCTGAACAACAGCCTGATCCGCTACCTCGAAGAACTGGAACTGACCCGCGAGCGGGCCGCGCTGGTGCTGGAAAGTGAAGATCGCCGGCGCAGCGAGCGCATGAACCGCACCATGTACCGCTTCGGCATCATCACTTGCATCTTTCTGCCCATGAGCTTCATCACCGGGTTGCTGGGCATCAATGTCGGCGGCATTCCGGGGGCGGAAAACCCCTATGGCTTCCTGTTCGCCTGCATCGTCGTGCTCGGGCTGGCGGTGGGGCAATGGTGGCTGTTCCGCCGGTTACGGTGGGTCTAGATGTTCATTGACCGGTACCGGCCCCTTCGCGGGCAAGCCCGCTCCTACAGAGATAGCGCATGGCTTGAGCTTGACGCGGTCGAGGTAGGAGCAACTGTCTTGTATTGCCTGGACTGGCCTCATCGCCGGCAAGCCAGCTCCCACAGGTACTGCACAGGGCTTGAGGCCCATGCGGTCGAGGTGGGAGCTGGCTTGCCGGCGATAGGGGCAGTGCAGGCAAACACCATTCATTTTGAAACATTCGTCCCAATGCGATGTGTGACCCATCGCCCGGCCATCTCGTCTCTTGCTGACACTGCGCGAGGTGCCCATGCACGATCCGTTTGAAGAATCCCTGCGCGACCTGCTCAAGGCGTCACCGTCCGGTAATGACCGGGATGACCGGGATGACGCCGCTTGCCTGGGTCGCGTGCTGAAAACCGCCAACCGTCAGGTTGGCGCGGGTGATCTGTTCAGCCTGCTTGGCCGTTGGAGCCAGGCGCTGCTGATCGCCGTCAATAATGGCTCGGCGCATGTCGCGCCGGTGCGTCGACACTCTTCCCGCAACGCTGCCAGCGGCAGCAAAGCAGATAAGGCCGATTGAATATGGAACTCGATCTCTGGACCCAGAGCCTGGTCACCGCCATGACTGCCCTTTGGACCAAGGTAGCGAACTTCATCCCCAACCTGTTCGGCGCGCTGGTCGTGGTGCTGCTCGGTTTCGTGGTGGCCAAGCTGCTCGATACGCTGCTGTCCAAACTGCTGGCCAAGTTCGGCCTGGACCGCCTGATGGCCGGCACCGGCCTGACCAAGATGCTCGGCCGGGTTGGTATCCAGGTGCCGATCTCGACCCTGATCGGCAAGATCGTCTACTGGTTCGTGCTGCTCATCTTCCTGGTCTCGGCGGCCGAATCGCTGGGCCTGGAGCGGGTCTCGGCAACCCTCGACATGCTTGCCCTGTACCTGCCGAAGGTGTTCGGCGCGGCCCTGGTGCTGCTGGCCGGCGTGCTGCTGGCGCAGGTGGCCAACGGCCTGGTGCGCGGCGCGGCCGAAGGCATCGGCCTGGAATACTCGGCAGGCCTTGGGCGCATCACCCAGGGCCTGGTGATCATCATCAGCATCTCGGTGGCCATCAGCCAGCTGGAGGTGAAAACCGACCTGCTGAACCACGTGATCGTCATCGGGCTGATTACCGTTGGTCTGGCCGTTGCGCTGGCGATGGGGCTTGGCAGCCGCGAAATTGCCGGGCAGATTCTGGCTGGCATCTACGTGCGCGAGCTGTACCAGGTGGGCCAGCAGGTGCGGATTGGAGAGGTCGAAGGGCAAATCGAAGAAATCGGTACGGTCAAGACGACGCTGCTGACCGATGATGGCGAATTGGTGTCGCTGTCTAACCGCGAGCTGCTCGAGCAGCGCGTCAATAGCCGCTAACCGCACAAAAGCTGTTAATGTATGCCGCCGCGAAAATCGACCCACGGGGTCTCGCGGCGACATTGACCTGACTGTCGGCCAGATCCGTTTTGAATAAAGTTCATTCGCCGCCCATGCGTTATGACCCCCGCGAGCTCACCGACGAAGAGTTGGTGGCGCGTTCGCATGAGGAGCTGTACCACGTTACCCGCGCCTATGAGGAGCTCATGCGGCGCTACCAACGGACCCTGTTCAACGTCTGTGCGCGTTATCTGGGGAACGACCGTGACGCGGACGATGTCTGTCAGGAAGTGATGCTGAAAGTGTTGTACGGGCTGAAGAACTTCGAAGGTAAATCCAAGTTCAAAACATGGCTCTATAGCATCACCTACAACGAGTGCATTACCCAGTACCGCAAGGAACGCCGTAAACGTCGGTTGATGGATGCCTTGAGTCTGGACCCTGTCGAAGAGGCGTCCGAAGACAAAGCTCCAAAGCCGGAAGAAAAAGGCGGGCTGGACAAGTGGCTGGTACATGTGAACCCGATTGACCGGGAAATCCTGGTGCTACGTTTTGTCGCAGAACTGGAGTTCCAGGAAATTGCCGACATCATGCACATGGGCCTGAGCGCTACGAAAATGCGCTACAAGCGTGCGCTAGACAAGCTTCGGGAAAAATTTGCCGGTCTCGATGAAACTTAGTGGCCTGCAAATATCTCTAACCAACCGGCGAGTTCTGCTAGACTTGCCGTCGAGTTGTCCCCCTTGTTTGTGGTGGGACTGCTTAACTATCACCAGATGGGGATTTAACGGATGAAATTGAAAAACACCTTGGGCTTGGCCATTGGCTCGCTCGTAGCCGCTACTTCGTTCGGCGTTCTGGCTCAAGGCCAAGGCGCAGTCGAAATCGAAGGTAACGTTACCAAGCAGTACTACGACAGCGAGCGTAACTTCAAGAACGACGGCACCAATCCTGGTGTTCGCCTCGGTTACTTCCTGACCGACGACGTATCCCTGGACCTGGGCTACAACGAGACCCACAACGCTCGTGGCGAAGTCTTCAACAAAGACATCAAAGGTTCCAAAGCCAAGCTCGACGCTACCTACCACTTCGGTACCGTCGGCGATGCTCTGCGTCCGTACGTTTCCGCTGGTTTCGCTCACGAGAGCCTGGGCCAGGCCACTCGTAGCGGCCGTGACCACTCCACCTTCGCCAACGTTGGCGCTGGCGCCAAGTGGTACATCACCGACATGTTCTTCGCCCGTGCTGGCGTTGAAGCCATGTACAACATCGACAACGGCAACACCGAGTGGGGCCCGTCCGTTGGTGTGGGTCTGAACTTCGGTGGCAGCGGTGGCAAAGTTGCTCCTGCTCCGGCTCCAGTTGCCGAAGTCTGCTCCGACAGCGACAACGACGGCGTTTGCGACAACGTCGACAAGTGCCCTGACACCCCGGCCAACGTTACCGTTGACGCCGACGGCTGCCCGGCTGTTGCCGAAGTCGTTCGTGTTGAGCTGGACGTCAAGTTCGACTTCGACAAGTCGGTCGTCAAGCCAAACAGCTACGGCGACATCAAGAACCTGGCTGACTTCATGAATCAGTACCCACAAACCACCACCGTGGTTGAAGGTCACACTGACTCCGTGGGCCCAGACGCTTACAACCAGAAGCTGTCCGAGCGTCGTGCCGACGCTGTCAAGCAGGTCCTGACCCAGCAGTACGGCGTAGAATCCAGCCGTGTTGACTCGGTTGGCTACGGCGAAACCCGTCCAGTTGCCGACAACGCCACTGACGAAGGCCGCGCTATCAACCGTCGCGTTGAAGCTCAGGTAGAAGCCCAGGCCAAGTAATTGGTTTGAAGCTTCAAGAAAAACCCGGCTTCGGCCGGGTTTTTCTTTGCCTGGATTTTGCCGGCTGTGGGAGCAACTGTCTTGTATTGCCTAAACTGGCCTCATCGCCGGCAAGCCAGCTCCCACCTCGACCGCATTCGCCTCAGGCCCTGTGCAGTCCCTGTGGGAGCCGGCTTGCCGGCGATGAGGCCAGTCCAGGCAGCACAAGACAGTTGCTCCCACAAGGGCCCTGCATTTCACCCGGCTACTGCCAACAGGTCCCGAACCGCCTGCTCCCCAACCACCTCACCAATCACCAGAATCGCCGGGCTACGCAAACCGAACCCCCGCGCATCCTCTACCATTCCCTGCACATCGCTGCGGCACTCACGCTGCTGCGGCAATGAGGCATTCTCGATCATCGCCACCGGCATCTGCGGCGCCATGCCTCCCTCCAGCAACCCTTGGCGAACCTGTTCCAGCCGCGCCACCCCCATGTACACCACCAGCGTCGTCCCGCCCTGGGCCAGGGCCGCCCAGTTCAGCTCGCTGTCGTCCTGGGTATGCGCCGTCACCAGCGTCACCCCCCGGCTCACACCGCGTGAGGTCAGGGAAATCCCGCATTGCGTGGCGCCGGCCAGGCCGGCGGTGATGCCGTTGACCACCTCCACCTCGATGCCATGCCCCTGCAGCCACAGCGCCTCTTCACCACCGCGGCCGAAGATGCACGGGTCGCCGCCCTTGAGCCGCACCACGCAACGCCCTTGCCGTGCATGGCGCAACATCAGGCGCTGGATGAACGCTTGCGGCGTGGAGCGGCAGCCGCCGCGCTTGCCCACTGCAATCACCCGGGCCTGTGGGCAATGCTCCAGCACTGCCGGGTTGACCAGGTCGTCGATCATCACCACAGCGGCTTGCTGCAAGGCGCGCACGGCCTTGAGGGTGAGCAGTTCGGGGTCACCAGGGCCGGCACCGACCAGCCAGACTTTCGCATTCATCAGGGTTTCCTCATCGGCAAGCTGCGTTCAGCCCTTGAGCAGGGTGAACAGCAGTATCAGGTTGAACAGCAAGGACAGCAGGGCCAAGGTGCGCCAGACTTTCAACGGCTCGCGCTCCAGCAAGGGGCGTGGCCGGCTAGGCAGCTCCTGGCGGTCGCCGCGCTCGAGCAGCAGTAACCAGTGTTCGGCGGTTTCGAAGCGTTGCGCCGGGTCGGCTGCCACCGCCTGCTGCAGGTTGTGCTGCAGCCATTCCGGCAGGTCGGGGCGGTAGCGTGCGGCGTTGACCGGCTGGCCGAAGCGCGGGCGTTGGAAGGCTTCCACCTCGCCGTACGGGTAATGCCCGGTCAGCAGGTAGTAAAGGGTCACGCCCACGGCATACAGGTCCTGGCGCGGGCTGGGTGGCTGGCCGTCGAACGCTTCTGGGGCGATGTACGACGGCGTGCCGGGCAACTCATGCAACGGCTCTTCGGACAGGCCCGGGCAGTAGGCTAGGCCGAAGTCCAGCAGGCGCAGCTGGCCATCGCTGCCCAGGTGCAGGTTCTCGGGTTTGATGTCGCGGTGCAGCAGGTTGCGCCGGTGCAGCACACCGACCGCCTGCAGCAGTTGCCGGGCTGTTTCCAGCCACTGCGGCAGGGGCAGGGGGCCGTGTTCGCTCAGTAGCGCTGCAAGGCTCTGGCCGGGATATTCGCGCATCACGTAGTACAGATGCTGGCGCTGGCTGGCGGCATGCAGTTCGGGGAAGTGCCGGCCAGCGACGCGGCGCAGGAACCACTCTTCGAGCAATAGCCCTTGCGCTGCGCCGGGCTCCTGCTCGCGTGCGGCGGGCAGGGTCTTGAGCAGCCAGGGTTGGCCCTGGCCGTCGCGCACCCGGTACAGCAGGGACTGGCGGCTGTGCGAATGCAGTTTTTCGGCCTGCCAGCCATCGATCACCTGGCCTTCCCGTAGCGGGCCGGGCACTGGCCATTGCTGCAACTGCGCCAAGGTATCGCCCAGGTTGGCCGTGCCCAGTTGCTCGACCTGTACCAGCAAGGCACTGGCGTTGTCCTGGCTGCCGTTGAGATGGGCGCTGGCGACCAGGGTGTCGGCGGCCAGTTGCAGGTCGGGTTGCTCGCGCAATACCGCTTGGATGTGCTGGTCGCCCAGGCTGGCCCAGACCCCGTCGCTCAGTAGCAGGAAGCACTCGCCCGGCTGCAGTTCGCCTTCCAGGTAATCCACCAGCAGGTGCTGGTCCAGGCCCAGCGCACGTTTGAGCACGTGCTGCATGCCGGGTTGGTCCCACACATGGTCTTCGCTCAGGCACTGCAGGCGCCCGGCGTGCCAGCGGTACACGCGGCAGTCGCCGACATGGGCCAGGGTGAAGCGCCGGCCGCGCAGCACCAATGCGCTGAGGGTGGTCAGCAATGGCTGGCCGCTACCCTGGGCGCGCAGCCAGCGGTTCTGCGCCAGCAGCAGCCGGTCCAGGGCCTGGGCCACGCTCCAGGTCGCGGGGGTGGCGTAGTAGTCCAGGGCCAGCGCCTGCAGGCTGGCGCGTGCTGCCAGGCCGCCATCGGCGCATTGGCTGACGCCGTCGGCGAGGGCGCACAGGTAGCCTTTGCTGGCGGCCAGCTCCGGCGCCGGGGTGACCAGGCGCAGGGCGTCCTGGTTTTCCGCGCGCGGCCCGGTGGCGCTGGCCTGGGCAAAGCTCAGTTGCAGGCTCATTGGCGTGCCTCAGACCCGCGCCGCGGTAACCGCCGCCGAGCCCCAGGTGGTGCGCCAGCGCTGTTTGACGCCATGCAGGCCGAACCAGGCCAGCAGGCCCAGGCTGGCGAACAGCCACAGCCCCAGCTGGTAGTCGCCGGTGTGCTGCTTGATAGTGCCAAGCCCGGCCGCCAGCAAGAAGCCGCCGATGCCGCCGGCCATGCCGATCAGCCCGGTCATCACGCCGATCTCCTGGCGGAAGCGCTGCGGTACCAGTTGGAACACCGCGCCATTGCCGGCACCGAGGCCGAGCATGGCACTGACGAACAGCGCCAGGGCGGCGGCCGCGCTGGGCAAGTTGAAGCCAACCGCAGCGATGCAGATGGCCGCCACGCTGTACATGCCCAGCAGGGTGCGGATGCCGCCAAAGCGGTCGGCCAGGGCGCCGCCGAGCGGGCGCATCAGGCTGCCGGCGAACACGCAGGCGGCGGTGTAGTAGCCGGCGGTGACCGGGCTCAGGCCGTACTGGTCATTGAAATAGCCGGGCAGGGCGCTGGCCAGGCCGATGAAGCCGCCGAAGGTGACGCTGTAGAAGAACATGAACCACCAGCTGTCACGGTCGCCCAGGGCCTTGAGGTAGTCGGCCATGGCTTTCGGCTTGGGCCGCTGCGGGGCATTGCGCGCCAGCAGGGCGAACACCACCAGGGCCAGTGACAATGGAATCAGCGCAAAGCCGAACACATTGTTCCAGCCAAAGCCTGCGGCCAGCGCCGGGGCCAGCAGGGCGGCGAATACCGTGCCGGAGTTGCCGGCGCCGGCGATGCCCATGGCCTTGCCCTGGTGCTGCGGCGGGTACCATTGCGAGGCCAGCGGCAGCGAGACGGCGAACGAGGCGCCGGCAAAGCCGAGGAACACGCCCAGCAGCAGCGCCTGTTCATAGCTGTGCACGCCCAGATGCCAAGCGGCCGCGAGGGCGACGATGACCACCACCTGGCCGATCAGGCCTGCGCTCTTGGGCGACAGGCGGTCGACCAGTACGCCCATGGCAAAGCGCAGGATCGCCCCGGCCAGAATCGGCGTGGCCACCATCAGGCCCCGTTGTTGTGCACTCAGTTGCAGGTCGGCGGCAATCTGCACCGCCAGCGGGCCCAGCAGGTACCAGACCATGAAGCTGAGGTCGAAGTACAGGAACGCGGCGAACAGCGTGGGCACATGCCCGGATTTCCAGAAGCTGGTACTCATCGAACACCTCACTCGGCAATGCAACGGAACGAAAAAGACGCCGCTACCCGCTCCACGGAGGTGGAGGGGAGAGCGACGTCTTTGTCGGGATTTAAGTGGGGCAACCGCCGTTGGCTACCGGTGCAATCACTTCAGCAAGAGCCGGGCCAACTCGGCTTATGAGGTGGCTAGGCTTTTGTGGGGGCCAGCTTTAGATTTTGAGCATCAGCCCAGCATCTCGTGCATGGCAATGATCTGCTCGGCCACCTGGATCAGCTTCTGCTGGCGGCTCATGGCCTGGCGGCGCATCAGGGTGTAGGCCTGTTCTTCGTTGCAGTCCTTCATTTTCATCAGCAAGCCCTTGGCCTGTTCGATGCGTTTGCGCTCGGCCAGTTGCTGGTCGCGGGCCAGCAGCTGTGCCTTCAGCGCCTGGTCACTTTCGAAGCGGGCCATGGCCACATCCAGGATCGGCCGTAGCCGCGCGGTATGGATGCCTTCGACGATATAGGCGCTGACCCCCGCCTGGATCGCCTGGCGCATCACCCCAGGGTCGTGCTCGTCGGTGAACAGCACGATGGGCCGCGGCTGGTCACGGCTGACCAGAACCACCTGTTCCATCACATCGCGGTCCGGTGAGTCGGTATCGATCAGTACCACGTCCGGGCGCACCGTTTCGACGCAGGCGGGCAGGTCGATGGTCAGGCCTGGAGCTTCGGTGACCTCGAAGCCGGCCTCGCTCAACGCCGCCTTGAGGCGGCCAAGTTTGTTCTGTGTGTCGTCGATCAGCAGGATGCGCAACATGTTCGTCCCTCTCACACACCGGCCCGGGCATCGGGCAGGTCGCCCAGGGCATGCAGGCTGAAGCTGCGGGCATAACCGTAGGGGTCGCTGCCATCCCAGCGGCTGCCGTCGATCAGCAAGCTGCTGCGCATCGGCAGCGAAGGGCAGGCTACGCCCAGGCTTCGTGCCGCTTCGCTGTACAGCGCCAGTTGCTGTACCTGGCGGGCCACGCCGAGGTAGTCAGGGTCTTCACGCAGCAGGCCCCAGCGGCGGAACTGGGTCATGAACCACATGCCATCGGACAGGTATGGCAGGTTGGCCCGGCCGTGGTCGAACAGGCGCAGGGCATGCGGGTCTTGCCAGTGGTTGCCCAGGCCATCCTGGTAGCTGCCGAGCAGGCGCGGCTCAATGCTGTCCAGCGGGGTGTTCAGGTAGGCGCTGGCGCTGAGCAGTTGCGCGGTGCTGCGGCGGTTTTCCGCGCTTTGCTCGATGAACCTGCTGGCGGCGAGGACCGCCTTGATCAGGGCGCGTGCGCTGTTGGGGTACTGTTCGGCGAAGGCGCGGGCGCAGGCCAGGACCTTTTCCGGGTGGTCCGGCCAGACCGACTGGCTGGTGGCCAGGGTAAAGCCTTGCCCCTTGGCCACCGCGTCGGCGGCCCAGGGTTCGCCCACGCAAAAGCCGTCGATGCGGCCGGCCTGGATGTGCGCGGCCATCTGCGCCGGCGGCACCACCACGCTGTCGACGTCGCGCAGCGGGTGGATGCCCTGGCTGGCCAGCCAGTAATACAGCCACATGGCGTGGGTGCCGGTGGGGAAGGTCTGGGCAAAGGTCAACCGTGCGCCATGCTGGTGCACCAGGCGTGCCAGTGCTTCAGGGTTGGTCACGCCCTTGCGCTGCAGGGCGGGGGACAGGTTGATGGCCTGGGCGTTCTGGTTCAGCCCCATGAGCACGGCCATGTCGCTGGCCGGGACGCCACCGATGCCCAGGTGTACGGCGTAGACAAGGCCATACAGGCAGTGCGCGGCATCCAGTTCGCCACTGACCAGCTTGTCGCGCAACCCGGCCCAGGAGCCCTGGCGCTTGAGGTTGAGGCTAAGGCCGTGCTGCTGGGCGAAGCCCTGGGTGGCCGCGACCACCACCGAGGCGCAATCGGTCAGGGCCATGTAGCCGATATTCAGGCTGGGTTTCTCGGGCGCGTCGCTGCCGTTGACCCAGGCCAGGGGCGTTGCTCGGGGTACAGTGTTCACAAGGTTCCTCGCCCGTACTGATAAGGCTGTGGGCTATAGCGGTGCAACCCATGTGCCATCTGGCAGGGGGCACTGTGGAGTAACTGTCTTGTGCTCGCCTGCACTGGCCTCATCGCCGGCAAGCCAGCTCCCACAGGTACGGCGCATGTTTCAGCCCCTGTGGTGTACCTGTGGGAGCCGGCTTGCCGGCGATGAGGCCAGTGGCAGCCCCACGATTTGCTGTCCTGCCAGCCCCGGGCTGGCTATAATCGCCCCCTCACTCACCCTGAGCCTTGCCCGCCCATGTATACCCTGGCCCGCCAGCTGCTGTTCAAGCTTTCCCCGGAAACCTCCCACGACCTGTCCTTGGACCTGATCGGCGCCGGTGGCCGTCTTGGCCTCAACGGCATGCTGTGCAAGCAGCCAGCGGCGTTGCCGGTCACGGTCATGGGCTTGAACTTCGCCAACCCGGTGGGCCTGGCTGCCGGCCTGGACAAGAATGGCGCGGCCATCGACGGTTTCGCCCAGCTCGGCTTCGGCTTCGTCGAGATCGGTACCGTCACCCCGCGCCCGCAGCCTGGCAACCCCAAGCCACGGTTGTTCCGCCTGCCGGAGGCCACGGCCATCATCAACCGCATGGGCTTCAACAACCTGGGTGTCGATCACCTGCTCGGCCGTGTGCGTGCGGCGCGCTACAACGGCGTGCTGGGCATCAATATCGGCAAGAACTTCGACACCCCGGTCGAGCGCGCCGTCGACGATTACCTGATCTGCCTGGACAAGGTGTACACCGACGCCAGCTACATCACTGTCAACGTCAGCTCGCCGAACACCCCGGGCCTGCGCAGCCTGCAGTTCGGTGATTCGCTCAAGCAGTTGCTCGATGCCTTGGCCGAGCGCCGCGAGCAGTTGGCCGGCACCCATGGCAAGCGCGTGCCGCTGGCGATCAAGATCGCGCCGGACATGAGCGATGAAGAAACCGCACTGGTGGCGGTCGCGCTGATGGAGTCGGGCATGGATGCGGTGATCGCCACCAACACCACGCTGGGCCGTGAGGGTGTGGAAGGGCTGCCTTTCGGCGGCGAGGCGGGCGGCCTGTCGGGTGCGCCGGTGCTGGAGAAGAGCACCCACATCGTCAAGGTGCTGGCGGCTGAGTTGGGCGGCAAGTTGCCGATCATTGCCGCCGGTGGCATTACCGAAGGCCGGCATGCCGCCGAAAAGATCGCTGCCGGGGCGAGCCTGGTGCAGATTTACTCGGGCTTCATTTATAAGGGGCCGGCGCTGATTCGCGAAGCGGTGGATGCTATCGCTGCGATGCCGCGGTAAACCTGACAGGGCCATTCGCGGGTAAACCCGCTCCTACAGGGACCACGTAGGTCTTGAGAGCAGTGGGGTACCTGTAGGAGCGGGCTTGCCCGCGAAGAGGCCGATACAGTCGATGAGGTTTGCCAAGGCAAAAAAAGGGCCCCATCAAGGGGCCCCTGGGCCTTCGCCCGCCGCCCGGATGGGGCGTGCATGGTGAATCGAATTCAGTGTCCTCGCTCAGCCAACGGCGTGATTTTCGTTGAGTCTATGGATGCCAGCGGTGCCAGTCATTCCGTCCCAGTTATCACCGCGACCTTCGCGCCAGCCGTTGATCCAGGCTTGGCGAACAGAAGGAAGATTGAAGGGGCAAAGTTCGCGGGATTTGCCGGTGACCCCGTATTGGTAACCACGTGAATATGCTCTTTCCAACGGATCACGCTTAAGTCTTCTCATAGGGTGTTGCCCTCACTTGTTGACTGTAATGTCCCGTCGGCCTCTCCGAGGCCGGGCAGAGTCTTTCTGCCGGTGTGCGCTCGCTGCCGGCGTGGCGAGCTGAAAGTGCCGCCTCGTTGCGAAGCGGCCTGAGACCAGTTCTATCGAATGCGAGTCACGGTGTGAATGATCGATTTGTCATAAGCACGTAACCTTTCCAAGGGTGAGGGGATAAGTAAATAAATGCGACTCAACCTTGTTTAGCGTTGAGCCCGCTATGATCAGGGTTTGCCGATCATTGACGTCATTTCGCCAGCGCTGTTCGCGGATGACAGAATTAATTTGAAATGCGACGAAGGGTCACAGAAGGCCCTGCTATCGCCAGAATTTTTCGTACTGCCTGATGATCTAAGCTGTCTTTGCCACTGGGCCAAGCGCAGATCGGTCAGGCGGCCCGGCCTTTCGCGGCACGTTTGTGTGCCGGGAAGGGCCACCCGCACGCCTGCTGGAAAGGTATGCGGGCAAACATCGCGGGGCGATGCGTCGCCCCGTCAGTCAAATAGCCCAAGGCGCTGGATTACTCATGTCGGACCGTTTCGAACTTTACCTCACTTGCCCCAAAGGCCTGGAAGGCCTGCTCGCCGAAGAGGCTCGTGGCCTCGGCCTGGATGAGGTGCGCGAGCACACCTCGGCCATTCGCGGCGCTGCCGACATGGAAACCGCCTACCGCCTGTGCCTGTGGTCACGCCTGGCCAACCGGGTGCTGCTGGTGCTCAAGCGCTTCTCCATGAAGAACGCCGATGACCTTTACGACGGCGTGCACGCGGTCGACTGGGCCGACCATCTGGCGGCCGATGGCACCTTGGCGGTAGAGTTCAGCGGCCATGGCTCGGGCATCGACAACACCCACTTCGGTGCCTTGAAGGTCAAGGATGCGATCGTCGACAAGCTGCGCAACCGTGAAGGCCTGCGCCCTTCGGTGGAAAAGATCGACCCTGACGTGCGTGTGCACCTGCGCCTGGACCGTGGCGAGGCGATCCTCTCCCTCGACCTTTCCGGGCACAGCCTGCACCAGCGTGGCTACCGCCTGCAGCAAGGCGCCGCGCCGCTGAAGGAAAACCTGGCGGCGGCGGTGCTGATCCGCGCTGGCTGGCCGCGCATTGCTGCCGAAGGTGGCGCGCTGGC
Organism: Pseudomonas sp. 10-1B; assembly: GCF_000935045.1. Lineage (GTDB taxonomy): Bacteria > Pseudomonadota > Gammaproteobacteria > Pseudomonadales > Pseudomonadaceae > Aquipseudomonas. Next base: position 47,971 of record NZ_JYKS01000024.1, read on the forward strand.
CGACCCGATGTGCGGTGTGGGTACCTTCCTGGTCGAAGCGGCGATGATCGCCGCCGATATCGCGCCCAACCTCAAGCGTGAGCGCTGGGGCTTCAGCGCCTGGCTCGGCCATGTGCCGGCGCTGTGGCGCAAGGTGCATGACCAGGCGCAGGCACGGGCCCAGGCCGGCCTGGCCAAGCCACCGCTGTGGATTCGTGGCTATGAGGCCGACCCGCGGCTGATCCAGCCGGGCCGCAACAACGTCGAGCGTGCCGGCCTGGGTGACTGGGTGAAGATCTATCAGGGTGAAGTCAGCACGTTCGAGCCACGCCCGGACCAGAACCAGAAAGGCCTGGTCATCAGCAACCCGCCCTACGGCGAGCGCCTGGGGGACGAGGCCAGCCTGCTGTACCTCTACCAGAATCTTGGCGAGCGCCTGCGCCAGGCCTGTATGGGTTGGGAAGCGGCGGTGTTCACCGGTGCGCCACAGCTGGGCAAGCGCATGGGCATTCGCAGCCACAAGCAGTACGCGTTCTGGAACGGCGCATTGCCATGCAAGTTGCTGCTGTTCAAGGTGCTGCCCGACCAGTTCGTCACCGGCGAGCGCCGCGAAGCGCAGGCTGACGGCGAGCAAATCCGGCAGCAGGCGCCGGTGGCCAGCGAACCGGCGCGCCTGTCGGAAGGGGCGCAGATGTTTGCCAACCGCCTGCAGAAAAACCTCAAGCAACTGGGCAAGTGGGCCCGTCGCGAGCATATCGACTGCTACCGCCTGTATGATGCCGACATGCCCGAGTACGCCCTGGCAGTCGACCTGTACCAGGACTGGGTGCACGTGCAGGAGTATGCCGCGCCACGTTCGGTCGACCCGGACAAGGCCCAGGCACGTCTGCTCGATGCGCTGGCGGCCATCCCGCAGGCACTGGGCATTGCTCCGCAGCGGGTGGTGCTCAAGCGTCGCGAGCGGCAGAGCGGCACGCGCCAGTACGAGCGCCAGGCTACCGAGGGCCGCTTCCAGGAGGTCAGCGAAGGTGGCGTCAAGCTGCTGGTCAACCTCACCGACTACCTCGACACCGGCCTGTTCCTCGACCACCGGCCGATGCGCATGCGCATCCAGCGCGAGGCGGCCGGCAAACGCTTCCTCAACCTGTTCTGCTACACCGCCACCGCCACCGTGCACGCGGCCAAGGGCGGTGCACGCAGCACCACCAGCGTCGACCTGTCGAAAACCTACCTGGACTGGGCGCGGCGCAACCTGGCGCTCAATGGCTTCTCCGAGCGCAACCGCCTGGAGCAAGGTGATGTAATGGCCTGGCTGGAGGGCAACCGCGACAGCTACGAGCTGATCTTCATCGACCCGCCAACCTTCTCCAACTCCAAGCGCATGGAAGGCGTGTTCGACGTGCAGCGCGACCACGTGCAGCTACTGGACCTGGCAATGGCCCGCCTGGCGCCGGGCGGCGTGCTGTACTTCTCCAACAACTTCCGCAAGTTCCAGTTGGACGAGCACCTGATGGCCCGTTACGCGGTTGAGGAAATCACCGCCCAGACCCTGGACCCGGACTTTGCCCGCAACAACCGCATTCACCGGGCGTGGCGCCTGCAATTGCGTTGAGCCGACGAGGTACATTGCGCGGCTAATGGCCAATAGCTATAACTGAGGGCAGGGCAAGATAATCCGCAGGACGCTGACGTGACGAGATGGGTGTATGTCAAAGGGTGGCGTGCGTGTGCGGTTATTCGGCCTGTGCACGGAGACCGTGTCCGCCTGGGCGGTGGCACTGGTGGCCTTGGTGGCGGGCGGCCTGTTGACGGCCGCCTTGGCAATTGCCGCGCAGACGTTCTACAAGCAGCAGTTGCGCCAGCGCTTCGAGTTGCTGGCCAGCGAACGCTTCAGCCGTATTGCCGAGCGCTTTGATGCACAGCAGCAGCGCCTGGACGGGCTGCGGCGGTTCTTCAGTTTCTCCGACGAAGTTACCGCGCGCGAGTTCGACGGTTATGCCCGGCCGTTGCTGAACCGCACCCTGGCCTACGCCTGGGCGCCGCGTGTCGAGGCTGCGCAACGTACCGAGTTCGAGCGCCTGGCCAGTGAACAGTCAGGCCAGGCCTATGTGATCCGTGACCAGGATGCTCAGGGCCAATGGCTCCCCGCACCGCCGCGCGACCATTACTTCCCGGTGCTCTATACCCAGTCGGGCGAGTTGCCCAGGCTGCCCTATGGGCTGGATGTCGCCGGCCAGGGCGTGCCCCAGGCAGCCTTGGCCCGGGCACTGGGGCCGGGCAGTATGGCGGTGTCCGAGCCACTGCCCATGTTCGATACCACCTCGGTTGCGCGTGGCTTACTGATGGTGGCGCCGGTGTTTTCCGATGCCAATCCCCACGGTGCGGCAGTGGGCTATGTAATGGCCTTGCTGAGCATGCGTGAGCTGGTCAGTGACGGGCGGCCGGTGGCGCCCGACGACAACTTGGTCGTGCGCATCGATGACCCGTCCGGGCTGTACGGGCCCGAAGTGATGTTCGAGTCGCAGAACCTGGTTGCGCCCTTGTCGCTGGCCAGCAACCAGCTGCTGCACCTGGCTGACCATCACTTCCAGGTGAATATCCGGCCAAGCCTTGCCTTCGTGCAGGCTAACCGTTCCTCGGCGGTGCTGGCGGTCGTCCTGCTGGGTGGGTTGCTGAGCCTGCTGCTGAGCGCCTTGCTCTACAGCCTGTTCAGCCAGCGTCAGCGCGCCTTGGCCCTGGTCGAGCAGCGCACGACCGAGTTGCGAGTCAGCGAGCAGTCCCTGCGTGGCACTCACAATCAACTGCGCAGTGTGCTGGATGCCGCGACACAGGTCGCTATCATCGCCACCAACCTCAAGGGCGTGGTCAGTACCTTCAACGCCGGTGCCGAGCGCATGCTCGGCTACCCGGCCAGCGAGGCGATCGGCCAACTGCGCTTGGAAGACCTGGTACTGCCCGAGGAGTTGAGCCTGCGCGCCCACGCCTTGAGCCTGCGCTTCGGGCGGCCCATTGCCGGTGGCCAGGCCATGTTTGCCGAAACCGTGCAGGAGCATGGCGCAGAACCTGGGGAATGGACCTTGTTGCGCGCCGATGGCAGCCAGCTGGTGGCCAATATGCTGGTCACCGCCATGCTCGATGAGCAAGGGTTGTGGGTTGGCTACCTGGCGATTTGCATCGATGTCACGGAACGGCGCCGGGTACATGAGGCCCTGGCGGCACGTGACCGGCTGCTGGAGAAACTCAGCGCCGAGGTGCCGGGTGGTATCTACCAGTACCGCCTGGATGCCAACGGCCATTCGTGCTTTCCGTATGCCAGCATGGGCCTGTACGACATCTACGAAGTCGACTTGCAGCAGTTGCGCGAGGATGCCTCGGTGGTGTTCGAGCGTATCCACCCCGATGACCTGGACCGTGTGCGCCGTTCGGTGCGTTATTCGGCCGAGCACCTGACACCCTGGCGCGAGGAGTACCGTGTATGCCTGCCGCGTGCGGGGTTGCGCTGGGTGCGTGGCGAGGCGACACCGGAGGTAGGGGAGCAGTGCTGTACCCTGTGGCATGGCTACCTGACGGATATCTCCGACCTCAAGGGGGTGGAGGAAGAGTTGCGGGCGCTGTCGGTGACCGACTCGCTGACCGGTATCCATAACCGCCGTTACTTCCAGGAGCGGCTCAAGATCGAACTGGAGCGGGCCCAGCGCGATGGCCTGGCGTTGGCCGTGATCATGCTCGATATCGATCACTTCAAACGCATCAACGACCGCTTCGGCCATGCCGTGGGCGACCGGGTGTTGCGTAGCCTGTGCCAGCGTATCAGCCAGCGCCTGCGGCGTACCGATGTGTTCTGCCGGCTGGGCGGCGAGGAGTTCATGGTGCTGTGCCCGGGCAGCGATGCCGAGCAGGCGCGGCTGCTGGCGCTGGAGCTGTGGCAAGGGGTGCGTAACGTGCCAGTGGAGGGTGTAGGGAAGGTGACCGCGAGTTTTGGTGTGGCGGGGTGGCGGCCGGGGGAGGGCGCGGATGCCTTGCTGTTGCGCGCGGATGCGGGGGTGTATGCCGCCAAGCAGGCCGGGCGGGACCGGGTGGAAGGGGAGTCGGCCTGATAGCTGCTCTTCAGTCAGGCGCTGTTCTTTTGTGGGAGTAACTGTCTTGCTCAAAATCTGAGGGCTTGCTCAATCTTTGTGGGAGCGGGCATGCCCGCGAACACCGGCAAAGCCGGTGCCGCACACCGCGTCGCCTATTTCGCGGGCACGCCCGCTCCCACATGGACCTGGACCAGGCCTTGAATCAGTTAGCCGCTGTACTGTTGGCCAGCTTCGGCTGGCGGTACAGCTCCAGCAACACCTGGTCCAGTACCTGCGAGGCCCCCCACGGTCTTGGGTCGTTGAGGATCGCTGCCACAGCCCAGGTATTGCCGTTGCTGTCACGGCTGAAGCCGGCAATCGCCCGCACGGTGTTCAGCGTGCCGGTCTTGATGTGCCCTTCGCCGGTCATGGCCGTGCGCTTGAGGCGTTTGCGCATGGTGCCGTCCATGCCAACCAGTGGCATCGAACTCATGAACTCGGCAGCGTAGGGGCTGCGCCAGGCTGCCTGCAGCATCGCGGCCATTTCCCGGGTGCTGACCCGCTCGGCACGCGACAGGCCAGAGCCGTTTTCCATCACCAGGTGCGGTGCGGTAATGCCCTTTTTCGCCAGCCACTGGCGCACCACGCGCTGGGCGGCGCGGGCATCATCGCCATCGGCATCGGTGCGGAACTGCGCGCCAAGGCTCAGGAACAGCTGCTGGGCCATGGTGTTGTTGCTGTACTTGTTGATGTCGCGGATCACTTCCACCAGGTCTGGCGAGAAGGCGCGGGCCAGCAGGCGAGCACCCTTGGGCACGTTCTCGATGCGGTCGCCGCCTTGGATACTGCCACCCAGTTCGTTCCAGATCGCGCGCACGGCACCGGCGGCGTAGGTCGGGTGGTCGAGCAGCGACAGGTAGGTCTGCGAGTTGCAGCCGTCACCCAGCTGGCCGCTGACCGTTACACTGATGCCATTGGCCTGGGGCACCGGGTTGTAGCGAACATCACCCGAGCACTGCTTGCTGGCCAGTGCCTTGACCTGATTGTCGATGCGGATGTTGGCAATCGGCGGCTCGACCGCGATGGTGACCTTGCCGCCATCGTTGCGGGCCACGAAGCGCAGGGCCTTGAGGTTGACCAGCAGTGAGTCGGGCTTGACCAGGAATGGCTTGTTCTCATCGCCGCCGTCATCGTTGAACTGCGGCACGTTGGGCTGCACGAAGTGGCTGCGGTCCAGCACCAGGTCGCCGGTGATGGTGCGCACGCCATTGGCGCGCAGGTCACGCATCAGCAGCCACAGCTTTTCCATGTTCAGTTTCGGGTCGCCGCCACCTTTAAGGTACAGGTTACCGTTGAGCACGCCGTTGCTCAGGGTACCGTCGGTGTAGAACTCGGTTTTCCACTGGAAGGTCGGGCCAAGCAGTTCGAGGGCGGCGTAGGTGGTGACCAGTTTCATGGTCGAGGCCGGGTTCACCGAGACATCGGCATTGAACATGGTCGGCGTGCCGGGGCCGTTCAGCGGCAGCATCACCAGCGACAGCGCCGAGTCTTGCAGCTTGTTGGCCTTGAGTGCCTGCTGCACTTTGGCAGGCAGGGTGGTATTGACAGCGGCGGCCTGGCTGGGCAAGGCGAGTGGCAACAGCAGGCCGGCGAGAACGAGGGGACGAAGCGTTTTGATCATAGTGAGCAAATACCCTGCAGCGAGGGAAAAGGGCATTGGGGCTGTAAGAGATGGTGGCCCCGGCGAAAGAATACACATTATGCCCCAAGCGCAGCGACGATGCGCCACGTTCGACGGAAAGCACACCTGTGAAAAACTACCCTCAATAAAAAAGGCCACCCGCAAGGGTGGCCTTTCAGCGATCGCGCCAGGCCGGTATCACTCAGCCTTGTTGATCGGCTTTTCCGGGTACCAGGCGTCCAGCAGCGGGCTGACTTCGATCTTGGTCAGTTCGCTGCGGCCCTTGAGCCAGGCTTCAACGGCTGCACGCTGTTCTTCGCTGACCGAGCCGCGCTTGACCGAGCACACCAGGCCGAAATCGTCACCGCCTACATAGTCCAGGCCGTTGGCGTCCATGGCTTCTTCCAGGAACGCGTCGAGGAAAGCATCGATTGCCTGGTCATCCAGATCATCCTTGAATTCCAGGTTCAGCTCGAAGCCCAATTCCTGAAACTCGTCGACACACAGCTTCTTGCGCAGACGACGGGAGCGGTTTGTGGCCATGAAACAATCCTCTTAGGTAATAACGCCGCGCAGTCTACCAGTTAACACGCCTGGCTGCCTGCCTGAGTGCAGGTCCCTGTAGCCAGTTCCTTGGCCAGGGCACGTTCTACACGGCACATGTGCCGTGCCAGTGCCTGGCGCCGCAGGCGCAACCGAGTTGTCGTCAAGCCGCTGGCCTCCAGGGCTTCGCAGGCCGCCATCAGGTCGGGGGCTTCCAGCATGCGTGCCGCGCTGAGGACCTTGTGGGCCTGCTCGGCGATTGCGCCGGTATCGTGCTCTGGATCCAGCGCCATCAAGGTGGCCAGGTCTGCCTGCAGGCTCTGTTGCAAGGCATGCAGGAAGCGCTGGCGGTCGTTCGGGTCATGCCCGACCACCGCGGCCAGGCCGTCCAGGTGGTACAGCTTGCGCCGGCGTTTTTGCTGGCGGCGCGGATGGATGCCGGCCAGGCGCTGGCTGAGGGTACTCAGGCTGATAGGCTTGAGCAGGCAGTCGTCCATGCCGGCGCTCAGGCACTTGCGGCGTACTTCTGGCTGCGCGTTGGCGGTGTAGCCGAGAATGGTGCAGCGTGGCCGCTTGCCATGGCGTTCTTCAGTGCGTACTGCGGTCGCCAGTTGGTAGCCATTCATGTGCGGCATGTTGCAGTCGAGCACCAGCACGTCGAAGTCGCCCGCCCGCCAGGTGGCCAGGCCTTCACGGCCGTCGCGGGCGCTGGCGTGCTCCAGGCCCAGGTAGCCAAGCTGCTGCGCCATCAGTTGCAGGTTGGCCGGGTGGTCGTCGATCACCAGCACGTTCAGCCGTGGGTCGGGCACGTCGACGTTCTCGATCAGCGGGGCCGCCTGCGCCGCGGCGTCAACCCGCTGCAGTGGCATCTTCAGGCGCACTTGGGTGCCGACATCCTCCAGGCTCTTGATGCTCAGGCTGCCGCCCATCATTTCGCACAGGTTGCGACAGATGGCCAGGCCCAGCCCGGTACCCGCGCGGGCGCCCTGGCTATGTGGGTTGGCCTGGATGAACGGGTTGAACAGGCGTTGCAGGTCGTCGGCGTGGATACCGATGCCACTGTCGCGCACTTCCAGTTCCAGCACGGCGGGGGTGGTGGTGCCGTCTTCCACCAGGTCGACGCAGATGCGCACTTGGCCATGCTCGGTGAACTTGATGGCGTTGCTCACCAGGTTGGACAGCACCTGTTTGAAACGCAGAGGATCGAGCAGTGCATGGCAGCGCGCGGCCGGCGCGATCATCACCTCCAGGGCCAGGCCTTTCTGCCGCGCCTGGCCCTCGAAAATGCGCCCTACCGATTCGATCAGCGCTGCCAGGTCGACCGCCTCTGGCGCCAGGGTCAGGTGCCCGGACTCGATGCGCACGATGTCGAGGATATCGCCGATCAGGCCCAGCAGGTCCTTGGCCGAATGGTGGGCCAGTTCCAGCGCGCAGCGGTCCACTTGGCCTTGGTCGGCGCGCTTGACTGCCAATTCGAGCATGCCGATCACTGCATTCATCGGGGTGCGGATTTCATGGCTGATGGTGGCCAGGAATGTGCTTTTGGCGCGGTTGGCATCGTCGGCCTGCTGCTTGGCCAGGCGCAATTCCATGACCAGTTGGCGGCGATCGCTGATGTCGATCCAGCCGCCGGTGATGCCCTGAACTTCACCCAGCGAATCGCGATACGGGAGAATCCAGTGGTAGATGGTCAGTTCCCGTCCCTTGATCCGCAGCGGCCGGTCCATGATCAGCGGCGAACCTTCGGCCATGACCTTCAGGTAATCGGCCTGGATCTGGCGGGCCTGCTCGCAATCGGCGAACAGGCTGCCCTCCAGCTGCTTGCCAATGATCTCTTCGGAACGGGCTTGCACCGCTTCCAGGTAGCTGTAGTTGCAGCTTTGCAGGCGGCCCTCGCGGTCGCGCACGTACATGGGGTGGGGAGTGCCGTTGAGCAGGGCACGCATGAACGCCAGTTGGTCGTTCAGGGCGCGTTCGGCGCGTTGGCGTTGACGAATCTGCAGGCGCAGGCGGGCGTTCCAGAGCAAGGCCAGCAGCAGAAGCACGGCAGTGCCCAGTACTACCTGCACCGCCAGCCGGCGGTAGCCCTGGCCATTGCCATCGTCGTGCAGGGTGTAGCCGCGCCAGCGGTTATTGATCACCCCCAGTTCTTCCGGCGAGATGCTTAGCAGCGCCTTGTCGAGGATCGACACCAGCGCTTGTGACGGGGCGCTGGTGGCCATGGCGAAATTGGCGGGTTCGCTGCCGACTGTGGTGCGGATGACCAGGTCAGGGTTGCCCGCCAGGGCATGATTGGCGTCGATCAGGGTGGTGATCACCGCATCGACGGCGCCGCTGTTGAGCAACGCCATGGAATAGAACGGGCTTTCGGTCTCGACCCAGCCTATCTGCGGATAATGCCGGGACAGCATCGCGTCCATGGCGCTGTAGCGGGTAATGGCGATGCGATGCCCCTGCAGCTGCTCCAGCGAGTCCAATGCGCCCTTGTCCTTGCGGTTGACCAGCACATAGGTGCTTTCCAGGTAGGGGCGGCTGATTTGCAGGTCGCCTTCGGCCAACCCATCGATGGCCAACGCCGCGATGACATCTGCGCGACCATCCTTGAGGCGGGCGATCATGTCAGCGATGCCGCTGGCGCGCTGTACTTCGAAACGCAAACCGGTGCGCAGACGAATAAGCTCCAGCAGGTCGGCGGTGATGCCACGAAAATGCCCCGAGCCATCGAAATAGGATACCGGTGCAGCTGTGTCGTCGACTGCCACGCGCATCACCGGGTGATGCCGCAACCATTGCTCCTCGGCATCCGTCAGCTGCAGCTTGCGGTCTGTCAGCAGCAGGTCGCTGCCGGCGCTCCAGCGTTTGAAGATACTGGCGCGTATGGCCGGGGGCTGGCTGTCCAGGATGCTGTTGACCAACCCCATCAGCAGTGTGTCCTGCTGGCGCAGGGCAAAACCGAAGCCGATGGCTTCGTGCTTGCCGAAATTGGCCATGCGCAGGTGTGGCAGGTGGCCGCGGTTGAGTTGGTAGTGAGTGGAGATGGTGTCGCCGATGAATACGTCGGCCTGGCCGAAAGCCACGGCGTTCAGGGCCTGGCTGGAAGAGCCGAAGGCCAGCAGATCGGCATTGGGGTAGGCACTGTGCACCTCTTGCTTGGGCAAGTAGTGGTAGAGCATGCCCAGGCGCATGCCGCTGAGGTCCATGTCCAGCGCTCGGCTTTCGTCTTCACGCGTTACCAGCACCGGTTGGTCGATGGCATAAGGGTGCGACAGCGCCAGGCCGCCGCTGGTCGCCTCATAGCCGTTGGCGCTGCCAAGCAGGTCGATATCTCCGTGCTTGAGCGCCTCTACCGCCGCCTGCCGGCTGGAAAAACGCAGCACCCGCACCGGCAACTGCAGGGCCTTGCCGAGCAGGCTGGCGTATTCGGCGGTAAGGCCCTGGTAGTCGCGCCCGCCACTGGTGATGTCGAAGGGTGGGTAGTCCGGTGCCGAGGTACCCAGCACCAGTTCCTGGCGGCTGTCCAGCCATTGCCGTTGCTCGGCGGTGAGCTTTGGCTGGACAGGCCTGGCCGTTGACCGTGCCAGCAACGTATAGGACGAGGCCTCCTGGGCCTGTGCCACGCCGCTGAACAGAAGGAGGGCGAGCAGCAGGCGAGTGATGTGATGCGCCATGACCACCCTCAGACCAGCGCGTTGCGTTTGGCCATTTCGATCAGGTCGACCAGCGTGCCGACCTGCAGCTTATGCATTAAGCGCTTCTTGTAGGTACTGACAGTCTTGCTGCTGAGGAACATGCCCTTGGCAATTTCCTTGTTGCTTCGGCCTTGGGCGAAGAGTTGCAGCACCATCAGTTCGCGGTCATTCACCTGGCGGAAAAGTTGCAGGTCGGTATCTATGATCTGGTTGTGCTTTATTGCCTGGCTGGGGAAATAGTTGTAACCGGCCAGTACGGCTTTGATTGCACTGAGTAGTTCGCTCAGGTCTTCCTGCTTGCACACGTAGCCCGCAGCACCCGAGTGCATGCAGCGCGTGGCAAACAATGCGGGGGACTGGGCGGTCAATACCAGAACCTTCAAGGGCAGGGCCATGGCCTGAAAGCGGGCAAGCACCTCCAGCCCGTCTAGCTTTGGGATGCTGATGTCGAGGATGACCAGGTCGGGGTTGGTCTCGCGAATCATCTGCATGGCGTCCACGCCGTTGTCCGATTCGCCGACAATCTTGTAGTTCTGGTTTTCCAGCAACATACGCACGGCCAGGCGGATGACGGGATGGTCGTCGACAATAAATATGGATTGCATGTTCAACTTCCCTGCGGGCGATTGAGGATGACGGGTGGCACCTTATCGCAGTTGGAAGTCGTCAGGCGTGCGAGGAAGGGCTATTAGCCCTATATGGGAAACGGCTTACAAGAGAAAACAAAACAGGCTACGAAATGCGCGTGTTTAACTCGATGTCAAAGCGTGTTTGGTAAATTTTCATTTGTTTTTATTCGTGCTGTTTAGTCTGTCGCCTGTATATGTAGGAAGTTTCCTGCAATGACCGGTGCAGCGCCGGGCTATGCCCAGCCTGCACCGGTGCGGTTCAGGTCGGGCTGGAGCGCCCAGTCATTTCGCGGGCCATTTCGCTGGCATAGCTGTCGGTCATCCCGGCGATGAAGTCGATCATGCGCAGGAAGGCGCTGTGCAGCGAGCCGTGCGGGTCCGGGGCATTGTTACCGATCAGGTCGAGCACTCGGCGGCTCTTGAACGATGGCGTGCGCCCGCCGTGCTGTTCGAGGGCGGCGCCACAGAAGGTATTCAGCAGAATTTCCAGGGTGGTATAGGCGCCGATTTCGTGCAGGGTCTTGCGCTTGTCCTGGAAGATCTTGTTGCGTGCCATGTCCTTGGCCTGCAGCACGCAGCGCTTGGCCGGGCCGTGCATGTGCTCGACCAGGTCGCCAGGCAGTTGCCCGGCCAGCAAGGCCTGCTGCTGCTCGACGAAGGCGCGGGCGGCGGCGTTGGTCAGGTGTTCGATGGCCTTGCCGCGCAGTATCGCCAGCTTGCGCCGCCGGGAGTCGCATGGGCCGAGCTGGCGGTAGGTTTCAGGCAGGTCGTCGCCGACCAGGTCGAGCAGCAGTGCTTCGACTTCGGCGTATTGCAGCAACTCCATTTCCAGCCCGTCTTCCAGGTCGATCAGCGCGTAGCAGATGTCATCCGCCGCTTCCATCAGGTAGACCAGCGGGTGGCGCGCCCAGCGCTGATGTTCCAGTTGCGGCAGGCCGAGCTTGCGGGCGATCTGCTCGAGCAGGGGCAGTTCGCTCTGGTAACTGCCGAACTTGTGTTTCTTGTAGCCCAGGGCGTCGGCATGGCGTGCGCTCCAGGGGTACTTCAGATAGGTGCCGAGGGTGGCGTAGGTCAGCCGGGTACCGCCGTCGAACTGGTGGTACTCCAGTTGGGTGAGCACGCGAAAGCCTTGGGCGTTGCCTTCGAAGTTGAGGAAGTCGGCCCGCTCGTCGTCGTTCATGTCGTCCAGCCAGCCACGCCCGGCAGCCTGCTGGAACCAGTGGCGGATGGCATCTTCGCCGGAGTGGCCGAACGGCGGGTTGCCAATGTCGTGGGCCAGGCAGGCTGATTGCACGATCATCCCTAGGTCGCTGGGAGCGCACCAGTCCGGGAGGCTGTCGCGCAGGGTTTCGCCGACGCGCATGCCCAGCGAACGGCCGACGCAGCTGACTTCCAGCGAGTGGGTCAGGCGCGTGTGGATATGGTCGTTGCTGGAAACCGGGTGCACTTGGGTCTTGCGCCCGAGGCGGCGGAAGGCGCCGGAGAAGATGATGCGGTCGTGGTCCTTGTGAAAAGGGCTGCGCCCGAGTTCATCGGCGCTGTACAGGGCTTTGCCCAGGCGTTCGCGGGTGAGCAGGGTGTGCCAGTCCAAGGCGCGGTCTCCTGTGGATCGAAGAGTATAGCTTCCAGTGTCGTCTGCATCTGCGCAAGGGGCAGGTCGACACCGCTCCCACAGAGATATCAGGGGCGGCGCGAGCCTTGCAGGTACAGGCGCACCAGCGGCAGCAGGCTGGTGCCCAACCGTACCAGGCGCGTCAGGTTACCGCTGCGCACGCCTTTACCGGTGAGAAAGCCCAGCGCTACCACGGCGCCGATCCCCCACAACGGTGCATACTTGATCCCCAGCCCGCCCTGCAGCGAACTGCCCATGCCACGCACGCGGCGCAGCGGTTCCAGCAGTTGCCCGGACTCATGGCGGATTTCCTGGCGGTGCATTTCCATGCGCAGGCGCAGCAGCGCCTTGCGCAGTTCGCGCGGGTTACGCGTGTTTGGCAGTTCTGGCAGGCTCATGGCAACAGGCGCTCCCGGTCCTTGGCGAGTTCTTCGAGGGTGGCGCCGAAGGGCGACGACTCGTCGAACACCGCCGCCTTCAAACGCAGCCCGCAGTACAACGCGGCGATGCCGTAGAACACGCACAGGCCGATGATGCCGGCTAGGCGGTAGCTGTCCCACAGCAGCACTAGCAGTAGCCCGGACAGCGCCGTCAGCAGCAGCAGGGCGAACACCAGGGCCAGGCCGGCGAACAGCAGCAGGCTCAGGGTGCGCCCCTTCTGCTCCTGCAATTCGATGCCGAACAGTTCGATATGGCTGTGCAGCAGCCCCAGCGCGGCGGCGCCCAGGCGCTTGCCCGAAGCGCTGGCGCCGTTGGCGTCATTATCCATGGGAACCCCTTAGCGCCGGTTGGCCAGCAGGCCGATCAATAGCCCGACGCCGGCCGCGATGCCGATCGCCTGCCAGGGATTCTCCTGCACGTACTGCTCGGCGCCGCCCAACGCTGCCTGGCCGCGTTCGCGCACCGAGTCCTGGGTCAGCTGCAAGGTTTCGCGGGCCTGCGCCAGGCGCTCGTGGATCTGCTCACGCAACTCGTCCGCCTGGTCGCCGGCCAGGTTGGCAGTGTCGGCCAGCAGCTTCTCGGTGTCGCGGACCAAGGCCTGGAAGTCAGCCATCAATATCTCTTGTGCAGTCTTTGCCGATTTGCTGGCCATGGGTCTCTCCCTGTCGATGAGTGTTGGTAGTTCGAGTGATAGCACGCGCAGAAGGTTCAAGTGCCAACGCTGGTATGGGCCTTGCTAAGCCTTTGCCACGTTGCGGGGCGCCACCGCTGGGCATTGCGCCGATTCGGGGCGCCAGCGCAGCGGGTACCGATAAACCTTAACCCAATCCACGACAAACCCAAGAAAAAACCACGCAGGCTCCGCCCGGCTCACCGAAACAGGGCAGGGGGCTGGCACCGATTCGGTGCAAGGATGCAGGTTCTTGAACTGTCCTGGTGCCTTTTTCAGCAGGTCTGCCTATTTCATGGAAAACATGCACAGCGCGATGGACTCCCTGGTCCACGGTTCCAACACCTTGTTCATTCTCATGGGCGCCATCCTGGTGCTGGCCATGCATGCCGGCTTCGCCTTTCTCGAAGTGGGCACGGTGCGCCACAAGAACCAGGTCAACGCCTTGTCGAAGATCCTCAGCGATTTCGCCATCTCGGCGCTGGTGTACTTCTTCATCGGCTACTGGATCGCCTACGGGGTCAATTTCTTCCAGCCAGCGGCGGAGCTGGCTGCCGACCATGGCTACGCGCTGGTCAAGTGTTTCTTCCTGCTGACCTTCGCCGCGGCGATCCCTGCGATCGTCTCCGGGGGCATTGCCGAGCGGGCGCGCTTCGTGCCGCAGTTGTGTGCCACGGCGTTGATCGTGGCGTTCATCTACCCGTTCTTCGAGGGCGTGGTGTGGAACGGCAACCTGGGCCTGCAGGCCTGGTTGCAGGCACGTTTCGGCGCGCCGTTCCATGACTTCGCCGGCTCGGTGGTGGTGCATGCCATGGGTGGCTGGCTGGCACTGGCGGCGGTACTGTTGCTGGGCGCGCGTCGCGGGCGTTACCGCGATGGCCGGCTGGTGGCGTTTGCGCCGTCGAGCATTCCCTTCCTGGCGCTGGGGTCGTGGATCCTGATCATCGGCTGGTTCGGTTTCAACGTCATGAGTGCGCAGACCCTGCAGGGCGTCAGCGGCCTGGTGGCGATCAACTCGCTGATGGCCATGGTCGGTGGCACCCTGTCAGCCTTGCTGGCCGGGCGTAACGACCCGGGCTTCCTGCATAACGGGCCGTTGGCCGGGCTGGTGGCCATTTGCGCCGGTTCCGACCTGATGCACCCGATTGGCGCGCTGGCCACTGGCTTGGTGGCGGGTGCGTTGTTCGTCTGGACCTTCACCGCCGCGCAGAACCGCTGGAAGATCGATGACGTGCTGGGTGTATGGCCACTGCATGGTCTGTGTGGGGTATGGGGTGGCATTGCCTGCGGCGTGTTCGGTCAGGCGGCCCTGGGCGGCATGGGTGGCGTCAGCCTGGTCAGCCAGTTGCTGGGCAGCCTGATGGGTGTGCTGGTGGCATTGGCTGGCGGCTTTGCCGTCTACGGTGCGATTCGAGCGTTGCATGGCCTGCGCTTGAGCCATGAGCAGGAGTTCCAGGGCGCGGACCTGTCGCTGCACCGTATCGGCGCCACCAGCCAGGATTGAGCCAGGTCAGGTGCACGGAAGGCAGGACGGACCTAGAATAGGCTTTTCTCTCTGCCAAACCGGGACTTGCCCCATGCTGCCTGAATGCCAACTGTTCGGCACCCTCGGCTGCCACCTGTGCGAAGTGGCCGAGGCGGTGCTGATGCCCTTCGTCGATCATGGCCTGCTGGTGGAACTGGTCGATATCGCCGAGAGCGAGCCCTTGTTCGAGCGTTATGGCCTGATCATTCCGGTACTGCGACGCTGCGACAATGGCGCCGAGCTGCACTGGCCGTTCGATGCCGAGCAGGTGGTGGCGTTCCTTGGGCAATGATGGCATCAGAGGAGTTTCAACCCTGCTCCATGGCGAGTGATGCGCGCTGATGATCAGGTGCCGGTGCACTGCTGCCGGTCTCCTTCTCCATCATCGGGATACCTCGCCATGTTGATCACGCCACATTTCACGTTCGATGAAATGACCGTTTCCCAGCTCGCCGCCAGGGACGGCTTCGATAACACACCGCCCCCCGAAGCCCGGGCCAACCTGCAATTGCTGTGTTGTGCGCTCGAACAGGTGCGTGCACTGTTCGACGTGCCAATTATCGTCAGCAGCGGTTATCGCAGTGAGAAGGTCAATCGGTTGATTGGCGGCGTCTCTAATAGCCAGCATGTTCAAGGGTTGGCGGCAGACTTCACGGTGATCGAAGTCTGCCCGCGTGAAACCGTGCGCCGGATCAGCGAAAGTGCCGTGCCCTTCGATCAACTTATCCTGGAGTTCGACAGCTGGGTGCACCTGTCCGTGACGCACGGCGCGCCTCGGCGGCAGGTGCTGACCATCCGCAAAGGCACCGGCTACCTGCCGGGGCTGCAATGAAGCGCATTGACGGCGGCAAGGGGATGTTCGTATGCTGTACATAAATACAGTATCGAGGTGAATCCATGCTCAACGTCGAGCAACTCAAGTACAGCGTCAATCGCATGCCCGTCGAGCGGGTGGCTGACGCCGTTCTGGAACTGCGCCTCGAGGGCCTGGTGACCGAAGACCGTACGCCGTTCGGCAAGGTCCACTTCAATACCTGTTTCGCCGAGATCGAAGCCTTGTTCCAGCGTGCCGGCTACCATCGCGGGCTGGATGTGGTGGGCTACCAGGGTTTGCTGTATGCCCTCTACGACCCAGGCCGCTGGGAGCCTGTGCAGGTGCTGCGCTGGCTGAAGGAGCGCAGCGAGGCGATGAGCCAGGCTGGTTGAGGGCGCGGGCTTGGGGGATAATGCACGGCCGTGAATGTTTCGAGCCTTGCCATGACCGCGCCTTTCGACCCCGCCCGCCAGCAAGCCAGTACGGTGTGCCTGCCACCCGGTAACTGGGCGACGGTGCTTGATTGCCTGTGTGACCATTTCAAGGCCATCGGCCGGGCCCAGTGGCTCGACCGCTTTGCCCGTGGCCGGGTGCTGGATGCCGAGGGGCGCGCGGTTTCGGCCGGGTTGCCTTACAAGCGTGGCATGCGTTTGCACTACTTCCGCGAAGTGCCGAACGAACGGCCGATCCCAGTGCAGGAGGCAGTGCTGCATGTGGATGAGCACCTGGTGGTGGCCGACAAGCCGCATTTCCTGCCGGTCACGCCGACCGGTGAATATGTCGAGCAGACCTTGCTGCGCCGCCTGATCCGCCGCCTGGGCAATCCACATCTGGTGCCGTTGCACCGCATCGACCGGCATACCGCCGGGCTTGTGCTGTTCTCCGCCAACCCGCACACCCGCAGTGCCTACCAGCGCCTGTTCCCCGAGCGGCGTATCGACAAGCGTTACCAGGCCATTGCCGCAGCCATGCCGCAGCATGACTTTCCGCTGGTGCACAAAAGCCGCCTGGTGCATGGCGAGCCGTTTTTCCGCATGCATGAGGTGGCAGGGGAGGACAACAGCGAAACCCTGGCCGAAGTGCTGGAGAAGAACGGTGAGCTGTGGCGCTACGGGTTGTCACCGGTAACCGGCAAGACCCATCAGTTGCGTGTGCACATGGCGGCCTTGGGGGCAGGGATCTGCAATGACCCGTTCTATCCGCAGTTGCTCAAGGAAGAGGATGACTATCAGCGGCCGTTGAAATTGCTGGCGCAGAGCTTGCGTTTCAAGGACCCGTTGAGCGGCGAAGAGCGCTATTTCGAGAGCCGTCTTTGCCTGGACTGGTAACGCAGGTAGTCGGGCTTTTACAGTCCTTGTGGGGCCGCTGGTATCGCTGGGGCTGCTGCGCAGCCCTATCGCGACACAAGGCCGCTCCCACGGCACAGCGTTAACTCGAAGCCAGCACCGTACCTGTGGGAGCTGGCTTGCCGGCGATGAGGCCAGTCCAGGCAATACAAGACAGGTGCTCCCACAGGGAAAGTGTGTGCCAGGCCTTAGCGGTTGAACCGCTCCACCAGCGAGTACTGGCTTCCCGCCGTGCTGGTCAGTTCTTCGCTGAGCAGTGCCGAGTGCTGGGCCTGTTCGGCGGTCTGGTCGGCCAGCTCGGCGATGGTGCTGATATTACGGCTGATCTCGTCGGCCACCGCAGTCTGTTCCTCGGTCGCCGCGGCAATCTGGGTGGCCATGTCGGTAATGTTGGCCACCGCTTCGCTGATCCCCACCAGTGCCTCGTCGGCCTGCATCACGCGGTCGACGCCTTCCTGCGCCTGGCGGTGGCCGGTTTCCATGGTCAGCACGGCATTGCTGGCGGTTTGTTGCAGCTTGGCGATCAGGCCATGGATCTGCCCGGTGGACTCGGCGGTGCGTTGGGCCAACTGGCGTACTTCGTCAGCCACCACGGCAAAGCCACGGCCCATCTCACCAGCACGCGCCGCTTCGATGGCTGCGTTCAGCGCCAACAGGTTGGTCTGGTCGGCAATGCCCTTGATCACGTCCACCACGCCGCCAATCTCGTCACTGTCCTTGGCCAACTGCGTGACCGTCTGGCCGGTCTCGCCCACCGCCGCCGACAGGCGCTCAATGGCCTCGCGGGTTTCCCCGGCAATCTGCCGGCCCTGGCTGGTCAGGCGGTTGGCTTCCTGGGTTGCGTCGGCTGTGCGCTGCACGTGGTTGGCCACTTCCTGGGTGGTGGCGGCCATCTGGTTGACCGCGGCAGCGACCTGCTCGGTTTCTACCCGCTGGCGCTCCAGCCCCGAGGAACTCTTGTGCGCCAGGGCGTCGGACTGGCGCGCCTGTTCGCTGAGGTGTTCGGCGCTGTCCTGCAGGCGGGTCAGGCAGGTTTTCATGCGTGCGTCCTGGCTGAGCATGGCCATTTCCAGGCGCGCCTGCACGCCGCGGCTATCGGTGAACATCTGCGCGATCAGCGGGTCGGAGGTGGTCTGCTCGGCCAGGCGCAGCAGGCGCTTGAGGCCGCGCTGCTGCCAGCTCAGGCCGAGCAGGCCGAGGGGTACGGAAAGCCCGGCGGCCAGGGCGAAGCCCCAGGAATGGCCAAGCCAGTTGCCGATCAGGAAGCCCACCTGGCTGATCAGGATGAACGGCAGCCAGTCTTGCAGCACCGGCAGCCACTTGTCCCGGCGCGGTACCGGCGGTTTGCCCTGGTTGATGCGCTGGTACAACGCCTCGGCGCGGCGTATCTGCTCGGCGCTGGGCTTGACCCGCACCGACTCGAAGCCGACTACCTGGTTGTTGTCGAAAACTGGCGTGACATAGGCGTTGACCCAGTAGTGGTCGCCGGACTTGCAGCGGTTCTTGACGATGCCCATCCACGGCTGGCCCTGCTTGAGGGTTTGCCACATGTGGGCAAACACAGCAGGCGGTACGTCGGGGTGGCGTACCAGGTTGTGCGGCGCGCCAGTCAGCTCCTCGCGGGTGAAACCGCTGATTTCGATGAAGGCATCGTTGCAGTAGGTGATCACCCCTTTGGCATTGGTGGTGGAGATCAACCGCTGCTGGGCAGGGAAAGTCCGTTCTCGCTGGGTAATCGGCTGGTTGTTACGCATGGGTTGATAGTCCGCAGGGCTTTCGATAGGTATCGGCAAGCCACTGGTTTTATTGAATGGATATTTAATATGCTTGATCTGTGGCAATGAGCCATTACTCGATTTGGAGTAGTCAGCGAGCAAGTTCAAGCCAGTTGGCGTCATTATTGCGTTTTTACTGCTGTTTAATGACGGATGAGTCGAATGATGACTGATCGGCGGGCCGAGAGCCAGCATCGAGCGCCACGCGGGCGGCGCTCGATCTCAAGAGCAGGGCAAATCTCCAGCCGGATCTACCCGTTTCAACCAGCAATCAGCTGACGCAACACATAATGCAGAATCCCCCCCGCCTTGAAGTACTCCACCTCATTCAAAGTGTCGATCCGGCACAACACCTCGATCTGTTCCTGCTGCCCATCCTCGCGGGTGATGCGCAACGGCAGGCTCATGCCCGGGCGGATCTGCGCGCCGTTCAAGCCCTGCACATCTATCCGCTCCTTGCCGGTCAACCCCAGTTGCTTGCGGTTGTGCCCGGCCTTGAACTGCAACGGCAGCACGCCCATACCCACCAGATTGGAGCGGTGAATACGTTCGAAACTCTCCGCCAGCACTGCCTTGGTCCCCAGCAGGTTGGTGCCCTTGGCTGCCCAGTCGCGGCTTGAGCCGGTGCCGTATTCCTGGCCGGCGATCACCACCAGCGGGGTACCTTCCTGCTGGTAGCGCATGGCCGCGTCGTAGATCGACAGCTTCTCGCCAGTGGGCACGTACAAGGTATTGCCGCCTTCCTCGCCTGCGAGCATTTCGTTGCGGATACGGATGTTGGCGAAAGTGCCGCGCATCATCACTTCATGATTGCCACGCCGCGAGCCGTAGGAGTTGAAGTCGCGTGGTTCCACACCCTGTTCGCGCAGGTAGCGCCCGGCGGGGCTGTCGGCCTTGATGTTGCCGGCCGGGGAGATGTGGTCGGTGGTTACCGAGTCGCCCAGCAGCGCCAGGATCCGCGCGCCCTGGATGTCGACGATCTGTGGTGGCGGCCCGCCGATGTCGTCGAAGAACGGTGGATGCTGGATATAGGTGGAGTCGGCCTGCCACACATAGGTGGCCGCCTGTGGCACCTCGATCGCTTGCCATTGTGCATCGCCGGCGAACACTTCGGCGTATTCCTTGTGGAACATCGCCGTGTCGACCTTGGCCACGGCAGCGGCGATTTCCTGCTGGCTGGGCCAGATGTCACGCAGGTACACCGGTTGGCCGTCCTTGCCGGTACCCAGCGGGTCGCGGGTCAGGTCCAGGCGCACGCTGCCGGCCAAGGCGTAGGCCACCACCAGCGGCGGCGAAGCCAGCCAGTTGGTCTTGACCAGCGGGTGCACGCGGCCTTCGAAGTTGCGGTTGCCCGACAGCACCGAGGCCACGGTGAGGTCGGCGCTGCCAATGGCTTTCTCGATGGCTTCATCCAGCGGGCCGGAGTTACCGATGCAGGTGGTGCAGCCATAGCCGACCAGGTCGAAACCCAGTTGGTCCAGATAGGGGGTGAGCCCAGCCGCCTTGAAGTAGTCGGTGACCACCTTGGAGCCCGGTGCCAGCGAGCTCTTGACCCAGGGTTTGCGTTGCAGGCCTTTTTCCAGGGCTTTTTTCGCCACCAGCCCGGCTGCCATCATCACACTGGGGTTGGAGGTGTTGGTGCATGAGGTGATCGCGGCAATCACCACGGCGCCATCGCGCAGAGTGTGGGTCTGGCCTTGATGGCTGTAGTCGATCTCGCCGGCCTGGTCGGTGTTGCCTACCGCCACGCCGCCGCCACCTTCGCTTTCCAGGCGGCCAACTTCCCTGGCCAACGGCTTGGGTTGCAGTTCGATGAAGTGGTCGAAGGCCTGGCTGACCTGGCCCAGCGCCACGCGGTCCTGCGGCCGCTTGGGCCCTGCCAGGCTGGCCTCGACCTCGTTCATGTCCAGCGCCAGGGCGTCGCTGAACAGCGGCTCCTGGCCCGGCAGGCGCCACAGGCCCTGGGCTTTGCAGTACTGCTCGACCAGTTGCACCGTCGCCTCGGGGCGGCCCGATAGGCGCAGGTAGTCCAGGGTCACCTGGTCGACCGGGAAGAAACCGCAGGTGGCACCGTATTCCGGGGCCATGTTGGCGATGGTCGCGCGGTCGGCCAACGGCAGTTCAGCCAGGCCGTCGCCATAGAACTCGACGAACTTGCCCACCACGCCTTTCTTGCGCAGCATCTGCGTCACGGTCAGCACCAGGTCGGTGGCGGTGATGCCTTCGCGCAGCTTGCCGGTGAGCTTGAAGCCGATCACTTCGGGGATCAGCATCGACACCGGCTGGCCGAGCATGGCCGCCTCGGCCTCGATGCCACCGACACCCCAGCCGAGCACGCCCAGGCCGTTGATCATGGTGGTATGCGAGTCGGTGCCGACCAAGGTGTCGGGGAAGGCGTAGGTACGGCCATCGGCTTCACGGGTCCACACCGTGCGGCCCAGGTATTCCAGGTTGACCTGGTGGCAGATGCCGGTGCCCGGTGGTACCACGCGGAAGTTGTCGAAGGCGCTCTGGCCCCAGCGCAGGAAGGCGTAGCGCTCGCCATTGCGTTGCATCTCGATGTCGACGTTCTGGCCGAAGGCCTGCGGCGTGCCGTAGCGGTCGACCATCACCGAGTGGTCGATCACCAGGTCCACTGGTGACAGCGGGTTGATCCGCTGCGGATCGCCACCGGCCTTGGCCATGGCCGCGCGCATGGCGGCCAGGTCGACCACGGCCGGCACGCCGGTGAAGTCCTGCATCAGCACCCGCGCCGGGCGGTACTGGATCTCCCGGTCGGAACGGCGTTCGCCCAGCCATTGGGCGAGGGCGCGCAGGTCGTCGCCGGTGACGGTCTTGCCGTCCTCCCAGCGCAGCAGGTTTTCCAGCAGCACCTTCAGCGACATGGGCAGGCGCTGCAGGTCGCCCAGTTGGCGGGCGGCCTCGGTGAGGCTGAAGTAGTGGTAGGTCTGGTTGCCGACCTTCAGGGGTTTGAGGGTGTTCAGGCTATCGAGCGAGGGCATTGCCAACTCCTTCTGCGCCGGTGCCCGGCAACGACTCAGGGGTTGCCGGTGGCACCGTTGTGTATCGGTCCGCACGGCACGGACCTGGCTGAATGGTCAGGTTAGACCGGTTTGCGCCACCTGACCCTTTTCTGGACCGGCGGGGTGTGTCGCAGGTTCCGATCTTCCTTTATCATCGCCGCCCTGCCGGCGCCTGTGGCGCGCCAGCCGTAGTGGAGTGAAAGATGAATACCCTGTTCATGCATTGCCGGCCCGGTTTCGAGGGCGAGGTTTGCGCCGAAATCAGCGAACATGCCGCCCGCCTGGGCATTGCCGGCTATGCCAAAGGCAAGCCGCAAAGCGCCAGCGCCGAGTTTGTCTGTACTGAGGAGGGCGGTGCCGAGCGGCTGATGGGGGGCCTGCGTTTCAGCGAGCTAATTTTCCCACGGCAGTGGGCCCGTGGCGGTTATGTGGAACTGCCGGAGAGCGATCGTATCAGCGTGCTGTTGGAGCATCTGGCCGACTTCCCGGTGTTCGGCAGCTTGTGGCTGGAAGTGCTGGACAGCAACGAAGGCAAGGAATTGTCCACCTTTTGTCGCAAGTTCGAAGTACCGCTGCGCAAGGCCCTGGAAAAGGCCGGTCGCCTGGTCGACGACGCCAGCCGCCCACGGCTGTTGCTCACCTTCATCAGCGGCCGACGGGTATTCGCCGGCGTTGCCCCGGCCAACAACAGCGCGTTGTGGCCGATGGGCATCCCGCGTTTGAAGTTCCCCCGCGAGGCACCTAGCCGTTCGACCCTCAAGCTGGAAGAAGCCTGGCATCAGTTCATCCCGCGTGAGCAGTGGGAGCAGCGCCTGGGTGATGACATGACCGGCGTCGACCTGGGCGCCTCGCCGGGCGGCTGGACTTACCAGCTGGTGCGTCGCGGCATGCTGGTGACTGCCATCGATAACGGGCCGATGGCCGAGAGCCTGATGGATACCGGGCTGGTTCAGCACCTGATGGCCGATGGTTTTACCTGGCAGCCGAAGCAGCCGGTGGACTGGATGGTGTGCGACATCGTCGAGAAGCCGGCGCGCACCACTTCGTTGATCGAAACCTGGCTGGGCGAGGGGTTGTGCCGCGAGGCGGTGGTCAACCTGAAGTTGCCGATGAAGCAACGCTACGCCGAAGTGCGGCGGCTGCTCGACCGCATGGAGGCGACGTTCAAGGCGCGCAAGATCAAGGTATCGATTGCCTGCAAGCAGCTGTATCACGACCGTGAGGAAGTGACCTGCCATCTGCGCCGGCTGGATCTGAAAGCGCGCTGACGAGCGCGAGCGAAGCTATCGATTTGCTTCCGCTTCCGCTTCCGCTTTTGCTTTTGCTTCTAAGCGCGCGATAGTTCAGGCGCCGCAGATTGCGACTTCAGGAGGCCGAGCGAAGGGCATGCGGAGGGAGGTGACGGGCATGGATGCCCGTCAAGCGCTGAGGCCCCATGGATGGGGCCTGCAGCGCGTACTCCCGGGAGCATGCCCGTAGCGAGGGGACCCCGGAGCGCAGCGTAGGGGCCGGATGATGGGAGCGGGCGGCTTTGGTTACTTTGGCCAAGACCAAAGTAACCCGCCGGAAGGGCGGAAAGGTGACTTGGCGCCACCATCGCGAACGAATGTTTACACTGTGTTAAGGCCCACGCCCTCAGAGCAAGAGCAAGAGCTTATGCGGCGGTATTGAAACGGCGAACAGTCCGTTTGCGATGGCGACGCATACTCACCTTTTCGCCTTACGGCGAGTCACTTTTTGTCAAACGCGACAAAAAGTAACCAAAAAACGCTGCGCTCCCATCATCCGGCCCCTGCGCTGCGCTCCGGGGTTCCCTCACTCCGGCCTCGCTCCCGGGAGTACGCGCTGCAGGCCCCATCCATGGGGCCTCAGCGCTTGACGGGCATCCATGCCCGTCACCTCCCTCCGCAAGACCTGCGTTCGGCCTCCTGAAGTCGCGAAGATCAAGATCAAGATCAAGATCAAGATCAAAAGCCAGATCAAGATCAAGATCAAGAGCGGTAGCGGCAGCGGTGGGCTTGCAAGCGGTGCTTGGACGGCGTCGCGCTATGCGCGACAATGACCATCATTTGCGGAGCCCCCCATGACCGATTTCACCCCCGACGCCATCCTCGACGCCACCGGCCTGAACTGCCCGGAACCTGTGATGATGCTGCACCAGCACGTGCGTGACCTGGCCGCTGGCGGCCTGCTCAAGGTCATCGCCACCGACCCCTCGACCCGCCGCGACATCCCAAAATTCTGCAACTTCCTCGGCCACGAATTGCTGCAGCAGCAGGAGCACGCCGGTACCTTCCTGTACTGGATCCGCAAGAAAGCCGACTGAACCGCTCTGGAACACGCCCGGCGTTGCGCCTACACTGCGTTCCCCAGACAGGAGAGCGCCATGCTGATAGTTGCCGACGAGAACATCCCGCTGCTCGATGCCTTCTTCCAGGGTTTTGGCGAAATCCGCCGCTACCCGGGCCGAAGCCTCGATGCGGCAAGCGTCAAGGACGCCGACATACTGCTGGTGCGCTCGGTGACCAAGGTCGACCGCCAGTTGCTCGAAGGCAGCCGTGTGCGTTTTGTCGGTACCTGCACCATCGGCACCGACCACCTGGACCTGGACTACTTTGCCGAAGCCGGCATTCGCTGGAGCAGTGCGCCGGGCTGCAATGCCCGCGGCGTGGTGGATTACGTGCTGGGTAGCCTGCTGACCCTGGCCGAGCTGGACGGCGTGGCACTGCCTGAACGCGTGTACGGCGTGGTGGGCGCGGGTGAGGTGGGGGGGCGCCTGGTGCGAGTGCTGCATGGTCTGGGCTGGAAGGTGCTGGTGTGCGACCCGCTGCGCCAGGCCGCCGAGGGCGGCGACTACGTCAGCCTCGAGACCATCCTGCAGCAATGCGATGTGATCAGCCTGCATACCCCATTGCAGCGCGGCGGCGAGCACCCGACCTGGCACCTGTTGGGCCAGGCGCAACTGGCGCAACTGCGCCCGGGTGCCTGGCTGGTCAATGCCAGCCGTGGCCCGGTGGTGGACAACGCGGCCCTGCGCGAGCTGTTGCTGGACCGTGAAGACGTGCATGCGGTGCTCGATGTGTGGGAGGGCGAGCCGCAGGTCGACCTGACGTTGGCCGACCTGTGCACGCTGGCTTCGCCACACATTGCCGGCTACAGCCTCGATGGCCGCCAGCGTGGCACTGCGCAGATCTACCAGGCGTTGTGCCGCTTCCTGGGTGTGGATGAACAGGTGCAACTGGCCGACCTGCTACCCAGGCCGCCGCTGGCGCAGATCGAACTGGATGCCAGCAGCGACCCGGCCTGGGCATTGGCGACCCTGTGCCGCGCCGTGTACGACCCGCGCCGGGACGATGCCGATTTTCGCCGCAGCCTGAGCGACGACCCGCAGCAGCAGCGGGCGGCGTTCGACCAGTTGCGCAAGCAGTACCCGCCACGGCGTGAGATCGAAGGGCTGGCGGTGCGCTTGCGCGGGGAGTCGCCGCAGTTGGCGCAGCTGGTCAGTGCCTTGGGTGGGGTGTTGGTCTGACAGCATCGCCGGCAAGCCAGCTCCCACAGGGATTGCGCAAAGCTTTAGATCTGCGCGTTACCTGTGGGAGCACTGTCTTTTATTGCCTGGACTGGCCTCATCGCCGGCAAGCCACACACAGGTACTGCACAGGTCTTGAGGCCCATGCGGTCGAGGTGGGAGCTGGCTTGCCGGCGATGAGGCCAGCCCAGGCAATACAAACAGTTGCTCCCAATAAAAAACCGGCGCAAGCGCCGGGTTGCAAGAAATTCGCCGATCAACCCTTGCGCACGCGCTCGTCCCGGCTTTCTTCCAGTGTCTTGCAGGCCTGCTGGATCATCTGCTCGGTGATCGGTACTTCGCGCCCCTTGGCATCGATGACCGAACCGCACACCTGCGCTTGTGGGGTGGTCTGGGGCTTCTGGTTGTCGCTGCCATGCTGCAAGCTCATGTATTGTCTCCTCATCAGGTTCAAGCTCAGGCTAACCCTGCGCCGTGACTGGCCTGTGACAGGGCCTGCGGTGCCACGGCAGGAACAGTCCAGCAGAAACGCTGGTAAAGCTCCAGAGCCTGCTTAGATCGATAGGCTATAGCGACCTGCAAGGGTTCCCCGGGCCTGGATGAGTGGTAGTCTGCGGCTTCCCCGCCATTTTGGTCGCCGCCATGCCCGAATCGGTTTCCCCTCGCCAACGCCGCGCCTTGCGCCTGGGTTGGCAGTTCGTTCGTCCGTACCGTCGCCAGGTGCTGCTGGCCTTGCTGGCCCTGGTGGTCACCGCCGCCATCACCTTGTCCATGGGCCAGGGCATCCGCCTGCTGGTGGACCAGGGTTTCATGACCCGCTCCGCGCATCAGCTCAACCAGACCATCGGGCTGTTCCTGGTGCTGGTGCTGGCCCTGGCGGTGGGCACCTTCAGCCGTTTCTACCTGGTGTCGTGGATTGGCGAGCGCTGTGTGGCCGATATCCGCCGTGCCGTGTTCGACCACCTGATCAGCCTGCATCCGGGGTTCTTCGAAGACAACCGTAGTTCCGAGATCCAGTCGCGGCTGACCGCCGATACCACCTTGCTGCAGTCGGTGATCGGTTCATCGCTGTCGATGTTCCTGCGCAACGTCCTGATGGTCATTGGCGGGGTGGTGTTGCTGTTCATCACCAACCCCAAGCTCACCAGCATCGTGGTGGTGGCCCTGCCGTTGGTGCTGGCGCCCATCCTGCTATTTGGCCGCCGGGTGCGCAGCCTGTCGCGGCAGAGCCAGGACCGGGTCGCCGATGTGGGCAGCTACGTGGCCGAGACCCTGGGGCAGATCAAGACCGTGCAGGCCTACAACCACCAGGCGCATGACCGCGAACTGTTCGCCGGTACGGTCGAAGCGGCGTTTAGCGTGGCCCGGCAGCGAATTGCCCAGCGTGCCTGGCTGATCACCTTGGTGATCGTGCTGGTGCTGGGTGCGGTGGGGGTGATGCTGTGGGTTGGTGGCATGGACGTGATCGCCGGGCGTATTTCCGCGGGCGAGCTGGCCGCTTTCGTGTTCTACAGCCTGATCGTCGGCAGC
The DNA here is from genome assembly GCF_000935045.1 of Pseudomonas sp. 10-1B. Classification (GTDB taxonomy): domain Bacteria; phylum Pseudomonadota; class Gammaproteobacteria; order Pseudomonadales; family Pseudomonadaceae; genus Aquipseudomonas. The sequence goes on from NZ_JYKS01000024.1 coordinate 74,815, forward strand.
GCCTTTGGCACCCTCAGCGAGGTGATCGGCGAGCTGCAGCGTGCGGCAGGCGCAGCCGAGCGCATTGCCGAGCTGTTGGCGGCGCGCAGTGCGATCCTGCCGCCTGCCGTGGTGCAGGCACTGCCGCAGCAGCGGGCTACCGGGCGTATCGAGCTGCAACAGTTGGTATTTGCCTACCCGTCACGTCCCTCGGTGGCGGCCATCGATGGCCTGAGCCTGGCCATCGAGCCAGGGCAGACCGTGGCCCTGGTGGGCCCCTCGGGGGCGGGCAAGTCGACCCTGTTCGACTTGTTGCTGCGGTTTTACGACCCCCAGCAAGGGCGCATCCTGCTCGATGGCCAGGCGCTTACCGAACTCGACCCCGACCAGTTGCGCCAGCAGTTCGCCCTGGTGGCGCAAAACCCCTCGCTGTTTCGCGGCACGGTCGAGGCCAACATTCGCTATGGTCGACCCGAAGCGACGTTGGCCGAAGTAGAGGCGGCGGCCCGCGGTGCCCATGCCGACGAATTTATCCGGCAGTTGCCGCAGGGTTACCAGACGCCATTGGGCGAGGGCGGCATTGGCCTGTCCGGCGGGCAGCGGCAACGCCTGGCCATTGCCCGTGCGTTGCTGGTCGATGCGCCCATCCTGTTGCTGGACGAAGCCACCAGTGCCCTCGATGCGCAGAGCGAGCACCTGATCCAGCAGGCGCTGCCCAGCCTGATGGCCGGGCGTACCACGTTGGTGATCGCCCATCGCTTGGCCACGGTGCAGCATGCCGACCGTATTGCGGTAATCGACAAGGGCCGACTGGTGGCGGTGGGCAGCCATCGCCAGTTGATCGAGGAAAGCCCGCTGTATGCACGGCTGGCGGCCTTGCAGTTCAGCAGCGGCTAGCTTGTCGCGGGGTTGTAACATTTTTGTAGTAATTGCCTGAGAGTATCTAGCTCAACTGTTGCGTAAGTGCTCGACCTGGCTGCCATTGCTTGATGGCAGCTTTTTTTTGGCCTGCCAGTAACGGGGGCTGCATCGCGGCCCTCAGCCTTTCCCCTGGTTCCCGAGATCCAAGATGGTGCGTAAATCCCTCAGAATGCAAATTCTCTTCCTGCTCGGTAGCAGCCTGGTGACGATGTTGTTGATCGCCCTGGTGTGTTTCCAGTTTCTCTCGTCCAGCGTGCGTGGCTATGCCGAGCTGGTCGACGGGCCGCTGCGGACTTCGCAATTGATCGACGAAGCCAACCTGCAGTTCAAGATCCAGGTGCAGGAATGGAAGAACGTGTTGCTGCGCGGGCGCCAGCCGGCGGAGATGGACAAGTACTGGCAGCAGTTCCAGGCCCGCGAGCAGCAGGTGCAGCAACTGCTCGGGCAACTGATCGACAGCAGCGACGCTAGGCTCAAAGCGCCGCTGCAGCAACTGCGTGATAGCCACCGCCAGCTGGGCCAGGCCTATGCCCAGGGCCGCCAGGCCTTCATCGCCGCTGGTGGCGACCCGGTTGCCGGCGACCTGGCGGTCAAGGGCGTGGACCGCGCCGCCAGCGAGCAGATGAGCGAACTGGTCGAGCAACTGCGCGCCGATGCCCGCCAGCGCGCCGTCAGCCTCAACGCCAGCGCCGAGCGCACGGTATGGCTGGGCCTGTTGGTTATGCTGGGCTCGGCGGTGCTGGTAGGGCTGCTCAGCCTGTGGCTGGTCAACCGCAGCCTGGTCGAACCGATCCGCCAGTTGATCGAGTATGTCGCGCAGCTCAGCCAGGGCCGCTTTGCCGCCCGGGTGGACAGCCGCCGGGAGGACGAACTGGGGCGCCTGGCACGGGCAGCCAACACCTTGCGCGACTTCCTCGCCGACACCGTCGGCCGTCTCAAGGACAATGCCCAGGAGCTGGAAGGTGCCAGCGGCCAGTTGCGCAGTATCGCCGGCGACATGGCCAGCGGCACCCATGACCAGTTCCAGCGTACCGACCAGGTGGCCACGGCCATGCACGAAATGTCGGCCACTGCCCAGGAAGTTGCCCGCCACGCCGCCGAGGCCGCTCGTGCGGCGGACGATGCCGACCATAGCGCCCAGGCGGGCGAGCAGGTGATGCAGCAGACCATCGACATCATCGGCGTGGTCAACCGCGAAATCGCCAGCACGGCGGTGGTGATTCGTGAGCTGGAACATGACAGCACACGGATTGGCAAGGTCCTCGAAGTGATCCGTGGCATTGCCGAGCAGACCAACTTGCTGGCGCTCAACGCGGCTATCGAAGCGGCCCGCGCCGGCGAGGCCGGGCGTGGTTTTGCGGTGGTGGCCGATGAGGTGCGTAGCCTGGCCCAGCGCACAGCGGCGTCGATCGCCGAGATCCACCAGATCATCGAAGCGGTGCAGTCGGGAGCGGTGGAAGCGGTCAAGGCCATCGAAAGCGGCCAGCAGCGCAGTGAAGAGGGCGCCGAACAGGTGCAGCAGGCGGGGCAGATGCTGCAGCGCATTACCCTGGCGGTGGAGGCGATCCGCGACATGAATCGGCAGATCGCCACGGCAGCCGAAGAGCAGACCAGCGTGGCCGAGGACATCTCGCGCAACCTGATCGAAATCACCCGCATCGCCACGGCCAATCAGCAGGCGGTACAGCATACCGAGCAGGCGGGGCAGCGCCTGCATGGGTTGTCGGGGCAACTGGGCGAAGTCACCTCCCGCCTGAGCGCCTGACACGGACCACGCTGCTCCCACAAGGACCGCATAGGGCTTCAAACCATGGGAGCAACTGTCTTGTATTGCCTGGGCCGGCCTCATCGCCGGCAAGCCAGCTCCCACAGGTACTGCACAGGGCTTGAGGCCTATGCCGTCGAGGTGGGAGCTGGCTTGCCGGCGATGAGGCCAGTCCAGGCAATAGTAAGACAGTTGCACCCATAGGCCGCCTATCAGGCCTGCGATATTTTTCCAGGCACAACAAAAAGCCCGCTATATAGCGGGCTTTTTTTGATCAGGATTTGGTCGGAGAGACAGGATTCGAACCTGCGGCCTTCTCGTCCCGAACGAGACGCGCTACCTGGCTGCGCTACACTCCGATGGAGCAAATCCTACTGCATCCCGTTTTTGCACGCAAGCCCTTGTTGTTAAAAGGGCGTTTGCAAAATCGGAGGTCCCGATCAGAGCTCTTTGACGGTGCGGATCTGGTCCTTGTTCAGGCGTGTGCGCTTGCCGTCCAGTTGCTCGAATTCGTAGAAGCCGGAGTCTTCATCATACGACGGTGTGTCGGTGGCCTGGATTTCGCGACCATCGTTCAGGGTAATGACGGTGGGCGATGCGCAGCCCGCGAGGGCGCCCAGGCCCAGGGCGAGCAGGAAAGCGGGTAGGGTCCGTTGAATCATCGTGTTTCTCCAGTGCGATGGTGCTTGATGACAGTTAAGACGCAGGGCGTCCACGCAAGTTCCTTCTACAGTGCAGCATAGCGGCAAAACCAGGGCATTGATCGAGGGCAAGGGCCATGGGCACGACGCTGTGCAGGGCACGCGTTGTGTTATAACTGCGACCATCCCATCTTCTTGTGACGGACCCCATGAAAGCCAAGGCAGATACCCCTTTCGTGCCGCTGAATATCGCCGTGCTCACGGTTAGCGACACCCGCACTTTCGATACCGACACCTCCGGCCAGCTGTTCGTCGACCGTCTGAGCGCAGCCGGCCACCGCCTGGCTCAGCGCGTGCTGCTGAAGGACGACCTGTACAAGATCCGCGCCCAGGTCGCCACCTGGATTGCCGATGACAGCGTGCAGGTGGTGCTGATTACCGGCGGCACCGGTTTTACCGGCCGCGACAGCACGCCCGAGGCCGTGGCCTGTCTGCTGGACAAGCAGGTGGAGGGGTTTGGTGAGTTGTTCCGGCAGATTTCCGTGGCCGATATCGGCACCTCCACCGTGCAGTCGCGTGCCCTGGCCGGGCTGGCCAACGGTACCCTGGTGTGCTGCCTGCCGGGTTCGACCAATGCGGTGCGCACCGGCTGGGACGGTATCCTCGCCGAACAGCTCGATGCGCGCCATCGGCCGTGCAATTTTGTGCCGCACCTGAAGCAGGCAGCGGCCTGTGATAGCCGTGGCTGAGGTCAGCCAGGCCCGGCCACTGATGCCGGTGGAACAAGCCCTGGAACGGTTGCTGGCGTTGGCCGAGGCGGCGCCGATCCGGGACATCGAGAACCTGTCGCTGGCCGAGGCCGAAGGCCGTGTGCTGGCAACCGACCTGGTCGCCACGCTCGACCTGCCCCCTTGGCCGAACAGTGCCATGGACGGTTATGCCCTGCGCCTGGCCGACTGGCAGGGCGAGCCACTGGCGGTCAGCCAGCGGATTTTCGCCGGCCATGCGCCACAACCGCTGCAAGCGGGTACCTGTGCGCGCATTTTCACCGGGGCGCCGGTGCCCGAAGGTGCCGATTGCGTCGAGATGCAGGAAAACACCGAAGTGCTGGACGATGGCCGGGTACGCTTTCTCGAAGCGTTGAAAACCGAGCAGAACATCCGCCCCCAGGGCCAGGAAACCCGCAAGGGTGAGCAGGTGATGTGCGCTGGCACGCGCCTTGGGCCGATCGAGCTGGGCCTGGCGGCGACCCTGGGGTATGGCCGTCTGGACGTGATACGCAAGGTCCGGGTGGCCGTGCTATCCACTGGCGACGAACTGGTCGAGCCCGGCCTGCCACTGGGGCCAGGGCAGATCTACAACAGCAACCGCCGGCTGCTGGTCAGCTGGTTGCAGCGGCTGGGCTGCGAGGTGGTCGATGCGGGCATCCTGCCGGACGACCTGGCACGCACCCGCGCCTGCCTGGCCGAGCTGGGCGATGTCGACCTGATTCTGTCCACCGGCGGGGTTTCGGTGGGCGAAGCCGACTACCTCGGTGCCGCCCTGCGCGAAGCCGGCGAGCTGGCCTTGTGGAAACTGGCGATCAAGCCAGGCAAGCCGTTGACCTTCGGCCACTTCCAGGGGGTACCGGTGATCGGCCTGCCGGGCAATCCGGCCTCGACCTTGGTCACCTTTGGCTTGCTGACCCGGCCCTACCTGTTGCGGCGCCAGGGCGTGGTCGATGTCATACCACTGCGTTTCGACATGCCGGCAGGGTTCGACTGGCCCAAGCCTGGCACGCGGCGCGAGTACCTGCGCGCGCGCATCGAGCAAGGCCAGGTGCGCATCTACAAGAACCAGAGCTCTGGCGTGCTGCGCAGCGCGGCCTGGGCCGAAGGGCTGGTGGAAGTACGGGAAGGCAGCACGCCGAAGCCGGGCGACAGCGTGCCATTCATTCCCTTCAGCGAGCTACTTGGCTGAGCGGCCCAGCCAGGCACTGGCCAGCGGCGCTGCTTCGGCCCCCGCCGCCTGGGCCAGGCGCATGTGTACATGCTCCAATTGCTGCGCGGCCATGCTCCAGTCATGACGCTGGCGGGCGAAGCGGCGCCCGGCATCACTCAGCTGGCTCATGCGCCAGGGTTGGTTGAGCAACTGAGTGATCAGCAGGGCCAGTTGGTCGCCGTCATCACTGCCCAGGTAGTGCTCGCCGTTGTTTGCCGCCAGGCCTGATACGCCTTTGCCGGTGGTGATCACCGGCAGGCCGGCGGCCATCGCTTCGAGGATTTTCACCTTGGAGCCACCGGCATAGCGCAGCGGTGCGAAGAACAGTGCCGAACGCCGTTGTAGTTCGCGCAGATCGGGGCGGTAGCCGAGCCATTCGATGCGTGGATCGTTCCAGTGCAGCTTCCAGCTGGCCGGCATGGCATGCCCGGCAATCGCCAGGCGCACCGCCGGGTTGCTCATCCACACCTGCGGCATGATTTCTTCCAGCGCCCACTCGATGGCCTCCAGGTTGGCGCCATACTCGAAGTTGCCGACGAACAACAGGCGCTGGCTGTGCAGTGCAGGTTGCACGTGCTGGTAGAAATCACAATCCACGCCATTCACCACCACGTTAACCGGGCGCCCGTTGATCTGCGCGATCAGCTCGGCATCGTGGGCGCTGACCGCCACCAGTTCGGTGGGCTGGCGCAGCACTCGCTGTTCCCAGCGCCGGTAGCGCCAGCGGTCGAAGGCGTTGAGTGGGCGCAACCACAGGGGCAGGCGGTCGTGGCAGGCGCCGCCCATTACCGACTCGAGGGTATGCTCGCTGAGCATGTAGGGTAGCCCGCGCGTCTGCAGGGCTTTTTCGAACGGTTGAAAGCTGTAGCTGTGCTCGATCTGGATCACATCCCAGGGCTCGTCCAGCAACTGCTCGAAGCAGTGCCGCAGGCAAGGGGACAGGCCATTGATGATTGCCCGCATGGGGTAGTCGATGATCGGCGCAGCCAGCAGGTTCATTGGGCTGTGCAGTGGCCGCCGGGGCAGCACGATCAGGCGTTCGAGCAGTGGTTCCAGGGTATCGCGTGCCGCATCGCTGAGGGGGATTTTCGATTGTACTAGCAGGGTAATCCGGTGACCCCGCTGTGCCAGTGCGCGGATCAGGTGGTATTGCCGGGTCTTGCTGCCGCTGGTGGTCGGCCAGGGTAGATAAGGCAGAGTCCAGAGAATGCGCATGACCCGGAATCCTCGCTGAATGCTGCAGATGACAGGACGCGCCCGTTGTCGGCAGGTGGTGAGCCACTGCCGGGGGCGCGTCCTTGGCAAAGAGGGTATTTGCTGAGCATAGCCGCGCATTCTCGAGCGTGGGAAAAATGACCGGCCAACGCGATCTACTGTAGGAGCGTCAGTCGGCTATTTTTTGCGGGGCATGCAACGATTCGTAAGTGCAAACGGTCGAGATCTGGGTTGGTCCACTTCACGGAGAAGCGCGATGCAAGGGCGCAAGGTAATGCTGATCCTGCACGGCAAGCAGGCGATGAATGGCGAATTGCGCACTGCCGTACATGGCCTGCGCGACAGCGGCTGGCCGCTGGATGTGCGGGTAACCTGGGAGGCAGGCGATGCCCAGCGACTGGTGGGCGAAGCGCTGGCTGGCGGCTACACCCACATTGTCGCTGGCGGTGGGGATGGCACTTTGCGCGATGTCGCTGAAGCCATGGGGCTGGCGGGCGCCCAGGCCAGCCTGGCATTGTTGCCGCTGGGCACGGCCAATGATTTCGCCAAGGCTGCCGGCGTGCCCCTGGAGCCTGCCGCGGCGCTGGCGCTGTTGGACGCACCGGCGCAGGCGATTGACCTGGGCCAGGCCGGCGACCACTTGTTCCTCAACATGGCCACGGGTGGGTTTGGCAGCCAGGTCACCGCCAATACCTCCGAAGACCTGAAGAAAGTGCTGGGTGGCGCGGCCTACCTGTTCACCGGGCTGTCGCGCTTCAGCGAACTGCAGGCGGCCTCGGTGGAGCTGCAGGGGCCGGATTTCCACTGGCAGGGGGACTTGCTGGCGCTGGGTATCGGCAATGGCCGCCAGGCCGGGGGCGGGCAGGTATTGTGCCCCGAGGCCGTGGTGAACGACGGCTTGCTCGACATCGCCATCCTGCCAGCACCGCAAGAGGTGGTAGGGGCCCTGCGTGAGTTGTTGGCCGGTGACGGCCTGTTCATCCGGGCCAGGTTGCCCTGGGTCGAGATCAAGTGCTCGCAGGGGCTGGACATCAACCTCGATGGCGAGCCGTTGCAGGCCGACAACCTGCGCTTCCAGGCCAGGCCCGCCGCACTGCGCCTGCATCTGCCGGCAGGGTCGCCATTGCTCAGTCGTCCAGGCTGATGATTTTCTCGCGCACGGCGAACAGCACAAGGCCAGCCACGTCATGGATTTGCAGGCGTTTCATGATTTGCGAGCGATGGGTTTCCACGGTCTTGATCGACAGGCCCAGGCCCGTGGCGATTTCCCGGGTCGACTTGCCGCGCACGATCAGGCGCAGGATTTCCAGTTGCCGCGCAGTGAGGTTGTGTCGCTCGCTACCAGCTTGCTTGTCCTGCTTGGTGTGCCGCAGCGCCTGGTTGATGACCGTGTGGGCGATGGCCGGGCTGAGGTAGCGCTCGCCGTTGCGCACCGCACCCAAGGCCTGTTCCAGTTCGGTGGCGCTGGTGTCCTTGAGCAGGTAGCCATGGGCGCTGCTTTCCAGGGCCCGCATGATAAGGTCCGGGTCGGTGTGCATCGACAGGATCAGCACCTTGCAGGTGCTGCCGCTGGCGCGCAGTTGGGTGAGTGCATCCAGGCCGCTGGTCGAGCGCATGGAGATGTCCAGCAAGATGATGTCCGGTGCCAGTGTGCGCACCTGTTCGAGCAGTTGGCTGCCGTCATCGGCTTCGCCGATCACGCAATAGCCGGGGATGTCGCAGACCAGTGCGCGCACCCCGGCGCGAATCAGCGAGTGGTCGTCTACCAGCAGCAGCCTACAGGTCATGGGTGGTAGTACTCCTGGCACGTTGCTGGGCGCGCGGTGGCCACGGGAACACCGCCTCGATGCAGGTGCCCAGGCCGAGCTGGCTGGTGATGTCGAGGGTGCCCTGCAAGGCGGTTACCCGCTCCTGCATGCCGGCCAGGCCGCGCTGGCCAGCCTCGGCCGGGTGCCTGGCGGGGACGAAGCCGCGGCCATCATCGTGGATCGACAATGCCAGCCCCTCCGGGGTGCGCTGCAGGCGAATGACCAGATTGCGTGCCTGGGCGTGGCGCAGCATGTTGGTCACGGCCTCCTGGGTAATGCGGAACACCGCCATGGCCACGGCATCGTCGATACCGCCCAGGCGCTGGTTGCACGCCAGGCTCCAGTGCACGCCGCTGCTGGCAAGGGTGCGCACCAGATGCTCACGCAGGCTGGCTTCGAGGCCAAGGCTGGCCAGCTGCCGTGGGTTGAGCAGGGTGGACACATCGCGCACGTTGCCCAGGGTGTCGTCCAGCGTGCTGCGCAGGGCGTCGCAGTGACCTTGCAGCTCGTCGGGCATGCGCCGTTGCAACCACTGCAACTGCAGCTTGGCGGCGGTGAGCATTTGGCCGATGTCGTCGTGCAGTTCCCGGCCCAGGTGCTGGCGCTCGTCTTCCTGCACCTTGAGCATGCGCTCGGCCAGTTCTGCCGGGCGCAGGCTGATCGACCTGGCGCCCAGGCCCAGATGCAGGGCAACGCCCAGTGTGGCGGCCAACTGCAGCACCAGCAGGCTGGTCGGGACCGCCCGGTCGGCCAGGTACAGCGACAGGTTGGCGACCAGGGAGGCCACGCACAGCCCAACTGTCACCCAACGCAGCAGGTCAGCGCGGGAGCAGCAACGCAAAAGAGTCTTCAAGCGTGGGAGCATAGGTAGGGAAGCCACTGAAGTATTGCTGATGGAGGCCTTGCACAATGCTTGTCAGAGGCTTTGGCGCAGTACTTTCGATGTTTGTACGAGCACGTGATCTTTCAACCTTTCTCTAGGTTGCAAGCGTTTATGGGGGCGCATATTACCACTTCGCAGTGCATCGGTCGCGGCTGGGTAACGCCTTGAAACGCCTGGCTGTGGGGCGGTTCGGGGTAGCAGAGTGCCACCCATTGATCGCGCAACACGCACTTGCCGTGTAACTTGCGCGGCAATGATTCAACTTGGCCCGTGTGAACTTGGAGAACTTCCCAAGTTCGACCTTGGTGGGGCTTGTATATACGTGCTTAGTTGCACTTTTCCTCGGCTTAATGCGTTGGATATGAGCGGCCGGGGCGCGTGCCGGCTAACGCTTCGCTATGCGGGTGGATGCATACGCTACCTTGCTCGTCGCAGGACGTGCAGGTTTGCGCGAAGGGTTGCTGCACGACCTTGGCGAGCTCACCCAGCAGCACCAATTGCTCGCCGATGTCCAGGTTCAGCCGCCCGGTACGGGTATCGACCAACTCCAGCTGCCAGGCCAGCAGTGTCAGGCAGGCCCCTATCGCGGGCAAGGCCTCGCGCTGCAGGCAACCACCGTCGCAGGCCGGTGCGAGCAACTGCTGCAGGGCAGTGCTGTAGTGGGCGACTTCGCGCAGGCCCAGGCGCGTGGCCTGCTGGGCGAGGCTGTCGAGGGTGTGGTCCAGGCAGTGGCAGGCATCTGGGTCGTTGTCGATCAGTTCCAGGTGCTGCAGGCACTCCTGGGCCTGGGTCAGCAACACCTGGGCATCCAGCAGGAAGCCCTGCAGGGCGTCATTGAACGATAAGGCGCTGTCCATCATGAACCCCCGGCGCGTGGCGCAGGGGACGGGCACGCCGATACGATAGCTAGCAAAAGCCTGACTCCATTCATGCAATGAGAATGGCGTCACATTAATGGCTAAAGGATATCGCGAACATCAGGTTGTACCCGATTGTCTCTAAGGGTTTCCCTGATGCGGCGCTAAGGTGAGGAACTTTTTCTGCCTCGCTGTTTTGATCCAGAGTGCCCGCAGTAAAACATGATGTTAAAGTGATATCAATTGTCTGCGCGGCATTTTCCCGCAAGGGTCAAGGTGTGCGTGAAGCCGCCGATACAGGGTGGATGACTTCACTTTTTTCGACTCAAGCCTGGGGGTTTTCCAATGGCTGGCATTCTCGACACGGTAGACCAACGCACGCAACTGGTGGGTGAGAACCGCCTGGAAATTCTCATGTTTCGCCTGGGCGGCCGCCAGCTGTTCGCGATCAATGTGTTCAAGGTGCAGGAAGTGTTGCAACTGCCCAAGCTGACCCTGATGCCCCAGCGCCACGCCTTTGTCTGCGGGGTGGTCAACCTGCGCGGCCAGACCCTGCCGGTGATCGACCTGTCCCAGGCGATCGGCATGCGCCCCCTGCAGCCGGGGCCGGACAGCACCATCATTGTCACCGAATACAACCGCTCGGTGCAGGCCTTCCTGGTGGGCGGGGTCGACCGCATCGTCAACATGAACTGGGAGGCAATCATGCCGCCGCCTTCCAGCGCCGGGCGGCAACACTACCTGACCGCCATCACCAAGGTCGATGACAAGCTGGTGGAGGTGATCGACGTAGAGAAGGTACTGGCCGAGATCGTGCCCTATAACGCCCGGGTTTCCGGCGAAAAACTTGCCGACCCGGTGCTGGCCCGGGCCCGCGGTCGCGAGGTGCTGCTGGTGGACGACTCCAGCGTGGCCCTGGCGCAGTTGCGTGACACCCTGTCCCAGTTGGGCATGAAGCTGCACGTGGCCAGTGATGGTTTGAAGGCACTGCGCATGCTCAAGGGCTGGGCCGACGCTGGCGAGGATGTGTGCGAGAAGCTGCTGATGGTGTTCACCGACGCCGAGATGCCGGAAATGGACGGCTACCGGCTGACCACCGAGATTCGCAGCGATGCCCGTCTGCGGCGGCTTTACGTGGTGCTGCATACCTCGCTGTCGGGCAGCTTCAACGAATCCATGGTCAAGAAGGTAGGCTGTGACAACTTCCTGTCCAAGTTCCAGCCTGATCGTCTGGTCGATGTGGTCAAGCAACGCCTGCTGCTGGATGCCGCCACTGCGTGATACCGGGCCCTGCCAGGTATAAGCTTGGCATTTGCCATGACGCGAGGCGGCAGGGATGTTTCTCAGTGAGCTGTATCGATACCCGGTGAAGTCAGCGCAGGCGCAAAGCCTGCAGGCATCCACTGTGGGTTTGTTGGGGTTGCAGGGTGACCGGCGCTGGATGGTGGTCGAGGAGGAAAACGGACGCTTCCTGACCCAGCGTGCCTGGCCACAACTTGGCCAGATCGAGGCACGCGATGACGACAGCGGCCAGTTGCTGCTGCTGGCCCCTGGGCTGGCGCCGTTGGCTGTGCCGGTGCCGCCTGCCGATGACGCCCTGCGTGGGGTGACCATCTGGCGCGATACCTTGCGCGTACCGGACGCTGGCGATGCCGCGGCGGCCTGGCTTAGCGCGTTGCTGGGCAAGGCCGTGCGCCTGGTGCACTGCCCGGAACAGCGTGCGCGTTACCTGCCCAATGGCTATGGCTTCAACAGTGACCGGGCAGCGTTCCCGGATGGTTTCCCCTTGTTGCTGATTGGCCAGGGCTCGCTGGATGAGCTCAATCGGCGTATTGGCCGGCCGATGGAGATGCTGCGCTTTCGGCCCAACCTGGTGGTACAGGGCGCGGAGCCGTTTGCCGAGGATGGCTGGAAGCGGATTCGTATCGGCAGCCTGGAATTTCGCGTGCTCAAGCCCAGTGTGCGGTGCATCTTCACCACTATCGATCCGGCAACCGGGGAACGCAGTGCCGACCGCGAGCCGATGGCCACACTGAAGAGCTTTCGCGAGAAGGAGGGGGATGTGCTGTTCGGGCAGAACCTGGCGGTGGATGGTTGTGGGTGGCTGGAGGTGGGAATGGAAGTGGAGGTTCTGGAATAGCTGTGTTGCCTGTGCTGGCCTCTTCGCGGGTAAACCCGCTCCTACAAGGGTTTGCAAATTGTTGTAGGAGCGGGTTTACCCGCGAAGAGGCCAGCACAGGCTCAACAAATATTACATGTCATCGAAATACCGCTCATGCCAGTCCACCAGCGGCTGCGGCGAGTTCAGCTTTTGTCCGTAGATCACCGAATACGACAGCACGTTCTGCACATACTGGCGCGTTTCGTCGAACGGGATCGACTCCACCCACACATCGAAGCTCAGGTGCTTGGCGCCTTTCAGCCACTGCCGTACCCGTCCGGGCCCGGCGTTGTAGGCCGCGGAAGCGAGCACCCGGTTGCCGTTGAACTGGCTATGCACCTGGCTGAGGTAGGCTGCGCCCAGCTGGATGTTCTTGTCCGGGTTGAACACCTGCGCCGGTGACGCCAGCGGGATGCTGAACTTGCGCGCGGTCTCCTTGGCCGTGGCCGGCATCAGCTGCATCAGGCCGCTGGCACCCACCGGGGAGCGTGCATCCTCCATGAATGCACTTTCCTGGCGGGTGATGGCGAATACCCAGCTCGAATGCAGGCCGCGAACTTTGGCCTCGCGCACCAAGGTATCGCGATGGGCCATCGGGAAGCGGATGTCCAGGTCGTCCCAGTACTTCGCCTGGCTGATGGTGCGGATGGCCGGGAAGTACCAGCGCAGGTCATAGCCCAGGCGCGCCTGGGCGACCATTTCGTCGCGGTTGAAGTGGCGGCTGACGTGGTACCACTCGCGGCGGCCCTCGACAATCTGGCCGCGGGCGTGGAACTCCAGGGCGCGCTGGATGCCCGGGGTATTGCGCACCTTGCTGACCAACTGCGGGCTCAGCACCAGCGGTTTGTTGTTCAACTGGTACGGCGTCTGTGCCCGGTCGGCGGCGAGGAAGCCATAGAAGTCACGCTCACGCGCCACGGTCTTGTACAGCAGCGGGATCTGCGGGTTGTTCGGCTGTGCCAGCTCCAGGCTGCGTGCCTGCCAGTACTTCCAGCGGCTGCTGCTGGCCAGGTCCTGGGGCAGGCGGCGGGTCAGTTCGTAGGCGTCTTCCCAGCGGCCCAGGCGCAGCAGCAGGCGCAGGCGCCACTCGCTGACGGTGTTGTCGCGCAGTTCGGGGTCGTAGCGGGTCATGAGGTCGAGCGCGCGCGGGTCGTAGCGGCGTGCCAGGGTCAGGCCGATTTCGCGGGCGATGGCGACCTTCTCGTCGCGTGAAAAGTGCATGCGCTGGGCGTAGTCGTCGAGCAGCGCCATGGCCCGCTCCGGGTTCTGCCGGGCCAGGCGGCGCAGGCCCAGGCTGACCACATCGGACATGGCCTCGTTGACCGGGGTGAAGCGCGACGGCTGGTTGAGCAGCTCGGGCTTCTGTGCCACGGCGACCAACAGGCGCCCCTGCGGGCCGAGGGTGGTCAGCGTCTTGACCAGGTTGTTGGCCAGGCCGTAGTTGCGCGCCTCGGCCGCCAGCTTGGTGCGTTGCCAGCGCTTGGCCTCGGTCAGCTGGCCTTCGGCCGCCCACATGCCGAACAGGGCATCACACGCCGCAGGCTGCGACTTGCCGACGTTCCACAGTTTGTCGGCCGTGGCGTAGCCCTCGGCGCGCAGGCCGTGGCTGAGCTGGTATTGGCCGTTGAGGCAGTCCAGCTCGGTGAAGTTGAGCTTGGGGTCGTAGTACTTGACGAAGGTGTTCCATTCGCCGCGCTCGGCCAGCCAGCGCAGCCAGCGCAGTTTCATCCAGTTGGACTGGGGCAGGTCGCCATGCTTGGCGAGAAAACCTTCGATTTCCTGGTTGCTGGCGCTTTTCAGGCGGGTGGTGAGCTCGTCGTAGGCCAGGTAGGGCGTCAGCGGGTAGTCGCTCAGGGCCTGGGCATAGCGCAGGTATGGGCCTTTGTCGCCCTTGGCCAGCGCGCGCTTGGCCTCGTCGTAGTACTGGCGTTGCAGGGTGAGGTTGCTGGCCTGCGCCGCGCAGGTGGCGGCGGTGAGCAGCAGGCAGGATGCAATATGTAACAGGCGGCTGCGCATGATACGTCCGGGCAGTTGAACCATGGGGAAGTGACGGCGGAGCCAGCACTGTTGGAAGCTATAGCCTTAGCTTAGCCGTTTGCCGGTAGCGGGTGAAAGCACTGCGCTTGTATCGGGATATTAAGTTTGACCAGATGTCGCAAAGCCTTGCTCGGATGGTCAGGCGGATGCCGTCAGGGGCCAAGTCAGGTAGAATGCGCGCCCGATTTATGGAGACCAACATGACCCTGCTCAAATTCAGCGATGTGTCCCTCGCATTCGGCGCCATGCCGCTGCTGGACAAAGTGTCCTGGCAGATCGCTCGTGGCGAGCGGGTGTGCATCATCGGCCGCAACGGCACCGGCAAGTCGAGCATGCTGCGCCTGGTCAAGGGCGAGCAGAAGGGCGATGATGGCGAAATCTGGCGTGCCCCGGGCCTGAAGATCGGCGAGCTGCCGCAGGAGCTGCCGGTGGCTGACGAGCGCACGGTGTTCGACGTGGTGGCTGCCGGCCTGGATGGCGTTGGCGAGTTGCTGGCGCAGTTCCACCACCTGAGCCTGAACATCCAGGGCGATGAAGACCTGGAAAAACTCATGCACGTCCAGCACGAGCTGGAGGCCCGTGACGGCTGGCGCCTGCAGCAGGTGGTGGAAAGCACCCTCAGCCGCCTGCAGTTGCCGGCCGACAAGACCCTGGCCGAGCTGTCCGGCGGTTGGCGTCGCCGTGTGCTGCTGGCCCAGGCGCTGGTGTCGGAGCCCGACCTGCTGCTGCTCGACGAGCCGACCAACCACCTGGACATCGGCGCCATCGCCTGGCTCGAAGAGGCCCTGCGTGGCTTCAACGGCGCGGTGCTGTTCATCACCCACGACCGTTCCTTCCTGCAGAACCTGGCCACTCGCATCCTCGAGCTGGACCGCGGCGGCCTGATCGACTGGAACGGTGATTACGCCAGCTTCCTGGTGCACAAGGAGGCCGCCCTGGCCGCCGAAGAAACCGCCAATGCGCTGTTCGACAAGCGCCTGGCCCAGGAAGAAGTGTGGATTCGCCAGGGCATCAAGGCCCGCCGTACCCGCAACGAAGGCCGCGTACGTGCACTGAAAGCCTTGCGCGTGGAGCGTGGCGAGCGCCGTGAACGGCAGGGCAAGGCCAACATCCAGATCGAGGCGGCGGAAAAGTCCGGCAAGCAGGTGATGGTGCTGGAAAACGTCAGTTTCCATCATGCTGACGGGCCGATGCTGGTCAAGGACTTCTCCATGGTCCTGCAGCGTGAGGACCGTATCGGCCTGCTGGGCGCCAACGGTACCGGCAAGACCACCTTGCTCAAGCTGATGCTCGGTGACCTGGAGCCGACCGCAGGCAAGGTCGAGCGCGGCACCAAGCTGGAAGTGGCCTACTTCGACCAGATGCGCCACCAGCTCGACCTGGAAAAGACCGTTATCGACAACCTGGCCGAAGGCCGCGATTTCATCGAGATCGACGGCCAGAACCGCCATGTGCTGAGCTACCTGGGCGACTTCCTGTTCAGCCCCCAGCGTGCCCGCACGCCGGTCAAGGCGCTGTCGGGTGGTGAACGTGCACGCCTGTTGCTGGCCAAGCTGTTCAGCAAGCCGGCCAACCTGCTGGTGCTCGACGAACCGACCAACGACCTGGACGTGGAAACCCTCGAGCTGCTCGAGGAAGTGCTGTCCAACTACAAGGGCACCGTGCTGATGGTCAGCCACGACCGGGCCTTCCTCGACAACGTCGTCACCAGCACCCTGGTGTTCGAAGGCGAGGGCAAGGTGCGTGAGTACGTGGGTGGTTACGAGGATTGGATTCGCCAGGGTGGCTCGCCGAAGCTGCTGGGCGTGACCGAAAGCAAGGGCGGCAAGTCCGAGCTCAACAGCGCGGTGGTGGAGAAGGCCGAGGCCAAGCCTGCAGCTGCTGCTGCGCCGGTAGCGGAAGAACCTTCGAAGAAGAAGCTCAGCTACAAGCTGCAACGAGAGCTGGAGATGCTGCCAGGGCAGATCGACGAGTTGGAGCAGCGTATGGCCGAGGCCCAGGAAGAAGTGAATGCGGCGGGCTTCTATCAGCGGCCGATCGCGGAAACCTCGGCAGTGCTGGCCAGGATCGAGAAGCTGCAGGGCGAACTGGATGCGCTGGTGGAGCGCTGGGCTGAGCTGGAAGGCTGATAGTTGTTAGCCTGATCCGGCCCTATCGCCGGCAAGCCAGCTCCCACAGAGGCACCATGGATTTCAAACCTTGTGGTGTCCCTGTGGGAGCTGGCTTGCCGGCGATAGGGCCGGCCCAGGCTGAATCATTCCTTCTTCTGCAAGCGCACCGCCAGCACATCACAAGGCGCGCCATGCAGCACGTCATTGGCCGTGGAGCCCAGCAGCAATGCCAGGCCATGACGGCCATGGCTACCGACCACGATCAGGTCGCACTGCTGGTCCTTGGCCAGCTGATGGATTTCCTGGCGCGGCTGGCCATAGGTCAGGTGCGAGTCGCCGCGGTTGATGTCAGGGTATTTGTTGAACAGGCGCTCCATGCGCTCCTTGGCCTGGTCGAACTGCTGCTGTTGCAGCTGCGACAGGTCCATAGGCACGTCGCCGCCAAAGGCCATGGCCATCGGCTCGACGATATGCACCAGCGAAACCTTGGCATTCGATGGGGCGGCCAGCGCCATGGCGCGTTTGATCACCGGGTCGCATTCTTCGGTCAGGTCGACGGCGACCAGAAGATGTTCGTAGGACATGAGCGGTACTCCTGACAATCGCGATAGAAGAAGTATGGTCGCTTTCGAGCGGGTCTTCCGTGAAAAATGGCTAACCAGCTCATTTGCAACGTTTTATGGGAACTACTGATATGACGGTATTGCTGGTGGTGTCAATCCTTGCGCTGATTCTCAGCCCGCTTTCCTGGCTGCGCACCTCGCGCAAGCAGAGCGAGCAGATGAAGCTGCGCCTGGAGGCGCGGCGCATGGGCCTGGCCATGCAACTGGCGCCGCAGCAGTGGCCGCACTGGCTGGAGAAGGAGCCGCCAAGCCCTTGCCCGCAATACCACCGGGCCCGCCGCCGCGGGCATGAAGACAGCTTCAGCTTCTGGCAGATCAGCCCGGGGGTGTGGTGGAACCAGTGGCGCGAACCCTGCGAAGACCCGCGCTTCATGGAGGCCTTGGCGCGCTTGCCGGCGAGTGTGTACAAGGTCGAAGCCGATGCGCGGATGATTGCCTTGTACTGGACCGAGCGGGGCGATACGGCTG
Organism: Pseudomonas sp. 10-1B; assembly: GCF_000935045.1. Taxonomy (GTDB): domain Bacteria; phylum Pseudomonadota; class Gammaproteobacteria; order Pseudomonadales; family Pseudomonadaceae; genus Aquipseudomonas. The sequence continues at coordinate 92,264 of NZ_JYKS01000024.1, forward strand.
TATTGCAGGATGTTGCCTACGTCCTCGAAACCTTGGCCTGACAGCTGATTCATGAGCTGACACCGATCCCTGTGGGAGCGGGCACGCCCGCGAACACCGGCAAAGCCGGTGCCACACACCGAGTTGCCAGTTTCGCGGGCACGCCCGCTCCCACAGGGAACGAGTTGAATTCAATAGCACATAACGACAAAGCGGCGGCTTGGCCGATCCCCTGAAGGGGTGGGGTGCCAAGTCGCCGCTTTGCGTTCTGCTGCGCAGAAAGGCCAGGCAGGCCGGGTATTCATTCAAGCAAGTGCCAGTGTAGTCGCCCAAGGTTGCCGCGCAAGGCGAAAGTTGCAGCACTGGGCAAATGTTTGTGGTCAATCGCTGACATGAATGGCCAGCGATCACCGTCATCATATTTTGTACCAGGACGATACAAAATGACCGGAAAGTCGCGTTTCGGCTGTGCTCGTGAGCATTTGACAACGCCGATCTTTTCGGAGAATGTGTGCACACCCAAATCAAACGGGCGTATGAATTGAGCGTTTGTATGTCATGACGCCAAGCCATACTTCCGACTAGCGCGCTGACGGGTGTGCCTGGGGCAGGGCAGCTAGGCCTGCTTTTGCTGCAGCGATCGGCGTGTACAGTTCAGCTTCCATATCGTGGAGATCAGTTGATGATTTACGAAGGTAAAGCCATCACGGTTAAGGCTCTTGAAAGTGGCATCGTCGAGCTCAAGTTCGACCTCAAGGGTGAGTCCGTCAACAAGTTCAACCGCCTGACCCTGAACGAGCTGCGCCAGGCCGTCGAAGCCATCCAGGCCGACGCCTCGGTCAAGGGCGTGATCGTCAGCAGTGGCAAGGACGTGTTCATCGTCGGCGCCGACATCACCGAGTTCGTCGACAACTTCAAGCTGCCCGAGGCCGAACTGGTCGCCGGCAACCTGGAAGCCAACCGCATTTTCAATGCCTTCGAAGACCTCGAAGTGCCGACCGTCGCTGCCATCAACGGCATCGCCCTGGGCGGCGGCCTGGAGATGTGCCTGGCTGCCGACTACCGGGTCATGTCCAGCAGCGCCAAGATTGGCCTGCCGGAAGTCAAACTGGGTATCTACCCGGGCTTTGGCGGTACCGTGCGCCTGCCGCGCCTGATCGGCTCGGACAACGCCATCGAGTGGATCGCCGCCGGCAAGGAAAACCGTGCAGAAGACGCCCTGAAAGTCGGCGCCGTCGATGCCGTGGTCGCCCCTGAGCTGTTGCAGGCCGGTGCCCTGGACCTGATCAAGCGCGCGATCAGTGGCGAGCTGGACTACAAGGCCAAGCGCCAGCCGAAGCTGGAAAAGCTCAAGCTCAATGCCATCGAGCAGATGATGGCCTTCGAGACCGCCAAAGGCTTCGTTGCCGGCCAGGCCGGCCCGAACTACCCGGCCCCGGTCGAAGCCATCAAAAGCATCCAGAAGGCCGCCAACTTCGGCCGTGACAAGGCCCTGGAAGTCGAGGCCGCAGGCTTTGCCAAGCTGGCCAAGACCTCGGTCGCCGCGAGCCTGATCGGCCTGTTCCTGAACGACCAGGAGCTCAAGCGCAAGGCCAAGGCCCATGACGAGATCGCCCACGATGTGAAGCAGGCGGCCGTGCTCGGCGCCGGCATCATGGGTGGCGGCATCGCCTACCAGTCGGCAGTCAAGGGCACCCCGATCCTGATGAAGGACATTCGCGAGGAAGCCATCCAGCTGGGCCTGAACGAGGCCTCCAAGCTGCTCGGCAACCGCGTCGAGAAAGGCCGCCTGACCCCGGCCAAGATGGCCGAGGCACTCAATGCCATTCGCCCGACCCTGTCCTATGGCGATTTCGCCAATGTCGACATCGTGGTCGAAGCGGTGGTCGAGAACCCGAAAGTGAAGCAGGCCGTGCTGGCCGAAGTGGAAGGCCAGGTGAAGGATGATGCGATCCTCGCCTCCAACACCTCGACCATCTCCATCAACCTGCTGGCCAAGACGCTCAGGCGCCCGGAAAACTTCGTCGGCATGCACTTCTTCAACCCGGTGCACATGATGCCGCTGGTGGAAGTGATCCGTGGCGAGAAGTCCAGTGACGTGGCAGTCGCCACCACCGTGGCCTACGCCAAGAAAATGGGCAAGAACCCGATCGTGGTCAACGACTGCCCGGGCTTTTTGGTCAACCGCGTGCTGTTCCCGTACTTCGGCGGTTTCGCCAAGCTGGTCAGCGCTGGCGTCGACTTCGTGCGCATCGACAAGGTCATGGAAAAGTTCGGCTGGCCGATGGGCCCGGCCTACCTGATGGACGTGGTCGGCATCGACACCGGCCACCACGGCCGCGACGTCATGGCCGAAGGCTTCCCGGGCCGCATGAAGGACGAGCGCCGCTCGGCCGTCGACGCGCTGTACGAGGCCAACCGCCTGGGCCAGAAGAACGGCAAGGGCTTCTACGCCTACGAGACCGACAAGCGCGGCAAGCCGAAGAAGGTCGCCGACGCCAGTGTGCTCGACGTGCTCAAGCCGATCGTCTTCGAGCAGCGTGAAGTCACCGACGAAGACATCATCAACTGGATGATGGTCCCGCTGTGCCTGGAGACCGTGCGCTGCCTGGAAGACGGCATCGTCGAAACCGCCGCCGAAGCCGACATGGGCCTGGTCTACGGCATTGGCTTCCCTCCCTTCCGCGGTGGTGCGCTGCGCTACATCGACTCGATCGGTGTGGCCGAATTCGTTGCCCTGGCCGATCGGTACGCCGACCTGGGGCCGCTGTACCACCCGACCGCGAAGCTGCGTGAAATGGCCAAGAACGGCCAGCGCTTCTTCAACTGAGCGGCCAACGAGCTAGAGCGAGAGATTTGATATGAGCCTGAATCCAAGAGACGTGGTGATTGTCGACTTCGGTCGCACGCCAATGGGCCGCTCCAAGGGTGGCATGCACCGCAATACCCGCGCCGAAGACATGTCGGCGCACCTGATCAGCAAGCTGCTGGAACGCAACGACAAGGTCGACCCGAAAGAAGTCGAGGACGTGATCTGGGGCTGCGTCAACCAGACCCTGGAGCAGGGCTGGAACATCGCCCGTATGGCCTCGCTGATGACCCAGATCCCACACACTTCCGCGGCGCAGACCGTCAGCCGCCTGTGCGGCTCGTCGATGAGCGCGCTGCACACTGCTGCCCAGGCGATCATGACCGGTAACGGCGATGTGTTCGTGGTCGGTGGGGTGGAGCACATGGGCCACGTCAGCATGATGCACGGCGTCGACCCCAACCCGCACCTGTCCTTGCATGCCGCCAAGGCTTCCGGGATGATGGGCCTGACTGCGGAGATGCTCGGCAAGATGCACGGCATCACCCGTGAGCAGCAGGACCTGTTCGGCTTGCGTTCGCACCAGCTGGCCCACAAGGCCACGGTCGAAGGCAAGTTCAAGGACGAGATCATCCCGATGCAGGGCTATGACGAGAACGGCTTCCTGAAGGTGTTCGATTTCGACGAAACCATTCGCCCGGAAACCACCCTCGAAGGCCTGGCGTCGCTCAAGCCTGCATTCAACCCGAAAGGTGGCACCGTCACTGCCGGTACCTCGTCGCAGATCACCGACGGCGCGTCGTGCATGATCGTCATGTCTGGCCAGCGTGCCATGGACCTGGGTATCCAGCCATTGGCGGTGATCCGCTCGATGGCGGTGGCCGGTGTCGACCCGGCGATCATGGGCTACGGCCCGGTACCATCGACCCAGAAGGCCCTCAAGCGTGCCGGCCTGAGCATGGCCGACATCGACTTCATCGAGCTCAACGAAGCCTTCGCTGCACAGGCCCTGCCAGTGCTGAAAGACTTGAAAGTGCTCGACAAGATGGATGAGAAGGTTAACCTGCACGGCGGCGCCATTGCCTTGGGCCACCCATTCGGTTGCTCTGGGGCACGTATTTCCGGCACCCTGCTCAATGTCATGAAGCAAAATGGCGGTACCCTCGGGGTGGCGACCATGTGCGTCGGCCTCGGCCAAGGTATCACCACTGTCTTCGAACGCGTCTGATCGCGTAGCGGGACAGCGACCGGGGCCTTGTGCCCCGGTTTTGTTTTTTCAGGTTTTATTCAAGAGGGTGGGCAACATGCAGATACAACCAGGCGTATACCGGCATTACAAAGGGCCTGAGTACCGTGTCTTCAGTGTTGCGCGGCACTCCGAGAGCGAAGAGTGGATGGTGTTCTACCAATGCCTGTATGGTGATTACAGCTTCTGGGTGCGGCCACTTTCGATGTTCCAGGAGTCCGTCGAGGTTGACGGCGAGCAGGTGCCACGCTTTGCTTTGGTCAAGGCCGAAGAGGGGCTGCCCGGGTTGCTGGGTAAGTCGCACGAGTGATCGTTCGAACTTGACCTCACACTTTTGCCACTATATATAGCGGTGCCGCGTCTAGGCACCTGACGCGTTTTTCATCTTCAGATTCAGGAATACTCCGATCCATGGGCAAATCGCTGGTCATTGTGGAATCCCCGGCCAAGGCCAAGACCATCAACAAGTACCTGGGCAACCAGTACGTGGTGAAGTCGAGTATCGGCCATATCCGAGACCTCCCCACCAGCGGTTCGGCCAGCGCAAGCAAAGAGCCGGCCGCCAAGCGTGGCAAGGTTGCGGGTGAGGCACCGGCGCTTTCGCCGAAGGAAAAGGCCCGTCGCCAGCTGGTGGCGCGTATGGGCGTCGACCCCGACCAGGGCTGGAAGGCCAAGTACGAGATCCTGCCCGGCAAGGAAAAGGTGATCGAAGAGCTGCGCCGCCTGGCCAAGGATGCCGACACCATCTACCTCGCAACCGACTTGGACCGCGAAGGGGAAGCCATTGCCTGGCACCTGCGCGAGGCCATCGGCGGCGACGACACCCGCTACAAGCGCGTGGTGTTCAACGAAATTACCAAGAAGGCCATTCAGGATGCCTTCTCGCAGCCGGGCGAGCTGGACATCGACCGGGTCAATGCCCAGCAGGCGCGGCGCTTCCTCGACCGCGTGGTCGGTTACATGGTTTCGCCGTTGCTGTGGGCCAAGATCGCCCGTGGCCTGTCGGCCGGCCGGGTGCAGTCGGTGGCGGTGAAGCTGGTGGTGGAGCGCGAGCGCGAAATCCGTGCCTTCATCCCGGAAGAATACTGGGAAATCCACGCCGACCTCGGTACTGCCAAGAACGCCAAGGTGCGCTTCGAGGTGGCACGCGAGAAGGGTGAGGCGTTCAAGCCGCTGAACGAAGCCCAGGCCATGGCTGCGCTGGAAAAGCTCAAGGCTTCCAGCTATAGCGTGGTCAAGCGCGAAGACCGCCCGACCAGCAGCAAGCCATCGGCACCGTTCATTACCTCCACCCTGCAGCAGGCGGCCAGTAACCGCCTGGGCTTCGGCGTGAAGAAAACCATGATGATGGCCCAGCGCTTGTACGAAGCCGGCTACATCACCTATATGCGTACCGACTCGACCAACCTGTCAGCCGATGCCCTGGACATGGCGCGTAGCTACATCGAGCGCGAGTTCGGCAAGCAGTACCTGCCAGATGCGCCGCTGGTGTACGGCAGCAAGGAAGGTGCCCAGGAGGCGCACGAAGCGATTCGTCCTTCCGACGTGAATACCCACCCGACCAAGCTCAGTGGCATGGAGCGTGACGCCGAACGCCTGTACGAGCTGATCTGGCGCCAGTTCCTGGCCTGCCAGATGCCGCCGGCGCAGTACCTGTCCACCAGCGTCACCGTGGCAGCAGGCGACTTCGAGCTGCGTGCCAAGGGCCGTATCCTCAAGTTCGACGGTTACACCCGTGTGCTGCCGCAGCAGAGCAAGCCTGGCGAAGACGACGTGCTGCCAGAGATGGTCCAGGGCGAAGCGCTGAAGCTGATCCAGATCGACCCGAGCCAGCACTTCACCAAGCCGCCGGCGCGCTTCACCGAAGCCAGCCTGGTCAAGGAGATGGAAAAGCGTGGCATCGGCCGCCCGTCGACCTACGCGGCGATCATCTCGACCATCCAGGACCGTGGCTATGTGACCTTGCACAACCGCCGCTTCTACTCCGAGAAGATGGGCGATATCGTTACCGAGCGCCTGTCGGAAAGCTTCTCCAACCTGATGGACTACGGCTTTACCGCCGACATGGAGGAGAACCTCGACGACGTGGCCCAGGGCGAGCGTGACTGGAAGAACGTGCTTGACGAGTTCTACGGCGATTTCAGCAAGAAGCTGCAGACCGCCGAGTCCAGCGAAGACGGCATGCGCGCCAACCAGCCGACCATGACCAATATTCCGTGCAAGGAATGTGGCCGGCCGATGATGATCCGTACCGCCTCCACCGGCGTGTTCCTCGGTTGCTCGGGCTACAGCCTGCCGCCGAAAGAGCGCTGCAAGGCTACTGTCAACCTCGTGCCGGGCGACGAGATTGCCGCTGACGACGAGGGCGAATCGGAATCGCGCGTGCTGCTGGGCAAGCACCGCTGCCCGATCTGCGCCACGGCGATGGATGCCTACCTGCTGGACGAGAAGCACAAGCTGCACATCTGCGGTAACAACCCGGATTGCGCCGGCTACGAGATCGAGGAAGGTAGCTACCGCATCAAGGGCTACGAAGGGCCGAGCCTGGAGTGCGACAAGTGCGGCAGCGAGATGCAGTTGAAGACCGGCCGTTTCGGCAAGTTCTTCGGCTGTACCAACCCGGCGTGCAAGAACACCCGCAAGCTGCTCAAGAGCGGCGAGGCGGCGCCACCGAAGATGGACAAGGTGGACATGCCGGAGCTCAAGTGCGAGAAGGTCGACGATACCTACGTGCTGCGTGACGGCGCTTCGGGGCTGTTCCTGGCCGCCAGCCAGTTCCCCAAGAACCGTGAGACCCGCGCACCACTGGTGCTGGAGATCGTGCCGCATAAGCATGAGATCGATCCGAAGTACCACTTCCTGTGCGATGCGCCGCAGAAAGACCCGGACGGCCGCCCGGCGGTGATCCGCTACAGCCGCAAGACCAAGGAGCAGTACGTGCAGTCCGAAGTCGATGGCAAGCCGACCGGCTGGAAAGCCTTCTACGACGGTGGTGCGTGGAAGGTTGAAGACAAGCGCTGATCTGTCAGTGCTGTAATTGGGGCCGCTTCGCGCCCCTTCGCGGGCTTGCCCGCTCCCACAGGTATCGCGCCGTCCTTGAATGTGGCGCTGCACTTGTGGGAGCGGGCAAGCCCGCGAAGGGGCGCAAAGCGGCCCCAATCATTTATGATGCAGCTATCCGCCTTGCAGCCTGATGGGAGGGCACTGAAATGGCCCAGGAACTCTACACCCGCACCAACCAGAAACTGTTCTTCGCCGGCCTCGCCCTGGAGTCCATGGCCAAGGCCGAGCAAAGCCAGGCCATGAACGCCCAGGGCCTGGTCCAGGCCGAGCGCGAGGCTGCACTGTTCCATCTGTATGGCGCGCTGCTGGGCCTGTGCCATGAGATCGGTGGATTCTACCGTTTGCCTGTGGTTGCAACGGTCGAGCAGGCACTGGCCGACGACGCCCTGAACGGCATCGCCATCCCGGAAGTGGCCGAACTGCTGGAACTGGCTCGCCAGCGGGAAACCTGGCTGGCGCAAATGCTGGGTGCTTATGCCGATTTGTTCCGACCACCGGTCGCGAAGAAAACCGCGAAAACCGATGTCACCCAGCCACTGATCCAGGCCGTCAACCTCGATGAGCCCGAGCATCCTGCGCTGTCGCAAGCCGAGCTGGAAAGCTGGCGCAACAACCTCAAGGGCTTGGTGAGACGTTTCCGCGACGCGTTGAGTGAGTGCTGAGTGCCGTTACGGCTGGTACAATACTGGCCTTTCGCGGAGAACTGCCATTTATGTCTACGTCTTTTCTGGAAATTGTCGAGTTGCCTGATGGCCGCATCGAACTGCGTCGCGCCGAGGATGAGGGCTCTCTGGTAACCCTGGATTTCTCGGAAGACGCCAAGGCGTTCCTGCAGGGCCAGCATGTGGAAGTGGCCAAGGCCATGCTCAGTGTGGGCGTGCAGATGGCCGGTCGCCTGATGGATGGCGAGCTCGAGCGTGATGAAGGGCCGCGCGTGCTGCACTGAAGGTGCAGCAGGGCATCAGGCTTTTTGAACTGACAGGCAAAGCCTGAACATCAGCCGAGGCGGATGTTCAGGCTTTGTGCGTTTCCGGCACTGGCTGCGCGCAGCAGTTGCTGGCGAGCAGTGGCATTGACGTTGCCCAGCCAACTGACCACCGTATGGCTACGGCCAAGGCGCAAGGCTTCGCAGGCCAGTTGCAGCGGGCTTTGCTTGCCACGAGGTTGCAGCAGCAGGATACGTTCACGGTTGAGCCCGGCATCGCGCAGCCAGGCCTGGGTCAGGCTCGATGGCGGGGCGATCAGGGTCAGCCAGCGGGTTTCGTCCTCTTCGCTCAGTTCGCGCAAAACCGGTGCCAGCAGGCTGTGGCAATGCCCGGGGGCACCACGCAGCGACAGTTCGCTGAACAGCTCGGGCTGGCTGCTCTTGCGCGCCAGTTCGCTGGCTTTCAGGCCCGGTAGCACGGGCTGGGCGAGGAATGCTTCGAACAGTGGCAACTGGACTTGCTCGGGTGCGTGAATGAACTGCTGCATGACGCCTCCTGGATCAGCGGCGAATGACGCCGACGCTCAAGCCCTCGATCACCAGTTCCTGTTCTTTCAGGTCGACTTCGATGGGGGCGAATTCGGGGTTTTCGGCAAGCAGCCAGACCTTGCTGCCTTCGCGCTTGAAGCGCTTGACGGTCACTTCGTCACCGATACGGGCCACGACGATCTGGCCGTTGCGGGCTTCGCGGCAGGTGTGCACCGCCAGCAGGTCGCCGTCGAAGATGCCGACGTCCTTCATGCTCATGCCGTGTACGCGCAGCAGGTAGTCGGCCTGGGGGTGGAAGAAGTCGGGGTTGATGTTGCAGGATTGTTCGATGTGCTGTTCGGCAAGGATCGGCGCGCCGGCGGCAACCCGGCCGATGATGGGCAGGCCGCTTTCTTCGGCCTTGGCCTCGAGGCCAGGGATACGGATGCCACGGGAGGCGCCCGGGGTCATCTCGATCGCCCCCTTGCGGGCGAGGGCCTTGAGGTGCTCCTCGGCGGCGTTGGGCGACTTGAAGCCCAGCTCCTGGGCGATCTCGGCGCGCGTTGGCGGGAAGCCGTTGTCTTCCAGGCAGCGCTTGATGAACGCGAGAATTTCGGCTTGGCGTGGCGTCAGTTTCAACATGGTGAGCGCTCTGTCTTTTTGTACAGTGACTGGGATTATATACAGTACTGGATGCGCTGCAAGAAAAAACCTGTAATAAACAGCAGGGGCTGTACTTGCAGTGGGCCGCCTGGCGCTTTTAAATGGCGACCGCCCGGTCACCGAGCCTTGACAGAAGCAGGGCTGAAACGTATGTTTCAAACACCTGTTTGTCTGGCGGAGTAGTCGGAGTAGTCATGGCCCAATCGGAAACCGTTGAACGCATTCTCGATGCTGCCGAGCAGTTGTTCGCGGAAAGGGGGTTCGCCGAAACCTCGTTGCGGCTGATTACCAGCAAGGCCGGGGTCAACCTGGCGGCGGTCAACTATCACTTCGGCTCCAAGAAGGCGCTGATCCAGGCGGTTTTCTCGCGCTTCCTCGGGCCGTTCTGCACCAGCCTCGAGCGTGAGCTGGAGCGGCGCCAGGCCAGGCCGGAGCACAAGCCCAGCCTCGAAGAGCTGCTGGAAATGCTGGTAGAGCAGGCCCTGGCCGTGCAGCCGCGCAGCAACAACGACCTGTCGATCTTCATGCGCCTGCTGGGCCTGGCCTTCAGCCAGAGCCAGGGCCACCTGCGGCGTTACCTGGAAGACATGTACGGCAAGGTGTTCCGCCGCTACATGCTGCTGGTCAACGAGGCCGCGCCACGCATCCCTCCACTGGAGCTGTTCTGGCGCGTGCACTTCATGCTTGGTGCCGCCGCCTTCAGCATGTCTGGCATCAAGGCCCTGAGGGCGATTGCCGAAACCGATTTCGGTATCAACACCTCGATCGAGCAGGTAATGCGCCTGATGGTGCCGTTCCTGGCTGCAGGCATGCGCGCTGACAGCGGCGTTACCGACGAGGCCATGGCGGCGGCGCAGTTGCGCCCGCGCAGCAAAAGCGGCGCCGGCGCTACCACGGCCAAAGCCTGAAGGCTGGGCGGGGCGGGGCGCTTGGGCTAAGCTAGCGCCGCTTCTGTTCAGTCTTCAATGAAGGATTACCCATGACCGTCAGCCTGCAAGGCTCCCTGATGGTGGATATCGCCGGTAAATGGCTGACCGCCGAAGACCGTCACCTGCTGCGCCAGCCCGAAGTGGCTGGCCTGATCATCTTTGCCCGCAACATCGACAGCCCGCGCCAGGTGCGTGAGCTGTGCGCCTCCATCCGCGCGATTCGTCCCGACCTGATCCTGGCGGTGGACCAGGAAGGCGGCCGCGTGCAGCGCCTGCGCCAGGGCTTCGTGCGCCTGCCGGCCATGCGTGCGCTGGCCGATAACGACAACGCCGAATACCTGGCCGAGCAGTGCGGCTGGCTGATGGCGACCGAGGTGCTGGCGGTTGGCCTGGACCTCAGCTTTGCCCCGGTGCTCGACCTGGACCATCAGCGCAGCGCCGTGGTCGGCAGCCGCGCCTTCGAGGGTGACCCGCTGCGTGCCACGCAACTGGCCGGGGCGTTCATCCGCGGTATGAACGCGGCGGGCATGGCCGCGTGCGGCAAGCACTTCCCGGGGCATGGCTGGGCCGAGGCCGACTCGCATGTGGCCATCCCTACCGATGAGCGTAGCCTCGAGCAGCTGCGCCAGGCCGACCTGGTGCCGTTCAGCCGCCTGAGCGGGCAGCTGGCGGCGGTGATGCCGGCGCATGTCATCTACCCGCAGGTTGACAAGCAGCCGGCCGGCTTTTCGCGGCGTTGGCTGCAGGACATCCTGCGCGGTGAGCTGGGCTTCGACGGGGTGATCTTCAGCGATGACCTGTCGATGGCCGGTGCGCATGTGGTTGGCGATGCGGCCAGTCGTATCGAAGCGGCGTTGAGTGCCGGCTGTGACATGGGGCTGGTATGCAATGACCGGGCGGCGGCAGAGCTGGCGCTGACTGCGGCGCAGCGGATGAAGGTCAAGCCGTCGCCGCGGATTGCGCGTATGCGCGGGCAAGGGTTCGCGCGGACTGATTATCGTCAGCAGCCGCGGTGGCTGGAGGCGTTGGCGGCGTTGAAGGAAGCCCAACTGGTCGATTGACCTTGCTGGCCTCTTCGCGGGTAAACCCGCTCCCACAGGTGCGGCGCTGATTTGGGGATTGATGTAGGTCTGTGCTGGCCTCTTCGCGGGCTTGCCCGCTCCCACAAGTACTGCACAGGCCTCGCCAGCGGTGCGATCCCTGTGGGAGCGGGCAAGCCCGCGAAGAGGCCAGTACAGGCAGCAGAATACTCAGGCTTTAACGCCCACGCTTCCCTGGCAGCGGCGCAAACAGTGCCTCGATTTCCTCATCCCCAAGCCGCCACTGCCCGGCCTGCCCACCATCCAGCAGGCTTGCCGCCAGCGCCGCCTTCTCCTGCTGCAACAGCTGGATCTTCTCTTCCACCGTACCCCGGGTGATCAGCTTGAACACGAACACTGGCTTGTCCTGGCCAATGCGGTAGGCGCGGTCGGTGGCCTGGTTTTCGCTGGCCGGGTTCCACCAGGGGTCGAAATGGATCACCGTGTCCGCGGCCGTCAGGTTCAAACCCACGCCACCTGCCTTGAGGCTGATCAGGAACACTTCGCTGTCACCCTGCTGGAACTGCTGCACCGGCGTACGCCGGTCGCGGGTGTCGCCGGTCAGCAGGCTGTAGCGGATCTTGCGCTTTTCCAGTTCCTGCTCGATCAATGCCAGCATCGAGGTGAACTGTGAGAATAGCAGCACCCGGCGCCCTTCGCTAAGCAGCTCTTCAAGCATTTCCAGCAGCGCGCCGAGCTTGCCTTTGTCAGCCTGGTTGCCTTTGCTTTCCACGCCTTTGACCAGGCGCAGGTCGCAGCACACCTGGCGCAGCTTGAGCAGGGCGTCGAGGATCACGATCTGGCTGCGCGCAGCACCGTTACGGGCGATTTCGTCGCGGACTTTCTGGTCCATGGCCACCCGCACGGCCTCGTAGGTGTCGCGCTGGGCGTCGCTGAGCTCCACCCAGTGCACCATCTCGGTCTTGGCCGGCAGTTCGGTGGCCACTTGCTCCTTGGTGCGACGCAGCAGGAACGGGCGGATGCGGGTGACCAGGTGGGCCAGGCGCTCGCTGTCGCCGTGGCGCTCGATCGGTGTGCGGTAGTCCTGGTTGAAGCGTTTCAGGTCACCCAGCCAGCCGGGCATGAGGAAATGGAAGAGCGACCACAGCTCGCCCAGGTTGTTTTCCATCGGTGTGCCGGTCAGACACAGGCGCTGGGTAGCTTGTAGCTCGCAGACGGCGAGGGCGGCCTTGCTGGTGCTGCTCTTGATGTTCTGCGCCTCGTCCAGAACCAGCACGTGCCAGGCCTGGGCGCGCAGGTGTTCAAGGTCGCGCGGTATCAAGGCATAGGTGGTCAGGACCAGGTCGTATTCATGCAGCTTGGCAAAATGTTTGCTGCGCCCCGGCCCGTGCAGGGCCAGCACGCGCAGGTTGGGGGCAAAGCGCTGGGCTTCGTCCAGCCAGTTGGGTATCAGGCTGGTAGGCATCACCGCCAGAGCAGGTGTGCCGAGGCGCCCGGACTCTTTCTCCAGCAGCAGGTGGGCCAAGGCCTGCAGGGTCTTGCCCAGGCCCATGTCGTCGCCTAGGATGCCGCCGGTGCCCATCTCGCGCAGCGCTTGCAGCCAGTTCAGGCCCTGTTGCTGGTAGGGGCGCAAGCTGGCCTGCAGCCCGCTTGGCGGCGCCACTTGCAGGTCGCGGGCATCGCGCAGGCGGCGGCCCAGGTCGCGCACATGCTCGCCACCCTCCCAGTGCAGGGGCAGGCCTTCGATTTCGTTCAGGCGTGCGGCATCGGCACGGTCCAGGCGCAGGGACGGGCCAGCGGTGGGTTCGTGCAGGTACAGCTCGCCCAGGGTACCCATTACCGCCTTGATCCGGCCGTAGGGCAGGGCGACGCGCAACGCCGGGGCGTCCAGGCGGCCGCGGTTGAGGTCGATCAGCAGGTGCTCGTCGTCACTGCGCCGGGCCAGTTCGCTGGGGCGCAGCAGTTCCGGGTTGCTGCGCAGCAGTTGCAGTACGATCGGCAGCAGGCTGTGGCGCTGGCCATCGACCACGATACCCAGCTCCAGATCGAACCATTCATGGCCTGGGGCTTCTTCGATGGTCGCGTACCAGTCGTCCACGTCCTGCAGGTTGAAGGCGAAGTCGCGGTGGATGTCGATGTCCCAGCCGGCCTCGCGCAGGCGCGGCAGGCCTTCGCGGGCAAAGCGCAGCCAGGCTTCGTCGTCGGGCAACTGGTACATTTCGCCGGCGCTGTCGGGTAAAGCCTTGCTCTGCCGGGTGGCGGGCTTGAAGCCGAAGTCGCGCAGCACCTTGCGCAACGCTTGCTCTGCTTGCGGCTGGCGACGGATGCGCTGGCTTGTGTTGCCAATCAGGCGGGTCAGTGGCTTGTCGTCGCTGCCACTGGCGCGCAGGCCATCGTAGTCGAATGCCAGTGCGGCGCGGTGTTGCATTTGCCGTTGCATGCGCCCGGTCTTGGGCATGTAGGCGCTGAATTCGAGGCTGCCGAGGGTCAGTCGCCCTCTTGGTGCGATGTCTTCGACTTGCTCGGTGCTCACGGCGGTGGGGGTGGGAACGTGGCGGTTCAAGGCGTTCAATCGATGACTCAAGGGGATGACCAAGTGCTCGGGAACAACAGGCGCGCGCGCGAGCTGGCTGGCAATGAAGGGGTCGAGGCCATGGCGCAGCTTGCCAGTCTGATGCGAATGCCTGTCGACATAGTGCATGGGTTCGATGGGCAGCACCTGCAGCAGCTGGTGGCCATCGTGGTACCAGGCGCCGCGGTAGCTGCCATTGTCCAGCCTGACCCAGCGAAATTCGGCGTCCAGTTCCGGCCCAGGAGATAACGGCTCAGCGTCGTCCTCGAACAGCAGGCGACCCGTGGCCAGGGCGTAGCTGTAGAGCTCCGCGCCCTGCTTGCCTTCCAGTTGCGCTACCGGAGTGAGCGTCTGGCTGCGGGCGTCGATCAGGCGCAGCAAGCGTGCATCATCTTCCGTAACGTAGCGGGGGGTGTAGTAGATCATCTCGGGCATCGAGGTGATGCGGCCGATCTTCAGGGTGCCATCTGCTTGCCGGGTGCCCTTGATCGGTTCGAGCCGGCAGTGTTCCCGCTCCATGTGAATGCGGTAGTAGATCGCCGGGCCTTTGCGCGCGGGCTCGCGCGGGGCTGTAGGCTGGGAGGGCGATTCGAGGGCCTCGACCCACAGGTTGAGGTCTGGTGGCAACGACAGGGCGGCTTGCTCGGCAGGGGTTGCGGTGTCTGGGCCATCGCTGCCGTCCTGTAGTTGCAGCAGTGCTGCAATGCAATGCTTGCAGTTGAGCGCGACTGGGCAGGTGCAGCGCCCAAACACGTGCAGGTCACCATGATTGATGACCAACTTGATAGTCTGCTGGTAGGTCTGGCCGGCCGAACCTTTGCAGATTGCCTCGACCTTGGGGCCTTGCTGCGAAAGGATGCGCGAGCGCTCTTGCTCTGCATAATTGCGGCCTCGTGCCAGCGCGCCGGCCTCGATAAAGTCGACCCAGCCCGGATAGGCCCTCAGCAGCTGCTGCGCATCGCCATCGCTCACATCACTGCTCCATCATCTCCGGGTCCATCACCGGCATCTTTGGCGTACCCGGCGGCGTCACCTTCAGCAGCAGCGCCAGGTGGCCACCGTCAAGGAAGGTCAGCTGGCCACCCTTGACGTTGCTGTTGCTCTGCTTGAACTGCTCGCTTTGCAAGACACTGCCGTTGCCGTCCAGCTGGTTGACCCAGAAGTTGGCCTCGACGGCGATGAAGCGCCCTTCGGCGATGCTCAGGTTGCCTTCAATGGGGAAGTGGCCGAATTGCTCGGCGCCTTCGCCCAGGGCGATACGGCTGGGTTCGCTGCCGACCTGCTGCTGCCAGGCCTTGTGCAGCAACACGGTGTAGTCGGCGGTGGCCTCCAGGCGGGTGGCTTCGTCTTCCAACGCCAAGCGGCGCTCGGCGTCTTTTTCCAGGCGCGGGGCGCCAGCGCTCCAGTCTTCGGGGGCGAACGGGCTGGTGAAGGCGGGCACGCTGTTCTGCCGCACCAGGATCATTTCTACCTGATACAGGCCTTCGGCGAAGGCAGCTGGCGCGAACAGCGCAAGCAACAGGGTCAGGCAACGGATGGCACGCATGGGTCTTCTCTTAGGCAGGCTGTGGGGTCAGGCGCTCGAACAGCGCCTCCAGGGTATTGAAGCGTTCGTCAGGGCGTTCCATCGGGACCAGGAAGCGGAACTGGGTGGCGCCTTCGAACTTGTAGCGTTTGGGCTGGCCCTGGATCAGTTTGATCAGGGTCAGCGGGTCGACCGGGGTTTCGGCCTCGAATTCGAGCTTGCCGCCATTGGGGCCGGCGTCGACTTTCTTGATGCCGAGCTTTTCCGCATGCAGCTTGAGCGAGGTCAGGCGCATCAGGTTCTTGGTCGGCTCCGGCAGCAGGCCGAAGCGGTCGATCATCTCGACCTGCAGGTCCTTGAGGCCTTCTTCGTCGGCGGCCGAGGCGATGCGCTTGTACAGGATCAGCCGCGCATGCACGTCGGGCAGGTAGTCCTCGGGGATCAGCGCCGGCAGGCGCAGGTTGATCTCCGGGCCGCCGCCCAGTGGCTGCTCCAGGTTGGGTTGGGTGCCCTTGCGGATCGCCTTGACCGCGCGTTCGAGCATTTCCATGTACAGGGTGAAGCCCACGGCCTGGATCTGCCCGCTCTGGCCTTCGCCCAGCAGCTCGCCGGCGCCGCGGATTTCCAGGTCGTTGGTGGCCAGCACGAAGCCCGCGCCGAGGTCCTGGGTGTTGGCGATCGCCTCCAGGCGTTTCTCGGCGTCGGCGCTGACCTTCTGCCGGGTTGGCGTCAGCAGGTAGGCGTAGGCCTGGTGGTGGCTGCGGCCGACCCGGCCGCGCAGCTGGTGCAACTGGGCCAGGCCGAACTTGTCGGCGCGCTCGATGACGATGGTGTTGGCGCTGGGCACGTCGATGCCGGTTTCGATGATGGTCGAGGCCACCAGCACGTTGAAGCGCTTGTGGTAGAAGTCGCTCATCACCTGTTCCAGTTCGCGCTCGCGCATCTGCCCGTGGCCGATGCCGATGCGTGCCTCGGGAACCAGTTCGGCGAGGTCGGCGGCGCATTTCTCGATGGTTTTCACATCGTTGTGCAAGTAGTACACCTGGCCGCCGCGCAGCAGCTCGCGCAGCAGTGCTTCCTTGACCGTGCTCTTGTTCTGTTCCATGACGAAGGTGCGTACCGACAGGCGGCGCGCCGGTGGCGTGGCGATGATCGACAGGTCGCGCATGCCCGCCACTGCCATGTTCAGCGTGCGCGGAATCGGCGTGGCGGTCAGGGTGAGGATGTCGACCTCGCTGCGCAGGGCCTTGAGCTGTTCTTTCTGGCGTACGCCAAAGCGGTGCTCTTCGTCGATGATGGCCAGGCCCAGGTCCTTGAAGCGCACATCGTCCTGCAGCAGCTTGTGGGTGCCGATGAGGATGTCGATCTTGCCTTCGGCAAGGTCTGCGGCAGCGGCGGCCACTTCCTTGGCCGACTTGAAGCGGCTCATCACTTCCACGCTCACCGGCCAGTCGGCGAAGCGGTCGCGGAAGCTGTTGTAGTGCTGTTGGGCGAGCAGGGTGGTGGGCACCAGCACGGCCACCTGGCGGCCACTGTGCACGGCGATGAACGCGGCGCGCATGGCCACTTCGGTCTTGCCGAAGCCAACGTCGCCGCACACCAGGCGGTCCATCGGCTTGGGCGCCAGCATGTCGGTGCGCACGGCCTCGATGGCGGCTTGCTGGTCGGGGGTTTCCTCGAACGGGAAGCCGGCGCTGAAGGTGGCGTAGTCGGCGGACGGGTCGGCAAAGGCATAGCCCTTGCGCGCGGCGCGGCGGGCATAGATGTCGAGCAGCTCGGCGGCCACGTCGCGCACCTGCTCGGCGGCCTTGCGCTTGGCCTTCTGCCAGGTCTCCGAACCCAGCCGGTGCAAGGGGGCGAGGGCATCGTCGCTACCGGTGTAGCGGGCGATCAGGTGCAGGTTGGCCACCGGCACGTACAGCTTGGCACCTTCGGCGTATTCCAGGGTGAGGAATTCGGCGGCCTGGCCCTCGATTTCCAGGGTGGCCAGGCCCAGGTAGCGGCCTACGCCATGGTCGATGTGCACCACCGGCGCGCCTTCGCGCAGCTCGGTCAGGTTCTTGATCACCGCGTCGTTGGCGGTTTCGCCGCGTTTGTCACGGCGCCGGCGCTGCATGACCCGCTGGCCGAACAGCGGGCTTTCGGCGACCAAGGCAATGGCCGGGTCATCCAGCAGCAGGCCTTCGTCCAGCGGGGCGATGGTGATCGCCAGGCGCTCGCTACCGGTAATGAAGTCGGCCCAGCCGTCGGCGGTGTGCGGGCGCAGTTTCAGCCGTTCGAGCAGTTCCAGCAGCACTTCGCGACGGCCCGCCGATTCGGCGGTGAACAGCACGCGGCCGGGGAACTGGTCGAGGAAGTTGGCCAGCTCGGCCAATGGCTGGTTGGCCTTGGCTTCGATCGCCAGGTTGGGCAAGGCGCGTGCCGGGAAGCGCTCGCGGCCAGCGCCAGGGTCGAGGTCTTCGCTGCTGACCACCACTCGCGGCCATTGCTTGAGCCGGGCGAAGCAGTCTTCCACCGGCAGGAACAGCTCGGCTGGCGGCAGCAGCGGCCGGCTCAGGTCGCCGCGGCGGTCCTCGTAGCGGCCGCGCACGTCGTTCCAGAAGTGTTCGGCGGCTTGCTCCACGCCGGGCAGCGAGAACACCTGGGTATCGGCCGGCAGGTAGTCGAACAGTGTGGAGGTTTCTTCGAAGAACAGCGGCAGGTAGTACTCGATGCCGGCAGGGATGATGCCACTGGCCAGGTCCTGGAAGATCGCGCTGCGGCGGAAGTCGACGTCGAAGCGCTCGCGAAAGCGCGCCTTGAAGCGGGTCACTTCCTCTTTCTGCATCGGGAATTCGCGCGCCGGCAGCAGGCGCACCGAGTCGACCTTGTCGATCGAGCGCTGGGTCTCGGGGTCGAAGGTGCGCAGCGTCTCGATTTCGTCATCGAACAGGTCGATGCGGTAGGGCAGCTTGCTGCCCATCGGGAACAGGTCGATCAACGCCCCGCGCACGGCGAACTCGCCATGCTCGTAGACGGTATCGACGCAGCGATAGCCGGTGGCCTCCAGGCGCGTGCGCATCTGCTCCACGTCGATGGTCTGGCCCACGTCCAGCACCAGGCTGCTGCCCAGCAGGAAGCGCGTAGGCGCCAAGCGGTGCAGGGCGGTGGTGACCGGCACCACGAGGATGCCGTGGCTCAACTCCGGCAGCCGGTAGAGGCTGGCGATGCGCTGGGAAATGATGTCCTGGTGCGGCGAGAACAGGTCGTAGGGCAAGGTTTCCCAGTCGGGGAACGGTAGCACCGGCAGCTCCGGAGCGAAGAAGCGCAGCTCCTGTTCCAGACGGTCGGCGGCCTGGCTATCGGCCGTCAGCAGCAGGGTGAAGCGGCCAGCGCTGCTGGCGGCCTCGGCGATGGCCAGGCTGAGGGCGGCACCGGGCAGGTTGCCCCAGGTTTGTTTGCCGGCCGTGGCCGACATGTGCGGTAGGCGCAGAACTGACACGGGAGATTGCACTCCAAGCGTTGCGGCAAAGAGACCGATTGTACCGGTGCCGGTGCCGGCTGTCAGGCTCGAAAGGGCATGAACGCTGGCTTGCGTGGCCGCGACAGGCGCTCATTGCCCGTTACGCGTTGGGGCGTCATAATGTAGCCCCTTTTTTCTGTCCCTACATGTGGAAGGTTCCCGTGACTCAGAAGCCCGACCAGTGTCTTGGTGAGTGGATCGATCGTGAAGCCCTGGCTGAAGCGATGATCCCGCTTATCGGTCAGCTCTACCGCAACAACAATGTGGTGAGCTCGATTTATGGCCGCAGCCTGATCAACCGTTCGGTTATCTCTATCCTCAAGGCGCACCGCTTTGCGCGTCATCGTCAGGCCGACGAAACCGAACTGTCCGTCCACGAGACATTCCCCCTGCTCAAGGCCATGAGCGAGCTGAAACTGGGCGCCGCTTCGGTCGACCTGGGCAAGCTGGCCAACAAGTTCAAGCAGGAAGGCAATGGCCGCACTGCCGAGCAGTTCGTCCGTGAAGAGCTGGCCGAGGTGGTTGGCCAGCAGAACGCTTCGGCGCGCAAAGGTACCGACGTCGTTCTGTACGGCTTCGGCCGCATTGGCCGCCTGCTGGCGCGCATCCTGATCGAGAAGACCGGTGGTGGTGATGGCCTGCGCCTGCGCGCCATCGTCGTGCGCAAAGGCGCCGAGAACGACCTGGTCAAGCGTGCCAGCCTGCTGCGCCGTGACTCGGTGCACGGCCCGTTCGACGGCACCATCGTCATCGATGAAGCCAACAACACCATCACCGCCAACGGCAACCTGATTCAGGTTATCTACGCCAAGAGCCCGAGCGAAGTCGACTACACCCAGTACGGCATCAACGATGCGCTGATCGTCGACAACACCGGTGTCTGGCGTGACGCCGACGGCCTCGGCCAGCACCTGGCCTGCCCGGGCGCTGCCCGCGTGATCCTCACCGCACCTGGCAAGGGCGCGCTGAAAAACATCGTGCACGGCATCAACCACGCTGACATCGCCGCCGATGACAAGATCATCTCGGCCGCTTCCTGCACCACCAACGCCATCGTGCCGGTGCTCAAGGCCATCAACGACCAGTACGGCATCGTCAATGGCCACGTCGAAACCGTTCACTCGTTCACCAACGACCAGAACCTGATCGACAACTTCCACAAGGGCAGCCGCCGTGGCCGTGCCGCGCCGCTGAACATGGTCATCACCGAAACCGGCGCCGCCACCGCTGCCGCCAAGGCACTGCCAGTGCTGAAAGGCAAGCTGACCGGCAACGCCATTCGCGTGCCGACGCCAAACGTGTCGATGGCCATCCTGAACCTGAACCTGGAAAAGGCCACCAACCGCGACGAGATCAACGAGTACCTGCGCCAGACCGCCATGCACTCGGAACTGCACAAGCAGATCGACTACGTCAGCTCGCAGGAAGTGGTTTCGACCGACTTCGTTGGTTCGCGCCACGCCGGTGTGGTCGATGCCGAAGCCACCATCTGCAACGACAACCGCGTTGTCCTGTACGTTTGGTACGACAACGAATTCGGTTACAGCTGCCAGGTGGTTCGCGTGATGGAAGAGATGGCTGGTGTGAACCCGCCAGCGTTTCCACGCTGATTCGCTTGTAAGGCAATGAAAAAACGGGAACCTTCGGGTTCCCGTTTTTTTATCCAGAATTTGTGTTGCCAGTGCTGGCCCTTTCGCGGGTGAACCCGCTCCCACAGGGGCCAGCGACAATCCTGTAGGAGCGGGTTCACCCGCGAAGAGGCCGGCACTGGCAATCGAGAAATCAAACCTTGCGCATAGCCCTGCTTTTCATCCTCCTGCTACTCACAGCCTGCAACCAGGGCCCCACCCTGGAGCGCCTGGGCGGCCCGACCATGGGCAGCAGCTACAGCATCCAGTATGTGCGCGAGCCCGGTGGCCCGGCACCGGCCCAGGTGCAGGGGGCGGTTGAGGGCATCCTGCACGACATCGACCAGCACTACTCGACCTACCGCGGCGACTCCACCGTCAGCCAGTTCAACCAGTTGCCCGCCAACCAGTGCCTGGCTCTGCCGGCCGACATGCTCGAACTGGTCAACTTCGGCCAGCACCTGGCCGAGCAAAGCGACGGCGCCTTCGACCTCACCGTCGAGCCGTTGCTCGACCTGTGGGGCTTTGGCCCCCAGGCGCGTCACGAACAGGTGCCCGGCCCGCAGGCCCTGGCCCAGGTGCGTCAGCGCGTGGGCTACCGGCATTTGCACGCCGACGGCCAGGCCTTGTGCAAGGATGCCCCGGTGCAGCTCGACTTCAACAGCATTGCCGCCGGCCATGCCGTCGACCTGATTGCCGCACGCCTGCGCGCCATGGGCGTGGCCAGTTTTGTCGCCGAAGCTACCGGCGAGCTCAAGGCGGTCGGCCGCAAGCCTGATGGCAGCCCTTGGCGTATCGCCCTGGAGCTGCCCCGCGAAGACCGCCAGATCGCCCGTCAGATCATCCCGGTCAATGGCCTTGCAGTATCGACCTCGGGTGACTATCGGCACTATTTCGAGGAGAATGGCCGGCGCTATTCGCACACCTTCGATGCCCGCCTGGGGCGCCCGGTGCAGCACGACCTGGCTGCGGTCACGGTGCTCGACGCCTCGGCGCTGCAGGCCGACGGCTATTCGACGCTGCTGTTGATCCTGGGCCCTGAACGCGGCTGGGATTTTGCCGTGGCGCATGACCTGGCTGCTGTATTGGTGACTCGGGCCGAGGGTGGCTTCGTCTCCCGAGCTACGCCCGCGTTCGAACGGGCGGTGAAAGGCGAGTGAAAGCGCAAGCAGGGAAGATGGCCGCCAGGGAATGGTTCACCATATGTAGTGCGGGCAAAATTGGCCTACGACGCGACCAAGGGTTAATGTGCGCGGCGTTCACGCTTGATTAGACTGCACCCGAATTTTCTCATGACGCCCCGGCGGCATGATCGCGCCCCGCGAGCGACCGTGGCTTGCGGGCCAGTTCTGAAGGAGTACGCATGGCTGTCTACAACTACGACGTAGTGGTGCTGGGTTCCGGCCCGGCCGGGGAAGGTGCGGCAATGAACGCCGCCAAAGCAGGGCGCAAGGTGGCGATGGTCGACAGCCGTCGCCAGGTCGGGGGCAACTGCACCCACCTGGGTACCATCCCGTCCAAGGCACTGCGTCACTCGGTGCGGCAGATCATGCAGTTCAACACCAACCCGATGTTCCGCGCCATCGGCGAGCCGCGCTGGTTCTCGTTCCCCGATGTGCTGAAAAGCGCCGAGAAGGTCATCGCCAAGCAAGTTGCATCGCGCACCGGCTACTACGCCCGTAACCGCGTCGACCTGTTCTTCGGCACCGGCAGCTTCGCCGACGAGCAAACCGTCGAAGTGGTGTGCCCGAACGGTGTGGTCGAGAAGCTCAATGCCAAGCACATCATCATCGCCACCGGTTCGCGCCCGTACCGCCCGGCCGACATCGACTTCCACCACCCGCGCGTCTACGACAGCGATACCATCCTCAGCCTCAGCCACACCCCGCGCAAGCTGATCGTGTACGGTGCCGGCGTGATCGGTTGCGAATACGCATCGATCTTCAGTGGCCTGGGCGTGCTGGTAGAGCTGGTGGACAACCGTGGCCAGCTGCTGAGCTTCCTGGATTCGGAAATTTCCCAGGCGCTGAGCTACCACTTCAGCAACAACAACATCACCGTGCGTCACAACGAAGAGTATGAGCGCGTCGAGGGCCTGGACAACGGTGTGATCCTGCACCTGAAGTCAGGCAAGAAGATCAAGGCCGACGCTTTGCTGTGGTGCAACGGGCGTACCGGCAACACCGACAAGCTGGGCCTGGAAAACATCGGCATCAAGGTCAACAGCCGTGGCCAGATCGAGGTCGACGAAGCCTACCGCACCAGCGTGCCGAACATCTACGGCGCCGGTGACGTGATCGGTTGGCCGAGCCTGGCCAGTGCCGCCCATGACCAGGGCCGCTCCGCCGCCGGCAGCATCGTCGACAATGGCAGCTGGCGTTTCGTCAACGACGTGCCTACCGGCATCTACACCATTCCGGAGATCAGCTCGATCGGCAAGAACGAGCAGGAGCTGACCCAGGCCAAGGTGCCGTACGAAGTGGGAAAGGCCTTCTTCAAGGGCATGGCCCGTGCGCAGATCGCCGGCGAGCCCCAGGGCATGCTGAAAATCCTGTTCCACCGCGAGACGCTGGAAGTGCTGGGTGTGCACTGCTTCGGTTATCAGGCTTCGGAGATCGTCCATATCGGCCAGGCTGTGATGAACCAGCCGGGCGAGCAGAACAACCTGAAATACTTCGTCAACACCACGTTCAACTACCCGACCATGGCCGAAGCCTACCGGGTAGCTGCCTACGACGGCCTGAACCGGCTTTTTTGAGCGGCTCCGACCGGTGGCCTGAGCCGGTCGGAGAGACCGATTTCAACCCTACCCGAGGGTGGTCTTGGCCAAACCGGGAAAGTCTGTAATCAGGCTGTCCACGCCAAAATCAGCGAGCCGGCGCATCAGTGCCGGTTCGTTGACCGTCCATACCGACACGTGCAAACCCTGGCCCTGCGCTTTCAGCAGGCGCTCGGGTGTGCACAGTGTCCAGTTCAATGCCAGCAGTTCGCAGCCATAGTTCTGCGCCACTTTCAGTGGGTCGAGCCAGGCATATTCGGCCACCAGCCCGCGTTTCACGTCTGGCACCAGTTCCTGGGCGGCGCCCAGCACTTCGCGTGAGCTGGAGGTGATGGTCACCTTGTCCAGCAGGCCGTACTGCTGGGCCAGTTCGCGGATCGCCAGCACGGTGCTGGCCGCACGGGTGCGCGAGGCGCTTTTCACTTCCAGTTGCCAATGCTCGAACGGGCATTTTGCGAACAGTTCTTCCAGTTTCGGGATGGGGCAGGGCTGCACGTGGCCCGGGCCGCCTTTGCGGGCATCGATCTTGACCAGTTCGGCGGCCGAGTGCTCGACCACCTTGCCGCGTTTGCCAGTGGTGCGTTTGAGCGTGGGGTCGTGGATCACCATCAGCTCGTTGTCGGCCGACAGGTGCAGGTCCAGCTCGCAGCGGGTGACGCCGTGGGCCAGGCACTGCTGGAAGCTGGTCAGGGTGTTTTCGGGTGCTTCGCCCTTGGCGCCGCGATGGCCGTAGATCAGGGTCACGTTCGTTCCTTCAAATCAGAGAAAAATTGGCTCAGGAGGCGGGGTCGTTCTGTTCCAGCTGCTGGCGCCGTTGTTGTTGCTGGCGCTGCAGGATGTAGCGGGCCAGCAGTTGCCGTTGGGCGTCGGTCATGTCGATGAATTCGGTGCCGACCTCGAAACCGCCGCCTGGGCGCGGGTCGCAATGGGTGACTTTGCCGCGCAGCAGCAGGCCATGGGCGCGCGGCATCAGCACCATTTTCACTTTTACCCGGGTGCCGGCGGCAATCTGCGTGGCTTGCGCGAACTCGATGCCACCTTCGGAGATCACCACCGGCAGGGGCTGGCCGACTTCGCCCAGCAGGGTCTGGGCAACCACCGCGCTGAGCAGGTCGAGGCGTTTGTTCTGCGCCCGCAGGAAGGCGGCGAGGGTGCGGTCCTTGTCGCTCAGCTGGCGCAGCAGGTGCTGTGACTCGAAGTCGGACAGGTGCAGTTCACTGAGCAGGTTGAACAGCGGCGAATCATCTTGCAACACATCTGGGTCAAGGGCTTCGGCCGCGCTGAGAGGGCTGATTTGAAGTGCGATCCGATCTTCGATGCGGTAGTATTCGCGGCGATCTTCTTCGTCTAATGTCGTCATGGCGAACCCAAGGTAGCGGCGGTGGTCCGAGTGTAAAGCCGCCGTAGGCGCCTCGCCACAAGGACGTTCCCTTTCATCCGAACAAGCCCCGACATGTTCAGACCTCTTTTCGCATTCATCGGCACGCGTTATACCCGTGCCAAACGTCGCAATCACTTCGTCTCGTTCATTTCCCTGACCTCGATGATCGGCCTCGCCCTGGGCGTGGTGGTGATGATCGTGGTGTTGTCGGTGATGAACGGGTTCGACCACGAGATGCGCACCCGCGTGTTGGGCATGATTCCCCATGCCACGCTGGAGAGCGGCCAGCCCATTGCCGACTGGCCTGCCCTTGCCCAACAAGTAAAGCAGAATCCGCAGGTGCTGGCGGTTGCGCCCTTTACCCAGATGCAGGGCCTGCTGACCCATGACGGCAAGGTGCAGAAGGTGCTGCTCAACGGCATCGACCCGGCCCGCGAGCGCGAGGTGTCGATCATCGACAACTTCGTTCAGCAAGGCCGCCTCGACCAGCTGGCTCCGGGCGAGTGGGGCATCATGATCGGCGACAAGGCCGCCGCCAAGCTGGGCGTGGCCATCGGTGACAAACTCACCTTCGTCGCCCCCGAGGTCAGCGTGACCCCGGCCGGCATGTTCCCGCGCATGAAGCGCTTCACCGTGGTCGGCACCTTCCACGTGGGCGCGGGCGAGATCGACGGTTACCTGGGCCTGACCAACATCGCCGACCTGTCGCGCCTGCACCGCTGGAAGCCCGACCAGGTACAGGGCCTGCGCCTGAAGTTCGACGACCTGTTCCAGGCGCCGCGGGTGGCCTGGGACATCGCCCAGCGCCTGGGCGACCAGGAATTCTACAGCCGTGACTGGACCCGTACCCACGGCAACCTGTACCAGGCAATCCGCATGGAAAAGGCCATGATCGGCCTGCTGTTGCTGCTGATCGTGGCGGTGGCGGCGTTCAACATCATTTCCACCCTGGTGATGGTGGTCAACGACAAGCGCGGCGACATCGCCATCCTGCGTACCTTGGGCGCCACGCCCGGGCAGATCATGCTCATCTTCATGGTCCAGGGCACGGTGATCGGGGTGATCGGTACCTTGATCGGCGCCGTGGTCGGGATCGTCGCCGCGCTGAATGTGAGCGCGGTGATCGCCGGCATCGAGAAACTGATCGGGCACAAGTTCCTCAACGCCGACGTGTACTTCATCGATTACCTGCCGTCGCAGATCCAGGCCCAGGACGTGTACATGGTCTGTGGTGCGGCGCTGGTCCTGAGTTTCTTCGCCACCCTGTACCCGGCCTGGCGTGCGGCCCGCACCCAGCCTGCAGAGGCGCTACGTTATGAGTGAGTCGCGCATGAGTGATAAAGCCGTTCTGAGTTGCCGCAACCTGGGCAAGTCCTACGACGAGGGCCCGGAGTCGGTGCAGGTGCTGTCCGGGCTCAACCTCGAGCTGCACGCCGGCGAGCGGGTGGCCATCGTCGGCAGTTCCGGCTCGGGCAAGAGTACCTTGCTCAACCTGCTGGGCGGCCTCGACCGGCCGACCCAGGGCAGTGTCTGGCTGGCTGGCGAAGAGCTGTCGGCGCTGGGCGAGCGTGCCCGTGGCCTGCTGCGCAACCGTGAGCTGGGCTTTGTCTACCAGTTTCATCACCTATTGCCGGAATTCACCGCCATCGAGAACGTGTGCATGCCGCTGCTGATCGGCCGCACGCCCATCCCCGAGGCCCGTGAGCGTGCCGAGGCGCTGCTCAAGCGCGTGGGTCTGGGCCACCGCTTCAATCACAAGCCGGCCGAGCTGTCTGGCGGGGAGCGCCAGCGCGTGGCGATTGCCCGGGCGCTGGTCAACCGCCCAGGCCTGGTGATGCTCGACGAGCCGACCGGCAACCTCGACCACCACACCGCCCAGGGCATCCAGGAACTGATGCAAGAACTGTCCAGCGCTTCGCGCACCGCGTTCCTGGTGGTCACCCACGACCTCAACCTGGCGCGGCAGATGGACCGTGTATTGAAACTCGACGACGGCCATCTGGTGGCGATCTGATCGACTGCACGGGGTGGCAGGTGCCGCCCCGTTTTCCTGTTTTCATTGGGTGTTTTGTTCATGTTCAGACCCTTGCCCATCTTCATCGGCGCACGCTACACCCGAGCCAAGCGCCGCAACCACTTCATCTCGTTCATCTCGATGACCTCGATGATCGGCCTGTCGCTGGGCGTGCTGGCGATGATCGTGGTGCTGTCGGTGATGAACGGCTTCCAGCGTGAAATGAGCTCGCGCATCCTCGGCCTGGTGCCGCATGCCGCCATCCTCGGCGTGCAGCCGCTGGACGACTGGCACAAGGTGGCCGACGCGGCCATGCAGAACCCGGCGGTAATGGCAGCAGCGCCGATTACCGAAATGGAGGGCATGCTGTCGTACAAGGGGGCGATGCAGCCGATCCAGGTCAGCGGTATCGACCCGGCCGAGGAGGGCAAGGTCTCGATCGTTGGCCAGCACATCGTCCAGGGCCGCCTGCAGGACCTGCAGGCGGGCGAGTTCGGCGTGGTCATCGGCGATCTGACCGCGCGGCGCTTTCGCCTGAACACCGGCGACAAGCTGACTCTGATCGTGCCGGAGATCAGCAAGGAGCCGGGCGGTATCACCCCGCGCATGCAGCGCCTGACCGTGGTCGGCATCTTCAAGGTCGGTGCCGAGCTCGATGGCTCCCAGGCCTATATCCATGTGGCCGACGCCGCTGAGATGCAGCGCTGGGCGCCGGGCCAGGTGCAGGGCGTGCGCCTGAAACTGCACGACCTGTATGCCGCGCCGCAGGTGTCCAAGGCCGTGGCCGCCGGGCTCGGCGACGCCTACCGCGCCGATGACTGGTCGCACACCCAGGGCAGCCTGTTCAGCGCCATGAAGATGGAAAAGACCATGATTGGCCTGCTGCTGATGATGATCATCGCGGTGGCGGCGTTCAACATCATCGCCACCCTGGTGATGGTGGTGAACGACAAGGGGCCGGACATCGCCATCCTGCGTACCCTGGGCGCCACGCCAGCGCAGATCATGGGCACGTTCATGGTCCAGGGCAGCTTGATCGGCATTGTCGGGACGCTGATCGGCGGAGTGCTGGGGGTGATCGCGGCGTTCAACGTCAGCCAGATCGTCGGTTGGCTGGAGCGGGTGAGCGGGCAGCACATCTTTACTTCGGATGTGTACTTCATCAGCAGCTTGCCGTCGCAGTTGCAGTGGGGGGATGTGGCGATCATCTGTACCGCTGGGCTGGTGATGAGCTTTTTGGCGACCATTTACCCGGCCTATCGGGCATCGCAGGTGCAGCCGGCGATTGGCCTGGCGGTCTGAATAACATCTGAGGGCCTAATCGCCGGCAAGCCAGCTCCCACAGGATTGCATCAAGGCCAAGGCCTGCGCTGTACCTGTGGGAGATCACCCAGCCCTATGGGCTGCGCTGTCGCGCAGAGAACTCAATTCGTAAGCGCGACGCGGCCTCTGTGGGAGCGGGCGTGCCCGCGAAGAATCCAACGCGGTGGATGGCACCGGCTGCGCCGGTGTTCGCGGCGGTTCGACGCCTCGACACGCCCGCTCCCACAGAACCCCTGCTAAATCAATAAGTTATCTGTTGTTCTATGAGAGTTGGCTTGCCGGCGATTGGTTCTCACAGGATTGCATCAAGGCCAAGGCCTGCGCTGTGGGAGCTGGCTTGTCGTGGCGACGAACCGCGGCGATGGGCTGCAAAGCAGCCCCGTTTCACTGGCCTTCAGTGAACTCGATCACGAACCGGGTCCAGCCATCCGCACACTCCGCCCGAATGCTCCCGCCATGGGCCTGCACGATCGAGCGGGTAATCGCCAGGCCCAGCCCGGCATGCTCGCTACTGCCTTCCCGCCGTGCCGGGTCCACCCGGTAGAAGCGGTCGAACAATCGAGGTAAGGCAGCCGCTTCGATGGCCGCTCCGGTATTGGCTACGCTGATCCTTGGCCCTGGCTCCAGCGTCACTCGGATCTGCCCGCCCGCCGGGGTAAAGCGCAAGGCGTTATCCAGCAGGTTGGACAGCGCCCGGCGCAGCATGTGCCGGTCACCGTGCAGCACGGCTTCACCCTCGCGCAGCAGCTGCACCTCGCTGTCCTCGGCCAGCGGTGCGTAGTACTCCAGCAGCGCATCCACCTCTTCATGCAGCGCCAGTGGCGCTTGCCCCGGCACCAGCAGGCCGTGGTCGGCCTTGGCCAGGAACAGCATGTCGTTGATCATCTGCGCCATCCATTGCAGTTCCTCCAGGTTGCCGTGCAGGGCCTCGCGGTATTCCTCGAGGCTGCGCGGGCGGGTGAGGGTGACCTGGGTGTGGGTCAGCAGGTTGGACAGCGGTGTGCGCAGCTCGTGGGCGATGTCGGCAGAGAATGCCGACAGACGCTGGAAGGCATCGTCCAGGCGCTGCAGCATGGCGTTCATGGCTGTCGCCAGTTCGGCCAGCTCTTCGGGCATCTGCGCTACCGGCAGGCGGGTGGTGAGCGAGCGTGCCGAGACGCTGGCGGCCACCTGGCCCATCTGCCGCAAGGGGCGCAGCCCGCTGCGCGCGGCCCAGGCACCGAGCAGTGCCGTGGCCAGCGCCGACAGGCCGACGGTCAGCCAGATCAGGCGTTGCATGCCCTGCAGGAAATGCTGGTGGTGGGTAATGTCGAGGTACAGGGTCAATTGTGGCGACTGCGGGCTGTCTTGCGCCAGGAGCACAGCCAGGCTGCGGTAGTCGGTGCCTTGCGCATGCAGGGTCGCCAGCCCGGCGGGCAGCGGCACCTTGGGCAACCCCGTGCGGCTTTCGAACCAAATGGCATCGTCGCCGCCGCTGATGCGTAGGGCCAGGTCGGCCTGGTGGCTCAGCTCATCGCGCAGGGCGGGGAGGCGGGCCTGCAGTTCGGCCGGGCTGGTGAGGCCGGCCAACTGCGTGCGCAGCAGCGACAGGCGCGAGTCCAGCAGTTGTTGGTCCAGTTCGACGAAGTGCTGCTCGCTGGCTCGGCTGAACAACAGGCCGGCACCCAGCGATACCGCGGCGGTGCAGGCGGCGAACAGCAGGGCCAGGCGGCTGCTGAGGGAAACCCGGCGCATCACTCGGCGCGCTCTTCGAGTACATAACCCATGCCGCGCACGGTGTGGATCAGCTTGTTGGGATGCGGGTCGTCGATCTTCAGGCGCAAGCGGCGGATCGCCACTTCGATCACATTGGTGTCGCTGTCGAAATTCATGTCCCACACCTGCGATGCGATCAGCGATTTGGGCAATACCTCGCCCTGGCGGCGCAGCAGCAATTCGAGCAGGGCGAACTCCTTGGCGGTCAGGTCGATGCGCTGGCCAGCGCGCTCGGCGCGGCGACGGATCAGGTCCAGGCGCAGGTCGGCCAGGCCCAGGGTGGTGTCCTGGCTGGGGCTGGTGCCACGGCGCAGCAGGCTACGCACCCGCGCCAGCAGTTCGGAGAAGGCGAATGGCTTGACCAGGTAATCGTCGGCGCCTAGCTCCAGGCCGTGCACCCGGTCCTCGACGGCGTCGCGGGCGGTGAGGAACAGCACCGGTGTGTCCAGGCCAGCCTGGCGCACGGCCTGGAGGATCTGCCAGCCGTCACGGCCGGGCAGCATCACGTCGAGGATCAGCAGGTCGTGGTCGCCGGTCAAGGCCAGGAACTGGCCGGTTTCGCCATCGGTGGCCAGCTCGGTGGCAAAGCCGGCCTCGCTCAGGCCCAGGCTCAGGTATTGGCCGGTACGGGCCTGGTCTTCGACGATCAGCAGTTTCATGTATTTACCAACATGTCAGGGGAGGCACGGTCACTGTGGGAGCGGGCATGCCCGCGAACGGGCGACCGCGGTGGATGGCACGGGCTTTGCCCGTGTTCGCGGGCATGCCCGCTCCCACAGAGATAGCGCAACCTTCTGGATCTTGAGCAAGGCACTTGTCCCTGCCGGGTTTGTCCAGGGCTTTGGCGGAAATGATACGTGACGATGTGCCCGCTCGGCCAAGCTGACAAAGTTGTAATCTCCCTGTCAGGTAGCTGCCAGTCGCCCTGACTAAGGTGGTCTCATCCCGTTGTGTATTCCCGGAGTCATCATGAAACGCCTGTTCATCGCCGCCACCCTTGCCATGGCCAGCCTGCCGACCCTTGCCAGCGAGGCGCAAACATTCGCCTTTGGCGAGCCGGCCCCGGCGGCCAAGGCCACCCGCACCGTCGAAGTGCTGCTCAAGGACATCGCCTTCGAGCCCGGCAGCCTGCAGGTGAAAGCCGGCGAGACGGTACGCTTCGTGCTGGTCAACGAGGGCAAGCTGCCCCACGAATTCAACCTGGGCGATAAAGCCATGCATGCCGAGCACCAGAAGGAAATGATCGCCATGCAGGGCAAGATGTTCACCGCGGGCATGAACCATGAGGGCATGGCTCACGGCCACACCATGGACCATGGTGACGGCCATGGCCACGCTGGCGGCAACACCGTGCTGGTAATGCCCGGCCAGCGCGCCGAGCTGACCTGGACCTTCCGCAAGTCGGCGCCCATCGAGTTTGCCTGCAACGTGCCGGGGCACTACCAGGCTGGTATGGTCGGGCCAGTGACCATCGAGTGACTTGCCCTGCAAGGCGGGGGGCAAAACCGGTAGACTAGAGGCAATTCCGAACCTCTAGGTCAGTTTCCATGCATCCCGCTGCCGAACACTCCCCGCTGGGCAAGTCCAGCGAATACATCGCCACCTACTCCCCGGAGCAGCTGTTCCCTATTCCGCGTACCGCCAAGTGGGCCGAACTGGGCGTCACCGCCCAGACCTTGCCCTGGCAGGGCGTGGATTACTGGAACTGCTTCGAACTGAGCTGGCTGCTGCCATCGGGCAAACCGGTGGTGGCGATCGGTGAGTTCGCCATCCCTGCCGACTCGCCGAACATCATCGAGTCCAAGTCGTTCAAGCTGTACCTCAACTCGCTGAACCAGACGGTATTCGCCTCGCTGGGCGAGTTGCAGGCCTGCCTGGAGAAGGACCTGTCCGCCGCCGCCGGTAAGCCGGTTGGTGTCAAGGTGCGTACCTTGGCCGAGGTCGAAGCCGAGGGCGTGGTGGCTTTGCCGGGGCAGTGCATCGATGTGTTGGACGTTGCCATCAGCAACTACCAACAACCACAGCCAGAGCTGCTGCGCTGCAATCCGGAGCGAGTGGTGGAAGAGACTTTGCACAGCCACCTGCTGAAGTCCAACTGCCCGGTCACCGGCCAGCCGGACTGGGGGAGCGTGGTGGTCGAGTACAAGGGCAGGGCGCTGGACCATGCCAGCCTGCTGACCTACCTGATCAGCTTCCGCCAGCATGCCGACTTCCATGAGCAGTGTGTGGAGCGGATCTACCTGGACTTGAAGAACCTGCTGCAGCCGGAGCACCTGACGGTGTATGCGCGCTATGTGCGTCGGGGTGGGCTGGATATCAACCCGTACCGCAGCACCGGGGCGATCAGCCCGGAGAACAAGCGGCTGGTTAGGCAGTAAGGTTCAAGTCCGCCGGGGGGCGCTTCGCGCCCCTTTCGCGACACAAGGCCGCTCCCACAGATGCTGCGCAAGGTTCTGATGTTGCGCTGTCCTGTGGGAGCGGCCTTGTGTCGCGAAAGGGGTGCAGAGCACCCCCAGCTGTTTCAGATCCCCATGCTGTGCAGCGAGTTGGCAATGCTGCGCAGGGTGGCGGTGAGGTCGGGATGGTCGGCCTCGAAGCGTTCGATCGCCAGGTTCACCCCGTCCACCAGATTGTGGTCCGGCGTGGCTTCCTCAAGTTTCAGTTGCGCCTCGATCTGGCGTGCTTCTTCGTGCAGCGCAGCCAGCTCTTCTTCCGAGAGTGGTACGTTGCGGTCCAGTTGCTCGCGCAAGCTGTTCAGGCGCTCTTGCAATTCGCGGGCAGGCATTGGCAGTTCTCCATCAATGGCTTGGCAAGCCATGGACCTCAGCGAAGCGGCAAAGGTTCTGGCCTGTCTTCAGCGTAATCCACCTGCCGCTGCTTTGCATGATCCGCGTCAAAGGTGCTGTATCAGGGTTTTTCGCCCTTGCGCCGGCGCAGGGCGATGTCTTGCAGGCAGTTGTCCAGCGCTTCCAGATGGTCGATCACCGAATGCACGCCCAGGCTGAACAGTTCCAGTGTCGCCTTGCCGCGGGCCAGGTCCTGTTCCTGCGAGGTCATGGCATGCCATTGCCGCGAGCTGTGGTCACAGAATGGGCTGCAGGCAGCCAGGCCCACTGTCCACAAACCGGCGTTGAGGCCGGACTGCAACAGGCGCGGGTCACCGCTGACCAGCACGCAGCCATCCAGGCGTTCGCTGTCCAGCGACATCAATGCCTGCCAGCAGGCGTTCGGCGCGGGCCAACGCACGCCGTTGACCGAATGCCCCGGCAGCCAGTCGGGCAGTACGTGGGCCAGACGCTTGCTTTGGCTGGTGTCGAGGTCATCCAGCCAGATGCACGGCACCTGGCGCTGGCGCAGGCTGGCGAGGGTGGCCAGGGCGCCTGGGGCGGGCGTGGGCGCGCCGCTGGCAGCCTGCACCAGGCAGCCGCGCAAGCCGAACAGCACAGCAGTGAAGGCGGGTGCAGCGTCCATGGCAACTTCCCTCAAATAGTCCGCAGGCTATTCGGCGATTGTTACCACCCCATGACAGCGCGCCGCGCAACGCTTGTTCACAAAATAATGAGCAAAAATGTGTAAGGCTGTTTATCAGCTCGCAAGCCTCTATACTGCCGCCTTACCAGCAGCGCGACCCGTTGCGCTTGCGGCCAAGAAATTCGATGGAGAGACATCTATGCGTAGGATCGGTGCCGGTGTGATCGAACGAGTCACCCAGGCCTGTGTCTGCGCCAGCATGCTGCTGGCGCCCGTGGCAGCCACCCAGGCAGCCACCGAGGAAGATCCCTGGGAAGCGGTCAACCGCCCGATCTTCCGCTTCAACGATATCCTCGACACCTATGCCCTCAAGCCGTTGGCCAAGGGCTACCAGGCCGTCACCCCGCAGTTCCTCGAAGATGGCATCCATAACATCTTCCGCAACCTGGGCGACGTGACCAACCTGGCCAACGACCTGCTGCAGTTCAAGCCCCACGCGGCGGGCGTGGACACCGCGCGGCTGATCGTCAACACCACTTTCGGCCTGGGCGGCTTCTTCGATGTGGGTACCAAGATGGGCCTGCAGCGCAACGACGAGGACTTCGGCCAGACCCTCGGCTACTGGGGAGTGCCCAGTGGCCCGTACGTGGTCATCCCGCTGCTTGGCCCGAGCACCGTGCGTGACGGCGTGGCCAAGTACCCGGACACCTACACCAAACCCTACCGCTATATCGACCACGTGCCGACGCGCAACTCGATCTTCGCCCTGGACGTGATCGATACCCGCGCCGACCTGCTGTCGGCCGAGAAGCTGATTCAGGGTGACAAGTACATCTTCATTCGCAACGCTTACCTGCAGAACCGCGAGTTCAAGGTCAAGGATGGCGAAGTCGAAGACGACTTCTGATCTGTGAATTTTGGGGCTGCTGTGCAGCCCTTCGCGGGCTTGCCCGCGAAGGGCCCCAAAGCGGACCCAGATTCAGTGCATCGCCAGAATCCGCAACCCGAACTTCTGCTGCCCGTCCGGCTGATCGGCAATCCACACTACTTCGGTGCTGGCATGCAGTCCTTTCAGTGCCGGGTGGTCGGAATCGATCCGCACTTCAATACGGTCCCCCACCTGGAAGTGCTGTGGCGCCTGCACCTGCATGCCGCCGCTGGACAGGTCCAGGCACACCGCCGCGATCACCTGGCCTTCGTGCAGCAGGTTGGCCTCGGTATCGATGCGCATGCGGATGAAATCGCGTTTCTCGCTGTGGCTGGAGGGCGTGTGGGGCATGCTGCATCCTTCCCATTGGGTTGCGCTGGTCGACTTTCTTATAACTCCCGGTGATTTGCCCTGTAAAGTGCGGCGCGGTCGACCCTTGCATGCTTGAAACGCCTGCCGGATGGGAGTACCGTCTGCGCCTTACAAGGTGGCTCTCACAAGTTGCCGGACAGTTGCCGGACAGGTGTTCTTGTCCTACAACTCAAGTAGAGTGTGACCACAAAGTATTCCCGTAGCTGGCCGTCAGCCTTGCCGACACCGCTGCACCAACCCAAATCGGCGCCGTTCGCCCACATGCAGAAAACCAGTGCAACGCTGCTGATCATCGATGACGACGACGTGGTCCGTGCGAGCCTCGCCGCCTATCTTGAAGACAGTGGCTTCAGCGTCCTCCAGGCCAGCAATGGCCAGCAGGGGCTTCAGGTCTTCGAAGAACACCAGCCCGACCTCGTGATCTGCGATCTGCGCATGCCGCAGATGGGCGGCCTCGAACTGATCCGCCAGGTCAGCGAGCGCGCGCCGCAGTTGCCGGTGATCGTGGTGTCCGGTGCCGGCGTCATGAGCGATGCGGTGGAAGCGTTGCGCCTGGGCGCCGCCGACTACCTGATCAAGCCGCTGGAAGACCTGGCCGTGCTCGAGCACTCAGTGCGCCGCGCCCTCGACCGCTCGCGCCTGGTGCTGGAAAACCAGCGCTACCGCGACAAGCTCGAAGCCGCCAACCGCGAATTGGAGGCCAGCCTGCACCTGCTGCAGGAGGACCAGACCGCCGGTCGCCAGGTGCAGATGAACATGCTGCCGGAAAGCCCCTGGGTGGCCGGTGAGTTCGCCTTCGAACACCAGATCATGCCGTCATTGTACCTGTCGGGTGATTTTGTCGATTACTTCCGCGTGGACGAGCGGCGCATTGCCTTCTACCTCGCCGATGTTTCCGGGCATGGTGCGTCGTCGGCCTTCGTCACCGTGCTGTTGAAATTCATGACCACGCGCCTCATGTTCGAACTCAAGCGCAGCAGGATGCGCGAGTTCAAACCGTCGGAAGTGCTCAGCCACATCAACCGCGGCCTGATCAACAGTAAGCTGGGCAAGCACGTGACCATGGTCGGTGGGGTGATCGACGAAGAGTCTGGCCTGTTGACCTACGCCGTGGGCGGCCACTTGCCGCTGCCGGTGCTGTACACCCCCGGGCACGCCCGCTACCTGGAAGGCCGTGGCCTGCCGGTGGGGCTGTTCGACGAGGCCACCTACCAGGACCTGGTGATGGAGCTGCCGCCGCAGTTCAGCCTGAGCCTGATGTCCGATGGCATTTTGGACCTTTTGCCGGGTGATACGCTCAAAGATAAAGAAGCTGCCTTGCCGGATATCGTCAAGGCAGCAGGTGGCAGCCTGGATGGGCTGCGTCAACGATTTGGATTGGCTACGCTTGGGGAGATGCCGGATGATATCGCCCTATTGGTGTTGAGCAGGAACCTTCAATGAGTACCGGTAGAATCCAGTTCGCCGAGCAGAGCGGTACCTTCGTACTGAAATTCGTCGGTGAAGTGCGCCTGACCCTGTGTTCGGCGCTGGATGCGACGATCGAGAAGATTTTCACTGCGCTGAACTTCTCGGCGATTGTCATCGACCTGACCGAAACCGAGAGTATCGACAGCACTACCCTGGGCCTGCTGGCCAAACTGTCGATCCTGTCGCGCCAGAAGGTGGGCCTGCTGCCGACCGTGGTCACCACCAACCCGGATATTTCCCGGCTATTGCAGTCGATGGGCTTCGATCAGGTGTTCAACATCGTCGATCGCCCGATACCATGCCCGGAGTGCTTGACCGATCTGCCATCGCAGGACCAGAACGAAGACGTGGTGCGCTCCAAGGTGCTGGAGGCGCACAAGATCCTGATGGGCCTGAATGACTCCAATCGCGAAGCCTTCCACGACCTGGTCAGTGCGCTGGAGCGGACCTGATCTTCAGCCTGTGCCGGCCCTTTCGCGGGTAAACCCGCTCCCACAGGGTTTTGTACTGGCCCATGTGGGAGCTGGCTTGCCGGCGATAGGGCCAGTGCAGGCAACAGTAATGCTCCCTGCCTGACTACTGTCTGCCAACAAACTCCGTAGCCTCGTCCCCCCCCGCATCCAGCTGAAACACCCGCGCCGGCCGCCCCTGTTCATCGAAGAACACCTGCCCCAACCCTGCGCCATTCCACAAGCGTTCCCCTGCCTTGCTGTGGTTGGGCGTGCGTGGCACCACCTCCATCTCTCTGCGTTTGGTAAACCAGTTGAGCGGTGAGCGCGGCGCATACAGCCAGCGGTTGAGACGGTCGAGCACATCCAGCAGACGCCGGGGGAATTCGTTCTTGATCCCGCTGCTGGTTACCTGCCACAAGTGCGGGCTGCGCTGGCGATGGCGGATCAGCACCTCATAGACGAACGAGTAATGCACATCCCCGGACAGCACCACGTAGTGCCCTGGCGTGCGCGAGTGGCGGAAGATGTTGAGGATGACCTGTGCCGCGCCGCGGTGGGCCATCCAGTTCTCGGCATCCACCAGCAGCGGATAGCCTAGCCAGCTGAATACCTTCTGCACCGTCTCGATCAGCTTCACGCCAAAAATCGGCGCGGGTGACACGATGATCGCTGACGGGTGGTCGAGCAATGCTTGCTGCAACTCGCTCAGTGCTTCCCAGTCGAGCAGGCCGGACGGCCTGGCCAGGCTGGTTTCGCTGCGCCAGCGGCGGGTGCGGGTATCCAGTACCAGCAAGGGCGGTTGGCTGGGCAGGCTGAACTGCCAGCCCTGAAAGCGCAGCAACTCGCCGATCAGCTCATCCTGGGTTTGGCTGTTCATTGCCTGGCATTGCCCGATCAGTGGCTTGCACCCCTCCGGGTCGTTACCCCAGGCCTGGCACAGCAGGTAGCCAAGCAGGGCATTGCCGATGATCCGCCGTGAGAACGGGTTGCCGTAGGCGGTTTCCTCCCATTGCGCCGAGAGGTTCCAGTCATCGGTGATGTCGTGGTCGTCGAAGATCATCAGGCAGGGCAGGTGGGCCATCGCCCGCGCGACCTGGCCAAGGTTATCGGCAAACGCCTGGATCAACGGCAGTTCGTGGCGGTAACGGGCCTGATGCTGGTCGCTGAGCCCGCTGGGCATGTCCAGGTGCACCAACTGCCAAGGCACCGGTGACCACACCAGCAGGTACATGGCCATGACCTCGGCGAAGGTCACCAAGTGGTTGTCGGCGTTGCTGGATGAGAATATCGGCTTGCGCTTGCCGCCGAAAAAGCGCTCGCGCACGGTTTTGTTGCGCTCCTGTGCCGGTAGCAAGTCGGCGCGGTGGTAGTAGCTGGCCGGGTGCTGGTACAGCGCCTGGCTGTCAGGCACCACCGCGCCATCCAGTTGCTCGTCGAACAGGCCCAACCGTGCAATCAGGATATGGATGGCGCGCAGCATGGGGCCGGCGACATCATCGGCGTAAACCTGGTCGCCCGTCATCATTAGCACGGCTGGGCGGTCTTCGGGTTTTTCGCAGGCCTGGAGCAGGCGGTCGGCGCAGAGCAGGCCATCGGCGGCGGGGTGGTGCGGTTTGCGGCAGGAGCCGTGCAGCAGTTGGTCGAGGCGATCGCGCAGTACCAGGCTCGGGCGCTGGGTACCGGGGTAGAGCAGGTGCGGCGCCCAGTCGGCGATGCCCTGGCCGTTGATGAGCAGGTCATAGTCGAGCAACTGGTTGCAGGGCAGGGGGCGGTTGAAGTGGATGTCCAGCAGGTGAATGAAGGCGTGATGGCCTATCGGTACTACCTGGCAATCGACCTGGGCCTCGCTTGCCGGGCAGATGAATTGCGCTTGCAGCGATTCTGTGGCGACCAGCCAGATGGCCAGGCGCTGGGGTTCCAGACGGCGCAGTACCGGGCCGGCGAGGACGAGGGGCAATGGGGTAGAAAAGGTCATCGACAGCTCTGAGGGCTAACTGGCCCCATCGCCGGCAAGCCAGCGCCCACAGGTACGGTACCCATCTCAAGAACTATGCAGTACCTGTGGGCGCTGGCTTGCCGGCGATAGGGCCATTGGATTCAACAAACTACCAAAACCTGGCACTTGCCGCAGCGCCAGACGAAAACCGGCTGAAAATGCTGAACACTTCCTGCACGCCAGGCAAACCCGAAATGTATCAGGCTTTGTCAGCCATCAACTGATCCAGCTTCTCCTGGTCCAGCGCAAATCGGTAATGGCTCCTGGGTTTCGAGGCGCTATACAAAAATGTACAGCCAATGTTCATGTCTGAAAGTACCGCTGCGGTCGGACGTTTATCACAATTCTGCTCATGGTTGATCCAAGTATTTCGTCAACAAGCATGGCTGAGGAGTCATATATGTCAGGTAAATTCATTGATCAGGTTGCGGTAGTGACGGGTGGGTCCACCGGCATCGGATTTGCAATTGCCCAAGGCCTGATTGCAGAGGGCGCCAAGCGTGTTTACATCACCGCACGGTCGAAAGCTACATTGGAGGCGGCGATCGAAAAGCTGGGTGAAAAAGCTGTTGCGGTCCTCTCCGATGTTTCGCAGCAAGCCGATTTGAATCGGCTCAAGGCAACGGTCGAAGCCCGGGACGGTCAGCTGGATGCGGTGTTCGCCAACGCAGGGATCTGCGAAAAAAACCCAGTGGGCGAGACCAGCGAGGCCGCTTACTACAATACGTTCGATATCAACGTCAAAGGCGTCTTTTTTAGCGTGCAGACGCTGTTGCCATTGCTGAAGGACGGCGCCTCCATCGTCTTGACCGCTTCGATTTGTTCCAGCAACGGCATGGAAGGGCTGAGCCTCTACAATGCCTCCAAGGCAGCGGTGCGCTCCTTCGCACGCACGTGGGCGAACGAGCTCAAAGGCCGCAAGATCCGCGCGAATGTATTGAGCCCTGGGTTCACTCGGACCCCGCTGATGGATAACAGCCTGAAGCTGAATGAAAGCGAGATCGCTGCGTTGCGCCAACACGTCGAGCAGATCACCCCGCTGGGTTACATGGCTCAGCCTGAAGAAGTCGCAAGTTCCGCACTGTTCCTTGCCTCCTCCGATGCCAGGTATGTCAATGGCGTGGAGTTGATGGTGGACGGCGGACTGTCGCAAATCTGAATTCTTCTTTACCCCCCCCCATGCAGCCCCTCTTGGGGCTGCTTCGCTTTGCACTGGGCCGATGCCTATCTCACAGGAGCAACGCATGAACATCGAAGCACTGAACGCGCGAATGGATGCTTTGGAAAGCCGCGCCGCCATCGAGACGTTGATCGCCGCTTATGCAAATGCATTCGACCGCATCGACGTAGAGCTTTTACAGCGCATCTGGCATGCAGATTCGACGCTGGATCTCCCGGGTTTCGGTAGCGCGGTGAACCGCGACGAGATACTGATCATGGCTGCAAACAGCTGGCGGCAGATGCCGCATATGCACCACTGGATGGCCAACCCCTTGATCGAGATCGAGGGCGACAGCGCATGGGGCACCGTAGCGGCGGACTGCCTGTTCTACGACGTCGATAAAGGCCCTGTACAAGTCAGTGGGCTGTATCACGACAGGTATGAACGTCGTGACGGCAAGTGGGCTTTTTTGTCGAGGCGCTTTGAACTTCACTTCCTGACCCCGCTGAGCGATTGGGTGCCGATTGCTGGCGAGGAGTCGTACTTGCTGGCACCTGTGAGTTGATGGAGATAGCTGATGAACTTGTTGACCGTTTTTGCGCATCCATTCACCGATAAATACCCCGCCGCTGTGATGAGGGCGTTCCACGCACCCTTTCTTGAGGCCGGTCACTGCATCGATGTGCTGGACTTGCATCGTGAAGGTTTCGACCCACGGTTCACTGCGCAAGACCATGCGCATTTTTGGGGTGCTGCTGTTTCGCCAGAGATCGCGGCGATGCACCGTAGAGTGGAAAAGGCCGAGCGTTTGGCGTTCGTTTTTCCGGTGTACTGGTGGAGCATGCCGGCTTTGATGAAAGGCTGGATCGAGCGGGTGTTCACAGGGGGCTGGGCTTACCAATTTGGGGATGGCGTGGAAGACCGCGGCAAAAAGCCTCTGTCGTCGTTGCTGGGTAATGTGCCGACGACGCTGATCGGTATTGCCGGAGCCAGCCAACGAACCTACGAGAAATACGGCTACGACCAGGCGATGCGCACTCAGCTCGACGTGGGTATTTTCGCGTACTGCGGAATAACGGATGTGCAAAGCCACCTGATCTACGACGCCGAGGGGGATCACAATGCCCCAATACGTGAACAAGGCCTCCAACAGGCTCACGACATCGGCTCGACGTTCCTGTCGGAACACCGTGTCATTCGCAACGCGAAGGAGGACCACCTCAGGGCGCGGCGGTGACGCCGGGTGCTTCAGATGCCACTGAACAGGCGCATGATATCGCTGCGCTGTGGCGACTTGCGCAAGCCCCTCGATCGTCCAGGGTGCCGTTGGCTTGAGGGATGGCGTCATGACTTGCCGGTCATGAGCCCAGCATGTCGCCCGCCAGATCGGCCAGGGCGCGAAGCCGATCCATCTGCCGCATGTCATGGTGGTAGCCCATCCAGATATCACGTCCCGGCGGCTGACCACCGATGTCCAGCAATTGCAAATGAGCCAGCTTATCGCCGAGGGGGCGCGGTAACACCGCAATCCCCAGCCCCATGCCGCACATCTGGGCCTGGACGGTACGGCTGCTGCTGGTGAACACGGCCCTGGCTCGGGGAAACAGTTCTTGCAACCAGAGCACGTCGGGGTAGTGGGCCTGGGCGGTATTCATTGTGATCAGGCCAAGCCCCTCACCCCCTTGCGCCGGAGCGAACGGCAGGTGTGCGGCGCTGTACAGGCCATAGCTCATCGTCATCAACCGGCGCTGCACGATGTCTGGTTCGGTGAACGGCACGATGCGAAAGGCGATATCGGCATCGCGACGTGCCAGGTCGAACAGGCGATGCCCGGCGATCACCTCCGGCACGATCAGGGGATGGCGTTGGAGCAATTCATTGAGCACCGGGGCCAGCACGTAGCTGGCGAACCAGTCTGCCGAAGAGATGCGCAGTAATCCTTCCGGTTGGTCGCTGTCGCCTGCGATGTGCCGCTCGATGGCTAGGGCAGTATGTTCCATTTCCTGCGCCAGGCGCAGGATCTTGTCACCGCTGTCGGTCAGAACAAGGCCCTGTCCGACGCGGCGAAAAAACACCTGTCCGCTGGCCTGTTCGAGTGCATTGAGCCGCCGCCCTACTGTGGGATGGCTAACCCCTAGTTGTTTCGCCGCAGCGCCCAATGAGCCGGTGCGGACAATTGCCAGGAAAACGCGCATGTCGTTCCAGTCCATGACGCACCTCGCACAAATATGAACAGCGAAGATGCAGCAATGACACTCCCGTCGCAACCCCTTCAGCGCCAGAGTGAACCTGATAGGCCCGTATCGCGGGCCGGGCTAGGAGATCTCTAATGAATATTGGTTTTGTGGGTGTCGGCAGCATGGCGCGGGCGATGATTCCGCTGTTGCTGCAGGCAGGTTATCGAGTGAGCGCTTGGAACCGTAGTGCCGACGCAGTTTCGGGCCTGGGCCCGGTCCGCGTGCTGCCATCGGCGTCGGCTGCTTTGCAGGCACCTGTGGTCATCAGCATGCTGGCCGACGATAACGCGGTGCGCGAGGTATTGCTGGCCCCAGGCGTGTTGGAGGGGGCGGTTAAAGGTTGCATTCATATTGTGATGTCGACGCTTTCGCCGGCGCTGATCGAGCAATTGACGGGGCAGCACCAGGCGCTGGGGCTTGGCCTGATCGCGGCTCCGGTTTTCGGCATCCCTGCCGTGGCTGCCAGGGGCGAACTGAATATCCTGGCGGCAGGAGACCCTGCAGCGATCGAGCAGGTACAGCCTGTGCTCGATGTGCTCGGCAAACGTACCTGGCGTCTCGGTGAGCAACCGGTGCACGGCTGTATCGCCAAGATCGCGGGCAACATGATGATCAGTCAGGCCATCGAGGCCTTGGCCGAAGCCAGTCATCTCACCGAGCGCTATGGCCTGAGTGCTTCAGCGTTCATCGACGTAGTCACGCAAACGGTATTTGCATGCCCGAGCTACCAGCGCTATGGGCGCAATATTGTCAACGGCGACTATGCACCCGGGTTCAAGCTTGCATTGGGGCTCAAGGACGTCGACCTTGCCTTGAACGCTGGCCAGGTGCAGGGGCTTTCGTTGCCAGCAGCCCATGTGGTACGTAGCAGAATGAAAGCAGCCATGGAAAAAGGTTTGGGCAGCCAGGATTGGTCGGTGCTGGCAGCGGTGGCCGACAGTGTCCCTTCGCTGCCGTGAGGTGGGCTGGCGCCGAGCGGGCCATCTGCTGCGTGAGGGCCGCTAAACTTGGCCCTCCTGCCTGCCGCTTTTGTGGCGATCATTCGGTGTAAGCAATCCCCAAGGCCTTGCACAGGGCCTGCATCTGGGGTGTCAGATTGCTTTTGAGCAATGGTTCGAGCAGGCTGGCCCGTTCATAGTGCTTGGTATAGATCGCTTCGGTGACATGCTGCGGCTCGTCATGCTGGTTGAGCTCAATATCCGAAAACTGGACTACCCCAACCGGGTTGAATCCTGCGCGCTCCATCATTTGTTGCATGCCTCTGGACTTGGTCGTCACATAGCCCCACGCCATGGCGATATCCAGCTTGTTCGCCAAGGCATCGATTGCATAGCCTGCGAACAGCGTTGCCCCGGTGCCTCGGTGTTCCGGGGCGCACACGCCAAACTTGTTGAACAGGGTGCGATTGGCCGGGTTTATCTCGATGCACATGGCACAGATCATTTCACCCTCATGCACGCCCACATAAACAATGGTGTGTTTGTCGGGTTCGCCGGCCAGGGACACATTCTGCAGGTAGTAGTCGGGATCGCTGAAAACCTTTCCCTGGCCTACGCTGACGTCGGGGTGCCACGCCTTCACCCGTTCGGTCAGGCGTTCGACATCGCTGCGTGCAAGTTGCCGGTAGCTGTACTGGGGTGGGGTAACAGTGTTTTTGGGTAGTTCGTTCAGTTCTGGCCAGATTCGGTCGTGCATGGTTCACCTCGCTTAAGGTTTTTTGGACAAGGGGTGGCGCTGCTCTCGGCGGGCAATGACGCAGATGGACGTGACTGGCGGGCTAGCATGGCGCTTAACCCCGCACCCGCGGCAAGGCAGCTGGCAATGCAGAGCAAAGCGACGGTGAATGCGTGAGCGATGGCTGCTTCATCGTGTCGGGCGCCGAGCAGCGTGTAGAAGACCCCGCCGATCACGGCAACGCTCAGTGCGGTGCTTAGTTGTAGCGTTGAACTGGCGATGCCGGCGATCATCCCCGAAAGGCCTGGGGCGACGCGGCTGGTGATCATGCGCATCAATGTCGGTAGCGCCAGCCCTTGCCCGAAACCTATAAAGAACAGGGGCAGGGTGAGTTGCCCTGATGGGGTGTACGGGTGAGTCGGTGTTATCGTCACCAGCCAGGCCAAAGCCAGCAGCCCAAGTACTTCCAGCCCCATGCCGAACGGGTTGACGTACGCACCTAGGAGGCGTTTGCACGGAGTTGTCGACAGTGGCCCCAGCAAGAAGCCCACACCGAATGGCAGGAACATCAACCCCGCGCTGAGTGCGCTGGCATGCAGGGCGCCCTGGAGGTAGATCGACAACAGCAGGAAAAACGCGCCGATCATGTAGAACGACAGGGCGACCAATAGCGCGCAGCCTAAGCCCGGCGTCT
Source organism: Pseudomonas sp. 10-1B (assembly GCF_000935045.1). Classification (GTDB taxonomy): domain Bacteria; phylum Pseudomonadota; class Gammaproteobacteria; order Pseudomonadales; family Pseudomonadaceae; genus Aquipseudomonas. The sequence goes on from NZ_JYKS01000024.1 coordinate 136,381, forward strand.
GCAGCGCGATCGGATTGAGCAGCGGTGCGCCGCCAGCCTGGTGCAGGCGCGTTTCGTAACGCCAGAACTGCATCGCCAATATCGGAGCCGCCAGCAACGTCAACCAGGACCATAGCGGCCAACCCGCCTCACGGCCTTCGATCAGGGGCACGATGAGCGCACCGAGGGTCAATACCGACAGCAGCGTGCCCAGCAGGTCGAGTTTGCTTGCCTGCCGTGCACGGGTTTCTCTGAGCAGCGGGACGCCGAACAGGGTGGCCAGCAGCACGATAGGTAGGTTGACCAGGAAGATCGCTCGCCAGCCCAGGCCCATGACATCGAGCGAAATCAGCACGCCCCCCAACGCCTGGCCCACCACCGAGGCCAAACCGAAGACGGCGCCGTAGATGCTCAATGCCAAGGGTTTTTCGGACTCTGGGAAGATCGCTTGCACCGACGCAAGCGCCTGCGGGGCCATGATTGCCGCAGTCAGCCCCTGCAGCGCACGGCCGGCGACCAATACCCAGGGAGATGTCGCAAGCCCGCACATTGCCGAGGCTGCAGCGAAGCCGATCAAGCCGAGAAAAAACATCCGGCCGCGCCCATAGAGATCGCCCAGGCGTCCCCCCGTGATCAGCGTCACGGCATACAGCCCTGCATAGGACGAAATGACCAGTTGCTCGGCAGAAGCAGCGGTGCCCAAATCCTCTTGGATCGACGGCAGCGCGACATTGACGATGAAGAAATCCAGAGGCGGCAGAAACGCCCCCACCAGTAGGATCACGAACATCGCCCACCGGCGTCGTTCGATTGGGAGTGCTTCAAGGTTTGACATGCACAGTGATCCTCTTCGGAAACAGCAGTTCTCACGCACTGGGTGAGGGAAAGTGGCACGGCCTCGGTGCTATTGAGCTGGCACCTGGGGGTGCCGGAAAGTGTGTGTGTTCGCTGGCCTTGCAGGTACTGCCATTTTTGTACATGCGGCGTTCATGCATGTGGGGGGCGACAACGCATAGCTCGCCCGTGGCCCTAATCAGTGCCTCATGTAGCGTTCCAGCAGCGCGCTGTCGCTGCTGCGGCGCTCAGCCCTGCGAAGGTGAGGCGTCGTTGTCAGCGGCGATCTGTCGATGGCGCTGGACCACTTCGCTGATGATGAACGTCATCAACTTCTCGACGAATACCTTGTCGATGCAGGCCTGCTCGGCAAGTGTCGTCAGTCGCTGGTACTGCTGCTTTTCCCTGGCTTGGTCAACCGCTTGCAATCGATAGCGCGCCTTCAACGCACCGACCCGATCGGTGCAGCGGAAGCGCTCAGCGAGGATGTGGACGAGTGCCGCATCAATATTGTCGATGGTCTGGCGAAGGGATGACAGCTGGCTAGTGGCCTCAGGAGTAACCATGATGCTTCCTCGGACTTGGTGGTGTTTTCCAACCTACTAGAAGGTAGGCTTAGATGCAAATAATGGCTTAATGCCGGGATGTGGCTGTGTTGACGGGTTACCTATCAGAAGGTAGGGTGGCGCAATGACCACTCATTCCAGCACTTATTTCGAAATCCTGAGCTGCGCTCGATCCTTGATCATTGCCGGCGGCTATAGCGGTTTCAGTTATGCGGACATCTCCGAGTACGTGGGTATCCGCAAGGCCAGCATCCACCATCATTTCCCGACCAAGGTCGATCTTGTGTGCGCCCTGGTGGCCCAATATCGGCAAGAGGCAGAGGCCGGCATGGCGCACCTCGAGCGTTCGTTCGCAGACCCTGCCGATCAACTGCGTGCCTACACCGGTTATTGGCTCGAGTGCATTGGCGACGCGACCAAGGGCTATTGTGTGTGTGCACTGTTGGCAACCCAGATTCCGGTATTGCCGGATGAAATCGTGGTGCAGGTCAGGGCGCACTTCCAGGCCTTGTCCGCCTGGCTGACATCCGTATTCGAATGTGGGTCGAGGCAAGGTTGCTTTGTGCTGAGGAGCGATGCTCGTGGCGAAGCGGAGACATTCATGGCCACTGTCCATGGTGCAATGCTTTCAGCCCGTGCCTACGGCGACCCGGCCATATTCGGTGCTATCACTCAGCCGTTGATCGAAAGCCTCATCACCTCGTAGTGATGAAAACGGTCGTTGTGTTTTGCCCTTAGCTATTCCTGGCAATAGCGAACTACCCAGAGGCGACTGAGCAACGGCATAACCGGCGAGGGAAAGTATTTGACAGTCAGTCTACCTACTAGTAGGTTTGTAGTGTGCATAGTCTGTATGATTGGTGTCTGGCGCAGCGGTTCGCGTTTATTAGTCACCAACCCCTTAGCTGGTAATCCCTTTTTGTCGGGCCAGGAGTGTACTGATGCCACATCCCATTTCTGAACTTGGTTTCCTTCATACGGCCGTCAGTGTCGCTGCTGCACTGGCCGGCTTCTATAACCTGTTTCGCTATCGACGGTTCACGGTGTCCGAGCACAGTGGGAAGGTATATTTAGCGTTGCTGGTAGCATCGGTACTCTCGTCGTTTGGATTGTCGAGCACCGGAGGTTTCAATATTGGGCATGCCTTGGGCATTCTTGCCTTGTTGGCTATCGGTGGTGCGATGTTGGCTCCGAAAATCGGCGGAATAGGGCGAGCGACGAAGTACATCTCGATGTTTTTATTCAATCTGACTTTTTTCTTGCTTTTCGTGCCAGGCATCAATGAGACGCTGACACGTTTGCCCGTATCTAGCCCATTGGCGGCAGGCCCAGAGTCTCCGCTCGTTCGCGGCGTTCTCGCTGGCTGGCTAGTGGTGTTTCTAGTAGGGACCGCGCTACAGGGGCTGTGGCTCTATTTTAAAACCAGGCGGTCAGCCATCGCTTGATGCACTTATGCGTGTGCGGCATTTGCCACGCCGACTGTGGGGCAGGGGCTGGCCATTTTGGACTCACGAGATCTCGAATGATTGAAAAGGCGATAACCGTGAGCAATTATCACTGGTTGCTTGTTTACTTTTTGTCGCGCGCGCTTGTGTCTTCGTCATGGGTAGTGCTGGTAATGGCGTTTGGCTTGGCTCACGCATTCGTGGCGCACTTCTTGATCCTGTTTTATCTCGCCTGGGATGCGGCGATAAACTTATTGGATGCGTTTCACAGTGGAGTGCTCAGCTATACCAGCGCTCAAATGATCAATTTTTTTGTCAGCGTCATTGTTAGTATGGTCATGGTGATCGCTTTTAATATAGATAAGGAAGCGGTGCTGCTTGTGTGGGGCGTCTGGGCGGTGGCGTCAGGCCTATTGCATGGCGTTGCCAACGGTCAGCGTAGCAGCCCTAACGGTGTCAAATGGATAATGACGCTTAATGGCGCGCAGTCGGTGATTGCCGGCGTGTATTTTATTTTTCTTCCGTATGCGGCTGGGCCCGTTGCCGTTGTGACGTTAATTCCTTATATCGCGCTGGGTGCACTCAGCTTCTTTGCATGCACGGTGTGGATCTGGCTGGCGATCAGACAGCGCCGGCAGGCGATAGGGCCATTGGATTCAACAAACTGCTAAAGCCTGGCACTTGCCTCAGCGCCAGACGAAAAACGGGCGGAAAATGCTGAACATTTCCCGCCCGCCAGGCAAATCCGAAATGTATCAGGCCTTTTCAGCCATCAACTTCTCCAGCTTCTCCTGGTCCCGCGCAAACTGGCGGATACCCTCGGCCAGTTTCTCGGTGCCCATGGCATCTTCGTTCATGGCCCAACGGAACTGGCTTTCGCTCAGTTGCTGCTTCGCCTCACCGGCGTTGCCCGGTTTCAGTATCCGTGGCAGTTCACCTTGATCATCGCTCAGTTGCTGCAGCAACTCGGGGCTGATGGTCAGGCGGTCGCAGCCGGCCAGTTGCTCGATCTGGCCGATATTGCGGAAGCTGGCGCCCATGACCACGGTGTCGTAGCCATTGGCCTTGTAGTAGTTATAGATACGCGTCACCGACTGCACGCCCGGGTCCTCGGCGCCCACGTATTCCTGGCCGGTGCTCTTCTTGTACCAGTCGTAGATACGGCCCACGAACGGCGAAATCAGGAACACCCCGGCATCGGCGCAGGCTTGGGCCTGGGCGAAGGAGAACAGCAGGGTGAGGTTGGTCTGGATGCCTTCCTTCTCCAGCTTCTCGGCGGCGCGGATGCCCTCCCAGGTGGACGCCAGCTTGATCAGCACGCGGTCGCGGCCAATGCCGGCGGCCTCGTACAGCTCTATCAGCTTGCGCGCCTTGGCCAGCAGGGCCGGCTCATCGAACGACAGGCGGGCATCCACCTCGGTGGAGATACGCCCCGGGATGACCTTGAGAATGCCCGAGCCCACGGCCACCGCGAACTTGTCGCAGGCCAGGTCCACATCGCCCTTGGCATCGGCCTTCACCTGCTTGAGCAGGTCGGCGTAGCCTGGAATGGCCGCGGCCTTGAGCAGCAGCGACGGGTTGGTGGTGGCATCGACCGGCTTCAGGCGGGTGATGGCGTCCAGGTCCCCGGTGTCGGCGACCACGGTGGTGAACTGCTTGAGTTGTTCCAGCTTGGAGGTCATGGGCGTGCTCTGTCCTGTGCAATGACTCGACATTACCCGAGCCCCGACGGCCGCTCAAGGGCCTGTAGGCGCGGGCTTGCCCGCGAAGGGCGGTGCGAAGGTGAAGATTCGAGTCGCAAGCTGCCATGAGGTTCCACAAACACAAAGCGGCCTGTGTGGGAGCGGGCGTGTCGAGGCGTCGAACCGCCGCGAAGAATCCAACGCGGTGGCAGGCACCGGCTGCGCCGGTGTTCGCGGGCGCGCCCGCTCCCACAGAGATTGCATTACCAGCCTGGACTGTATTAGCGCCCCTGCAACAACTCCACCGCCTGGTCGAACACCGCCAGCGGCTCCGCCGCCTTGTGAATGTCCGCCGACAGCAGCTGACGGAAACGCCGCGCCCCCTTGAACCCCTGGGCCAGCCCCAGAATATGCCGGGTAACGTGGTGCATCGCGCCACCACTTTCCATATGCGCCACGATATAAGGCCGCAGCTGAGCCAGTGCCTCGCTGCGGCTGACCACCGGCGCTTCGCTGCCGAACAGCTGCTGGTCCACTTCGGCCAGCAGATAAGGGTTGTGGTATGCCTCACGCCCCAGCATCACGCCATCGAATGTCTCCAGCTGTGCCCTGCACTCGGCCAGGGTCTTGATCCCGCCGTTGAGCACAATCTCCAGGTCCGGAAAGTCCGCCTTCAACTGTGCTGCCACGTCATAGCGCAGCGGCGGAATCTCGCGGTTTTCCTTCGGCGACAGCCCTTCCAGAATCGCAATGCGCGCATGCACAGTAAAACTGCGGCAGCCGGCCTCGCGCACCTGGCCGACGAAATCGCACAGTTCTGCGTAGCTGTCGCGGCCGTTGATGCCGATGCGGTGCTTGACCGTTACCGGGGTGGATACCGCATCACGCATGGCCTTCACGCAATCGGCCACCAGCGCCGGGTGGGCCATCAGACAGGCGCCGATCATGTTGTTCTGCACCCGGTCGCTCGGGCAACCGACGTTGAGGTTGACCTCGTCATAGCCGGCTTCCTCGGCCAGGCGCGCGCACGCGGCCAGGTCCGCCGGTACGCTGCCGCCCAGCTGCAGGGCCAGCGGGTGCTCGGAGGCGTCGTGGCGCAGGAAGCGCTGGGCGTCGTTGTGCAGCAGGGCACCGGTGGTGACCATTTCGGTGTAAAGCAGGGTTTGCTTGGAGAGCAGGCGCAGGAAGAACCGGCAGTGGCGGTCTGTCCAGTCCATCATCGGCGCAACGGAAAACCTGCGGGACGGTTCCACTCGTTGATTTACAGCTGATTCTTGGGGCATCTGGGGCACGTATCTGATGCCCGGCGCGGTTGCCCGGCGCCGGGTGGATTTGGGGGAATGGGCATAGTCTACCAATTTGCCCAGCCACGCGTCCGGGCCGGTGATGGCTGGCTTTGCCCGCCGCCCATGGCCCAACCTGCCTCAGCGGCAAATAGATAACCGCCGGCAAGCCAGCTCCCACAAGTACGGCGCATGACGTGAGCTTTATGCGCTCAAGGGCATGCATGTCATCCTGCCGGGAGGATGCGGGTGGCTGCGGGTAGGTGCCAGGGGGCAGCGCACTCGAGGTGCAGATGTTGCTGCTTCTTGGGCAGGAACGGCGTATCGAGCGTGCCCAGCGCTATCGAAACCCAATCGGCGAATTCACCTTGCGAGCGTGACCAGAACAGGGACGAGCCGCACACTGCGCAGAACTCGCGCATGACCGTTGGCGAAGAGGCAAACGCCTTGATGTTGGTAGCGCCGCGTAGTATTCGCAGCATGTTGCGCGGCACGCTGCCGTACGAGGCGAACGCGGCGCCATGGCTTTTGCGGCACTGGCTGCAGTGGCAATGGCTCACGGCCTTGGGTGGGGTGAGCAGCAGATAACTGACAGCTGCGCACAGGCAGCTTCCTTGATAGGCCTCTTTCACTGATGCTTCCGTGCAGGTGGAAAAGCCCAGCGTAACTGGCCGGGCTTGATCAGTCGACAGGTCTTGGCACCGCGGCCCTTGGAGCGGCTAAAGCCGCTCCCGCAAAGATCGCACAGGCTTTTGGATGTTGAGCAAGGCAGTTGCGCCTACCAACGCCCCGATCAGTGATGCGCACTATCCACCGCGATGCTTTCGCCGCTCACTTCGGCGTAGCTGGCGCTGCGGTTGGCAATGGCGTAGTGGATCAGCCCACCCAGGCCGGCGCCGAAGAACCACGAGAACTGCGACAGCGTTTCGAACGCCGGCACCAGCGCCAGCACGATGGCGATCAGTGCCGCCGGGATGAATGCCGCGACCGCGCGCAGGTTGACCCCGCCGCTGTAGTGATAGGTAGCCTGCTTGCTCTCGCTATACAGCTCCGGCAGGTTCACCTGGCTGCGGCGTACCAGGTAATAGTCGGTGACGATGATGCCGTACAGGGGGCCGAGCAGGGCGCCCAGGCCGCCGAGGAAGTACACGATCACCGACGGGCTGTTGTACAGGTGCCAGGGCAGGATCACTACCGCGATGGCGGCGCTGAGCAAGCCGGCGCGACGGAAGTTCAGCAGGTTGGGCGCCAGGTTGGTCAGCACGTAGGCCGGGGCGACGAAGTTGGCCATGATGTTCACCGCCACGGTGACGATCAGGAAGGCCAGGCAGGCCAGCACCAGGCCGGCGGTGTTGGGGATGGCCGCGACGATTTCGGTCGGGCTTTGCACCAGCTTGCCGTCGATGCTGAACTGCGCACCGGCCAGCACCACCGCAATCAGCGCGAAGCCGAGCATGTTCACCGGCAAGCCCCAGAAGTTGCCGACGCTGATGGTGCGGCGGTCCGGGCAGTTGCGGGTAAAGTCGCAGAAGTTGAGGATCATGGTGCCGTACAGCGAAACCCACAGTGCAGCGGCGCCGAGCACTTTCAGCCACATGGTTGACCCCGTCGGCGCGTTGCCGCTGGACCAGGCAATCGACAGGCCGCTGCGCCAGTACATCCAGCCCGCCAGGCTGGCGAAGGCCACCAGGATGATCGGCCCGGCGAAGGATTCGAAGCGGCGCACCATCTCCATGCCGTAGGCGAAGATCGCCACCTGCACGCACCAGATGCCGAGGAAGGTGACCCAGCCCAGGCTCGACAGGCCAAGGATCGAGTTCTGGTCATAGGCCTTGAGGTCCGGCGCGATGGCGGTGAGCAGCACGCGCAGCACCACCGAGGCGAGGTAGGTCTGGATGCCGAACCAGGCGATGGCGATCACCGCGCGGATCAGTGCCGGGATCTGTGCACCATGGATGCCGAAGCTGATCCGGCACATGACCGGGTAGGGCAGGCCGGTCTTCTGGCCCATGTAGCCGGACAGGTTCATCAGGCCGTAGATCACCAGCGCGCCGAGGGCGAAGGCGGCGAGAATCTGCGCGCCGCTCATACCTAGGGCGAACAGCCCGATGGCGAAGGAGTAGTTGGCCATGTTGTGCACATCGTTGGTCCACAGCGCGAACAGGCTGTAGCGGCCCCAGGTGCGATTGGCTGCGCGGGTGGGTGCAAGGTCGGCACTGTATAGGCGCGGGCTCAATGCCACCTGGCCGGGCTCGGCCGTGTCGCTGGCTCTTATAAACCTCTGACGCTGCCG
>NZ_JYKS01000025.1 GCF_000935045.1 Pseudomonas sp. 10-1B
GCGCCAGCCTCAGATGTGTATAAGAGACAGCCCCAACACCAACCGCAAAGCCCCCTCCACCGCCGTGTCATGCATCACCACCCCATGCCGCCGATACCGCTCCACCACCTGCCCATGCGGGTGCCCAAAGCTATTATTGCGCCCCCGCGACACCAGTACCCCACGCGGCGCAGTGGCACGAATGAACGCCTCAGTGGAAGAACTACGGCTGCCATGATGCGGTGACTGCAGCCAGTCAATGCGCGGAGAATCGTTAGCCGCCAGCCAGGCCCGCTCAGCTCCGGCTTCGATATCTCCCGCCAGCAACAACCGCTCACCCTGCGCCTCGACCAGCAACACACAGGAGCGGTCATTACTGCTGCGCCCATCCGCCCAGCGCCACAGCGAAAAACGCACGCCATCCCATTCCCATTGCTCGCCACTGGCACAAGGTTGCAACTGAACATCATCCAGCTCTTCCCCACCGATAACCCGCTTGACCGGCAAACCACGTTGTATGGCCGCAGCACCACCGGCATGGTCGGCATGGGCATGGCTGATCAGCATCAAGTCCAGGCTACTCACCCCCAACTTGCGCAAGGTCGGCAGCACTATCCGCTCACCCAGGTCGCTTTCGCCCCTGGCCGGCCCGGCGTCATACAGCAGGTTGTGATGCCGGGTTCGCAACAGCACCGCCAAGCCTTGGCCGACATCCAGTTGCCAGACCTCGACCTGCCCGAACGGCACCGGTTCCCGGGGCACCCAAAGGGCCAACAGCATCACCCCGCCCAACCCTCGCAGCGGCACGCCACGGGGCAGCAGCACCAGCAAGGCACCCAGGCAGACCAGCAACCAGGCCCATAATGGCAAGGCCGGTGGCACCCACGCTGGCCGTTGCTGAGCCACCAGCGCAAGCCCGCGGAACAGCACATCCAGCAAGCCACCCGCCAGCCACAACAACGCCTCCCCTGCCCCACCCAGCGGCAACAGCAAGGTACCCAGCAACGCCAACGGCAACACTGCCAGGCTCACCCACGGCACCGCCACAAGGTTGGCCAGCGGCGCACTCAGGCTCACCGGCAAGCCCGTGGCCAGCAGCACCGGCAGCAAGCCGATGGCGATCACCCATTGCGCCCGCGTCCAGGCCTGCCATGGTCGCCAACCGCCCAAGCGGGCACCGAAGCAATAGATAAGCGTGGCCACGGCGGCAAACGACAGCCAGAAACCGGGTAACAGTGCCGCCAACGGTTCGACCAGCAACACCGCAACCAGCGCCAGCAACAGCGGTACAAAAGCGCCAAGATGGCGAAAGCGCAGACGCCAGAGCAACACCACGGCCAGCATCAGGCAGGCGCGCTGTACCGGCACGCCAGCACCGGCCAGCCAGCCATAGGCCAGTGCTGCGGCCATGGCCAGAGCGCAGGCCCAGGGCAACCACGGCAGCCGTGCGGGCCACAGCCCCCAGCGCGCCAGCCCGGCGACCAGGCCATACAGCAAACCCGCCACCAGGCCGATGTGCTGGCCGGAAATCACCAGCAAGTGCACCGTGCCAGTATCCTGCAACACCTGCCAGTCCTGCCGTGCCAGGCCCGCGCCGTCACCGAGCACCAGTGCCACCAACGCCGCCTGGCGGCCATTGGCATCCACGGCCAGAAGACGCTGGCGCAGCGCATCGCGCCAACCACCGTCTACGGAGGCCAGCAGTTGCCCAGCCTTGACCGTGCCGGTGGCGCCGATCCGCCGCGCCAGCAATTGCGCTTCCCGATCCGGCCCATGCGGGTTGAGCAGCCCAGCCGGTCGCTGCAAGGTCACCGCCAGCCGCCACTGCTCGCCCGCCCGCAGCGCAGGCCCGTCGAACCAGCTCAACTGCAGGCGCTGCGGCAGCTCGGCGCGCCGCGAGCGGGGCTCTTGCAGCTCGAAGCGTACGCCGTGCGCAGTGCGCGCCGGCAAGCCGACCACCCGCCCCTCCAGCCACAGCGTGCGGCCGTCCAAGCCAGCAGCCAGGCGGTCATCCAGCGCCAGTTGCGCTGCCCCACACGCCCAACACAGCCCCAGCAGAAAACAGCCCAGCGGCCACAGGCGGGTACCCAGGCCGATGGCCGCGACGATGGCCAACAGTATCAACCATCCGACCGATGGCAAGGCGGGGAGAAAACCCAGGCACAACAACCCGAGTGCGAGCGCAAACATCCCTGTGCGCATGAGGTAGAGCTCCAGAAGGCAAGTCACCCCCTGAGGCATAGCCCAATTGCCGGCAGTGCTTGCTCAACAATTGTCACAAACTCTAAACGAGGCTGAACCGGAATAAGGGCATACTGCCCAGATCAACGCTCCGGGAGCCTACATGCCGCGCCGACTTTTCAAACGCTACATGCCGGACCCGACCAGTATTCGGGAACACAAGTCCTTACGCTTTTTCGGCAAGTTGCTGCACGACCCGAACCTCTGGCACCTGAACCGCCATTCGGTGGCGCGGGCCATGGGCGTTGGCCTGTTCGCGGCGCTGATCCCGATGCCGGCGCAGATGCTGCTGGCCGCCGCGCTGGCCATTCCGGTGCGCGGCAACCTGCCGATCGCGGTCAGCCTGGTGTGGCTGACCAACCCGCTGACCATGCCGCCGGTGTTCTTCGTCACCTACATGACCGGTGCCTGGCTGATGCAGATCCCGCCGCGCACCCTGCCCGAAGAATTGACCTTCGAGTGGATCACCGACCAGCTGTACACACTGTGGCAACCCTTCCTGCTCGGCTCGGTGGTGTGCGGCGTGGTGCTGGGCATCCTTGGCTACTTCACCACCATGCTGTACTGGCGCTGGTGGGTGGGCCGGCAGTGGCGTCGACGCCAATGCCGGTGCAAGGCCTCAGGCGCGCATGCCGCGGCCGCTGACCAGCAGGCGCACGCACAGCAGGTAGAGCACCGCGGTGGCCACCAGCATGAAGGTGATCGCCGTGCCAATGCTGATATCCGACACCCCTAGGATGCCGTAGCGGAACGAGTTGACCATGTGCAGCACCGGGTTGGCCAGCGACACGGTCTGCCAGAACGGCGGCAGCAGGTTGATCGAGTAGAACACCCCGCCCAGGTAGGTCAGCGGCGTCAGCACGAAGGTCGGGATGATCGAAATATCATCGAAGTTGCGCGCGAACACCGCGTTGACGAAGCCCAGCAGCGAGAAAATGGTCGCGGTCAGCAGCACCACGACCACGGTCACGCCCAGGTGGTGCACCTGCAGGTCGGTGAAGAACATCGACAGGATGGTCACGATCACCCCCACCGCCAGGCCGCGCAGCACCCCGCCCAATACATAGCCGACGAGGATGGTGTGCGGCGACACCGGCGACACCATCAGCTCTTCGATCGAACGCTGGAACTTGCTGCCGAAGAAGCTCGACACCACGTTGCCGTAGGAGTTGGTGATCACCGACATCATGATCAACCCCGGCACGATGTACTGCATGTAGGTAAAGCCGCCCATGTCGCCGATCTGCCGGCCGATCAGGTTACCGAAGATGACGAAGTACAGGACCATGGTGATCGCCGGCGGCAGCAGGGTCTGCGGCCAGATACGCAGGAAGCGCCGCACTTCACGGTAGACGATGGTGTTCAGGGCGACCCAGTTGGTGCGCAGTTCCACACTCATACGGCCACCTTCGACAGGTTTTTTTCCACCAGGGACACGAACAGCTCCTCGAGTCGGTTGGTCTTGTTGCGCAGGCTCTGCACTTCGATGTTCTGCAGCGCCAGCTGGCCGAACAGCGCGGTGATACCGATGTCCTTTTCCACCTGTACTTCCAGGGTATGCGGGGTCAACAGCCGGCACGGGTAGCCCGGCAATGCCGGCGCCGTGGCCAGGTCGCGCTTGAGGTCGAGGACGAAGGTTTCGACATGCAGCTTGCCCAGCAGCTGGCGCATACTGGTGTTCTCGACGATGGTGCCGTGGTCGATGATGCCGATGTTACGGCACAGCTGCTCGGCCTCTTCCAGGTAGTGGGTGGTGAGGATGATGGTGATGCCCTTCTGGTTCAGCTCGGTGAGAAAGCTCCACATCGAACGGCGCAGCTCGATGTCCACGCCAGCGGTGGGCTCGTCGAGAATCAGCAGGCGCGGCTCATGGATCAGCGCGCGGGCAATCATCAGGCGGCGCTTCATGCCACCGGACAGCGAGCGTGACTGCACGTCGCGCTTGTCCCACAGGCCCAGCTGGGTCAGGTACTGCTCGGCGCGCTCCTTGGCGAGCCTGGGCGGGATGCCGTAGTAACCGGCCTGGGTCACGACGATGTCGAAGGTTTTCTCGAACTGGTTGAAGTTGAATTCCTGCGGCACCACGCCCAGGCAGCGCTTGAGCGCGGCGGGCTCGCGGTCCAGGTCGTGGCCGAACACATTGACCGTGCCGCTGGTCTTGTTGACCAAGGTGGAGAGGATGCCGATGGTGGTGGACTTGCCGGCGCCGTTGGGGCCGAGCAAGGCGAAGAAGTCACCTTCGGCAACATCGAGGTCGATGCCCTTGAGGGCCTGGAAGCCGTTGCCGTAGGTCTTGGTCAGCTGTCGGATGGACAGGGCGGAACTCATAGCGGGTCATTTACCGAAGAAAAAGGTGCAGGACACGCCAGGGCAGGTCACTGGCGCAGTGAGTGCGGCCATGGTGCAAGGCCAGGCCGCACAAGTACAGTCACATGTATTGATAATGACTATCGAAACACGCGTGGTGTTCGATCAGGTCAGCGCGGTCATCACCGCGGCCTGGTAGGCCGGGCGCGCCTTGAGCCGTGCGTACCAGGCTTCAAGGTGATGCATGGCCGGGCGCTCGATGGGCATTTCGAACCAGGCGTAGACGAAGCTACCCAGTGGGATGTCGCCCATGCCGATCTGGTCACCAGAAAGATAAGGTTGTTTGGCCAGGGTTTCGTCGGCGATGGCCAGCAGCTCGGCGCACTGCTTGTGCGCGGCGTTGATCGCCACCCAGTCGCGCTGGTCTTCCGGGGTGCGCAGCAGGCCCCAGAACAACGGGCGGAACGGCGTGGCGAAGGACGAGGTGGTCCAGTCCATCCACTTGTCGGCCAGGGCGCGCTGGCGCGGGTCCTCCAGGTACCAGCCCTGTTCTGCACCGTATTCGGCGCACAGGTAGCGGACGATGGCGTTGGACTCCCACAGGGTCAGGTCACCGTCTTCGAGCATCGGTACCAGGCCATTTGGGTTGCGCGCACGGTAGTGCGGTTCGTTGACCACGCCAAAGGCGCCACCGGCGTCGATGGACTCGAAGTCCAGACCCAGTTCGTGGGCGATCCACAGCGCCTTGCGCACATTGCTCGAATTCTTGCGGCCCCAGATCTTCAGCATGGCAACGTCCTTATGAATACGGAGGTTGCACAGTCTACTCCAGAGGGATGTCGCCTGTACGGGCCCTTTCACAGGCAAGCTGTTGAACATCAACCGCAACACTGTCAGGGCGCGCCTGGAAAAGCCAGGCGAGCTGACAGGGGGGAAGACGGGTCAGGCGGTGGGGGGCGATTTGGAAAGTTGAATATGACAATCGATACCAGCATCCGACGCTTTACCCTCTTTTTCCAAAACCTTGAAGCCCAGCCCTTCACTGATAAAGTCGCCAACAGAGTAGGAGTTCATCAGATACTGAAATTCGGTACGGTTGAGTGATGCCGGTCGGTGGGTGGTTAGCAGCTTGATGTATTTCCGGTTCGAGCCAGCCCCCTGGCTGAACGTGATGGTCGTAGCAGAGGGAATATCGCTCATGGCTATTTTGCTGTAGTCGCCACCCACACTCTTGTAGGCTGTATCTCCACTTCCCTCTGCTGGCAAAGTCAGACTTTCGCTTGGTCCGGTGCCGTTGTTTTCTTTCCAGAAAATGACGACGCCGTTCTGGTATGGGGTGTTGTCGTTTCGCATGATGCGCACCTTGCGTTGAAGATTATGTGCCTTGGAGACATATCACCGCCTAATACGGCGCCGTGTCGTTATGTGGGCTTGAATTTAAAACAGCACTAGCGCCCGCGCACCTAGCAGAATTGCCAGGTCGGGCCACACAGTAGGTTCCCGCTTGCTTGATATAGCGAACCTGGCTGTTGATCTTCTCGATCACTGTCTCCTTGCATAGAAGGCATACAACAGGCTGAAACTCCCAGCGCCATACCCTGTCACTGTTCTGACCCGGCCGTTCACGGCGTAACGTCTAAGCTCTGTGGGACGGCTCAAGCCCCCGATTCCAAGGAGGATCGATTATGTTGCTGTTGTGGTTGGTGGTGCTGGTGATCGGCGCGGCATACCTCACGCACCGGCGCCTGGCGCCCTTGCAGATTTTGGGCATCATCGCGGCCTATGTGCTGCTGATGGGTATTTTCAGCAATGCCCCCGGTTGGTTGCTGACGCTGATCTGGATCGTGCTGGCGCTTAAAATCGCCCTGGTAGCGCTGCCGGAGTGGCGGCGCAAGGTGTTCACCGGCCCGGTGTTCAAGTGGTTCCAGCGCACCCTGCCGCCCATGTCGCAGACCGAGCGCGAAGCCATCGACGCCGGTAGCGTGTGGTGGGACGGCGAATTGTTCAGCGGTCGCCCCGACTGGCGCGTACTGCTCAACTACCCAGCGCCCCGGCTGACCGAAGAAGAACAGGCCTTCATCGATGGCCCCACAGAACAACTCTGTGCCATGGTCAGTGACTGGCAGATCGGCCAGGACCTCGATCTGCCGCCCGAAGCCTGGGCGCATATCAAGCAGAACGGCTTCTTCGCCTTGATCATCCCCAAGGAGTATGGCGGCAAGGGCTTTTCCGCCTATGCCCACTCCCAGGTGGCGATGAAGCTGGCCACCCGCAGCGGCGACCTGGCCTCCACGGTGATGGTGCCCAACTCCTTGGGCCCGGCCGAACTGTTGCTGCATTACGGCACCGATGAACAACGTAACCACTACCTGCCGCGCCTGGCTCGGGGCGAGGAAATCCCCTGCTTCGCCCTCACCGGCCCGCTGGCCGGCTCCGACGCTGGCGCCATGCCTGACACCGGCGTTGTCTGCAAAGGTCAATGGAATGGCGAAGAAGTCATCGGCCTGCGCCTGAATTGGGAAAAGCGCTACATCACTCTCGGCCCGGTCGCCACCCTGCTGGGCCTGGCATTCAAGGCCTACGACCCGGACCACCTGCTGGGCGAAGAAGCACAGCTGGGTATCAGCCTGGCGCTGATCCCCACCAGCACCCCGGGTGTGGACATCGGCAAACGCCACCTGCCATTGGGCGCAGCATTCATGAACGGCCCCAACAGCGGCAAGGACGTCTTCGTGCCACTGGACTTCCTGATCGGAGGTCAGGCCATGCTCGGCAAGGGCTGGATGATGCTGATGAACTGCCTGTCGGTCGGTCGCTCCATCTCCCTGCCGGCGGTCGGCACCGGTGCCGCCAAGTACACCAGCCTGGTCACCGGCCAGTACGCCAACATCCGCGAGCAGTTCAACGTGCCGCTGGCAGCCTTCGAAGGCATCCAGGAATCGCTGGCACGTATCGGCGGCAATGCCTGGCTGATGGACAGTGCGCGCCTGCTGACGGCCAAGGCCGTGGACCTGGGCGAGAAACCTTCGGTACTGTCGGCGATCCTCAAGTATCACCTCACCGAGCGCGGTCGCGAATGCATCCAACACGCCATGGATGTACACGGTGGCAAGGCCATCATCATGGGCCCGAACAACTACCTGGGGCGCAACTGGCAAGGGGCGCCGATCTTCATCACGGTCGAGGGCGCGAACATTCTCTCGCGCAACCTGATGATCTTCGGCCAGGGCGCGATCCGCTGCCACCCGTTCGTGCTCAAGGAGATGGCACTCGCTGGCCGCGAGGACCGCGACCAGGCGCTGAAAGAATTCGACGACCTGCTGATGAAGCACATCATGTTCGCCGCCGGCAACGCGGCCAGCACGCTGGTGTTCAACCTGGGGCTGGGTCGCCTGGAAAACGTCCCAGGCGATGCCCTGAGCCAAGGCTACTTCCGCGCCCTGAACCGCCAGGCCGCAGCCTTTGCCTTGCTGGCGGACGTGTCGATGATGCTGCTGGGCGGTGCCCTCAAACGCCGCGAACGCTTGAGTGCCCGGCTGGGCGACGTGCTGAGCTACCTGTACTTGTCCAGCTCGGCGCTCAAGCGTTATCACGACCTGGGTTCACCGGAACATATGCAGCCCTTGCTGCGCTGGGCCATGGAAGAAAGCCTGGGTCAGGCGGAAAAGGCCCTGGACCAGTTGCTCGACAACTTCCCCAACCGCTTTGTCGGCTGTGCGCTGCGCGTGCTGGTGTTCCCCTTTGGCCGTCGCCATACCGGGCCCAGCGATGAGCTGGATGCAGAGGTGGCGGCATTGATTGGCCGCAGCAAGGGTGATCCCGCGCTTGAAGAGCTGCTCGCCGGCTGCTTCAGGCCACAGGCCGATGGCGACCCGGTGGCGGCACTACAACGGGCCTGCGACCTGCTGGATGAAGCGGCGCCTTTGCACAAGGCACTGCATCAGGCGACCAAGGAGGGCAAGGTGCGGCCAGCACCTGGGCAGTCGGCGATCGAGGCGGCAGTCGAAAGCGGTGTGTTGCAACCTGGCGAAGGGCAACGGCTGCAGGCGGCGGAACAGGCACGTCGGGCAGTGATCGATGTGGATGCCTTCGACAAGGAGCAGTTGCTGCCGGAACACGGCAAGGTACGCTGACCCAAGTGGCCGCTTTGCGGCCCAATCGCCGGCAAGCCAGCGCCACACATGGGCCGCATCGCCCGCAAGCCATATGCATGTACTGTGGGTACAGGCTTGCCGGGCGATGAGGCCGGTTCAGCCGGCATCTTCCCCAACCCGTCCCCAACCGGCGTATACTCCGCGCCCGTTTCGACCACCCCGAGGACCGCCCCCATGGCCAACCCCCACCTGGAATACCACCTGCAACTGCTGAACCACCTGCGTACCATCCTGGTGGCCCTGGGTGAAGCCGAGCAGGTACCGGAGGAAAGCCACGCCCTGTTCCTCGAACGCTTCGACGAACTGCTGACCCTTCTCCCGCAGAACCCACTGCAAAGCCAGTACCTGGGCCAGGACCTGATCTGCCAGGTTATCCAGCGCTACCCGCAAATTGCCCATCTGGTGCCACGCGACCTGTTGTGGTTCTTCGCCGGCGACTGCCTGCACTTCATGCCTGATGAAGAACTCGAGCTGTACCAACAGCTGGAAGAACGCCGCTATGAGGCCGAACAGAACGGCGAAGCCTTTGACTGGAACCAGCAAAAGCAGTTGCTGCGCCAAGCTGCAGGTAACACGCAACACTGAGCCCGTACGTCGAGCTACTTCGATCAATCGGCGTGGTTCGCTGCGCCGATCCCATTATTGTCCATTGTTCCCGTAACCATTGTGAAGTAATCCTACAGCCTCGAACCTTCAGCCTGAATATCCTGCCGGCCGAACATCCCACATGCATGTTCGAATGCCTCCCACCACCAGGATATAAACAATGAAACGCACCCTCATCGCCCTCGCCATGGGCCTGTCGAGCACTGCAGCATTTGCCAACACCGGCAAAATCTACTTCCAGGGCACCATCACGCCAGGCGGTACCTGCCCTATCGAACTGGTAGAGCCGGGCACTGGCGGCGCTATCCTGCCACGCGTGGTGGTCGGTAGCTATCACCCAAGTTACTTTGACACCATAGGCAAGCAAACACGCCATATTCCGTTCGCCCTGCGCGTTACGCCCGGTAATGGCTGCACCATCAATCCGGGTGAAGAAGGCTATGTCACGTTCACGGCGCTCTACGGCCCAGAAGGCACCAACCTTTACTCACTGCGCCCCGCTGGCGCTCGCGGGCTGGCACTGGCCATTCAGGACAAGAGCCTGACCAACCTGGCTCCAGAGCAGGAATCGGCCGCCTACGCGCTCGACGATACGAAGCCCACCGACATGCTGTTCTACGCCATGTACCAGTCCACCGCAGCTACCGTCACTGAAGGCGACGCGGCATCGGAAGTAACCTTCCTTGTAGACATCAAGTAATTCGTTACGCTCCAGGCGCTTCTCCGGAAGCACCTGGATGCCATAGCCCTTCTACCAGACGCAGTAAAGAGACGCCCATGCACCGCCCAACCTCAATCGCCACAAGGCTCGCCACGGCACTGGCCACCTGCCTGGCGTTGTTAGCCTCTGGCGCGGCCCACGCCGCCCTGACCATCAGCTCTACCCGGGTAATCCAGCCCAGCGACCGGCAAAGCACCAGCATCGTGGTCGCCAACCCCAGCCAACGCCCTTACGCGGCCCAGGCCTGGATCAATACAGAGGCAGACGACAACACCACCGCAGTCCCCCTGATCGCCTCACCTGCACTGTTCCGCATCGACCCGGCCGGCGAACAGACGGTGCAGTTCAACCGCCTGCCCAACGACCTGCCCCAGGACCGTGAATCGTTGTTCTACTTCAACCTGCAGGAAATTCCGCAGGCGGACGACGAACCGAGCAACAGCCTGACCATCGCCCTGCGTACCCGCATCAAGGTGTTCTACCGCCCAACCCAGCTCAAGGGCCGCTCACAGGAGCACCTGCAGAACCTGGCCTGGTCGGTGCAAACGCTCGACGGCAAGCCTCACCTGGTGGTGGACAACCCGTCCCCGTACTACTTCACCTTCAACCAGCTGACCCTGCACAGCGCCAAGGGCAGCGAGAAAATCGATGCCAGGAAGATGGCCATACCCATGGGCAGGCAAAGCTACCCCCTCAAAGCTTCAACCGTGCAGGACGGCCTGAAGGTCGCGTTCACAACCATCAATGACTATGGCGGCCTGACGCCGGAGCTGTCCCGCCCGGTGCAGCGCCCGTGATGGCACTCAAGCCCTGAGGGTGGGGCTATAACGGGGGAAATCGACCCATGTGCTGCCACCGTCGAAGCTGGCCTGCACCAGGAAGGTGAACGGCTCGTTACGCTTGAGGGTCGCAAGGTATGCCTTCGGCACGGTGACCTCTTTGTTTGCCCCAATCCCCTGCCTCACTTGCGCCTCGGTCAGCGGATGCGCGGTCAGAACAGGCTGAGGGGGAGCATCCGACCCACTCTGCAACACCCCAGTCACGGTTACATTCACCTGCTGCCCTACGGCAATTCCCCGCCATGTACCCAGACTGACAGGCACACGCTCGGGCGCCGAGCCGAGGCTGAACCCGTTCGAGTTGGCCCCCTCAAGTGCTAGCACAGGCAACCCGCCTTGATCGAACTCGGTCACTTTCAGATTGCTACTGGCGGAAGGAAAAACATCGACACCGTCGCGGATTTCGTAACGCACAACCAAAGTGCGCTTGCCATATGCCAGCACCTGCTTCTCGGGAATCGCATAGGAACGTTCGGTCCCAGGATGCACCTCGGAGGTTGAGTAATAGCCATAATCCTCAGGCTCCCCCCAGAGCACTGTAACCGTTTCATCTGGAAACCACTGCGCCGACTGCGGCACAGCGACCAACAGCGGCTCAATGTAGTCATCCAGCTTCAACGCAAGCTCCCCGCTCGCCCCGGTAGCCTGGGCGATTTCCACCCACTCGAAATCGCGCGGTGCTGGTTGCGCCCTGACCTCCAGTTCCAACGATCTCGCCAGGTTGCTCAGGTTGCCCGCCCGGTCCTCGATTTCGTAATACGCATAACGCACCCCGTCCCCGGCCTGGCGAATCATCTCACCCTGGAAGTCGATGTGAATCGGCAGCGAATAGTCGTCGCTGGTCAAGATTCGGCTATCGACCCGTTCAGCGTCATCCGGCTTCTCTCCCCAGTACCACGTGATGATATCGCCTGAGCCTGGGCTGTCGTAGGCCGGCACCAGGGTGCGCAGCCGATCACCGTGCCGGTCCAGGTACCGGGCGGTAAGGCCATCGCGCTCGAGCTCATCAGCGGCCTCGACAAGCTCGAGCCGGCCACGCTGCCCACCCAGCACGGGCGCGGTCTTGTCGATAAGCAATGAAAGGTCATCAGAAAAGGAGGTTTCGCCGTTACCCAGCGTCACCTCATACGTCAAGGTGTGGCGCCCTTCACCCAACAGCGCCACGGGCACCTCAAGCTCAAGGTCTGCAGGTAGCACTGGCGTGGTCCAGGTCCTGTCTTCGAACAGCTGCCCATCCCACTTCACCACCAGTTGTTCGGGGTCGTCCTCACTGGGGTTGGAGACCAGCCACATGGGTATGGCAATGGGCAAAGGCCTGCGCGTGGCCCTCACAGGCAGCAAATTACGTTCACCCCCGTCAATATCAGGTAGCAGATCAGCCACGTCCACAGGCTTGAGTGCCTGCGGCTCTCCAGGTGCTGCAATCCCATTGAATGGCCTTCTGAAGAAGCCAAGGACACTGCGCAGAAATTTGCCAGGCACCTGCATCTTTATCTCTCCAAAAAAAAGAAAGACATGACGTCTTCCTTCAGGGGGTTGCTCACCAGTTGTACCGCAGCCCCAGGTTCACCCCCCATGGTTGGTCGATATGCTCGCCGGCGCTGTAGTCGAAATCAGCGTGCACCTGCAGCCGCTCGGCCATTGAAACCGCCACCCCAACCCCCAGTTCGGCACGCGAACCGGACAAGTCGTTATCGAACCGATGGCCATTGACCTTGACCTGGTTGTTGTTGATGAACTCATGGGCATAGGCCGCGCGTACATAAGGCTGAACCACCCGGGCATCACCCAGTTCGATGTTCCGCCCCAGCGTGCTGCCGAGCTTGCCCAACACGGAACGGGCAGTGTCGCCCTTGGCTTGCAAACCGTTATCGAGCGTGTAGTCCTTACCTTGGAACTGCGCCACCGACCATTGGGTATAAGGCTCGATGAAATAGCCGCCATCCAGGGCGATATGCCGCCCGAACTCGGCCGACGCCCCCATACCAACGTTGTTGTAGTCGCCCTTGGCCTGATCACCATCACTCAGGGCCACCTTGGCATCGTTTTCAAAGCGGTTCAGCTTGACCACACCGTCGAAGTAGTAACCGCTCTGCTTGTCCAGCCAGGTGGTGTAAAGGCCCAGGTAGTAACTGTCGACATCACCGGAAGTGCCCTGCGACAGGTCCAGGTCGGAACGGCTGTAACCCGCCAGCGCACCCACCAGCCATTGGCCATCGCCGATAGGCAGCGGGGCGTCGGCACCGAACGACACGCCTTGTTGCACCTGCTTGTAGGCCACCCCGGAACTGGCCGCCACATCGAACTTGTTGCCATAGGCCCGCACCCAGACACCTGGTTGACCATCCTGCAAACGCAATTCGCCCATTCGGCTGCGCAACGAGGCAAGCTCGCCATACCAGACAGTAGGCGCAGCATTGAACAAAGCCAGCGCCGACTGCGTACCCGGGCTGATTACCTTGCGCGAACCATCGAGGTACCAATCTTCACCACGCTGAACCAGGTCATAGGAAAACGCCCCGAGGTCAACCCGGCCATTGAGCAGCGAAAACGTGGCATCACCGCTGGCGGCATGCACCACATGGAGCTGGTTCTCTGCCTGCGGGTCCTCGCCGGAGCTGCCGATCAGCAAGCTGTGATTGCCAGTGGCCTGGCCGGTAACATCCAGGAAGTCCGTCTGCCCGGTGGAGAAGTCTGCATGCATCACGAAGGTGCCGCTGCCCGACAGGTTTTCCACGGTAAGTCGGTGGTACGCATCCGGCTGGCCGAACTGGACGTTGCCATCATTGAGTGCCAGATCACCGACGTTCGCATCCTGGGTCATTATCCAGGTTGACTGGTCATTGATGCTCAGGCTCGAAACACCGTCCAGATGGCCAGTAAGGCTCGACCGGTTGTTCAGCGCCAATGTGGCACTGGAGCCTTCCTCCACATTGATATTGCCAACCAGGTGCGCATTATCGACCGCCATGTCCGCTGACGATGCGTTACGCACCTCGAGTAACGTGCCATCGCTACCCAGCAGGCGCGACCCGTTACCTACCTTGATGCTTGCCGAGGCTGACGCTGCCGCACTGCCGGCCACGACAATTGCGGCCCCCTCCTGCCCTTCGACCACGGCATTTTGCAGGTCGATGTCCGCCTGCCCTGTCACTGCCGCATCGCCATTGACCAGGATACCTTCCTGGGCACCGATGATCTGGCTGTTCGCCACATCCAGCCGGCCATTGAACATGCGCACACCGGAGCTTCCCGCGCCAGCTCCCCGCAACAGGCTGTCGCTGATGCTCAGCCGCGAGTTGCTGGCGAGCGCTGCCCCGCCCGCCTGACCTGTTACGGTGCTACCCCGCAGCTCGACCGTGGACCCCACCTCCCCGGTACGTGCCGCGACAATCCCTCGCCCCTGGCTGACAATGGTACTGCCCGTGACGCTGGCCACAGCATCGCTGCCCACCAGCAACGCATCACCCGCGGCAGTGATAGTGCTGGCGCCGAAGTCCAGGGCCGAGCCGGCTCGCAGCTGGATTTGCTGGGTGGCGGCGCCATTGGCTGTCAGCGTGGCCCCCGCCAGTACCTGGTAACTGTCCAGCGCTACCGTGGCATCGATAGTTTGATCATCCCGGATAGTCGTCAATGCCAATGTGCCTTCGCTCACCACCCAAAGAGGCGTCAAAGCCAGTGCAAGGGCATGTTTGCCAACTCTGCTGAGGGATGTAGTGTGTTTTTTCATGTGTAATCCTCGCCCAAGCCGAAATTCGGGTTGCTCTGTTGCAGGTTCACTGCAGATATTTCCGACGAGGCTACAGGGCATTTTCCTGTCGCTCTGTAGGAAAAGCCCTACATTACGGCCGGAAAATTCATCGCTTGTTTTTTCTCGAACCTCGACCATCTTTCATGAAAAATCACATGCACCGCTAGGCTGATACATCGCCAGGACAACATCCCCCCGCTTGGATATGATATTTTCGCTGCCGGCGGTAAAGCGGTAAATTACCCGCGCACGCGCTTTATAAAACAACGGGTCAGTAGGGTCGTAAGTCGGTGCAACGTGCGTTTCGTATGGCACACGCCAAGTGAACCCCTCTAGCGGAAAGTCCACCCCAATGTTCACCTTGAATGTCTCTCTTACACCGGGTACCTCATCCTCACCCTGGCTATCTCGCCCCCCCTTGACCGCCCACCAGGTAATTTCAACCGCGGTGATTGGCCCATATTTTTCATATTCACTCAAGTCAGGAACCACCAACTGCACTGCACCATTATCAGCATGTGGCAGGCTGTTTCTGATTGACGTACAGTTCAGATCGCCATTGGCATTTTTCTCCAGAAAATCCACCGGGTCTGATGTAATTACAACGGCGCTTACCGCCACCGAAGTCCCTCCTGACTTGATCGGGTTATGCACACCTGGCCGGTTAACCCAATAATGGATGATTACCGTCTTGTTGCCCTCCGCTTCTATAACGGACCAAGGCAGAGGAAACTCAGCGTCACCATCAGTTATATCTTGTGCAGTGACTTCATGCGTAGCAGCTTGCACCTGACTTCCCCAGTCAAGGGTCAAGATGTCGTTTTCCTCGATGAAGTCGCTCAACACCAGCGCGATGTCAGCGTCCAGCCCGGTATCGCCGCTGTCGAGTTCGTCTTCATTACTGGTATTGCCGCGCCCATTGACATGGGCAGGCTCCAGGCCGGGATGAATCTGGTCCGGCCAATCCGGGCCTGGCCAGTTGGGGTCAATGGAGTCAAAGTTCACTTTTACCGTTGTCTCTGCCCCGCCCAGTTTGTGCGTACCACGATAGGCGTCATAACGCACCGTAATTTCTTCCGGTGGTGCTGTACCGTCATACTCCTGCAGCAGTGTTGCGCTGTCGACCTTGACCCGCACGTATTCAACCGGTGCACTGCCGACGGGCTCTGCCAGCAGCTCGGCCGTTTTCCAAGATACCAGCACCGTATCAGTGGCCTTCCAGTCCGCGAACAGCGGCACCCAGACTTCGACACCTTCCAAGGCGTCACCCTGGTCAATCAGGTAGTTGTCCGCGGCTGTCGCCAAAGGCACCACGGGGGCCTCGAAGACGACAGGCAACCTGCCCAGCGCTACATCGATAGCCACATAATCGGATATCTGACTGATGTTACCAGCCTTGTCCACCAATACATAAACGGCAAACAGCCCTCCATCACCGACTTGGCGAACAACATCTTCCGGCACACTCAGTTGTTGCACTTGCCCGGTTGTTGACGCAGTAGCGACTTCTTGAATGTCGCCGAGCTCTTTAGGCACTTCTTTCAGCCAGTACCAGAGTACGTAATCACCTGCCTGCCAATCCGGGTAGGCTGGCAACTCGAGGATGACATTACCGCCATTCGCAGCGAGGCTGGCGTCTGTCACCACCGGCACGGGAAGAAATTTTGTCGGCAACGCCCGGGCATACGGCGGAACACGGTCAAAGCGCAGCGTCAGTGAGCCCGACCATTCTTCTTCCAGACTGTCGGAGAGCACATAACTCCTGAAATAATGCACCCCTTCGGTACTCAGCGCGTCCAGCGAAACATCCAGCGTTACCGGGTAAGGCATCTGCGGAGCGTCATCAAAGTATCTGATGGTCTCCTCGTAAATAGTTTCGAATGCCACGTTGTCACGCGAATGCTCAATCCTGAGAATGTCTTCATCCGAGAATATCCATGCTGGCACCTTAACAACAAGATTTAGCCCACCAGGCAGCAGGTACAGTGTTTTTACTGTTCCATCAGCCTTATCAGCGTACACTGCGTCATCAACGATCAGGTCTCCCAACTGGCTCGGCTCATTAGACGCACTCAGCAATTTCGCGCGATCAAGCCTGAAGGCAGCTCGTGCAGCCAGCGAGCCCTTACTTAAAACATCCGAATGAGCCACAGCCACCTCCAAGCTTCAGTGAGAGAGTAGCGCTGCAATCGCGCTCCTGTTGATTCAACACCGCCGGCGTCGTAGCCGACAACTGGCATTTTTATCAGGTCAACCGTAATACCGCTAAATACTCCACTCAAAAAAAGAGCCTGCACAGCGGCAGGCTCCGATACATCGTAAACTTTGAAAATCAATCGGATAGCTGATCTACACCGTCAAGCATCCTGCGACGCCAAACGGTCCAGCGGATCGTACCCGTAGTTTACAGTGATGCCTTGCTCAGGCACATGCACACGCGCCAGACGCCCCATGGGGTCATAGGTCAATTCCCGCCTTTGCTCATCTAGGATCAGGTTGCCATCAGGGTCATAAATCAATTCGACCAGCTCCTGCCTAAGAGGAACTTCTTGCGCTTCACCATGCCTTTGTACGACCTCTAACCAATCCAACACAATGCCCGTCAATTGCACCGGATCCTTCTCATTGGTAAATTGATACGTGGCATTCAGCCTGCCGCCCGCAAAATCAGTCCTGACCCGAGTGATGTTGTCCAAGCCATCGAAGCCGAACAGCTGGCTGTCTATTCTGTTACCGTAAGGGTCAACAGGCACATAGTCGCTCACACCCTCGCAGGTATACTTCGACAGCCGTGCACGGTCATCGTACTCAAAAGTTTCATGGCGCAGCCTCTCGCCATCTTGTTCACCCGCTAACAACGTTTTACTGTCGATACCATCCACTTCGTTATACGTTTGCATCAATGTCTGTACCGCATCGCCAAAATCGAAACGTCGACAAAATTCGCGTTCGAACTCATCATACAACAGCTCAGTTTCCAGACTGCGGCGGCTCCCGTCTTCATCCACGGTCTCGGTGAGTATGCAGGCGGTCCTGCCCAGCTCGTCATAACGGAAGGTACTGGTAACATTTCCCAGGCTGGTCTGGCACAACTGTCCAAGCGGGTTGTATTCATACGACTGAGTTTGGCCCAGTACATCCGTATAACCGAGCAAGCGCCCTTTCAAGCTGTGTACATAGACCATTTCATGCGCTTGTGCATCGTCGCTGCGCTGGCGCTTTTCAACCTTCAGTTCACCGGTACTGAAGTACTCACGCTCAAGCGTCTCGTCGTTCTCGGTACAGTGCAACAGGCGGGCATTGTGTTGGTCATATGTATAGTCCGCATTTTTGCCCAGCGTCCTGCGGCTTAATGGCTCCTCGCCCAACTGCGGAACGTATTCATAGTCTATGCGGTTGTTTGCCGGTGTGATCACGGCTTCCGGCTGGCGCTGACCAATGCCGTACAGCATGGTGCGCTTGCGCCCCCCAGTGACCGATTCGATCATGCGGTCCAGGCCATCGAAGGTTTGTGTCCCCAGCACGTAATCGATGCCATCGGTCTTGTCGAGCACCTTGATCAAGGTCGGCAAATCACCCGTGCTGTGCAACGCATAGTCACGGTGCACCACCGAACCATCAGGCAGCACCTGGTCTACTTGCCTATCAAACTCATCGTAGGTGGTAGTCGTTTCATAACCCCGTGCATCCACTTCCCGCACCGTGCGCCCCAGGCCATCGTAGAAGTAGCAGTGCAAACTCGCCCGGGCACCATCGCTGTCGAGGCGCTCGACATCGACAGGCATGTCGAACAGGTTCAGCCGGGTGACGGTGACGCCGGTGGATTTCCTGCGATCGAAAGACTCTCGCCACTCCTTGCGTACCGGCCCCAGGCGATCCGGCAGCCCCACCGGGTCGGTCTGCGTGCAGATACGCACCATGTCCGGGCCCATTTCGACGCGGCGCTGGCGCCAGTCGTCATACTCAAAAGTGGTACGCAAGGGTAAGTTCTTCAGCTCAAGCCAGTCGTGCTCGACCTCCTCCACCAGGTTGCCCAGTTCGTCATAGCGTGCGGTGTAACTGAGCCGTTCATCTTCCCTGGCTTTGCGGGTAGGGCCAAAGTCCGGATCTTGGCGCGTCATCCGTACAACGCGCTTCAGACCGTCTACATAGCTCCAGCTTTTCACCCCCTTCACATCAACTTGCATCTGCCAAGCCTGCTGGCCGTCGGACGACAAGTAGTAGCTATAATCGCGTGATGCCGTGTATTTGCCACCGGGGTCGACTGTTTCACGCGTTACGCGACGCAGTTCGTCATACACGTAGGCAATCTGCACCTGATTGTCGTCATAGTTGAGCAGTGGCTCGCCAATCAATATCGAATGCTGCAAGGTATTGAGCTTCTGGGCATGGCGCTCCGCTTTCCCCTTGGCATTCATCAACTCGCGTTCTGGCAAAGGCTGGCCGTGATCGAAACCGGTCAGGGTTTCCTGAGTCTGGACGGCAGCATGGCCTTCTACCGACACCTCGCTGTATACATATTCAGTGAGGGTTGCCTTGCCATTGAGCGTCAGCGTTTGCTCACGGGCACGGCCATGCTCGAGAGGATTGAGGGGCTTGTCGTGGTAGGGGGTATCCAACGTCGACAACAGCGCCTCATCACGCACACGCAACTGCCGCTCATGGTCACGCAATGACGCGCCCCGTGCGTACCCTTCTTTATCCAACGATGCAACCAACTGATAACGGTACTCGCTGCGCAAGGCTTCGGCGCCCGCTTCGCCAGGCCCCGGAATAACCTCCTCGGCCTTGAGCATGCGCTCGAATTTTTCTGGGTCATCCGCAGCCGGGTAGTACGACATTACCGTGCGCTTTCCGTTGGCTTCGGTTTTCTCCACCAGGTTGCCATGCTCGTCGTAACGGGTAATTTCCGACTGCTCCCGGGCAGGGCCGTCCAGGCCCGTGCGCCAAGAGGTGGTGGTAGTCTCGACCAGCTGGAAGTTGTTGGGTTGGTCCCTGAACTGCCTGTTGGCAACCTCCGGGTACATCAGGGTCTGGGTTTCGATGCAGTCCTTCTGCGTAGTGACCTGGTCGACCATCAAATGGAAGCGGTTGAATGACGTCTTCACCGTGTAGGCCGGCGTGCCGCCTTTGTAATGCGTGGCGGTGCAGTCATAGCGATAGTCCGCACCGGTGGCTTTGTAGAGGTTGTCTTCACCGTTATCTTCCCAGGAGATACCGGTATTGTTGCCCAGGAAGTTGTTCGAACTGAACGAGTAGTCGGTACGTACTTGCGGCTGGCCGGCCCCCGGGTTCACCAAGTGACGCTCCACATGAGGCAGCGTCCTTTGGCCGACGCCAGGCAAGGCATGCCCATCATCCTTGTAGACAACTTCTTCAAAGCCGTTGACCGGTGTCCACATACGTTCAATGCAACGCACCTGGCCGATCTTTTTGTATTCGAATGCCCAGCGGCCCTTATCTGCTGTCGGCAAAACCACCTTGACCAGCTCGCTGTCCTCGCGCTCCAGCGTATAAACAGCCTGCGCCACCGAACCCGGGTTGAGGGTAATCAGTACCCGGCTAAGGTTCGAGTAGTCGATTTCCAGTAGTTTTCGCTTGCTGTCGTCTTCTACCAATGCCAGGCATGGCACACCCTTGGCTGGAATACCCGGCATCGGAGAGGGCACTCCCACCTGCTCGTAGCTCAGGGTAATGCCATGCCCGGTCGGCGCCAGCACCCTGACAGGCAGTGCCACCTTCTTGTTGGGTTGCCCCTGCTCGTCGATATCGTGCAATCCAAGCACTTCGATCATCCCCGACTTGTGCGCCACGCGATAAAGCGTGGTCGCACCAGCAGAAATATTCTCGAAGTGGAAGCTGTCGATCTTGCGCTCCGGTATTACCGGCTGCGTACCCGGACCGTTGTCGAATACCTTGAAACGCTCACCGCTATGCAGGCTAAGCATCTGGCTTTGCGGGTCATACTCGCTCAAACTCAAGCGCCAACCAGCACCAAAGCCAGAGTCCTCGGGGTTCATCGAATTGAAGCCGATGCGCAAAGGCAAGTTGGGGCCGTTCAAGTGATTGGCCAACAGTTCAGGCAATTCGAGAGATACGGTGTATTGCCCCGTTCGTGGGTCGACGCCACCTTGAACGAAGCTCATGAAATTGAATGCATTGGAATGCACGAGCGAATTCGTCGCCATCTGTTTTCCCTCTTTCTGAGTCAACGCTGCCGCAAATGGGCAGCGGCCCTTATTGAAACTTCCAGTGCAGGAAGTTTCGGGTATCAATCGGGTTGATCGAACCATCGTCCATTTGGCGCCCCCAGTTGATATACAGCGCACCTTCCGTGCCGTAGTTATCAATCAAGGTAAACTTCAATGGCTGGCTCAGTTGCTCACGCCATTTAGTACCCTGCTGGTCGAACCAGAACTTCATGTCCGGGACGCGTTCGAGGGCCACGAGCAAAGTGCCTGCGGTAAAGACTTCACCCGCTGCAAAGTCCCGATTCAACGGGGTACCCGCTTGCTGCAAGGCCAACAGTTCCATTTCGGCCTGATACTCAATGCGTCGTGCCGCAGTCCGCCCCGGTAACTCGCGCGGCACGTAGGCGACGCCAACATGGCTGCTGAACGTTTCGTCGAGCAACTCGCTTTCATACTTCAAGACTGAAACATGATCGAAACGTACATCGACAAAGCGACGCTGCCCCCTGGCGCGCAATGTCCAATAGTGCGTGGTGTAGTGCCAGTAATTGTGGCCATCGACAATGTTGTTGCCACTATCCACCACGTCAAACCCACCTTTTTTAGCGACGCGACGTCCCGTGAAAGGCTCCAGGTCAGCGATATCCAGTTTTTTGGGTGGCAGCCCACCCAGTTCTACCTCACCATCGCTACCGGAATGTTGTACGTAAGAGTCGTGCCAGGTATTGCGATAACTTTGAAACTTGGCTCGAATCCAGCGTACTTCGGTTTCAGTGGTTTGAAGGTAGACCGTTACTATGCGCAGGGCCTCTTCCTTGCCCTTCACGCCCACCGCCTTCGACTGGTCTTTTCTAGCCCGCGCGTCTTGCGCCTCTTGCACCTCTTGCGCCGACAACGATCCGTCAGCAGGCAGATAGTCGAAGCGGTTGCGAAACTTACTAGCGGCCCATTTCGCCCCGCCAGGCCTGATTGCTTCGGTGTCAGCTGGCAACCACTCGATCGGCGTGCCATCCCGATGGGTCAGTTGCAAGGTCGCGAGCTCCGCATCGCTCACGGGGTCATAGATATCGTTGCCATCCTCGTCCTTGAAAGGATTGGTTTCAATATGAATATCGATACCCACCTGCTGCCTGCCGTTCGCCCACACCTTCTTTCGCGATGTGTCGTTAAGAATAAGCTTGAACTGATTAAGGGCCATCCAGCGCTGAGAACCCGGGGCACTCTGCGGGCTGGCATTATCATTGTGTTCAATCACTGCAATGCCCGCTTGGCCACCGTACACACCGGCCAGCACACTGACCTGGCCGGTGCTCGACGCGGGCGCAGTGTATTTCCCCTCTACCACTTCGCCTTCTCCGTACAGCTCCCACAGGGTGCTTTGCACCGCAGGGCGATCACCCCATGTCACATCCGCTGCCTGCCCACCGAGTACTTCGGTCAGGGTAAATTGCTGGGAGCCAGAAGCAGGCATGTTCGACACATGGAACGGTTGGAGCTGCAAAGGCGCGCGCATTGACAGAATGATCACCGTCGCGTGGCCACTGCCCCCCTCCCAGTTGGTGACCTTGATTCGCTGCAGGCGAATGGGCGGATTGTTAGAGGGCTCATTCGGGGTAAAAAGGGCGTGGGGTGTTTCTTGGTCACCCGCAGGGTCTCGCACAATGCTGCCGAACGTTTCGTCCTCAAGCTCCCACTCCAGCCGCCCACCTTGCGATGCGGTCAGCCGGACGGGCCCATCGCCTTTGCCCCACACCACCACCCGCGGTGAAATCACCAGGTCTTCACCGGAAGCGACCAGCAATGCCGACTTGCTCGCCCCTTCCTGGGCATTTGCAAAATGTGCCTTGACGTTAACCAGGCGCTGACGAAGCGGGAACGTTTTCACGCCAGGGGCGGCGTAAGTGCCTGCAGCAATCTCGCCAGAGTCACGCGGGTTGTTCACATCGCGTGCAGTCCACGCAGTTACCGACTGATTCGCGACCGTGAACCTGGCGCTCTTGTCGGCTGCCACTTTGCTCAACTGCGGTTGCGGCTGACGGGAGGCGGCAGAAGCACTGACATGGCCGAAAACGATCATGTCATGCGGGTTATGTTCCTGCTTCTCGAGCACGACCTGATAGGCATCAGGTAGCACCAGTTGTTCCAGCGCGACACTTGGGCGATCTTTGGCAATCGGCGCACGCTCTCGGCTGATCAGCAATGCGCTGGCATAGTTATCATTGCTGCTCTTGCGCGGTAGCAGGTAGGGGAAGGGGGCGCCTGGCTGGCCAACATCCCGGCCAGCGACCAACTGCATAAGCACGA
Organism: Pseudomonas sp. 10-1B; assembly: GCF_000935045.1. Taxonomy (GTDB): domain Bacteria; phylum Pseudomonadota; class Gammaproteobacteria; order Pseudomonadales; family Pseudomonadaceae; genus Aquipseudomonas. The sequence goes on from NZ_JYKS01000025.1 coordinate 23,094, forward strand.
TGAGCGCCCCATCATCTTCCGGCGACGTACCGCCGCCGGCTCCGGCAGGCGCTCGCTGGGCCACCACTTGGATGTACTGGGTAGCCAAGGCGTTATTGCCAAAGATATCGAACTCCAGCACCGACAAGGGGCTGCTCATCACCCACTCGTACTTGAGTCGTTCGAGTATGAACTCCCCCATCCTCACGGCAGCAGTGCTGTTGCCACCCAGCGTGCAACTGGGCTCACTGGCTTCGGTAAGGTCTAGCACGACGTGGTACTTATCAAGGTATGCGTGCGGCTGCACTTTCAACCGACCATAGACTTCGAAGCGATGACTCAGGCCCATCTCCAGCACATGGCTTCTTCTGAGCTGCTCGACGTTGCCTGACAGGACCGTGGAGGACACGCACTGCCCGGTGAGCAGTTCCATGCTGACCCTGACCTGCCCCGATCTGCCCGAAGAGCCTTTGAAAGATAACTGAGGCGGGCCCAGGGTAAGTCGCTCGAAAGCCACTTTTTCGTTCCTGGCGGCTGGGTCGATAAAATACTCACCCTCGATGGCGAGCAGACCACCGCGCTGGTCGAACTGTTCGACAAAGTTGATCTGCAAAGCCTCGTTGACAGCATCACGGCCCAGTGCCAGCACCGCACCGCTACCACGCATGCTGTCACCTTTTGACAACTCCTCGAGGAGTGCTTCCTTGGAATTGGACATGATCAACCCTCCACCGGATTCAGGCCGCTGAAGGCTTTTTTCACCTCTTCCATCGCCTTGATTTGCTCGGCGGTATACTCAACCTTCTCTATCTGAACAGGCTGCAACGCTTTGCTCACCTCTTCGAAGGCTAACGCATCTTCGGCAGTGTATGGCATGGGCACAACCGCGTATTTCCACGAGCCTGTTGCAGTGTCGACACCGGCAATGATCACGTAATCATCTTCGGCATCCCCTGGCTGGTAGGTGCCCGTGGTTTCATTGAGGTTGCCTTTGCCCTTGGCCACGAACCATTTTGTCTGGTCAGGAGGCAGATCCACCGGATCACCGCCCCACCCTTGAACAGCCAGTACCAACTTCAGTGCCGTGCCTTGCGCCGTAATCTTTAGAGTTGCTGCAGCGGCACTCCAGAGTACGGTGATATCGATGGTCTCCGTACGACCAGCACTGCTAACCCGCACCTGGTCCAACTGCATGAGCGCCCCCAAAACCGGCCCTGAATCAGGGCTGCGAGTGGGTGCAACATACACTTTGACATTTTTGTCATCCGGAATATTCAGCTCGGTACGCTCGGCATCTGTGGGATCACGCAGTTCCCCCTTGAAACCGGCACCCTTGTCCCAAGTCAAGGCCGATCCCACGCTGCCACCCTCCAGCACGTAGCGCTGGGGAGCGCTGCCAGTGGAATAGAGCGCATTGAGCAGTAGCGGCCTTACCGCCACAGCCTTGGGTATGATGGTGAAGAGGGCGCTGCTGCTGCTGTCACCCACCTTTGCGGTAATGATGACCTGGCGGAGCGTACCGGCTATCGTGTCTGCCTTGGGCGCCTTGTAAACACCACCGACAACTTCGCCCAGTTGCCCAGGCCCAACAGGGTTTTCTGGGTCACCCGGTAGCGCTTTTACCTCCCAGGTCACCGCCTGCCCTGGTTGGGGGGCGGGCGTAAGCGTGAGCGCTTGTGTGCCGTCTGCTATAAGAACTTTTTCAATTGGGTCGATCGCGAAGGCGGTGAGGGCGGGAGCTAGCTCACCCAGCATCGTGACATCACCGGGACAGGCGAAAGTATCAGGCATAGAACGTTGACCGTTGCGGAAGAGCAGAGCATTCAAGCGCCAGTAATCAATAACATCCAGTTGCCCTGTGATTCGGCGGATCATCGCTTCGATATCTCGCTCGACGTCCTTTAGAAATTCATTTTTGCCAGCATCCAGCTCTGCTTCATTTCCTCCGTCCTCTACCGACCACTCGACATCCAATAATACAGATCCAGAGGACAGCTTCAGCACACTACCGTCCATGCTCGCCGACAAGAGAAAACTTGCACTCGCTTTCATCAACAGGTCGAAGGAAACTTCTTGCCAACCGTTACCGGCGTTTATACCAACGCTCACCCGCCCCCCGACACCCTCATATTCCCAATTACCAACAATCCCCCATGTACAGCCGCAAATGAAACCACCCCGGCATTAAAATTAGAGACATACACTCTAAAATAAGCATTTGACTCTTCAACAACAGAATAAAGACCTCGAAGCTGAAGCCCTCCACCTTTAGCAACGACCAAAAAGCCGGAGTCATCCAATTCATAAGTTATTGGAGCAGGTGCATAAAATGCATCACCTAGATTTTCGAATAAACTCTTCAAAGCAGCTTTCGCCCACATTTCGCTGCTTAATATTAGTCCTGCAGAATAGTCACCGCCTCCCTCCCGCGTGGGCAACAGATACGGCATTAGCCTATCATCATCCGGAAAATCTCCCACCTCACTACCGTTGAATGCTAACCCAACAATAATGGCGCCCTCCTCCAAGTCCGCCTGCTTGGTACTGGCTACCGCATTACCCGCCCTGGCCAAGGAATGCGTGCGCAGTCCGAACGTGGTCGGTTTCAAATCTCCCTCCACAGGCGCTATCCTGTTCAGCTCCCAAACCTGCTCGCCCCGCTCAGGGGCTTTGAACTTCGCTTCGATCAACTCACCCAGCTTGGTATTTAGGTCTTTCCACTGACTCACTTCAAAGTAATAACTATCGCTTTCCGACAGGTCCAAATACACACGACCGTCTTCATCAACAACACCACCTGCACCCTCGTTGAGCTTGATGTTCATTTTTACGCGCGGCGCGGTAAGCGGGTCCAACTTAGACATACCAACCAGCGTTGCCAGCTCCGCCCCTGGTTCCCGACTCCACTCGGTCAGCAGGCCACTCACCACCGGCATGCTCAACGCGGCCATAGAGCTGCCAATGTTCGAGTTCTCGAATGACAGCACTGGCGCACCGAAGGCAAAATTCACCAACTTTGTATACTTACCGGTTTCGGTTTCCTTTTCATCTGAAACCGGTTCGATCCACGCTTTATTATCCGCCCGCAGGATATGTTCCTGCATCAACAAAAGGTTTGCTTTTTGGCGGTCATAAACCAAAAAAGCGCCCCAACCGCGGGTGCGAGGAGCTTTACCCATGTAGGTGTAAAATTGATCGAGCGTTGGTCTGGCCATGAGTGTTCTCCAAATAACGTGATTGCACGACCGCTACCGGCCCTGCAAGCACTAGAAAAAGTCAAAAAATTAAAATTACGGATTAAGCGGTACTGACTGTGACCTGAATTTCAAAAAAAACTCTCCGCCGTTGAAACTCACCCGGGCATACAACGTAAAACGCTCGCCCATCTTCAACTTCAGGAGTTCCGACTTAGGCAGCATTTCATTCACACCGCTGCCTGCCTCAGCAGCCGTCACCGGCTTTGCGTTCCTGACAATGAATTCCACCGGGTTGTTCTGAGGGTCTACCCCTTCCATCACAATCGTCAGCAGTTGCCCTGGCGCAATAAATACCCACGTACCCATTTGCAGCCTGGCACCTGCTTCAGGCAACCTGCTGAGGTAGACCGGCCCATCAGGTAAATCAACCGTCGGCAAGGTCGCGTTATCCAATGGCTTGATGCGTAACTTATAAGGCAGCGAATCGATGTAGTTGTCTTCATCCCTCGACAACCTGTAGAACACATTGAACCGCCAACTGGCATCCATAGCGGTACGCCCCATATTGGCGGGCACATACTCGGGCGGAATCCAGAAGCGCAACGGCCTTTCCTCAGAGACCGGTGTTTTCGCCACGTATTCGCCAAGCGCTGCAGCGCCGGCCCAATGCACATGGAGCTCCTCACCCGGCAACACATTGCCGGCAGGCACATTGATGTAAACACCTGACGTGGACTGATCAGCCAATATATTGCCGCTGTCGGCTGCGCCATCCGCCGTGGCGCCTTCAATCAGGGGCACTTGCGGGGTACGTGAATTTTGCACATTGACTTGCAGCACTTCCGAACGCAGCCCCTCACCTACGCGGCCATAAAAGTAGGAAACACTGACATTGGCGCCTTGACTAAGCGCCAGGACCTCAGGGCTGACCTGAAACGCGATCGAAGCCGCAGCCCGCGTACTGGGGTCTACACGCGCCGATGGCATGTATTGCAAGCCCCCGGGGATGGACCATATAAGGGTCAGGTAGTCGGACTCTGCGATACCGGGGTAATGGGGCAACTTGACCAGCAAACCATTGGGCAATTTGCCAGGGTCCAGCGTGTCGCCTTCGTTGTACCCATCAATGGCAGGTTTGCCGAGGTAGCCAGGCAAACCGCCGCTGGAAGCGACCTCCAGCCGTTGTGGCGGTGAGTCCAGGCGCCCACCGCCTGCGAACTCGATCTCGTAGTAGGCCATTACATAGCCTGGATCGATCCAGTCGAAGTATCTTTTGGCTACCGCATCACTGATAGCGTCTTGTTCGAAGTGTTTTTTCTCGACGGGCACTACCTTTTCCCAGGTGCCGTCGAGCGTACCGTCCGGCTCATAACACTCTACCGTCAGGGTAACCTTGTCACCCGTCTGCATTGCCTGATAGCGGGGCACCATCACACTCATCCCACCGTTAGGCAACTGGCTGGGCTGAATGATCAGCCCATGTGAGTCAACCACTTGGAGTACAGACGGTTTTTCAATCTGCCCCTTGGGCCGCACGCCTATATAGCAAAAGGTTCGTAATGATTCGGCCGCAGGCCTAGGGCCATCCGCCAGGCGGGTATAGGAATAAAATGCCTCCCCGCCAGCAGCCTCGACAACAGAGTTATTGGCAATTTCAACCTCGAGTCCGTCCCGCACATGCTCATCGCCAATGAAATAGTCTGCCGTATGATCATAAGCTTCACCCGTAAGACTGCGCCCCAGCCAGCGCACTCTCACCACATCGTTAGCGACCATGCCCGTATACTGGATCAGGGTCTTTAAATCCTGGCTGCCCAGTTCATCCAGATTAATTTCATTGAATGCCGTCAAACCCTCAATGATCGGCGCCTCCAGAGCCTCATCTTTAGCTAGCCGCTCATTCATATCGAAACTTCCAAAAAATTGGCGAGCGCCTGCAGGGTGCACAAAGACCCAGGCGTAGCCGTCAAATAGATAAATAAACAGAGCGAAAAACAGTGCGTTTCCAGTGCTTGTCACCGGGCTCCGTTGCTTGCCGAGACAGTTTTAGTACAGCCCAACCGCCCTCACAACTAGCAGAAATAACAGGTCGTCTGCACGCCGCCCGAGGCGCTGGAGGCGCGTACACCTAGTAGTTTTGCCAGGTGCGCGCGTTTGGCTTTTTTCTTAGCCTTCACGGTAGATAGCTTGTCTTGGATGCCTGCTGACTACAGGCGAGAGCTTGTGCACGCCTCTGACAATACCCAATACAGGACCCAGCGCTGAACACAGGTCATTCAACGCATACCGCACACCCAGGAATCCGAATCATGGCAACTACATCGAATGCTTTCAATTTCTCAAGTTTCATGCAGAGCAGTGTCGACCCTCGAACTGGCCTGTACACCCTGTCCATTGCCCTTCCGAGTTTGAATGCCAACGACCATTGCGGACCAGACCTGCCCTTGGAATTGAATTTCAGCCCAATGAGCAATGATAACAAAGGGTTTGGCATGGGCTGGAGCCTGAAACTCAGCAGCTTCAATATCACCACTGGCATGCTCTCATTGCACACCGGTGAATCTTTCAAAGTCGCAGACAACGGGCCAGGCAACCCGCCCGTTATCGAAGAAAAAAAACTGGACAGCTTTCGTTTCAGCAACATCAGCCAAGGCAACAAGAAACGTATTCGCATTGCGCATAAAGGCGGTTTGGTCGAAATACTTGAGCCCCAGGTAAATGACCCTGTTACCGCCGTGCCCGTTCGGGTCATGGGTGCCTCCGGCCACGGCGTCAACCTCGGCTACGATACGACCAGGAGCACAGCACGCCTGCAGTCCATCGTTGATGACACCGGCCGTTTACTGCTCGAAGTAAAATACCCTACAGATATCCGTACAGAGTTCACAGTCAACCCAACGACGCGCAGCCCGGCCAAGTACATACTGGACCTGGAAGATAACCAGCTCAGAAAAGTCACGCTGCCTACGTCAAGTGATGAGTACTGGGAACTGAAATACAAGCTATACGACCAGTTGCCTTTCCTGACCAGTGTTGAAAACCCTGACAAAGGCATGGATACGATAAGTTACCATGAAGGTGCCGCGGGCCATAAATATCCAGGTATCGAGCGCTACCTGCCTTCGGTCGATGAACACTGGGTCAAACCTGACGTACGCGACAGCAATACCCACATACTTACGAAATATACCTATTCCAGTAATAATTTCCTGGGCAACGGTACCGGTCTGGTCTATGGCAATGAAGACGGCACCGATCAACTCTACCGATTTACCGGCACTACGTTTGCGTACAGTTCTACCGCTGAACACTATCGGGATGGAAAATGCTACCGAACAGTGGTCAGCACCTTCAATCGCTTTCATCTGATGAAATCCCAGGTTACTACAGACAATGACTGTATCGAGACCATTACAACAGATTATCACGAGCAAGCAAACATACCCTTCAAAGACCAGCCCGCCTACTTTCAACTCCCAAGCATCGTGACAAAGTCCTGGGCGATGAAGGGTGACCCAACAGTGGGCGACCAAGAGTCTACACACACCACCTACGACGATCATGGCAACTTGTTGACGGAGCTTAAAAGCGACGGCACGCGCATGGTACGTACCTATTACCCCGGAGCGGATGACCCCGAAGGCTTCGAACGCAACCTCAAGTCCGCCATCATCCACCCAGCCGCCCCGTCCAGCCCAGGCGAACCGCTGGCCCAGACCATAAGCAGCGAATACACCTATTCCAGTCTGCCCCCACTGCCACAAGCCGACCCCAACCTGAACATGCCGCAATGGCTGTCATTGGAAAAGGAGGACACATTCGAAGGCGTGGGCGCCGAGCGCCTGTTACTGAACAGCAAAACTCGCTATTACTTGAATAAGACCGACACCCCATTCCTGCACGGCCGGGTTGATCGACAAGAGCAGCAAATCAACGATTTTACGATCAGCAGCGACTGGAAGTACGAAAAGGTCAAGGACGACAATGGTCAGCTCACTTGGAGCCGCAGTACCGAAACCTTCACTGACCATACTCACACACTTGAGAAAAAAAGCGCCACCACCCTTTCCTTGTATAACGGCCAGGTGGTGCTGGAGCATGATGCCAATGGTGTATTCACGCGCTATCACCATGATGTGCTGGGCCGCGTCACCTCAGAAATCGCCAGCCCTGACACGGCATTCGCCACTACACGTACCACCGCTTACAAGCTGTTCGACGATGGCGGCCGTAAACGCTCTTGCGAAGAGGTAACCGACAGCAAGGGGGTGATCACCCGTACCGTGTTCGACGGCAGCCGCCGCCCGATCCGGGAGGAGCGTGTAGCCAAGGATGCATTAACCGGAAACGTTGTGAAACGCACGGTAGCCGAGCTGAAATATGACTCGGCCGGTCGCCTGGAGAGCGAAACCGGCTATGACTACTTGCCGGCCAAAGACGATGCGCCAGAGCCGCGAGTGCTTATGCTGCAGTCGCGCTACACCTACGACGGGTGGGGCCAACGGTGTGCCACTGTGCGCCCCGATGGCATCAAGGAGTGTATCGAAGCGTCGCCACTGGAACCTGGTGGCCAGTTGGTCAGCCGCTGGATCGAGAGCCCGAACGCGCCCGGGCACAGACTGCAGCAAACCGTCAGCAAGTTTAACCGCTTCAATAAACCGGTTTATGAGTACCGCTTGCTGGAGGAGGAAGTGGATACCCCTGAAGGGGGCAAGCAACGCGTTACACGCGAGGCTGGCCGCACCGACTTCACCTATGACGGGTTAGGCCGCTGCCTGAGCAGTACAGAGACTATCCAGGCCCCCGAAAGCAATGGCCAGGTCATCAATCGCACCAGTAGGTTCACCTACGATGCCCTGGGACGCATGACCAGCAATGAGCGGCCAGATGGCACCACCTTGTTGCGCACCTTTGCCCCACACAGCATGGGCGAGTTGGTCACGGCACTGCATTTGAAAGAGGCTGGCGACAAACCGCAACGGGTGCTCTACCAGCGCAAGTTCGATGGGCTTGGCCGCCTTGAGCGCATGACCATAGGTGCTCGGGTGGAGGAATACCTCTATCAGGGTACAACCCAACTGGTCGATACGCGCACGGTCTTCGGCCTGGAGACGACAAGCAAAGGTACGCGCAAGCGGATCATTGGTTATGAGTACAAACCTGAGCTGACCGAACAACCCAGCAAACTCGTTGCAACCTTGGAAGACGGGAGCACGCCTGCTCGCCAGGAGGAGCAACAGGTTGCGGACTTCGACTATGACGTGAAAAGCGCAGAAATCACCCACGCCAATAATGCGCTGGGCAAACGCCGTTATGTGTACACCGACCAGGGCGACCTTTGCGAGGAACACCTGACCGACACTGAAGGTACGCCTTACAGCGTCACTTACCAACAGTCCTGGCAAGGCCTGCCAACACAGCGCAAGCACAGCGATGGCCTGGCCTGTTTTTATGATTATGATGAACAAGGCCGGCTCACAACGGTGATACAGGGCAACCTCAAGTCGACGCTAACCTATAACGAAGACACTGGTTTGCTGGAGAATACCGAAACCCGCGACACGACCAACCCCGCCCCTGAACAACAACCTGTCACCCTGTGCATTCAGGACTACGACACCCTGGGCAGGGAAACCAGCCGTACACTGAGCGTTAACGGCCAGACACGCAAATGGGTACAAGTGTGGCTGGACAACGACATGCTGTACTCGCGTACCCTTTGGCAAGGCGAGCAAAAACTGCGTGAGGAAACGTTCGAGTATGACGATCTCGGTCGCCTGACAAAATACGATTGCCCTGTCGAAACCGACGACGGCCGGCAGATCACAACCCAACTGTTCAAGTTTGACGCTGTAGACAACATCGAGCGTTGCCGCACAACGTTCAGTGACGGCGCCCGCGACGATGCGGACTTCACATACTTCGCGCACGACAGTTTTCGCCTGAAAAAGGTCACGCATACCCTGCCACCTGAAGGTTGCCCGGCAGAACAGACGTTCAGCTACGACGACCTGGGCAACATGCTCAACGATGAGCGTGGCAACGCGCTTTACTACGACAGCCTCGGCCGCCTGCACCAGGTGCAGGATGCCAATGGCAGGGTCACCGCGCAGTATGGCTATGACGGGCATGATCAACTGCTTTACTCCGGCACCGATGCACGCAAGGTGCAGCGCCGCTATCTGGCGCATAGCCTGGACGGCATTCTGGAAGACGGCCTGCTCACCGAGTACCTGCATGCTGGCGGCCAACCTCGGGCGCAGCAGCAAGCAGGGACCGCCACACTGCTGCTTACCGACCATGCCGGCAGCGTGAACACCGAGCACGATGCAGACGGCACACGATATGCCCACTACGCCCCTTATGGTGAACAACAGCCCGAGGACGCCGAGCAGCCAATGCGTAGCCTGCTGGCCTTCAACGGCGAGGCCCGTGAGCACGCCCTGGGCTGGTACCTGCTGGGCAGTGGCTACCGGGCCTACAACCCAGGCTTGATGCGCTTTCACAGCCCGGACTCGTTACCGCCTGAAGAGGCCGGCATCAACCCGTACGTATACGCCCTGGGCAACCCGGTTTACTGGCACGACCCGACCGGCCACCGCGGTGAACCGGTGACACGTGGCCGCCAGGCACCGCTGGAGCGCTTCAAGGAAGAAGACAAGCCCAAGGTACCTTGGTATGCCTGGCTTGGCGTCGCTGCTGCCGCCGCCATTTTCGTTGCATCGGCGATCGTAATGCCATGGTCGGCACCGGCCAGCATCGGCATAACCACCAGCTATGTCATTGGTGTGATCGGCGTGGCGGCCAACGCTGCCGCCGCTGGCATGCAGGCGGCATCGACAGCGACCATGTACAGCAACCCGGAACTGTCGAACCTGCTGCAGAGCTTGTTCACTGTATTCTCGGTTGTCGCCATGTACATGAGCGGATACGGGGCTGCGGCTACCAAGGGGGCGATGAGCGCGGCGAAATCGGCGGCCAAGGGCGCGCAAGCGGCACCCGCAATGGCAAATGCGGGTGGGAAGATAGTCCAGCACATTGATAACCGAACCTACACCTTCATACAGAAGAGCTCAGGCAGAATTGTGCCCCGCCGCCCTCGTGCGCCTATTCGCTCGGTCTCTGACGCTGGCGCGTCATCAGCTCCGGGACCAAGCTCGGCGTCGACGTCTACCCCTGTCGCAAGCACGTCTGCTCAAGCGACTACCCCCCCCACAGTCTCTCCGCCAGGTGCGGAGATGAAACCGTTCCTCAGCGAAAAACCGAGTGTCGTTAGCCGGCCAACCGGTGCACCGAACCGCCCTAAGTTCGGCATTGATCTGACACTACTGGGCAATAGCGATAATTTCATGTTGCATCGGGCTCCTAACGGACGCTTTTTCACTGGCCCCGCCGGTAGCTAACAGGTCTGATGTCTCGCTGCCTCTGGCAGCGAGACGTCTCATCAAGCTCCAAGACAATCACCAGAACATCCGCATATCCCAGCAGGCCTGAAGCCTTTTCCTACATCGCTAGTTTTATCCTCACTCTAATCTGCCCCCGCCTTTTCAATGTGACCCAGCTTCAACAGCTGCCCTCACGCCCCGTCATTCACTTCAAGCGCCTGCCACGAGCCCACCTGTGCATCGTCCGTCGGCGCCGCCCAGGACACGCTCATGCTCCAGCTCGAACGGCGCAGGCTATTGCCGTTGCGCCCGCGCGTCACCCCGCTGCCGCCACTGCTTGGCGGTTGTCTGGCGCTTGCCCTTGCCCACCCTGCCCTGGCAGGCCAGACCGATATCGCCTTCCAGACCGGCTTCATGCGCCAGGCCCCCGGCCAATCCGCCGAGGCCGGGGCCCTGGCGCTGCAAAACCTTGCCGCGCAGACACATCTGCCGCCGGGGCGATACCGGGTACAGATCTCGCTCAACCTCAGCCCCCTGCCCGAACAGGATATTGATTTCATCGAAGGACCAAATGGCAGAGGGCTGCAGCCCTGCCTGACGACCGAGCTGCTGCGCACCCTCGACCTGCGCGAACAGGCCCTGGAGATGCCCCTGCCAGACGACGACAGCTGCGTGGGCCTGCCGCAGCTGGTGCCACACGCCAGCGTCGACTTCGACCCCGCGCAGTTGCACCTATCACTGTCGATCCCGCAGATTGCCCTGCGCCAGGATCGTTCAGGCAGCGTGCCAGAGGCCCATTGGAGCAACGGCATCAATGCCGCCTTCATCAGTTACCAGGCCTCGGCCCAACACAGCAGCCAGCGCGGCGGCGGAAACCGCAGTAGCCAGGACCTGTATCTCAACAGTGGCCTCAACCTGGGCGCCTGGCGCCTGCGCAGCAAGCAGGCGCTGCGCGAGGAGGCCGACGGGGCACGCCGCTGGACCCGCAGCGACACCTATGCACAGCGCGACCTGCCTGGCCTGCAGGCCAACCTCACGCTGGGCGAAACCTTCACCAACAGCGACATGTTCCGCAGCGTGCGCTTCACCGGTGCACGTGTGGCATCCGACACGGGCATGCTGCCCGATGCGATGCAGCATTACGCCCCGGTAATCCGCGGCGTAGCCCAGAGCCGCGCCAAGGTAGAAATCCTGCACAATGGCTACCCTATCTATTCCAGCTACGTGGCCCCCGGGCCCTATGCCATCGATGACCTCAGCGTGGGCTCTGGCCATGGCGAGCTGGAAGTGGTCATCACCGAGGCCGATGGCCAGGTCCGTCGCTTCACCCAACCCTATTCGAGCATGGGCAGCTTGCTGCGCGAAGGTGTATGGCGCTACAGCGCGACCGTGGGCCGCTATGACGGCGCCGAACAGCTCGACGACCCACTGTTCTGGCAAGCCACCCTGGCCCGAGGCGGCGCCTGGGATACCACGCTCTACGGCGGCCTGCTTTCCAGCGAGTACTACAACGCCAGTGTATTGGGCATGGCCCGTGATATCGGCCAGCTGGGAGCACTGTCGTTCGATGTCACCCGCTCATCCAGCGACCTGGGCAACACACTGGGCGAGACTGAGGGCCACAGCTTTGCCTTGCGCTATGGCAAAAGCTTCCACACCCGCACCAACTTGCGCTTTGCCGGCTATCGCTACTCGACCCAGGGCTACCGCGACTTTGACGAAGCCGTGCAGCAACGCAGCAATGCCAGCAGCTACCTCGGCAACCGTCGCAGCCGCCTGGAAGCATCGGTGTACCAGAGCGTGGGCGAACGCAGCGCGCTGAACCTGACTTTTTCCCAGGACACCTACTGGCAAACCAGCAACCAGCGCCGCCAGTACCAGCTGCAATACACCACCCGCGTAGGCAAGGTGGCGGTCAACCTGTTTGCCTCCCAGGCGCTGGACGCGAATAATCACGACAGCCGCATGTTCGGCCTGAGCCTCAGCGTGCCGCTGGACTTCAGCCGCCAGCAGCAAGCCAGCTTCGACCTGCGCAACGACAACGGCCAAACCAGCGAACGTGCCAGCCTGAGCGGCGGCTTGCTGGACAACCAGCTCAGCTACAGTACCTCGCTGGCCAACGACGGCCAGGGGCGCAGTAGTGGCGGGCTGTCCGTCAACTACCAGGGCAGCCAGGCCAGCGTCGGCATGGGCTATAACCAAGGCAACGACTACCGCAGCATGTCGGTGAATGCCAGCGGTGCCATCATGCTGCATGGCGACGGCGTGGCGTTTGGCAGCCACCTGGGCGAAACCATGGCCCTGGTACATGTGCCCGACGTGGCCGGTGTCGGCGTGCAGAACACACCCTCGGCGCGAACCAATGCACAGGGCTATGCACTGGTGCCGTACCTGCGCCCCTATCGCCTGAATGCGCTGGTGCTGCAAACCGACGACCTGTCGCCGGAAGTGGTGATTGGCAATGCCAGCCAGCAGGTGGTGCCGCGCCGCGGCGCGGTAGTGAAGGCCAGCTACGAGGCCGAGCATGTGGCGCGCCTGGTGCTGACACTGTTGCAGGCCAACGGCCAACCCGTGCCGTTTGGCGCTCAGGTGCTCGATGCGGACGGCAAGAGCCTGGGGGTAGTGGGCCAGGCCGGCCAGGCCCTGGTGTCCACCCGCATCACAGGCCCGCAAGCGATACGTGTGCTGTGGGGCGAGGTCAGCGACAACGCCTGCTCACTGAATATCGACCCGCAAGCACTCGCACAAGAGGGCGGCTACCGCCTGCAAACCCTGCACTGCCAACTACCCGTGGCCAGCGGCCAGCCCCTTCTGTCCGGCGACAATACCCAGGAAATGCTTTGATGAACGCGTTCACATTCAATATCCACCGCCGCTTGCGTTTGACCGCCTGCTGCCTGGCCCTGGGCCTTTGCTCTGGCAACGCTTACGCGAACTGTACGTTCCGCGCGGGCGCCAGCTACATGACCTTCGAGCGTGACATGGGGATATTCTGGGTGCCCCGTGATGCCGCGGTGGGTAGCGTGATCGGTACCAGCTCGATCACCAGAAACAACAACGAAGGCGCGCGGGCCTCGTGCTTGTGGGACGCCGCCAACCCACCCAAGGCGAGGCTGCCCAACACTGCGCCCATCTTCTCTGGCACCCTGCCCCCCCTGGGTGGCAAGGACATCAATGGGCATGTCATGGAAACCAACATCCCAGGGGTTGGGGTATACATTGAGCTTGGTTCGCCTTTTGACGGAGTAGCCAACAACTCATTCGTTCCCGATCCCGGTACCCGTCCTGTCATCCCTTACACAGGTACCCTGCGAGACCAGCCTTTCAACGTAGAAGTGTCGGTCATGACGGGGCAGGCCTGGTTCATCAAGACGGGGCCGATCGCACCCGGGCCCCAACGTGTCAACGGCGAGATGTTCCATGGGTTTCTGCATAATCTGGGCAAGGTCATGGATTACCGCATGAGCGCAACAGTAAACCAGGCGCAGTGCTCGCTGAAATCCGATGCGGTAAGCGCCGACCCTGTGCGACTGGGTGACCACTCCCTGGCTGACTTCAAAGGGTTAGGTAGCACTACGACGGCCGTGCCGTTCTATATCACGCTCAGTGACTGTGAAGACGCCAGCGCCCCAAACCCCGCCCCGGCCAATGTATACATCGAACTGGATGGTGCCAATGGCTCGGTGCCGACCGTTCCGGCCGACGGGCGCTTCAGCCTGGGTGGTGCTTCCGATGCTGGCGGGGTTGAAATCCAGCTACTGCGCAGCGATGGAACCCCCATGCCACTGCAATCTGACGAGTTGGCCAAGCCGGTGAGTATCGGCATCACCCAGCTGGACTTCCAGGCGCGCTACTACCAGAGTGCACCGGTGGTGACGCCGGGGTTGGCAGAGGGGGGGCTGACCTTTACCGTGAGCTACAAATAACACGCAAAAAAGGCCGCAGAGCGAATACCCTGCGGCCTGTGTACCGATAAAACCAAACAAGCAAATCGAGTAGGAGGCGGGTTCACACCCACCGTCCTCTCACACCACCGTGCGTACGGTTCCGTACACGGCGGCTCAGGTTATGCGGCTAAGCCGGTTGATCGTATCCAGTATTGAGACCAGTCCGAGTTGATCCCACAGTTTCTTCGGTAGGGCCTGATTTACATGTGACGCACCCGAGTTCCACCATGGGCCTCGGCCATTGAAGGCAGATTTACAAGCACGCTCTCGGCTCAGACCCAGACGCATCAGTTCGCATCATCGGCATAGCGCACGAACCGGTGGCCCCGCCGCTCCAGTTCACGATCAAGTTCGTCGAGCAGGATGTTCGACAGCAACGGCGGATAAGCCTGAGCACGCATTTGTCTTCGACACGGCGCTCGATACAGGCCATGAGTATGTCGTGGTTGACCCGATCAAAGAACTTCTCCAGATCAAGTTCCACGCACCAGCGATGGCCCGCCCCCACATGGGAGCGGGCCGTTTCGACGGCTTGATGAGCGCTTTTGCCCGGACGAAAGCCGTAGCTGTAGTCCGAGAACAGCGTGTCCGGCTCCGCGTTCGTCCACGTCAGGGACGCCGTCGATGCCTGTGCACTGCCAGTCGTCACTCTCGGATTCTGTCCGGAACTTGGGGTCACAGTTCTCCCTCGGAGAAATTTCTGCTTTTCGACATTCGACGAGACTCTGGCGCCTACTGGCGGCTCTTACCCCACTGCGCCGCCTCTATCCGCTTCCTGTTCGTCAGGCCAGCATTTTGCCTCGGGCTTCCTTCAGATTCGCAGTCGCCCGCGCCACCCTTGCCCCTGGCTAACACTTCCCCTTGCCGGGTGTGTAGAGGACTTTCACCTCCAAGTCCTGCTTTGGCCACCACAACCAAGCAGGTTGCGCTAACGCGCAACGCGCCATGCCTGGCGCACAAACGAAAAAAGACGCCGAAGCGTCTTTTTTGAAGATCTACAGAAATCGATGAACTCTGTAAATCTGTATTTGGAGCGGGAAACGAGACTCGAACTCGCGACCCCGACCTTGGCAAGGTCGTGCTCTACCAACTGAGCTATTCCCGCATTGTGAAACTTTACCGCTATCGGCGTGAAGCGCCATGAAGACCTTCACCACCACTGCACCGCATAGACGCCACAGTATTGAACTGGAGCGGGAAACGAGACTCGAACTCGCGACCCCGACCTTGGCAAGGTCGTGCTCTACCAACTGAGCTATTCCCGCAAATGGCGTCCCCTAGGGGACTCGAACCCCTGTTACCGCCGTGAAAGGGCGGTGTCCTAGGCCACTAGACGAAGGGGACACACGACACTTTTCAGTGCACCAGAACAGAACCTCACGATTCAGCCTGGATTTTCTTTTCCTGCCCCGCCGTTAAGCGCTGCCGGAGAAACTGGAGCGGGAAACGAGACTCGAACTCGCGACCCCGACCTTGGCAAGGTCGTGCTCTACCAACTGAGCTATTCCCGCAATTTGGCGTCCCCTAGGGGACTCGAACCCCTGTTACCGCCGTGAAAGGGCGGTGTCCTAGGCCACTAGACGAAGGGGACACGCTGCTGGCATTACTGCCTGCTTTCACTCCCTGCCGCGTTTCGCTGTGTGCTTTACGCTGCAAGTGGCGCGCATTCTATGGATGCTTCGAACATGCGTCAACCCCTTTGTAGAAATTTATTTAAATCAATGACTTCCGGGTGGGTTGGGGTGCAGATGCGGGTTGGGTGGACGATATAGAGAGAGGGGTTGCCTGTACCGGCCTCTTCGCGGCTAAAACCGCGAAGAGGCCGGTACAGGCATATAGCCGCTATTCGCCCCCAGGCAAACTCACTACACTCAAAGCTGTAATTCTTCTTCAATGAGGCATTAACGGTGACACCACTCCTGATCACCCTGCTTATCGTGGCGGGTATCGCGTTGCTGATCGTGATCGGCTACCTCAACAATGTGGTCGAGAACGGCAAGCTCGAGCGTGCCCGACTGAAGATCGAGCTGGCCGAGCGCCTGCGCCGCTGCGGCGAAATCACCGAGACCTTCCCCGGCCAGTTCATGACCCCGGCGCTGAAGCTGCTGCTGACCCGCCTGGAGCTCAACCTCAACCAGCGCCAGCTGGCGCTGGACAAGTACAATGCCGGAATCAAGACACGCATCGGCGAACTGGAAGGGCTGATTGCCCAGGGCGAGCAGATGCCGGTGAACAACCCGCCCAATCCGATCCAGACCGAGGTCAAGGCCAAGGATGTGCGCTTCTTGCTGGAGGCCCTGCACAACCAGGTGACCCGCGCCGCCCAGGAAGGCTTCCTGCCCGCCCCCGAGGCCAAGCACTGGGTCAGGGAAGTCCGCCATATCCTGGTGCTGCTGCATATCGAATTCTTCAACAACCTTGGCCAGCAGGCCCTGCAGAACAACCAGCCAGGCCAGGCGCGCCTGGCCTTCGAGCGCGGCGTGCAGTACCTGCGCAAGCAACCAGAGCCGAAGGTGTATGAAGAGCAACTGACCTATCTGGAGAAATTGCTGGCCCGGGCCAACGCCCAGGTACTGGACCGCATGGCCCCGGCGGAGGACGAGCACAACGAACTGACCGAAGGGCTCAAGACCGATGAGGACGAGACCTGGAAGAAGAAGGTGATGTACGACTGATCCGGAATTTGTTGTGGATTTGATGGCCCTATCGCCGGCAAGCCGGCTCCCACAGGTTCATCACCAGCTCAAAACCTTGTGCAGTACCCTATAGGAATAATTGCCTTGTGCTGCCTGTACTGGCCTCTTCGCGGGCTTGCCCGCTCCCACAGGATAATCACAAACCTCAAGGGCAGTGATACACCTGTGGGAGCGGGCAAGCCCGCGAAGAGGCCGGTGTAGGCAACACAACAATCAGCAGTCAGTCAGCTCCAGGAAGATCGCCGCCAACCGCTCCAGCCCCTCCTGGTCCGCCTCGCTGAAGCGCGCCAGCTTCGGGCTGTCCAGGTCCAGCACACCAATCAACCTGCCCTCCTTCACCAGCGGGATCACCAGCTCGCTGTTGGACGCACTGTCACAGGCAATGTGCCCCGGGAACGCATGCACGTCTTCCACCCGCTGAGTCTTGCGGGTGGCCGCTGCCGCCCCGCACACGCCCCTGCCGAACGGAATGCGCACGCACGCCACCTGGCCCTGGAACGGCCCCAGCACCAGTTGCTCGTCGCGGTTGAGGTAGAACCCCGCCCAGTTCAGGTCGTCCACCTGGTTATAGAGGAACGCCGAAAACTGCGCGGCGTTGGCGATGAAATCACGCTCGTCGGCAAACAGCGCCTGCACTTGCGCCGCCAGCAGGTTGTAGCCGTCGAGGCCAGCGCCACTGGCATTGAGGTCGATCATTTACTTTTGCTCCAGCAATTGCAGCCCGACCCAGTAGCGGGCGAACTGATAGGCACAACGGCCATTACGGTTACCGCGGCCGGTGGCCCAGCGCACGGCGAGGATGTCCAGGGCTTCGTCACGCTGCCAGCGCAGCCCGGCCGGGCGCGCCAGCTGGCCGATCCAGTGCTCGACCACGTTGAGGAAGTGTTCCTGGCTGAACGGGTAGAACGACAGCCACAGGCCAAAGCGGTCGGACAGCGCGATCTTGTCCTCCACCGCTTCATTGGGGTGCAGCTCGCCATCGACCATCTTCCAGTTTTCGTTGTCGCTCTGCTTTTCCGGCACCAGGTGGCGGCGGTTGGAAGTGGCGTACAGCAGGACATTGTCCGGGGCCTGCTCCAACGAGCCGTCGAGCACGCTCTTGAGCACCCGGTAGTCGCCCTCCCCGGCTTCGAACGACAGGTCGTCGCAGAACAGGATGAAGCGCTGCGGCAGCTTCTGCAGTTGCTCGACCACACGCGGCAGGTCGGCCAGGTGGTCGCGTTCGATTTCGATCAGGCGCAGGCCGGCGCTGGCGTGTTCGGCCAGCAGGGCACGTACCAGCGACGACTTGCCGGTGCCACGCGAGCCCCACAGCAGCGCGTGGTTGGCCGGCATGCCGCTGATGAACTGGTGAGTGTTGCGGCCCAGTTGGTCACGTTGCTTGTCGACACCGATCAGGTCGGTCAGGCGGATATCCAGGCTGACTTGCAGCGGCAGCAGGTAGCCACTGCGGCCATCGCGCTGCCAGCGCGCGGCCAGGGTGGTACCCCAGTCGATGAGCGGGCGCGGGGCCGGCAGCAGTGGTTCGAGGCGCGCCAGTACCGATTCGGCGCGGTCGAGGAAAGCAATCAAGCGAGCGTCCATGACGACTCCTACAAATTTCAGTTTTTTGGGGCCGCTTTGCGCCCCTTCGCGGGCTCGCCCGCTCCCACAAGGATCGCGTTCCAGCCTGGGGCTACGTTGTATCCTGTGGGAGCGGGCAAGCCCGCGAAGGGCCGCGCAGCGGCCCCCGCTTGGCGATCAACTGAAATGAACAGACAGACCCGCCAGCAGCCGGGGCTATTCGGCTATGCTTGCGCAGCGCAAGGGACGTGAAACCGGCTCGGGACTCATGGATATCAAGTTCACCAATCGCCTGTCATACAAGCAAGCCCGGTTGACAGTCCTGGTCGGCTTCATCCTGGGAACATTGCTCAGTCTCATCCAGATCGGCATCGATTATGCCAGCGAAGACGCGTCCATCAACCGCGAAGTGCGCGCCTTGCTGCAAATCAGCCACAACCCGGCCTCGCGCATCGCCTACAACATCGACTCGGAACTGGCCCTGGAGTTGACCCGCGGCCTGTTGCAGTCGCCAGCGGTCATCCGCGCACGGCTGATCGACAACAACGAAACGGTGCTGGCCGATGTCGGGCGCCCGCGCCTGCAGGACCGCTACCGGCCGCTAAGTGACTTCCTGTTCGGCGAGCAGCGCCAGCTCAAGGAGCGCCTGTACCTGACCCACATGCCTGAGGAATACCTCGGCACCTTGTACCTGGACGTCGACACCTACGCCTTCGGCAGCCGCTTCCTCGACCGCGCCGGCATCACCCTGCTCAACGGCTTTGCGCGCAGCCTGGTACTGACCGGCATCCTCCTGGCACTGTTCTACATGATGCTGACCAAGCCGCTGGTGAAGGTGATCGGCGCGCTCACTGGCCGCGATCCGCGCAAGCCCCGGCAAACCCGCCTGGAGTGCCCGCACGGCCACGAAAACGACGAAATCGGCGTGCTGGTGAAGGTCGCCAACCAACAGTTCGTCAGCATGGCCACCGAGATCGAGCAACGGCGTACCGCGGAAAACCGCCTGACCCAATACCTCAATGAGCTGGAAGACATCGTCTCGGCGCGCACCAACGAGCTCAAAGCCAGCAACAACAGCCTGAGCCTGTCCAACCAGGAACTGGAAGAGGCCCGCCGCCGAGCGCTGGACATGGCCCAGGCGCGCGCCGCCTTCCTCGCCAACATGAGCCACGAGATCCGCACCCCGCTCAACGGCATGCTCGGCATGATCGCCCTGGCGCTGGACAGCCCGTTGCCCAGCGAACAACGCCAGCAGCTGGCGATCGCCCACGATTCGGGCAAGGTGCTGGTGGAACTGCTGAACGATATTCTCGACCTGTCCAAGTTCGATGCCGGCCAGCTGGAGCTGGAGCGCATTGCGTTCGACATGGGCTCGATGGTCGAAGACACCGCCAACCTGCTGTCGCAGAACACCGCGCAAAGCGTCGAGCTGACCTGCCTGATCGCCGACGACTTCCCCAGCAGCGTGCTCGGCGACCCCACGCGGGTGCGGCAGATCGTCAGCAACCTGCTGTCCAACGCCCTCAAGTTCACCCGCTTCGGCCGCGTCGATGTGCGCCTGGCGCCTATCGTTGGCGGCGTGCGCCTGGAAGTTCGCGACACTGGCATCGGCATCCCCGAGGAAGCCCAGGCACGGATTTTCCAGCCGTTCACCCAGGCTGGCGCCGGCATCACCCGCCAGTATGGCGGCACAGGGCTGGGCCTGGCGCTGACGCGCAACCTGTGCAAGGCCATGCAGGGCCACCTGCACATCCGCTCCGAGCCAGGCTTTGGCAGTTGCTTTACCGCCGAATTGCCGCTGACCGTGCACACCGAAGCCATTGCGCCTGCGCCGCTGCATGGCCGCGTGGCAGCGCTGAGCGCCGCTGGCAGCGGGCTCAATGAACTGTTGCAGGGCTTGTTGCCCGCCTGGGGCCTGGCCTATCAGCGGCATGACAGCAGCACCACACTGGACGCCGCCGCCATCGACCTGTTGATCACCGACGACGTGGACCACCTGTTCGAACTGCGCCCAGCGCTGAAATCCCCCATCCTGCTGGTGACCGCCTATGGCAACTTCCTGCCCAGCGAGCAGTCGCTCGCCCTCGCCCCCCTGCATCAGCTGGCCCGGCCACTGGCACGCAACGCCCTGTACCAGACACTGCGCCGCACCCTGCAAGGCCTCGAGCCCGAGCACCCACTGGCCAACCCGGCCATCAGCCAGGAACAAGGCCGCGCGCGGATCCTGCTGGTGGAGGACAACCCGGTGAACCAACTGGTGGCCAAGGGCATGCTGGCCAAGCTCGGCTGCCAGGTACAGTTGGCCACCCAGGGCGCCGAGGCCCTGGCGCTGCTGGAACAGGAGCAATTCGACCTGGTGCTGATGGACTGCAACATGCCGGTGATGGACGGCTACGAGGCCAGCCGGCGCATCCGCCAGAGCGGCCGCTGGCCCGGCCTGCCGATCGTCGCCCTCACCGCCAACGCCATGCCCGAGGAACGCGAGCGCTGCCGGGCGGCGGGCATGAACGACTACCTGGCCAAGCCGTTCCGCCGCGAAGAACTACTTGCACTGGTGGAACACTGGGTGCCGCTCAGCGGCTGAGCAGGCGCTCGATGTCGGCTTCCAGTGCCTGTGGTTTGGTGGTGGGGGCGTAGCGCTTGACCTGCCCGCTGGCCGGGTCGACCAGGAATTTGGTGAAATTCCATTTGATCTTCTGCGTACCGAGCAGGCCCGGGGCACGCTGCTTGAGTTCGACGAACAGCGGGTGGGCACCAGGGCCGTTGACCTCGACCTTGCGGAACAGCGGGAAGCTCACGCCAAAATTGCGCTCGCAGAACTGCGCAATCTCCCGCGCATCGCCCGGTTCCTGCTTGCCGAACTGGTTGCAGGGGAAGCCCAGCACCACCAGGCCGCGCTCGCGGTAGGCCTGCCACAGCTGCTCCAGGCCCTTGTACTGCGGAGTAAAGCCGCACTGGCTGGCGGTGTTGACCACCAGCAGCGCCTTGCCCGGGAAGTCGCCGAGCTTCTTGTGCTCGCCGCCCAGGGTCACGCAGGGGATGTCCAGCATTGATCCAGCCATGTTCGGGCTCCGGTCAGTCGCGCGGGCGCAGGTCGATGCACACCGAGTTGATGCAGTAGCGCAGGCCGGTCGGCGGTGGGCCGTCGGGGAACACGTGGCCCAGGTGGGCGTCGCAGCGGGCACAGGTGACCTCGGTGCGGATCATGCCATGGGAAGTGTCGCGGATCTCGATCATCGCGCTGTCTTCGATCGGCGCGTAGAAACTCGGCCAGCCGCAGCCGGAATCGAACTTGGTCTGCGCATCGAACAGGGGCAGGCTGCAGCAGATGCAGTGGTAGATGCCGTCGCGGCGCTCGCTGTTGTACTTGCCGCTGAACGGCCGTTCGGTGCCCTTGAGGCGGCAGACCTGGTACTGCTCGGGGTCAAGCATCGACCGCCATTCGTCCAGGGTTTTTTCGATCTTTTTCATGTAGGGACCTCGGCAGGCTGAATTTCACCCCGCACCGTCTTTTCCGGGGCGCGGGTGGCACGTATATTAGTTGGCTTCGTGTGCCAGGCGTTCAGTCTGGCACCCGCTTCCTGCCCTTTCAAACCTTTCGGCGGGGCGTAGCGCGTTTTCTCAATCGGGATCCCATCATGCAGTTCAGCAAATCGAACAAGCTCGCCAATGTCTGCTACGACATTCGCGGCCCAGTGCTCAAGCACGCCAAACGCCTGGAAGAGGAAGGCCACCGCATCCTCAAGCTGAACATCGGCAACCCGGCGCCGTTTGGCTTCGAGGCGCCGGACGAAATCCTCCAGGATGTGATCCGCAACCTGCCCACCGCGCAGGGCTACAGCGACTCCAAAGGCCTGTTCAGTGCGCGCAAGGCGGTGATGCATTACTGCCAGCAGAAGGAAATCGCCGGCGTCACCATCGAGGACATCTACCTCGGCAATGGCGTGTCCGAGCTGATCGTGATGTCGATGCAGGCGCTGCTGAACAACGGCGACGAAGTGCTGATCCCGGCCCCCGACTACCCGCTGTGGACCGCCGCCGTGAGCCTGGCCGGCGGCAAGCCGGTGCACTACCTGTGCGACGAGCAGGCCGACTGGTTCCCCGACCTCGAAGACATCAAGGCCAAGATCACCCCGAACACCAAGGCCCTGGTGATCATCAACCCGAACAACCCTACCGGCGCGGTGTACTCCAAAGAGCTGCTGCTGGGCATGCTGGAGCTGGCGCGCCAGCACAACCTGGTGGTGTTCTCCGACGAGATCTACGACAAGATCCTCTACGACGAAGCCGTGCATATCAGCACCGCCTCGCTGGCGCCAGACCTGCTGTGCCTGACCTTCAACGGCCTGTCCAAGTCGTACCGGGTGGCGGGCTTCCGCTCCGGCTGGCTGATCATCTCCGGGCCCAAGCACCATGCCCAGAGCTACATCGAAGGCATCGACATGCTGGCCAACATGCGCCTGTGCGCCAACGTGCCGGCCCAGCATGCCATCCAGACCGCGCTGGGCGGCTACCAGAGCATCAACGACCTGGTGCTGCCGCCAGGCCGCCTGCTGGAGCAGCGCAACCGCACCTATGAGCTGCTCAACGACATCCCCGGCGTCAGCTGCGTGAAGCCGATGGGCGCGCTGTATGCCTTCCCGAAGATCGACCCGAAGGTTTGCCCGATCCACAACGACGAGAAGTTCGTGCTCGACCTGCTGCTGTCGGAGAAGCTGCTGATCGTTCAGGGTACGGCGTTCAACTGGCCGTGGCCAGACCACTTCCGCGTAGTGACCTTGCCGCGGGTGGACGACCTGGAAGCGGCGATTGGGCGGATTGGTAATTTCCTGCAGGGTTATTCGCAGTAAGGTTCGACGGGATTTTTGTGGTGGTGCGCAGATCGAGCGCCGCCCACGCGGCGCTTCGCGGGTAAACCCGCTCCTACGTTTGTTTCCGGCCAATTATTCCTGTGCCAAATGCGCGCGACCGCCTTGGCGAATGACACGATATCGCGTCGTACAAGCAAGGCGGTCGCGCGCCACTGGCACAGGCGAGACTGGCCCGAAACAAACGTAGGAGCGGGTTTACCCGCGAAGCGCCGCGCGGGCGGCGCTCGATCTCACAGGCGCCACACCTCCCGCGCCAAACACCCAGTGGCCTTAACACAACCCCAAGCCGTATGTTTCTTACATCCTGCAACGCTCTACCGCACAGCCCCCAGGCCATCCTCTGCCATACTCCGCCGTACACAGTTTGAAATAGTCGCCCGATTGAATCGGCACGGTCGGCCCCTTATATACCCCGCAGTAAGCGACAACTCATCCGTCAGGAGAACGTAACAACCATGATGCGCATTCTGTTGTTTGTAGCCACCAACCTCGCGGTGGTGCTGGTTGCAAGCATTACCCTGAGCCTGTTCGGTTTCAACGGGTTCATGGCCGCCAACGGGGTCGACCTGAACCTCAGCAGCCTGCTGGTGTTCTGCGCCGTGTTCGGCTTTGCCGGCTCCCTCGTCTCGCTGTTCATCTCCAAGTGGATGGCGAAGATGACCACCGGCACCCAGATCATCAGCCAGCCGCGCACCCGCCACGAGCAATGGCTGCTGCAAACGGTTGAAGAACTGTCCCGTGAAGCGGGCATCAAGATGCCCGAAGTGGGTATCTTCCCCGCGTACGAGGCCAACGCCTTCGCCACCGGCTGGAACCGCAACGACGCGCTGGTAGCGGTGTCCCAGGGCCTGCTGGAGCGTTTCTCGCCCGATGAAGTGCGTGCGGTGCTGGCCCACGAGATCGGCCACGTGGCCAACGGTGACATGGTCACCCTGGCGCTGGTGCAAGGCGTGGTGAACACCTTCGTGATGTTCTTCGCCCGCATCATCGGTAACTTCGTCGACAAGGTCATCTTCAAGAACGAAGAAGGCCAGGGCATTGCCTATTACGTGGCGACCATCGTCGCCGAGCTGGTCCTGGGCATCCTGGCCAGCATGATCGTGATGTGGTTCTCGCGCCGCCGCGAGTACCGCGCCGACGAAGCCGGTGCGCAGCTGGCCGGCACCTCGGCGATGATCGGCGCCCTGCAGCGCCTGCGCGTGGAACAGGGCCTGCCGGTGCACATGCCCGACACCCTGAAGGCCTTCGGCATCAACGGCGGCCTCAAGCACGGCCTGGCCGGGCTGCTGATGAGCCACCCGCCACTGGAAGAGCGCATCGAGGCCCTGCGCCGTCGCGGTTGATCCATCCGCTAAGTAGAAAGGGCGACTTCGGTCGCCCTTTTTATATGCCTGTACCGGCCTGACGCGATCTCTGTGGGAGCGGCCTTGTGTCGCGAAAGGGGCGCGCAGCGGCCCCAGGATTTCAGCAACAATGCACAAATCGCCGGGGCTGCTTTGCAGCCCTTTCGCGACACAAGGCCGCTCCCACAGAGATCGCGTCAGGCCGGGCCATACCGTTATCGGCTAACCCGATACACCCGTTCCAACAAGCTGGCAGCCCCGGCCTGCACAAACTTCGGGCTCTCCCCGATCACCTGCACAGCCTCCAGCTCATCCACCTGCCACCCGGCAAACCCCTGCCTCACCTCTTCATCGCCAACCGAAAACGGCGGCCCGGGCAGCAATGACTGGTCGTAATCCAAAGTCACCAACAACCCGCGACAGCTCGCCGGCAGCAACCTCGACAACAGTTGCATGTACCCCGCACGCATCTGCACCGGCAGCGCAATCAGCGCCGCCCGGTCATACAACCCCGCGCAGTCACCGATATCCTCCGCCCGCAAGGCAAAGAAATCGCCACACCACAATTCCACGTCACCACCGCGCCAAACCTCGAATGCGCCCTGCTGCCGCACCTCGGCCTCAAGCCCATGCTCACGGAAGAAATCCTCCACCGCCCGCCGCGACAGCTCCACACCCAACACGCGATAACCCTGCCCGGCCAACCAGGCCAGATCCAGACTCTTGCCACACAGCGGCACCAGCACGCGGCTGCCCAACGTCAACTGCAACTGTGGCCAATGCCGCTGCAGATAGGGGTTCACCTGCGCCTGGTGAAAGCCGATCTGATTGTCGGCCCACCGCTGCTGCCAGAACGCTGGCTCCATGATCACTCCCGATTTTTAGATAATTTGTAGGTAAAACTTGGTTTGGATTTCGATCTGTAGTTGATCGAAGATGATTGCATCTTAACCTTCAGGACCCCCGCCATGCTGCCCAGCCTGTACATTTCCCACGGTTCCCCCATGCTTGCGCTGCAACCCGGCGCCAGCGGGCCAGCGCTGGTCGGGCTGGCCAACGCGCTGCCACGGCCGAAAGCGATCGTGATGGTGTCGGCGCACTGGGAAAGCCGCGAGCTGCTGGTCACCGGCAGCGCACAGCCAGAAACCTGGCATGACTTCTACGGTTTCCCTCCGGCCTTGTATGCGGTGCAGTACCCGGCACCCGGTGACCCCGCCCTTGCCGGCCAGGTCAGTGAGTTGTTGCAGGGCGCAGGGTTACCCGCGCGGCTCGACCCGCAGCGGCCATTCGACCATGGTGCCTGGGTGCCGTTGTCGTTGATGTACCCGGAAGCGAGCATTCCAGTGGTGCAGGTTTCGCTGCCCAGCCACATGGGGCCGACGCTGCAGGTGAAGGTGGGCCAGGCGTTGGCGGGGTTGCGCGGCCAAGGTGTGCTGCTGATCGGTTCTGGCAGCATTACCCATAACCTGGGTGAGCTGGACTGGCATGCCGGGCCGGAGGTGATCGAGCCTTGGGCACTGGCGTTTCGAGATTGGGTGGTGGAAAAACTGCGGGCGGATGACCGGGACGCGTTGCTGGGTTATCGGCAGCAGGCGCCGTTCGCGGTGCGTAACCATCCCAGCGATGAGCATTTGCTGCCACTGTTCTTTGCCCTTGGGGCTGGGGGCAAGTTCGCAGTGGTGCACCAGGGGTTCACCTTGGGGGCACTGGGG
Source organism: Pseudomonas sp. 10-1B (assembly GCF_000935045.1). Taxonomy (GTDB): domain Bacteria; phylum Pseudomonadota; class Gammaproteobacteria; order Pseudomonadales; family Pseudomonadaceae; genus Aquipseudomonas. The sequence goes on from NZ_JYKS01000025.1 coordinate 49,787, forward strand.
ATGGACATATATCGGTTCGGCTGACGGACCCTATCGCCGGCAAGCCAGCTCCCACCTCGACCGCATGGGCCTCAAGCCCTGCGCAGTACTTGTGGGCTGGCTTGCCAGCGATGAGGCCAGTCCAGGCAATACAAGACAGTTGCTCCCACAGACTGCGCAAAGCTTGAGATCTGCGCGGTACCTGTGGGAGCTGGCTTGCCGGCGATGAGGCCAGTCCAGGCAATACAAGACAGTTGCTCCCACAGAGACTGCGCAAAGCTTGAGATCTGCGCGGTACTTGTGAGAGCTGGCTTGCCGGCGATGAGGCCCTGACAGGCAAAAAAAATCCCCGACCAAGGCCGGGGATTTTTTCATTGCGCCAGGATCAATCTTCGCGGTAGCGACGCAGCTTCAGCTGCTTGCCAGCCACGCGGGTGTCCTTGAGCTTGGACAGCAGCTTCTCCAGGCCGTCTTCCGGCAGCTCGACCAGGCTGAAGCTGTCGCGCACCTGGATACGGCCGATGGCGTCACGCGCCAGGCCACCCTCGTTGAGGATCGCGCCCAGCAGGTTCTTGGCAGCGATGCCGTCACGGGCACCCAGGGCAGTACGGCAACGCACGCGGCCTTCGGCCAGCGGCATCGGCGCACGGCGCTCGCGGTCACCACGCTCTGGGCGCTCGCCACGCTCGGTACGCTCACCACGCGGGGCGAAGCTTGGCACCAGAGGCTGTTCACGCTCTACCGCAGCCAGGTCCAGCGCCTGGCCATTGGTGGCCTTGCGCAGCAGGGCCGAGGCCAGGGCACGCGGGCTGCAGCCCAGGTCGGCGGTCAGGCGGTCGAACAGTTCGCCATGGGTGGCTTCTGCTTCGGCTACCAGCGGCGCCAGGCTCGAGGTCAGCTTCTTGATGCGGGCATCCAGCACGGCCTGGGCATTCGGCAGGCGCGCTTCGGCAACCTTTTGCCCGGTAACGCGCTCGATCACCTGCAGCATGCGGCGCTCACGCGGGGTGACCAGCAGCAGTGCGCGACCATCGCGACCGGCACGGCCGGTACGGCCGATACGGTGCACGTAGGACTCCGGGTCGTACGGCATGTCGACGTTGAACACGTGAGTGATACGCGGCACGTCCAGGCCACGGGCGGCGACGTCGGTGGCGACGACGATGTCCAGGCGGCCATCCTTGAGCGAGTCGATCACGCGCTCACGCTGGTTCTGGGCGATGTCGCCGTTCAGCGCGGCAGCCTTGTAGCCCTTGGCTTCCAGCGCGGATGCCAGGTCCAGGGTGGCTTGCTTGGTACGCACGAAGGCGATCAGCGCGTCGAACTCTTCCACTTCCAGCAGACGCAGCACAGCCGGGATCTTCTGGTCGGCATGGACCATCAGGTGGGCCTGCTCGATCGCGGTAACGGTCTGGGTCTTGCTCTGGATCTTGACGTGCTTCGGTTCACGCAGGTGACGCTCGGCGATCGAACGGATCGACGACGGCAGGGTCGCGGAGAACAGCACGGTCTGGCGGGTAGCCGGGATGGCGTCGAAGATCACTTCGAGGTCATCCATGAAGCCCAGCTTGAGCATCTCGTCGGCTTCGTCCAGTACCAGGTACTGCACGGTCGACAGGACTTTTTCGTCACGACGCAGGTGGTCGCACAGACGGCCTGGAGTGGCCACGACGATTTGCGCGCCGTTGCGGATCGCCCGCAGTTGTGGGCCCATCGGGGCACCACCGTACACGGCGACCACGTTCACGCCTGGCATCTGCTTGGCGTAGGTTTCGAAAGCGGTAGCAACTTGCAGCGCCAACTCACGGGTTGGCGCCAGGATCAGGGCTTGCGGTTCGCGCTTGCTCACATCGATCTTGTTGAGGATCGGCAGGGCGAAGGCAGCGGTCTTGCCGGTGCCAGTCTGCGCCTGGCCGATCATGTCGTGACCGGCGAGGATGATCGGGATCGATTGTTGCTGAATGGCGGACGGCTCTTCGTAGCCGGTAGCCAGAACGGCAGCAACAATATTCGGATTGAGATCGAGAGCGGCGAAGCCGCCGGTTTCCTGGGTCATGGGTCTGCCTCTAGGTGCATCCGCAAAGACCCATGCTCCAAAGCTGCACATGCCTTGAAAGACCGTCAGGTCACCCAGGCAGCTTTGGCGGCGGGGATTTGCGAAAACGATTGAAAAAGAAAACTTGGGAAGGTCCGCCTAGCGGACGTGCAGCCGAAGCTGGACTCGGAGGATTTGCACCACCTGATTTTGAGGTCCGCTAAAAGACCGGCGCGTACTATACCCGAAATAGTGCGGGTAGGTGAGGAAAATTTTCAGGGTGCAGGGCCAGTATCAAGCCATCAGCGATGAGAGGCTGAATCGATTCCTGCCTGCTACACCGCATCGTCTGATTCGCGGGCACGCCCGCTCCCACAGGGATATCACAGAACTCAAGGGCGGCGAGTATCCTGTGGGAGCGGGCGCGCCCGCGAAGAAGCCAATGCAGTCCTCAAGTCGCCGGTCGAATGTCGCGGATCAACCCCTCAAGGCTGTAACCCAACTGGGGTGCCAAAGCCTCGGCCCGGGCCCGCAAGCCCTCCATGTCCAGAGTCTGCTCCAGGTCCGCCGGCACCAGCAAAATCACATTGCCCTCCTTCACCGGCAGCTCCCAGTAATGCCGGTGGTACAACCCGCGCAGCAACGCCGCGCCCAGCGGCTTGCCATCATCGGTGGCCCACTGGTTGATCACCAGCCAACCACCCGGGTTCAGCTGCTGTTGGCAGTTCTCCAGAAAATTCCACGCCAGGTGCCCCACCCCCGGCCCATGGTCGGTGTACAGGTCGACGAACAGCAGGTCGGCCTGCTCCGCCGTGGGCAGCAGTTCCAGGGCATCGCCGATGCGCACATACAGCCGCGGGTCGTCGTCCAGGCCCAGGTATTCCATGGCCAGGCGCGGTACGTCCGGGCGCAGCTCGATGGCCTCGATGTCTTCCAGCGGCAGGAACTTCATGCAGGCCTGGGTCAGGGTGCCGGCACCCAGGCCGAGAAACAGCGCGCTCTCCGGCTGTTCATGGCACAGCGCCCCCACCAGCATGGCGCGGGTGTAGTCGTACTCCAGCCAGCTGGGGTCGGCCGTGAACACGCAGCTTTGCTCGATCGCATCGCCGAATTCCAGAAAGCGGTAGTCGTCTACTTCGTACACGCTGATGACGCCGAAGGCATCCTCCACCCGTGCCAGTAGCCGCTCTTCCCGTTCCGCCACCATGTTCGCCACCCACCCGCGCAAAAACGCGCATTGTCCGTCAACACCCTTGATGCAACAAGCGCAGCGCCAACTGTTACCATGGTCTGAAGCCTACCACCGACAAGACCGAGCCCGAGATGAAGCAACCGTGGAGCCCTGACAGCTGGCGCGCCCTGCCGATCCAGCAGCAACCGACCTACCCCGACGCCGCGCATCTGCTAAAGGTTGAACAGACCCTGGCCAGCTACCCGCCGCTGGTGTTCGCGGGCGAGGCGCGCGAGCTGCGCCGACAGTTCGCCGAGGTCACCGAAGGCCGCGCCTTCCTGCTGCAGGGTGGCGATTGCGCCGAGAGCTTCGCCGAGTTCTCGGCGGCGAAAATCCGCGACACCTTCAAGGTGCTGCTGCAGATGGCCATCGTCATGACCTTTGCCGCCGGCTGCCCAGTGGTCAAGGTGGGGCGCATGGCCGGGCAGTTCGCCAAGCCGCGTTCTGCGGGCGATGAAACCATCGGCGACGTCACCTTGCCCGCCTATCGCGGCGACATCGTCAACGGCATCGGTTTCGACGCGAAAAGCCGCATCCCCGACCCAGAGCGCCTGCTGCAGGCCTACCACCAGGCCACTGCCAGCCTCAACCTGCTGCGCGCCTTCGCCCAGGGCGGTTTTGCCGACCTGCACCAGGTGCACAAGTGGAACCTGGACTTCATCGCCAACTCAGCGCTGGCCGACAAGTACCACCAGTTGGCCAACCGCATCGACGAAACCCTGGCGTTCATGCGCGCCTGCGGCCTGGACAGCGCGCCGCAACTACGCGAAACCAGCTTCTTCACCGCCCACGAAGCGCTGCTGCTGAACTACGAAGAAGCCTTCGTCCGCCAGGACAGCCTGACCGGCGACTACTACGACTGCTCGGCGCACATGCTGTGGATTGGCGACCGTACCCGCCAGCTGGACGGCGCCCATGTGGAGTTCCTGCGCGGGGTGCACAACCCGATCGGGGTCAAGGTTGGCCCGAGCATGAACCCCGAAGAGCTGCTCCGCCTGATCGACACGCTGAACCCGACCAACGACCCCGGGCGCCTGAACCTGATCGTGCGCATGGGCGCGGGCAAGGTCGGCGAGCACCTGCGGGGGCTGATCCGCACGGTCGAGCGCGAGGGGCGCAAGGTGCTGTGGAGCTCCGATCCGATGCACGGCAACACCATCAAGGCCAGCAGCGGCTACAAGACCCGCGACTTCGCGCAGATCCTGGATGAGGTGAAGCAGTTCTTCCAGGTGCACCAGGCTGAGGGTAGCCATGCGGGTGGCATTCATATCGAAATGACCGGGCAGAATGTGACCGAATGCATCGGCGGTGCGCGGCCGATTACCGAGGATGCGCTGTCTGACCGTTATCACACTCATTGCGACCCGCGTATGAATGCTGATCAGTCGCTGGAGCTGGCGTTCCTGATTGCCGAAACCCTCAAGCAGGTGCGGCGCTGAGCAACGCCCGGCGCAACTGGCTGCCCTCCGCGCGCGGGCAGTTCAGTTGCACCCGTTCCAGCCCCAGCCAACTGGCCAGGCGCAGCAGGTTGCCGGCCAGGGCCTGGTAACCCTCCTCGTCCAGCCCGGCCGCTTCGGCATGCACGGCGTGCACTGCCAGTTGCCCTTGGGCACGTTCGGCACGCAGGTCTACCCGCGCGGCTATGCGTTCGAGGTACAGGAACGGCAGCACGTAGTAGCCGTACACCCGCTTGTGCGCCGGCGTGTAGATTTCCAGGCGGTAACGGAAGTCGAACAAGCGTTCGGTACGGTTGCGCTCCCAGACCAGTGAATCGAACGGCGACAGCAGCGCGCTGGCTTCGATACGCCTGGGGATGCGTGGCACGCCTTCGCAGTAGGCCAGTTGCTTCCAGCCCTGTACCTCGATTGCTTGAAGCCGGCCGTCGGCCAGCAGTTCGGCCAGCGCTGCCCTGGCCTGCCCAGGTTCCAGGCGGAAGTAGTCACGCAGGTCGCGCTCGGTGGCTACGCCCAGGGCGGTGGCGGCGTGCAGCATCAAGCCCTGGTGTGCCTCGGCTTCGCTGGGCTGCGCCTGGTCGAGGATCGCCTTGGGCAGCACCTTTTCCGGCACATCGTAAAGCCGCTCAAAACCGCGCCGGCCCGCCACGGTGACTTCACCGGCGGCAAACAGCCATTCCAGCGCGTGCTTTTCCTCGCTCCAGTCCCACCAAGGGCCGGCGCGTTCCTCGCGGGTTGACAGGCTGCCCGCGCCCAGTGCGCCCTGCTCGCGGACGGCGGCCAGTACCCGGGCGATCACGTCCTGGCGCTCGCGACCGAACTGCGCAAGCTGGCGGTAGATACCCCGGCCCTCGGCGGCATGGACCATGCGCCAGCGCAGCAGCGGGTACAGGCTCAGCGGCAGCAACGAGGCTTCGTGGCCCCAGTATTCGAACAGCTGGCGCTGGCGGCCGCGGCCCCAGGCGAGCTGGTCGAGGGTGGCGGGCGAGTAGTCGCCCAGGCGCGAGAACAGCGGCAGGTAGTGGGAGCGGACCAGGGCGTTGACCGAGTCGATCTGCAGCACGCCCAGGCGTTGCAGCATGCGCTTGAGCGCCGGAAGGGTTGGCGGTGCTTCTGGCTGCTTGGCGAAGCCTTGGGCAGACAATGCCAGGCGACGGGCCTGGTTGATAGACAGCTTGAGAGGCAAGCCTGATCTCCTTGTGGTGTCTGTTCCGGCCTTTTCGCGGGTGAACCCGCTCCCACCTGGCCTGCATTGCACAGAACTTGTGGGAGCGGGCGTGCCCGCGAAGAGGCCGGTAAGTCCACCGACAAACTTAGCCTATTTACGCAGCGGATCATCCCAAAAGTGCCGCTCGGCCTCTTGCTGGATATCCGCCCTGCTCAACCCCAGATCATGCAAGGTCGCATCGCTGAGGCTGGCCAGCTCCTGGCGCTGGCGGTACAACTGCAGCCAGCGCGCCGGCCGCTGCAAGGCCGCATGCCACAGGTGGTTCAGGGAAAAGGCAGGTTGCGGGATGCTGCTGACATGACCTTTCATCGTGAAGCCCTCCGTGTTGGATGGCCTCAGTCTCGCGCCAGGCATAAGATCAATCCAACGAATGTTTCTGATGCCATGCATCTCGGAGATTGATGCAATGTCCCAGTACCAGAGCCTCGACGCGGACGTACTGCGTACCTTCGTCGCCATTGCCGAGCAAGGCGGCTTCACCCGCGCCGGCGAGGTGGTCAACCGCACCCAGTCGGCGGTGAGCATGCAGATGAAACGCCTGGAAGAAGACATCCTGCAGCGCCAACTGTTCGAACGCGACGGCCGCCAGGTGCGGCTGACCGCCGAAGGCCAGGTGCTGCTGGGCTATGCCCGACGCATCCTCAAGCTGCATGGCGAAGTGTTCAACACCCTGCGCATGCCGCACATGGTCGGGGTGGTGCGCATCGGCACGCCCGACGACTACGCCATGCGCTTTTTGCCGACCATTCTGTCGAGCTTTGCCCAGGCCTACCCGCTGGTGCAGGTGGAGGTGCATTGCGACTCGTCCAAGCAACTGATGCTGCGCCAGGACCTGGACCTGACCATCATCACCCGTGAGCCGGGCAACGAGATTGGCCAGCTACTGCGCCAGGAACGCCTGGTGTGGGCCGCCGCCGAAGGTTTCTGCCCGCAGGAGCAACGACCCATGCCGGTGGCCCTGTTCAACACCGACTGCTTTTGCCGGGCCTGGACCTGCAATGCCCTGGAAGCACAGGGCATCGACTACCGCATCGCCTACACCAGCCCGAGCCTGGCGGCGATCTTTGCCATCGTCACGGCGGGGTTGGCAGTGACGGCGCAGTTGCAGAGCCTGATCAGCGGGAACATCCGCATATTGGGCGAGAGCGAAGGGCTACCCCAATTGCCCGTGGCCAATGTGATGCTGGTGCGCAGCACCCAGAACCCCTCGCCGATTACCGATTGCATGGCTGACTACATTATCGAAGGGTTCAAGTAACTTGGGGCCGCTTTGCGGCCCATCGCGACACAAGGCCGCTCCCACAGGTTTATCGCCTGCCTTGAGGCCTGTGCTGGAACCTGTGGGAGCGGCCTTGTGTCGCGATGGGCTGCGCAGCAGCCCCAAAAGCTCAAAGCTCAAACCCGAGCATCACCGCGCACACCACCAAAAACCCACAGAACATCACCCGCAACACCTTCTCTGGCAACGCATGGGCCAACTTCACCCCCCAGCTGATGCTGAGCAAGCCCCCCACCGCCAACGGAAGCCCTACCCCCCAGTCAACACTGTGATGCACACCATAAGTAACCAGGGTCACCAAGGTACTCGGCGCGGCCAGCGCCAGCGACAGCCCTTGCGCCACCACCTGGGTAGTGCCGAACACACTGGTCAGGATCGGCGTGGCTACCACCGCGCCGCCCACCCCGAACAAACCGCCCATGGTACCGGCAAAGCTGCCCAGCACACCCAGCCACGGCCAGGCATAGCGCAATTCGGCACTGGCTGGCGAAACCTTGAGGAATATCCGCGCCACGTTCCACACCGCCAAGGCCACCAGAAAGCCGACAAACCCCAGACGCATGGAGTGCGCATCGAGCCCCACCGCCCAGATCGACCCCAGCCAGGCAAACACGAAGCTGCACAGCGACAGCGGCAAGGCATGACGCAGCTCGATGCGGTTGCGCTGGTGATAGCGCCACAGCGCCAGCAGCACGTTCGGCACCACCATCACCAGCGCCGTGCCCTGTGCCAGTTGCTGGTCCAGGCCAAACAGCACGCCCAGCGCCGGGATCGCGATCAGCCCACCGCCAATGCCGAACAGGCCACCCATGGTCCCCAGGGCCGCGCCCAGCGCGATATACAACAACCACTCGATCATCAGGGCCTCATCCGCCTGTACACATAATGCGAGCATGCTAACGATTGTGCACTGGCGGGGAAACGCACAGCAGCGCACAATGGCTATGCGCTTTTCGCAAAAGCAAGGCAGCCATGAGCCCTGATACCCTGACCGACCAGTTGAGCCTGTTCCTCGATGTGCTGGAGAGCGGCAGCTTTTCTGCCGCTGCCCGTCGCCATCCACTGACCCCGTCCGCCGTGGCCCGGCGCATCGACAACCTGGAAAGCGCGGTCGGCAGCCGCCTGTTCACCCGCAGTACCCACGCCGTGCGCGCCACGCCAGCGGGTAACGCCTTCGCTGACCGGGCCAGGCGCATCATCGAGGAACTGCGCCTGGCCCGGGCCGAAGCGGTGTCGCTGAGCAATGCCCCCGAAGGCCTGATCCGCATCGATGCCCCCGCCGCGTTCGGCCGCCGCCACCTGGCCCCGGCCATCGCCGATTTCCTCGTGGCCTACCCAGGCCTGGACGTGCAACTGCGCCTGATCGACAGCTTCGTCGACCTGCATGGCAGCCACTTGGGCGAGGTCGACCTGGTGCTGCGCGCCGGCCCCCTGGCCGATACCCGCCTGGTAGCCACGCCCCTGGCCTACATGGTGCGTATCGCCTGCGCAAGCCCCGCCTACCTGGCCAACCGCGGCATGCCCACCTGCCCCAGCGAACTGCCCGCACACGATGGCCTCGACTGGGACGGCCTGGCACCGCCGTTCGCCTGGCGCTTCAACGTGGCCGGGCAAACCCGCCTGTACCGCCCCTCACGCATGCGCATGGCCGCCAACAATGCCGAAACCTTACTGTTCGGCGCCCTCGCTGGCTTGGGCATCGCCCACCTGCCAACCTGGCTGATCAGCGAATACCTGCTGCGCGGCGAGCTGATACCGTTGTTTTGCGACGGCGGCTTGCCCGCAGCCGAGACCAGCGGTATCTACGCGCTACGCCTGGCACATGAAACGAACTCTCGCAGCCGTTTGCTGCTCGAATTCCTCAAGAGCCGCTTCAGCCCGATTCCACCCTGGGACTTGGCCTTGCGCAGTGAACTGCGCGAGTAAGGCGTGCACTAATGATCAGCGTGCCAGACTTTCCCATTGATTACCTTCAAGGACCTGCATGAACGCCAACACCCAAGCCTCCTGTGACGAGCTGCTGCTGGACAACCAGGTCTGTTTCGCCCTGCATTCCACCTCGTTACTGATGACCAAGGTCTACAAACCGCTGCTGCAGGCCTTGGGCCTGACCTACCCGCAGTACCTGGCCATGCTCGTGCTGTGGGAGCGCGACGGCCTGACCGTGGGCGAAATCAGCCAGCACCTGCTCACCGACCCCGGCTCGCTGACCCCGCTGCTCAAGCGCCTGGAAAGCGAAGGCCTGCTGCAACGCAACCGCAGCCGCGAGGACGAACGGGTGGTGCTGGTGCAATTGACAGACAAGGGCCGCGCCCTGCAGCAACAAGCCCGGGAGGTGCCGCAGTGCATTCTCAAGGCCAGCGGGCGCAGCCTGGAACAGCTGCAGGAGTTGCAGGCCGACCTGCTGGCGCTGCGTGAAAACCTGCAAAAAAACCTCTGAGGGCTATGCTGTGCAATGGCCGTTCGGATGAACGGTGACGATTTATCTTGAGCGCAAACTAATTGCGCGCTAATTTAAATCCCACACCAACCCGCGCCCCCTCCGACAGGAAGCGCACAGCACATTAGCGAGGCTCAAGATGCAAAAGGTCACTCCTCTGTACATCGCAGAAGCTACCTCCACCGGTGGGCGCGACGGCAAATCCCGCTCCAGCGACGGCAAACTGGACGTCAAGCTGAGCACCCCCAAGGAACTGGGCGGCGCTGGCGGTGACGGCACCAACCCTGAGCAGATGTTCGCCGCCGGTTACTCGGCGTGCTTCATCGGCGCCTTGAAATTCGTAGCTGGGCAAGAGAAGAAAGCCCTGCCGGCGGACGCCTCGATCACCGCGAAGGTGGGCATCGGCCAGATCCCGGGCGGTTTCGGCCTGGACATCGACCTGCACATCAACCTGCCGGGCCTGGCCCAGGCCGATGCCGAAGGCCTGGTGGAAAAGGCCCACAAAGTGTGCCCGTACTCCAACGCCACCCGCGGTAATGTGGATGTGCGCCTGCACGTAACCGTCTAAAGCTTACGCAATACCCTGTGGGAGCTGGCTTGCCGGCGATGAGGCCAGTCCAGGCAATACAAGACAGTTGCTCCCACAGGTATAGCGCAGCTGGTATCTCAGACGCAAAAAACCCGGCCAAGGCCGGGTTTTTGCGTTTCACAAGAAGGATTACTTCTTGGAACGGCCCTTGAAGGAGCCATCGCGAGTATCGATATCGATGAATTCGTCGATTTCGATGAAGTCGGCAACCTGTACTTCAGTACCGTTGGCCAGCTTGGCAGGCTTCATGACCTTGCCCGAGGTGTCGCCGCGAGCAGCGTTCTCGGTGTAGGTGACCTGACGGCTGATGGTGGTCGGCAGTTCGACCGATACCACTTTCTCTTCGTACATGGTCAGGGCGCAAACGTCCTGCATGCCTTCTTCGATGTACGGCAGAACGGCGTCGATGTCTTCGGCGTTCAGTTCGTACATGGTGTAGTCGGTGGTGTCCATGAAGGTGTACGCGTCGCCGCTGATGAAGGACAGGGTCACTTCCTTGCGGTCGAGGATCACGTCATCCAGCTTGTCGTCGGCGAAGTAGACGGTTTCAGTCTTGTAGCCGGTCAGCAGGTTCTTCAGCTTGGTCTTCATGATCGCGCTGTTGCGACCCGACTTGGTGAATTCGGCTTTCTGTACCAGCCACGGGTCGTTGTCGATCCGCAGTACGGTGCCGGGTTTCAGCTCTTTACCAGTTTTCATTACGCAGTATCCGAATCTGGATGGATTTATAAAAATCGAGGCCGCATATCATAGCCAATTTCGGTAAAACTGTACCAGCGTCATGGCAAGGTCCGGCTGAGCGGCCTGTTTCGCGCACCACTGGCGGGCATGCGCCTGCAGCTCGTCCCAGTGCACCAATACGCCGCGCCAGGCGGCGTGCATGTCACGGTGCATGTTCCAGGCACGCCACAGCTCGACCAGCGCTTCGGCGGCAGGGTTCGACAAGCCCTGGCGATAAAGCATCAGGAACGCTTCGAGTTTTTCCCAGTGGGCGTTCTCTTCCTGCACATAGATGTGCCACAACAACGGCCGCCCTGCCCACTGTGCGCGGACGAACGAGTCCTCGCCACGCACGGCATTGAAATCACAGCACCACAGCAAGCGGTCATAATCATCCTGGCTGACGAAAGGCAGCACCTGCACGGTCAGCGCACCGCGCTGGCGTATCTCTCCCGCCGCCAGCGCGGGCTCGCCCAACCAGGCGCACAGGTCGGGCATGATGCGCCCTTCCGGCACCAGCAGATGGCTGCGGCGGGCATCTTCGGCCAAGGCATCCAGCCAGCCGCCCAACTGCGGGTTCTCGTAGGCGAACAGCGAGATCAGCCGGGTGTCGGCCTGGGCCTGCACGCCAAGCCCGGCAAGGAAGCCAGCGCGCTGTACCGGGTCGGCCTCGAAGGCCGCGCGGCGGGCCAGCAACGGCGCCTCGCGCAGCAGCCCGCCGGTCTTGCCGGTAAAGCCGGGGAAGAAGAACACGGTGCGCAGCCCGTTGCCCTGCGGCGATGGCAAGCCGTGGCAACCTTCCACCCAGTCCTCGGCGCTGAGGTACTCCAGGTTCAGCCACAGCGCCGGCGTCGGTCGCGTGCACAGCGCTTCGATATAGCCAGCCGGCAGGCGGCAGCCGAAGGCGCCGATGACCACGTCGGCGGTGGCCACCGGTTGCCAGTCGGCCGGCCAGTGGCGCACCTCGACCCCCTGCTGCCACTGCTGTGCGAGCGCGGCATCGGCGCCCGGGCACAGGCGCACGAAGGCGCGCAGGTCGTCCACCCACAGGCGCACCGCCAAGTCGTGCTCGGCCACCAGTTGCCGGGCCAGGCGCCAGGTCACGCCAATATCGCCATAGTTGTCGACAACAGTGCAGAAGATGTCCCAGGTGGCTTTCATGTGCCCTGCCCTCGCCCAGCGGAAAACCGCGAATTCTGCGGATAAATTGTCGCCGACAAAAGCACCTGCGCGGAAAAATGCCCAGGCGCATGCGACAATGCCCCCGACCCACCCTGCCAGGAAGCTGCCATGCCGCGCCACCGTGAACTGAAGATCACCCTCAAGCCGTTGCCGTTGATCGTGTGCGTCGCCGTTGGCCTGTGGCTGGGCGCCATGGCCATTGCCGCGAGCCTGTGGCTGGCCCTGCAGCTGTGGCCACAGCAGGTGCAACCGCTGGCCCAGGCCATGGCCCCCAGCCTGTACCACCCTGCGGCGCCAGCCCCGGCAGAGGATGCCCAGGCCGAGATGTTCCAGCGCTACAAGCACACCCTGCACAAGCAGGAACTGCAACAGGCCGCCGAAGCCGCCCAGGGCAACCCGCGCAACCTCAACAGCCCCAAGTGCCAGTTCTGGCTGCAGCAGAACCGCACCGCGCCCACCGACAAAAGCCAGGCCAATGTGCTGGAGTTCTGTTACTGACCATGGACAAGACCTGCCTGCTGGCGCAGATCGTCGCCACCCTCGAACATGACCAGGACGTGCTGACCCGCGCGGCGCAAAGCGCCTACGAAGCCGCTACCGCCGAAGAGAATATCGCCGAGAACAAGTACGACACCCTGGGCCTGGAAGCCTCGTACCTGGCTACCGGCCAGGCCCGCCGCAGCGCCGAGATTCGCAAGGCGCTGCTGACCTACCAGCAACTGCTGCTGCGCGACTACGACCCGGCGCGCGGGGTGCAGGTGAGCAACCTGGTGACACTGGAGGATGAGGATGGCGGGCAGCGCCGGCTGTTCCTCGGGCCCGAGGCGGCAGGGTTGAAGATTGGCGCGGGGGATGGGCTGGTGACGGTGATTACCCCGCGCTCGCCGCTGGGGCAGCAGATGGTAGGTAAAAAGGTTGATGATGAGGTGAGCCTGGGGTCGCAGGTACTGTTCATTGTCGATGTTGCCTGAACCGGCCTTTTCGCGGGCTTGCCCGCTCCCACCTCGACCACATAGGCCTCAAGCCCTGTGCAGTAACCTGTGGGAGCAACTGTCTTGTATTGCCTGTGCTGGCCTCATCGCCGGCAAGCCAGCTCCCACAGGTACTGCACAGGGCTTGAGGCCTATGCGGTCGAGGTGGGAGCGGGCTTGCCGGCGATAGGGCCGGTACAGGTAATACCCATCTAAAGGGCTTGCAAGGCATCGAACCGCCCAGCCAACCCCTGCTTGGCAAACTGCTCCCACAGGTACTGCACAGGGCTTGAGGCCTATGCGATCGAGGTGGGAGCTGGCTTGCCGGCGATAGGGCCGGAACAGGCAATACACAGCTAAAGCACCTGCAAGGCATCGAACCGCCCCGCCAACCCCTGCTCGGCAAACTGCTCCACGACAAAATCGACGAACGCCCGGGTCTTGCCCGGCAACAGTTTGTGCTCGGCGAAATACAGGCTGATATGCCCATCGTCCACATACCAGTCCGGCAACACCCGGCGCAGCCGCCCTGCCTGCAGATAAGGCACGGCAAACGGCAAACTCACCAAGGCAATCCCCAGGCCCTGCTCGGCCACCGCGCACGCCGCGTCCGAATCGCTCATGGTCATCGCCTGGCGCAATTGCAGTGGTTGCTGCACCTGCCAGCGGCTGGTCAACGGCCACGAGCGCACCCGCCCGGTCTGCGGTGAGCGGATCAGAATGCCGGCGTGGCGTTGCAGCACCTGCGGGTCTTCGATCGGCGCGTACCGGTCGAGATACGCCGGCGCCGCCACCAGCACCCGATGCGCCGGCGTCAGCTTGCGCGCCACCACCCCCGGCGGCAGTTCGAAGCCACCGCCAATCGCCGCATCGAAGCCCTGGCCGATCAGGTCGACCTGGCGATTATCGAAATGCCAGTCCGGGGTAATGGCCGGGTAACGGCGCAGGAACTCACTCAGCAAGGGCAACACATACAAACGCCCGAACACCGTGCCCATGCTCACCCGCAGCAACCCGGCCGGCTGGCCCTCGGCGCTGGCCAGGTTGGCCACGGCATACTGGATGGTGCGAAAGCTGTCGCTGACCTCCCCCAGAAAACGCTGCCCCGCCTCGGTCAGGGTCAGCTTGCGGGTACTACGCTGGAACAACCGCACACCCAGGCGCGCTTCTAGCTGGGCCACGTGCTTGCCCACCGCGGCCGGGGTAAGGCTCAGGCGCCTGGCAGCCTCGGCAAAGCTGCCGACCTCGGCGCTGCGGATGAAGCATTCCAGGGCATTGAACGATTCCATGGCCATGATTGCCAACCAAAGGTTTACTCTGCTGATAGTGATTGCCATCTTATCAGCAGGTAATCGAGCGCGGATACTGCGCCCATCCAAGGCATTCAAGCCTGGCTTCCAGCAGGAGATCAGCATGTCCAAACAACACACACTCGAAGGCAAAGTCGCGCTGGTACAGGGCGGTTCCCGTGGCATTGGTGCGGCCATCGTGCGGCGCCTGGCCCGCGAAGGCGCGCAAGTAGCCTTTACCTATGTCAGCTCCAGTGGCCCGGCAGAAGCGCTGGCCCAGGAAATCACCGACAACGGCGGCCAGGCCCTGGCCCTGCGGGCCGACAGCGCCGATGCCGCGGCCGTGCAGTTGGCCGTGGATGACACCGTGAAGGCCTTCGGCCGGCTGGACATCCTGGTGAACAACGCCGGTGTGCTGGCGGTGGCACCGCTGACCGAATTCGACCTCGCCGACTTCGACCGCACCCTGGCGGTGAACGTGCGCAGCGTGTTCGTCGCCAGCCAGGCCGCTGCGCGCTACATGGGCCAGGGTGGGCGCATCATCAACATTGGCAGCACCAATGCCGAGCGCATGCCGTTTGCCGGTGGCGCCCCCTATGCCATGAGCAAGTCGGCACTGGTCGGCCTGACCCGCGGCATGGCCCGTGACCTCGGCCCGCAGGGCATTACCGTGAACAACGTGCAACCGGGGCCGGTGGACACCGACATGAATCCGGCCAGCGGCGAGTTCGCTGAAAGCCTGATCCCGCTGATGGCGATCGGGCGGTATGGCGAGGCGGATGAGATTGCCAGCTTCGTGGCTTACCTGGCAGGGCCAGAGGCGGGGTACATCACCGGGGCCAGTCTGACGATCGATGGTGGGTTCGCTGCCTGACTTGGTGGGTTGCCTGTCCCGGCCCTATCGCCGGCAAGCCGGCTCCCACAGGGTTACCACAATGCTCAAGCCTGTGGTGATCCTGTGGGAGCCGGCTTGCCGGCGATAGGGCCGGGGCAGGTTTGATCAAATATTGGTGTCATACCTGACATTTCCCGATAATCCCCGTCTTTACCCCTGCCCGCCACGAGAACCGCATGCACACCTCTCTCAGCCGCGCCCTGATCCTGCTGATGGCCACTGCCACCGGCCTGGCCGTGGCCAGCAACTACTATGCCCAACCGCTGCTGCACAGCATTGCCCAACAGTTCGGCCTGAGTACCGCCAGCGCCGGCAGCATCGTCATTGCCGCGCAACTCAGCTATGGCGCCGGCCTGTTGCTGTTGGCGCCACTGGGCGACCTGTTCGAGCAGCGCCGGCTGATTACCGTGATGACCGCCATTTCCGCCCTGGGCCTGGTGATCAGCGCCTGCGCGCCGAGCCTGCCGTGGCTGATCCTGGGTACTGCGCTGACCGGGCTTTTTTCGGTGGTGGCGCAGATCCTGGTGCCCATGGCCGCGACCCTGAGCGAGCCGCACCAGCGCGGGCGTGCGGTCGGCACGCTGATGAGTGGCCTGCTGCTGGGCATCCTGCTGGCCCGTACCGCTGCCGGCTTCATGGCCGAACTGGGCGGCTGGCGCAGCATCTATGTGCTGGCCGCGGTGCTGATGGCCATCACCGCCGTCGCGCTGTACCGCAGCCTGCCGCAGCACCATAGCCATGCAGGGTTGAAATACCCGGCGCTGATCGGCTCGGTGTTCCGCCTGTTCCTCGAAGAACCGGTGCTGCGCCTGCGCTCGCTGCTCGGCCTGCTGGCGTTCAGCCTGTTCGCGCTGTTCTGGACACCACTGGCCTTCCTGCTGGCGAAAGGCCCGTACCACTATTCGGATGCGGTGATCGGCCTGTTCGGCCTGGCCGGTGCGGCGGGTGCGCTGTCGGCCAACTGGGCCGGGCGCCTGGCCGACCGTGGCAAGGGTGCGCTGGGCACCACCGTGGGCCTGGTGGTATTGCTACTGTCGTGGCTGCCGCTGGGGTTCGCCGAGCAGTCGCTACTGGCCTTGCTGCTGGGCGTGCTGATGCTCGACCTGGCAGTGCAACTGGTACATGTAAGCAACCAGAACGCGGTGATCGCCCTGCGGCCAGAAGCGCGTACGCGGCTGAATGCCGGGTATATCACCTGCTATTTCATCGGCGGGGCGCTGGGGTCGCTGCTGGGGACGCAGTTGTTCCAGCACCAGGGCTGGATGGGCATTGTGGTGGCGGGGTTGGTGATTGGTGCCTTGGCGTTACTGGCCTGGGGCTTGGCCGAGCGCAAGCGCAAAAACACATTGCAGGCCGCCTGAAAAATCTTTGTTGGATGCTTCGCGGGCTCGCCCGCTCCCACAGGGATATCACAGGGCCTCAAGGCAGTGACAATCCTGTGGGAGCGGGCAAGCCCGCGAAGAGGCATCAGCCAGCGCGACAATGCACCGCACTACCCTCCGTCGCATGGCCGTTGACTTGCCAAGCCCGGCAGCGCTCAGTAGGCGCTGGTCAATGCCCAATCCCTGACAGGACGACTTTATGACAAGACTCACGGTGCAATCCGGCGATTTCTTGCAAGGTGAAGGCGAGTATCGCAACGGATCGCTCACACTCAAGACCCCCCGTAGCCCCTCCCCGGGCGAGCGGATTTCCTTGGCGCGCATCAGCGACCTCCGGCTGGCCAGCCTGGAGTCCAACCGCAGCCTGAGCAGTGCCCTGGGCTGGGGTGTGGCCGGAGCCTTGGTGGCAGGGCCGGTGGGGCTGCTGGCCGGGTTGTGGCTGGGTGGCAAGGAGGAAGAAGCCACCTTCCTCGCCACCTTCAAGGACGGGCGCAAGCTGATGGCCATTACCGATGGCAAGACCTGGTCGAAAATCGATGACAGCTGGCGGCAGCACAGGCGGCCGGCCAGCAAAGGCTGACTGAATATCGCCGGGCCTGGATCGTTTTATGTTGAAGGCGGCTGTAAGATGCCGCCTTTTTCATGGCCTGTACTGGCCCTATCGCCGGCAAGCCAGCTCCCACAGGGTCATCACAGGCTTGGGCATTGTGGTAATCCTGTGGCTTGCCGGCGATAGGGCCATTGCAGGTGTCGCGCCTCCAGGAGCCCCCGCATGCCCCCGCATCCCCCTCGCCTGCCCCTGAGCCTGCTCAGCCTGGGCCTGGCCCTGCATTGCCCCCATGTGCTTGCCGAAGACAGCGTGGTGCTGGCACCGCTGCAGGTGTCCGACAGCTACGCCAACGACGGCTACCAGGCACGCCAGGCAGCGGTGGGCGGCTTCCACGCCGCGCCATTGCTCGACACCCCGGCCTCGATCAGCGTGTTCAGCCAGCAACTGCTGGAAGACCGACAGGTGCGCAAGCTCAGCGAAGTGCTGCAAAGCGACGCCTCGGTAGGCGAAAGCTATGCCCCCATCGGCTACTACGAAAACTTCAACGTGCGCGGCTTCGAGCTGAACGCGGCCAGTAGTTACCGCATCAATGGCCAGACCATCGCCGGCGAGCAGAACGTGGCCCTGGAAAACAAGCAGCAGGTGGAATTGCTCAAGGGCCTATCCGGCTTGCAGAGCGGCGTGTCGGAGCCGGGCGGCCTGGTCAACTACGTGACCAAGCGTGCCGAAGACGTGCGCAGCGTCACCGTATCGACCAACGAGCAAGGCGAACGCTACCTGGCCACCGACCTGGGCGGCTGGTTCGGCAGCGAGCGGCAGTTCGGCCTGCGCGCCAACCTGGCCCATAAAGACATCCGCTCCTACGTCGACCATGCCGACGGCAAGCGCGACTTCGCCTCGCTGGCCTTCGACTGGCAAATCAGCCCGGACGCCACCCTGCAGCTGGATGCTGAATACCAGCACCGCGAACAGCGCTCGGTCCCCGGCTACCAGCTGCTTGGCGGCACGGAGGTGCCCCATGGCATCGACCCGGATGACCGCCTGGCCTACCAGCACTGGGCCAAGCCAGTGCAGAACGACTCGCTGAACCTGGGCGGGCGCTTCGAGTACCGCTTCAACCAGGCCTGGACCGGCACCTTGAGTGCCTCGCGCAGCAAGGTGGTGATCGATGACTACAGTTCGTTTGCCTGGGGTTCGAGCGAAGGCGCGTTTTTCGGCAGCAATGGCGACTATGACATCTACGACTTCCGCAGCCCCGACGATACCCGCCGCACCGATGAGGCACAGGCCATGCTCAGCGGGCGTTTCGATGCGCTGGGCGTGGGGCATGAGCTGAGCGTGGGCAGCAGTGCGCAGCGACGCACCCTCGATCAGCGCCCTTACTACAACGAATGGCTCGGCACCGGCAACATCCACACCGGCGCCCCTGCCTTCGCCCCGTCCGACAAACCCATTGGCGCCAGCGAGCGCCGCCTGGACAGCCGCCAGTATGGCCTGTTCATCAGCGACCGCATCAGCTTCAACGAGCAATGGCAGACTGTACTGGGTGCCCGTGAAGTGCGCCTGGATGAAAAGACCTGGGACGAGAACGGCGTGGCCGGGCGGCATACCCGTCAGTACGAGTTGCTGCCCAATGCCGCGCTTATCTACAAACCGCAGGCAGATACCACGGTATATGCCAGCTACTCCAAGGGGTTGTCCGCGGGCGGTACTGCGCCCTGGTTCGCCAGCAACGCTGCGCAAATCCTCGCGCCCACCACCTCCCACCAGCTGGAACTGGGCCTCAAGCACGACTGGCAAGGCCTGAGCTTCAGCGCCGCACTGTTCCAGATTCGCCAGGCATACCAGTACGCGCGCCCGGATGGTGCCGGCAACTTCACCTACGTGCAGCAAGGCCAGCAGAAGAACACCGGCCTGGAACTGGGCGCCAGCGGCTGGGTGACCCAGAACCTGCAGGTGCAGGCCAGCGCCGCGGCCATTCGGGCTCGAGTGCAAAACAGCGGCACCGAGGCCTATGAAGGCCACCAGGCGATCAACGTGCCCAAGTTGCGGGCGGCGCTGCAGGCCGAATACACCTTGCCGCTAGCAGGGCTGGCACTGCTGGGCGGGGCGCGCTACAGCGCCAGCAAGTATGCGAGCCAGGCGGGCAATGTGGAGGTGGGTGGATATACCGTGTTCGATGTAGGCAGCCGCTACCGCACGCACATCGGCGGGTATGACACGGTGCTGCGGCTGACGGTGGATAACCTGTTCGACAAGCGCTACTGGCGCGATGTGGGGGATTACCTTGGGGACAACTACCTGTTCCAGGGGGCGCCACGCACCGCTCGGCTGTCGGCTTCGGTCAGCTTTTGAGATTTTGGGGCCGCTTTGCGGCCCATCGCCGCGGTTCGTCGCCACGACAAGCCAGCTCCCACAGGGACCGCGCAGTACTTGAGACCGGCGCGGTCCCTGTGGGAGCTGGCTTGCCGGCGATGGGCTGCGCAGCAGCCCCCAAAAGCAAAAAGCCCCCGGGCTTTTCAGCGCGGGGGCTCTTCGTAGAATGTGGCGGTGAAGAAGGGATTTGAACCCTTGATACGATTTCTCGTATACACACTTTCCAGGCGTGCTCCTTCGACCACTCGGACACTTCACCGTTTTCTCTTCAAGCCTTTCAGCCTGTCGAGGCGCGCTAATTTAGTGGAAGGTCTTTCCTTTGGCAAGCATTTTTTTCAAATTTTTCATGCATTTGCATTTAGGCCGCGGTGAACGCTGACCGACCAGTCAGCCTTGCTGCTTTACCTGGCCCACGGCGCTGGGTAACGTCGTCGCCACGCCAACAAAAGGACTCTGCCATGAGCGAGCTGATTACCTACCATGCCGAAGACGGCATCGCCACCCTGACCCTGAACAACGGCAAGGTCAACGCCATCTCGCCGGACGTCATCAGCGCCTTCAACGCCGCGCTCGACCGCGCCACCGAGGAGCGTGCGGTGGTGATCATCACCGGGCAGCCGGGCATTCTGTCTGGCGGTTACGACCTCAAGGTGATGACCAGCGGCCCCAAGGAAGCGATCGGCCTGGTCACCGCCGGCTCCACCCTCGCCCGCCGCCTGCTGTCGCACCCGTTCCCGGTAGTGGTCGCCTGCCCGGGCAATGCCGTGGCCAAGGGCGCCTTCCTGTTGCTGTCGGCCGACTACCGCATCGGCGTCGAAGGGCCGTACAAGGTGTGCCTGAACGAAGTGCAGATCGGCATGACCATGCACCATGCCGGCATCGAGCTGGCCCGCGACCGCCTGCGCCGCGCGGCCTTCCAGCGCTCGGTGATAAATGCCGAGGTGTTCGACCCGCACGGCGCGGTGGATGCCGGTTTCCTCGACAAGGTGGTGCCGGCCGAGCAGTTGCAGGACGCGGCACTGGCTGTGGCGCGGGAGCTGAAGAAGCTGAATATGCTGGCGCACAAGAACACCAAGCTGAAGGTGCGCAAAGGGCTGCTGGAGGCGCTGGACAAGGCGATCGAGCTGGACCAGCACCATATGGGTTGACCTTACCGACGTCTTCGCGGGTAAACCCGCTCCTACAGGATTACCTGTGCCTTCAGGTTTGCGTTATCCCTGTAGGAGCGGGTTTACCCGCGAAAGGGCCAGCACAGGCTTACACCGGTGTTTGCCCCAACCAGTGCACACCCGTACACTGCCCGGCGACTGTCTGGTGTGAGTCGTACCATGCTTTATTCATTGCGCATGTTCCTGCTGGCGCTGCATTTCCTTGCGGTTGGCGCCGTGGGCCTGATCATTGGCCTGTGCCGCCCCTTCAACCCCGACAACAGCCGCATGTTCGCCCGCCTCTACAGCGTGCCGGCCACCTGGCTGCTGCGCATCAAGGTCAAGGCCGAGGTCGGCCCGCTGTGGGACCAGCCACCCGGTTGCGTGATCGTCGCCAACCACCAATCCAACTTCGACCTGTTCGTGCTGGGCCAGGTGGTGCCACAACGCACCGTGGCCATTGGCAAGAAGAGCCTGGGCTGGATCCCGCTGTTCGGCCAGTTGTTCTGGCTGGGCGGCAACGTGCTGGTCGACCGCAAGAACGCCTACCAGGCGCGCAAGGCGCTGCAGAAGACCACCCGGGTGCTGCAGGACGACACCTCGATCTGGATTTTCCCCGAAGGCACGCGCAACGCCAGCGAACATTTGCTGGCGTTCAAGAAAGGCGCGTTCCACATGGCCATCGAGGCCGGCGTGCCGATCGTGCCGGTGTGCGTCAGCCGCTATGCCGGGCGCCTGAGCCTGAACAGCTGGCGCCAGCGCACGGTGATCGTGCGCTCGCTGCCGCCGATCGCCACGGCCGGCATGACCCTGCAGGACCTGCCGGCGCTGATCGAGCAGTGCCGGGGGCAGATGCAGCAGTGCATTGACCGCATGGACGGGGAGCTGGCCAAGAGCTAGGCCGCCTGTGTTGGCCTCTTCGCGGGCTTGCCCGCTCCCACAGGGCCCCCACAATGCCTGAAGCTGTGGTGACCCTGTGGGAGCGGGCAAGCCCGCGAAGAAGCCAACACCGATTCCAGCTTCCGCAGGTTGCTCTCAAGCCAGGTACGGCCCAAGCTGTACCCCGTGTTCAACCGGAAAAAGCGGACAACCATGGGGCGAGTCGTGGCATCGGCGGTGTACAGCGCCGGCAGGAAGGTCACCAACATCAGCATCGACGAAGGCAGCGAGTGGGCACGCAAGCCGGGGCATTTCGTGTGGATCGGCCTGGAAGAGCCCAACGCCGAGGAACTGGCCAACCTGCAGCGCCAGTTCAACCTGCACGAACTGGCCATCGAAGACGCCCTGGAAAAGCACAGCCGGCCCAAGCTGGAAACCTTCGGCGACGCCCTGTTCATCGTCACCTACTCGCCGGTACGCCACGAAGGCAAGCTGGAGTTCATCGAAACCCACATCTTCGCCGGCAATGGCTACATCATCACCTGCCGCAACGGCCACTCCAAGTCCTACGCCCTGGTGCGCCAGCGCTGCGAGGCTCGGCCGTTGTTGCTGGAGCACGGCGAAGACTTCGTGCTGTATGCCCTGCTCGACTTCGTGACCGAGAACTACCAGCCGGTCAGCGAGGCCATTCATGGCGAGATCGAAGAGCTGGAGCAAAGCGTGCTCGGCGGTTCGTTGCAGGAGGACGACATCCGCCGCCTGCACAGCCTGCGCCGCGACATCCTGCGCCTGCGCCGCTACGTGGCGCCGATGGTGGAAGTGAGCGAAGAGCTGCAGCGCCTGAGCTTCCCGTTCATCGACAAGAACATGCGGCCGTACTTTCGCGATGTGCAGATCCACGTGACGCGGCAGATGGAAGACCTGGCCAGTATCCGCGACATCGCCAGCCAGACCATCGAGATCGGCATGCTGCTGGAGTCATCGCGGCAGAGCATCGTGCAGCGCAAGTTCGCGGCCTGGGCGGCGATCCTGGCGTTCCCCACGGCGATTGCCGGGATTTATGGGATGAACTTCCAGAACATGCCGGAACTGGGCTGGCACTATGGATATTTTGGGGTGCTGGGGGTGATTGTGGCGGGGTGTACCGGGCTGTATGCCAGCTTCAAGAAATCGGGCTGGCTGTGAAGGCCTCTTCGCGGGCAAGCCCGCTCCTACATAGGAGCGGGCTTGCCCGCGACACCGGCACAACCGGTGCCAGCTACCGCCTCGCCTGCTTCGCGGGCAAGCCCGCTCCTACAAAGCGCAACATCCACTCCCCCACCAGGTCGCCCTGGTGCTCGGTGGCCAGGCTGGCCACGGCCTTGTGGTACACCTCGTCCCCCAGGTACTCCTGGCGTGCATCGAGCAGCGCCCGGGAGTAGTCGTGCACGAACTCCGGGTGCCCCTGGAAACACAGCACCTGGTCACGAATGTGGTACGCCGCATTCGGGCAGAAATCGCTGGAGGCGATCACCGTGGCGCCTTCCGGCAATTCGGTCACCTGGTCCTGGTGGCTGATCAGCAGGGTCAGCTCCGACACCTCCGGGTCCATCCACGGCGCATGGGCCGCCAGCGAGTAGCGGTGGATGCCCACGCCCCAGCCCTGCGCGGCACGCTCGGCCTTGCCACCCAGGGTCAATGCCAGCAGTTGATGGCCAAAACACACACCCAGCAGCTTCTCGCCACGCTCGTACAGTTTCAGCAGGTAGGCCTTGAGCGTCTGGATCCAGGGGTCTGAACCGAACGAATCGGCCTTGCTGCCCGTCACAAGGTAGGCATCGAACACTTCATCGTCGGCGGGATAGTCGCCGTTCATCACGTTGTACACACTAAATTCGGCGGCGATCGGCTGACGCGAGAAGAGCTGCTCGAACATCCTGCCGTAGCCCTGGTACTGCGCGGTCAACTCCGGTCGCAGGACATCGGTTTCAAGGATGCAGATGCGTAACGACATAGGGATGTTCCTGAACGACATGAGGGTGGAATTTGCTGTAAAGACTGACGCGAAAGGCCCGTACAAGCAAGTAGGCTGCACTGACGAACGGTCATATTCTGTCGCTGCCCTGCTGACACTTGCGCCACCGTCTAGTCAGAGCATGCCAGCCAGCTGGCACTTGGCCTCATAGCCAGACGAAATCACAGATCCGTCTTTTTAGAACAAAGGGTTCTCAAGCATGGATGACACGCACCCTACTGTTGGTTGTATATCCATTTTTCAAGAGAGGCAGGCAGTTCAGGCGCCACACGACGCTACTGCGATCGACCCGAAGCGCGACAAGGAAGCCAACGGGTATTCAGGAATAACAACAAGAAGGCGGTCCGCCATGTTCAGACAATCGAAAATTCGCCAAGCTGGGCTCATTCTCTTCGCCACGACTTTGCTGCTGATCCTGCCGAACCTGACACGTTTGTTCGGCTGACTGCAACTGTGGCGCCAACTGGCAGCGCACAGGTAACCTGCCGGCCTTGATGGTCGGAGATTACCCATGCGCCACTGCCTTACCCTGTTAGCGTTGCTCCTGAGCCTGCCGCTGTCGGCGGCGCAACTGCACCTTGAATTGGGCGCCGACACGCGCCAGTGGAGCAGTGCCGAATTGCTCGCTCATCCCCAGGCCCGGGACATCCGCATCGAACAGGACGTTTCCTACAAGCGCCCCATGCAGTATCGAGCGGTGCCCCTGGCCACGCTACTGGAGAACGTGAGCGCCAGCGACCACCTGCAGGCGGTGGCCCTGGATGGCTTTGCCGCCGAAATGCCCGCCGCACCGCTCCTGCAGCAAGGGCCGGCACGGGCCTGGCTGGCCGTGGAAGACCCGGGCAAGCCGTGGCCGGCACTGGGCCAGGGCAAACCGAGCGCGGGGCCGTTCTACCTGGTATGGACCACACCGCAGGCCAGTGGCATCCGCCCGGAGCAGTGGCCGTTCCAGATTTCCAGCATTCGCAAGTTGGCATCCGTCGAGACGCGGTTCCCGGCGCTGCTGCCCGACCCCAAGCTGCCAGCCGACAGCCCGGTGCGCCAAGGCTTTGCCTTGTTCCAGCAGAACTGCCTGGCCTGCCACCGACTGAACGGTGCGGGAGATGCGCAGTTGGGGCCGGATTTGAATGTGCCGCACAACCCGACCGAGTATTTTCAGCCTGGGTATCTACGCCAGCTGATTCGTGACCCGCAGAGCCTGCGGCGGTGGCCGCAGGCGAAGATGCCGGGGTTTGCCGAAAGTGTGTTGAGTGAGCGGGAGCTGGATAGTTTGCTGGCATACCTTGAGCATATGGCCAAGCGCAAGCCGTGAGGATTGTGTGTGCTTCTTCGCGGGCTTGCCCGCTCCCACAGAATCACCACGGGATTGAACATTGTGGCCAACCTGTGGGAGCGGGCAAGCCCGCGAAGAAGGCAACACCAAACTGTCAGGCTATGGGCCGCTCGTGCTTGACCCCCCAGCCTTCCACCTCACCACCATAAGGTGTCACCAACTGCTCGAAGGCCTCTTCGAAGTCGCCAATCCCGCCGTAGGTGGCATACATGACCTTGCTCAGTTCCAGGTGCCAGGCACCGTCGCCCAGTTCCTTCACCTGGGCATTGAGGGACTCACCGCGAAACTGCCCGGCCGCACGGCGGGCCCCTGCTTCGTCGGGGAATACAGCGTAGAACTCGATGGGGTGGATTTGGGTGAAGTCGAAACCGCCTGCTTTCATCTGGCGCAGGACGTTGCTGCTGATATCGTCGTTCTGGCTGCTCATGAAACGTCCTCCTGAATAAAGCAATGGATAGACTTTCCGTGCACTACGCACCTGCCGGCAGCGGCCGTGCAGTTCGAGCTGATGCAAGACGCGAATGAAGCGGCACCAAGCCCGCAGAATAGGCTGGTACCTTCATGCAGCGTAGTGCCTGCCAGGGCACCACGCAAACGTGTGGTTCAGGGCGTTTCGTGGATGCTGGTGATGGTCACGCCGCTCTGCTCCTTGAGCCAGCGCGCGGTGGGGGAAATGGCACGGTCCTGGAAGTCGTTGAGGTCCAGCTCGTCCATCACCGGGTACAGGTGCGAACGAATGGCCCGCGCGGCATCCTCTTCGCTGGGGCATTGGTCGCCGTGCAGCTTCAGGGTGGTGAGCACGCCTTTCTGGTCGGCAAAGATGACTTCCCACTCTTTCATTGAACGGATCCTCTCAGTCAACGAACACCGGGTGTGTGTGAGGCCTGAATAACTGACCCTGGGGCGAGGAGAATGTTCAGTCTGTGCCGGCCTCTTCGCGGGTAAACCCGCTCCTACAGAGGCATCACAACCCGTTGTAGGAGCGGGCTTGCCCGCGAATGGGCCGCAAAGCGGCCCCTGCTGCAACCTTACTTCGGAGTGCCGTGCACTACGCCAGCGGTGTTATCCAGCAGGCTCTTGGTCGCGGTCTGGATATACGCCTCGAGCTTCTTGAGCATTTCCGGCTGGTCCGGGCTTTCGATCAGCTCGGCCTTGAACTCGCTGCCCAACTGGTAGCGGTACATGCGCGGGGTCATGTCCTTGGACTCGATCAGGATGCGGTCGCCCTGTACCAGGCCGACGATCTGCTCGCTGCCCGACGGCTTGATCATGCCCACGCCCTGGTCGCCCTCAGGCAGGTTGAGCAGGTCGCGGCCCCAGCACTGGTGACGCGCCTTGCCACCCAGGCGGCCCATGATGGTCGGCACGATGTCGACCTGGGTGCCCACGGTGTGGTTGACCGCGCCGAACTTGTCCTGGATGCCCGGGGCAATCAGCAGCAGCGGCACGTTGAAGCGGCCCAGGTCCAGCTCGGTGACCTGCTGGTGGTTGCCAAAGCCATGGTCGCCGACGATGACGAACAGGGTTTCCTTGAAGTACGGCTCTTTACGCGCCTTCTCGAAGAACTGGCCCAGGGCCCAGTCCGAATAGCGCATGGCAGTCAGGTGCTCGTCCAGGCGGCCCTGGCCGGTCACCGGCTCTACCGGCAAGTCCTTGGGCAACGCGTACGGGGTGTGGTTGGACAGGCTCTGCAGCAGCGCGTAGATCGGCTTCTTGCCGTCGTGCTTGGCCAGCTCTTCGGCGCCACGGTCGAACATGTCCTGGTCGGACACACCCCAGGTCGGGTCGGAGAACACCGGGTTGACGAAGTCGTTGCGGCCGATGAAGGTGGTCATGCCCTGGTTGCCGAAGAACCCGGACTGGTTGTCCCAGGCGAAGTCGCCGTTGTAGACGTACACGTCGTCGTAATCGCGGGCACTGAGCAAGGCCGGCAGGCCAGACAGCTTGTGGCCGCCTTCCGGGGTCTGCATCAGGTATTCGAAACCTGGCAGGTTGGGGAAGCAGGCCATGGTGGCGAACATGCCCTGGTGGGTATGGGTGCCGTTGGAGAAGAAGCGGTCGAACAGCAGGCCTTCCTTGGCCAGCTTGTCGAAGTACGGGGTGATGTTGCCGGGGCTGCCCAGCGCACCCACCGAGTGGCCGGCGAAGCTTTCCATCAGGATCACCACCACGTTCTTGATCGGCAGGGTGCGCTCGGCCGGCGGCACGAAGTCGCGGCGGATGGCGGCCTCGTCGGCATCGACCAGGGTGTCATTGGCGGTCAGCAACTGCTCACGCACGCTTTGCGTGGCCACGTCCTGTTCGAGCACCGGCTTCCAGATGTTGGCGCGGTCCTCGCCAAAGCGGCTCTTGGCGGCGTCGATCAGGGTCAGGGTGCCATTCAGGCCCAGCTGGTTGACGAAGTTGGAATCGGTGGTGAAGGCATCACCCCAGCGCATCGGCGGGCCCTGGCGCAGGGTGCCACGGGCGGCGACCACGGCCACCAGCAGAATCACCATGAACACCGCCAGGCGGTTGTACCACGGCGCCACGCGGCGCTGCAGCATGACCGCGCCACTGTCACGGGTCATGCGGTCGATGCCCTTGAACAGCAGGCTCAGCAGCCAGGTGCCGAACGCCCAGGCCAGCAGGTAGCGCACCACCGGGAAGCCGTACCAGAGCATGCTCAGCACGGTTTTCGGGTCTTCCTTGATGTACTGGAACACCAGGCCGTTGAGGCGCTGGTGGAACTCGCGGTAGAAGTCCATTTCCATCAGGCCGAGGAACATCACCACACTGGAGGTGAGGGTCAGCCAGACGCGGAACACGCCACGCCGGGCCATGGCCCAGGGGCTGAGGATGGCCAGCAGCAGCGGAATGCTGAGGTACACCACCACCCGCAGGTCGAAGCGCAAGCCATTGAGGAAACCTTCGGCGACGGTCGCATAGGGGGTATCGCCGACCATGTCGCTGTTGTAGACCAGCAGCGCCAGGCGCACGAGGCTGAGCATCAGCATGATCACCAGGCCGCTGAGCAGCGTGTAGGCCAGGTGGGATTTCAGGGTCGGCGAGAGCGACGCTCGCACACCCTGTTGCTTCAAGGCGTCCAGGTTAGCCATGAATGGGAAAGTCCTAGGATTGCGGTTTGCGGAGATGGCGCTGGTACTAGACCAACGCAGCATTGTGCGGGTGCGGATTCTGTTTAAATCAATGTGAAAATTTTGTCACGGGGGTGTTGTGGCTTTTGTCTGTGCCGGCCCTTTCGCGGGTAAACCCGCTCCTACAGGCACAGCGCTGTGCCTGTAGGAGCGGGTTTACCCGCGAAAGGGCCGGCACAGGTATTCAGATACGCACATTCCCACGCGGCCCGGCGATCGCCCAGATCACCAGCCCCACCACTGGCAGCAAGGCGATCAGCAGTATCCACAGCACCTTGATGCCCAGCGTGCTGCCACTCTTGATCACGTTGAGGATGGCCCAGATATCCAGCGCCAGGATGATCAGCCCGACCAGGCTGTTGAATGTAGACCCCATGCCAAAACTCCTGTGCAAAGGCTTTGCTGCACAGCATAGTCAGCTATCAGGGCGATAGAAGGGAATCCTTGGCCGTTGGCGCGGGTCCCTGAGTAGACTGCCCGTATCCATCGACCCGAGGTTCGCATGCCCCCCGCCCACACGCAAAGCGCCGCCCCACCCTCCTCGCTGCTGAGCGCCTGGCGCCAGCAGGCCGTGAACACCCCCTGGCTCAGCGCCGGCCTGGGGCTGAGCCTGCTGGCGGTGCTGCTACTGCTGGCCGCCAGCCTGTGGAACGCGGTAAACGGCGACCATGCCGACAACCTGCACCTGGCCGCGCTGGGCGGGCTGTCCGGCTTCGGCGCCACCGCCTTGGGCGCGGTGCTGGCGGTGGTGCTGCGCGATGTCAGCGCCCGTTCCCAGGACGTTATGCTGGGCTTTGCCGCCGGCATGATGCTGGCCGCCAGTTCGTTTTCGCTGATTCTGCCGGGCCTGGATGCCGCCCGCGAAATTACCGGCTACGGCCCGGCCGCGGCCTTTACCGTGGTGCTGGGCATGGGCCTGGGCGTACTGCTGATGCTGGGCCTGGACCGCTTCACCCCGCATGAGCACGAAAGTACCGGCCCGTGCGGCCCCGAGGCCGAGCGCATCAGCCGGGTGTGGCTGTTCGTGCTGGCGATCACCCTGCACAACCTGCCTGAGGGCATGGCCATTGGCGTGAGCTTTGCCAATGGCGACATGAACATCGGCCTGCCGCTGACCAGCGCCATCGCCATCCAGGACATCCCCGAGGGGCTGGCCGTGGCGTTGGCCTTGCGTGCTACCGGGCTGTCGAACCTGAAGGCCGCGCTGGTGGCGATCGGGTCGGGGCTGATGGAGCCGCTGGGCGCGCTGATCGGCCTGGGCATCTCGACCGGCTTTGCCCTGGCCTACCCGGTGAGCATGGGGTTGGCGGCGGGGGCGATGATCTTCGTGGTGAGCCACGAGGTGATCCCCGAAACCCACCGCAACGGGCACCAGACCGCGGCGACGCTGGGGTTGATGGGGGGGTTCGGGGTGATGATGTTTCTCGATACCGCGCTGGGCTGACATTTTGGGTTGGCTGTACAGGCCCTATCGCCGGCAAGCCAGCTCCCACAGGATCACCACAGGGTTCGAAACCTGTGCTGTACCTGTGGGAGCTGGCTTGCCGGCGATAGGGCCAGTAGCCTTTAGATGTGTACAGCTACTTTCAAAGCTTCCAAAGCCGGCTCAACCTTGATCCCCACCTCAGCCCCCAGCTCCAGCACCCGCGCCAGGTCGTTCTGCCCCACCATCACCATCTGCAACTCGTCATCCAGCAACTGGCTGAAGTTGAGCAGCACGTAGCCACCCGCCTCCTTGTTCAACGCCCCCATCTGCACCTGGATGCGGTTGAGCGCGGTCAGCGGCTCGGTGCGGGCCAGCTGCTTGGGCTTGAGGGTGAACGGCACGCTCTGGTCGAACGAAGCGCTGATCTGCTGGAACAGCTCCTGGTAGCTGTCGGCCTGGAACACCACGGTGTCCGGCAGGCTGCCCAGCACCACCCATTCGCCCAGCGGCATAGGGAAGCTGTCGTCGTAGTTGATGTCGGGGTTGGCGGCCAGGAAGGCATCCGGGTCGGCGTAGGCCTGGGCGGCTTCGCCTGCGATGCGCTCGATGTCTTCCTCGCGCATGCAGCCGGCGCCAATGAGGCTGATGAATTCGAGCAACTGAGTTTTCATGAAAGGGGGCCTGCGACGGGTGAAAAGTCGCCAAGGATAGCCGCAAATGCCCCCTGGCGGTTAGCCGGCCAGCGCTTGCAGGCGCGCTGCGGTGTCCACTGCACCCATGGTTTGCGCCGCCATCAGCGCGGTGGCGCCGCGGACATCCTGGCGGGCCGGGTCGGCACCCTGGGCCAGCAGGTAGTCGAGGATCTCGCTGCGGTTGAACATGGCCGCCAGCATCAGCGCGGTGCGCCCGTCCTGCGCGGCGGCGTCCACCGGTACACCGTGCTCCAGCAGCAGGCGGATCATCGCCAGGTCCCCCTTGAACGCGGCCCCGGCGATGGGCAGCTGGCCGTTGTCATTGGCGATCAACGGGTCCGCACCATGCGCCAGCAGCACGCGCACCGCGTCATGCTGGCCGTGGTAGCTGGCCAGCATCAGCAGGGTATCGCCCTTGTGGTTGCGCAGGTTGGCCGGCAGGCCGCTGGCAAGCAGGCGCCCAAGCATCTCGGCATCGCCCTGGCGGGCACGTTCGAACACCTGCTCGGCGAACGCGGCGGTTTCGTCGTCGGTCATGCTGGCGGGCGAGGGTTGGCTGGACATATGGAACCTCCTGGCAGAAATCGTTGCCCAAGTGTTTGTCAGGCACGCCATTGCGGTCAAAGGTTCAGATTCTATAGGGCCGATAGGCAATTGCCGGACCATGCAAAATGCACTGTGCAAAATGCACGACCATGCAGCCTGCACGATGCCGCTTCTGAAAATACCTCGTAATACCCTGAATTTACTGGGTTTCTGTCTATTTCAAGTTCTGGCACGGTCGCTGCAACCATCAACTCATGTCTGCCACCCAACAGCCAGGAGTTGATATGGACCTCATCCAGGAAAAGTTCGTCTCGGTATTTTCGGCCTACCAGGTGAATACCCAAGCCCGCCCCGATGGCGGGGTACTGCTGACCCTGCGTGCTGCCGATGGCAAGGTCACCCGCCGGGTGCTGACTTACGCACAACTGCACAGTGCCGAACAGCTGTCCTGGGCGATCAGCGCCATCCGCCGCGACCTGGCCGAGCAGGCCAGTGAACTGCCGGTGATTTCGATGTTGCAGAGCCAGCAGCGGTTTGCCTTGCCGACTTACCGCTGAGTTTGGTGTTGCCTGAACTGGCCTCTTCGCGGGCTCGCCCGCTCCCACAGGTTCTCCACCGCCCTCAAGTGCAGTGATATCCCTGTGGGAGCCAGCAGCGGTTTGCCTTGCCGACTTACCGCT
>NZ_JYKS01000026.1 GCF_000935045.1 Pseudomonas sp. 10-1B
AGCGCCGCGCGGGCGGCGCTCGATCTCATAGGCGCTGCATTCCTTTCGCCATACCCATGACAGCCCTCACGCTATCCAATGGCATCACCAGCAAACCCCACAATCAGGTCTATGCTTGAACCAGCACAGCAGCAAGGACCGCCCATGCCTCGTCCAAGCCCCCTGATCATCCTCCCCCACTGGCTCGGCCAATGGTCAATCGCTTCATCAGCCAGTCATCGCTCAATCGATAAAGCATTGACCCAGAGCGGTGCAAGCGGCGCTGGAAGCTGCTAGAACACGAGCAATTCGCATTTGCAAGTATGGGGAGTCGCCAGATGAACTTTATAAGGTGCAGAACAGCCCAATTAAAAGGCATCAGGCCAAATGATATTAATTATCATTACGAAACTTGTAATTCGTTACCAGTCGCAAGAAACATAATTAACAAATCCGCACGCAATGCCCGAATCTCAAGGCTTTCAGCCAGTTACGAGCGGATTTTGTACTTAATCCTACGAATAAATTTGCAACGGAAATTTTACTTGCACCGGGTTTACCCATAAAATCAGCGCGATTGATTCAGCTGCGACATTTGGTCACTGCATGTGCGACACCAAGTCGCCGCTCTACACTTATTTCAGACTGCAGAGCTGGGTCTCTGTATAAGGATCTCTAGCATGTCCGATTCGGCAGGACTCATCGCCCACAACTGGGGCTTTGCCATCTTCCTCCTGGGTGTCGTCGGCCTGTGCGCCTTCATGCTCGGCCTGTCCAGCCTGCTCGGTAGCAAGGCCTGGGGCCGCGCCAAGAACGAACCCTTCGAATCCGGCATGCTGCCCGTCGGCAGCGCTCGCCTGCGCCTGTCCGCCAAATTCTATCTGGTCGCGATGCTGTTCGTGATCTTCGATATCGAAGCCCTCTTTCTCTTTGCATGGTCTGTGTCCGTCCGCGAAAGCGGCTGGACCGGATTCGTCGAAGCACTCGTTTTCATAGCAATTCTGTTGGCTGGTCTTGTCTACCTATGGCGCGTCGGGGCACTTGATTGGGCTCCCGAAGGTCGCCGCAAGCGGCAAGCGAAGCTGAAACAATGAGGCTTTGGCATGCAATACAATCTCACCAGAATCGATCCGGATGCGCCCAACGAGCAGTACCCGGTCGGTGAACGGGAAACCGTCACCGATCAACTGCTAGAGGACCAGGTCCACAAGAACATCTTCATGGGCAAGCTTGAAGATGTGCTGCGTGGCGCGGTCAACTGGGGTCGCAAGAACTCCCTCTGGCCGTACAACTTCGGCCTGTCCTGCTGCTACGTGGAAATGACCACGGCCTTCACGGCACCCCACGACATCGCCCGCTTCGGCGCCGAAGTCATCCGGGCCTCGCCGCGTCAGGCCGACTTCATGGTCATTGCCGGTACCTGCTTCGTCAAAATGGCGCCGATCATCCAGCGCCTGTACGAGCAGATGCTCGAACCGAAATGGGTCATCTCGATGGGTTCGTGCGCCAACTCCGGCGGCATGTACGACATCTACTCGGTCGTTCAGGGGGTCGACAAGTTCCTCCCCGTGGACGTCTATGTGCCTGGCTGCCCGCCACGCCCTGAGGCTTTCCTGCAAGGCTTGATGCTGCTGCAGGAGTCGATCGGCCAAGAACGACGCCCGCTTTCCTGGGTTGTTGGTGATCAAGGTATTTACCGTGCCGAGATGCCAGCCCAGAAAGACCTGCGTCGTGAGCAGCGCATTGCAGTCACCAACCTGCGCAGCCCCGACGAAGTCTGATCCAGCGACCTGCCGCCCGCTCCCCTGGAGCCGGCGGCCTGGCTTCATTCTTAACGTTGACCCAAAGCGACCGAGACCATGACAGCGGACAACGCTATTTTCATTCCGCCCTACAAGGCTGACGACCAGGATGTGGTCGTCGAACTGCACAACCGTTTTGGCGCCGAAGCATTCGTCGCCCAGGAAACCCGCACCGGCATGCCCGTGCTGTGGGTCAAGCGCGCCCAGCTCAAAGAGGTGCTCAGCTTCCTGCGCGGTGTCGCCAAGCCGTACAGCATGCTGTACGACCTGCACGGCGTCGACGAACGCCTGCGTACCCAGCGCCGCGGCCTGCCAGCCGCCGACTTCAGCGTGTTCTACCACCTGCTGTCGATCGAGCGTAACAGCGACGTGATGATCAAGGTGTCGCTCAGCGAAGGCGACCTCAACCTGCCATCCGTGACCAGCATCTGGCCGAACGCCAACTGGTACGAGCGCGAAGTCTGGGACATGTTCGGCATCGACTTTGCCGGCCACCCGCACCTCAGCCGCATCATGATGCCGCCGACCTGGGAAGGCCACCCGCTGCGCAAGGACTACCCGGCCCGCGCCACCGAGTTCGACCCCTACAGCCTGACCCTGGCCAAGCAGCAGCTCGAAGAGGAATCGGCGCGCTTCAACCCGGAAGCCTGGGGCATGAAGCGTCAGGGTGCCAACGAGGACTACATGTTCCTCAACCTTGGCCCCAACCACCCTTCGGCGCACGGTGCCTTCCGTATCGTCCTGCAGCTGGACGGTGAAGAGATCGTCGACTGCGTACCGGACATCGGTTACCACCACCGTGGCGCCGAGAAAATGGCCGAGCGCCAGTCCTGGCACAGCTTCATCCCCTACACCGACCGTATCGACTACCTCGGCGGGGTGATGAACAACCTGCCGTACGTGCTCGCGGTCGAGAAGCTGGCCGGCATCCAGGTGCCGCAGAAGGTCGACGTGATCCGCATCATGCTGGCCGAGTTCTTCCGCATCACCAGCCACCTGCTGTTCCTGGGTACCTACATCCAGGACGTCGGCGCCATGACCCCGGTGTTCTTCACCTTCACCGACCGCCAGCGCGCCTACACCGTGATCGAAGCGATCACCGGTTTCCGCCTGCACCCGGCCTGGTACCGCATCGGTGGCGTCGCCCACGACCTGCCGCGCGGCTGGGACAAGCTGGTCAAGGACTTCGTCGAATGGCTGCCCAAGCGCCTCGACGAGTATGAAAAGGCCGCCCTGCAGAACAGCATCCTCAAGGGCCGTACCATTGGCGTTGCCGCGTACAACACCAAGGAAGCCCTGGCCTGGGGTACCACCGGTGCCGGCCTGCGTGCCACCGGTTGCGACTTCGACCTGCGTAAAGCCCGCCCCTACTCCGGCTACGAGAACTTCGAGTTCGAAGTGCCGCTGGCCCACAACGGCGATGCCTACGATCGCTGCATGGTCCGCGTCGAGGAGATGCGCCAGAGTATCCGCATCATCGACCAGTGCCTGCGCAACATGCCGGAAGGCCCGTACAAGGCGGATCACCCGCTGACCACGCCGCCGCCGAAAGAGCGCACCCTGCAGCACATCGAGACCCTGATCACCCACTTCCTGCAAGTCTCGTGGGGCCCGGTCATGCCGGCCAACGAGTCGTTCCAGATGATCGAGGCGACCAAGGGCATCAACAGTTACTACCTGACGAGCGATGGCGGCACCATGAGCTACCGCACCCGGATCCGTACCCCGAGCTACCCGCACCTGCAGCAGATCCCTTCGGTGATCAAAGGCAGCATGGTCGCCGACCTCATTGCGTACCTGGGCAGTATCGACTTCGTTATGGCTGACGTGGACCGCTAAGCATGAACAGCACGCTTATCCAGACAGACCGTTTCGCCCTAAGCGAAACCGAGCGCTCGGCCATCGAGCACGAAATGCATCACTACGAGGACCCGCGCGCGGCGTCCATCGAAGCCCTGAAGATCGTCCAGAAGGAACGCGGCTGGGTGCCGGACGGTGCCATCCACGCCATCGGCGAAGTGCTGGGCATCCCAGCCAGCGACGTCGAGGGTGTAGCCACCTTCTACAGCCAGATCTTCCGTCAGCCGGTCGGCCGCCACATCATCCGCGTGTGCGACAGCATGGTCTGCTACATCGGCGGCCACGAGTCGGTGGTCAGCCAGATCCAGAGCGAGCTGGGCATCGGCCTTGGCCAGACCACCGCCGACGGCCGCTTCACCCTGCTGCCAGTGTGCTGCCTGGGCAACTGCGACAAGGCCCCGGCGCTGATGATCGACGACGACACCTTTGGCGACGTACAGCCAGCTGGCGTTTCCAAACTGCTGGAGGGTTACGTATGACCATTACTTCCTTCGGCCCGGCCAACCGCATCGCGCGTTCGGCCGAAACCCACCCGCTGACCTGGCGCCTGCGTGATGACGGCGAGCCGGTATGGCTGGCCGAGTACGAGTCGAAGAACGGCTATGCCGCTGCGCGCAAGGCGCTGGCGCAAATGTCCACCGACGACATCGTGCAAAGCGTCAAGGACTCCGGCCTCAAGGGCCGTGGCGGCGCCGGCTTCCCCACTGGCGTGAAGTGGGGCCTGATGCCCAAAGACGAATCCATGAACATCCGCTACCTGCTGTGCAACGCGGACGAAATGGAGCCCAACACCTGGAAGGACCGCATGCTGATGGAGCAACAGCCCCATCTGCTGGTCGAGGGCATGTTGATCAGCGCCCGCGCCCTGAAGGCCTACCGTGGCTACATCTTCCTGCGTGGCGAATACACCACCGCCGCGAAAAACCTCAACCGCGCCATTGATGAAGCCAAGGCCGCAGGCCTGCTGGGCAAGAACATCCTCGGCTCGGGCTTCGACTTCGAGCTGTTCGTGCACACCGGTGCCGGCCGCTACATCTGCGGTGAAGAAACCGCGCTGATCAACTCGCTGGAAGGCCGCCGCGCCAACCCGCGCTCCAAGCCGCCCTTCCCTGCTGCCGTCGGCGTGTGGGGCAAGCCGACTTGCGTGAACAACGTCGAAACCCTGTGCAACGTGCCAGCCATCGTCGCCAACGGCAACGACTGGTACAAGTCGCTGGCCCGCGAAGGCAGCGAAGACCATGGCACCAAGCTGATGGGCTTCTCCGGCAAGGTGAAGAACCCGGGACTGTGGGAACTGCCATTCGGCGTCACCGCCCGCGAGCTGTTCGAAGACTACGCCGGTGGCATGCGTGACGGCTTCAAGCTCAAGTGCTGGCAGCCAGGCGGCGCCGGTACCGGCTTCCTGCTGCCCGAGCACCTCGACGCGCAGATGTACGCCGGTGGCATCGCCAAGGTCGGCACCCGTATGGGTACGGGCCTTGCCATGGCGGTCGACGACAGCATCAACATGGTTTCGCTGCTGCGCAACATGGAAGAGTTCTTCGCCCGCGAGTCGTGCGGCTGGTGCACCCCATGCCGCGACGGCCTGCCGTGGAGCGTGAAGATGCTGCGCGCGCTGGAGAAAGGCCAGGGCCGCGCCGAAGACATCGAGACGCTGCTGGGGCTGGTCAACTTCCTCGGCCCAGGCCGTACCTTCTGTGCTCACGCACCGGGTGCCGTCGAGCCGCTGGGCAGTGCCATCAAATACTTCCGCTCGGAGTTCGAGGCCGGTGTGGCGCCTGAAAGCGCTGGCACCCTGCGCCCGAACCTGGCGAAGCCGATTGTGGTCGGCGCATAAAAAGATAGAACGCGGGTGGTCCGTGCCACCCGCCAGCCCGCAGGCAGGCCCGAATGACTCGTGGCGTGCCGCAGGCTCACCGATTTCCATTAGCCACGCCCGCTCACGCGGGCCAACGAAGAACTTTGAACCATGGCCACTATCCACGTAGACGGCAAAGCGCTCGAAGTCAACGGTGCAGACAACCTGTTACAGGCGTGTCTGTCGCTCGGCCTCGACATCCCTTATTTCTGCTGGCACCCGGCGCTTGGTAGCGTTGGCGCCTGCCGGCAGTGCGCGGTCAAGCAGTACACCGACGAGAACGACACCCGTGGTCGTATCGTCATGTCCTGCATGACCCCTGCCTCCGACGGCACCTGGATCTCCATCGACGATGAAGAGTCCAAGGCGTTCCGCGCCAGCGTCGTCGAATGGCTGATGACCAACCACCCGCACGACTGCCCGGTGTGCGAGGAAGGCGGTCACTGCCACCTGCAGGACATGACGGTAATGACCGGCCACAACGAGCGCCGCTACCGTTTCACCAAGCGTACCCACCAGAACCAGGACCTCGGCCCGTTCATCGCCCATGAGATGAACCGCTGCATCGCCTGCTACCGCTGCGTGCGCTACTACAAGGACTACGCCGGCGGTACCGACCTGGGCGTATACGGCGCCCACGACAACGTGTACTTCGGTCGCGTCGAAGACGGCGTGCTGGAAAGCGAATTCTCCGGCAACCTGACCGAGGTCTGCCCGACCGGCGTGTTCACCGACAAGACCCACTCCGAGCGCTACAACCGCAAGTGGGACATGCAGTTCGCGCCAAGCATCTGCCACGGCTGCTCCAGCGGCTGCAACATCAGCCCGGGCGAGCGCTACGGCGAACTGCGCCGCATCGAAAACCGCTTCAACGGTTCGGTCAACCAGTACTTCCTGTGCGACCGCGGCCGCTTCGGCTACGGCTACGTCAACCGCAAGGACCGCCCACGCCAGCCACACCTGGCCGACGGCACCAAGCTGGGCCTGGACGCCGCCCTGGACAAGGCCGCCGACATGCTGCGCGGCCGCACCATCGTCGGTATCGGTTCGCCACGCGCCAGCCTCGAAAGCAACTACGGCCTGCGTGAGCTGGTCGGTGCCGAGTACTTCTACTCGGGCATGGAAGCCGGCGAACTGGCCCGCGTGCGCCTGGCCCTGAACGTGCTGAACAACAGCCCGCTGCCGGTGCCGACCCTGCGCGACATCGAAGACCACGACGCTGTGTTCGTGCTCGGTGAAGACCTGACCCAGACCGCTGCCCGCGTCGCCCTGGCCGTGCGCCAGGCCACCAAGGGCAAGGCCGAGGCCATGGCCGAAGCGATGAAAGTGCAGCCGTGGCTGGACGCTGCGGTGAAGAACATCGGCCAGCACGCGCTGTACCCGCTGTTCATCGCTTCGCTGGCTGAAACCAAGCTGGACGACGTTGCCGAAGAGTGTGTGCACGCAGCCCCAGCAGACCTGGCGCGTATCGGTTTCGCCGTGGCCCACGCCATCGACCCGAGCGCACCCGCTGTTGCCGGCCTGGACGACGAAGCCAAGGCCCTGGCCCAGCGCATCGCCGACGCCCTGGTCGCCGCCAAGCGCCCGCTGGTGGTCGCCGGCACCTCGCTGGCCGACCCGGCACTGATCGAAGCCGCCGCCAACATCGCCAAGGCCCTGAAGCTGCGCGAGAAGAACGGTTCGCTGAGCCTGGTGGTGCCTGAGGCCAACAGCATCGGCCTGGCCATGCTCGGTGGCGAGTCGGTCGATGCCGCGCTGGACGCAGTCATCAGCGGCAAGGCCGACGCCATCGTCGTGCTGGAAAACGACCTGTACGCCCGTGTACCAGCCGCCAAGGTCGACGCTGCCCTGGCCGCGGCAAAGGTGGTGATCGTTGCCGACCACTCCAAGACCCCGACTGTCGACCGCGCCCACCTGGTGCTGCCGGCGGCCTCGTTCGCCGAAGGCGACGGTACCCTGGTCAGCCAGGAAGGCCGTGCCCAGCGCTTCTTCCAGGTGTTCGACCCGCAGTACCTGGACAGCAGCATCCAGATCCACGAAGGCTGGCGCTGGATGCACGCCCTGCGTGCCACCCTGCTGAACAAGCCGGTCGACTGGACCCAGCTGGACCACGTCACCAGCGCCTGCGCCGAAGCCGCCCCACAACTGGCCGGCATCGTCAACGCCGCACCAAGCGCCGCGTTCCGCATCAAGGGCATGAAACTGGCCCGTGAGCCGCTGCGCTACTCCGGCCGCACCGCCATGCGCGCCAACATCAGCGTGCACGAGCCACGTACCCCGCAAGACAAGGACACCGCGTTCGCCTTCTCCATGGAAGGCTACTCGGGTTCGGCCGAACCGCGCCAGCAAGTGCCGTTCGCCTGGTCGCCGGGCTGGAACTCGCCGCAAGCCTGGAACAAGTTCCAGGACGAGGTCGGTGGCCACCTGCGTGCCGGTGACCCAGGCGTGCGCCTGATCGAATCGCAAGGCGATCGCCTGAACTGGTTCAACACCATTCCGGGGGCCTTCAACCCGGCCCGTGGCACCTGGACCGCCGTGCCGTTCTTCCACCTGTTCGGCAGCGAAGAAAACTCCTCGCGCGCCGCCCCGGTACAAGAGCGCATCCCGGCTGCCTACGTAGCCCTGGCCAAGTCCGAAGCCGACCGCCTGGGTGTCAACGATGGTGCCCTGCTGAGCCTGAACGTTGCCGGTGTGGCCCTGCGCCTGCCGCTGCGCATCAATGAAGAGCTGGGCGCTGGCCTGGTCGCGTTGCCGAAAGGCCTGGCCGGCATCCCGCCTGCCATCTTCGGTGCATCCGTCGAAGGTCTGCAGGAGGCAGCACAATGAGCTGGTTCACCCCCGAAGTGATCGATGTGATCCTCACCGTGCTGCGGGCCATCGTGGTCCTGCTGGCGGTGGTGGTCTGCGGCGCGCTGCTCAGCTTCGTCGAGCGCCGCCTGCTGGGCTGGTGGCAGGACCGTTACGGTCCGAACCGCGTCGGCCCGTTCGGCATGTTCCAGATCGCTGCCGACATGCTGAAGATGTTCTTCAAGGAAGACTGGAACCCGCCCTTCGTCGACCGCATGATCTTCACCCTGGCGCCGGTAGTGGCCATGAGCGCCCTGCTGATCGCCTTCGTGGTCATCCCGATCACCCCGACCTGGGGCGTCGCCGACCTGAACATCGGCCTGCTGTTCTTCTTCGCCATGGCCGGCCTGTCGGTCTACGCAGTGCTGTTCGCCGGCTGGTCGTCGAACAACAAGTACGCCCTGCTGGGCAGCTTGCGTGCCTCGGCACAGACCGTGTCGTACGAAGTGTTCCTGGGCCTGGCGCTGATGGGCGTGGTGGTGCAGGTGGGCTCGTTCAACATGCGCGACATCGTCGAGTACCAGGCGCAGAACCTGTGGTTCATCATTCCGCAGTTCTTCGGCTTCTGTACCTTCTTCATCGCTGGCGTCGCCGTGACTCACCGTCACCCGTTCGACCAGCCGGAAGCGGAACAGGAACTGGCCGACGGCTACCACATCGAGTATGCCGGCATGAAATGGGGCATGTTCTTCGTCGGTGAGTACATCGGCATCATCCTCATCTCGGCGCTGCTGGTAACCCTGTTCTTCGGCGGCTGGCACGGCCCGTTCGGCATCCTGCCGCAACTGTCGTTCCTGTGGTTCGCCCTGAAGACCGCGTTCTTCATCATGCTGTTCATCCTGCTGCGCGCCTCCATTCCGCGCCCACGCTATGACCAGGTGATGGACTTCAGCTGGAAGTTCTGCCTGCCGCTGACCCTGATCAATTTGCTGGTGACCGCTGCGATCGTGCTTTACAACACGCCAGCCGTCGCGGCCCAGTGAGGATTTGACCCATGTTCAAGTATATCGGCGACATCGTTAAGGGCACCGGCACACAGCTGCGCAGCCTGGCCATGGTGTTCTCCCACGGGTTCCGCAAGCGCGACACCCTGCAGTACCCCGAAGAACCCGTGTACCTGCCGCCGCGCTACCGCGGCCGCATCGTCCTCACCCGCGACCCCGATGGCGAGGAGCGCTGTGTAGCGTGCAACCTCTGCGCGGTGGCCTGCCCGGTTGGCTGCATCTCGCTGCAGAAGGCCGAGACCGAGGACGGCCGCTGGTACCCGGAGTTCTTCCGCATCAACTTCTCGCGCTGCATCTTCTGCGGCCTGTGTGAAGAAGCGTGCCCGACCACCGCGATCCAGCTGACTCCGGATTTCGAAATGGCCGAGTTCAAGCGTCAGGACCTGGTGTACGAGAAAGAAGATCTGCTGATCTCCGGCCCCGGCAAGAACCCTGACTACAACTTCTACCGTGTTGCGGGTATGGCGATCGCTGGCAAGCCGAAAGGCTCTGCACAGAACGAAGCCGAGCCGATCAACGTGAAGAGCTTGCTCCCATAAGGACAGAAAGATGGAATTCGCTTTCTACTTCGCATCCGGGATCGCCGTGGTCTCCACCCTTCGGGTGGTGACCGGCACCAACCCCGTGCACGCCTTGCTTTACCTGATCATTTCGCTGATTTCCGTGGCCATGATCTTCTTCGCCCTGGGTGCGCCGTTCGCCGGCGCCCTGGAAGTGATCGCCTACGCCGGCGCCATCATGGTGCTGTTCGTGTTCGTGGTGATGATGCTCAACCTCGGGCCGGCTTCGGTCGCCCAGGAACGCGGCTGGCTCAAGCCCGGTATCTGGGCGGGGCCGGTGATCCTTGCCGCCCTGCTGCTGCTGGAGCTGCTGTACGTGCTGTTCGTCACCCCGAGTGGCGCCGGCATCAGCGGTACCACCGTGGGCCCGAAAGAAGTGGGCATCAGCCTGTTCGGCCCGTACCTGCTGGTGGTCGAACTGGCTTCGATGCTGCTGCTGGCTGCGGCCGTCACTGCCTTCCACCTGGGCCGCAACGAGGCGAAGGAGTAAATCATGGGTGCTATCCCTCTCGAGCATGGTCTGGCGGTCGCCGGCATCCTGTTCTGCTTAGGTCTGGTCGGCCTGATGGTCCGCCGCAACATCCTCTTCGTGCTCATGAGCCTGGAAGTCATGATGAACGCCGCCGCCCTGGCGTTCGTCGTCGCCGGCGCCCGTTGGGTCCAGCCCGACGGCCAGGTGATGTTCATTCTGGTGATCAGCCTGGCAGCCGCCGAGGCCAGTATTGGCCTGGCCATCCTGCTGCAGCTGTATCGCCGCTTCCACACTCTCGACATCGATGCTGCCAGTGAGATGCGCGGATGAACCTTCTCTTCCTGACTTTCGTCTTCCCCCTCGTCGGCTTCCTGCTGCTGTCGTTCTCGCGCGGGCGGTTCTCGGAGAACCTGTCCGCCCTGATCGGCGTCGGCTCGGTGGGCCTCTCGGCCGCCGTAGCCGCCTACGTCATCTGGCAGTTCAACGTCGCCCCGCCTGAAGGCGGCGCGTACAGCCAGCTGCTGTGGCAGTGGATGTCGGTGGACGGCTTCGCGCCGAACTTCACCCTGT
The DNA here is from genome assembly GCF_000935045.1 of Pseudomonas sp. 10-1B. GTDB lineage: Bacteria > Pseudomonadota > Gammaproteobacteria > Pseudomonadales > Pseudomonadaceae > Aquipseudomonas. Next base: position 10,953 of record NZ_JYKS01000026.1, read on the forward strand.
ACCTGGACGGCCTGTCGGTCACCATGCTCGGCGTGGTCACCGGTGTCGGCTTCCTGATCCACCTGTTCGCGTCCTGGTACATGCGTGGCGAAGCCGGCTACTCGCGCTTCTTCTCGTACACCAACCTGTTCATCGCCAGCATGCTGTTCCTGATCCTCGGCGATAACCTGCTGTTCATCTACTTCGGCTGGGAAGGCGTGGGCCTGTGCTCGTACCTGTTGATCGGTTTCTACTACAGCAACCGCAACAACGGTAACGCGGCACTCAAGGCGTTCATCGTCACCCGCATCGGCGACGTGTTCATGGCCATCGGCCTGTTCATACTGTTCGCCCAGCTCGGTACCCTGAACGTGCAGGAACTGCTGGTGCTGGCACCGCAGAAGTTCCAGGCTGGCGACACCTGGATGGTACTGGCTACGCTGATGCTGCTGGGCGGTGCGGTCGGTAAATCGGCCCAGCTGCCACTGCAGACCTGGCTGGCTGACGCGATGGCTGGTCCAACCCCGGTTTCGGCACTGATCCACGCCGCAACCATGGTGACCGCGGGCGTGTACCTGATCGCCCGTACCAACGGCCTGTTCCTGCTGGCGCCGGACATCCTGCATCTTGTGGGCGTGGTCGGCGGTGTCACGCTTGTTCTTGCCGGCTTCGCCGCGCTGGTACAAACCGACATCAAGCGTATCCTCGCCTACTCGACCATGAGCCAGATCGGCTACATGTTCCTGGCCCTGGGCGTTGGCGCCTGGGACGCGGCGATCTTCCACCTGATGACCCACGCCTTCTTCAAGGCCCTGCTGTTCCTTGCCTCCGGTGCGGTGATCGTTGCCTGCCACCACGAGCAGAACATCTTCAAGATGGGCGGCCTGTGGAAGAAACTGCCTCTGGCCTACGCCAGCTTCGTGGTCGGTGGCGCTGCCCTGGCCGCCCTGCCGATCGTGACCGTGGGCTTCTACTCCAAGGACGAGATCCTCTGGGAAGCCTTCGCCAGCGGCAACACCGGCCTGCTGTACGCCGGCCTGGTCGGTGCGTTCATGACCTCGCTGTACACCTTCCGCCTGATCTTCATCGCCTTCCACGGCGAAGCCAAGACCGAAGCCCATGCTGGCCACGGCATCAGCCACTGGCTGCCGCTGGGCGTGTTGATCGTGCTGTCGACCTTCGTCGGCGCCTGGATCACCCCGCCGCTGGCAGGCGTGCTGCCGGAAAGCGCCGGCCACGCCGGTGGCGAAGCCAAGCACGCGCTGGAGATCACCTCCGGTGCCATCGCCATCGCCGGTATCCTGCTGTCGGCCCTGCTGTTCCTGGGCAAGCGCCGCTTCGTCAGCGCGGTCGCCAACAGCGGCATCGGTCGTGTCCTGTCGGCCTGGTGGTTCGCCGCCTGGGGCTTCGACTGGATCTACGACAAGCTCTTCGTCAAACCGTACCTGCTGATCAGCCACATCCTGCGCAAGGACCCGGTTGACCGCAGCATCGGCCTGATCCCTCGGATGGCGCGTGGCGGCCACGTCGCCATGAGCAAGACCGAGACTGGCCAGCTGCGCTGGTACACCGCCTCTATCGCCGTGGGTGCCGTGCTGGTGCTCGGTGCCGTGGTAGTGGCTGCGGTATGACTATGAATCTTGCGACTTTGCCAAAGGAAACCAACCCGTCATGATTTTGCCTTGGCTGATCCTGATCCCCTTCATCGGCGGCTTCCTGTGCTGGCTGGGTGAGCGCTTCGGCGCCACCCTGCCGCGCTGGATCGCGCTGCTGACCATGTCCCTGCTGCTTGGCATTGGCCTGTTCCTGTGGGCTGACGGCAACTACACCCTCGCCCCCGCCCCGGGCGCCGAACCGGCCTGGGCCCTGGAATACAAAGTCCAGTGGATCCAGCGCTTCGGCATCAGCATCCACCTGGCCCTCGACGGCCTGTCGCTGCTGATGATCCTGCTCACCGGCCTGCTCGGTGTGCTGTCGGTGCTGTGCTCCTGGAAAGAGATCCAGCGTCACGTCGGCTTCTTCCACCTCAACCTGATGTGGATCCTCGGCGGCGTGGTCGGTGTGTTCCTGGCCCTGGACCTGTTCCTGTTCTTCTTCTTCTGGGAAATGATGCTGGTGCCGATGTACTTCCTCATCGCGCTCTGGGGTCACAGCTCGGCAGACGGCAAGAAGACCCGGATCTACGCGGCGACCAAGTTCTTCATCTTCACCCAGGCCAGCGGCCTGATCATGCTGGTGGCGATCCTGGGCCTGGTGCTGGTCAACTACAACACCACCGGCGTGCTCACCTTCAACTACAGCGACCTGCTCAAGGCCGAGCTGCCAGCGGGCGTGGAGTACGTGCTGATGCTGGGCTTCTTCATCGCCTTCGCGGTGAAGCTGCCGGTGGTGCCATTCCACTCCTGGCTGCCTGACGCTCACGCCCAGGCACCGACCGCAGGCTCCGTGGACCTGGCCGGTATCTTGCTGAAGACTGCGGCCTACGGCCTGCTGCGCTTCGCCTTGCCGCTGTTCCCGAACGCCTCGGCAGAGTTCGCGCCAATCGCCATGACCCTGGGCCTGATCGGTATCTTCTACGGTGCCTTCCTGGCCTTCGCGCAAACCGACATCAAGCGCCTGGTCGCGTTCTCCAGCGTCTCGCACATGGGCTTCGTGCTGATCGGAATCTACTCCGGCAGCCAGCAGGCCTTGCAAGGCGCGGTGATCCAGATGCTGGCCCACGGCCTGTCGGCTGCCGCGCTGTTCATCCTGGCCGGTCAGCTGTACGAGCGCCTGCACACCCGTGACATGCGTCAGATGGGTGGCCTGTGGCACCGCATCGCCTACCTGCCGGCCATCAGCCTGTTCTTCGCCGCCGCATCGCTGGGCCTGCCAGGTACCGGCAACTTCGTCGGCGAGTTCCTGATCCTGATCGGCAGCTTCGTGCATGTACCATGGATCACCGTGATCGCCACCACCGGCCTGGTATTCGGTTCGGTCTACTCGCTGATCATGATCCACCGCGCCTACTTCGGCCCGGCCAAGACCGACACCGTGCTGGCCGGCATGGACGGTCGCGAGCTGGTCATGGTGCTGGGCCTGGCGGTACTGCTGATCCTGCTGGGCGTGTATCCGCAGCCGTTCCTCGACACCTCTGCCGCCACCATGAGTGGTGTGCAGCAGTGGCTCGGTTCCGCTTTCACTCAACTCGCTTCGGCCCGGTAAGAGCGCTATGGAATTCACCACTCAACACTTCATCGCATTGGCGCCGATGCTGATCACCACCATCACCACGGTGGTGGTGATGCTGGCGATCGCCTGGAAGCGCAACCACTCGCAGACCTTCCTGCTATCCACCGTGGGCCTCAACCTGGCCCTGCTGTCGATCCTGCCGGCGCTGAAGGTCGCGCCGCTGGCGGTTACCCCGCTGGTCACCATCGACAAGTTCGCCTGCCTGTACATGGCGATCATCCTGGTGGCGACGCTGGCCTGCGTCACCCTCGCCCACGCCTACCTCGGCGAAGGCTCCAAGGGCTTCCCGGGTAACCGTGAAGAGCTGTACCTGCTGCTGCTGATGTCGGCGCTCGGTGGCCTGGTGCTGGTCAGTGCCAACCACCTCGCCGGCCTGTTCATCGGCCTGGAGCTGCTGTCGGTACCGGTCTACGGCCTGGTGGCGTATGCCTTCTTCAACAAGCGCTCGCTGGAAGCCGGCATCAAGTACATGGTGCTGTCGGCCGCAGGCTCGGCCTTCCTGCTGTTCGGCATGGCCCTGCTGTACGCCGACGCCGGCAGCCTGAGCTTCGACCAGATCGGCAAGGCCCTGGCCGCCACCAGCATGCCAAGCCTGGTGGCCCAGCTGGGCCTGGGCATGATGCTGGTCGGCCTGGCCTTCAAGCTGTCGCTGGTACCGTTCCACCTGTGGACCCCGGACGTGTACGAAGGCGCCCCGGCGCCGGTCGCCGCGTTCCTGGCCACCGCCAGCAAGGTTGCGGTGTTCGCCGTGGTCGTGCGCCTGTTCATGCTCTCCCCTGCTGCCAGCAGCGGCGTGCTGAGCACCGTGCTGGCAGTGATCGCCGTGGCCTCGATCCTGATCGGTAACCTGCTGGCGCTGACCCAGAGCAACCTCAAGCGCCTGCTGGGTTACTCGTCCATCGCCCACTTCGGCTACCTGGTCATCGCCCTGGTCGCCAGCAAGGGCCTGGCCCTGGAAGCCATGGGCGTGTACTTGGTCACCTACGTGATCACCAGCCTGGGCGCCTTCGGTGTCATCACCCTGATGTCCTCGCCTTACGGCGGCCGTGATGCCGATGCACTGTACGAGTACCGCGGCCTGTTCTGGCGCCGTCCGTACCTGACCGCGGTACTGACCGTGATGATGCTGTCGCTGGCGGGTATCCCGCTGACCGCCGGCTTCATCGGCAAGTTCTACATCATCGCCACTGGCGTCGAGTCGCACCTGTGGTGGCTGGTCGGTGCCCTGGTGATCGGTAGCGCCATCGGCGTGTACTACTACCTGCGCGTCATGGTCACCCTGTACCTGGTCGAACCGAACCTGCGTCGCCACGACGCCCCGCTGAAGTGGGAACAGCGCACCGGCGGCGTCATGCTGCTGGCCATCGCCATTCTCGCCTTCGTGCTCGGCGTGTACCCGCAACCACTGCTGGAGCTGGTCCAGCAAGCGGGCCTGCAACTGATCGGCTGATCACTCCGGTAAAACCAAACACCCCGCACATGCGGGGTGTTTTTTTATCTGCGTGTATTGTTATCTGCACCCAATGGCGCCTCATTCACCAGAGAGGCCCTGGCCAGCACCAGGCAATGCTGCCTTGCGCAAATCACCGTTGGCCGAAGGCAGGTACACTTCCGGGTTGGGCATCCCGCTAGGGGAGAGTTCATGGGTCATTTCGAATTCGGCACGCACTGACCAGCCACACGCCTCAGTGGTGCATTGCAAATAGGCTATCCGCAGAAAAATATGGCGCCCTTCACTGGTGCGTATGCGCATCCGGCTGTGGCAATGCGGGCAAACCAGCTTGTAAGTACTCACGGCAAGTACCTGCAAGCATTGTCCAGACCAGCAGGCTGCGGGAATGTTCGTTCAGTTTTGTCAGTATTGGCTGCAAATGTGGGTGTATTCTTCAGTTTGATGTTTCTCATTGCAGAAATGCTCCTTAAAACGCAGGGCTGTATTCATAACGAGTAGTTTAAGCCCATGGAATATCATTAAACCAGTCATGGATATTTGTTATGAGTACTCACGTACTTGCTGCGGTGCTTACCCGCCTTAAGCTTCTGACCGGCGCCCAATCTGATGCCGACCTGTCCCGTGCGCTGTCGGTCAGCCCGCAGACGCTGAGCAGTTGGAAGATGCGCGACAGCATCCCATACTCACTTTGCATAGAAATAGCCAAGCAACATGCATGCTCACTGGACTGGCTGTTGCTGGGCGAAGCGGCGCAGCACCCCGTATGCAAAGGCGATACGGGCTGGGAAGGCGACATGCTCGAGCGGCTACGCACCTTGTCGCCTACCGATCGCCAGGCCATCCTGCTGCTCATCAAGGACAAGCAGCGCATCCAGCAGCTGGAACGGCAATTGGGCGAGCTGGCCCACCACCTGCCCAATGCGGCCAGGGGCTAACCCCGTCGGCGCCAGCGCTGGATGATTTCGCGTGGGTCCAGCGTATCCAGCCAGACCATGACTTTGAGGCTGATGGGGATCACCACCACGGCCGCCACGAATGCCGCCATGCCCCTGCTCAGCAACGGCAGCAGCGATGTAACCAAGGGCTCGAACAGGTGACCGACACCCACGGTCACGAACACCAGCAGCAGCTTCTTGCCCAGCGTCAGGCGCTTGGCCGTATTGGTGATCAAGCGGTCACGCGCCGCACTCACCAGCAAAGCCCCCAACAGCGCGGCGAACAGGACATTGCCATCCACGCCCAACAGTTCCACCAGTGCCAGGGCCAAGCTGTCAAATAGAGATTCCCCAGGCATGGGCAGCCCTCCGGCGTGAAGTGGACAGGTAGGCGGTCGAGCCCAGGCTGTAGAGGATCGCGGCTTCGACAAAGCGGATGTAGCACACTCGCAATGCACGCCCATGGTCATGCCCGGCCACATCCTCAAGGCGCTTGTAGCCCCGCTCTCGCAACACCTTGCGCCAGCAGGCGAATTCGCGTGCCGCGGCGATGGCGGCGCAGCGTGCGGCCACTTCCAGAGCAGCTTCACTGACAGGCCACTGCAGTTTCAGGCGCTCACGCAAGCTGCCTATGTCCACCCGCGGCCAGAAAGGGTCATGGCAATCGGCAAAGCGCGCAAGCAGAGGATCGTTGCTCATGCATCACCCCCTCACTGCTCGGCCAGCATGCCGTAGCGAATGGCCTTGATCACCGCCGCTACACGGGTAGGCACATCGAACTTGCGCAGGATGTTGGACACGTGGAAGTTCACCGTCGACTCCTTGCACTCCAGGATCCGGCCAATTTCCCACGAGCTCTTGCCGTAGGCGCACCACAACAGGACTTGCCGTTCACGTGGTGTCAGGCGAACCGGGGCGTCCGCCGGGGGTTGCTGCGGGTGTCGTGCGTTGTCAGTCATGTTTGAACTCCGCGAGTGATTGAGAGAGGCATCGCTACCGATCTGCAGTCACCTTACGAAGCGCATGCCCCCGCCTCCACTGCGGGGGCTTGTAAAGAACTTTCGTACAAAACCGTCTGACGAAGGTTGCGCAAGATTTGCTGATTTTCTTCGTGCTCCAAGCGGCATTTCGCTCGTCTCAACGCCGTTGTCCATTCGCCTTTCGCCTGGAGTCGTACAATGCGTTCCGTTTTCCCCCTCTCGTCCTGCCTTGGGCTGCTGGCTGCCTTCGGTGCCACCCAGCCCGCCTTGGCGGCATCTTCGGTCGAACTGGGCCAGGTGCTGATCACCGATGAGGAGCAGAACGACCTGACGGCGGCCAGTGAACGCCTGCGTGCAGTACCAGGCGCGAGCAACCTGGTGGACATGCAGCGCGTAGGGCAAGGACGGGTGGCCAGCAACCAGGACGTGCTGGCCTACCAACCCGGCGTGTTCGCCCAATCGGCGGGCAACGACGGCATCAAGCTGTCGATCCGCGGCTCGGGCATCAACCGCGCGCCAGGGGCACACGGCTCCGGGGTGTACACGATGTTCGACGGCTTGCCCCTGACCGGCCCGGGTGGTACGCCCTACGAGCTGTTCGAGCCACTGTGGCTGAGCCGTGCCGAAGTGCTGCGCGGCGCCAATGGCTTCGACCAGGGTGCCTTGGCCCTGGGCGGTGCGATCAACTACGTCACCCACACCGGCTACGATGCGGCGCCGCTGCAGGTGCGCTACGAAGTCGGCAGCCGAGGCTACCAGCACCGGCACATCAGCTCGGGGCAGGTACTGGGCAACCTCGACTACTACGTGGCCCTGACCGATTCGGAATATGACGGCTACCAGGCGCACAGCAGCGGCAGCTCGAAGGGTATTGCCGCCAACGTCGGCTACCGCTTCAACCCGAACCTGGAAACCCGCTTCTACCTGCGCTACCGGGAAACCGAGAACGAACTGGCCGGGCGCCTGACCAAGGAGCAGATCAAGCACCACCCCCGCGCAGCCAACCCGGCCTACCTGGCCCGCGACGACAGTCGCCCGCAACCGGGCAGCACCTGGGTAGGCAACAAGACCACCTTCTATCTCGACGACGATGCGCGCCTGGAAGCCGGCCTGGTCTATCACGACTACCCGATGGACCTACGCGAAGGTCCGATGCGCCTGAAGGTGGCCTACACCGATGTCAGCGGCACGCTGAATTATTTCCGCCGCGACTCCCTGTTCGGCCATGAGAGCAAGACCACGGTCGGCTGGCGCACCACCAAACATCTGCCCAACAGCGGTGCTTCGCAGTTCAACCGCAATGGAGATGTGTTCGGTGAGCGCAGCCGCGACTTCACGTACCAGGGTTCGGACACGGTGCTGCATGTCGGCAATGACCTGGAACTGATCCCGGACCTGTGGCTGACCACCGGTTTGGCGATGATCTATACCCGCCGTGAAAGTGACGTCACCTACCCTGCCGCGGGCGGCAAGGTCAGCATGCATGACTGGGACTATGCGCCACGCCTGGGGCTGCGCTACGACATCCGTCCGGACCTGCAGGTCTACGGCAACCTGAGCCGCTCGGTCGAGCCGCCACATCCGTGGTCGCTGATCTGGAGCGCGCCCAGCGTAGGCGGCAAGCAGATCCAGCCCATCGAGATGCAAAACCAGACCGCCACCACCCTGGAGCTGGGTGCTCGTGGCGACTCGGCGTTCGGCCGCTGGGACCTGACCTGGTACTACTCGCAGGTGCGCCACGAACTGCTGGCCGTGGAAGTGGTGCCGAACTTCACCTCGGAATTCAACGCCAGCGCCACCGTGCACCAGGGCGTGGAGGCCGGCCTCGACAGCACCCTGTGGGAGCGTGCCGGCACTGGCAGGCTCAGCCTGCGCCAGGCCTACACCTTCAGTGACTTCCACTACCGTGATGACGACAAGTTCGGCGACAACCGCCTGCCCGGCATCCCCATGCACTACTACCAGGCCGAGCTGCGTTACGACTGGCCAAACGGCTTCTATACCGGGCTGAACACGCAGATGGCCTCGAAGGTGCAGGTGGACTATGCCAACAGCTATCACGCCGATGCCTACGCCGTGCTCGGCGCGCGCCTGGGCTGGGACTCACCGAAGCAGGACTGGCAAACCTGGCTGGACCTGCGCAACCTGACCAACAAGCGTTATGCGGCGACGGTGACACCGGCTTACAACGATGCCGGCAACGACAATGCCCGTTCGACGCCAGGCGAAGGGTTTGGTGTTTACGCCGGGGTTTCCTATAGCTTCCGCTAACACGGTCGTTGTGGGAGCGGCCTTGTGTCGCGAAAGGGCCGCAACGCGGCCCCGACATTTTTTGCATTAACGCTGAAATCCTGGGGCCGCATTGCGGCCCTTTCGCGACACAAGGCCGCTCCCACAGAGGGCTGTGTAACCCTGCGAGATTTGTTCAAGGCAATCAAACCGCCCTGTTCAACTTCACCCACGAAGCGAACTTATCGATGAACCCCTGCAAGAACGGCCGGGTCTTGTCGTTGAGCTTGCCCGAGTCCTCGAACAGGCTCGCCGCACCACCAATGTAGGCCTCGGGCATCTGCATGCATGGCATGTCCAGGAACACCAGCGACTGGCGCACGGCATGGTTGGCGCCAAAGCCACCAATGGCCCCCGGCGATACACTCACCACCGCCGCCGGCTTGCCACTCCAGGCACTTTGCCCATACGGCCGCGAGCCCACATCGATGGCGTTCTTCAGACAGCCCGGCACTGAACGGTTGTATTCCGGCGTGACGAACAGCACCGCATCACTGCGGCGGATCTCCTCGCGAAAACGCTTCCAGGCCTCCGGCGCTGCCTCGGCCTCGACATCCTCGTTGTACAACGGCAAATCGCCGATCTCGACGATTTTCAGGGCAAGACTGGACGGCGCCAGCTCCGAAAGTGCGCGGGCTACCTTGCGGTTGTAGGACTCCTTGCGCAAGCTACCGACGACAACCGCTACCGAATACACCTGGCTCATGGCAATTTCCAACCTTTGCTGGGTAAAGGGACGTTGTAGTTATAGATGACCGTTTCTCGGCGTTTTGGTTTTTTTTCCAGCGATCGAAAACTTCCGGCGTTGTTCGACGGTCTATGACTTCAGACATTTCCTACGTAATTCAGAGGTTTCCACCCAAATGGCAGCAGTAATGGTCGGCCAATTCCACGCCCGTGACGCCGAAGGCCGCATCTACCCCGTGCATGAGTTCCAGGAGTCCACCCTGCAATTCGACGGCAGCACGCTGGGCGCCCCCATCACCACCTACCGCCTGGCCATCGGCGACAAGGTCAACCACCTGGGTGAAAACCGTTTCGAACTGGCACACAGCGGCGTCGAGATCACGCGCATTCCGTGATGCAATCCACCGTGTAGCGGCCACTTTCATTCTGCAGGCCGTGCACGTCGGCGACAAAACCCGGGAAGCCCTGGTTGAACGCCCGGGCAAATGCCAGGTAGTCGAGTATCGAGCGGGTCGCCTCGGTGAACCGCTCCCCCGGCATGATCAACGGGATGCCAGGCGGGTACGGCACCAGCATCACCGCCGCCACACGCCCCAGCAGTGCCTCGATCGGCACCGCCTCCACCTCGCCACGGACCATCAGGTCATAGGCCTGGGCTGGGCTGACTGCCACTTCCGGCAAACGCGTGAACAGCCGTTTCAGCTGCTTGGCCGTGGCATTGGCGCGGTAGCAGCCATGCAACTGATCGCACAGATCGCGCAGCCCCATCCCCTGATAGCGTGCGGCATCGGCCGCCACCACACTCGGCAGGCAGCTGCTCAGGGCGGTATTGCCATCATAGTGGCGCTTGAACTCCAGCAACTCGGTGAGCAAGGTGCTCCACTTGCCCTTGGTGATACCCATGGAGAACAGCACCAGGAAGCTGTACAGGCCGGTTTTCTCCACCACCAGCCCGCGCTCCCAGAGAAACTTGCTGACCACTGCCGCCGGGATGCCACGCTCACCCAGTACACCACCCACGTTCAGGCCCGGCATCACCAAGGTCACCTTCAGCGGATCGAGCAGCACGTAGTCATCCGCCACCTCGCCAAAGCCATGCCAGTCCGCGCCCGGTTGCAATAACCAGTCCTGCGCGGCCAGGCGGTGGATGCCCTCGGCTGTCGGCGGCTGCCAGATGCTGAACCACCAGTCGTCCGCGGCGATGTGTTCACGCAGGTTGGCCAGGGCGCGGCGAAAGCTCAGCGCCTCGTCGAACATTTCTTGCAGCAGCGAACGCCCGGCCGGCCCCTCCATCATGGTCGAGGCCACATCCAGCGAGGCGAGGATGCTGTACTGCGGCGACGTCGAGATATGCATCATGAACGCTTCGTTGAAGCGGTCGCGGTCCAGCTGGCGCCTGGCCCCGTCCTGCACATGGATCATCGAGGCCTGGCTGAATGCGGCCAGCAGCTTGTGGGTGGAATGGGTGCTGAACACCAGCGGGCTGTCTGCCGCGCAGGCAGTGCCCATGGCATAGCGCCCGGTGAAGAAGTCGTGGAACGCCGCATAGGCGAACCAGGCCTCGTCGAAGTGCAGCACTTCGACACTGGCGCCCAGGGTTTGCTTGATCAGCCCCGCGTGGTAGCACAGCCCGTCATAGGTGGAGTTGGTCACCACCGCCAGTTTGATACGTTGCCCGCGATCACGGGCAAGGGGGTTGGCCTGGATCTTCGCCTGGATCGCCTCGGGGCTGAATTCGCTGAGCGGGATCGGCCCGATGATGCCCAGCTCGTTGCGCTCGGGGCACAGGTACAGCGGAATGGCGCCGGTCATGATGATCGCGTGCACCACCGACTTGTGGCAGTTGCGGTCCACCAGCACCAGGTCGTCGCGGCCGACCATGGCATGCCAGACGATCTTGTTGGCCGTGGAAGTGCCGTTGATCACGAAGAAGGTATGATCGGCGCCGAAGTTGCGTGCAGCCCTGGCTTCGGCCTCGGCCAGCGGGCCGGTGTGGTCGAGCAGCGAGCCCAGCTCCGGCACGGAAACGGACAGGTCCGAGCGCAGGGTGTTTTCCCCGAAAAACTGGTGAAAAGCCTGGCCCACCGGGCTTTTGCGGTAGGCCACGCCACCGCCGTGGCCTGGGGTATGCCAGGAATAGTTGGACTGCGCGGTGTGCTGCACCAGGGCCTTGAAGAAGGGTGGCAGCAGGCCGTCGAGGTAGCTATGTGCGGCACGCGCCACCTGGCGGGCGAGAAACGGCACGGTGTCTTCGAACAGGTAGAGGATGCCGCGCAGTTGGTTGAGCTCGCTCATGGCCTCGGCGGGGGCGTTTTCCAGGGTCACCTGCTCGCCCAGGGCGAAGATCGGCAGGTTGGGTGCGCGCAAGCGGGCCAGGCCGATCAGCTCGGCCATGTTCTGCAGCAGGTGGGTATTCTCGCCGACGCCTTCGGCGGCAATCAGCATGCAGGCCAGGCCATGGTGGGTGGTGGCGACCAGGCGTGCTTCGGCATGGTCGGCGGCCTTGATGATGGCGAAGCCGTCCTGGCTCAATTCCTCGGCGATACCGCGCACGCGCTCACCAGCGACGCTGTCGGCCTTGATGGCGCGGTGGACAATGAGGATGGGGAACTTGAGGTCCTTGTACATCAGGTGGCTACCTCCGAAGGACATGGCGTCCATTTCAGGGTAGTAGAACCTGTGTTGTCAGTGCTGGCCCTATCGCCGGCAAGCCAGCTCCCACCTCGACCGCGTTGATCTCAGGCCTTGTGTAATCCCTGTGGGAGCAACTGTCTTGTATTGCCTGGACTGGCCCCATCGCCGGCAAGCCGGCGCCCACAGGTACTGCACAGGGCTTGAGGCCTATGCGGTCGAGGTGGGAGCTGGCTTGCCGGCGATAGGGCCAGCACAGGCTATGAATCAGCTGGCAGGAGCCTCGGTCAAGGCCTGCCACATCGAAGGCCCACCCGCCGACTTGGCAATCGCCGCCAAACGCTCGGCATGCGCCTCAAGCTCCTCGGCACTGGCCATGATCACCCGTCCAGGCGTACGCCCGACGATCCGGCGGATCTCGCTGCCGCCACTGCCCTGGCCTTCATTTTCGGCCTCTGCCCCATGCCCAGCCAGCGACAGGCTGGTCTGGCCACCGGTCATCGCCAGGTAGACGTCGGCCAGCAGTTCCGAGTCGAGCAGTGCGCCGTGCAGTTCACGGCCCGAGTTGTCGATGTCGTAGCGTTTGCACAGCGCATCCAGGCTGTTGCGCTGCCCCGGGTGGCGCGAGCGCGCCAGCAGCAGGGTGTCGAGGATGGTGCAGTGCTGCGAAACATCGGCGCGGTCTTGCTGGCCCAACAAGGCGAATTCGTTGTTGATGAAGCCAACGTCGAACGCCGCATTGTGGATGACCAGCGTGGCGCCCTGGATGAATTCGAAGAACTCCTCGGCCACATCAGCGAAGCGTGGTTTGCCGACCAGGAAGGCATCAGTGATACCGTGGACGTTGATCGCGCCCTCGTCACTCTCGCGGTCCGGCTGCAGGTAAACGTGGAAGTGTCGCCCGGTCAGGCGTCGGCCGATGACTTCGACACAGCCGATCTCGATGATCCGGTGGCCTTCGCTGACCGGCATACCCGTCGTTTCGGTATCGAGAATGACGAACCGCTTATCTTGCTGCTGCTCCACGCGGGGCGCTCCAACTTGCATCAGTTACAAAGGCCGGAATTGTACCCCAGCTCAACGCTGGGTGCGTACTTCGTCCACGCCACGGTTGGCCAACTGGTCGGCGCGCTCGTTGCCGGGGTGGCCGATATGGCCGCGCACCCACTTCCAGGTCACCTTGTGCCGGTTGACCTGTTCATCGAGCTGCTGCCACAGGTCGGCGTTCTTCACCGGTTCCTTGGCCGCCGTCTTCCAGCCGCGCTTCTTCCAGTTGACCATCCATTCGTTGATACCCTTCATCACGTACTGCGAGTCAGTGGTCAGCACCACTTCGCACTCACGCTTGAGCGACATCAAACCCCGGATTGCGGCCATCAACTCCATGCGGTTGTTGGTGGTCTCACGTTCGCCGCCCCACAGTTCCTTCTCGACGCCCTTGTAGATCATCAGGACTCCCCAGCCACCCGGGCCAGGATTGCCCTTGCAGGCACCATCGGTAAACATTTCGACGCTATCGCTCATGTACCACTCTTGAATTCAGTGCTTGTCAGTTTCGGGGTTGGCCGCCGTGCGGTTGACCTTGGCCAGCGGCAGTGGCAGCAGCTTGCCCATTGGCTCGCGGCGCTCGGGGCGCAACGGCCGCAGGCCCACCACCATCTTGCGCGCGACCAGCAGGTACACCCCGCCACCAGAGCTCTGCCAGCCTCCGGCCACCCGTTCCCAGCCCGCCAGGCGTTGCTGCCAGGCCGGTGAGGCAAGCGGCGGACGATAGCACCCGAAGCGGCGTTTCTCCAGCGCGAAGCCCAGCAGGTTGAGCCAGTCACCCACCCGCGACGGCGAGATGCAACGGGCCTTGCGCAAGGCGCCATGGCTGAAGAAATGGCGCATGCCCCAGCTACTCCACGGGTTGATCCCGACGATCAGCAGGTGCCCGCCGGGGCGCACGGCGCTGGCTGCCTCACGCAGCAAGCCATGGGGCGACAGGCTGAAATCCAGGCCATGCTGCAACACCACCACGTCGGCGGCATGCTCGCTCAACGGCCAGGCCTGCTCCTCGCAGACGATCTCCACCCCTGGCAGCGGCGCGCCAAGGCGCACGTTACGCTGCACCTGCGGGGCGCTGGGCGGCGGCTCGGCGCAGGGCCCATAGTGCACAAGGTAACCACCGAAGAAGCGCCCGAGCTCTTCTTCCAACAGTTTTTCCTCTTCCTTCAGCATCAGCTGGCCGAGTGGGCCGTTGAACCACTCACGGGCCAGGCTGATCAGCTTGACCCAGTCCGGGTCGGCCTGGGCAAAGGCTTGGTCGGTCATTGCGCTCTCCCTCGAAGGTTCTCGCACCGCGCCATCGCGGCTAAGATGCCCTCATGTGCCACGCTAGGCGAATCGGATCCGCACCATGATACAGATCGATGCTCTCCCCGCTTTCTCCGACAACTACATCTGGTTGTTACAGGATACTGCCAAACGCCGCTGCGCGGTGGTCGATCCGGGTGACGCCGGCCCAGTGGAACGCTGGCTGTCGGCTCACCCCGAGTGGTCGTTGAGCGACATCCTGGTCACTCACCACCACCACGACCATGTCGGCGGCGTGGAACGGCTCAAGCAACTGACCGGCGCCCGCGTTTGCGGCCCGGCCAACGAGCGTATTCCCTGCCGCGACCTGGCGCTGGACGAAGGCGACCAGCTGGAAGTGCTGGGCGTGACCTTCCAGGTGCTGGCGGTGCCCGGTCACACCCTGGGCCATATCGCCTTCTTCAGCGACCAGCCGGCAACGCCCGTGCTGTTCAGTGGCGACACCCTGTTCGCCGCTGGCTGCGGGCGCATGTTCGAGGGCACGCCCGAGCAAATGCAACCGGTGCTCGCCCGCCTGGCGGCGCTGCCGGAACGCACCGAGGTGTATTGCGCCCACGAATACACCCTGAGCAACCTGCGCTTCGCCAAGGCAGTCGAACCCGGCAACCCGCACGTTCAGCAACGGTTCGAAGACGTTACCCGTTTGCGTGCCGACAATCGCATCACTTTGCCATCAACCATTGGCCTGGAGCGCTTGACCAATCCCTTCCTGCGCACCTCTGAAACATTAGTTAAACAAAAAGCTGACGAATGGAAGGGACATTCAAACGCCACGCATGTCGCTGTTTTTGCTGCCTTGAGGTCTTGGAAGGACACCTTCTGATAACCGCAAGATATATCGCAAGTGATGGTCAAAGGTTGACCAGGCCCGGAGCGGTTTCTAGAATCGCCGAAATTTTTCGCCCGGAAACCTGTGTCAGCCGATGTCTTCCCGTAGCCGCAGAACCTCTCATTCCGTCGCCCTGACGCGCCTGGCCCAAATCAGTGCGCTGGCCCTGGCCGCCACCTTGGTGGGCTGCCAGAGCACCCGTCAGCTCGACGAATCCGATAGCGTTCGCGCGCACAACTACCAGGCGCGGATCAAGCACAAGCCCGCACCGCTGCTGGTCAAGCCGGTCGAACAGGTACCGCAGGACGTGTGGGAGCGCATGCGCCAGGGCTTCGCCCTGCAGGACAGCATCGACGTCAACCCGCGCATCGAGCAACAGCGCCTGTGGTTCGCCAGCAACCCGAGGTTCATCGAAAGCGCCGGTGAGCGTGGCAGCCTCTACCTGCACTATATCGTCGAGCGCCTTGAAGAGCGCGACATGCCACTGGAGCTGGCCCTGCTGCCAGCCATCGAGAGCGCCTACAACCCAATGGCCTACTCCCGTGCCAGCGCTGCCGGCATGTGGCAGTTCATGCCGGCGACAGGTCGCCACTTCAACCTGCGCCAGACCAACTTCTACGATGGCCGCCGCGATATCACCGCGTCGACCAACGCTGCGCTGGACTACCTGACCCGCCTGCACGACATGTTCAACGGCGACTGGCTGCTGGCCCTGGCCGCTTACAACGCCGGCGAAGGCACGGTCAGCCGCGCCATCGAGCGCAACGAAAGGCTCGGCCTGCCCACCGACTACTGGAACCTGCCACTGCCGCAGGAAACCCGTGACTACGTGCCCAAGCTGCTGGCCCTGTCGCAGGTGGTGCTGACGCCTGAAGCCTACGGCGTGAACCTGAACCCGATCGCCAACGAACCCTACTTCGAAGCGGTAGCCATCAACGACCGCCTGGACCTGTCGCGTGTGGCGGCCTTCGCCAACATCGACGAAGACGAGCTGATCCAGCTCAACCCGGCATTCAAGAAGCGCATGACCGTGGATGGCCCGAAGCAGCTGCTGGTACCAACCGCCAAGGCGCAACTGCTGAGCGACAGCCTGTCCAACCTCAAGCCCGAGCAACTGGTCAGCCTGCAACCGAGCAAAGCCGTGTTCGCCCGCGCCGTCGCCGAAGCCAAGGCACCGGTGGCCACGCGCAGCTACCGCGTCAAGCGTGGCGACAACCTGGGTGCCATCGCCAAGGCCAACCGCGTTTCGGTCAAGGACATCAAGCGCTGGAACCGCCTCTCTAACAATAACCTGCGCGCAGGCCAGGTACTGGCCCTGCGCGGTGGCAAGGCCCCAAGTGCCGCCGGCAACCGCGTAGCTGCATCCGGGAAGCGCTCCACGCAATACAAGGTACGCAAGGGTGACTCGCTGTATCTGGTGGCCAAGCGCTTCAATGTGGAAATGAAACACCTCAAGCGCTGGAACCCACGCAGCGGCCATGCCCTCAAGCCAGGCCAGACCCTGACCGTCTACCTCGGGCATTGAGATAATCCCAAGGGCTGCTTTGCAGCCCATTCGCGGGCACGCCCGCTCCCACAGGTTTTCTCACTGCCAACAAGGTCGGTGCTTTACCTGTGGGAGCGGGCGTGCCCGCGAATGGGCCTGAATAAATACCCACTGGAAAACCCCTGCCCCCTCTCTTTTTCCAACCCCACCAAGCTGTTACTGTACCCCGATCAAAGCCCAACGCCTCTGGATCGGATGCCGACTTGATACGTCCCCTCCTGCTGTCACTCAGCCTGGCCTTGAGCTTTCCCGCAGCCGCGATGGTGAGCGAAAGCCACGGATACGCGCAGTTCGGCACGCTCAAGTACCCAGCCACATTCACCCATTTCGACTGGGTCAACCCGCAAGCGCCCAAGGGCGGTACCTTGCGGGCCATGGCTTTCGGTACCTTCGACACCCTCAACCCCTACACCTTCAAGGGGTCGAGCCCGATTACCACGCCCAATTTCCAGCAATACGGCGTCAATGAGCTGAACGAGCCGCTGATGGTCGGCACCGGCCAGTACGACCCGTCCGGCGACGAGCCGACCTCCAGCTATGGCCTTATCGCCCGTTCGGTGGAATACAGCGAGGACCGCAGCTGGGTGGTGTTCAACCTGCGCCCGGAAGCCCGCTGGCATGACGGCAAGCCAATCACCTCGGCAGACGTGGCGTTCTCCTACTACACGCTGCTAAAGGACGGCCACCCGATCTACCGCACCAACCTGCAGGAAGTGCAACGGGTGGATATTCTCGGCCCGCTGCGTATCCGCTTCGTGTTCAAGCGCGCCGGCAACCCGCTGCTGATCCTGCGCCTGGGCGAAATGCCGGTGCTGCCCAAGCACTACTGGCAAAAGCGCGATTTCAAGGCCACCACCTTCGAACCACCGCTGGGCAGCGGCCCCTATCGCATCACCCAGGTACAACCCGGGCGCCGCCTGGTGTTCGAGCGGGTGAAGAACTACTGGGGCAAGGACCTGGCGGTGAACCGCGGCAAGTACAACTTCAACCGCGTGGAATACGAGTTCTACCGCGATGCCACGGTGGCCTTCGAAGCGTTCAAGGCCGGTGAGTTCGACATCTATATCGAGCACCAGGCGAAGAACTGGGCCAACGGCTACAACTTCCCGGCCGTGCGCCGCGGCGAAGTGATCAAGGCGCAGATCCCGCACCGCATCCCCACGCAAACCCAAGGCTTGTTCATGAACAGCCGCCGGGCCACCTTCAGCGACCCACGGGTGCGCCAGGCGCTGGGGCTGATGCTCGACTTCGAGTGGACCAACCGCGCCCTGTTCAGCAGCGCCTACCGCCGCTCGACCAGCTACTACCCCAACAGCGAGTTTGCCGCCAGCGGCCTACCCACCGGCAAGGAGTGGCTGCTGCTGGCGCCGTTCCGTGACCAGTTGCCAGCCAAGTTGTTCAGCGAACCCTACAAGGTCAGCCAGACCGATGGCCGTGGCATCAACCGTCACACCCTGCGCCAGGCCCTGGGCCTGCTTGCCGAGGCCGGCTGGAAGCTCAATGGCCAGCGCCTGGTCGACAGCAAGGGCCAGCAGCTGCGCATGGAGTTGCTGCTGGTAAACCCCAACCTTGAACGCATCCTGCAACCTTATGTCGAAAATCTGTCCAGCATTGGCATCGATGCGCGCTTGCGCACCGTAGACCGCGCCCAGTACAAACAACGCCTGGACCAGTTCGATTTCGACATGATTCTGATGACCCTGAACCAGACCCTGAGCCCCGGCCTCGAACAATGGCTGTACTTCCATTCCAGCCAGGCCGCGACCAAGGGCAGCAAGAACTATGCTGGGGTCAAGGACCCGGTGGTCGACCACCTGCTCGACACCCTTTTGGCCGCGCGCACTCGTGACGACCAGGTCGCCGCCGCCCGCGCCCTGGACCGCGTGCTCTCATGGCACTACTACATGATCCCCAACTGGTACCTCGACAACCATCGCCTGGCCTACCGTAACCGGTTCGCCTTCGTCACCACACCGCCCTACACCCTCGGGCTGAACAGTTGGTGGATCAAGACTTCGGAGAAAGCCCAATGATGCCAACGCACCGTCTGCGCCGGCTGGCAGGCAGCCTGTTGCTCGCCTGCCTGAGCCTTCCCGCCCTGGCCGCACCGCAACACGCGCTCACCCTCTACGACGAGCCACCCAAATACCCCGCGGACTTCAAGCACTTCGACTACGTCAACCCCGACGCGCCCAAGGGCGGCACCTTCCGCCAGTCCAGCTTCGGCGGCTTCGACAGCCTCAACCCGTTCATCAACAAAGGCGTGTCGGCCGAGAACATCAGCATCATCTACGACACCCTGATGCGCCAGAGCCAGGACGAGCCGTTCACCGAATACGGCCTGGTAGCCGGCAAGATCGAAAAAGCCCCTGACAACAGCTGGGTGCGCTTCTACCTGCGCCCGGAAGCACGCTTCCACGATGGCCAGCCGATGCGTGCCGACGACGTGGTGTTCACCTTCAACGCCCTGATCAAGGACGGCGCACCGCTGTACCGCCAGTACTACGCCGATGTCGCCGAAGTGGTCGCCGAAGACCCGCTGAAGGTACTGTTCAAGTTCAAGCACAAGAACAACCGCGAGCTACCGCTGATTCTCGGCCAACTGCCGGTACTGCCCAAGCACTGGTACGAAAGCCGCGACTTCAACCGCGGCAACCTGGAAATCCCGCTGGGCAGCGGCCCGTACAAGGTCGCCAAGGTGAAAGCCGGGCGCTCGGTGCGCTACGAGCGGGTCAAGGACTACTGGGCCAAGGACCTGCCGATCAACCGCGGCTTCTACAACTTCGACGTCATGACCTTCGACTCCTACCGCGATACCACCGTCGCCCTGGAGGCACTCAAGGCCGGGGCGTTCGACTATGCCCTGGAAGTCAGCGCGAAGAACTGGGCCACCGCCTACAACGTGCCCGCCGTGCGCGATGGCCGCCTGATCAAGGAAGAGCTGCCAAACGGCAACCCCACCGGCATGCAAGGCTTCATCTTCAACATCCGCCGCCCGGTATTCCAGGACGTGCGCGTGCGCCAGGCACTGAGCCTGCTGCTGGACTACGAGTGGACCAACAAGCAACTGTTCAACGGTGCCTACACCCGCACCGGCAGCTACTTCGAAAACTCGGAAATGGCCGCCCACGGCCTGCCCAGCGCCAACGAGCTGAAAATTCTTGAACCGCTGCGTGGCAAAGTCCCCGAACAAGTGTTCACCGAGGCCTTCCACAACCCGGTGAGCGACGGTAGCGGCATGATCCGCGAACAGCAGCGCCAGGCCTACAAGCTGCTGCAAGAGGCCGGCTGGAAAATCGTCGACGACAAGATGGTCGACGCCCAGGGCAAGCCGGTGAGCATCGAGTTCTTGCTGGCACAGACCGAGTTCGAGCGCATCCTGTTGCCATTCAAGCGCAACCTCGCCGACCTCGGTATCGAGCTGAACATCCGCCGCGTCGATGTGTCCCAGTACATCACCCGCCTGCGCTCGCGTGACTACGACATGATCGTCAGCGGCTACCCGCAGTCCAATTCACCGGGCAACGAGCAGCGCGAGTTCTGGTCCAGCGCCGCCGCCGACAACCCCGGCAGCCGCAACTTCATCGGCCTGCGCGACCCGGCCATCGACCAACTGGTGGAAGAGCTGATCAACGCCGACTCGCGGCAAAGCCTGATCGACCACTGCCGCGCGCTCGACCGCGTGTTGCTGTGGGGTTACTACGTGATCCCCAACTGGCACATCAAGACTTGGCGCGTGGCCTACTGGAACCACATCGGCCACCCCAAGGTGTCGCCCAAGTACGACATCGGCATCGACACCTGGTGGATCAAGCCCGACGTAACGCCAGCGGTCAGCGACGCCCCTGCGGACGAGGCCAACTAAGATGCTGGCCTACATCCTGCGGCGCCTGCTGCTGATCATCCCGACCTTGTTCGGCATCCTGATCATCAACTTCATCATCGTCCAGGCTGCCCCCGGTGGCCCGGTCGAGCAGATGATCGCCAAGCTCGAAGGCTTCGAGGGCGCCACCAGCCGCATTGCCGGTGGCGGCGCCGAGGTCTCGGTAGCGGGCTCCAACTACCGCGGTGCCCAGGGCCTGGACCCGGCACTGATCGCCGAAATCGAGCGCATGTACGGCTTCGACAAGTCGCCACCCGAACGCCTGTGGATCATGATCAAGAACTACGCCCAGCTGGACTTCGGCGACAGCTTCTTCCGCGATGCCAAGGTCATCGACCTGATCATCGAAAAGATGCCGGTGTCGATCTCGCTGGGGCTGTGGAGCACGCTGATCATGTACCTGGTGTCGATCCCGCTGGGCATCGCCAAGGCCGTGCGCCACGGCAGCCATTTCGACGTGTGGACCAGCTCGGCGATCATCGTCGGCTACGCCATCCCCGCGTTCCTGTTCGCCATCCTGCTGATCGTGCTGTTCGCCGGCGGCAGCTACTTCGACTGGTTCCCGCTGCGCGGCCTCACTTCCAACAACTTCGAAGAGCTGAGCACCACCGGCAAGGTGCTGGACTACTTCTGGCACCTGGTGTTGCCAATCACCGCGCTGGTGATCGGCAACTTCGCCACCATGACCCTGCTGACCAAGAACAGCTTCCTCGACGAGATCAACAAGCAATACGTGGTCACGGCCAAGGCCAAGGGCCTGAGCCGGCCACGGGTGCTGTACGGCCACGTGTTCCGCAACGCCATGCTGCTGGTGATCGCCGGTTTCCCCTCGGCGTTCATCGGCATCTTCTTTACCGGCTCGCTGCTGATCGAGGTGATCTTCAGCCTCGACGGCCTGGGCCTGATGAGTTTCGAGGCGGCCATCAACCGCGACTACCCGGTGGTCTTCGGCACCCTGTTCATCTTCACCCTGCTGGGGCTGGTGGTGAAACTGATCGGCGACCTGACCTACACCCTGGTCGATCCACGCATCGACTTCGCCAGCCGGGAGCACTGACATGGCCTTGTCCCCTCTCAACCGCCGGCGCTTCGAGCGCTTCAAGGCCAACCGCCGTGGCTGGTGGTCATTGTGGCTATTCCTGATCCTGTTCGGCCTGAGCCTGGGCGCCGAGCTGATCGCCAACGACAAGCCGATTGCCGTGCGCTATGACGGCGAGTGGTACTTCCCGGCGTTCAAGCGCTATCCCGAAACCACCTTCGGCGGCGAATTCCCGCTGGAGGCCAACTACAAGAGCCCGTACATCCGCGAATTGCTGGCGAAGAAAGACAGCTTCGTGCTGTGGGCGCCGATCCCATTCAGCTACCAGAGCATCAACTACGACCTGCGCGTGCCCGCCCCGGCGCCGCCGTCGGCGGACAACTGGCTGGGCACCGACGACCAGGGCCGCGACGTGCTGGCGCGGGTGATCTACGGCTTCCGCATATCTGTGCTGTTCGCCTTGACCCTGACCGTGGCCAGTTCCATCGTCGGTGTCATCGCCGGCGCCTTGCAGGGTTTCTATGGCGGCTGGGTCGACCTGGCCGGGCAGCGCTTCCTGGAAATCTGGTCGGGCCTGCCGGTGCTGTACCTGCTGATCATCCTCGCCAGCTTCGTGCAGCCGAACTTCTGGTGGCTGTTGGGCATCATGCTGCTGTTCTCGTGGATGAGCCTGGTGGACGTGGTACGCGCCGAGTTCCTGCGCGGGCGCAACCTGGAGTACGTGCGCGCCGCCCGCGCCCTGGGCATGCGCAACGGCCCGATCATGTACCGGCACATCCTGCCCAACGCCATGATCTCGACCATGACCTTCATGCCGTTCATTCTCACCGGCGCCATCGGCACCCTCACCGCCCTGGACTTCCTCGGCTTCGGCCTGCCCGCCGGTTCGCCATCGCTGGGCGAACTGGTAGCCCAGGGCAAGTCCAACCTGCAGGCGCCGTGGCTGGGCATCAGCGCCTTCGCCGTACTGGCGCTGATGCTGAGCCTGCTGGTGTTCATCGGCGAATCCGCCCGCGATGCCTTCGACCCGAGGAAGTGACATGAGTGAACAGAACCTGATCGAAGTTCGCGACCTGGCCGTGGAGTTCGTCACCGGCGACCAGGTCAACCGCGTGGTGGACGGCATCAGCTTCGACATCCGCAAGGGCGAGACGCTGGCGCTGGTGGGCGAAAGTGGCTCGGGCAAGTCGGTCACCGCGCACTCGATCCTGCGCCTGCTGCCCTACCCCCTGGCCCGTCACCCCAGTGGCAGCATCCGCTACGAGGGCAAGGACCTGTTGCAGCAGAACGAGAAGACCATGCAGCGCATTCGCGGCAACCGCATTGCGATGATCTTCCAGGAGCCGATGACATCGCTGAACCCGCTGCATTGCATCGAGAAGCAGATCAACGAAATCCTCCTGCTGCACAAGGGCCTGACCGGCAAGGAAGCGACTGCGCGCACCCTGGAGTTGCTGGAGATGGTCGGCATCCCCGAGCCACGCAAGCGCCTCAAGGCCCTGCCCCATGAGCTGTCTGGCGGGCAGCGCCAGCGGGTGATGATCGCCATGGCGCTGGCCAACGAGCCGGAGCTGCTGATTGCGGATGAGCCGACCACGGCACTGGATGTGACCGTGCAGTTGAAGATTCTCGAACTGCTCAAGGAATTGCAGGCGCGGTTGGGCATGGCGCTGCTGCTGATCAGCCATGACCTCAACCTGGTGCGGCGCATTGCCCACCGCGTATGCGTGATGCAGCGCGGGCAGATTGTCGAGCAGGCCGAATGCGCCACGCTGTTCAGTGCGCCGCAACACCATTACACGCAGATGCTGATCAATGCCGAGCCCAGCGGGCTGCCGGCGCACAACCCGGTGGGCGCGCCACTGCTGGAGGTGGATGACCTCAAGGTTTGGTTCCCGATCAAGAAGGGCTTGCTGCGCCGCACGGTCGACCATGTGAAGGCGGTGGATGGGGTCAACTTCAGCTTGCCGCAAGGGCAGACGCTGGGGATTGTCGGCGAGTCCGGGTCGGGCAAGTCGACCTTGGGCCTGGCGATCTTGCGGCTGATTTCCAGCCAGGGCGGCATTCGCTTTCATGGGCATAACCTGGAAGGGCTGAACCAGAAAGCCGTGCGCCCGCTGCGGCGCGAGATGCAGGTGGTGTTCCAGGACCCGTTCGGCAGCCTGAGCCCACGCATGTGCGTGGAGGACATTGTCGGTGAAGGGTTGCGCATTCACCGCATTGGCACCGCGCAGGAACAGGAAGCGGCGATTATCGCGGCGCTGGAGGAAGTGGGGCTGGACCCGCGCACGCGCCATCGCTATCCGCATGAGTTTTCCGGTGGGCAGCGTCAGCGCATTGCGATTGCCCGGGCGTTGGTGTTGAAGCCGGCGCTGATCCTGCTGGACGAGCCCACCTCCGCGCTGGACCGCACGGTGCAGCGGCAGGTGGTAGAGTTGCTGCGCAATCTGCAGCAGAAGTACAACCTGACCTACCTGTTCATCAGCCATGACCTGGCGGTGGTCAAGGCGCTGAGCCACCAGTTGATGGTGATCAAGCATGGGCATGTGGTGGAGCAAGGGGATGCGCAGGCGATCTTCCATGCGCCGCAGCATCCATATACCCGGCAGTTGCTGGAGGCGGCGTTTTTGGAGGTGGATGTCGGTTCGCCTGAAGCCTTGCATCGCCCTTGAGATCGAGCGCAGAACCCCTGAAATGTCGGATTTAACCTCTTCCCTGTAGGCCATTTCCCAAACATACTCCTGCCGCGTATTTTCCGTTGCGGCTGCTCTGGCAGGGCTCTAGTCTCGGTGTGTCGTTGAATGTTCAGCGACACAGCTTTGACAGGCTGTGACGGTTAATTCACGCAGAAAGCCCCATTTTATGGCGGCTGTGCGTGTGGGCACGCTTGCGTGCGCCGGAACTTTTGCGTGATTAACCACCGGTCTGTCAACCCACGTACAGCTGCCACCCTACTGTTTGACAGCAGGCAGGTGATGGCCCCCGAGAGGTTAATCACGATGCTGAAGATTGTCCCCGATCCACCCCGCAATCCCCATTCCGCCGACACCAAAAGCGTCAGGACGTGCACCGTCGCTGTAGGAGCGGGTTTACCCGCGAAGAGGCCAGTCCAGACTATCGAGAATTTCCAGGGGGATTGACCAATGACCACAGAAGACACGCATTTCACCGTAGGCAAGACCACCTTCTGCCAAGGCGAACACGGCACCCACCCTCTGTTCCGCATCGAGCCAGGCATCCCCTGCCGCGACGCCCGTGAGCAATCGTCGGAATTGATGGGTTACGTACGCGAACTGACCATCACCGGCCTGATGGACGAAAAACCAATGATGATCTGGGCTGCCCACTACCTGAGTGCGATGGCCAAGGCGCTAATGGATGACGCCGAACTGGGCATGATGCGCTGAGTACGTAGTTGCCCGGGATCAATCGGTTGCCACTCCTCGAAAGCCAGCCACTCTCCGGGCAACCTCTCCCTATCCGGCTGTTTCGTTTATTGCGATTTTCGAATATTTCGAATATAAATCGAATCCAGGCTGCAGCATCGTCGCCACAGCCTCACAATCGATACCGCTCTGGAGATGCCCATGACCACCGCCGACCTCTCTCGCAAGGTGCTTCCCGATGAGAAAGAAATTGCCGCGGCTGTCGAATCGAGCCGCACACTAGCGGCGTTCCTCTCGACAAAATCAGATACCCAACGGATCGAACTGCTCAATGAGGAAAATCAGCGTCAGGTTGTTGAAGTGCCCACTTTTGCGCTGCGTCTGTTCGGCGAGATTCTCAGCGAGCTGGCCTTGGGCAACTCGGTCAAAGTCGTTCCGATCCACGCCGAACTGACTACCCAGGAGGCAGCAGACCTGCTCAACGTCTCTCGGCCGCACTTGGTAAAGCTGCTAGACGAAGCGGTGATTCCTCATACCAAAACGGGTCGCCACCGTCGGGTCAAATTCTCCGACCTGGTTGCCTACAAGGACAAACGTGATGAGGTGAGCCGTGCCGCAATGGACGCGCTGGCAGCCCAAGCTCAGGAATTAAAGATGGGGTACGAATGAAGCACTCGCCCTTCACGGCCATATACGACGCGAACGTACTTTATCCTGCCCCACTACGTGATTTTCTGATGAACCTTGCGCTCATCGGCATCTACCGGGTACGTTGGCCATTTTGAGCTGCTAGGTTTTCGCCTTGGCATTTATATCGACCGTGAGGCCGAGCGCCGCCCGCGCGGCGCTTCGCGGCACAAGGCCGCTCCCACATTTGTTTCGGGCCAGTTACTCCTATGCCATAGGCGCGCGCATCTTGGATGCATGGCTGGAGATCGATGAAAAGCAACTGCGTCCCCTTCGATATCGAATGGGACAAACAAGGCGGACAGAGGTGACTTCACAGAAGTGACTGGCCCAAAATAGACAGTGGGAGCGGGCTTGCCCCGCGAAGCGCCGCGCGGGCGGCGCTCGATCTCATAAGCGATGTAAATGCCACGGTGAACACTTCCCGGGCCCTACGTTGCTTATCTGGCGTTTAGGCACGCCCGCTTCCACATGGACAGTGCGCCCGTGAGACTGCCGCCCGAGCTTCAGGCATTGCGGGCCAGCTTGATACAACGTTTGACGCTAGCGTGCCCGCTGCGGCCGGATCCAGCTTGAAGGGAACCCACCTGGCCATGGAGCGCACCGGACCATTCATCAAATTTTCTGACAACAATCGTCTTTCATCATCAGCCAGATAGGGCATAAATTCTCTACCGTCAATTCCAGCAGCAACGGTAGAGCCTCATGTCCAGCCCACAGCACCAGCCCGCCTCCCCTGCCCTGGCCACGCTGATCCAGCGTTCCGGCCTGCCTGGCCCTGCGCTCAGCGAAGCCCAGGCCCACGCCGTGCTGCAGCAGCACTACGGCCTTGCCGGCAAGCTGACGGCAATGGGCAGCCAGCAAGACCTGAACTTTCACGTGGACACGCCACAAGGCTGCTTCGTACTGAAGGCCTGCCATGGCAGCTATGCCCAGCTGGAATTGGAAGCGCAGCACGCCGCCCTGAAGTTCCTGCGCAACCAAGGTTTGCCGGTGCCGGCTGTACGCCCAGCCCTCAACGGCCAGGCGTTGCTGGAACTGAACATCGACGGTCAACCGCTGCGCATGCGCCTGCTCGACTATATCGAAGGTCAGCCGCTGACCCGCCTCAAGCATATGCAACCACGCCTGATGGCTGAACTGGGCGGGCTTTGTGCGAAGCTGGACAAGGCCTTGGTCGACTTCGACCATCCCGGCCTGGCGCGCACCCTGCAATGGGACCCGCAGCATGCGCAGGCATTGATCCAGCACCTGCTGCCAGTGCTGCAAGACACCGAACAACGCGCCCGTATCGAACACACCGCCCGCACAGCCGCCGAACACCTCGCACCGCTGGTTGATCAACTGCCAAGCCAGGCCGTGCACCTGGACATCACCGATGACAACACCGTCTGGGCCCGTGATGACGAGCGTCAGTGGCAGCTGCAGGGCGTGATCGATTTCGGCGACCTGCTGCGCACCTGGCGCATCGCCGACCTGTCGGTGACCTGCGCGGCGCTGCTGCACCACGCCGAAGGCGACCCGCTGCGGATCCTGCCGGCGATCAGTGCCTACCAGGCGCTCAACCCGCTGAGCGAAGCCGAGCTACGTGCCCTGTGGCCGCTGGTACTGAATCGCGCAGCAGTGCTGGTACTGAGCAGCGAACAGCAGCTCGCCGTCGACCCGGGCAACCAGTACACCCGCGACAACATCGCCCATGAATGGGAAATCTTCGACACCGCTACCGCCGTGCCTTTCGCCCTGATGGAAGCGGCCATACTGCAGGCTGCCGGCGTGCACCCCACTACACCAGACCTGAGCAACTGCGCGCCCCTGCTCCCCGAGTTGAATGGGCAGGCAGTGACGCGAGTCGACCTGGGCGTGCTCAGCGTGCACTGCGAGGCGGGCAACTGGGAGGCGCCTGGCTTCGACCAGCACCTGCTGACCTTGCAACCAGCCCCAGCCTGCAGCCTGCATGGGCAATATCGCCTGTCGCAAACCCATATCGACCGCCCCGCAGAACCTGCCACTTGCGCCCTGGGCGTGGAGTTGCATGTGCCCAACGGCAGCCTGGTGCAGGCGCCACTAGCCGGTACCTGGCAGCGTCACGGCGATGGGCGGGGCTGCCTGCGCAGCGCGCACTGGACCTTGTGGTTGCAAGGCCTGGAAGACGCACCTGCAGATGGTCAGGCCGTGGAAAAAGGCCAGTCGCTGGGCAGCAGTTGTGGCTTCCTCAGCGTACAGCTGTGCCTGGACAACGGCATCCAGCCACCGTTCTTCGCCCTCCCATCCCATGCCGCTGCCTGGCTGGCCCTATGCCCTTCACCCGCGCAGTTACTGGGCTTCGATTGCGATGCCGAACCGCTGCCCGACCCGCAGGCCCTGCTGGCCCGCCGTGATGCCAGCTTCGCCCGTTCGCAGAAGCACTACTACGCGCAGCCGCCACACATCGAGCGCGGCTGGCGCAACTACCTGATCGACATGCAGGGCCGCTCGTACCTGGACATGCTCAACAACGTCGCGGTACTGGGCCACGGGCATCCGCGCATGGTCGCCGAATCGGCGCGGCAATGGTCGCTGCTGAACACCAACTCGCGCTTCCACTACGCAGCCATCACCGAGTTCTCCGAACGCCTTCTGGCCCTGGCTCCCGAAGGTTTCGACCGGGTATTCATGGTCAACAGCGGCACCGAGGCCAACGACCTGGCGATTCGCCTGGCCTGGGCCTACAGCGGCGGGCGCGACCTGCTCAGCGTGCTGGAGGCCTATCACGGCTGGTCGGTGGCCACCGATGCCATCTCCACCTCGATCGCCGACAACCCACAGGCCCTGGAAACCCGCCCGGACTGGGTGCACCCGGTCGAGGCGCCGAACACCTTCCGCGGCCGTTTCCGCGGTGCCGATAGCACCGTCGACTATCTGCGCGACGTCGACAGCAAGCTGGCCGACCTCGATGCCCGTGGCCGCCAGCTGGCGGGCATCATCTGCGAACCGGTGTACGGCAATGCCGGCGGTATCTCGTTGCCGCCAGGCTACCTGCGCGAAGCCTACGCCAAGGTCCGCGCCCGTGGCGGCGTGTGCATTGCCGACGAAGTACAGGTCGGCTATGGCCGCCTGGGCGAATACTTCTGGGGCTTCGAAGAACAGGGCGTGGTGCCCGACATCATCACCATGGCCAAGGGCATGGGCAACGGCCAGCCGCTGGGGGTGGTCATCACCCGCCGTGAAATCGCCGAGGCGCTGGAGGCCGAGGGCTATTTCTTCTCCTCGGCCGGTGGCAGCCCGGTCAGCTGCCGCATCGGCATGGCGGTGCTGGACGTGATGCAGGAGGAAGGCCTGTGGGACAACGCCCGCGACACCGGGCGCTACTTCAAGGCACGCCTGCAGGCCCTGGTCGACAAGCATCCGCTGGCTGGCGCGGCGCATGGCTCGGGCTTCTACCTGGGGCTGGAGCTGGTGCGCGATCGTGAAACCCTGGAGCCAGCCACCGAGGAAACCATGGCGTTGTGTGATCGCCTGCGTGACCTGGGTATTTTCATGCAACCAACTGGCGACTATCTGAACATTCTCAAGATCAAGCCGCCGATGTGCACCAGCCGGGCCAGCGTGGATTACTTTGTCGATAGTATTGATCGGGTACTGGGTGAAGGGCTGTAGGGAATTGGGTGGGGCTGGAGGCGTTGGCCTTTAGATGATCAGCGCCTGTGAGATCGAGCGCCGCCCGCGCGGCGCTTCGCGGGCAAGCCCGCTCCTACATTTGTTTCGGGCCAGTTATGCCTGTGATGGCAGCGCGCGACCGCCTTGTTGGTACCTTTCGATATCGAGCCATGCACCAAGGCGGTCGCGCGCGCATGGCACAGGATGCATTGGCCCGAAACAAATGTAGGAGCGGGCTTGCCCGCGAAGCGCCGCGCGGGCGGCGCTCGATCTCACAGGCGCCGTAAACCTCAAGCCCTACCCTCGGCAACCCCATCCATTACTATTCGCTCACAACGCCCCAACATCAGGTTCACCGAACATGGCCTTCTCCAGCGACTCCCTGGCAATCTTCCTCGCGGTGCTGGAGGCCGGCTCGTTCTCCGCCGCCGCCCGCAAGCTGGGCCGTGTCCCGTCAGCCGTGAGCATGGCAATCGCCCAGCTGGAGGCCGAACTGGACCTGGTCCTGTTCGACCGGGCCACACGCAAGGCCTTGCCCACCAGCGCCGCCCTGGCGCTGGAGCCCCAGGCCAGGCAGGTGATCTGCCAGCTCAACCTGCTCGACGCCCAGGCCCTGCAACTGCACAAGGGCCTGGAAAAGCGCCTGACCATCGCCATGGCGCCCGAGCTGCAGACCGGCCGCTGGAGCCAGCCACTGGAAATCCTCGCCCAGGACTTCCCCAGCCTGGAAATCGAGGTGCGCTCAGCCACCCAGACCGAAGCCATTCGCCTGCTGCATGACGGCAGCGTGCAACTGGCGCTGGTGTTCGAGCGGCCCGGCATCGATGAGCGCGAGTCATTCCTCGAAGCCGGCAGCCAACTGCTGGTGGCCGTCGCCTCGCCGCGCCATCCAGCCGGGCAGAACAGCGGCACACCGTTGCCCGAAGAGGCCTTCGCCGAACAACGGCAGATCATCGTGGCCTCGGGCAAGGCCACCGGCTCGGACCCGCGCATGGTACTGTCGCGGCGTATCTGGCTGACCGACAGCTATCTGGCCACGCTGGACCTGGTGCAGTCCGGGCTGGGCTGGGCCTACCTGCCGCAGCCGTTGGTCGAACCGCTGATTGCATCGGGCGCGCTGGCCGAGGTGCGCTTCGACAACATGGCCAGCCGCCTGCGCTTGTGGGTGGACATCATCTGGATCAAGTCGCGCCCGTTGGGCCTGGGTGCCAGGCGTTACCTGGAAGCCATGCGCCAGCTGTTCGAGAAGGAGCCACCCAGGGCCTGACATGGCGCGGTCCCTGTGGGAGCCCATCGCCGGCAAGCCAGCTCCCACCTCAACCGCATAGGCCTCAAGCCCTGTGCAGTACCTGTGGGAGCTGGCTTGCCGGCGATGAGGCCAATCCAGGCAATACAAGACAGTTGCTCCCACAGGGACCGCGCAGGGCTCAGGAATTGCGCGACCCTGTGGGAGCTGGCTTGCCGGCGATGAGGCCCGTCCAGGCAATACAAGACAGTTGCTCCCACAGGGACCGCGCAGGGCTCAGGAATTGCGCGCCCCTGTGGGAGCTGGCTTGCCGGCGATGAGGCCAATCCAGGCAATACAAAACGGAAACTTTAGCCGCGGCCGGTACAGGCTATTGCTGAGGCGGCTGCTGCGCAGCGTTGCGGCTCCAGTCCAGCAGCAGGCTGTAACCGACCGCCAGCAAAGTCGGCCCGATGAACAGGCCAATGAAGCCAAAGGCAAGCAAGCCACCGAACACCCCCAGCAACACGATCACCAGCGGCAGGTTACCGCCGCGGCTGATCAGGTAAGGCTTGAGCACGTTGTCCACGCCGCTGATGACGAAGGTGCCCCAGATACCCAGGAACACCGCCATGCCATACTCGCCCTTCCACACCAGCCAAGCGGTGGCCGGGATCCAGGCCAGCGGCGGGCCCATGGGGATCAGGCTGAGCATGAAGGTTACCAGGCCCAGCACGATTGCCCCGGGCACGCCGGCAATCAGGAAGCCGATCAATGCCAGCAAACCCTGTGCGGCCGCCGTGCCGATCACCCCGTTGACCACCCGCTGCACCGTACCGGCGACCAGCTCCAGGTAGTACTCGGCGCGGTCGCCCATCAGCCGGTTCAACAAGCGCAACACGAACGCCGACAAGCGTGGCCCGTCGCGGTAGAAGAAGAACACGAACACCAGGCTCAGGGTCAGTTCCAGCACACCACTGCCAATCTGCGCACTGCGTGCCAGCAACCAGTTGCCCACCTGCCCCAGGTGCGGCTTGATCGAGGCCAGCAAGGCCGCGCCCTGCTGGTCCAACGATTGCCACCAACTGACCAGGCGCTCGCCAACGAACGGAATGCCCCCGAGCCAGGCCGGTGCATCGGGCAGGCCGTCCACCTGCACATCACGCACGAACGCAGTGGCATCGCGAATGTGATCGGCCAGGTTGAACCCCAGCCACACCAACGGCAGGGCCACGATCAGGATCCAGGCCGTAGTCAGCAGGCTGGCCGCCAGCGTTTCACGCCCGCCCAGCACACGTGTCAGCAAACGCATCAACGGCCAGCTGGCAAAGGCCAGGATGGCCCCCCACAACAGCGCCGAAATGAAGGGCGCCATCACCCACAGGCCGGCGCCCAGCAACGCCAGCAGCAGAATCTGGATCAGCAGGCGATCATTGTTGACCATGGTGGTGCTCGTTCAGCGGATCAGTTCAAGGTGCAGGCCATCGGTGGGCGTATTGCCAACCTCAAGGCGGCCGCTACGCACCCCTGCCTTGACCAGCGCCTCGCGCCAGGCTTCGGCCTGGGCCCCACTGAGGCTGGCGCGCAAGGTGCTGTCGAGGTTCAGGCTGCGGGCCAGCAGGTTCACCCAGGTGTCTTGCGGCGCGGCCAGGTCAGGGTAGTCCAGCTTGCCGGTGTCGCGCATTTCGCGCAGCACCGTGGCAGCGGTCGGCAACAGTTCGCCCAGCGGGCTGCCGGCGACGAACTCCTCCACGTGCAGGTAGGCGCGGCGGTTGCCACGGGTGACGCTGTACAGCGCGACCAGGGTGTCGGCCTGCTCCGCCGAGCGGCGCAGCAGGATGAACGCCTGCTGCTCGTCACCACCGTTGAGCCGAGCATTGGCGAATACATCGTTGGCCCACAGGCTGGCCTCACCGCAATCACGGCCCTGACACCAGAACAGTGGGTAGCCACCGTCGCGCTGCAGCGCTTCGCGAGCGCTGGTGAACGCTTCGCGCGCAGTACGTTCGACCGGCAGTTCGTAGGTTACCGAGCTGACCTGGCCGCGGCTTTCGACCTTGTCCTCGACCCGCAAGCGGCCACTGATCCTGCGCAGCGGGCCCAGCGGGTAGACGCGCTCCTGCTCCACGGCCGGGCGCTGCTCGACCACCTTGGCGTCCACCGGAACCGGCAGGCTGCTGGCCCACAACACGGGGCTGGCGAACACCAGGCAGGCGGCGACAGCATTACGAATGGCAACAGGCGCGCTCATTGGCGGCCCAGGCGGCGCCCAGCGCCGAAATGAAGCTCCAGGATGTCTGGCAGTTGCATGGTTGTCTCCCTGTTCAACCTGCCAAGCCTCGACACTTGTCCGGTGCAAGTCAAGCAAAGCCAAAGAAGCGATTGAAACAGTCTGCGACAAGGACCGCTCCCTGCGCATCGTTCAGGTGCAGGTGATGGCCACCGGGCAGCGTCACCTGTTCAAAGGGTAGCTGCTCCAGCAGTTCGGTGTGACGCGCCAGCATGCCATCGGCGGCCACCACCAGACAGGCCGGGCAACTCACCCGGCGCACATGGGCCATGGCCTGGGCCTCGCTCAAGCGCACCGGCGATGGCAGGGTCAGGCGGCTGTCACTGCGCCAGCTGTAGCCACCGGGCACCGGCATCAGGCCACGCTGGGCCAACAATTCGGCTGCCTCGCGGCTGACCGCGACCATGCCTTTCATGCGCGCCTGCACGCCCTGCTCCAGCGTCGTGTACACCGACTTGCGTTTGCCATCCAGGCGCAGCTGGGCCTGCAGCGCCATGCCCAGCCGTTCACCCGCATCCTGCTCGGCACCGGTCGGCGGGATGACGCCATCGATCAATGCCAGATGACTGACTCGCTCCGGCAGCGCCCCTGCCAGTTGCACGGAGATGATCGCCCCCAGCGAATGGCCCAGCAGGGCGAAACGCTGCCAACCCAACTGCTCGGCCACCCGCAGTACATCATGGGCGTAGTCGGCCAGGGCATAGCCCGCACCGAGCGGCCGGTGCTCCGAGTAACCATGCCCGGCCAGGTCCAGGGCGACGATGCGCAGGCCCTTCAGTTGCGGTGCCAGGCGGGCGAAGCTGTTGGCGTTGTCCAGCCAGCCATGCAGGGCGATCACCGGCAGCCCGTCTTCGGGGCCAAACAGGTGCGCGGCTAGTTCGATATGGCCCAGGCTCAGGCGGATTTCCTCGACCTGGGCGCTCATGCCTGGCTCCAGCGGTCGAACAGGCCCTTGATCAGGCTGGCGGTGTCGGCCGGCCGCTCCAATGGGAACATGTGCCCGCCCGGCACACTGTGGTACTCACCCTTGGGCATGCCACGTACAGCCAGGGTGTGGTGGCGACGAATGACGTTGCTACGGTCGCCGCGGACCATGGCCAGCGGGACCTGCAACTGCCGTGCGGGGGCGGGGCTGGTATGCGGGATGCTGCGGTAGATGCTGATTTCAGTAGCCGGGTCGAAGCGCAGCTGCAGGCCCTGCTCCATCGCCTGCAGGCCGTGTTCTACATAAGCGTCGAGGCAGTCGGGGTCGAAATGGCGGAACAGTGACTTGCCAGCGAAATAGTCACGGGCGCTGTCGCGGTCATTGAAGGTTTCACGGCGCCCCAGGGTGCGCCCGGCCGGAGTGATGCGGTCGATGAAGCCAAAGCGCTTGGCAGTGCGCAGCAGCCACTGATCGGCTCGAGTGAGCACTGGCGAATCGAGCATGACCACCCCACGGTAGTACTCGGGGCAGCGCAACGCCGCGTGCAGGTGCAATACCCCTCCCAGCGAATGGCCTACGCCCCAGACCGGCTGCTCCTGCTGCGCCAGGTGATGCAACAGCTCATCGACCAGGCTCTGCCAGTTGTCGTCCACCGGAAAGCGGGGATCATGCGCGTGCTGGGCCAGGTGCTGCACCTGATAGTCAGGCGCCAGTGCGGCGAACAGCTTGCCGTAGGTGGCCGAAGGAAAGCCGTTGGCATGGGCGAAGAAGATCTGCTGCGGCATGGCGCCTGGTCCGGACGAGAGATGATGGCCCATTGTCGGCATCACGCGGCAGTTCGGCAACGTCCGGAAAGGTCATCGGCGAGGGCTATCAGGTCATGCTTGCGGGAGCGGTCTTGCCCACTCCCACAAGTTCCGGGCGCTCAAGCCGGCGAGTCGATCGCCCGCAGGGTCATCAGCCCCGCCAATGGCCAATCCCCTTCCAGCTCTGCCAGGCTGGCAGTGCTCATGGCCGCAGGCTGTTGCTTGTGCCCATGCTCCAGCGCCCCGACCAGGGTCCCCACCAGCGGCTGGTGGCTGACCAGCAGCACATGCTCCAGACCCAGCCGCTCGATTTCGCCGATTACCTGTTGCACATCACTGTCGGGTGTCAGCCAGGGCACGGTACGCACCGGCTCGGCGAAGCCCAGGGTGTCATGCACCAGGGCCGCCGTTTGCTGGGCGCGCACGTAGGGGCTGGCGATGATCGCCTGCAACGGCTGCCCGAGCAGGCGGGCGGCACTGTGCAGCACCTGCTCGCGGCCATGGGCGGTAAGCCGGCGCTCGGCATCGCTGTTGGCTCGCGGCTCCGCTTCGCCGTGGCGCAGCACCCACAGCTTCACAGCTTGGGTTCCTCGTCACGCACCGGGTGCGGTGCTGGGGCCACGGCGTGCGGCGCTTCGCCCTCTGGCGCACGCGGTGCCGGCCAGTCGGCGAACGGCCACGGCTTCTGGTCGCTGTGGAAGCTGCCGAAGCGGCCAATCTGCGCCAGGTACTGGCTCAGGCTGTCGCCGAAGTTCATCAGGCTGGCGCTGGGGGCACCGTACACCAGGCGGTAGACCAGTTGCACCAGCACCAGGCCGCCGAGCAGCAGCTCGGCCAGTTGCCAGACCACCAGGAACACCAGCATCCACAGCACCCGCAAGATGATCGACTCGCGCTGGGCGCGTTCCGGGGTATCGTTCATGTTTCGCTCCTTGCTCTGCTCGGCTCAGTTGAAGCCGCTGATGGAAATGAAATCGACATCGGTCTTGGGCTCGGCGCGCATCAGGTGCTCGATCACCTGGTTCAGCGTGCGGCCTTCGAACAGGATGGCATGCAGGCCCGCCACCAGTGGCATGTACACCTGCACTTGCTGGGCCTTGGCCTTGAGTACCTTGAGCGTGTTGACGCCTTCGGCCACTTCGCCCAGGCGGTTGACCGCCTGCTCCAGGCTCAGGCCCTGGCCCAGCGCGTAGCCAACCTGGTAGTTGCGGCTCTTGGGCGAAGAGCAGGTGACGATCAGGTCACCGACACCGGCCAGGCCAAGGAAGGTCATGGGGTTGGCGCCTTGGCTGACAGCGAAGCGGGTCATTTCGGCCAGGGCACGGGTAATCAGCATGCTCTTGGTGTTCTCGCCCATTCCCAAGGCCACGGCCATGCCGGCGATGATGGCGTAGACGTTCTTCAGCGCCCCGCCCAGCTCGACGCCAAAGCGGTCGGCACTGGCGTAGACACGGAAGGTGCGCCCGTGCAGCACCTTTTGCACCTGCTGGCACAGTTTTTCGTCCTCGCTGGCGACCACCGTGGCGGTCAGCGCGTGCTCGGCGATCTCGCGGGCCAGGTTGGGGCCCGACAGTACGCCGATGCGGGCCTCAGGGGCGATTTCTTCGAGGATCTGGCTCATCAGCTTGAAGCTTTGCGCCTCGATGCCCTTGGTCAGGCTGACCAGGCCCTTGCCGCGCAGCAGCTCGGCATGGGGGGCCAGCACGCTGCGCAAGGCACTCGAAGGCAGGGCGACGAAAATCAGCCCGGCGGCCTGCAGGGTGGCCAGCAGGTCGTTGACCGGCTCGACACTCTCGTGCAGGCGGATGCCCTTGAGGTAGCGTGGATTCTCGCGATTGATGCGCATGGCCTCGGCCTGCGCCGGGTCGCGCATCCATTGACGCACCGGCACGCCGTTTTCCGCCAGCAGGTTCGCCACGGCGGTGCCGAAGCTGCCGCCTCCCAGAACTGCAACAGGTTGCTGTTCAGTCATATCCAATCCGTTAAAGCCATAAGTTAAGTGGCGACCCAGCCATTATACGGCTCGTCTGCGACAGAACCAGTCTCAATACCGGCCCTTTCGCGGGCGAGCCCGCTCCCACAGGTGCTGTGCAGGTTTCAAACTCACGCCATACCTGTGGGAGCGGCTTTAGCCGCGAAAGGGCCGGCACAGGTCATGCAGATCACTGGCAAAACCCCCAAGGTCAGTTACCATGCCTGTTTCAACCCTGATACAAGGCCGCTCTGTGTTCCCTGGCACGCCCCCGTACCCGCGTCTGCTCATCCTGACCGCCCTGCTCGGTGGCCCAGCCATGGCCGACGATCTGTTCATCGACAACGCCGACCTGCCACAGGTTCTGACCGCCACGCGCCTGAAACAATCCCCGGCCGCGGTCCCGGGCAGCATGACCGTGCTCGACAGCGAACTGATCCGCGCCAGCGGTGCCCGTGACATCCCCGAGCTGCTGCGCCTGGTGCCCGGCATGATGATCGGCTACAGCGCCGGCAACCAGCCGACGGTCAACTACCACGGCAGCAACGTCAACGATGCACGCCGCATGCAGGTGCTGATCGATGGCCGCTCGGTGTACCGTGCCGGCCTGGCCACGGTGGACTGGAGCGACATCCCCCTGGCCATGGAAGACATCGAGCGCATCGAGGTGTTCCGCGGCCCCAACACAGTTAGCTATGGCGCCAACGCGCTGATGGCGGTGGTCAACATTCTTACCCGTAACCCCGCCGACAGCCATGGCACACGGCTGAAGGTGACCCGCGGCCAGGATGGCATCAACGACTTCTATGCCAGCCACGGCTTCGGCTGGGACGGCGGTGACATGCGCCTGTCGCTGTCAGGCCAGCAGGACGATGGCTTCGACGAGAACCAGTTCGGCCAGGACTACCGCGACAGCCGCCGCCTGACCCGCTTCAACCTCAGTGCCAGCCACAACCTGGCGGTCGACCAGACCCTGGAATGGCAACTGGCGGCAAAGGAGGGCAGCAACCAGCGGCCCTACACCTACCAGCCGGTGTTCCAGAAGTACGAGGCCGGGGACAATGCCGACGTCAATGCCAAGGACTATGCGGGCTCGTTGCGCTGGACCAAAGACTTCAGCTCTGAGCACAGCCTTTATATCCAAGGCTCAGCCCAGCATTTTGATCGCCAACAAGTATGGCGCGCCTGTGATGCCTTGCAGTCGTTCAGCCCCGAAATGACCCAGCTCTGGCAAATGGACCCCGATTTCGCCGAAAAAGTGGCGCGCGGCATTGCGACTGGCGCCCCCCTTTCCACCGACGACCCCGCGCTGAAAGGGCTTCTGCAGACAGTGCAGCAGCAATGGGAGAATGGTGGAAAGGAGCAGGTCTGCGGCGATGTCGACCAGAGCACCCGCGAAACCCGCTACGACCTGGAAATCCAGGACACCCTGAGCCTGACCGACAACCTGCGCCTGCTCAGCGGCATGAACTACCGCTATGATCGTGCCGACTCGCAGACCTACTTCAATGGCAGCCTCGACGACCAGACCTGGCGCCTGTTCGGCCAGCTGGAATGGCGAGCTGACGAGCACTGGATCCTGCAGGGCGGCGCCATGTTCGAGGACTCACGCCTGTCCGGCAGCTCGCTGACCCCGCGCGTGGCGGTCAACTACCTGATCACCCCGCGCCACGGCCTGCGCGCAGTGTATTCCGAGGCGGTGCGCTCGCCGGACATGTTCGAGAACAACGTCAACTGGAGCTACACGGTCAAGAACCTGACCCCTAATGCCTTCGGGCTGCAAAACGGCGAGTACTTCGTCAAGACCCGCGGCCCGGGCGACCTCGACCAGGAGCGCATGCGCTCACGCGAGCTGGGCTACAACGGTTACTTCAGCGACATCGACCTGAGCATGGATGTGAAGCTGTTCTACGACGAGATCACCGGAATGATCAGCGAGCCCCTGAGGAACAACCAGTACATCGCCAGCAACGCCAACAAGGCCCGGTTCAGCGGCAGCGAAACGCAACTGGACTGGCGCCCTACCCTGCGCGACCGCCTGCGCCTGACCTACGCCTATGTCGATGCCTGGGCCAGCAACCCCAACGACCGCCGTCTCAGCGCCCGCAACAGCGGCTCGGTCGGGTGGATGCGTGAATGGGGCGATGGCTGGTCCAGCGCGCTGTTCTACTATGGCGACGATGCGCTCAACCAGTATCGCTACGAGCGGCTGGACCTGCGTGTGGCCAAGCGTTTCCGGGTGTACGGCAGCAACCTGGAACTGGCGACCCTGTGGCAGCAGCGCCTGGACGATGAGCCGACCACCGCGCTGCAGAACCGCTACGACAGCCGTCACCGCCTCAGCGTCAGCGCGGAGCTGGAGTTCTGATGGCCCTGCTGCTGCGCCTGTTGCTGCTGTGCCTGTGGCCATTGGGGCCATTGTCCGCCAGCGAGATCCTGCTGGTGGGCGCTGAAGACCAGCCCGGCATCCGCAGTTTCGTCGCTGCGCTCGAAAGCCGTCGGCCGCACGATCATGTGCATTTCCAGAGCACCGCCGACCTGCCGCACCCTGGCAAGCTCAAGGCCGACCAGCGCCTGGTGCTGCTGGACAACGCCGCGCTGGAATGGCGCCTGGGTGAAAACGCCGGCCCGCCAGCCCTGGCCCTGCGGGTCAGCCGTGTACAGGCTGAACAGCGCCTGGGAAAGTCGCGCCCCGCGTTCCTCACCCTGCTGTGGAGCGACCCGCCACTGGGCCGGCAACTGCGCCTGGCGCGCTACCTGCTGCCGCAGGCCCAGCGCATCGGTGTGCTATACGGTGAACACAGCGGCTTTCTGCTCGACGAGCTGCGCCATGCCGCCCACCCGCTGGGCCTGGAGATCATTGCCCAGGACTGGCCCGACCCGCGTGACAGCCGGCCTCTGCAGCACCTGCTGAGCAACAGTGATGTCCTGCTGGGCCTGGACGACCCCGCCCTGTACAACTCCAAGACCGCGAAGAATCTGCTGTTGAGCAGCTATGGCCGGCAGATGGCGCTGATCGGCCCGAACGCCGGCTTTGTCCGCGCCGGTGCCTTGGCCAGCACCTTCAGCGACCAGGACGACTGGCTGGCGGTGCTCGACCATTTGCTCGACCAGCCACCCGCGCGCTGGCCGCGCAGCCTCTATCCGGCACGCTACGGCGTCAGTGGCAACCAGCAGGTGGCACGCGCCCTGGGCCTTGAACCGATCGATCCGAACGCCGCCGCCAAGGTCCTGGCCGAAGGAGAACCCACCCCATGAGCAAGCGCCTGAGCTGGGACATCCATACCCGCACCCAGATCATCAGCCTCGGCCCCGCCCTGCTACTGACCTTGCTGCTGATCAGCTTTTTCACCTTCGTGCGTATCCAGGACCTGCGCCAGGAGCTCAACCATACCGGGCAACTGATTGCCAACCAGTTGGCGCCGGCCTCGGAATACGGGGTGATCTCGGGCAACAACGAGGTGCTCGAAGGCCTCATGCGTGCCACCCTCAGCATCCCGCACGTGCGCTTCCTGGAGGTGCAGGACAGCCGCAACCACATCCTGGTGTACGTCGAGCAGTCTGACGAAAGCGCCAACCGCGCGCAGCAGGTCGAAGTATTCCAGGCGCCCATCCGCCTGCAGCAAATCCGCCTGGACAGCGACTTCCTGCAACAGGGCAAAGCCACCACCCCGGCCATCGGCGACGACTACCTGGGCCGGGTGATCGTCGGCATGTCCGATGACGCCTTCAGCCAGCGCCAACAGGAAATCGTGATCAAGGCCGGCATCCTGGCGCTGTTCGCCCTGCTGTTCACCTTTTTGCTGGCACGCCGCCTGGCCCTGAGCCTGGCCAAGCCGATCAGCGACATGGGCCATGCGGTCAAGGCCATTCAGCAGGGCGAGTACAACACCCCGCTGCCGGTGGTCGATGACAGCGAGCTGGGCCACTTGGCTCGCCACATCAACAACCTCGCCCACGCCCTGGAACAGGCCAGTGACGAACAGAAGCACGCCATTGCCGAGCTGATCCAGGCCCGCGAGGAGGCTGAACAGGCCAACCGCGCCAAATCAGACTTCCTGGCGATGATGAGCCACGAGCTGCGCACGCCGATGAATGGCGTGCTGGGCATGCTGCAACTGCTGGAAACCACGCAACTGAGCAACGAGCAGGCCGACTACACCGCCGTGGCCAGCGAATCCACCGGGCATCTGCTCAAGGTCATCAACGACATCCTCGACTTCTCGCGCATCGAGCGCGCCGCGCTGCAACTGGAACACATCGATTTCAACCTGGCCGAGCTGGTTACCAGCAGCGTCCAGTCATTCCAGCACAGCGCCCAGCAGCGTGGCCTGCACCTGCAACTGCAATTGCCAGACGGCATCGAGCAATTACAGGTGAACGGCGACCCCACACGCATCCGCCAGATCTTGCTGAACCTGATCGGCAACGCGCTGAAGTTCACCGAGCGCGGCCAGGTACAGGTCGAGGCCCGCTGGCAGGTGCTCGACCGCCAGTCGATCTGGTTGACCTGCAGCGTGCGCGACACCGGTATCGGCATCGACAGCGACCGCCTGGAAATGATGTTCGTCGCCTTCCAGCAGGCCGACAGCTCGATTTCCCGCCGTTATGGCGGCACCGGGCTGGGGCTGTCGATCGCCCGCACCCTGGCCGAACGCATGGGCGGCAAGCTGCGCGGCGAAAGCCGTGAAGGCCTGGGCTCGACCTTTACCCTGGAAATGCCCCTGGCCCTGGCCAGCCCTCCCCCGGCCCCGCTGCTGCTCCCGGAGGATGCGCAACCGTCGATGCCCGACAATGACCAGGTGCTGCTGGTAGAGGACAATCCGGTCAACCAGAGTGTCATCGAGGCCATGCTGCGCAGCCTGGGGCTGGCGGTATGCACCGCCGACGATGGCCTCGAGGCGGTCGCTCTGGTCAGCCGGCAACGCTTTGCCGCCGTGCTGATGGACTGCCGCCTGCCGCACCTGGATGGCTATGAAGCCACCCGGCGCATCCGTCAACTGCCCAACGGTGCCCGCCTACCGATCATCGCCTTGACCGCCAACGCGTTGCAGGGCGACCGTGAGCGTTGCATGGCAGCCGGCATGGACGACTACCTGAGCAAACCCCTGCGCCGCACCGAACTGCAGCGCGTACTGCAACGCTGGCTACCCGGTCAGACAACCGCGACTGGCGATAAATGCTAAAGTGCGGCAGTCTTAAGGACTGGACAGGACCCTTTCCGGACCTGAAAATAGACATTTCAGTGCACACCTGTACTTCTTTCACCAGGTGCGCTGTGACTTTCACCACAACGCAATAGTCTACCTGTAGGCTGCCGCCCCGAACGCGATGCGTATCGGGCCGGCCGGGAAGATTCATCCCCTGCCGCAGGGGGTTATTGAGGAGCTCGCATGACCAAACAACACGCCTTTACTCGGGAAGACCTGCTGCGCTGCAGTCGCGGTGAGCTGTTCGGCCCAGGTAATGCGCAACTGCCCGCGCCGAACATGCTGATGGTCGATCGCATCACCCATATCAGCGAAGAAGGCGGCAAGTACGGCAAAGGTGAATTGGTCGCCGAGCTGGATATCAATCCGGACCTGTGGTTCTTCGCCTGCCACTTCGAAGGCGACCCGGTGATGCCGGGCTGCCTGGGCCTGGATGCCATGTGGCAGCTGGTCGGTTTCTTCCTCGGCTGGCAAGGTCTGCCTGGCCGCGGCCGTGCCCTGGGTTCGGGCGAAGTGAAATTCTTCGGTCAGGTACTGCCTGCGGCCAAGAAAGTCACCTACAACATTCACATCAAGCGCGTCCTGAAGGGCAAGCTGAACATGGCCATCGCCGATGGCTCGGTCAGCGTCGACGGCCGCGAGATCTACACTGCCGAAGGCCTGCGGGTCGGCGTGTTCACCTCCACTGACAATTTCTAAGGGTTATTCGCATGCGCCGCGTCGTTATCACTGGTCTGGGCATCGTATCGTGCCTGGGCAATGACAAAGCTACCGTCACCGAAAACCTGCGCAACAGCCGTCCGGGTATCCGTTACAACCCGGAATACAAGGAAATGGGGCTGCGTAGCCAGGTTTCCGGGTCCATCGACCTCAACCTCGAAGAACTGATCGACCGCAAGGTCTACCGCTTCGTCGGCCACGCCGCGGCCTACGCCTACCTGGCGATGCAGGACGCGATCAAGGATGCCGGCCTGACCGAAGAGCAGGTTTCCAACCCGCGTACCGGCTTGGTGGCTGGCTCTGGCGGCGCCTCGACCTTGAACCAGATGGAAGCACTGGACACCCTGCGCGAGAAAGGCGTCAAGCGCGTCGGCCCATACCGCGTCACCCGCACCATGGGCAGCACCGTTTCGGCGTGCCTGGCCACTCCGTTCAAGATCAAGGGCATCAACTACTCGATCTCGTCGGCCTGCGCTACTTCGGCACACTGCATCGGCACCGCGCTGGAGCAGATCCAGTGGGGCAAGCAGGACATCGTCTTCGCCGGTGGCGGTGAAGAAGAGCACTGGAGCCAGTCGTTCCTGTTCGATGCCATGGGCGCCCTGTCGACCAAGCGCAACGACACCCCGGAACAGGCCTCGCGCGCCTACGATGCCGACCGTGATGGCTTCGTCATCGCTGGCGGTGGCGGCATGGTCGTGGTCGAGGAGCTGGAGCACGCCCTGGCGCGTGGCGCCAAGATCTACGCCGAAATCGTCGGCTACGGCGCGACTTCCGACGGCTACGACATGGTTGCCCCGAGCGGCGAAGGTGCCATCCGCTGCATGCAGCAGGCACTGTCCACCGTCGACACCCCGATCGATTACCTGAACACCCACGGCACCTCGACTCCGGTCGGTGACGTTGCCGAGATCAAGGGCGTTCGCGCAGTGTTTGGCGACAAGGCACCGAAGATCAGCTCGACCAAGAGCCTGTCGGGCCACTCGCTGGGCGCCGCTGGCGTGCACGAGGCGATCTACTGCCTGCTGATGATGGAAAACAACTTCATCGCCGGCTCCGCCAACATCGACGAGCTGGACCCGGAGGTCGCCGACCTGCCGATCCTGAGCAAAACCGAAGAAAACGCCAAGATCGACACGGTCATGAGCAACAGCTTCGGCTTCGGCGGCACCAACGCTACCTTGGTGCTCAAGCGCTGGGAAGGCAAGTAAGACGCTGCTGCGGTAAACGAAACGCCCCGACTGGTTCGGGGCGTTTTCATTTGTGTTGCCTGTGCTGGCCTCTTCGCGGGTAAACCCGCTCCTACACAGGCCATTTTCGGTGTTCATGGCCATTGTAGGAGCGGGTTTACCCGCGAAGAGGCCGGCACAGGCTATTGGCGCGCCTTGGGCAACACCGCCAGAAAATTTTCCAGGGCCACCTTGCGTGCCACTGCTTCAGGCAAGGCATCCAGAAACGGCCTGAACCCGTGCATCTGCTCCCCCAGGCTGCCAAACCGACCAACCACATCCGACCCCAGCATGAACCGCTCCGGGTGTTTCTCGACCAGCGCCAGCCATTCCTTGCGTG
Organism: Pseudomonas sp. 10-1B; assembly: GCF_000935045.1. Taxonomy (GTDB): domain Bacteria; phylum Pseudomonadota; class Gammaproteobacteria; order Pseudomonadales; family Pseudomonadaceae; genus Aquipseudomonas. Next base: position 55,216 of record NZ_JYKS01000026.1, read on the forward strand.
GCTCGCCCTTGCCGTCCAGCAAATAGGGCTGCAGCACGCTCCACGACAGGTCGACATACAGGTTCGGGTAATCCTCCAGCAACCGCGTCAACACCGGCAACAGAAAGTCCATCTGCGTCTGGTGTCGGTGAATTTCCATGCTGCTGCCGGCGTGTGCCCAGATGAACCGCGTGTGTGGGTGGTTGCGCAGCGGCTCTTCGATCTCCGCCAGGTACAGCGGGTTGCGCTCGCGCTTGGAAGTGATGTTGGAGTGCAGCAGCACCGGCAGGTCGCGCTCGGCCGCCAGGTGGTAGATGCGCGTCATGGCTTCGTTGTTGGCACGCGGCGTATCACCGCTGGTAAGCGCCGTCAGGTCATCATGGCGGGTGAACACCTCGCCTATGCCTTGCCACAGCCCCGGGTACAGGTCGAGCATGCGCTCGATATGGCTGACAGCGTTCTTGTCCACCGGGTTGAAGCCGGTCAGGAACGGATGAAAGCGTTTACGCTGTTCGTCCGGCAATTGCTGCAGCGCCGCGGCCACGTAGGTATCGGTGGCGCTGTACCAATAGGCATCGGCGTCGTCACCAGCGTAATAGCGCGGGCGCTTGGGCTCGTCTTCATGCCATTTCTTGGCCACCGGTATGCCGGAGATCATCGACTGCTCGATGCCTGCGGCATCCATGGCCTTGATCAGCGCCGGCATGCCTTCGCTTTCCTGGAAGAAGTCGACGTAGTGCAGATGGGCATCACTGTAGCGATACTCGCGCGCCTGTGCCGCTTGGCACAGCCAACCCGATAGCAGTACGCAGGCCAGCGCTCTGGCGATCATGGGCAGCTTTCCTCTCCAAGTACGAACAGAGTAGACCGCCCGGCAAACGAGACGGTTCAGCCGGGGCGGGCAAACCGCTATGCTTGAGGCATTTCCACCTCGTCTGGAGCCCTCCCCATGAGCAGCCCTCTGGTCATCCACCCACGCGCCGAATCGGTCGAGGGCCAGCCGATCCTGCGCCCGCTGCCATCGGCCCAGTGCCGCAGCGTCGGCCCGTTCGTGTTCTTCGACCATATGCTCGAAACCGACTATGCCCCGGGCCATGGCATGGATATCCGCCAGCACCCGCATATCGGCTTGTCGACCCTGACCTACCTGTTCGAAGGGGCGATCCTGCACAAGGACAGCCTTGGCTCGCAGCAGCGGGTACTGCCGGGGGACGTCAGCTGGATGACCGCGGGCAGTGGCGTGGCCCATGTCGAACGCACGCCAGAAGATGCTCTGGCCCATGGCTCGCGCCTGCATGGCCTGCAGGTGTGGCTGGCGTCGCCGCGCGAGCATGAGCAAGGCCCGGCGAGCTACAGCCACCACCCGGCGGCGAGCCTGCCGGTCAGTGACAGCCTGGGGGTGCGCATCTGCATGATCGCTGGCAGCGGTTTCTGCCTGGAGTCGCCGGTGCCGGTGCTGTCCCCTACCCTGTATGCGCATGTGCGGATGCAGCCTGCGACCACCTTGCTGGTGCCGACAGAGCATGCGCAGCGGGCGCTGTATCTGCTCGATGGTGAGCTGATGATGAATGATGAGGACGTGGAGCCGTGCAGTTTGGTAGTGCTGCCAGAAGGCGAAGAGGTGACGCTGTACGCCGAAGGTGAGTGCCAGCTGGTATTGATTGGCGGCGCACCGCTGGATGGACCGCGGCGGATGAACTGGAACTTCGTGGCCAGTGATCCGGAGCTTATAGAGCAAGCTCGGGCGAAGTGGGCTGCAGCGGATTGGCCGGTGGTGCCGGGGGAAACCTCGAGGATCGAGTTGCCTAGGTGATTCTGGGGCTGCTTTGCAGCCCATCGCCGGCAAGCCAGCTCCCACCTCGACCACATCGATCTCAAGCCCTGTGCAGTACCTGTGGGAGCTGGCTTGCCGGCGATGAGGCCAGCCCAGGCAATA
>NZ_JYKS01000027.1 GCF_000935045.1 Pseudomonas sp. 10-1B
TGTATTTGCCCATAGGTCCCCCAAGGGTTGGATTTTTTGTCCAACTTCTTGGGGGCAGTCCAGCCTGTGGGAGCAACTGTCTTGTATTGCCTGTACTGGCCTCATCGCCGGCAAGCCAGCTTCCACAGGATGGCAACAAGCCTGAAGGCCTGTGGTGTACCTGTGGGAGCTGGCTTGCCGGCGATAGGGCCAGTACAGGCTACAAGTTCTGGTACTGCGCCGCGGCATTGCTTAGGATCTTGCCAATCTCCTCGCGCAATCCGCCAGGCTGCTCCACCACCACCCCATCCCCATGGCTCAACAGCCACCAGCGCAACGGCCAGCCATCGCTCACCGTAGCCCGCACCCGGTGCCCATGCTCCAACGCCGTCAGCTGCATGTCGCTGCTCAACGGCGCATCCCGTAGTTGCCGGGCGAGCGCATCGCTGATTCGCGCCACTAGCTCTATCCCTCCACCTTGAGCAGGCTGCAACGCATCCCCCCGTAGATGCGTCAGCAAGTCGAAATTGCTGCGCAACTCGCCCACGGCACTGGCCGACCAGTGCCAGCCGAACGGGATGCTCTTGTCATTGCGCTGCAGCGGAAAAATCAGCGACAGCTCATTGAGGTCGCGTTCGACGGTACGTTTGCTGACAGAAAAGCCCACATCGCGCAGGCGCCACACCAGCTCGGCGCTGGTAATCCCTGGGGAGCGACTGGGCAACTGGCGTAACAGCGCCCATTGACGGCTGACGGTGGCGCGAGTGGTGGCGAACGGCAAAAGATAACGTCCTTGTCTAGGCTTGCCGCAATAGGATGGCGGCACGCGTGGGGCATGGCAATTGGCCACAGCCTGCTCAGATCAGGGAAGTCGCATTTGGTTGCCTGGTGCCGAATCGTTCGCGACAGGTTTTGACGTGACATCACGCAGAATCACGCCTCATCACAGCCGAAGGTTGGGGTTGTGTGTCGTTCAATGAGGATGAACATGTCTGCTGCCAGCAATATCCATTCGCTGCTCGCCCGTCTTCTACCCGAGCGGGTGATTGCCCCACCGGCGCCTGTCGGGAGGCGACAGCGGCTGTTTGTCGGGGTAGGGCTGCCCAATCAGCGCTCGTTGCTGGTCAACCGCCTGGACGAAGCCAGCGACGTGCAGGCGGTGTATGTCGATCTGCGCCGCCAGGCCTTGCAAGGCAACGTGGCGGCGCTGAATGACCTCGGCTGGATCTGGCTCAACGGCAAATACTGGCGTGCTGACACCGTGCTGGCGGGCCACCTGCTGCGCATGGCGGCCATGCAGGGCAATGCCGCGGCCTGGTTCAACCTCGGGCAGCAGCATTACTTCGGCAAAGGCATCGACACCTCCTACGTGCAGGCAGCAGAGTGCTACCGGCAGGCCTTCGAGCGGGGCCTGTTGCATGCCGCCGCCGCGCTGGGCGACCTGTATGAGGAGGAGGTGTGCGATGGCGACCTGCAATGGCAGGTCGACCTGGTACAGGCCTACCAGTGGTTCCTGCGCGGGGCCGAGCGGGGTGAGGCGCGCTGTCGTTTTGAAGTGGGTTATCGGTTGATGCACGGGTTGTATGTAGAGGCCGATCTCAAGGCCGCGCTGTACTGGCTGGAGTTGGCGGCAGCGGCAGGGGTGGTGCAGGCGGCCGAAGAACTGGCGGTGCATTTCAGCAGCCGTGATGCGGTGCGCTACCAGGAGTGGCGGGACCGGGCGGTGCAGATGGGCAGCACACTGGCTTTGACCATGAAGCTGGAGGACCAGATACAGCCCTGAGCTTTCTGTTGCCTGTCCGGGCCTCTTCGCGGGCACGCCCGCTCCCACAGGTTTGGCGCTGAGCTTTGGAAATGCGCGGTCCCTGTGGGAGCGGGCGAGCCCGCGAAAGGGCCGGTACAGGCAAGGCAAAACCCCCAGCATGAACAACAATTCATCCATACCCGCCGTCGCCCCCTGTTGACGACAGGGGGAGGGCCAGGCGTATATTGATAGTTAGCAAACTATGAATATTCTTGGTTCCTTTCATGTCCCTTGATCTCCTGCGCCTGCAAGTCAGCAGCGGCATGGTGGTTGCCGCTCGCCATTGGCGGCGCATCTGCCACACCGCCCTGACTGGTTACGGCATCTCCGAGGCCTGCGCCGCGCCGCTGCTGATGATCGTGCGCCTGGGCGATGGCGTGCATCAGGTGGCCGTGGCCCAGGCTGCCGGCCTGGAAAGCCCGTCGCTGGTACGCCTGCTCGACCAACTGTGCAAGGCTGGCCTGGTATGCCGCAGCGAGGACCCGCTGGACCGCCGCGCCAAGGCCCTGAGCCTGACCGCCGAAGGCCGCACCCTGGCCGAAGCCATCGAAGCCGAGCTGGTGCGTCTGCGCCGCGATGTGCTGCACGGCATCGACAAGGCCGACCTGGAAGCCGCCTTGCGCGTGCTGCGCGCCTTCGAGGCTGCCGGCCTGGGTAGCACCGGTGGCCTGGCATGAACGGTTTCTTCAGCTCGGTCCCCCCGGCCCGCGACTGGTTCTACGGCGTGCGTACCTTCGCCGCCTCCATGATCGCCCTGTACATCGCCCTGCTCATGCAGCTGCCGCGCCCCTACTGGGCCATGGCCACGGTGTATATCGTCTCTAGCCCGTTCGTCGGCCCGACCAGCTCCAAGGCCCTGTACCGCGCCGTGGGCACGCTGCTCGGTGCCGGTGGTGCGATTTTCCTGGTACCGCCGCTGGTGCAGTCGCCGTTGCTGCTGAGCATCGCCATCGCCCTGTGGACCGGCACCTTGCTGTTCCTCTCGTTGAACCTGCGCACGGCCAACAACTACGTGTTGATGCTGGCTGGCTACACCCTGCCGATGATCGCCCTGGCGGTGGTCGACAACCCGCTGGCGGTATTCGACGTGGCCTCTTCCCGGGCCCAGGAAATCTGCCTGGGGATCGTCTGCGCGGCGGTGGTCGGTGCCATCTTCTGGCCACGCCGCCTGGCTCCGGTCGTGGTCGGTGCCACCAGTAACTGGTTCACCGAGGCGATCCGTTACAGCGACACCTATCTGGCCCGCCAGGCCAGCGCGGACCAGGTCGGTGGCAGGCGTGGGGCGATGGTCACCACCTTCAACTCGCTGGAGCTGATGATTGGCCAACTCGGCCACGAAGGCGCCGGCCCGCACACCTTGAAGAACGCCCGCGAGTTGCGCGGGCGGATGATCCACCTGCTGCCGGTGATCGACGCCCTCGACGACGCCCTGGTGGCCCTCGAAGGCCGCGCTCCGGCACAGTTCGCCCAGCTGCAGCCGCTGCTGGAGGCCGCCCGCGAATGGCTCAAGGGCACTGCCGATAGCGCCTCGGTAGCGCGCTGGGCGGCCCTGCACGAGCAGATCGAGCGCTTGCAGCCCGGCGCCGCCGCCCTCGACCAACGCGCCGAATTGCTGCTGTCCAACGCCCTTTATCGCCTGACCGAATGGGCCGACCTGTGGCAGGACTGCTGCACCCTGCAACACGCCCTGCGCACCGACGACGCCAAGCCCTGGCGCGCGGTGTACCGCCACTGGCGCCTGGGCCGCCTGACAGCGTTCTTCGACCGCGGCCTGATGCTGTACTCGGTGGCCTCCACCGTCCTGGCGATCATCGTCGCCTGCGGCTTGTGGATCGGCCTGGGCTGGAACGACGGCGCCAGTGCGGTGATTCTCGCCGCCGTGGCGTGCAGCTTCTTCGCCGCCATGGACGACCCGGCGCCGCAGATCTACAAGTTCTTCTTCTGGACGCTGTTGTCGGTCATCTTCTCCAGCCTGTACCTGTTCCTGGTGTTGCCCAACCTGCACGACTTCCCGATGCTGGTGCTGGCCTTCGCCGTGCCGTTCATCTGGGTCGGTACCCTGACCGTGCAGCCGCGCTTCTACCTGGGCACCTTGCTGACCATCGTCAACACCTCGACCTTCATCAGTATCCAGGGCGCCTACGACGCCGACTTCTTCACCTTCCTCAACTCCAACCTGGCGGGGCCCGTGGGCTTGCTGTTCGCCTTCATCTGGACCCTGGTGATGCGCCCGTTCGGCGTGGAGCTGGCGGCCAAGCGCATGACCCGCTTCGCCTGGCGCGACATCGTCGAAATGACCGAACCTGCCACCTTGGCCGAGCACCGCCAGGTGGGCGTGCAGATGCTCGACCGCCTGATGCAGCACTTGCCGCGCCTGTCGCAAACCGGCCAGGACAGCGGCGTGGCGCTACGCGACCTGCGCGTGGGGCTGAACCTGCTCGACCTGCTGGCCTACATGCCCCGCGCCGGCCAGCAGGCCCGCGGGCGGCTGCACACGGTGATCGAGGAAGTCGGCGCGCACTACGCCGCCTGCTTGCGTGCCGGCGAACGCCTGCATGCCCCGGCCGCGTTGCTGCGCAACATGGAGCGTGCGCGCCTGGCGCTGAACCTGGATGAGCTGTACGAGCGCGGCGATGCCCGCACCCACCTGCTGCATGCCCTGAGCGGCCTGCGCCTGGCCCTGCTGCCGGGTGTCGAGGTGATGCTCGAGCCAGCGGAACAACCGCAACTGCCCCCCGGCCTCGACGGAGCGCCCCTGTGATTGGTGAACTGGATATCAGCGGGGTGTTCCTGCCCACGCTGCTGGTGATGATGTTTGGCACCTACCTGCTGTTCCTGGGGGTGCACGCGGTGCTGGTGCGCCTGCATTTCTACCGCCTGGTCTGGCACCGGGCGTTGTTCAACGTTGCCCTGTATGCCGTGCTGCTTGGCGCGGTGGATCACTTTTGCCGAAACCTGATGCTGCCATGAAAAAACCTTTGCTGACCCTGGGCCGTGTGGTCCTGACCTTGCTGGTAGTGACCTTCGCCGCCGTGCTCGTATGGCAGATGGTGGTGTACTACATGTTTGCCCCCTGGACCCGCGACGGTCACATTCGCGCCGACGTGATCCAGATCGCCCCGGACGTGTCCGGGCTGATCCAGAAGGTCGAGGTACGCGACAACCAGACCGTCAAGCGCGGCGACGTGCTGTTCACCATCGACCAGGACCGTTTCACCCTGGCCCTGCGCCAAGCCAAGGCCACCCTCGGCGAGCGCCAGGAAACCCTGGCCCAGGCCTCCCGCGAAGCACAGCGCAACCGCAAGCTGGGCAACCTGGTGGCTGCCGAGCAACTGGAGGAAAGCCAGTCCCGCGAGGCCCGCGCCCGCTCGGCCGTCAGCGAGGCGCAGGTGGCGGTCGATACTGCCCAGCTCAACCTCGACCGTTCGGTGGTGCGCAGCCCGGTGGACGGTTACCTCAATGATCGCGCACCGCGTAACCACGAATTCGTCACCGCCGGCCGCCCGGTGCTGTCGGTGGTCGACAGTGCCTCGTACCACGTCGATGGCTACTTCGAAGAAACCAAGCTTGGCGGCATCCACATCGGCGATGCCGTGGATATCCGCGTAATGGGCGACAACACCCGCCTGCGCGGCCATGTGCAGAGCTTTGCCGCCGGCATCGAAGACCGCGACCGCAGCAGTGGTGCCAACCTGCTGCCCAACGTCAACCCGGCGTTCAGCTGGGTACGCCTGGCCCAGCGTATTCCGGTGCGCATCGCCTTTGACGAAGTGCCAGAGGACTTCCGCATGATCGCCGGGCGTACCGCCACGGTGTCGATCATCGAGGGCCAGCACCCATGAAACAGCTGATCCTGGCTGGCCTGTGCCTGTCGCTGGGGGCCTGCATGATGGTCGGCCCCGACTATGAGGTGCCGAAGGACGCGGCGGTGCAACGCAGCGACCTCAATGGCCCGCTGCGCCAGGATGCCGACAGCGTGGCCTCGGCGCCGGTGCCCGAGGACTGGTGGCAGCTGTATCAGGATCAACGGCTGAACGAGCTGGTGCGCCAGGCCCTGAGTGCCAATACCGAGCTGCGCGTAGCCGCGGCCAACATCGCCAAGGCCCGCGCCCAGGTCGAGGTGGCCGAGTCGCAAGGTGGCTTCAACGGTGGCGTCAAACTCGGCGCCCAGCGCTTGCAGGAGTCTGGCGAAGCCTTCCTGCTTCCCGAGAAGGTGCCGGTGGCCAACATTGGCGAGGCCATCATCAGCGCCTCGTACCAGTTCGACCTGTGGGGCACCTTCAAGCGCGGCACCGAGGCCGCCAAGGCCAATGCCGACGCGGTGCAGGCCGCCGCCGACACCGCCCGCATCACCTTGGTGGCGGACGTGGTCAAGGCCTACACCCAAGTGTGCTCGGCCAACGAGGAATACCACATCGCCCGCGAGTCGCTCGACTTGCAGGAGCAAAGCGTGAAGCTCAACCAACGCTTGCGTGATGCAGGGCGTGGCGATGAAACCCAGGTCACCCGCTCGCAGACCCAGTTCAAGTCCTTGCGGGCCGAACTGCCACGCTTCAAGGCTGAGCGCGAGACTGGCATGTACACCTTGGCTGCTTTGCTGGCCAAGCCGGTGGATCAACTGCCCGCCGGCACCGCCGATTGTGCCGAGCTGCCGCACCTGAACCAGCTGGTGCCGGTTGGCGATGGCGCGGCCCTGCTCAAACGCCGCCCCGATGTACGCCAGGCCGAACGCCAACTGGCTGCCGCCACCGCGTACATCGGCGTTGCCACAGGTGCGCTGTACCCGGACATCAGCATCGGTGCGCAGGTTGGCACCATCGGTATCCTGGAGAATCTTGGCGAGCCTGCGACCAACCGCTGGGGCTTCGGCCCGCAAATCAGCTGGACCATCCCCACCAACGGCACCCGTGCCCGCATTCGCATGGCCGAAGCCTCAACGCAAGCAGCCTTGGCGAATTTCGACGGCGTGGTGTTGAACGCCATCCGCGAGACCCAGACCCGCCTGGCGCAATACAGCGCCCTACTGGACCGGCGCGATGCGCTGGCCGAGGCGGAGAAGTCGGCCAAGGAAGCAGCGGACCAGACGCATCGCTATTACCAGGCTGGGCGTGAGTCGTTCCTGGCGGATTTGCAGGCGACGCGGACCTATACCGATATGCGTGCGCAACTGGCAGCGGCTAACAGCCAGGTGGCGTTAGGGCAGATTGGCGTGTTCCTGGCGCTCGGCGGAGGCTGGAAGGGCACCGCCAAGCCTTGAGGCCCAATCGCCGGCAAGCCAGCTTCCACAGGTGAATCACAGGTCTCGATAGCAGTGGAGTACCTGTGGGAGCTGGCTTGCCGGCGATCGAGGGCAAAGCCCTCGCCTAGGTTCTAGAGCTGTAAGACATTTCTGAACCTGCTGCCAATCGCTTCAGTTCTGAATCCATGTCGAATTATCCTACAGCCGCTGTCGAAAGGTGCTGACTTGGCTGGAATATGCTCTGGGAATAAGGTCCATGGGTCGCCTCGCAAGGCGATCGGGCGTGAGACACCCGGATTTCATTCGGTAGCACCGCTTTATGGCGGTCGTGTGCGGACAGGCTTCGGCCTGGCCGGGGTTACCGTATGTCCCGTGTCTCACACCGTGCACGACTGCCACCCAACTTCGTGAGACAAGGAGGAGAGCAGTTCAATCCACCATACGGAGTTCTGCCATGAATAAGCTCGTCCCCGATCCACCTGTTACCGATCTGCTTCTGCTCGACCCTCCCGCCCTTTCGCTAATCGACCCACTCACCCCCAAAGACTGCGAAGAGCTGATCAGCGCCCTCACCCTGACCATCGACCACACCACCACAGCCCTGCTCGACAACCCTCCTGGCGACATGCGCGATGCCATGGGCATGAATATTCGTTTGCTCTGCCGCCTGATCAATGCTGTGTGTGATCACACACATGCAACCCACCGCGATCAAGGAGCAACCCGATGAGCGATGATCCGAGAGACTCTGCAACCGCAGGGGTGGAAACCTTCGACCTGTTCCGCCTGCAGCCCAATGTGCCGTTCAGCCATGCCTTTTCGCAGCTATCGGTTTTGCTCGGCTGTATCCGCCACCTGACCACCGAAGCGGAAATGGAAAATGACCGTGTTGCCGGTAGTGCTGCGCGGATACTCAGCGAAATGGCCAAGGCGCTGATCGATGATATGGAGCGAGGAATGAGCAAGTTTCTTCAATAGCCTTCAAGAACCTGGGGCCGCTGTGCGGCCCATCGCCGGCAAGCCAGCTCCCACCTCGACCGCATTCGCCTCAGGCCCTGTGCAAGCCCTGTGGGAGCCGGCTTGCCGGCGATGAGGCCAGTGCAGGCAATACAAGACAGTTGCTTCCACAGGTACTCGACTGCCTTCGAGCACAGTGATTCACCTCTGGGGGCTGGCCTCTGTGGAAGCTGGCTTGCCAGCGATGAGGGCCCGACAGGCCAGCGCCTGATGTAAGGCTAATGAGCACCCTGTGGGAGCTGGCTTGCCGGCGATGAGGCCCTGAAAGGCAGCACTCGATCAGAGCCAGATCGCATCCCAATGTGGATACTCCCCAGCCCTCGCAACCAAGCCCGCCCGCTTCGCCCTTGATACCTGTTGATCATCATGGTGCTACGAGACTTCACCCTGCGCATCAAGCGCTTCAGGCTGGCCGGCCCAAGCTCGACCAACCAGTGGAAATGCTCAGGCATCACCACCCAGGCCGCTTCATCTAATTTGTAGCAAGATTTTTCATGAAATCTGCCCGGCACCCTTGAGAGAAGCAAAGTGGGAGTGAACAATGTTCTCTTTCGCATTCCCTTCGAGATTGGCCATGAATACCCATTCCCGTCTGCTAGCCTGGTTACCGGCGTTCTTGCTCGGCCCGGTGCTAGCGCTGTGCAGCACTCTGGCGCTGGCTGAAGCCCCCGCTGAGGCCAGCAAGGCCCTGCACCTGCTGGATTACATTGGCGCCGACTACCCGCCGACCGTGCAGGACGGCAAGGTGATCGACGCTGGCGAATACCGCGAGCAGCAGGAGTTCAGTGCGGTGTTGGCCGATCTGGTCAAAGGCCTGCCTGCGCATGCCGAACAAGCGGCTTTGCAACAGGGCGTGCAGGCGCTGCGCCAGGCCATCGACCAGCGTCAGGAAGGCACGGCTGTTGCCAAGCAGGCCCGCCAGCTGGGCGCACGCCTGGCAGTGGCCTACGAGGTCAGCCAGGCCCCGGTGATCACCCCGGACCCGGTCCGCGGCGCTACGCTGTATGCGCAAAACTGCTCTATCTGCCACGGCGACAGCGGTGCTGGCGATGGCCCGGCGGGCATCGGCCTGGAGCCTGCACCCGCCAACCTGCGCGATGTCTCGCGCCTTGACCAGTTGAGCCTGTTCGACCTCTACAACACCTTGGCCCTGGGCATCGACGGCACCGAGATGCCGTCCTTTGCCGACCAGCTGGACGACCGCCAGCGTTGGGATGTGGCTGCGTACATCGCCAGTTTTACCGTCAATCCGCAGGCCGCCAAAAGCGACAAGACCTGGAACATCGCCGACCTGGCCCGTCAGACCCCGGCCGAAGTCGCCGCCAACGAAGGCACCGCGGCCGTGGAAGCATTCCGCGCCCAGCGTGCCCAGCCGCCGCAGGTCAAGCGTGGCCCGGCGCAATTGCTCGAATACACCGCCAGCACTTTGGACAAGAGCCTGGCGGCCTACCGCTCAGGTGACCACGACCAAGCCTATGACCTGTCGGTGGCGGCCTACCTGGAAGGCTTCGAACTGGTGGAAAGCTCGCTGGACAACATCGATACCCAGGCGCGCAAGGACACCGAAAAATCCCTTATGGCCTACCGCCAGTCACTGCAGGACGGCCTGCCGGTAGCCCAGGCCGAGCAACGCCTGGCCGAAGCCAAGGCCAAGCTCGAGCAAGCCGCCAAGCTGCTGGGCAGCGATGGCCTGAGCTGGTCGCTGAGCTATATCTCCGGTTTGTTGATCCTGCTGCGCGAAGGCCTCGAAGCGATTCTGGTACTGGCCGCGATCCTGGCGTTCCTGCGTAACACTGGCCAGCAATCGGCGGTACGCAGCGTCAATATCGGCTGGGCGCTGGCGCTGGTCGCAGGTTTCGCCACCTGGGCCCTGGCGGCCTATGTAATCGACGTGGGCGGTGCCCAGCGCGAACTGTTGGAAGGCTGTACGGCGTTGTTCGCCGCAGTGATGGTGCTGTGGCTCGGTGTATGGATGCACGACCGCCGCCACGCGGCCGCCTGGCAGGACTACATCAAGAGCAGCCTGGTCAGTGGCGGCGGGCGCTTCGGCTTTGCCATGCTGGCGTTCTTCTCGGTGTACCGCGAGCTGTTCGAAGTGATTCTGTTCTACGAAACCCTGTGGCTGCAGGCAGGCCCTGCCGGGCACCAGGCAGTGCTGGCAGGTGGCGCCACGGCGCTGGTGCTGCTGGTGGGGTTGGCCTGGGTGATCCTGCGGGGCTCGGCCAAGCTACCGCTGTCGCTGTTCTTCAGCATCAACGCCGCGCTGCTGTGCGCACTGTCGGTGGTATTCGCCGGGCATGGCGTGAAGGCGCTGCAAGAAGCCGGGGTGCTTGGCACGCGGCCGGTGGCGTTCTTCGAGTTCGACTGGCTGGGAATTCATGCTGACGCCTACTCGCTGTCGGCGCAGGCGATGGCCTTGCTGGCGATCGTGTTCCTCTACGGTCGTTCGCGTCTGGCGGAAAAGCGCAGGGCTACGGCCAACTGACCGGGGGCCGCGCTGCGGCCCATCGCCGCGGTTCGTCGCCACGACAAGCCAGCTCCCACACCGACCGCATCGGTTTCAAGCCATGTGCAGTACCAATGGGAGCTGGCCACATCGGTTTCAGGGCATGCGAGTACCTGTGGGAGCTGGCTTGCCGGCGATGGGCTGCATGGCAGCCCCTTGCAATCTCGGATCAGGCCGGTTGTGGCGCCTTGAGAATGTTCTGCAGCAGTTGAACACTTTCGACGGCGTCATGACCCAGGCTGGTCAGGTAGCCGCCATCAGGTTGATCCGTCAGCCCCTTTTCATGCAGGCGTTGCGCAGCAGCGATCAGGGTAGGGGAAGCGTGGCTGCTTATCTTGATGCCTTCCTGGCTGCTGTCGTGTTTGAACAGTGCGAGTACTTCCAGTTCAGCGATCAGATCGGGGGTAAAGGACATGGCGACTCCTGACTTCCAGACAAGGATGGCGGCACCGTCAGCGGTGCCTGACCTAGGAGTGTAGCCGGGTTATTCGTCGTCGCCTTGATCCATCTCAGGTGGCAACTCGGGCAGTGCACGCAGGGCGTTCTCATACCACTCGCCGTTGAACGCACGGTCTTCCACCAGCATGTTGTCAATCTCGAAGGCCAGCACATGGGCCATCAGGTTGAGAATGTCTTCACGCTCGTAACCGACCAGGGTCAGCTTGTTGAAGGTGGCCTTGGCCGCCGGTGGCTCGCCGCTTTCGATCTGGTTTTCGATGGCCTGGGTCAGCGTTGCCTCGGCGAAGGCTTCGTCGTCGTCATTGTCGATGTCGGTGGGCTCGCTCATTGGCGGTACTCCTGTGGTGGGATGCACAGTGTGCCACGCCTGTGGCGGCAATGCCCGGGCATTGACGAGGCGCATGACGCTGGTCAGGGGCAGGCGTACGGTCTATAAAAGCCGGGCCAACCCCTTACGGCCTGGAGGCTGTCACCTCATGCTCAAGCTTCATGGATTCTCGGTCAGCAACTACTACAACATGGTCAAGCTGGCCCTGCTGGAAAAAGGCCTGCCCTTCGAGGAAGTCACCTTCTATGGCGGCCAGGCGCCACAGGCGCTGGAAGTGAGCCCCCGGGGCAAGGTGCCGGTACTGCAGACCGAGCACGGCTTCCTCAGCGAAACCAGTGTGATTCTCGACTATATCGAGCAGACCCAGGGTGGCAAGGCCCTGCTGCCGACTGACCCGTTCGGGCAGGCCAAGGTGCGTGAACTGCTCAAGGAAATCGAGCTGTACATTGAGCTGCCGGCACGTACCTGCTACGCCGAGTCGTTCTTTGGCATGTCGGTGGAACCGCTGATCAAGGAGAAGGCCCGGGCCGATCTGCTGGCCGGGTTTGCCACCCTCAAGCGCAACGGGCGTTTCGCACCCTATGTTGCGGGTGAGCAACTGACGCTGGCCGACCTGATGTTCTGCTTCTCGGTCGACCTGGCCTATGCCGTGGGCAAGAAGGTGCTGAACATCGACTTCCTGGCGGATTTCCCGCAGGCCAAGGCGTTGCTGCAGCTGATGGGCGAGAACCCGCACATGGCGCGGATAGCGGCGGACAAGGAGGCGGCGATGCCGGCCTTCATGGAGATGATTCGTAGCGGTAAGCGCTAAAAGTCTGGGGCTGCTTCGCAGCCCATCGCCGGCAAGCCAGCTCCCACACCGACCGCATCGGTTTCAAACCATGTGCAGTACCTGTGGGAGCGGGCGTGCCCGCGAACGAGGGCGAAGCCCTCGCCTTGGGGGCTTAGCGAGACGCCAACAGGGCTTTGCCACGAACGACGGCAGCACGCACCTGCGCCGGCGCCGTACCACCAATGTGGTCACGCGCATTCACCGAACCTTCCAGGGTCAGCACGGCAAACACGTCCTGCTCGATCTGGTCGCTGAACTGGCGCAGTTCGTCCAGGCTCATCTCGGCCAGGTCCTTGCCCGTGTCCACACCATACTTCACCGCGTGGCCAACGATCTCGTGGCAGTCACGGAACGGCAGGCCACGGCGTACCAGGTAGTCGGCCAGGTCGGTAGCGGTGGAGAAACCACGCAGGGCCGCTTCACGCATGATGGCGTGCTTGGGCTTGATCGCCGGAATCATGTCGGCAAAGGCGCGCAGCGAATCGCGCAGGGTGTCGGCAGCGTCGAACAGCGGTTCCTTGTCTTCCTGGTTGTCCTTGTTGTAGGCCAGCGGCTGGCCTTTCATCAGGGTCAGCAGGCCGGTCAGGGCGCCGAACACACGGCCGGTCTTGCCACGTACCAGCTCTGGCACGTCGGGGTTCTTTTTCTGCGGCATGATCGAGCTGCCGGTGCAGAAGCGGTCAGGCAGGTCGATGAACTGGAACTGCGCACTGGTCCACAGCACCAGCTCTTCGGAGAAGCGCGACAGGTGCATCATCGCCACGCTGGCCGCCGCGCAGAATTCGATGGCGAAGTCACGGTCCGACACGCCGTCCAGCGAGTTGCCGGCCACGGCCTCGAAGCCCAGCAGCTTGCAGGTCAGTTCGCGGTCGATCGGGTAGGTGGTACCGGCCAGCGCGGCGCTGCCCAGGGGCATGCGGTTGGTGCGCTTGCGGCAGTCGACCAGGCGCTCGTAGTCGCGGCTGAGCATTTCGAACCAGGCCAGCAGGTGGTGGCCGAAGGTAACCGGCTGCGCCGTCTGCAAATGGGTGAAGCCGGGCATGATGGTTTCGGCTTCACGCTCGGCCTGCTCCAGCAGGCCCTGCTGCAGGCGGGTGATTTCGGCCAGGATCAGGTCGATCTCGTCGCGCAGCCACAGGCGGATATCGGTGGCCACCTGGTCGTTGCGGCTACGGCCGGTGTGCAGCTTCTTGCCGGTGATACCGATACGGTCGGTCAGGCGTGCCTCGATGTTCATGTGCACGTCTTCGAGGTCGACACGCCAGTCGAAGTTACCCGCCTCGATCTCGCCCTGGATGGTCTTCAGGCCATCGATGATGGTGTCGCGCTCGGCATCGCTGAGCACGCCGACCTGCGCCAGCATGGTGGCATGGGCGATCGAACCCATGATGTCGTGGCGGTACAGGCGCTTGTCGAAATCGACCGAGGCGGTGAAACGGGCGACGAAGGCGTCGACGGGCTCACTGAAGCGGCCGCCCCAGGACTGATTGGTCTTGTCGGTGCTCATGGATTCACTCATTGCAGGCGTGAACGAAAAAGTGGCACCGATGATAGCAGGGTTGGGCTGGCTGCCGCAGGGCGCCGGTCGAGAGAAATGCCCGGAAAACGGCAGAGAAGGATTTCAAGGAATGAACGGCAGTGTTCCACGGACCGTCTACAGTTGGACAGAGGACTGGCAGTGAATCTGCCGGCCGAGTGAATCTTTGGCCATCGCACCGGTCTAGAGCGTGACCGCAGTGTCGCTCGAACCACACCTGTCTACGCTATACCTGTGCGAGACTCATTCAGGAATCCAGCGCAATTATGAATGTCCTGATCGTTGATGACGAACCCCAAGGCCGTGACCGCCTCAGCCGGCTGCTCGGCGAACTGGAGGGTTATACCGTGCTGGAGCCTAGCGCCACCAACGGCGAGGAGGCCCTGACGCTGATCGAAAGCCTCAAGCCCGATGTGGTCCTGCTGGACATCGGCATGCCAGGCCTGGATGGCCTGCAGGTGGCC
The DNA here is from genome assembly GCF_000935045.1 of Pseudomonas sp. 10-1B. Lineage (GTDB taxonomy): Bacteria > Pseudomonadota > Gammaproteobacteria > Pseudomonadales > Pseudomonadaceae > Aquipseudomonas. The sequence continues at coordinate 14,166 of NZ_JYKS01000027.1, forward strand.
GCTCGCCTGTGCGAGCGCGAGGCACCGCCGGCGGTAGTGTTTTGCACCGGCGACGATGAATACGGTGCCGAGGCGTTCAAGGACAGCACCCTCAGCCATGTGACCAAACCCTTCCACGCCCAGGCGCTGCGCGATGCCTTGCGCAAGGCCGAAAAACCCAACCGTGCCCAGTTGGCGGCGCTCACCCGGCCGGCCAATGAAGGTGGCGGCCCACGCAGCCACATCAGTGCCCGCACGCGCAAAGGCATCGAGCTGATCCCTTTGCCCCAGGTGATTTACTTCATTGCCGACCACAAGTACGTGACCTTGCGCCACGAGGCCGGGGAAGTGCTGCTCGACGAGCCGCTCAAGGCCCTGGAAGACGAGTTTGGCGAACGCTTCGTGCGTATCCACCGCAACGCGCTGGTTGCCCGTGAACGTATCGAACGCCTGCAGCGCACCCCGCTGGGGCATTTTCAGCTGTACCTGAAGGGCCTGGACGGTGATGCCTTGACCGTTAGCCGGCGCCATGTGGCCGGTGTGCGCAAGATGATGCAGACCCTCTGAACCTGTATCGGCCCAATCGCCGGCAAGCCAGCTCCCACAGGTACAGCGCCAACCTGAACCGTGCAGGGTTCCTGTGGGAGCTGGCTTGCCGGCGATTAGGCCGGTACAGGCAAGCACAGGATCCTGATCCACATCTGCAAGCGATACCGGCGATGCTGTTATCATCGGCGGCATTTCTCTGGATCGGGGCGTTCCATGTCCACTCGCGAAATCCGCATTGCCACCCGTAAAAGTGCCTTGGCCCTGTGGCAGGCCGAATACGTCAAAGCCCGCCTCGAGCAGGCGCACCCCGGTTTGCTGGTGACCCTGGTGCCCATGGTCAGCCGTGGCGACAAGCTGCTCGACGCGCCGCTGGCGAAAATCGGCGGCAAGGGCCTGTTCGTCAAGGAACTGGAAACCGCCCTGCTGGACAATGAAGCCGACATCGCCGTGCACTCGATGAAGGACGTGCCCATGGACTTCCCCGAGGGCCTGGGCTTGTACTGTATCTGCGAACGCGAAGACCCGCGCGATGCCTTCGTGTCCAACCGCTTCGCCAGCCTCGACGCGCTGCCGGCCGGCAGTATCGTCGGCACCTCCAGCCTGCGCCGCCAGGCCCAGCTGCTGGCGCGCCGCCCGGACCTGCAAATCCGCTTCCTGCGTGGCAACGTCAACACCCGCCTGGCCAAGCTGGATGCCGGTGAGTACGACGCCATCATCCTGGCCGCCGCCGGCCTGATCCGCCTGGGCTTCGAAGACCGCATCACCTCCACCATCAGCGTCGATGACAGCCTGCCGGCTGGCGGCCAGGGTGCGGTGGGCATCGAGTGCCGCAGCGCCGATCAACAGATCCACGCACTGCTGGCGCCGCTGCACCATGCCGACACCGCCGACCGGGTGGTGGCCGAACGCGCCCTGAACAAGCGCCTGAATGGCGGCTGCCAGGTGCCGATTGCCTGCTACGCGGTACTTGAAGGTGACCAGCTGTGGCTGCGCGGCCTGGTCGGCCAGCCCAGCGGCGGTACCCTGTTGCTGGCCGATGCGCGCGCGCCCCGCGCGGCAGCGGAGACCTTGGGTGTACAGGTGGCCGAGGACCTGCTTGGCCAGGGCGCCGAGGCCATTCTCAAGGAAGTCTACGGCGAGGCCGGCCACCCGTGAGCCAATGGCGCCTGCTGCTGACCCGGCCTGCCGAGGACTGCGCGGCATTGGCGCAAAGCCTGGCGGTGGCAGGGGTGGGCAGCAGTTGCCTGCCGCTGCTGGCGATAGAGCCCGTCGCCTTGGGCGATCGGCAACGCCCATTGCTGAAGGGCCTGCCTGGCTTCCAGGCGATCATCGTGGTCAGCAAGCCAGCCGCCAGGTTGTTGCTTGAACACCTTGCCCAGGCCAGCTTGCAGCCGCCACGGCAAGGCTGGTTCACCGTTGGCGAGGCCACTGCAGCGGTGCTGCAGGGCGCGGGCCTGGAGGTGAGCTTCCCGCCGCGTGGTGATGACAGCGAAGCTTTGCTGGCGCTGCCGGCCCTGCGGCAGGCGGTTGCCGTGCCTGCGCCGCGTATCTTGATCGTGCGTGGCGTCGGAGGTCGCGAACTGCTGGCAGAGCGTCTTGCAGAGCAAGGTGCTAGTGTCGATTATCTGGAACTGTATCGACGCTGCCTGCCGGCTTACCCGGCGGGCACCCTGATGCGCCGCATCGAAGCGGAACGCCTCAATGGCCTGGTGGTCAGCAGTGGGCAGGGTTTCGAACATTTGCAGCAGATGGCCGGTGCCGATTGGCCCCTGGTGGCGCGTCTGCCGCTGTTCGTGCCCAGCCCGCGGGTCGCCGATCAGGCCCGGGCCGCCGGGGCCCAACAGGTTTTGGATTGCCGTGGCGCCAGTGCCGCGGCCTTGCTGGCAGCCGTGCAGCGCAGCGCTGCACCTGCCTCTTAAGGCGCTAAGCTGAACGCGATGCGCCCCCATGCAAAGGATGGATACGTGAGCGAGACTGTCTTGTCCAACAACGATCAACCGTCGGCACAGGCGCCGGTGGATCCCGTCACCGCCCCACCTGCCAAGCGCTCCGGCAGTGGCCTGGCAGCGCTGGCCCTGCTGTTGGGCGCGGCCGGGGTGGCAGTAGGTGGCTGGGGTGTCTGGCAGGTGCGTCAACTGCAAGGCAACGAGTTCAACCAGGGCCAGCACATCGAGGCGCTGAACCAGCGCGCCGAAGCCCTGCAGCAGCGCGAACAGCAGATCAGCGCGCAATTGGCCAGCCTGCCGGCTGCCAGCGAGCTGGAAGACCGCCGCCGCCTGGTGGCGCAGCTGCAAGGCGACCAGCAACGCCTCAGCCAGCGTCTGGAAACCGTGCTCGGCGAAAGCCGCAAGGAGTGGCGCCTGGCCGAAGCCGAGCACCTGCTGCGCCTGGCCACCCTGCGCCTGTCGGCCTTGCAGGACATCACCAGTGCCAAGGCCCTGGTCGAAGGTGCCGACGAAATCCTGCGCGAGCAGAGCGACCCGGGGGCCTTCGCTGCCCGCGAGCAACTGGCGCGCAGCCTGGCGACCCTCAGCAGCACCCAGCAACCGGACCGTACCGGCCTGTTCCTGCAACTGGCCGCGCAACGTGAGCTGGTGCAGCAGCTAAGCGCCCAGTCACCCGAATTCGACAGCAACGCCGATGCCCTTGGTGCGCTGACCGCCGACGGCGATGGCGCTAGCCGCCTGTCGCAGTGGTGGGCGGAGATCTCCAAGTACTTCCAGATCGACTTCAATGCCGATGACAACGTACGCCCCTTGCTCGCCGGGCAGCAACTGAACCAGCTGCGTCTGGCCCTGAGCCTGACCATCGAGCAGGCGCAGTGGGCGGCGCTCAATGGCGAGGCCAAGGTCTATACCCAGGCGCTGGACGATGCCCGCAGTGTGCTGTTGGCCAACTTCAACGCCGACAACCCGCAAAGCAAGGCCATGCTAGACAGCCTCAATGCCCTGGCCGAGCAGCCGGTGTCGGTGGTCACCCCCGACCTGAGCGAAAGCCTGGCAGCAGTGCAGGCCTACATCCAGCGCCGTCACCTGCCGGCCGAGGCTGAAGGGGGCAAGCCATGAAGCGTGTCTACCTGCTGGCCGTGCTGGCGATCGTGATCGCCGCGGCGCTGGGTATCGCTGTCGCCAAGCACAGTGGCTACGTGCTGATCTCCTATGGCGGCTTCCGCTACCAGTCGGGGCTGTGGGCGGCGCTGGCCGGGTTGCTGGCGATCGTCGTGCTGCTGTGGCTGTTGCGCTATCTGGTCGGCCTGATGCTGACGTCCAGCGGTGTGGTCAACCCGTGGTCGCGGCGTAACCGCAGCCGGCGTATTCGCGTGGCCATCGAGCAGGGCCAGTTGGACCTCGCCGAGGGCCGCTGGGCCAGTGCCCAGCGCCACCTGCATCGTGCCGCCGAGGCTGAGCGCCAGCCGCTGCTGTACTACCTCGGTGCCGCGCGTGCCGCCAACGAGCAAGGCCGTATTGAAGACAGCGACAACCTGCTGGAGCGTGCCCTGGAGCGCCAGCCGCAAGCGGAGCTGGCCATTGCCCTGACCCATGCCCAGTTGCAGATGGACCGTGGCGAAAGCGATGGGGCCCTGGAAACCCTGCTGGCCATGCACGAGCGCCACCCGCACAGCAGCCAGGTGCTGCGCCTGTTGCAGCGTGTGCATCTGGAGCGCGGTGACTGGTCGGCGCTGATCCGTCTGCTACCAGACCTGCGCAAGGGTAAGGTGCTGCCGGCCGCCGAGCTGGCCGCCCTGGAGCAACGTGCCTGGGGCCAGAACCTGAGCCTGGCCACGGCCCGTGGCGAGGACGCGCAAACTGCGCGTCAGGCCTTGGAGCGCGCCTGGCAGCAATTGACCGCAGCCCAGCGTCAGGAGCCTCAACTGGTGCTGGCCTATGCCGAGCAGTTGCGCCAGGTGGGTGCCCAGAGCGAAGCCGAGCAGGTACTGCGCACGGCCCTCAAGCGAGGCTACGAAAGCCACCTGGCGCGCCTGTACGGCCTGGTGCGCGGCGATGACCCGGCGCGCCAGTTGCAGGCCGCCGAAGGTTGGCTCAAGGACCACCCGCAAGACGCCAGCCTGCTGCTGACCCTGGGCCGCCTGAGCCTGCAGAACCGCCTGTGGGGCAAGGCGCGTGACTACCTGGAAAGCAGCCTGCGCATGGAACGCAACCCCGAGGCCTGTGCCGAGCTGGCTCGCCTGCTCGCCGGCCTTGGCGAGACCGAACGCAGCAACCAGCTGTTCCAGGAGGGCCTCGGTCTGCTGGACGAGCGCCTGCTGGCCCTGCCTTTGCCAGAAGGCGTACGCGCCTGACCTATCCCTGGGCCCGCGCAAAGGTGCGGGCCCAGGGGGCGGGTGACTTATCTATCGATGTAAGTTACATCTGCAGTCCATTTCTTCAGACGCTTCCTACTGCGTGGTTGGAAATTTCCTTCGCGATTCAGCGACTTGTCATTGCTGTCGCGCCTTGAAACATCCTGCGTTTTTCCTCTACCGTTTCAAGCCACTTCATCACCCCCGGGACCTTCACCGCCCATGCTGCCGGCCCGTTTGCGCACCTTTTTTCTTCCTGCCTGCCTGGCCGCACTGGCGGTATTGGTCGCGTCCTTCCACCTGGAAAACGTCCTGGGGCTGGTGCCGTGCCCATTGTGTTTCAGCCAGCGGCTGCTGCTTGGCGTGTACGCCTCGCTGTGCCTGGCGGCAGTGGTGCAGGCTCCAGGAACGCTGGGCATACGCCGTTACGAAAGGGCGATGCTGGGCTGCTCGCTGGCCGGGGCATCGTTGGCGGCGCGGCATGTCTGGTTGCAGGGGGCCGAGGGTGCTAGCCATGTATGCCCGATGCCGATCTGGCGTGTGTTCGAGCAATCCTGGGGCGAGGCCGCGCGGCAACTTTTGCTCGGCGGCCCGGATTGCAACTCGCTGACCTGGAGCTTTCTCGACCTGACGCTACCTGAATGGAGCCTGCTGGCCTTCCTGCTATTGGCGGCGCTGCCCTTGAGTTACCTGCTGGCGTATCGTTTCCGCACCCTGGCAATACCTTGACCTGACGCAAGGCTTGGCCATTAGCGCGACCAATGGCGATGTAACGGGGTATTAAACACTTGTATGAACTTTGTCCGCTGCGTACCTTGATGGTCAGCACGCGCGGGAATAATCTCCCAGCACGCATACCGAAAACACAACTGCTCGATGCCGTCCTGCTGATGTCACCTTTGTGCCGCGCGGTCGTGGTGCGAGGTGCAGCGGCATCTACCCAGAAGGGAAGAGATCGCCATGCTCGATAGTTGTCAGAACGCCCAGGAACGCTGGGGTGGGGTTCACGATCTGATCGACCGTTGGCTGAAGGAGCGCCAGGAACTGGTGCAGGCTTTCCGCGCGCTGCGCGATGTAAAGCTGGCCTTTGCCGACAAAGACACGAACGGGGATTTTTGCGGCCTGCTTGTCGACTACTGTTCGGCGTGGCATTTCGAGGTCTGCGAGCAGTTGGTCAGTGAGGCCAAGGCTTTCGATGACGAAAAAGCGCTGAAACTGGCCGAAGAGATCAACCCGCGGATCAACGACATCACCCAGATCGCGCTGGCCTTCAATGACCATTGTGCGAAAGGCGAGTGCAAGGACACCGAACGCTTCGCCGAAAAGCTGGCCAAGCTGGGTGGCCTGCTGCATGAGCGCTTCGAACTTGAAGACTGCCTGATCGAAGTGCTGCACAACGCGCACAAGGAAGAGGGCGCCGTCGAAGCCTGAGGGTTGGCGTCAGTCGCCAACCGCCAGCAGTTCGATCTCGAACACCAAGGGTGTATAGGGTGCGATCAGGTCACCCGCGCCCTCGGCGCCATAGGCTTGTGCTGACGGAATCACCAGGCGCCATTTGGCGCCGGTGTGCATCTGCGGCAAGGCCACTTGCCAACCTTCAATCACCGAATCCAGGCTGAACCACTGCGGTGTCTGGTTCTGGTCGAATACCGAGCCATCCGGCAATTTGCCCACGTAGCGCACCTGTACCTTGCCGCCGGCTTTCGGCTGCGCGCCTGTGCCTGCCTGCAGTTCGCTGTAGAGCACGCCTTCTGGTAATTCATGCACGCCATAACGCCCGCGTTCATTGGCCATGAAGCGTTTTTCTGCAGCTTGCTGCTTCTGCGCTTCGGCATCACCTTCTTGCTCCTCATGCTGCTGCAGCACGGCCTGCATGCGGGCCTTGTCCAGCTTTAGCGGTTGCCCTTGGTAGGACTGGCGCAAGCCTTCGACCAGCGCATCCAACTGCAGGCCTGGCATGTCCTGGCGCAGGCGTTCACCCAGGCTGGCGCCGAGGCTGTAGGCAAGGTCGTGTTCGTCGCTGTCGGCCAGGGCGATGGGCGCCAGCAGGCATAAACCTAAGACAAGATATCGAGGCATGGTCAGTTCCTGCGCCAATGAGCGAGGAAGTATGCCAGCGTTCAATACTTGTATTTGCCTTTTCGCGCGTGCCCTGTAGGAGCGGGTTTACCCGCGAACACGGGCAAAGCCCGTGCCATCCACCGCGGTGCCCGCTTCGCGGGTAAACCCGCTCCTACACCGATCGCGCAATGATTTATTCAGCAACTACACTTGCACGGAGCTGCAAGATAACAACTTTGCCCAGGCATGCAACGCGGCGTAAACATTACTGTCAACATGCCCTAGCGGCGGTAGCAGCAGAAGCATAGTATGAGCCGCAATCTCGTCAGCCAGGAGGTAAACCATGTCGGCCAAGAAGAAGCCAGTAAGTACGCCGTTACACCTGCTCCAGCAACTTTCGAGCAGCCTGCTCGAACACTTGGAAGAGGCCTGCTCGCAAGCGCTGGCTGATGCGGAAAAACTGTTGGCCAAGTTGGAAAAGCAGCGTGGCAAGGCTCAGGAAAAACTGCACAACGGTCGCCTGAAACTGCAAGACGCAGCCAAGGCCGGTAAAGCCAAGGCGCAAACCAAGGCGCAAAAAGCCATCGGCGAACTTGAAGAACTGCTCGATTCCCTCAAGGAACGTCAAACCCAGACGCGCGCTTATATTCAACAACTCAAGCGTGATGCCCAGGACAGCCTCAAGCTGGCCCAGGGTGTAGGCAAGGTTCGCGAAGCTGCCGTCAAGGCCCTTGATCTGCGTGCGGCCAAAACCACCAAGCCGGCTGCTGCCAGACTTGCTGCCAAGCCAGCTGCCAAAGCCACCGCAGCTGCAAAACCTGCGGCCAAGCCAGCTGCCAGAGCTACCGCTGCTGCAAAACCTGCAGTCAAGCCAGCTGCCAAAGCCACCGCAGCTGCAAAACCTGCAGCCAAGCCAGCTGCCAGAGCTACCGCTGCTGCAAAACCTGCAGCCAAGCCAGCAGCCAGAGCTACCGCTGCCGCGAAACCTGCAGCCAAGCCAGCAGCCAAAGCTACCGCTGCCGCGAAACCTGCAGCCAAGCCAGCTGCCAAAGCCACCGCAGCTGCGAAACCCGCAGCCAAGCCAGCAGCCAAAGCTACCGCTGCTGCGAAACCTGCAGCCAAGCCAGCAGCCAAAGCCACCGCTGCTGCGAAACCCGCAGCCAAGCCAGCTGCCAAAGCCCCAGCCAAAGCCGCTGCTGCCAAGCCAGCCGCGAAACCAGCTGCCGCCAAGGCGCCAGCACGTGCGACCAGAAAACCAGCTGCCAAGCCTGCAGTCAGCAAGCCAGCCGAAGCCAAACCGGCTACACCTGCTGCCAGCACCCCGGCCGCTGCGACCAACTCGGCCACCCCGGCCGCTGCGGTAGCACCATCGGCACCCGCCAGCACCCCGGCTCAGGCGCCTTCTTCGGCGTCCTGAAGCGCTGCCGCCGCGACGCGCAACTGATTCAGTGCGTCGTGGTGTCGGGCCGGGTCCGGCGCCAGCCGGGCCAGCCAGTCGTCCGTGGGCTCATGGGAGCCTGCGGGCCACTGTCGCGAACGCTCCTGCAAGCGTTCCAGCAAGGCCCTCTCGGCCTGCAGTTCCAACCCCTTCAGCTGTTCACGCAACGCCGCCAGCTGCGCATCCCCCTGCGCTGCCATACGCCACTGTTGGCGCAGGCTGCGTAACGGGCTGACCACGTCCCGCTGCCAGGGCTCGGCAACGTCTCGCAACGCCTGTGCGCGCTCGTTCAGCACCGCCACGCCACGCGCCTGCAGCCAGGTTGCGCACAGCAGCAGGCAGACGTCGCCACCTTGTGCCTGCAGGTCCAGGCAGGCCGCTTCCACACCAGGCCTGGCATACAGGGCCAGGGCGTGATTCCACAGGTCGGTGTACATGGTTCCACTCGCGCTATGGGTCGAGGAAGCTGGTAGACTCCGCGACCATCATGATCAGACTATCCAACCTCACTTTACAGCGTGGTCCGCAGCGCTTGCTAGAAGGCGCCGAGATGACCCTGCACGCCGGTCACAAGGCCGGCCTGATCGGCGCCAACGGCGCCGGAAAATCCAGCCTGTTCGCCTTGCTGCGCGGTGAGCTGTCGCCCGATGCCGGCGATTGCCAGCTGCCCGGTGACTGGCGCATCGCCCACATGCGCCAGGAGGTCGACACCCTCGACCGCCTGGCCGTGGACTATGTGCTCGATGGCGACGCGCGCCTGCGCAAGGTCCAGGCCGAACTGGCCGCGGCCGAGCAGGCTCACGACGGCACCGCCCTGGCGCGCCTGCACAGTGAGCTGGAAAGCGCCGACGGCTACACCGCCGACGCCCGTGCGCGCAAGTTGCTGGCCGGCCTGGGCTTCACCAACGAGCAGATGGACCGCCGCGTCGGCGACTTCTCCGGTGGCTGGCGGATGCGCCTGAACCTGGCCCAGGCACTGATGTGCCCGTCCGACCTGCTGCTGCTCGACGAGCCCACCAACCACTTGGACCTGGATGCGATTCTGTGGCTGGAGGACTGGCTCAAGGGCTACCCTGGCACCCTGTTGCTGATTTCCCACGACCGTGACTTCCTCGATGCCGTGGTCGACCATGTGCTGCATGTCGAGCAGCGCAAGCTGAACCTGTACAAAGGTGGCTACACCGCCTTCGAGCGCACTCGTGCCGAGCGCCTGGCGCAGCAGCAACAGGCCTACGAGAAGCAACAGGCCCAGCGCGCGCACATGGAAAAGTACATCGCCCGCTTCAAGGCCCAGGCCACCAAGGCCCGCCAGGCGCAGAGCCGGATCAAGGCCCTGGAGCGCATGGAAGAATTGTCGGCGGCGCATGTCGATTCGCCGTTCGACTTCGTCTTCCGCGAGTCGCAGAAAATCTCCAGCCCATTGCTGAACATGTCCGAAGGCCGCCTGGGGTATGGCGACAAGGCCATCCTCGACAAGGTCAAGCTGCAGCTCACCCCAGGTGCGCGTATTGGCCTGCTCGGCCCCAACGGTGCCGGCAAGTCGACCCTGATAAAGAACCTCGCCGGTGAACTGGAGCCGCTGTCGGGCCGCCTGGTGCGTGGCGAGAACCTCGCCGTAGGCTACTTCGCCCAGCACCAGCTGGATTCGCTGGACGACAAGGCCAGCCCGCTGCTGCACCTGCAGCGCATTGCCCCCACCGAACGCGAGCAGACCCTGCGCGACTTCCTTGGCGGCTTCGATTTCCATGGCGCTCGCTGCGACGAGCCGGTGGTGAACTTCTCCGGTGGCGAAAAGGCCCGCCTGGCGCTGGCGCTGATTGCCTGGGAGCGGCCGAACCTGCTGCTGCTCGACGAACCGACCAACCACCTCGATCTGGAAATGCGCCTGGCGCTGACCATGGCGTTGCAGGAGTTTGCCGGAGCCGTGGTGGTGGTGTCTCACGACCGTCACCTGCTCAAGAGCACTACCGACGACTTCCTGTTGGTGGCCGACGGCAAGGTCGATACCTTCGATGGCGACCTCGACGATTACAGCCGCTGGCTGGTCGAGTACCGCCAGCGCAGCGCGCCGGCCAGCAGTGCTCCGGTCAACCCGGACAAGACCGACAAGAAGGCCCAGCGCCAGGCGGCCGCAGCCTTGCGCCAGCAGTTGGCACCGCACAAGAAGGCCGCCGACAAGCTGGAAACCGAGCTCAACCAGGTGCACGCGCAATTGACCGAGATCGAAACCGCGCTGGGTGACGGTGGCCTCTATGACGCGGCGCGCAAGGACGAACTGCGTGACCTGCTGGCGCGCCAGAGCAAGTTCAAGCAGCGCGAAGGTGAGCTGGAAGAAGCCTGGATGGAAGCGCTGGAAACCCTCGAAAGCATGCAGGCCGAGCTTGAGGCGTTGTCGTGAGCAAGGGTTGAGATGGTGTTGGGGGAGGACATTCTCCCCAACACAACCAATTCAAAGCGCCAAAAAACACTGGTTATTTTTTCACCAACACCTTAGCTTAACGTTTTGCAACATATGTCGAGCGAGGTGTGTGATGTCGATGGAAGTGTGGTTGGGCTTCTTTGCCGCCTGTTGGGTGATCAGCCTTTCACCCGGCGCCGGGGCGATCGCCTCGATGTCCAGCGGCCTGCAATACGGCTTCTGGCGTGGTTACTGGAACGCCCTGGGCCTGCAACTGGGCCTGATCGTGCAGATCGCCATCATCGCCGCCGGTGTCGGTGCCATCCTGGCCGCCTCGGCCACGGCCTTCCAGGTCATCAAGTGGTTCGGCGTCGCCTATCTCGTCTACCTGGCCTACAAGCAGTGGCGCGCCTTGCCGATGGACATGACCGATGAATCCGGCGTGCGCCCAATTGGCAAACCGCTGAGCCTGGTGTTCCGTGGCTTCCTGGTCAACGTCAGCAACCCCAAGGCGTTGGTGTTCATGCTGGCGGTGCTGCCGCAGTTCATCAACCCGCATGCACCACTGTTGCCGCAGTACGTGGCGATCACCGTGACCATGATCACTGTCGACATGCTGGTGATGGCGGGGTACACCGGGTTGGCTGCGCGGGTATTGCGTTTGCTGCGTACGCCCAAGCAGCAGAAGCGTTTGAACCGGACCTTTGCCGGGCTGTTCATCGGCGCGGCCACGTTCCTGGCTACCTTGCGCCGGGCGCCAATCTGATAGACCGCATCTCGGCCATTCGCGGGCTTGCCCGCTCCCACAGGTGATGTGCCGCCCCTGAGACCGGCGCAGTACCTGTGGGAGCGGGCGAGCCCGCGAATGGGCCAACGCTACTTCTGCTTGTCCACCAACCCCTTGAGCAAGTCCACCGGCAGCGGAAAGACGATAGTCGAGCTCTTGTCCCCGGCAATCGTCCCCAGCGTCTGCATATAGCGCAACTGCATCGCCCCCGGCTCCTTGCTCAGCATCTGCGCCGCCTGCATCAGCTTCTCCGACGCCTGCAACTCACCCTCGGCATGGATCACCTTGGCCCGCCGTTCGCGTTCGGCCTCGGCCTGGCGAGCGATGGCGCGTACCATCGATTCGTTGAGGTCGACGTGCTTGATCTCGACATTGGCCACCTTGATGCCCCAGGCATCGGTCTGTGCATCCAGCACCTGGCGGATGTCCGAGTTCAACTGCTCGCGTTCGGCCAACAGCTCATCCAGTTCGTGCTTGCCGAGCACCGCGCGCAGCGTGGTCTGGGCCAGCTGGCTGGTCGCCACGAGGAAATCCTCGACCTGGATGATCGCCTTCTGCGGGTCGAGCACGCGGAAGTACACCACGGCATTGACCTTGACCGAGACGTTGTCGCGGGTGATCACATCCTGCGGCGGCACATCCAGCACCACCGTGCGCAGGTCGACCCGCACCATTTGCTGGATCACCGGGATCAACAGGATCAGCCCCGGCCCCTTCACCTGCCAGAAGCGTCCCAGCTGGAACACCACGGCGCGTTCATATTCGCGCAGGATGCGGAACGCCGACAGCAACAGCATCGCCAGCACCAGCAGCACGGCGCCAAAACCAAATTGCATGAACATGGTCATTCTCCTTGCGCCGCGGGCGCAGCGGCGGTCACTTCCAGCATGACGCCATGGCGCGCGGTCACCCGCACGTTCTGGCCAGCCTGCAGCGGCGTTGCGCACTGCACCTGCCATTGCTCGCCCTGGGCCAGCACAACGCCACAGAACGGGTTGCCTGCCATTACCTGGGTGACAGTGACCAGGCTGCCGACCAGGCCGGCGTCACCGCTGACCAGCGCCCGGCTGCGGGCCTTGAGGGCCATGCCCAGCACTCCTCCGATCAATAGCGCCGAGAGCAGCGCCAGGGTGCCGATCAAGGCCAGTGGGATACCGAAACCGGGGGCATCTGTGTCGATCAGGATCACCGCGCCGATCACGAAGGCGACGATGCCGCCAAAACCGATCACGCCGAAGCTGGGCACGAAGGCTTCGGCGATCATGAAGGCGATGCCGAGCAGAATCAGCGCCACACCGGCGAAACTCACCGGCAACAGTTGCAAGGCATACAGCGCCAGCAGCAGGCAGATGCCGCCGACCACGCCACCCACCGTCGAGCCGGGGTTCATGAATTCGAACAGCAGGCCGTACACGCCGATCATGATCAGGATCAGCGCCACGCTGGGGTTGGTAATCACCGCCAGCACCCGTGTGCGCCAGTCCGGCAGGTGCTCGACCAGGCTGGCATTGGCGGTCTGCAGCTGGCGGGGCTGACCGGCGACATCGAGCGTCTTGCCATCGAGCTTGCGCAACAGATCGGGCAGGTCATCGGCCACGTGGTCGATCACGTTCAGCTGCAAGGCCTCGCTGGCCGACAGGCTGACCGCTTCGCGCACGGCTTTCTCGGCCCAGTCGGCATTGCGTCCGCGCAGTTGCGCCAGGCCACGGATGTAGGCCGCAGCATCGTTGACCTGTTTGCGCGCAAGGGTGTCTTCATCGCTGCCTTTGGCCTTGTCGTCCTTGGCCGCGCCTGGCGGGCCGCCGATCTGCACGGGCGTGGCGGCGCCCAGGTTGGTCCCGGGCGCCATGGCCGCGACATGGCTGGCGTAAAGGATATAGGTGCCGGCGCTGGCGGCGCGGGCCCCGCTGGGGGCGACGTAGGTGGCAACCGGCACGGGGCTGGCGAGAATCGCCTTGATCATCTGGCGCATGGCGCTGTCCAGCCCGCCCGGGGTGTCCATGCGGATAACCACCAGCTGCGCCCCCTGCTCCTGGGCCTGGCCGAGACTGCGTACCAGGTAGTCGGCGCTGGCCGGGCCGATGGCGTCATCGATGCCCAGCACCCACACCGCGCCGGGCGCTGCTTGCCCGCCTGGCGTGATGCCAAGCAGCAACAGCAGCAATAGCCAGCGCCAGCAGCGGGTGAGCACCTGTCGTCACCTCGTTCGCCTCTATTTGCACAAGTTTAGCCCTGCCTGCCGATGGCAGGCCTAAAATTGGAGATTGGGGGGCGAAACCGGAGGTGCATCATGCGTATGGCAAAGACCCTGCAGGATCGCCTGGACAAGGCCAACTGCGATTACGACATCATTCCCCATCCACATTCGGCCACCAGCCTGGAGTCGGCCCGCACGGCCGGCGTGCCCGCCGAGCGGGTCGCCAAGTCGGTGATGCTCGATGACCGTCATGGCAACTACATCATGGCCGTGCTACCGGCCAACCGGCATCTGGACATGAGCAAGGTGCGTATGTCCGGCGCCTGGCAACTGACCCGTGAAAGCGGCCTGCCGAGCCTGTTCGGCGACTGCGAGCGCGGCGCCGTGCCAGCGCTTGGCGATGCCTACCAGATAAAAATGCTGCTCGACCCGAGCCTTACCCGCCAAGGTGATGTCTACCTTGAGGCGGGTGACCACGATCACCTGATCCACATGAGCATGGAGCAGTACATGAAACTGGTGCCGCACGCCGAAGTGCGCGAGCTTTGCTGATGTTTTCAAACCAATGCCAGGCGGGCGTCGTGGACGGCTTGCCTGGCTCTCAGGAGGAACCATGGAAGCGCCGATCCATCCCTTTGCAGACTTGTTCAAACAACTGGGGCTGGCTGACGATGCGGTGAGCATCGATCAGTTCATCGCCAGCCACTCGCCATTGAAGAACGACATCAAGCTGGTGGATGCGCCGTTCTGGACCGATGCCCAGCGTAGTTTCCTCAAGGACAGCATCATTGAAGATGCCGATTGGGCGGTGCCGTTCGATCAACTCAACGAAGCATTGCGCCGCCCTCGAAAATAAAGCGCCGAGCGGCACCTGACGAGTGATTGGCCGTTGCTATGCTCAGGAAAACAATAAGGGGATAGCGCGATGAAAGATCCCTACGCACCAGGTTTCTGGTGCTCCGTGACGATCCTGGGCACCCTGACGGCCAGTTACTTCTACGGCATCAGGCACACGCAACAGATGACTCAGGCGGTGCATTTCCTGTATGCCGCCGCGGCTGTCACTGTGGCGGCTGCGCTGGTGGCGCTGGCCTGGATCGCCTGGCAGCAGTTGCACCTGAACAAGCGCGAAGTGGTGCAGGGGCGAACGTTGCTGGCCATCTGGAACACCAAGGTCGCGCTGCGCCGCGTCGAGACGGTGTTCGACCGTTATTTCTGGGGCAGCTACTGGCATTCGGGGCGTACCTTCGAAGAGGTCATGGGTGAGCTCAGGGGCACGCCGCTGGAGCAGAGCCTGGATGCCCTGAAGCGCCAGTGCCGGTTGCTCGACCGTGAAGTTCATGACCACCATCATCACTGGCTGGCCAATGCCCGCGACCTGTCCAGCGTGGCCCAAGCCATGGCCCGCGAACGCTACCAGCTGGATTTGGGCGAGCCAAGCAGCAGCGGGCATGGCAATACCGCCGTGCTCAACCGTGACCTGGAAGTGCTGGTGTATACCTGGTCGGCGCGCCTGCGCAGCTTCGACCATCAGCTGGACGAGCTGGAGCGCGCCTACCATTGAGGCGCTTCATTCGCCGCGGATGTATTGCTCCAGTTGCAGGATCAGGCTGGCTTGTTCGGCAATGGTTTCCTTGACCAGGTCGCCGATCGACAGCAGGCCGAGCAGCTCGCCGTTGTTGACCACCGGCAGGTGGCGCAGGTGGCGGTTGGTCATCAGGTTCATGCAGTACTCGAGGTTCTGCTTCGGCTCCACGGTGACCACCGGTGCACTCATGATTTCGCGCACCGGGGTAGCGGCGGAAGAGCGGCCCTTGAGTACCAGTTTGCGCGCATAGTCCCGTTCACTGACGATACCCACCACCTGGTTGCCCTCGACCACGGGCAGCGCACCGACGTTTTTCTCCGCCAGCAGTTTCAGGGCGTCGAGTACCGAGTCATCCGGGCCGATGGTGTACACGGTCTGGTGCTGGGACTTGGTCTTGAGGATTTGTTCGACGTTCTTCATACGGGCCTCTGCGGGTGGAAAAAGCGATTCTCTGAGTAAATAAAGCATCCGGCACGGCGCTCTGCACGGCAATGCAGGAAACGGCATGGAGTCGATTGAAAAACGTCATCGGTGGTTGCCGTGCCGGGTTCGGGCGCACGCTATCCCTGTGGGAGCGGCTTTAGCCGCGAACACCGGCGCAGCCGGTGCCCTCCACCGCGCTGGATTCTTCGCGGGCAAGCCCGCTTCTACAGGTGCTGTGCAGGTTTCGGGCGCACGCCGTCCCTGTGGGAGCGGGCATGCCCGCGAACACCGGCAAAGCCGGTGCCATGCACCGCGCTGGATTCTTCGCGGGCGAGCCCGCTCCCACAGGTGCTGTGCAGGTTTCGGGCGCACGCCATCCCTGTGGGAGCAGGCATGCCCGCGAACACCGGCGCAGCCGGTGCCATGCACCGCGCTGGATGCTTCGCGGGCAAGCCCGCTTCTACAGGTGCTGTGCAGGTTTCGGGCGCACGCCGTCCCTGTGGGAGCGGGCATGCCCGCGAACACCGGCAAAGCCGGTGCCATGCACTGCGCTGGATGCTTCGCGGGCGAGCCCGCTCCCACAGGTACTGTGCAGGTTTCGGGCGCACGCCGTCCCTGTGGGAGCGGGCATGCCCGCGAACACCGGCAAAGCCGGTGCCATGCACTGCGCTGGATGCTTCGCGGGCAAGCCCGCTCCCACAGGTACTGTGCAGGTTTCGGGCGCACGCCGTCCCTGTGGGAGCGGGCATGCCCGCGAACACCGGCGCAGCCGGTGCCATGCACCGCGCTGGATGCTTCGCGGGCGAGCCCGCTCCCACAGGTACTGTGCCGGGTTCGGGCGCACGCTATCCCTGTGGGAGCGGCTTTAGCCGCGAACACCGGCACAGCCGGTGCCATGCACCGCGCTGGATGCTTCGCGGGCGAGCCCGCTCCCACAGGTACTGTGCAGGTTTCGGGCGCACGCCGTCCCTGTGGGAGCGGGCATGCCCGCGAACACCGGCGCAGCCGGTGCCATGCACCGCGCTGGATGCTTCGCGGGCGAGCCCGCTCCCACAGGTACTGTGCCGGGTTCGGGCGCACGCTATCCCTGTGGGAGCGGCTTTAGCCGCGAACACCGGCGCAGCCGGTGCCATGCACCGCGCTGGATTCTTCGCGGGCAAGCCCGTGTCTACAGGCAACCGCTCGCCGCCACCTCTTGGCTCGCTTCCTTGAGCGCTGCGGCAACGGCGGCGGCATCATTGGCGGTGTACACCCGCCCGCCGGTGTTGCTGGCTGCGCAGTTCGAGCCGGTGCTGGCGCTGATGTTGACCACATTGATCCGCAGCCGTGGCTGGCTTCTGGCTATTTGTTCCGACACGTTGCACACGCTGGTGCCGCAACTGTCCCGGCCATCCACGAACATCACGATCACCCCATCCCGGTCGCGCCCGTTCATCTTGCTGGCTGCCGCTTGCAGGCTGATGCCCAGGCCTGTCCCGCCCCGTGCATTCAGGTCGGCTACACGCTTGATGAGGTCGGCGCGCTGGCCTTGCCCGAAGACACCGTGATCGACCGGGCTGCGGCAACCATCGAAGGTGACCAGGCGCATGTCCACATCCTTGTCCAGGTCGCCGATCACCGAGGTCAGCGAGCTTTTGGCCACATCCATGCGGGTGAGCCGTTGTGGCTGGTTGTTGGCCAGCAGCTCATCGACGTAAGGAATGCGGGCCAGCAAGGCGATATACCAAGGGTCATCCTCCTTTTTCACCCTGATGCGCTGGTCCATGGAGCCGGAGGTGTCCAGCACCACTGCAAACTCCGACGCCTGGAAGGCACCGCCTGGCGTACAGATTGCAGTCTGCGGGTAGCTTTGCCAGCGCTGGTACAGTACTGGCCAGCTGCTATATAGCCAGTAGAGCAGGAGCAATAGCAGGCCAAACAGCAACCAGGGCCACAGGCGCAGGGGGCGGCGTTCGACCATCACTGCGGTTCGCGTTGCCACGGGTTTTGGCGTTGGCGCGGGCTTTGGCTTGGCCGACGCTAGCTTTGGCGGTGGCGGTGGCGGTGGCGGTGGCGGTGGCGGTGGCGGTGGCGTGACAGGTGTCGGTTGCCCCCAGCGAATCACCAGCGGTTCCCCGTTGATGCTGTACAGGTTGGCCAGATCCGGTGGCCCGACCAGCGTGCGCAAAGCCTCTGCTGCAGGCGCCTGGCCGCGCTTTTGCAGCTCGTCCGCCAGCTGGACGACAGCTGCCTGGCGCTCTTCGTAGCGTTTCAGCAGGGCCGCCTGCTGTTCTCGTCCGAGCGTGGCATACAGATGTGGTTGCCCCTCCAGCTCGGACCACCATTCCAGTATGCCGTCGCGGCCCTGCCTGGGTATTGCATACAGGTTGGCGATACCCGGTGGAAAATGCTGGCGAATCAGGGCCACCCTCTGTTCGAGGGCGTTGGCAGCATCCTGGCTGGCATCGGTGTCGCGGTTTACCCTTTGCATGGTTCTTCCTAGTCGCAATCAGCCGTGCTGGAGACTTCCTGGCTGGCATCCTTGAGGGCTGCGGCTATCTGCTCGGCGTCGTTGGCGGAATAGATTCGGCCACCCGTGTTCTCGGCGACGCAGCTGGCCAGGTTGCTGTTGCTGATGTTGATCAGGTTGACGCGCAGGCGTGGCTGCTCGCGGGCAATTCGTTGCGCCACGGCACAAACGTCCTGCTCACAACCGTCCGCGCCGTCGATGAACATCAGAATCATGCCGTCGCGGTCGCGGCCGTTCATGGTTCTGGCCGTCATGTCCAGGCTGGCTGCCAGGGCGGTTCCATCGTTGGGTACCAGTGCCTGGATACCTTCGATCAGGGCCGGGCGCTGGGCAAGCTTGAACACGCCATGGTCCAGCGGCGCACGGCAGCCATCGAAAGTCACCACACGCATGTCGACCGCCGGGTGCAGGTCGTTGATCAGGTGGGTCAGGCTGCTCTTGGCCACGTCCATGCGTATGGGGGCCTGGGTAAGTTGCGCAACACGTTGCTGATCGATGTTCGGATCATCATTGATGTGCTGGAAGAACCATTTTTCGTCTTCCGGGGTAGCGGCGACGTTGAGCAGCATCGAGCCCGAGGTATCGAGCACCACGGAAAATTCCGGCGGCTGTATCCGCGTGTCCTTCACGCAGGCGAACGGCGTTGTGTCGCGGCTGGCAAGCCAGTGCTGCAGGTGCGGCCAGCCGAACCACCAGGCCAGGGCCAGCAACAGCAGGCCAAGCAGCGGCAGCAGAAACCACGGTAGCCATATCCAGCGCCGGCGGGCCACCGGCGCAGGTGGCGGTACGGGCACCGGCGCGGGCTTGACCGGTGCCGGCTCGACCCAGCGTACGACGAGTGGTTGCCCGTTGACGCTGTACAGGTTGTCCAGGTTGGCAGGCCCGATCAGCTTGCGCAACAGGGCCGCCTCGTTGGCCTGGCCCAGGCCTTCCAGCTTGCCGACCAGTTGGCGTACTGCTTCCTGGCGTTCGTCGTACAGGCGCAGCAAGGCTGTCTGCTGCTCGGCGCCCAGGTCGTGGTAACGGTGCGGTTGACCTTGCAGGTCCGACCACCATTCGCGCAGGCCGTCCTTGCCATTGCGCGGTGTGGCAAACAGGTGGGCAATACTTGGGGGAAAGTGCCTGACGATGATCGCCATAGCCTCTTCGAGTGCCCGCAGGTCGTCCTTGGCCGGGCTGGTGTCGCGGGTAACCCGCTGCATGTGGATATCCTGAAAAGATTCGGCAGCCGAAGCTGCCGAAAAGGTTTTACTCGTAACCCAGGCTTAGCTGAAGGCGGCTGACCTGCTGTTGCAGGTCCTTGAGTTTCTGCTTGCGAGCTTCGATCTGGGCGCTGCTGGCGTTTTGCGAGGGCGCAGCCTGGTTGGCCTTGAGCTGCTGCTCCAGGGCGGCGATCTGCTTTTGCACATCGCTCTTGTTGCCATGGCGGGCCTTGAGGGTACTCAGCAGGCCATTCAACGATTTCTCCAGGCTGGCCTGCTGGCGCTGCTGGCTTTGCAGGTCCTGGCGGGTCGAGGCCTGCAGTGCACTCAACTGTGCGTAGACCTCGTTGAACTGGCGGTTCTGCTCTTGGGCACTCAGCAGGCTCTGCTCGCTGTTGCGTACGCCTTCGGCATAGCCTCCGCCATAGTCACAGTTGAGTTTGCCAATCAGGCTGGTGTCGCTGTCAGAGGCATTGCACTGCGAAGCAGTGGTCGCACACCCCGCAAGGCTGGCCAGCAGGGCCAGGCATAGGCAGTTACGCAGGAACATGGCGTGCTCTCCCTCAGCCCAAGGTGATAGCCGAACGCTGGTTGTAGAGACCGTCGACCTCTTGCTGCAGCGACGCGACCTTGGTGTTCATCTTGGCGATTTCGGCTTCCACCTTCTGCACCTCGGCTGGGCTGGCGCCGCCGTCACGTTCGAGCTTGGCCACCTGCTGGTACTCGGTAACGCGGGTTTTCATGTTGTTCAGGTCTTTGCGCATCAAGCTGATGTTCTGGTCGATGTTGGCGATGTCCTGCTGGGCCTTGGCCTTGTCTATGGTCTTGGCTTTGATGCTGTTCTGGATGCTGGCAATCTGTTCTTTGTCGTCATTGATGACGCGTTGCAGGGTGTTGGTACGCTCGGCCACCTTGGCGGTTTCACCCTGTACTTCGGTGGTCATCGCGTTCAGGCGTTCAGTGGTATCGGCATACTTGGCCCGGCGCTGGTCCAGGTAGTAGTTGGCGCCCATTGCCACGCCGCATGCCGCGACACCGGCGATGATCGAGCAAGCCGCCTTGTTACCCGAGTTGGACAGCATGCAGGCAAGGATGCCGCCGCCAGCGGCAAGGGCGCAGGCCTGGAAGCCCGAGTTGCTGAAGAACTTCGCATCATTGCCAGTGGTCAGGCGCGGGTCGGCGCTGCCGCCGCCACCGGTCAGCGAACTACCGGTGCTGGCGCACCCGGTGAAAACCAGGCACGCGGCCATCAGCAAGCTGAGCCAAGGGTTGATACGGCTGGATGGGGTGGTGTTCATGTTGCGGCTCCTGGATGTCCTTGGGTCAGTGTGCGACGGTCTTGCACTTGTTCAGCCAAGCGGTGGCGTCAATTTTCTGGGTCTTCAGGAACGACACCTGGTTGGCCCAGTGGGTTTGCAGGTACGGCGACAGTTCCTTGAGGTTCTTGTTGGCCTTGAACGAGCCGTCCAGCACCGGGACCTGGGCTTCGATCAAGTCTTTGCCGTACAGCGAGCCGGACTCCACAAGGGAGCTGGCGTAGTAACGGCTGAGTTTGTGCAAGCGTTGCTCTTGCTCTTCGAGCTTGACCTTGCGCACGCCACAGGTCGGGTCTTCTTCGCCGGCCTTGCAGTTGCTGGCGTAATTTTTCTGCAGGAAGTCCAGGTACTGGCCATCGTCGAGCATCTTGGTACACAGGAAGGCACCCAGGTTGAGACTGGCGCGGATTGCCTGGTCGCGGGCTTCCTGCTGTTGCTGGTTGCTGGCGCGCAATTGGTTTTCGACCGTTTTCAGCTGGGTCTTGAGGGCTTCGTCTTCGACATTGGAGGCAAGCTCTTCCAGCGCCTTGACGGTGCCTTTCTGTTTGCTCTCGGTGGCCGGTTGATCGCTACCCAGGTTGCTCCAGCTTTTCTCGATGCTCTTTACCCGGTCCCGAGAAGTAAGGGTGGGTGAAACCATGGCCAGGCGCAGGCCGTTGGTTTTCTTGGCCACGGCGCCTTCGGCGTTGTAATACGGCTCTTCCTGGCGCAGCGAAGTGCGCAGGTCGCCCTCACTGGTCAGGTAGTTGCCACCGCGCACCACGTAGCCACCGGCCTGGCCATGCTGGCGGTCGAGCTTGTTCAGGCGGAACGGCTCGAACATCATCTCGCTGGCATTGCCGAGCATGTCGTGCAGGCCCAGCGGGTTCGGCTTGAGCAGGCCGCTCAGCTGCAACTGGCCGTTGGCGGACTGGGCACCGGCGAACCATTCGTAGGCATTCAGGCCTTCGGGCATGGGGTAGCGGCCATCGCGGAATTCGGCTGTGCTGACTTGCAAGCCACCGCGCGCGGCGAACTCCCATTCCACCTCGGTCGGCAAGCGCAGGAACCCCTGGGCGCCATCTTCGCGGGGCAGCTTGTCTGGCGCATTGGCGCGCAACCAGCGGTTGTACTTGTCGGCGGCCTGCAGGGCATCCAGCCAGGAAACCGACACAACCGGCAGGCGTTGCTTGTTGGCGGCGGTCGGGCAGGTCTCGTCCATCAACGCCTTGTACTGCAACTGGCTCATCTCGTACTTGGCCAGCAGGTAATAACGCGACTTCTCGCCTTTGGCGCTGGTGAAGCTACCGGCAATGAAGGCGGGTCGGGTCTGCTCGACATAGCCCCATTCGGCGCTGTCCTGGCCGATGTTGATCGGGTAGTCGTCCAGCGGCCCGGCCACCGGGATCATCACCTTGCGAAACACCATGGCTCCGTCGCAGGGCATGGGCAGCACCACGTCGTCGGCATCGGGTATCGGGTTGTAGTACTTCTCGTCCCAGCTTGCCGCTGCTGCCTGCAGCGCGAAGCCGAGACCGAGTGGCGCCAGAAGCAGGCGGCTATAGGCTTTAGAGTTCACGCAGGCTCTCCGCAGGTTGTATCCGTATGGCACGCAAGGCGCCGATCAGGGCGACCAGGCCGGCGACCAGGAAGGCCAGCAGCAGGGCGACCAGGCCATGCCAGACGGTGATGTGACAGATGAAGGCGCCGGTTGCCTGGCTGCTGACCAGTAGCCGGTCGAACAGCAGGCTGCCCAGGTAGTAGCTGCCAAGCCCGCCCAGGTAGCCTGCCAGGCTCAGCACCAGTGCTTGCAGTACCACGTAGGCGGACACTGCGGCACTGCTGAAGCCCAGCAGGCGCAGCACTGCCAGGTGGCGGCGCTTGCGGTCGATGTTGGCCAGGAAGGCGCCGACCAGCGAGGCGATGCAGCCGATCAGTGCGGCCCCGGCAATAACGCCGAAAATAAGCCCCAGCACGTGGTTGATCGCTTTGACGTTATCGATCTCTGCCAAGCGGCTGGTGGTCTCGATACGCTGTTCATTGAGCCAGTGCTCCAGCGGCGCCACGCTGTCGATGTCTCGCGCATAGACCCGCGCCCGGGCGTAACCGACTTTCAAGGCGTCCAGGGCCTGGCCGCTGCTGGCCCCCAGGCTGGTGACCAGGTAGCCATCGCGGTAGTGCTCCAGCTCCATCAGCAGCTCGGGGCTGACGAAAGCAGCCGGCCGGGCGAAGCGCACCGAGCCGACGATGGCGCGTACCTGCAGGGCACGCTCGCCACGCTCGTTGACCTCGTTCAGGCGCCGGGCGACGCGCAAGCGCAGGGTGTCCCCAACCTTGGCGTCAAGGCGCTCGGCGGCCCGTTCGCTGAGGATCAGCTGGTTGGGCGCCAGCTCGCTCAGGTCTGTCGCCAGCAACGGGTCGCCGGCCCGGGTAGGAATGACTTCGACATTGTCGGCAAAGCGGCCATGTGCCCCGAGCAGGTCGGCCTGGGTGTTAAGCGAACGGGTCTGGCCAATGGCGAAGCCTACTTCCGGGCGTGCCTGCAGGCGCTGCAACCAAGCCTGGTCGTAGTGCCCACTGCTGAGCATCTTGACTTCGAGGTTGCGCGGGTCGCTGAGCAGTTCCTGCTGCAACTGGCTGACCACTCCGTGCTTGAGGCCGAACAGCAGCAGCAGGGGGGCGATGACGGCCACCAGCGAGGCCGCCATGCACAGGGAAACGTTGCGGTCGTGCCACAGGTCGGCCAGGGACAACCTGACCAGTAGCAGCAGGCGTTTATGCCACGGGTTCAAAGCGTGTTTCCCCTTGACCGTTGATGGCGCCCAGCCGTGGCAGGCCGAAGCGTTCGACCAGCGCCCAGTCGTGTGACACGACCAAGGCACTCAGCCCCAGCTCGGCCACCAGATTCAGCAGCAGCTCGAATAGCCGCTCGGCGTTGTGTGGGTCCAGTGCGGCAGTTGGCTCGTCGGCCAACAGCACCTTTGGCTCGTGGGCGATGGCGCGCACGCAGGCCACCCGCTGGCGCTCGCCAATGGACAGCGCCTGGGGCAGCTTGCTCAGCAGCGGTGCCAGGCGCAGTGCTTCGACGGCCTTGTCCACCGCTGCGCTGGCAGGTGCCAGGCCGAGCAGGCGGCGCGGCAGCAGGATGTTGTCACGCACACTGAGGAAGGGCAGCAGCCCGCCGTTCTGCAGCACGAAGCCAAGTTCGCGTGAGCGCAATGCCGCCAGCGCCGGTTGCTGGTCGGTGGCCAGCAGGCTGGCCACATCCTGGCGTTGCGGGCCAAGCCGGTAATGCGTCAGTTGTTCAGGCTTGAGCAGCAGGCCGATGGCTTCCAGCAGGGTGCTCTTGCCGCAGCCGCTTTCGCCGGTAATGGCGCGAATCTCGCCGGCCTGCAGGCACAGCGCGTCCAGCCGTATCCGGTGAGCCTGCGATCCTTCGCCTCGAACAACCCGTAATCCCTTGATCTCGAGCATGTGGGGTCAGGGCATCATTTCCAGTGGTACCGGGTAGACGTTGTCACGGCTGTCACTGCCCGGAGCCAGAGCGACCCAGCGGTCGACGTCAGCGTTGTAGCGCTGGTAATGGCGAAGCTTGGTGCTCAGGCTGCGGATGAATTTCTCCTGAGCCAGGCCGTCCCAGCCTTTCCAGGTTTCTTCGTCGAGGTTCAGCACTTCGCTCTGGTAGGGCAGGTCTTGCAGGTATTCGCCCAGTACGCCGAGGTCAGCCACACGGGTGGTTGAGCCCTGCTTCAGCTGGTTCGGGTCGGCGCCCATGGTTGCCGCAACCGAGCGCAGGCGGGTGAACATTTCGTCAGGCGAAATCATGCCTTCGTTGGCGGCATCGAGGATCTGCTTGAGCACATCGCTCAGGTCGCTGAGCTGGGCCTTGGTCAACAAGACGCGCACATCGGTGGTCGGCACATTCTGCTTGATCAGGTCGCGGTCGCTGATCCAGGCCTGGAACACCGGCGGCACCTGGCTGCCGGTGGCCTTGCCAAGGTACGCCAGCTGCATGGCGTGGCCAATCAGCGCGGCATCTTCGAGCATTTTCTTCTCGGCGGGGTCGGCCTTGGCGTTGGTGGCGCTGCCAATGGCGGCCTCGCCCATGTAGGCGGCTCGCACTTGCTGGGTGATGGCCGCAGCCAGCCCGTCGACCTTGCGCCCAAAGGCTTGCACATCACCGGCATTGACCGGGTAGTACAGCGAGGTATTGGTACCCGGGTAGTTCGACAGCGTGCGGTACTGTGCCTCGGCGCTACTGTGGTTCTTCGCCCCGCTCGGGGTTTTCAGGTGCAGGGTATACAGCGCAACGCCCGGGTTGCTGGCTTCGATCCTGACCTGCTCGGCGCCAAGGCCGGTGCTGGACAGCTTGTCACCCCCGTCGATGGCACCAGCATCGGTGATCAGCACCACATAGCGTGCGCCGAACTGGCTCCAGTCGATCTGGTCCACGGCCGACATCACGCCGGCGTAGGCATCTTCGTTGAACTCACTGCTGGAGACCTTGGCCTGCTTGAGGTCGGCAACCTTGGCCATGAAGTCGGCACCGTCCTTCACCGTGTTGGGGTCGGCGTACATCTTGCTGACGTACTCCAGGCCCGGTACGGCCTTGGTGCTGGAACGGTAGGCAACCAGGCCGAACTTGACCTGTTTGCCGAGGTTTTCCTTTTCGATCTGCGCATACACGCGCTTGATCGCCTCACGGGTGCGGTCGATGTACGGGTCCATCGAGATGGTCGAGTCGATGACGAACACCACCGCGGCACTGAACGCCTTCAACTGCTGGTTGGCGGCGGCCTGGCTGGGTGCAGACGAAGCCGCTGCGGCACTATCGGCCTTGCTGACCGAAGCCACGTTGAGGATGCGGGTACGGAAGCCTTCTTCCGTCATCACTTCTTCGCCGCTGAGCACTGGCAGCAGGTAAAAGTTCTTTTGCAGGTCGACGAAGTACTCGGGCTCTTCGGCCAGTACCCCTGGCGCCTCGGTGCCATGCTTGAGCTTGGCGCGTAGCGGCGCCACATGGCTGACCGGGTCGGGGGCATTGAGGATGCCTTCGAGCTGGTTACGTTCCTTGAAGAACATCAGCCGGTCGCGGTTGGCCGGGTTGGTGAAGGCCAGGGTCAGTTGCATTTTCCATTCGACGGTGCAGTCCGCAGGCAGCCAGCCAATGCTCTTGCCCTGGGTGTCGGGCCCCACCCGCAGCCACTCGCGGGCGTCGGCCTGGGCACGTTCATACACATAGAAGCGGCTGAAAGTCGGCTGCGCGGCACCAGGGGCGGCACCGGCGCTATCGCTGAGCTTGCAGCCTGGGGTGGTCAGCACGCGTTGGAACAGGGTTTTCTTGCCATCCTGCAGCAGGGGCTTGTCGGCTGCCTGCAGGGCAGGGCTGAGCGACAAGGCCAGCAATGCGGCGCCAATACGCAGCTTCATGGCTTGAGCTCCTCATAGCGCTGCTTGGCTTCGGCGTTGTTTTCATCGAAGCTGAGGATGGTCTCGTACCAGGAGGCTGCCGTGGCGCTTTCCGGGGCCTTGAAGCAGTTGCTTGGCTGGTGGTACTTGGGGTCGTATTCGTGGGCGTAGGCCGTGGCGATCTGGATATCACCGGCATTGGCACGGTTGGCATACAGGCGCTGGGCTACGTCGCACTGGTCGTTGGCCTTGGCCAGGTTGATCACCTCAAGCAGCGCGGCGCTGTCCGGCTTGCTCTGGATGCAAGACTGCAGGAATGCCAGCGATGTCTGACCTTTCATGCTTTCCAGCGAGCACGGTTTGGCCGTTTCGGTTTGGGCGACGGGCTGATCTTCAGGCGGCACGGGTGCAGGTGCTTCGGCGGCGTTGCGATTGAACCACCACCAGCCGCCCCCGGCGGCAAGCGCCAGCAGGATCAGGATCAACAGGGGCAGCAGCCACTTGTTGCCTTGTTTGGTCGCCACCGTCGGCGGCGCAGCGACTGGCGCTGGCTGAGGGGCTGGCGCGGGCTCGGGCTCGGGGTCTGCAGCCACTGCAGGAGCAGGCTCCGGCGTGCTCGCCGCCGGTGGCTCGATAACCACCGACGCGCTCTGCAACGGTGCCGGTGGCGGCGACTTCTCCAGCGCCGGCCCCGACTCGACGGAGGCCACGATGGCATTGTTGATGCGCACCATGCCCAGGTCGCTGTGCCCGGTCTGCGGGTTGCTGACCTCGATGCGGAACGTAGCGGTGCCGCTGGCCTGCAACAACGGGTTGATCAGGTTGGGGCCGATCCGCGTCTCGATGGCTGGCGCGCCTGCAACGGCAATCAGGTTATCCAGGCGGAACCAGTGGGCGACGTTGCCCCAGTGCCCGCCTTCATGCAGGAACTCATGGGACTGGCTGCTTTGCAGGGAGCATTGCAGCCCTTCGCTGGCGCCCTCCCAGCCGGTGATCCGCAGCAGGCCCTGGCCCGGCGTGTTCACTTCCAGTGGCAGCACATCAACTCTGATACCCATTGCAATCAACTCGCTTGAAAGGTGTTCAGCAGCACCGCCAACTGGCGTCGCTGCTCGGTGGTGATTTCCGGGTCGGCGCCGCTCTTGGCGTTTTCCTGGGTCAGCCAGGCGAGGCCCGACAGCCAGTCGACCAGGAAGCGTTGTTCATGGTGCGGCGGTTGCTCCGGCAGTACCGGCAGCTCGCCCTGGGGCACGCTCTGGTAGAAGTTGAACACCGGCTCGCGCGAACCCAGCAGGCTGTTTGGGCGTTCATCGGCGGGCTTCTCCAGCAAGCCGAACCAGGAAAGGAAGTCGCGCATGGCCAACTGCACCGTCAGCACCTGGCGCTGGACCATCTGGTCGCGGCGCATGCCGTTGAGCACCCGGCGCATGACGGCGGTGTCCAGTTGCTCGATGAACAGCGGGCGACGTACCGCGCTGACCAGCTCTTCGACCAGGGCCTCGACCACTTCACGGCTGATGCGCAGGCTGCTCAGGCGCATGGGTTGCGTGCCCAGGTCGCGCATGTGCTTGATCCACGCCTTCAACGCCGCGCGGACAAAGCGCTGCTCAGAGGTGAGGCGCTTGGCCAGCGGCTTGGCAGCCGGTGCTGGTGCGGCGGCAGGAGTGTTGGCGAACAGGTTGCCAAAGCTGATGGCCGGGGCCTTGTTGGCCGGGGCTTTGGCGGCTTGTTCCGGCTCTTCAGCGGCGTCGCCGTCAATGCCATCGATGTCGTACACGCCGCCCAGGTAAAGGTCGCGCAGCTGTTCGACAGGCACTTGCAAGGCATGGATCAGTTCGCTGATCGCATCCGGGTCGGCACCCAGGTTGTCGAGCAGGTACTGGGTCTTTTCCCGCTTCTTGTTCAGCAGCTGTTCGAAGTCTTCCTCGCGCCAGGTATTCAGGCCGTGCTCCAGCAGGTCGGTGCGGCACTGTTCCAGTTGCTCTTCGATACGGGTGAGCTTGAAGTCGATGTTGCTGATGCCCTGGAAGCTGCCACTGAAGCGGCTGATACCACCGTCATTGAGTTCGAGCATCGCGGCCCAGGCGTCGGCCGGGTCCTTGATATGACGCAGCACCGACGGGCTTTGCGCAAAGCACTGTTGCAACTGCACAAGGCGCGGTGCATGGCGTTCGTTCAGGCAGGTTTCTTCGCCGTTGCCGGTGTCGCGTTCGATGAACGCGGTATCCAGGCGTGGCTTGCGCACCAGGTAGGTGTTATTGAACGGTACACCGGACCAGTCTTTCATCCACTCTTGGCTGCCAAAACGCTCGATCATGGTCAGCTTCATCATGTTCTCGCAGCCTTCGGGTAGTTGACCCTCGCTCAGGCTGAGGGTGTTGCCGATGAAGCCATCGAGCATGGTCAGCGCCCAGATCAGGCCGGGGGTGCGCTGGCTGCGCTCCTTGGGCGTGGCGCCTTGGGTCTTGTGGATCCAGCGGGTCAGCACCGGCCCGACGCTGACCACTTCGCTTTGCTTGAACGAACTGGTGCACAACACCAGGCCGTTCATCTGCTGGGCGTCGGTATAGCGCTCGAACAGATAGGCGACCTTGCCACGCAGGATCAGGCTGGCGGCCGGGTTGACCTCCTCGACTACGTCGGGGCTTGCTGCATCTTCGATACGCAGCAGCTTCTGGCGAGTGCGGTAACCGGGGAAGTCGAGCAGGTCGACTTCCTCTACTACCGGGTCCTTGGGGCTGTTGGTCAGGCGGAAGGTCATTTCGGCAGTCAGTGCCGCCAGTTGCGCGACCGACAGTGAAACGCTGCCCTGGACCTTGTCACCGTGCAGCGGCAGGACGTTCACTGGCAGGTCGCGGCCAGTGCCCAGGCGGCCGAGAATATCGACGTTCATGATGCTGTTGGCCTGGGTGTAGGCGCCGTTCTCTTCCTTCACCAGTACGCTCAAGGGGGCGTAGACGGTGTCGGGGAACCCCAGCTTCTGCAAGCCGCCGACCAACAGTTCATAGATTTCGGTGAGGGCGTCCTGTTCACCCCACAGTACCGAAAACAGTTTGGCGCGCTGACGCGGGTTCAGGCGTGGCGCCAGCTTGATCACCCGTGGCCAGTAAAGCTCGTTGAGCTTGCGCACCGACTTTTCGTAGTTGCCTTTCAGGTAGTCCCACAAGGCAACCACGTCATCCCCGTTGACGCCCGGTTGCAGGCCTTTGTTCTCGCCGCCCTCGAAGCTGGCCAGCAGGGCCTGGATACGTTCGTCGGTATAGGTGTAATCCAGTTTTTCCTGGTCGAAATCCTCGAACCAGGCATTGGACAGGATCTTGGCCACTTCGATTTCGCTGAACAGCTTCAGCTCGACCGGATGGTTGGCATCCGGGCTGGGCTTGGCGCGCCGGCTGAAGCGAGTGACCAGGCCGGTGGCTTCCTTGCCCAGGCCGGTCGGGTTCACATGTTCGATGAAATCCAGGGTGCGGCCACCGAAATCGGTTTCCAGGCGACCGCTGCGGTCGGCGGCCAATGCCGAGATCAGGTACGACTTGCCCGCCTGGGACAGGCCGAAGAAGCCGATCACCATGGGCGTGGAGGCGGCACGCTGCAGGTCCTTGGCCCGGTTGCGGGCCTGGCGCAGGCGCAGGTTGAGGCCATCGGCCTCGGCCTCGACACTGGCGGCATTGCCACGCACCTGCTCGATCCAGTCCAGGGCCTCGCCGGCGCCTTTGTGAATGGCGCCCCAGGCACCCATCAACTGCTGTTGCTTTGGCGTAAGGTCGCTCATTTTCCTTTGACGTTCCCGCTGTCGAGCCAATAGTCGCTGTCACTCAAACTCATGGTGGGCATGGTGTTGAGTGAGAGTTCAAGATCCCGGTCGAAATCGAAGTCGGCGTCCAGGATGTTCGATTCCAGCTTCTGGATGACCAGCTTGTCGCTGATCAGCCCCTGGTCACGTTCTTCCTGGTCGAACTGCTCGATTTCCAGGCGAATGCGCAGCACAGGAGCCTCGCCGTTCTTGCCCACCGCGCGGGAAAACGCTGCGCTGCCCGAGGGGGTGAAGCGCAGGGTGTACAGCGGTGAGGCCGACCAGCGCTCGGCGGCCAGTTGGCGGTAACCCAGGTGCATGTCGCCGCGCATTTCCAGCCAGGGCGTACCGCGCTCCTCACCCTCGCCGACGATCGGCAACTCGATCAGCCCCTTGTCGGACTTGAGGTCGTGGTAGAGCACGTCGGCGTGCTTGATGGTGCCGGCATTGTCGATCTGGCCGAAGTGTTTGATGACCGAATACGGCTTGAGCGCGGCAGTGCGGAAGTAGAAGTTCGGCACGCTGTGCTTGGAGCACAGCAGGCAGATCATCGCACCCACCGAGGCGGTGCTTTTCGGGTCGTCGATCAGGCCATTGCGGTGGAACGGGTACCACCCGCCAGTGCGGTAGTTCTGCATCGGCAGGATGCGCCCTGGCGGCAGCGGCAGGCGCTGGCGAATGAAGGCCTGGATACCGGGCAGACGCGAAGGGCGGCCAGTCAGCAGGAGCATGTCGCAGGGGTAGTTGAACACCACTTCGCACAGTTCGCCGAGCACCTTGGTGATGTTGATCTGGCCACCCATGAAGGCGGCGTGGACCTGCTCGAGGTCGAAGACAATGGGCGTCTGCAGCAGGTCCAGGGCACCGTCGCGGCCGACTTCGCGGCGCACGGCGGCGTTGACGAACGCCAGTACGCTGTCATTGACCCTGGCCTCGCCCAGTACCTGCTGCCAGGTCTGCTCCACGGCAGCCTGCGGTTGCGCCGGGTCGAATTGCTCATAGGCCTTGAGCAGGGCCAGGCCCAGCGGCACGAACACTTGCAGGTTCAATTGCTGGCGCAGCAGGCGCTCCTGGGCCGTGGCATCGCCATTGCCGCACAGGCGCGACATCAGCGCATCGGGTGCCGGAACGCCGGCAGTGCGCAGTGCATTGGCGAAGGACGGCAGGATGAACTCCTGGATCACGTCCAGCAGGATGTCATCACCGGCAATCTTGAAGCCATCACGGAAGCGCTGGGTCGGCACGATGTGCACGTTGGCGCCGGCACCACCACCTGCGCCACGGTCCAGGCGGTAATCGGTGATCACCAGGTCGGTGGTGCCACCGCCAATGTCGATGGTCGCCAGGCTGATCTGTTCGTGTTCCTGTTTGTCCGGGCGCGCCAGGGCGACGAAGAATTCTTCCGGGTGGCCGGCAAAGTTTTCGTTGACCTCGTTGTACAGGTAAACCAGCTGGCCGCAGCTGGCTTCGTCCCACTCCACACGCACGCTGGGGAACGGGGTACGGGTCTTGATGTCCTTGCCCTTGAACGGGTTGCTCTCGTCCTGGTGCCAGCCCAGGCTTTTCCAGACCAGGCCGATGGCTTCGTACAGGCGGTTGCTGAGCAGGCTGCGTTCGGCCTGGGGCATGCCGGGCGGCACGGTCAGGGTAATGCTGTTGAGCTGGCGCGGCACCCGCGCATGGCCCTGGCGCGAACGCTGGGCCGGGCTGTTGATCTGGCTCAGCGCCTGGGTCACCACTTCGGCCAGCATGAAAGTCATCAGGCTGCTGCGCGAATAGCGTGGGTTGAACACCGGCATGTCGAAGGGTTTGAGGTACAGCGGCTGGCCACGGTCGTTGATCAGGTTGGCAAATGGCGCGGCAACGGCCATGGGCTCCTTGTCGGTCTTGACGTAGGCGGTGTTGAAGCGCCAGCCATGGCCGTAGGCCTTTTCGTCCCACAGGTAGCGTTTGGGGCTGGAGAGGCCGGTCGAGCCTTCGGTGCCGCGGTTGCGGCTGGCCAGGCGGCTGGCTTCGCCGCCGACCCGGGCAATGGTCGGCCACTGGAAGGCATTGTGCCGGCCGCTCTTGATCGACAGGTGGTCTTTGCCGAAGGCCGCATGGGTGAATTCGACCCGGCTCTCGAAGGCTTGGTTGTAGACCTTTTCCGGCTCGCTCAGGTCGCGCAGCGCCAGCACGTAGTTGTGGCGCATGCCCGAACCCGCCTGGCCATGGTCCTCGATGAGGATGCCGCAGGTGCGCGAGTTGCCTACGTCCAGCACCAGGTCCACCGGGATCGGTTTGACGATGCCATTGGCCTCGTTGGCGATCACCTTGATTTCCGGGATCTCGACCTTTGGTTTTTCGCCGCTCTGCTCGGCCGGCACCGGGCGGCGCAACAGGCTCAGCAGGTTCAGGTAGTGGCCAAGGTGGCGGTTACCCTGCAGGTCACGTTCCAGGCGTTCGCGCGTCCACTCTGCGCGGGCCTCTGTGTACACCTCGGTCAGCCAGTCGCGGATCCAGGTGTGGGTCAGGAACCAGCCATATTCGCGGGCACTGCAAGCCAGCTTGAACGCCACGCCCGCGCGCACGTCGTCTTCGTTGGGTGCCAGGTACGGTGCACCGGCTACCAGCGGCATGGTGCGGCTGTCGAAACCGAGGGTAAGGCGGTGGGTGTTGCCGTCGAGGTCAGGCTCGGCGAGCTTGACCAGGCGCATGCGCGCCCAGTTGTTCGGGCCTTCATCAAAGCGATAGGGGGGCGTGAAGCGCAGGAACGGGATGGGCAACCATACCCCGTCCAGCAGCTTCAGGCTGTCTTCCATGGGCAGGCGGAAGTGGCTTTCTTCGCTGGTGTCGAACTCCACCTGTACCACTTTGTCCGGCTCGGGCTCGTAGAAGTCCTTGTATTCCTTGGACCACAGCAGGCGTGTAGGCACCATGCCGTTGTTGAGCTGGACGAATTTGCCGGTCTGCTCGCCATCCGGGCCGAGACGCAGGGCGAAATCCATGAATTGAATTCCGGTATCGCTGACCAGCGTGACCGTTTCTTCGAACTGGGTGATTTCGGGCAACATCTTCTGCGTTTCTCGTGTGATTAGCCGGCTTTGTTCATCAGCATCGGGAAGCCTTGGGCACCGTAGTTGCCGGTGCAGTCAGCCGCGCCGTTGGCGTTGGGTATGCAATCCACCTGCGGCAGCTCGTAGCTGCTGCCGTCGGCGCAGGCAGCCTGGCCTGCACTGTTGATCGACAACTGTCCGCCCTGCATGGCGGCGGTAACGGGTGCCTGGCATTGCACGCCGTCGGAGCGGCTGACGGTGGCCTGGCCCTTGCCGTCCTGGAAGTCGTATTTCAGGCGTAGCGGTTTGCCTGTACCTACCTCCTGGATGCCAGCGCCGGCCCAGTTGCCGTTGAGGAAGTCGGCAGTGCCGTCCGCCGCATCTGGCGGGATGCTCAACGGGTTTGGCGCGGCTGGTGCTGTTGTGGTTGGCGGTTGCTCGTCGGCCAACTGTGGTGGCGCTGGCGGGGTGTTGTCGCCGGAGGAGGCGGGGGCCTGAGTGCCAGCCGTTTCCTCTGCTGCTGGCTGCTCGTCCGGAACTGGCGTCGCTTCTGGTGTACCTTCTGCTTGGTTGCCGGCCTGTGGCGGTTCATCGCCCGCATCGGTCTGGCCGGTAGGCGCGGGAACCGGAGCAACCACTGCCCCCGGGGTGCCGGAGGTCGG
This sequence comes from Pseudomonas sp. 10-1B, assembly GCF_000935045.1. Taxonomy (GTDB): domain Bacteria; phylum Pseudomonadota; class Gammaproteobacteria; order Pseudomonadales; family Pseudomonadaceae; genus Aquipseudomonas. The sequence goes on from NZ_JYKS01000027.1 coordinate 47,791, forward strand.
CACCTGGACATTGCCGTTCGGTGCGCCAACAACGGACGGCGAACCGCTTGCCAGGGTAGCGATGTCGTTGGCCTGGGTAGCGCTATTACGGCCCAGATCCGGCATGCCTGGACCGGAAAGATCGACCCCCGGGATGCAGCCACGCAGCCCGAACAGCAGCAGGGGCAGGAGTGCCAAAAGCAACAGCAAAGGCAGCAGCCAGCGCCAATTGCGCCACCACGGCAAGCGTGCGACCGCAGCCGCTGGTGCTAGAACTGGTGCTGCCGGGGCCATGGGGGCAGCAGCAGGTGCCAACGGCGCAGCCACGGGCTCGGCGATGGGCGTGGTGCGTGGATAAAGGCAGTGCAGGGGCTGCCGGCTGCGCTCGGCACCGGCATGGATGAAGCCCCAGAAGGTCAGTACCGGGCGGCCATCGACCAGGTAGACGAAGTTCTCGTCGGGGAAGGGCACCACGCAGGTCAGCAGCTTGCCGAACACCGCGTTGTCGCCCTGGGCGGCTTTCTTGCTGGTGGCCGTAGGCTGGCCATTGGTATCCAGGCCCAACAAGGTGTTGCTCAGGGCGTTGATCTTGCTCTGCAACACTTCAAGCTGCACCCGTGCTGGCGCACGCTCTTCCTCGGTGGCGCTGCTCCAGGGGATCACATCGCCGGGGCGGTCGCTGTACCAGTCGATGGTGCTGCCCTGTTCATCGCTCTGGGGGATGGCCAGGTGCTCGATCAGCTCTGGGTGCTCTGGGTACTTGCGGCGAATCGCTTCGCGGATCTGCAAAGCAGCGCGATAGACGGGCTGGCCAGTCTCGCCCAATGCTGTGAAGTGCTCACTTCTACCGCTGCGTAGTAATACTCCGCGCATCCTTGAGACCTACCTAGTCTATTAGCCGAATCCGTTCGGTATCCATTATTCAATACCGAAAAACCGAGCAACACTAATGGCAAAGTGCTTTTTTCGTCAATTCATCTTGATGGCTTTTTGACGTCAAGGAGAAACGAAAAAGCCCCGGGAGATCTCCCAGGGCTTTTTGATATGGCGCACTCGGCGGGATTCGAACCCACGACCCCTGCCTTCGGAGGGCAGTACTCTATCCAGCTGAGCTACGAGTGCAACGCGCACGCATGATACCCATCTGCGCCGGTCGCGTCCATCGCCTTGATCTGTGGCCTTTTTTCCTTCGTGGCCTGTGCCGGCCCCTTCGCGGCTAAAGCCGCTCCCACCTCGAACGCACAGGCCTCAAGCCCTGTGCAGTACCAGTGGGAGCCGGCTTGCCGGCGATGAGGCCAGTCCAGGCAATACAAGACAGTTGCTCCCACAGGTATGGACACAGGGCTTGAGGCCTGTGCGTTCGAGGTGGGAGCGGCTTTAGCCGCGAAAGGGCCGGCACAAGCCAATGCAAATCTATCTATCCATATTCGATATCAGTATTTCCTTACCTATTCTTATAGCCACTACTCTCTGGTCACAACTTGTTATAACAAGTCATCGATCAGCGAAGAGACCCATGGCCGAACTGCTCCCCCTGTCCCCGGTACCGCTCTACACCCAGCTCAAGGAATTGCTGCGCGAGCGCATCCTCGACGGCACTTATCCGGCGCATAGCCGCATGCCCTCGGAAAGCGAACTGGGCAAGGCCTTCGACGTCAGCCGCATCACCGTCCGCCAGGCGCTGGGCGACCTGCAGAAGGAAGGCCTGATTTTCAAGATTCACGGCAAGGGCACCTTCGTCGCCAAGCCCAAGGCGTTCCAGAACGTCAGTACCCTGCAGGGCCTGGGCGAGTCGATGACGCAGATGGGCTACGAAGTGCTCAACCGCCTGCGCAGCTTTCGCCATGTGCCGGCCAACGCCTTGGTGGCCGCGCGGCTACAGGTCGAGGAGGGTAGCCTGGTCACCGAAATCCGCCGGGTGCGGCTGATCAACCGCGAGCCGGTATCGCTGGAGCTGACCTGGCTGCCCAAGGCCGTCGGCGAAAAACTGGAAAAGGCCGACCTGGTCACCCGCGACATTTTCCTGCTGCTGGAAAACGACTGCGGCATCGCCCTTGGCCACGCCGACCTGGCCATCGATGCGGTGCTGGCCGACAGCGACCTGACCCAGGCGCTGGGGGTGGAGGAGGGCGCGCCGATCATGCGCATCGAGCGCCTGACCCACGCCGCCGACGGTACGCCGCTGGACTTCGAACACCTGTACTACCGCGGCGATGCTTTCCAGTACCGCCTGCGCATCGACCGCCAGAAGGGGAGCAAGGCATGAGCATCCACACCCAGGACTACGACATCATCGTCATCGGTGGCGGCACCGCCGGGCCGATGGCGGCGATCAAGGCCAAGGAGCAGGACAAAAGCCTGCGCGTGCTGTTGCTGGACAAGGCCAACGTCAAGCGCAGCGGTGCCATCAGCATGGGCATGGATGGCCTGAACAACGCCATCATCCCCGGCCACGCCACGCCCGAGCAGTACACCAAGGAAATCACCGTGGCCAATGACGGCATCGTCAACCAGGCCACCGTGCATGCCTACGCTACCCACAGTTTCGAGACCATCGAGCAACTCGACCGCTGGGGCGTGAAGTTCGAGAAGGACGAGACGGGCGACTACGCGGTGAAGAAGGTTCACCACATGGGCGCCTACGTGCTGCCCATGCCCGAAGGCCACGACATCAAGAAAGTCCTGTATCGCCAGCTCAAGCGTGCCCGGGTCGAGATCAGCAACCGCATGGTCTGCACCCGTGTGCTGCTCGATGGCGAAGGCGCCGCTGCCGGTGTACTGGGCTTCGATTGCCGCAGCGGCGAGTTTCGCGTGGTACGGGCCAAGGCGGTGATCCTCGCCTGCGGTGCTGCCGGGCGCCTTGGCCTGCCGTCGTCGGGCTATTTGATGGGCACCTACGAGAACCCGACCAACGCCGGTGATGGCTACGCCATGGCCTACCATGCAGGCGCCGAACTGGCCAACCTCGAGTGCTTCCAGATCAACCCGCTGATCAAGGACTACAACGGCCCGGCCTGCGCCTACGTCACCGGCCCACTGGGCGGCTACACCGCCAACAGCAAGGGTGAGCGCTTCATCGAGTGCGACTACTGGAGCGGGCAGATGATGTGGGAGTTCCACCAGGAACTCGAAGGCGGCAATGGCCCGGTGTTTCTCAAGCTCGATCACCTGGCCGAGGAGACCATCCAGAATATCGAAGAGATCCTGCACAGCAACGAACGCCCCAGCCGCGGCCAGTTCCACGCCGGGCGTGGCACCGATTATCGCCAGCACATGGTCGAGATGCACATCTCCGAAATCGGCTTCTGTTCCGGGCATTCGGCGTCGGGCGTGTGGGTCAATGAAAAGGCCGAGACCAGCGTCAAGGGTTTGTATGCCGCCGGTGACATGGCCGCGGTGCCGCACAACTACATGCTCGGCGCCTTCACCTACGGCTGGTTTGCCGGGGTGAACGCTGCTCGGTACGTGGCCGGGCGCGAACTCGCCGAGGTCGATGCCGCGCAGGTAGAGCGCGAGCGCGCGCGGGTGTTTGCGCCGCTGCAGCGTGAGCATGGCCTGCCGCCAGCCCAGGTCGAGTACAAGCTCAGGCGCATGGTCAACGATTACCTGCAGCCGCCGAAGGTGACCAAGAAGATGGAAATCGGCCTGGCGCGCTTTGCCGAGATCGAGCGTGACCTGGAGCAGATGAAAGCCAGCAACCCGCATGAACTGATGCGTGCGATGGAAGTGTCGGTGATCCGCGATTGCGCCGAGATGGCCGCACGGGCCTCGCTGTTCCGCGAGGAAAGTCGTTGGGGGCTGTACCACCACCGGGTGGACTTCCCTGAGCGCAACGATGGCGAGTGGTTTTGCCACTGCCACCTGAAAAAGGGCGAGCACGGCGAGATGACCAGTTTCAAGAAGGCCGTAGAGCCTTACCTGATCCCGCTGGATGCCGAAGAGCAGGCCGCTTACGACCGCTTGAGAGTGAAAGCCGATGTGGGAGCGGGCATGCCCGCGAACACCGGCAAAGCCGGTGCCAGTCACTGCATTGCCTGATTCGCGGGCATGCCCGCTCCCACGATGAAAGTGCAAACCACACGATAAAGGGTGCCCATGAAGGCCCCAAGGACTCCGTGAAATGGCCTACCAGCCGCAAGAAATCTTCTTCCGCAGCAGCGCCCCGGTCACCATCGACGAAGACAAGTGCATCGCCGAAAAAGGCTGCACCGTGTGCGTCGAGGTCTGCCCCATGGACCTGCTGGCGATCAATCCGGCCACGCAGAAGGCCTATATGGCCTTCGATGAATGCTGGTACTGCATGCCCTGCGAGAAGGACTGCCCCACCGGTGCGGTGAAAGTCGACATTCCGTACCTGCTGCGCTGAAGCACCCCAGCCATCCGGCGAACCACCGGACGCCCTCTTGCAATGCCCCTCGTTTCCCACCACCCAAGCCCGGTGGCGGAGACGACTCCATAAATCAAAACGATTCGAGGGGAAATACCCATGCGCCTTGTTGCAACCGTGGCCGGCCTAGCGCTGGCGCTCACTGGCCTGAATGCCAGCGCCGAAACCATCCGCATCGCCATCGGCACCCAGGACACCACCATCAACTGCGCCACCGGTGGCCTGCTGATACGTGAACTGGGCCTGCTGGACAAGTACCTGCCGCATGACGGCAAATACAAAGATGCCAAGTACCAGGTCGAGTGGAAAAACTTCACCAGCGGCGCGCCGCTGACCAACGAAATGGTCGCCGGCAAACTCGACTTCGGCGCCATGGCCGACTTCCCTGGGTCGTTCAACGGCGTCGCGCACCTGGATGCCGGCAAGCGCAGCCTGTTCATCAGCGTGCTGTCGGGCAGTGTGCATGGCAGCGGCAACGGCATCGTCGTACCGGCGGCGTCCAGCGTGCAGTCGCTTGGCGAGCTCAAGGGCAAGACCATTTCCGTGCCGTTCGCCTCCACCGCCCACGGCATGTTGCTGCGCGCCGTCGCAGCCCAGGGCTGGGACCCGCAGAAGGATGTGCGGATCATCGCCCAGGCACCGGAGATCGCCGGCTCCGCCCTGCGCAGCAACCGCATCGAAGCGCATGCCGACTTCGTGCCGTTTGCCGAGCTGTTCCCCAACCGCGGCTTCGCCCGCAAGATTTACGACGGCGCCCAGGCCAACGCGCCGACCTTCCATGGCGCCCTGGTCGATGCCGACTATGCGAAGAAGTACCCGGAAGTGGTCACCGCCTACCTGCGTGCCAGCCTGGAAGCCGACCGCCTGATCGCCGCCGAGCCGGAGAAGTACAGCGAGTTGATCGAAAAGGTCACCGGCATTGAAGCGGAGGTCAATTACCTGTTCCACGGCCCGCTCGGCCTGCAGACCCGCGACCTGACCTGGAAGCCTGAATACCGCCAGGCAGTCGCTACGTCCATCGATACGCTCAAGCTGCTGAAAAAGACCGACCGTGGCCTCGACACCGACAAGTTCATCGACGACCAGTACATCCGTGCGGCCTTCAAGCAGGCTGGCCTGGACTACGACAAGGCGCTGAAAGACTACGAGCCGCTGCCACTCAAGGCCAATGACGCGCTGACCGGCAAACCGATCACTGACTTCAGCCGCCTGGCGCAGATCTGGGTGCGCGGTGAAGACAAAGTCCGCCACTACGCTTCGCCGGAGGCCGCCCTCGGCGCCTTGGCCCAGTTGGAGCAGGAGGGCAAGGACATCCGCGCGATCTACGCCCAGGCCGCCGACAGCGGCATCAAGTTGCTGGCCAACCAGGCCTGGTTCGTGCGCAACACCAAGGGCGAACTGACAGCGTTCCTGCTCAAGGACCAGGCCGAGAAATATGCCCAGGCCCATGGCGGTGAAGCGCTGGACTTCGTCAGCGCCAACCAGAAGCTGGTCGCCCAGCGCTGACCGGGAGGTACCGACATGACCTGCAACCTCACGCGTTGGCCGGTGCGCCTGGCTTCGCTGCTGGGCTGCCTGCTGTTCTGGCAGTTGGCGGCAAGCGTCAAGCTGGACCTCGGTCTGCTGACGTTCACCTATGTCCCCACGCCGAAGGCGGTGCTGGAAGCCGCATGGCAGTTGCTGACCTCCAGCACCCTGCTGGCGCACCTGGGCAGCAGCCTGTCGCGGGTGTTTGCCGGTTATGCCGCCGCGGCGTTGCTGGGCGTGGCCTTGGGGGTGCTGATCGGCCGCTGGAAATGGGCCGAAGACACCCTGCTGCCGCCGCTCGAAGTGCTGCGGCCGATCCCGGCGGTGGCGTGGATCCCGCTGGCGATCCTGATGTTCCCATCGTCGGAGCTGTCGATGGTGTTCATCACCTTCACCGGCGCGTTGTTCCCCATCCTGCTCAACACCGTGCACGGCGTCGAGGCCGTCGACCCTCGGCTGGTGGCGTCGGCGCGCAGCCTCGGTGCCGGGCGCTGGGCGATCCTGGGCGAAGTGGTGCTGCCTGGCGCACTGCCAAGCATCATTACCGGCCTGGCCATCGGCATGGGTACCTCATGGTTCTGCCTGGTCACCGCCGAGATGATTTCCGGGCAGTTCGGTATCGGCTACTACACCTGGGAGTCGTACACCTTGCAAAACTACCCGGACATCATCGTCGGCATGCTGCTGATCGGCGTGCTGGGCATGGGCAGCAGCGCCCTGGTCAAGCGACTCGGGGAGCTGGCCACGCCCTGGTACCGCACGCGGAGGGCCAGCTGATGAACAGCTATCAACAGCTGCCAGGGCGTATCGAAGGCCGTAACCTGTCGATACGCCTGGGGCACGGCAGCGAAGCGTTCGAGGCGGTACAGCGAGTGGACTTCGCCGTAGAGCCCGGCGAGTTCGTCTGCATCCTCGGCCCCTCCGGTTGTGGCAAGTCGACGTTGCTCGGCGCCCTGGCCGGGCATCTGCTGCCCAGCAGCGGCCAGTTGAGCATGGACGGCCAGGCTGTTGCCGGGCCGTCACCGCAGCGTGGCATGGTGTTCCAGCACCACACCTTGCTGCCCTGGCATAGCGTGCTCGACAACGTGGCTTTCGGCCTGAAGATGCAAGGCCTGGGCCGCGTCGAACGTCGCCAGCAGGCTCACGATATCCTGCAACTGGTGGGGCTGGCCGACTTTGCCGGACGCTGGCCCAGCCAGCTGTCTGGCGGCATGCAGCAACGGGCCGAGATCGCCCGGGTGCTGATCAACCGGCCGCGGCTATTGCTGATGGACGAACCCTTCGGTGCCCTCGATGCGCAAACCCGTTCACGCATGCAGGAGCTGTTGCTGGACATCTGGGCAGGCATCCGTACCACCGTGGTGTTCGTCACCCACGATATCGACGAGGCGCTGTTCCTGGCCGACCGTATCCTGGTGATGAGCCCGCGCCCCGGCCGCTTTATCGAGGACCTGCGCCTGGACTTTCCGCGCCCACGCCGCACCAGCCTGCTGACCAGCCCTGAATTCACTCACTTGAAGCGCCATTGCCTGGCCTTGCTACGCCATGAAGAAGGCCGCGAACTTCCGCGCCTGACGCCACTTGGCCTGCCAGCCAGCGACCACCCGCCGCTACGGATTGCCCTATGACTGAACGACACATCGACAACCCCGACATTCTCGAACTGCTGCTACGTCTCGACGCGGCCGACGCAGGCGTGCGGCGCATCGCCTTGATCGAACTGGCCGACCTGGAAGATCCGCAAGCCTTGCCATGGCTGACCGATGCCCTGCTGGTCGATGGTGCCGATGAGGTGCGCGCCGAGGCCGCACGCTTGCTGGAAGCCTGGGAAGAGCCGGAAGTGGTACAGGCGCTGTGTGCCGCGTTGGCCGACAGCGCCGAAACGGTGCGTCTTGCCGCCGCGCAGAGCCTCAGCGAGCTGAAGAGCCAAGAGACCGGGCAGTTGATCCTGCCATGGGTCGGCCATGCCGATGCCTTCGTCCGTGCCAGTGCGTTGCGTGCCCTGCGCGAGCTGCGCCTTGAGGATGCCGCCAGGCCGGCGCTGTTGGCACTGCAGGACCAGGACTCCGCTGTACGGCGCGAAGCCGTGGGTATCCTGGGCTGGCTCAAGCATGAGCCGGCGCTGCCCGCGCTGGCGAAACTGGCCGAGCATGAGCCCGACACTGAGGTACGTCGCGCGGCAATTGGCGCCCTGGGCCTTGCTCGCCACAGCAGCGTGTTGCCGGCTTTGATTGGTGCATTGCATGACCCTGCCTGGCAGGTGCGCGAAGAGGCCGCGACGACCCTGGGCAAGGTTGGTCATGCCCAGGCCGGTCAGGCATTGGTCGACGCGTTGGACGATGACTTCTGGCAGGTTCGCTTGCGCGCCGCCCGCTCGTTGGGCCGCCTGCGCCATGCCGAGGCACTGGGGGCGCTGGCTGGGTTGCTCGGCCACGGCATCGCCAACCTGCGCAAGGAAGCCGCGCTGGCGCTTGGCGAACTGGGCCAGCCCCGCGCCTTGCCGCTGCTGCAGGCGGCCGAGGCCGACGGTGACCCGGAAGTGCGCAAGGCAGTGCGCATTGCCTTGGCGCAGTTGCGCGGGGCCGTGTGATGAACAACCCGGGCGCGATACATAACCAGCGCGAGGCGAGGCAGTTGACTGTGCAATGGCAGGAGGCCGAGCAGGTCGTCAGCCACGCTCGCCTGCGTGGCGCATGCCCCTGCTCGCAATGCCGGGCGGCGCGGTTGCAGGGGCGGGTTTCGCTGGTAAGGGATGATGTGCGTGTAGAGCGTGTGGTGGCGCAGGGGTATGGGGTGCAGTTGATATTCAGCGATGGCCACGAGCGTGGTATCTACCCTTGGGCCTATCTGCGCCAGCTTGGTTGACAGGCCCGGCCCATCGCCGGCAAGCCAGCTCCCACAGGTACTGCACAGGCCTTGAGCGCGATGCGGTCGAGGTGGGAGCCGGCTTGCCGGCGATGAGGCCAGTGCAGGCGGGCGTTACAAAGCGATCAGTTCGGGCCTCAAACCCTCTACCCGTCGTACCGGCGGTGGCAAGCCGCCGTCACCGGTAATCTGGTGCAGCACCTTCTCGCGCAGGCCATGCAGCGCCACACCGCTGCGCAAACGTGGGTGCGGCAGGTCGATTTCCACCACCGACTTGATCCGCCCGGGGCGCGGCTCCAGCACCACTACCCGATCAGCCAGGTAGGTGGCCTCTTCGGCGTCATGGGTTACCAGCAGGGTGGTGATACCGGCCCGCTCGCGAATGGCCAGCAGCTCGTCCTGCAGTTGCTGGCGGGTCAGCGCATCCAGCGCGCCGAACGGCTCGTCGAGTAGCAGGATGCGCGGGCTGGCCACCAGGCCGCGGGCGATCGCCACGCGTTGGGCCATGCCGCCGGACAGCTGGTGCGGGTAGGCCGACTCGAAGCCAGCCAGGCCCACCAGTTGCACGAATTCATGCACTCGCCGGGCACGCTCGCCCTGGGTGAGCGGTTCGTTGACCAAGCCCAGCGCGATGTTCTGCTCGACGCTCAGCCAGGGGAACAGCCGGTGTTCCTGGAACACGATGCCGCGCTCGCCACCGATGCCGCTGACGGCCTGGCCATCGACACGGATGCTGCCGCTGTAGTCGGTATCCAGGCCCACCAGCAAGCGCAGCAATGTGGATTTGCCGCAACCGGAGGCACCGACAATGGCAATGAACTCGCCTTCGTTGATCGCCAGGTTGAAGTTGCGGATGGCCTCGAACGGTTGGCCGTCCACGCTGAAGACCTTGCCGACCCCCTCGAAGCTGACCAAGGGCGGGGTGGTGTCGGGCTGGTTGGCCGCGTGCAGGTGCGAAGTGTTGAAGGCGTTCATGCGGTTCTCCAGCGCGTGGCGCGCGATTCGAGGCGTTGTCCAAGGCTGCCGAGCAGGGCGCCGACCAGGCCGATCAGGACCATGGCGGCCATCACCTGGTCCATGCGGAACAGTTGCTGGGCACCGATCATCAGGCTGGCGATGCCGCCGTCCGAGGGCATGAAGTACTCGGCGCCGATGGTGCCCAGCCAGGCATAGATCAGCGACAGGCGCAGGCCGGCGAAAATGGCCGGGGCCGCGCCGGGCAGCACCAGCAGGCGCAGGCGTTGCCACAGGTTCAGGCGCAAGCTACGGGCCGCTTCGCCCAGCTGCGGCGAGAGGCTGGCAATACCGCGTTGGGTGGCGATCAGCAGCGGGAAGAATGCGGCCAGGCTGACGAACACGTGCTTGGCCCCTTCACCCAGGCCGAACCAGGCGGTGAGCAGTGGCACCCAGGCGAACAGCGCCACCTGACGCAAGGCCGACAGACTTGGCCCGAAGATACGTTCGGCAGGGCTGGACAGCCCCAGCAACAAACCGGCCAGCAGGCCTGCGCCGCCGCCCAGCAGCAGGCCGGTCAGGGTGCGCTGCAGGCTCAGCAGCAAGGCCTGCGGCAACGAACCATCGGCCAGGCCGACCAGCAGGGTGCGCAGTACCTCCAGTGGCGAGGTCAGGATGTTCGGGTCGACCCAGGCAAAGCTGCTGCTGGCCTGCCACAACGCCAGCAGCGCCAGTGGCAGCAGCAGGCTTTGCCAGCCACTTGGCAGCGGTCCGCGCTGCTGCTCGCCGGTAGCCGGTTGTGGCCAGTACAGCAGGCGTTTCTCCACGGCAGAGAAGCCGCGTTCCAGCACGGCGCCAACCAGGCCGATCATCAGGATGCACAGCAGCACCAGGTCGAGCATGAACAACTGCCGCCCCCATACCATCAGGTAGCCGATGCCTTCGCTGGAAGCCAGCAACTCGACCGCCAGCAGCGAAGTCCAGCCGGTGGCCAGGGCCAGGCGCACGCCGGTGAGGAAGGCAGGTAGGGCCGCTGGCAGCAACAGGCGCAGGAATAGCAGGTGGCGAGACAGACGCAACGCCGCAGCCGCCTCACGCAGCTTGGGTTGGGCATCGCGCACGCCTACCAGCGTGTGCAAGGTAACCGGGACCACCACGGCTTTTACCAGCACCACCAGCTTGAGCAGCTCGCCGATGCCGAAGAACAGCATGAACAACGGGATCCAGGCCAGGGTAGGGATCTGTGCCAGCGCCACGAAGGTTGGCAGCACCAGCGTCTGCGCCCGCCGCGAAGCACCCAGCCACACGCCCAGCAGCAAGCCACTGCCGATGCCGAGCGCCAACCCCCAGCACAGTCGCTGCAGGCTTATCCACAAGTGCCCCCACAGCTCGCCGGAGCCAAACTCCAGCGCGCTCTGCCACACCAGTGCCGGTGCCGGCAGGATCTGCTCGCTCATCCACTGCTGCCGGCTGGCCACCACCCACAGCACCGCAACCAGCACAGGCAACAAGTACGGCAGGATGCTGTGGGAGCGGCCTTGTGTCGCGAAAGGGCCGCGCAGCGGCCCCCGAAGCCAACCCCGACCTCTGCTCAGAACTCCATTCATCGGCCATCTCTCAAGGACGTTGTTAGGCTATTCACTTATGGAATTAAAAATTATCAAAAGTGAATTTCAAGAGATAAGAACATGCGCCCCATGCATCCGGAAGCCCCTATCCGTTGCGTTTTCCTCATATTTTCCATGCGTTTTCCGCAAGCCCGCCGCAGGCCCGCATAGCGCCTGATTTATGCCTTCCAGTTACTAAAAAATGAAGTTTTGATCTTTGTAGGTTCTAACCAGACCTGCCTAGCTTCTGAGCAAAGCGCCGGCCATCGCCGGTGGCAGCCTGCCAAGGAGCCTTGCCATGAAAACCCCATTGCGCCACCTGATCACCGCTCTTGGGCTGGCCTTCACCCTCAGCGCCCATGCCGCCGAGCCAGCCAAGCCAGCGAGCATCCGCATCGCCGTGCCCGACCTCAGCGCGGGCAGCAAGCCCAGCGCCGGCGGCGTGGTCGATGTGCTGCGTGACCAGCAGTTGCTGGAGAAGGAATTCGCCAAGGATGGCATCCGCATCGACTGGCACTTCTTCAAGGGTGCCGGGCCGGTGGTGAACGAGGCGTTGGCCAACGGCCAGGCCGACTTCGCCTACCTGGGCGACCTGGCCGCGATCGTCGGCAAGGCCAATGGCCTGGATACCCGCGTGCTGTCGGCGGGCGTGCGCGGGGTCAAGAGCTACCTGGGCGTGGTGCCTGGCTCTGGCATCAAGACCTTGCACGACCTCAAGGGCAAGCGCGTGGCAGTGTTCCGCGGCACCGCCAACCAGTTGTCGTTTGCCAGCGCCCTGGCCAGCCAAGGGCTTACCGAGCGCGAACTGAAGGTGATCAACCTGGACTTCAACGCCGCCAACGCCGCGCTGGCCGCCAAACAGATCGATGCCACCTGGGGTTTGTCGAGCCTGCTGTCGCTGCGTGAGCGCGGGCTGGTCGAGCTGCCGGTCAATTCTCGTGACCTCGAAGGCGCCGGCAGCACCCAGGCGGTGTTACTGGGCACCGGCGACTTCATCCGCAAGTACCCCGAGCTGGTCCAGCGGCTGGTCAACGCCCAGGAGCGGGCCAGTACCTGGCTACGCGATGAACACAACCGCGAGGCTTATGTCGACCTGGTGGCCAGCAATGCCAACTGGCCGCGCAGCATCCTGCGCGATGACCTGGCCAAGGAAGACCTCGCCCACTACTTCGACCCACGGCTGGACGCCGAATTCGTCGGCCAACTGCAGCAGGGTGTCGACCTGGCTGCCAAAGAGCGCCTGATCCGCCGTGGCTTCCAGGTAGCCGACTGGATCGAACCGCGTTTCCTCGATGCTGCCCTGCAACAGGAACAGGCCGTGCAGGCCACCCGCTGAACCTTCAAACCCGACAATGACTGCAAGGACCATGACCATGAGCAATGCCGCCCTGGCCACCGCGCCACAAGCCCTCGAACTCGACATTCACTCGGTTGCCGGCCGTATCGGCGCCGAGATCCGCGGGGTGAAACTGTCTGCCGACCTGGACGCCGCTACCCTCGAGGCCATCCAGGCCGCACTGGTGAAGCACAAGGTGATCTTCTTCCGTGGCCAGACCCACCTCGATGACCAGAGCCAGGAGGCCTTCGCCAAGCTGCTCGGCGAGCCGATCGCCCACCCCACCGTGCCGGTGGTCGATGGCACCAGCTACCTGTTGCAGCTCGATGGTGCCGAAGGCCAGCGGGCCAACTCCTGGCACACCGACGTGACCTTCGTCGACGCCTACCCCAAGGCCTCGATCCTGCGCAGCGTGGTGGCGCCGGCAGCTGGTGGCGATACCGTTTGGGCCAACACCGCTGCAGCGTACCAGGAGCTGCCCGAGCCGCTGCGTGAGCTGGCCGACAAGTTGTGGGCGGTGCACAGCAATGAATACGACTACGCCAGCATCAAGCCCGACGTCGACCCGGCCAAGCTAGAGCATTATCGCAAGGTGTTCACCTCCACCGTGTACGAGACCGAGCACCCGGTGGTGCGTGTGCACCCGATCAGTGGCGAGCGGGTGTTGCAACTGGGGCATTTCGTGAAGCGCATCAAAGGCTATTCGCTGGCCGATTCGCAGCACCTGTTCGCGGTGCTGCAAGGGCATGTGACGCGCCTGGAGAACACTGTGCGCTGGCGCTGGCAGGCGGGGGACGTGGCGATCTGGGATAACCGCGCGACGCAGCATTATGCGGTGGATGACTATGGCACCCAGCCGCGGGTGGTGCGCCGGGTGACTTTGGCCGGTGAGGTGCCAGTGGGTGTCGATGGGCAGTTGAGCCGGACTACCCGCAAAGGTTGAGAACCCGGGGCCGCTTTGCGGCCCTTTCGCCGGCAAGCCAGCTCCCACAGGTACTGCACATGTCTTGAGGCCCATGCGGTCGAGGTGGGAGCTGGCTTGCCGGCGATTCGGGGGCAAAGCCCCCGCCAGCTACACCTCGGTATCACAGGCAATCAGTTGCCTGACCAACCCCTGAGCCAACGGCGATAGCCCATAGCCCACCCGGCTCACCACCCCATAGCGGGTGTAGAACGACTCTTCTTGCTCCGGCGAAAGGCCTGCCAGCTGTAACGCCACCAGCCCCCCGTCACGCTGATACGGCCGCAAGTTGGCATTGCAGGCAATGCCGATGGTGTCCGAATGCATCACCACATTCAGCAGCGCATAGCCATGCTCGCACTCCACCGACGGCAGAAAATCCTGGCGCCCACTGAGGTCACTGAGAATCTTGCGGATGTTCGGCGGGCGGAAGGTGGTGGCCAGTGGGTAGTCGAACAGGTCCCGCGCCTGCACGGTTTCCCGTTGGGTCAGCGGGTGCCCGGCGCGGCAGCAGAAATGCCAGCGCTGCGGCGCCAGCTTGTGCACGTGGTAATCCGGGTCGGACTCGAACTGGCGGGTATCGGCAACGAAGAACTCGATCTCTTCGGCAACCAGCTTGCGGTTCAGCGCTTGCCAGTTATCCACCTGAAAACAGGTGCGCGCCGCCGGGTACTCGGCCACGAAACGGGCCACCGCCCGCGGCACCAGGCCGCCGGCTGGCGCAGGGCCGGAGCCGAAGCGCACCACCCCGGTGGTGGCACCGTTGAACTGATGGATCTCGTTGACCAGGTTGTGCGCCCCATGCACCAGCCGCCGCGAATGCTCCAGCACCAGCAAGCCCTGGCGGGTCGGCGCGAGCTCTTTGCTGGCGCGGTCCACCAGGCGGCAGCCGATGTTGTGCTCCAGGGTCTGGATGCTACGGCTGAACGCCGATTGCGACAGGTTTACCGCGGCCGCCGCGGCGACGAAGCTGCGATGCTCGACAAGGGCAATGTAGTGGCGCAACTGACGCAGATCGATATGCATTTTCTACATTGAAACCTTCGGTCAAATGCAATTGCTGACAAGGATGAGTCCCCTTATAAAGGGAGTCACTTATTCCACAAAATATGAATTACAAATATTTATATCTCTTAAAAGAATATAAGCCCGACTGACCGCGATTCGGTTCCGCCAACGGAAATGCTCGCCAGGGCCCATGCCTCAAGGAGCATTTGCATGTCCGGAGTTTCCCGTTGGCCTGCGCGCGCGTCGCGTTTCACCTTGCAACCCTTGGCCGCTGGCGTGCTGCTGGCGGCGTCCTCTGCCAGCTTCGCCGAAGAACCCGTCAGCGCCACCGCGGCGGTGGAGCAGGAGGCCAAGCTCGGCACTGTCACAGTCAATGCCCGCCGCCGCGAAGAAACCGCGCAAAGCGTGCCCACGCCGATCAGCGTGCTGAGCAGCGAAACCCTGGAAACCCAGCGCATCTACCGTGTGCAGGATTTGCAGCAACTGGTGCCCAGCACCAACGTCGCCTACGTACATGCCCGCCAGTCGAGCATCTCGATCCGTGGCCTGGGCAACAACCCCGCCAGCGACGGCCTGGAGGGCAGCGTCGGTATCTATCTGGACAACGTCTACCTCGGCCGCCCCGGCATGGCGGTGTTCGACCTGCTGGACGTGGAGCAACTGGAAGTGCTGCGCGGCCCGCAAGGCACGCTGTTCGGCAAGAACACCACCGCCGGGGTACTGAACATCACCACGCGCAAGCCCACCTTTCATCGTGAGGGCAGCATCCAGCAGTCGATTGGCGAAGACGGCTACCTGCAGACCCAGGGCAGCTTTTCGGGGCCGATAAGCGAGACCCTGGCCGGACGCATCAGCGCCTACCGCACCGAAGACGACGGCTACGTGAAGAACATTCACAACGGCGACGATCTCAACGGCGGCAAGCGCCAGGGCTTTCGCACCCAGCTGCTGTTCCAGCCCAGCGACACCTTCAACCTGCGCTGGATCGGCGAATACAACGAAGAAGACTCCAACAACGGCATCCTCAGCCTGTACAGCACCGGCCCCACCATCAATGGCGTCAACCGCTACGAGAGCCTGGCCGCCCAGGCAGGCGCGACACTGGTGTCGGGCAAGCACCGCAAGGTCAATTTCGATGCCGACCAGCAGGTGACGGTATTCCAGGGCGGCACCTCGGTGGAGGCCAACTGGACCCTGCCCAACGACTTCACCCTGACCTCGATCACCGCCTACCGCTGGTGGGACTTTACCCCACGCAACGACGACGGCCTCAACGTGCCAGTGTTCTACAGCGCCGGTGTATCGGTGCGCGACAAGCAGTATTCGCAGGAAATCCGCCTGGCCTCACCCACCGGTGGCGTCTTCGACTACGTGCTGGGTGCCTACTACTTCAAACAGGACCTGGACAACAAGTCCTTCACCTATTACGGCCCGCAGGCTGATGTCTGGAACCTCACCCCGGCCGGTGCGCTGAACAACGTCAACACCATCGGTGACGGGCATATCGATACCGACAGCTATGCGCTGTTCGCCCAGGGTACCTGGCACGTTACC
The DNA here is from genome assembly GCF_000935045.1 of Pseudomonas sp. 10-1B. Taxonomy (GTDB): domain Bacteria; phylum Pseudomonadota; class Gammaproteobacteria; order Pseudomonadales; family Pseudomonadaceae; genus Aquipseudomonas. The sequence continues at coordinate 63,969 of NZ_JYKS01000027.1, forward strand.
GAGCGCCTGGACTTCACCGTCGGCATCCGTGGCACTTATGAAGAGAAGAGCGCCTGGGTGACCCGCGATGCGCCCACCGGCGGCACGGCAGTGACCGGCGCTGCTGCCACCGCGCGGCAGGCGCGGGTAGGGGCCTACGATTCCGGCGACCTCAACCAGTACAGCTTCAGCCCCTCCGGCCTGCTGGGCCTGAGCTACCGCTTCAACGAGCAGCTGCTGGGCTACGCCACCCTGACCCATGGCGAGAAATCTGGCGGTATCAACCTTACCGTTGGCGCCGCGCCACGGCTGGGCACCGACTCGCTGCTGGTCGGCACCGAGCGGGTCAACAACGCCGAAGTGGGCTTGAAAAGCACGCTGTTCGACGACCGCCTGCAGCTCAACGCCAACCTGTTCTGGGCCGAGGTGCATGGCTACCAGGCCAACGTCTACGACCAGATCAACCGCGTGCAGTACCTGGCCAACGCCGGCCGCGTGCGCTCGCGCGGCCTGGAGTTCGAAGCCACGGCATTGCCGCTGCGCGGCCTCACGGTCAACTTCAACGGCTCGTGGAACGATGTGCGCTACACCGAGTACGACGACGCCCCATGCCCGCCAGAGATGAGCCTGGCCAATGCCACCGCCACCTGCGACCTGTCCGGCCACCAGGTGGTCGGCGCCTCCAAGTACATCGCCAACCTCAACACCCAGTACAAGTGGCAGGCCGGCGAGCATGTCGAGCCATATGTCACCGCCAGCTACGCCTTCCGCTCCAAGGCGGTGGGCACCATCGACGATTCCGATTTCGGCCAGATCCCCAGCTATGCGCTGGTCAACCTTTCCGCCGGTGTGCGCCTGGACCAGGGCGATGGCGTGGTCGACCTGTCGCTGTGGGTGAAAAACGCCGGCGACAAAACCTACTTCACCAGCCTGTGGAACTCCGCCAACGGTGGCTATGCCGGCGTGCTCGGCACCCCGCGCACCTTCGGCGCCACCGCCCGTTACGACTTCTGAGCACAAGGAGCTATGCCATGAATGCCAAGACTGAAACCCCCGCCTTGCCTGAAGGCGCCTGCCTGACCGCCAAGGTGCCCGCGCACGACGAAGCGCTGCTCGGCGACGTGGTGGTCAACCCATACCGCCTGGCGCCGCTGACCGCGATCATCCGCGACGGCGGGCGCAGCCTGAGTGCCGCGCATGTGCGCGTGCTGGGGCGTGGCGAGCGCGGCGTGGACATCACCTACGAGGTGTCCGACCGTTCACTGTGGACCTACGGCGGCATCCCCGTATTCGGGCTATACCCGGACCACGTCAACCAGGTGGAAGTGACCTACAAGCTCGATGGCGAGCGCATCCGCGAGCAGTACCAGATCTACGCCCCGGCCGTGCGCCTGCCGGTGGTGGCGAAGCAGACCGCAGCCTTGCCGGAAGTGGAGCCGGTCAAGGTGGCGCCAGGCTTTGAAAAGCGCCTGTACCTGTTCAATCACCTGCTGGGCGACATTCCGGGCGGGCGCGCCTTCAAGTGGAACGCCCTGGGCGGCGCGGCGGAATGGGACCAGGTGGGCAACAACTGGATCGCCGACAGCAATGGCGACGTGCGCTGGTACCTGGATATCGAGCAGATCCATGACTCCAACCGGCGTGATGGCCTGGGCGGCACCATGGGCTTCCAGCAGACCCGCGACGGCAAGCTGATCTGGGGCCAGGGCCAGACCTATTCCAAGTACGACCTGCTGGGCCGACGCATCTGGCAGCGCAGCCTGCCCGACAAGTTCGCCGATTTTTCCCACGAAATCCGCGAGACCGCCAACGGCACCTATCTACTGCGGGTTGGCACCAGCGACTACCGCCGGCCCGACGGCAAGCGGGTGCGTTCGATCCGCGACCACATCATCGAGGTCAACGAGGCTGGCGATGTCCTGGACTTCTGGGACCTCAACCAGATCCTCGACCCGTACCGTGGCGACCTGCTGGAAACCCTGGGCAAGGCGGCGATCCAGTTGCCGGATGGGGTACAGAAGCAGGACGAGCGGTTGACCAACGAGCTGGCTGAAGGTGACTTGCCCTTTGGTGACACGCCGGGTGTGGGTACCGGGCGCAACTGGGCGCACGTCAATGCCATCGACTACGACGCCGATGACGACAGCATCATCGTTTCAGCACGGCACCAGGGCGTGGTGAAGATCGGCCGTGACAAGCAGGTGAAATGGATTCTCGCCTCGCCACAAGGCTGGCCGCAGCATCTGCGCGAGAAGGTGCTGACACCGGTCGAAAGTGAAGGCTTCGACTGGTCATGGACCCAGCACACCGCCTGGCTGACTGGCAAAGGTACGCTGACCGTGTTCGACAACGGCTGGGGACGCGACTTTGCCCCGACCAAGCTCAGCGGCAACTACAGCCGGGCGGTGGAGTACCGCATCGACGAGGCCAAGGGCACGGTCGAGCAGGTGTGGGAGTACGGCAAGGAGCGCGGCGACGAGTGGTACAGCCCGGTGACCTCGGTGGTGGCCTACCGGCCGGAGACCGATACCCAGTTCATCTACTCGGCTTCGGTGAATTTCCTGACCCCGCAGAAACTCACCACCACGGTGCTCAACGAAGTTCGGCGCGGGACCCAGGAGGTGCTGGTGGAGCTGAAGGTGCACAGCCGGCAACCGGGTTCGGTGGGTTATCGGGCGCTGGTGATCGACTTGGCCAAGGCTTTTTGATTCATCCCTTCCGGGAGGGCCGTCGGTCCTCCCATCACATTTCCTTCAGCTCGTTCGTCTAACCTGTAATGGCCTCTTCGCGGGCAAGCCCGCTCCTACAAGAGCCCCGCCGAATTCCAGGCTGGCGGGGCTCTTGTAGGAGCGGGCTTGCCCGCGAAGAGGCCAGTTGCCACAGCACAGAATTGTGAATTTTCCGCCAGGCTGTTCAACCATTCGTTCTTTTTTTCGAACAGCCTATTGTCCAACACCCCAGCAGCCGCTTAGCATTCGTTTGAGATTTCAAACGCTCGATGCCCTGCCTTGGGCGCTTTTCAACAATCAACAATTCGGGAAGCCGACATGCAGCTCAAAGACGCTCAGTTGTTCCGCCAGCAAGCCTACATCAATGGTGAGTGGCTGGATGCGGACAATGGCCAGACCATCAAGGTGACCAACCCGGCCACCGGTGAAGTCATCGGTACCGTGCCGAAGATGGGCACCGCGGAAACCCGCCGCGCCATCGAAGCCGCCGACAAGGCCCTGCCGGCCTGGCGTGCACTGACCGCCAAAGAGCGTTCGGCCAAGCTGCGTCGCTGGTTCGAACTGATGATCGAGAACCAGGACGACCTGGCTCGCCTGATGACCACCGAACAAGGCAAGCCACTGGCCGAAGCCAAGGGCGAAATCGCCTATGCTGCCTCGTTCATCGAGTGGTTCGCCGAAGAAGCCAAGCGCGTCTACGGTGACACCATCCCTGGCCATCAGCCAGACAAGCGCCTGATCGTCATCAAGCAGCCAATCGGCGTTACCGCGGCCATCACCCCGTGGAACTTCCCGGCCGCCATGATCACCCGTAAAGCTGGCCCGGCCCTGGCCGCTGGCTGCACCATGGTGCTCAAGCCTGCTTCGCAGACCCCGTACTCCGCCCTGGCCCTGGTCGAGCTGGCCCACCGCGCCGGCATCCCGGCTGGCGTGCTGAGCGTGGTTACCGGCAGCGCTGGCGAAGTCGGCGGCGAGCTGACCGGCAACTCCCTGGTACGCAAGCTGTCCTTCACCGGCTCGACCGAAATCGGTCGCCAGCTGATGGAAGAATGCGCCAAGGACATCAAGAAGGTTTCCCTGGAGCTGGGTGGCAACGCCCCGTTCATCGTGTTCGACGACGCCGACCTGGACAAGGCGGTCGAGGGCGCGATCATCTCCAAGTACCGCAACAACGGCCAGACATGCGTCTGCGCCAACCGTATCTACGTACAGGACGGCGTCTACGACGCGTTTGCCGAGAAGCTGGCCGCCGCAGTTGCCAAGCTGAAGATCGGTAACGGCCTGGAAGACGGCACCACCACCGGTCCGCTGATCGATGGCAAGGCTGTCGCCAAGGTCCAGGAACACATCGAAGATGCCGTTGGCAAAGGCGCCAAGGTGCTGGCCGGTGGCAAGATCATCGAAGGCAACTTCTTCGAGCCGACCATCCTGGTCGACGTGCCGAAGACCGCAGCCGTCGCCAAGGAAGAGACCTTCGGCCCCCTGGCGCCGCTGTTCCGCTTCAAGGACGAAGCCGAAGTCATCGCCATGTCCAACGACACCGAGTTCGGCCTGGCCTCGTACTTCTACGCCCGCGACATGAGCCGTGTGTTCCGTGTTGCCGAAGCCCTGGAATACGGCATGGTGGGTATCAACACCGGCCTGATCTCCAACGAAGTGGCACCTTTCGGCGGCATCAAGGCTTCGGGCCTGGGCCGTGAAGGTTCCAAGTACGGTATCGAGGACTACCTCGAAATCAAATACCTGTGCATCAGCGTCTGATCGCACGGTAACGGCTTTACCTCTGCCAGCGGGGCGCGAGAGCGACGTCTCGCTGGCCTTTTTGACATCGCAGTACCTGGTGGTCAGGGCGTTCACGGCAGTCGATCAACGAATACTGTTCGCGGGCACACCCAGCCACCCCCGAATAAAAGCGCCACTCCAAACCGGCGCAATGAGGGCATTATGAGCAAGACCAACGAATCCTTGATGCAACGTCGTGTAGCTGCCGTCCCACGTGGCGTTGGCCAGATCCACCCGATCTTCGTCGACACCGCGAAGAACTCGACCGTGATCGACGTTGAAGGCCGCGAACTGATCGACTTCGCCGGCGGCATCGCAGTACTGAACACCGGCCACCTGCACCCGAAAGTGGTTGCTGCCGTGCAAGATCAGCTGACCAAGGTCAGCCACACCTGCTTCCAGGTGCTGGCCTACGAACCCTACGTAGAGCTGTGCGAAAAGATCAACAAGCTGGTACCAGGCGACTTCGACAAGAAGACCCTGCTGGTCACCACCGGCTCCGAAGCCGTTGAAAACGCCGTCAAGATCGCCCGTGCCGCCACTGGCCGTGCTGGCGTCATCGCCTTCACCGGCGGCTACCACGGCCGTACCATGATGACCCTGGGCCTGACCGGCAAGGTCGTGCCGTACTCCGCTGGCATGGGCCTGATGCCAGGCGGCATCTTCCGCGCCCTGTTCCCGAGCGAACTGCACGGTATCAGCGTTGACGACGCCATCGCCTCGGTCGAGCGCATCTTCAAGAACGACGCCGAGCCGCGCGATATCGCCGCGATCATCCTCGAGCCGGTACAAGGCGAAGGCGGCTTCCTGCCAGCGCCGAAAGAGCTGATGCAGCGCCTGCGCGCCCTGTGCGACCAGCACGGCATCCTGCTGATCGCCGACGAAGTGCAGACTGGCGCTGGCCGTACCGGCACCTTCTTCGCCATGGAGCAGATGGGCGTTGCGCCTGACCTGACCACCTTCGCCAAGTCCATCGCTGGCGGCTTCCCGCTGGCCGGTGTGTGCGGCAAGGCCGAGTACATGGACGCCATCGCCCCGGGCGGCCTGGGCGGTACCTACGCCGGCTCGCCGATCGCTTGCGCCGCGGCCCTGGCCGTGATCGAAGTGTTCGAAGAAGAAAAACTGCTGGACCGCAGCAAGGCTGTGGGTGAGCGCCTGACCACTGGCCTGCGCGAAATCCAGAAGAAGTACCCGATCATCGGCGACGTCCGTGGTCTGGGCTCGATGATTGCCGTCGAAGTGTTCGAGAAAGGCACTCACACCCCGAACGCTGCTGCTGTTGGCCAGGTTGTGGCCAAGGCACGTGAGAAGGGTCTGATCCTGCTGTCTTGCGGCACCTACGGCAACGTCCTGCGTATCCTGGTTCCGCTGACCGCCGAAGACGCACTGCTGGACAAAGGCCTGGCCATCATCGAAGAGTGCTTCGCCGAACTGGCGTGATCGCTGATTCGCCTCAGTAAGAAAACCGCCCAGGCAATGCCTGGGCGGTTTTTTTTCGCCTGGTGTTCAGGTGTCGGAGGATGCCCAGACTGCGCTTGGGAAGAAGCGCTCGACCAAGTCGTCGTTTTTCAGCATCGCGGCATACTCGTCGCGCTTGAAGGGGTTGCCTGTGCGCAGATCGAATACGGGGTGTTCCACAGGAACCTCGTCCGGGACTTCCTTGAGCTTCACATTGACGAAACGGAAATCGTCACCAACCACTTCGCCGATGTCATCGATCTGGAAGCGGCATCCCGGCGGGAACAGCGTTTCCGCTTCTGTGCTGGACCATGACAGCGGCGCAATGGGGGCGCCGCTGTGGTACTGACCGGCAGGCAGCTCAAAGACCACCGATGTATTGTCGAACCTGCCCGTTATGTTGTCCGCCGATGCGAGCTTATCGGTGGCGAAATCGCGTACGACGTAAGGGTTTTCCGTAAAGGAAGCCAGGTCCGAGTTGACCAGCACATCGCCCTTCTTGAGCTTGCCTTTGCGAAAATGTTCGCCTGAGGTGCTCCTTGAACCATGTCCACCCCGATACAGGGGAACCTTGTTGTCCTTGGGCAGGGCTTCCAGCGAGTCGACAAGCTTGTCGACGAAGGTGTCCGAGTCGCAAAACCGGAACTCATGCACGCCGCGGCGCAGGTAGCTGTTGATCTGTGCGTTTTCGTCAGTGTATTGGCCGATCAGGAAGTTCTTGTAGTTGTCGCCTTCGTTATAGGTATAGGTGATGCCCTCCTCGGTTTCTAGATGCTCGAACTGATCCTCGTCCATCAGCGGTTCCTCGCCTTCGTTCAGGCGAGCGACATCGGCATCGTCCAGCAGAGCGCGGTGGCGGTCCTCGGCCTGGTTCGCGAGCCGCTCACTTTGCGTCTTGTCCGGTTTCATGCAGGTATCCCAGAAGCTCGAACGGTCGCTGCGCAGGGGTACAGCAGTGTCGCCACCTGCCGCGGCGGGCGTTTCGGTTTCGGGCGTGGTCGGGTGCTTGGGCGTGGTGACCTGGCCGTTGTCGCCAGGGTTTCCGCCAAGCAGCCCCCCGGCGTCGGCACGCTTCCAGGTGCCGTCGGCCTGGCGCACCACTGGCTGGCGTCCGAAGAAGGCGAAGGGGTTGGCCGGGTCGATGATCGCCCATTGGCTGGTGTAGGGGTCGAACTGTACCTGGAACACCCGGTTGTCGATCTTCACATACGGGCGGTCATTGACCAGGGTGATGCCTTGCGCGTGTGCATTTCCGGCCGGGGTACCACTTTCCAGCGAGATGTTGACGGCGTACCTCTCGGGCGCTGCTGTAGCCGATGCACTGCCGATGCTTTCCACCGGCGTCCAGTCGCCAAGCTTGTCCTGCAGGGCATAATGTCCGGTATCGATCAGTTCACCGCTTTCGCTGCGCCGGGCTACCCGCGCCAATCCTTTTGGGGAAGGGGTGCCGACCAGCAGGGGTTGGCCGTTGAGCTCCACGGTCTTGAGTTCGCGCTCGGTGAGCCCGCGCAATGCCTTTTTCGTCTCTGCCCAGCGTCGCGGTTGGCTGGGGAGTCGCTCGGCATTGCGCAGCAGACCGCCGAAGCCTTTCAGGCCATGCGTCAGGTCGCCATAGGCACCGGTGCCATTGAGCAGGGAAGACAACAGATACAGGCTTGCGCTGCCAGCATCCCGGTTGATGAAAGTGCTCAGCGCTGCCACGTAATCGCGCAGGGCAAGGACGGCCCCCACCGCGAACGCAGCAGGAGGCAGGGGCAGCGTCACGACCTGGACAACCGTTTCCAGCGTGTTCCAGACAATGCGTGCGATCATGTCGGCCCGGCCCTTGCTGACATCGCGCACATCGACGATACGTTGTTGCAGCGGCTCGTTGTAGCACAACGTGCGTAGGTCGTCCGCCGGCGCTTCAGGCAAGGTCGGTACCAGGCTCGGGCCGCCCTCGCTAAGGTCCCTGAACAGGAAACTCAGCAGTTGCCCGGCTTGCCTGCGGCTGCGGTCCTTGTAGTAGTCGATCATGCCAGGGGTCTTGAGCGACTGTACAAAGTTGCTGAAAGGTCGGAAGGCGATACCATCGGCCGCCGCGGGGGTATAGAGCAGCGTCTGCGCGTCTTGCCCTCCAGGCGGTTTGAGCAAGTAGCAGCCGTGGATGACTTCTTCACGATAGGGCGGCGTCTTGCCCATGATCCGATACAGTTCGTTGAACAACTTGCCGACTATCGGCTCGTTGGCCAGGAACTCATTGTCGATACGCACCACCAATCGATAGAACGCATGACGTTCCCGATCCGCGCTAGTGGTGCGGTGCATGCTGTGGATGCTCGCCAGCACCCAGGCGTACTGGTCCGCATCCAGGTGCCCTTGCAACAGGCTGCGCAGCGCCGCCTGCTGCATCTGCAGCTGTACGATCAGCACGCTGTGCCGACGGCGCCAAGCGTAGCCAGTATGTAACGGCGACAGCAGGGTTTCCTCGATCAGGTTGACGTAGCGGTCGGATACCCACAGGCCGCGTATCGAACTTGTGACCGACTGCGGCGTCAACGCCGAGAGGTCGACTCCGGCAGGGCCTTCGAAGGTTGCCGTAGTGTCGGCGGTGGGGTTGAGCAGGCCGAGGCTGTCGTCATAGCCGTTGCGTACCAATTGGGTATAGGTCAGGGTTTCCCTGGGTGACTTGATGACCACGGTGTCAGGGTCGACGCTGACATCGCCATCCCCGAGCAACTGTTCGAGCCGTTCCTTGGCCTGGGCATGGACATACGCCTCGAAATCGGGCAGCTGGGTGTGTTCAGCCTCGGCATACTGCGAAACGGCAGCCAGGATTTGCTCCTCCAGCCGTGTCAGTTGGCCGCGCTGGGAGGCACTGGCCGTTGCCAGCCAGGTGGACGTATGCGTGGCGGTGTTGGTCTCGGCTACGTCGATGCGGTTGCGTGTCAGCGCCTTGATCCCTTCCTGGCCGGTGAAACGCACCAGCGTCATGAACTGTTCGTAGGGCTTTGTCAGGCTCGGGATCTGCTGGCGCTGCCGGTGGAAGTCGAGGTACCAGCTGTCCCAATTTTGCGTTTCGGTGCTGGCAGGCTGCTGATGTTCGTTCGGGGATGGTTTGTCGGCGATATTCTTTATCAAGGTTGCGAATGTGGAGCGCTGCTGGGTGGCTACGTTCGTCAGCAGGTAGTCTTGTGTCTTCTTATGGGCGAACCAGCCCACTACTTCGATGAGCAACTGCCGTTCGTTGTCGAAACCCATTACAGGTTTTTTGGGGTGATGCGGGCAGCAGAGCAGTAGGCGCTGCAGGGCACCGTCGGCGCTTTCCTGGCGAACCAGCAGGGCATCGCTCAGCAGGTACTGGTCTGCCAATAGCAGGTTGGCGCTGGACAACCTGTCGTATCCTGTTCCGCTTCCGGCAACGAAGGTCGCAAGGGTCTGTTGGTCTTCGGGCTTGATCTGGCCCTGCAGGCGTGCGCACCAGGCTTGGGCAGCGATCTGCCGCAACAGGGTGGCGTTCATCTGCGCTCGGGCATTCTCATGCTTGTGCGCGGCTTTCTGGGCAGAGGCAAACTTGCCGTGCAGCGCCAGCGTTTCGACCAGCTTGGCGATATAGGCGGGGGTGAGCGTGGCATACGAGTCTGGCAGGGGCTTGCCCTGCCGTTCGAGGCGCGTGCCGATCATGAAGCTCGACATCGGCTGCGCGTCGCCGTCGTGTAGACCTTGCAGCGCAAGCTTCACAAGGCTGCGCCGGGTTTCGTAGGGGGCCAGGGTTTCAGGTAACGTACGCTGGGTCACCAACACGATCTGCTGCGGGTCGACCGCCAGGCCCAGGTCATTGGCGATTTTGCTGCGCAGGTGCTTCACCGCGAAGCTTTCGCTGCTGTCGCACCCATCCAGCACACTGAGCAAGGCAGCGCGGCTGTGGTCATACTCCATGAGTGCATTCAGGCACTGATCGGCCTGGTCCGCAGGCGCGTACCGCAACCAGTGGGGCGCCTTGGGCGACGGCGTGAGGGCTTCGTTCAGGATGGCTTCCAGGCTGCTGCCTGGGCCGAGTAGCAGAGGCAGGCGAAGGGCATCTTCGATCCGCCCCGAGCGGGACTCGTCGGTAACTGGCGAGGGCTGCAAAGCGAGCTTGATATCGCTCAGTTGCAGGGCGCGCAGTTGATGGTGCAGTTCGGCGAATGCGTTGCGGTGAATGGGTTCGATCACCCAGTGGCGTTGTTCGTAGGTTTGCACTGCCGAGGCCTGCGTCATCGCGAGGCGCTGTGCACCGGTCAGGGTATCGGTGATGCTGGCCCGTGCTACTGGCTTGTTCATCAGCGCGGTCAGTGCCGCAAGAGCCAACGCAGGGGTGGCGAACGCGGCCCATTGCCGGCCCGCCAGCCACAGCAGGGTCGGGCCGCTGTCCAGGCTGAACATCAGGCAGCCATGCAGCGTGGCGGTGTGGTTTGCTGCGATCTTCAAGCCCAAGGTGTTGATTTTCAAGTCGTGCTGAACGAGCGAGGCGGGCAGGCAGGCCGCGTACATCGAGTGGATCGTGCCGGCAGTGACCTGGACCTCGAGCAATTGACGCAGAGTGGCTTCGATATCCTTTATATGGCACTGGCGCCGAACCAGATCGGTCTTTTCGACCGACTCCCAATAGGCGTGCGTGGCATTCCTGATCGTAAGCAGGGCGCTTGTCGCTTCACTCGCCGTGAGTGCCCGGTCCAGGTTGGCCAGCCCCATGCTGTCCAGCGAGGGGTGCTGCGCAAGGCGCTGGTCGATGCCAGCTCTCAGGGTCGAGAGCGCTTGTCGAGTTGCAGATGAAAGGGTACGCGTCATGGGGCTCCTCTGGCCGTGTCTGCGATACGGCTTTGTCATGTGGAGCACCACTGAAACGGATCATGTTGTGAGCCAGGCGGTAGTTAATGCTCATAGCGGCGCGGTGGCGAACATGAACAAACTGTGAACTGCCCGCTATTGCGGTAATGCTGTTCACTTAAATGTGATGTCACACTGATTGGGGCCGCAGAGCGGCCCCAATTGCTTAAGTGAACAGCATTACGCCATTGCGGGATTTTTGTGCCAATTCGCTGCAGGGGGCGCTATCGTTAACCGACGGATATGTTTGGAAGCTGCGATGGATCGTGTGCCAGGATCATTCAGGAGTCGCCCATGAGCGCTGCAGACCCCCACCCTCCCCGCGTTCTGATCGTCGAAGGCGATCCTTGGGTGCGTGACATGCTCCGTGAAATGCTGCTCAGCGTGCGCTGCGATGCCCGGCTGGAGGTCTGTGCCGACGGCACCCAGGCCATGACCGCGCTGTCGAGCAAGCCCGACCTGATCATCGCCGCCCGTGAGCTGTCCGGTGTCGATGGCCTCGATCTGCTACGCAAGGTGCGCGCCAAGCGAGACAACCCCGGCCTGCCGTTCATCCTCATGAGCGAGCGCAGTGATAGCTCCAGTGTGCGAGAAGCGTTGCCCCTGCACCCCACGGCCTACCTGAGCAAGCCGCTGAACCTCGACAACCTGCGCAAGCGCCTGGAAGAGCTGCTGCTGGCCGTTGGCGAACAAGTCGCCTGCCCGGTGCCGTCCTTGCAGCCTGGTGTCAGCCTGCCTGCTTTTCTTGAACAGCGCCGCGCCATCGCTGACGGCGGGCCGCTGTTTGCCGACGTGCAGGTCGCGATCAAACGCGCACTCAACCCCCAGGGCCTTAACCTCAAGGTGTTAGAAGAGGAAGTGGGTAGTGACCCACAGATCACCGCGGTGCTGATTGCCGCTGCCAACAGTGCGGCCATGCACCGCGACGCGCCTGTGCAAACATTGCTACAGGCCTTGAACAAGCTTGGCAGCACCCAGAGCATGAACCTGATCCTGGGCATGACCCTCAAGCGCAGCGCGCGGCTCAGCGACCCGCTGCTGACGCAGCATGCGGCCTATTACTGGGGCCTTTCGCTGCACACTGCCGAATATGGCCGGACCTTGGCGCGCATGTTCGAGCTGGACGAGGGGCGCTGCTATTGCGCGGGGTTGCTGCATTGCCTGGGCGACCTGGCGGTGTTGCGCTGCCTGCAGGAATGGCGGCAGGCCGGGGGCGAGCTGGACGAGGACAAGGTACAGCTGTCGCTCAACGAGTTCGGTGCAGCGTTTGGCTCGGCGTTGCGTACCCGTTGGCGGTTGCCGCTGGCATTGCGCGAGTTGGTCGCGGCCATCTACCAGCTGGGTGGTGGCGTGTATTCACGGGAGATCCTGGCCATGAACCTGGCCGGGCAGCTGTCGCGGCTGCCGCCCGAGCAGGGGCTGGAGAGGCTGGCCAGTGGCAAGACCGCGCGGTTGCTCAAAGTCGGTCTGCCGGAGTTGAGCCGGCTGCGCAAGGTGGAGAGCGCCGAAACCAAGCCGACAGCCTAAGTCGTTGACCTCGACCGCACAGGCCTCAAGCCCTGTGCAGTACCTGTGGGAGCCGGCTTGCCGGCGATGAGGCCGGCCCAGGCAATGGAAGACAGTTGCTCCCACAGGGATCGCGACGGTCTTTAAGTGTCACCCGCGGACGATCTGGTTCTTGCCCTGCCGCTTGGCCCGGTACATCGCCGCATCGGCCCGGGCATACAGGCTGTCCAGTGCCACATCCTCGTCAGTCAGCCCGGTCAGCCCCTGGCTCACAGTCACCCCGTATGTCTGCTGCCCATGGCTGAAGCTCAAGTGCTGAATCTGCCGCTGCAGGCGCTCGGCAATCTGCTCCGCCATCTGCGCATTGCAGCCCGGGAACACCGCTGCAAACTCCTCGCCGCCAATGCGCCCGAACAGGTCGCCGCGGCGTAGCACGGCCTTGCCGCTGTCGGCGATGCGCTGCAGCACCTGGTCGCCTTCCTGGTGACCATAGCTGTCGTTGACGTGCTTGAAATCGTCGATGTCCAGCAGCAGGAAGGCCAGCGGCGTGCCATTTTCGCGGGCGCTGTCGAAGGCTTGCTGGGCGCACTCGAAGAAGTGCCGACGGTTGCTGCTCTGGGTCAGCACGTCGGTAGTGGCCAGGCGCTGCAATTCACCTTCGAGCTGCTTCTTCTCGGTGATGTCCTCGGCGATGCCTACGATGATCACCCGCTCATCATCGCGTTGTTGGTTGATGTAGCACTTGTCGCTCAGCCAGCGCAGCTGGCCGTCGGCGGTGAGGATGCGGTACTCGCGGTCTTCCACCGAGCCCTTGAGCAGCACCTGGGCCAAGCTGCGCTCGGCGAACTCCAGGTCGTCGGGGTAGATGCTGTCGCGCCATTCGTTGTAGTCGGCCATCACCAGGCTGGCCGGGCGGCCGAAAATGCGCTCGTAGGCAGGGCTTACGTACAGCACCTGGCGGGTTTCCCAGTCGAAGGCCCAGAGCACTGCATTGACGCTGTCGAGCAACGAGCTGAACAGCTGCTCGCGCTCGCTCAGGCGGGCAACTTCGCCCTGGGCGTGGAGCAGCGAAAGAAGGGTCTGGGCGGCCTCGGGAGGGGGTGTGCCGGGCAGTATCGTTGGAATGTTCTTAGCCATGTGCACGGAGCAGGTCTCGACAGGAATGCGTGCGGCCAGCATCCGGCCCGCCACGCGGGGCGATGTGCCGGATTTGAGTGGCAACCAGGGGGTGAAGTTCCGGGCGGCACGCCCCGCCAAGGGGGCATGCCGATCAACGGCGGTCAGGCGCCGGTCGGGCGCAGGGAGTAGGTCTTGAGCTGTGTCGCGAAGTCGCGCAGAGCGTGAATGCCGCTGCTTTCGGCCTCGTGTACCCAGTCCTTCATGGCGGCCAGCATGTCGTGGCCGTTGGCGCTGGTGCGCGCCCAGATCTGCTGCAGGGCCAGGCGCTTTTCGTAGATGGTCTTGAGTGCCTGGCTGTGCGCGAGCATGGACTCGATGCGCACATGGTGGCGGTCTTCCAGCAGGCTGGTTTCGCGCGACAGCAGGCGCTTGGCACGGCGGAAGTGGTGGCGCACCGAGGCATCGACCCGCGCCAGCTCCTGCTTGACCAGCGGGCCGATCACCAGCTTGCGGTACTGGGCCATGATCTGGAAGCGGTTGTTGAGAATGGCCATGGCGGTGTCCATGTCCAGGCTGGCCTTGCCCGCCACCCGGTGGGCGATGGGTGCCACGCGCTGTACCTTGGCCAGGCGCAGCAGGCAGAACAGGCGGATCCACGCCCAGCCCATGTCGAACTCCCAGCGCTTGACCGACAGCTTGGCCGAGTTGGGGTAGGTGTGGTGGTTGTTGTGCAGCTCTTCGCCACCGATGACGATGCCCCACGGCACCAGGTTAGTGGCGGCGTCGCGGCATTCGAAGTTGCGGTAGCCGAGGGCGTGGCCCAGGCCGTTGACCACGCCGGCCGCCCAGAACGGAATCCACATCATCTGCACCGCCCAGATGGTGATGCCGATGGTGCCGAACAGCAGCAGGTCGATCACCGCCATCAGCGCGATGCCGCCCAGCTTGTAACGTGAGTAGAGGTTGCGCTCGATCCAGTCATCCGGGCAGTTCTTGCCGTAGATACGCAGGGTTTCGGGGTTGCGCGCCTCTTCCCGGTACAGCTCGGCGCCCTTGCGCAGCACCGTGCCCAGGCCTTTGTAAAGCGGGCTGTGCGGGTCGTCCGGGGTTTCGCACTTGGCGTGGTGCTTGCGGTGGACGGCTGTCCATTCGCGTGTGTTCTGCGCCGTGGTCAGCCACAGCCAGAAACGGAAGAAGTGCTTGAGCGCGCCATTGAGCTCCAGGGCCCGGTGCGCGGAATAGCGATGCAGGTAGACCGTGACGCTGACAATGGTCACGTGGGTCATCAGCAAGGTGATGCCGACCAGTTGCCAGGCCGACAAGTCGAGCAGGCCGTTGTACCACATAGGTATGAAAACCCTCGGAAAGCAGGAGGAGGGGCTGATTATCCCTTGGCCGGGAAATAAAAACAGTCACCCGTTCAGATAGGAAGTCACGACATGTTTCAGCCTTTATAATGCCCCCTCCTTTTTGATGGGCAATTGCACCCGACATGTCTGTTTCCGTTCGCGACGCCTTGCGCATGGCTGCGCTGTATGTGGTGCTCTCGATCCTCTGGCTGGCGCTGGCCGAGGTGATGCTGCACGGCATGACTGACGACCCCTTGGCATTGACCGTTGGGCGGCAGATCAACGTGGTGGTCTGGGTGCTGCTCAGCGCCTTGCTGATTTACCTGTCGCGGGTGCGCCTGCTCAACTTCATTGGCGTCGGCGCGCGCTTGCGTTGCGAAGACCGTGAGCGGCTGCGCATGGCTGCCGCGGTGTTCGACAGTACCCTCGAAGGCGTGTTGGTGACCGACCGCCAAGGCCTGATCGTGCACGTCAACCGCGCGTTCATGCGCATCACCGGCTACCAGCAGGACGAGGTCATCGGCCAGCGCCCGAACAAGTTCAAGTCGGGTCGCCATGGCCTGACGTTCTACCAGCAGATCTTTGCCACCTTGGCCGAAAAGGGCGAGTGGAGCGGGGAAATCTGGAACCGGCGCAAGAGCGGTGAAATCTACCCGCAATGGCAGACCATTTGCGCCATACGTGATGACCAAGGTGAGCTCAGCCATTACGTGGCGGTGTTCAGTGACATCAGCGCGATCAAGCATTCGGAGCAGGAACTGGCCTACCTGGCCCACCACGACCCGCTGACCGGCCTGCCCAACCGCCTGCTGTTCACCGACCGGGTCGGGCAGGCGCTGGCCGCAGCCCAGGCCAACAAGCGCGGTTGTGCCCTGCTGCTGCTGGACCTGGACCACTTCCAGAGCATCAACGACGGCCTTGGCCACACCATCGGCGACCAGTTGCTGAAACTGGTGGGCGAGCGCCTGGGGGAGGTGCTGGGCGCCGGCGTGACCCTGGCGCGGCTGGGCGGCGACGAGTTCGGCGTGCTGGCCGAGAACTGTCAGCAGGTTGGCCAGGCGGGCAAGCTGGCGCAGTGCATCATCGAGCGCATGCGCGAGCCGTTCCTGTTCGATGGCCATCGCCTGTTCATCAGTGTCAGCGCGGGCATCAGCCTGTTCCCCAGCGATGCCTTGAGTGCCGAACAGTTGCTGCGCAACGCCGACTCGGCCTTGTACAAGGCCAAGAGCAACGGGCGGGCCTGCTATGCGCTGTACACCGAGGAGCTGACCGCCCACGCCCAGCACCGGGTCGAGACTGCCGGCGAGCTGCGCCGGGCCCTGGAGCAGAACGAGCTGCGGGTGTTCTACCAGCCGGTGCATGACCTGGCGAGCGGCAGCCAGGTCGGGGTCGAGGCGTTGGTGCGCTGGCAGCACCCTCAGCGTGGCCTGGTGCCGCCGGGCGAGTTCATCCCGATTGCCGAGCGCACCGGGCTGATTGCCGAGATCGATACCTGGGTGTTGCGCCAGGCGTGCCGGCAGATGGTGCAATGGCAGGAACAAGGCCGGCAGCTGGCATTCGTGGCGGTGAATATTTCCAGCCGCCTGTTTGGCCAGCACGAGCTGTACCGACAGGTTGCCGAAGTGCTGCACGACACCGGCCTGGCTCCGGCTCTGCTGGAGCTGGAAGTGACCGAAAGCGCGGTGATGGAAGACCCGGAAGTGGCGCTGGAGCAATTGCACCGTTTGCGTGAATTGGGCGTGACCTTGGCCATCGATGACTTTGGCACCGGCTATTCATCGTTGCTGCGGCTCAAGCGCTTGCCGGTACAGAAACTGAAGATCGATCAGGGCTTCGTCGCCGGGTTGCCACTGGATGAGGATGATGCGGCGATCGTGCGGGTGATCATTGCCCTGGCCCGCAGCATGGGCATGCAGGTGCATGCCGAGGGGATCGAACAGGCGGAGCAGGCCAGTTTCCTGCTGCAGGAGCTGTGTCAGCTGGGGCAGGGTTACTGGTTTGGGCGGCCAGTGCCGGCTGCGGATTTGCGTTGGGGTTGAGATTGCGGGGCCGCTTTGCGGCCCATCGCCGGCAAGCCAGCTCCCACAGCGGTTGCACAAGCCTTGAGGCCTGCGCGGTACCTGTGGGAGCTGGCTTGCCGGCGATGGGGCGCGCAGCGGCCCCCTGTTTATCGTTTGTTCAAGCTCTTCGCCAAGCGATCCCCACCCAGCTGGATCAAAGCCACCAGCGCCACCAGCATGGCGATCACGGTCAGCATGATCTGGCTGTCGAAGCGCTGGTAGCCATAGCGGTAGGCGATATCCCCCAAGCCCCCGGCGCCGATCGCCCCGGCCATGGCCGAGGAGTTGATCAGGGTCACCAGGGTAATGGTGAAGCCGCCGACGATCCCCGGCAGCGCTTCAGGCAACAGCACGTGCCAGACAATGTGCCAGCGCCGGCAACCCATGGCCTGTGCGGCTTCCACCAGGCCATGGTCGACTTCGCGCAGGCTCACCTCGGCAATCCGCGCGAAGAACGGCGTGGCGGCGATGGTCAGTGGAACCACCGCCGCCCACACGCCATAGGTGGTGCCCACCACCAGGCGGGTGAAGGGGATCAGCGCGACCATCAGGATCAGGAACGGGATCGAGCGGAACAGGTTGACGAAGGCGCCCAGTACCCGGTTCAACAGCGGTGCCTCGAAGATCCCGCCCTTGTCGCTGGTGACCAACAGTACCGCCATCGGAACCCCCACCAGCAGGGCGATCAGCGACGACACGCCGACCATCAGCAGGGTATCGAGCAAACCTTCCAGCAGGCGATCAAACCACATGGCCCAGTACCTCCACGTCCTCGGCCCAGCGGCGGGCACGCTCCAGCAATTGGTGGCTGTCGTGCGGCGAGTGCTGCACCGACAGGATCAGCCGCCCCAGGGCATGCTCGCCGATGGTTTCCACACCGCCCTGAAGCAGGCGTACACGGCCACCCAGGTCATTGAACAGGGCAGACAGCTCTGGCTCGCCGAGCAGTGTCAGTTTCAGCACCACAGCGCTGTCGCGGCTCGCCGGGCTGGCCTGCAGGCTGGCTTGCAGCGCTGCCGGCAGCCTGGCTTGCAACGGTGCCAGCAGGGTACGGGTGACCTCGTGGCGTGGTGAGCCGAACACCCGCCAGACCTCGCCCTGTTCGACCACTTCACCGCGCTCCAGCACCACTACCCGGTGGCAGATATCGCGGATCACCGCCATCTCGTGGGTGATCAGCACGATGGTCAGGCCCAGGCGCTGGTTGATGTCACGCAGCAGCTCGAGGATCGAGGCGGTGGTTTCCGGGTCCAGCGCCGAGGTGGCTTCATCGCACAGCAGGATCTCGGGGTCGTGCACCAGCGCTCGGGCAATGCCCACCCGCTGCTTCTGCCCGCCAGACAATTGCGCCGGGTATACGTGGTGCTTTTCCTGCAGGCCGACCAGCTCCAGCAGCTCGCGCACCTTGCGCTGGCGTTCGGCCTTGGCCACGCCTGCCACCTTCAACGGCAGCTCGACGTTTTGCCATACGGTCTTGGCCGACATCAGGTTGAAGTGCTGGAAGATCATGCCGATGCGCCGGCGCAGGGCCACCAGCTGGTCCTCGTCGAAGGGCGCGATGTCCACCTGGTCGATCAGCACCCGGCCCTGGCTGGGTTGCTCCAGGCGATTGATGGTGCGCAGCAGCGATGACTTGCCGGCACCGCTGCGGCCGATGATGCCGAAGATCTCGCCATGGCGGATATTCAGGTCGATGCCTTGCAGTGCCGGTTGCGCCTGGCCCGGGTAGGTCTTGCCCAGGCCGATGAAGCGTACGTGGGCTTCATTGACCTCCGGGCGCAGGGCCTGCTCCCGGGCCGTTGGCGGCAGTGGTTGTACGGTGGGCGCCCTGAGCGCGCTGGCCTGGCTCATGTCAGCCCTCCCAACCGGCCTGGTAGAGCTTGCCGTGGGCTTTGTCCAGGGCCGCACGGACCGCTGGCGAGTGCTGATAGATGTCGACGAACCTGGCCAGGCGTGGGTCGTCCTTGCTTTGTGGGCGGATGACGAACTGGATCACGTATTCCTTGTTTTCCAGGCCGTCGAACAGCAGCGCGGAACCTGCATCGAAACTGTTGGCCAGGCGAATGTAGGCGGGGTAACCCTGCACCAGGTCGGCGTCGTCATAGGCACGTACCAGTTGCACCGCCTCTACTTGCAGGATCTTCAGCTTTTTCGGGTTGGCGACGATGTCGTCCTCGGTGGCCTTGTAGCCGACACTTGGCTTGAGGGTGATAAGCCCAGCCTTGGCCAGTAGCTGCAAACCACGGCCGCTGTTGATCGGGTCGTTGGCGATGGCCACGCTGGCGCCTTCCGGCAGGTCGGCGAAGCTTTTGTACTTTTTCGAGTACAGGCCAACGTTGTTGATGATGCCCGGGGCATAGGGCACCAGGTTGAAGCCTGCGGCAGCCTTGGCGTTTTCCAGGAACGGGATGTGCTGGAAGTAGTTCACGTCGATGTCGCCGCTGTTGAGGCTGACATTCGGCGCGATCCAGTCGCTGAACTCGATCAGCTTCACTTCCAGGCCTTGCTTGTGCGCCTCTTCCACCGCGGCCTCCAGGGGGATGGCGAAGGCGGAGGTGGTGCCGATCTTCAAGGGCTCGGCGGCCAGTGCGCCGGTGGCCAGGCCGAGGGTGAGGGCAATGGCCGCGACGGGCCGGAACAGTTTCTCAAGCATGGTGCAGGGCTCCAGTCGGTGCAGGGCTAGTGGCAAAGCGGTAAGCCGAACCAGGGTGGTCGGCGGGCAGGTGTGGGTGGTCGGCCTGGAACAGCTTCTCGCGCAGGGTGCCTTCGGCGTAGGCGGTCTTGTAGCGGCCACGCTGTTGCAACTGCGGGATGACCAGGTCGATGAAGTCTTCGAAACTTTCCGGGGTGACGGTGCGGGTCAGGTTGAAACCGTCCAGGCCGGTCTCGTCGAGCCAGGCGATCAGTTGCTCGGCAACCTGCTCGGGTGCGCCGACCAGGGTCACATAGCGGCCACCCAGGGCGTGTTGCTGCAGCAGGCGCCGGCGGGTCCAGGCGTTGTCCTGCAGCTGGCGCGTGGCGGACTGGATGGCGTTGCCCTGGTTGAAGGCAATCGGCTCGTCCAGGCCGTAGGCGGCGAAGTCGATACCGGTGGAGGCGGCGAAGTGCGCGACCCCGGCCTCGGCGCTGGCATGGCGCAGGTACTCGGCGTGCTTGGCCTGGGCCTGTTGCTCGGTCGCAGCGACGATAACCGTGATGCCCATGAACACCTTGACCGCCTGCGGATCGCGGCCTGCGGCCTGGGCGGCGGCGCGCACCTTGTCGACCTGGGCGCGGGTGGCGGCCTTGTCCTGGCCACTGATGAACACGCATTCGGCATGGTTGCCGGCGAACGCCAGGCCCCGCTGCGAGCTGCCGGCCTGGAACAGTACCGGCGTGCGCTGCGGCGAGGGTTCGCACAGGTGGTAACCGTCGACCTTGTAGAACTCGCCATGGTGCTGGACCTTGCGCACCTTGTCGGGCCGGGCGTAGACGCGCTGCTCGCGGTCGGCGACCACGGCATCGTTGGCCCAGCTGCCTTCCAGCAGCTTGTACAGCACCTGCAGGTATTCGTCGGCCTGGTCGTAGCGGCGGTCATGCTCTGGTTGCTGTTCCAGGCCCATGGCCCGGGCGGCGCTGTCGAGATAGCCGGTGACGATGTTCCAGCCCACCCGGCCATTGCTCAGGTGGTCCAGGGTGGAAAGGCGCCGGGCGAACAGGTACGGCGCCTCGTAGGTGAGGTTGGCGGTAAGGCCGAAGCCCAGGTTGCGGGTGGCCGCGGCCATGGCCGAGACCAGCAGCAACGGATCGTTGACTGGCAACTGGATCGACTCTTTCAGGGTGAGGTCCAGCGACTGGCCGTAGATGTCGTAGGTGCCGACGATGTCGGCGATGAACAGCCCGTCGAACAGGCCGCGCTCCAGCAGGCGCGCCAGGTTGGTCCAGTAGTCCAGGGACTTGTACTGGGTCGAGGTGTCCCGTGGGTGGGTCCACAGGCCATGGTTGATGTGCCCGACGCAGTTCATGTTGAAGGCATTGAGCAAAATCTGCTTGGCCATCAGATGGTCCCCCTGCGTGGCGGGTTGGCATCGTTGAGGTAGTAGTTGCCGATGGCGTGGTACTTCCAGCGCACCGGGTCGTGCAGGGTGTGCACGCGGGCGTTGCGCCAGTGGCGGTCGAGGTTGTGCTCGGCCAGGGTGGCCTGGCTGCCGCCCAGCTCGAACAGGGCAGTGCCGGCAGCAAGGGCGATCTCGGTGCTGATGGCGCGTGCTTCGGCCACGGCGATGGAGGCCGCGGCAACGTTGTCGGCGCTGCTGTCGTCGCGGGCGCGGTCGAGGTATTCGCCGGCGCGCTCCAGCAGGGCCTCGGCGGCATGCAGGCGGATTGCCAGGTGGCCGAAGCTCTTCAGCGTCAGCGGGTCGTCCGTGGCCTTGTCCTGGCCGGAGTCGACCCAGGGGCGGCTGCGGGTGCGCACGAAGTGCAGGGCATCTTCATAGGCGGCGCGGGCGATGCCGGTGTCGATGGCGGCATGGAGGATCTGCGCCAGCGGGCCGACCGGGGTGGGGCGCTCGAAGGCGCTCTGGAATGGCAGCACATCGGCGGCGCTGACGAACACGTTGTCGAACACTACCGAGCCGCTGCCGGTGGTGCGCTGGCCGAAGCCGCTCCAGTCGTCGATCACCTGCAGGCCCTGGCTGTCGGCCGGGACGAAGGCCAGGTGCTGCACACCCTGTTCATCGATGACCGAGGTGGGTATGCGCTGGGCGTAGATGGCGCCGGTGGAGTAGAACTTGCGGCCGTTGATGCGAAAACCGTCGCCCTCGCGGGTCAGGCGCGTGTTGCGTTCGTTGGCGGTCTTGGTGCCCAGTTCGGCCAGGGCGTTGCCGAAACGGCGGCCGGCCAGTACTTCGGCATACAGGCGCTGTTGCTGTTCGGCGGTGCCGTTTACCCGCAGCACTTCCAGTGCGTAGAAATGGTTTTGCGGGATCTGCCCGAGCGAGCCATCGGCCTGGGCGATGCGGGCGATGACCTTGGCCAGGGTGACGTTGGACACGCCGGCTCCGCCGAAGGCCTTGGGCACGCTGATGGCCCACAGGCCGGAGCGGGTGAACAGCTCCAGCTCGGCGTGCGGCAGGCGGCGCTCGCGGTCGCGCAGGGCGCTGTCGCGGCGCAGTTGTTGGGCGATGTCTTCGGCGACAGCCAGGGCTTCGGTGTCGCTGGTGATGATAGCGATTGTCATGAGGTTCTCCGGGGGCCGCTTCGCGGCCCTTCGCGGGCACGCCCGCTCCCACAGGTAAAGTGATGCCCGTTCAGGCGGTGATAATCCTGTGGGAGCGGGCATGCCCGCGAAGGGCTGCGTAGCAGCCCCAAAATCAGCAAATCAGATCCAGGAATGCCGCGCAGGCAAGGTGCCGTTAAGGTGGTAGGCACCCACCGCGTGATACTTCCAGCGCACCGGGTCATGCAGGGTGTGCACCCGCGCATTGCGCCAGTGGCGGTCGAGGTTGAACTCGGCGAGGGTGGCGCGGCTGCCGGCCAGCTCGAACAGCTTTTCGCTGGCCTGCAGGGCGACCTCGGTGGTCAGCACCTTGGCTTCGGCCACCGCGATCGAAGCCCGCGCCGCACTTGCCGCGTCGATCGGCGCGGCATTGACCTCGTCGAGTACCCGCGCGGCCTTGCGCAGCAGCGCTTCGGCAGCGTGCAGTTCGAGTTTCAGGCGGCCGATGTCGGCGATCACGTAGGGGTCGTCACTGGCGCGGTCGACATTGGCCTCGATCCACGGCCGGGATTTTTCACGCACGAAACTGATCGCATCTGCGATCGCCGCTTCGGCGATGCCGGCGTCGATTGCCGCCTGGATCAGCTGCGAGGCAGCGCCCTGGATATTCGGAACATCACGCTGGCGCCAGTTGTCGATCACCAGCTCCGCATCCACCGGCACCTGGTCGAGCAGCACGGTGCCGCTGGCAGTGGTGCGCTGGCCGAACCCGGACCAGTCATCGACGATACGCAGCCCCGGGCTGCCACGGCGCACGAACGCCAGGCGCTGGCGGCCTTCTTCGTCCAGCGCCTTCACCGCCACCCAGTGGGCGAACAGGGCGCCGGTGGAATAGAACTTCTCGCCACTGATGCGATAGCTGTCGCCTACGCGGGTGATCCTGGCCTTGAGGGTGAGGGTGTCCTTGGTGCCGCGCTCTGGGCCAGCGTTGCCGATGCGCCAGCCGTCCAGCACGCTGCGGAAGATCACTGCCTGTTGCGCCTCGTTGGCGGTCAGGCGCAGCAGTTGCAACATGCCGAACTGGTTCTGCGGGATCTGCCCCAGGGCCGGGTCGGCGGCGCTGATCAGGCGGAACACTTCGGCTACGGTTTCGAACGAGACATCGGGGCCGCCGTGGGCCTTGGGTACGCTGATGCTGCCCAGGCCGCTGCGGGTGAACAGCTCGATTTCGGCCCATGGCAGTTTGCGTTGCTGGTCGCGGCGCGCGGCCTGCACGCGGGCGACCTCGGCCAGTTCGCGGGCCGCTTGCAGGGCTTCGGCGTCATTGCGCAGTACCTTGGCCGGCAGCAGCAGGGGCGAGCTGTCGAGATCGCTGTGGAGTTGGGTATTGGCTTGGCTGGACATCAGTACCGCTCCTTGGCTGCACTCAATGCCCTGGCGTTCCGCACTGGGGTGATTGTGATCCTGACCATTCCTGACCTCACAAAATAGTTATGCCGCTACAGCTGGTCGCGACAGATGTGTGCTGGTCCGGTGGTCCGGTTTATATACCCTAATGCTTTATAAAAAGTTTATGAACTAACTCTTTGGAATATGTATAGAAGGGGGATTTGCTGTGGATGTTCCGGCCCTATCGCCGGCAAGCCAGCTCCCACACGGACACCACAGACCTTGAGTGCTGTGGTGACCTTGTGGGAGCTGGCTTGCCGGCGATAGGGTCGGAGCAGGTTTACTCGGAGGCAGCAGTACCGAGGAACTTGCGCAGGAACTGCCGGGTACGCTCTTCCTTCGGCGCCGCGAACAGCGCCTTGGCCTCACCCTGCTCAACGATCACGCCCTTGTCGAAGAAGATCACCCGGTTCGCCACATCGCGGGCAAAGCTCATCTCGTGGGTGACGATGATCATGGTGCGCTGTTCCTCGGCCAGGCCGCGGATGGTCGCCAGCACTTCACCCACCAGTTCCGGGTCCAGCGCCGAGGTCGGTTCGTCGAACAGGATCACCTCCGGCTCCATGGCCAGGGCGCGGGCGATGGCCACTCGTTGCTGCTGGCCACCGGACAGGCGCCGTGGGTAGGCGTCTTCCTTGCCCGCCAGGCCGACCTTGGCCAGCAGGCGCCGGCCCAGCTCGATGGCCTGTTCGCGGGGTGTCTTCTTGACGATCACCGGCCCCTCGATCACGTTCTCCAGGGCGGTGCGGTGCGGGAACAGGTTGAAGTTCTGGAACACGAACCCGGCCTGCTGGCGCAAACGGCGGATCGCACTTTGCTGCCCGCCCAGCGGGCGGTTGGCATCGATGCTGATATCACCGATCTGGATCTGCCCGGCATCGGGGGTTTCCAGCAGGTTGAGGCAGCGCAGGAAGGTGGTCTTGCCCGAGCCGCTGGGGCCGATGATGGCCACCACTTCGCCGGGTTGCACGGTCAGGTCGATACCGTCGAGCACGGTCTGGCCCTTGAACCGCTTGGTCAGGCCTTTGACTTCAATCATGCTCAGTGCTCCTGGTCATGCTGGTTGACTCGCGCTTCCATGCGGTTCTGG
Source organism: Pseudomonas sp. 10-1B (assembly GCF_000935045.1). Classification (GTDB taxonomy): domain Bacteria; phylum Pseudomonadota; class Gammaproteobacteria; order Pseudomonadales; family Pseudomonadaceae; genus Aquipseudomonas. Next base: position 88,535 of record NZ_JYKS01000027.1, read on the forward strand.
AAGTGCGCGAGGATGCTGCACAGCACCCAGTAGATGACCGCGACCGCCACGTACATGGTGAACACTTCGAAGGTGCGCGCGGTAATCAGCTGGGCCTGGCGGAACAGCTCGGGCACCTGGATGGTCGCCGCCAGGGCGGTGTCCTTGACCAGCGAGATGAAGCTGTTGCCCAACGGTGGCAGGGCAGTGCGCAAGGCCTGTGGCAGGATCGCCCGGCGCATGGCCTGGACGCGGGTCATGCCGATGCTGGCGGCGGCTTCCCACTGGCCACGGTCGATCGACGAGATCGCCGCGCGCAGGATTTCGCAGATGTAGGCTGCCATGTTCAGCGACAGGCCGATCAGCGAGGCAGGGATCGGGTCGAGTTCGATGCCGATCTGCGGCATGCCGAAGTAGATCACGAACAGCTGCACCAGCAGCGGCGTGCCGCGGAAGAACGACACGTAGACCCGCGCCAGCCAGTTCAGCGGCAGAATCTTCGACAGCCGCATCAGCGCCAGGGCAAAGCCCAGCACCAGGCCGAAGAACATGCCGCCAACGCTGAGCAGCACCGTATAACCCGCGCCCTTCAGCAGGAAGGGCGTGGAGTCGACAACGAGTTGCAGGCTTTCAGCGATCATTTGGTGACATCGGCACCGAAGTATTTCTCGGACAGCTTGGCCAGCGTGCCGTCAGCCTTGAGCTTGTCCAGTGCCTTGTTGATCGCCTCAAGCAGCTCTGGCTCGCCCTTGCGCAGGGCCACGCCGCTTTCCAGGCGCGAGAAGGCATCGCCGGCAAGTTCGGTGTCCTTGGCTTTTTGCGCGTATTCCAGCGCGGCCAGGCGGTCGATCAGGATGGCATCGATACGGCCGTTGCGCAGGTCGGCGAACTTGCTCGGGTCGTCTTCATAGGTGCGTACATCGGCTTGCGGCACGTCCTGCTTCACCCACTGCTCATAGTTGGTGCCCAGGCCCACGCCGACCTTCTTGCCGGCCAGGTCGGCAGCCTTGTGGATATTCAACTGCTCGGCCTTTTTCTTCAGGATCAGCGCCTGGATGCCGGAGATGGTGTAGGGCTCGGAGAAGTCGTACTTCTTCTTGCGCTCTTCGGAAATGGTCACCTGGTTGATCACCACGTCCAGGCGCTTGGACTCCAGCGCGGCAAGAATGCCGTCCCACTTGGTCGGCTGCACCTTGGCCTTGACCCCCAGCTCCTTGGCCAGCAGTTCGGACAGCTCTACTTCGAAGCCGGTCAGCTTGCCGTTTTCGTCCTGGAAACTGAACGGTGGATAGGTGCCTTCCAGGCCGACGTTGATCACGCCTTTTTCCTGGATGGTCTTCAGCTGCTCGCCAGCGAAGGCCTGGCCGAGCAGGCCGGCACCCAGCAGGAAAGCCAGGCTGGCGTTGAGTAGCGGTTTGGCGAATTTCGACATGTCAGAGCCCCGCGCTTGTTGTGTAAGTAGTGGGTGGCGACTATAGGGTTGGCTGCTTAGGCCAGGAAATACTAAAAAATTATTTTGTTATTTCCTTTTTGATTTGTGCCAGGTGCTGGCTGCTTTGAGGGTAGGCGAGGATGCCTACTCCGTCATCGCTGCTTATGCCTGACTTAGCGCAGGATGGAATAAAGCGTTGTTTTTTCCAAGCCTTGGATTTGCCGTAAAGTGGATTGCATGTAGGCAGGTCTGGCCCTTTCGCGGGTGAACCCGCTCCCACAGGTACACCACAAGGCTCAGGATCTGTGGGTCCTTGTGGGAGCGGGTTTACCCGCGAAGAGGCCAAGCCTGCCGATAAAAATAGTTTGGCCTACTCAGGCAGGAGAAAACCGTGAGCGAACAACCTTCATCCGGGCACTGGCAGTTGCAGAGCATCGTCACCGGCTTGCGCGGTGCCCGTGAGCAATGGCGCACCCGCAATGGCCGCAGCAGCGGCGAGCAGGGCGGGCGTGAGCTGCCTTCGCGCGAGGCGATGCAGCAGATTCTGGAACAACTGTGTGGCGCGCTGTTCCCCATGCGCCTCGGCCCGGTCGACCTGCGTGAAGAAAGCGAGGACTTCTATGTCGGCCATACCCTGGATGCCGCGCTGACCGCCTTGCTGGCCCAGGCCCGTCTGGAGCTGCGCTACGCCGCACGGCAAAGCAAGGCTGAACCGGCCGGCGTCGATGCCCATGCGTTGAGCCTGGTCCAAGGTTTCGCTGCTGCCCTGCCAGAGCTGCGTGTGCTGCTCGACACCGACGTGCTGGCCGCCTACCACGGTGACCCGGCGGCGCGCAGCGTCGATGAAGTACTGCTGTGCTACCCGGGCATCCTGGCGATCATCCACCACCGCCTGGCGCATCACCTGTACCAGGCCGGCTTGCCGCTGCTGGCGCGGATCAGCTCGGAGCTGGCGCATTCGGCCACTGGTATCGACATTCACCCGGGGGCGCAGATTGGCCCGAGCTTCTTCATCGACCACGGTACCGGCGTGGTGATCGGCGAAACCGCGATCATCGGTGAGCGTGTGCGTATCTACCAGGCGGTGACGCTTGGCGCCAAGCGCTTCCCCAGCGATGAGTCGGGCACTCTGCACAAAGGCCTGCCGCGCCACCCCATCGTCGAGGACGATGTGGTGATCTATGCCGGGGCCACGGTACTGGGCCGGATTACCATCGGCAAAGGTTCGACCATTGGCGGCAATGTGTGGCTGACCCGCAGCGTGCCGGCCGAGAGCAACATTACCCAGGCCAACCTGCAGCTGGATTGCCAGGACAAGAACTGATCTGGCATTTCTTTAGCCTGTAATGGCCTCTTCGCGGGCAAGCCCGCGAAGAGGCCGGCACAGGAGTGCACCAATCAGCGCCCCAATTCGCATTGAAATCCGATCCATGTTTAACTTGAACGCTTGTTCAATGAAAAACGCTGGTCCGCTGCCGGTGTTCAACAGGAGGATTCCTTTGCTGAACCCGTTCATTCCGAGCCTTACGTCATTCGACGAGGTGCACGCCCGATGAGTGCACCGACCCCTTCCCTTGCCAATGGCAAGATCCGCATGAACCCCCCGGTGTTCTACTTTGCGGCAAGTTTCATCCTCATCTTCGGCCTGGTGGTCATCACCAATCCGCAAACCGCAGGCGACTGGTTGCTGGCGGCGCAGAACTGGGCGGCCAACACGGTCGGCTGGTACTACATGCTGGCGATGACGCTGTACCTGGTCTTCGTGGTGGTCACCGCCTTGTCCGGCTACGGCAAGATCAAGCTCGGTGCCGACCACGACGAACCCGAGTTCAGCTACCTGTCGTGGGCCGGCATGCTGTTCGCCGCCGGCATCAGCATCACCTTGTTCTTCTTCTGCGTTTCCGAACCCCTGACCCACATGCTGCAGCCGCCCCAGGGCGAAGCGGGCACGGCCGAGGCCGGGCGCCAGGCGATGCAGGTGCTGTTCCTGCACTGGGGCCTGCATGGCTGGGGGGTGTTCGCCTTCGTCGGCATGGCCCTGGCCTATTTCGCCTACCGCCATAACCTGCCACTGGCGCTGCGTTCGGCGCTGTACCCGCTGATCGGCAAGCGCATCAACGGGCCGATTGGCTATGCAGTGGATGGCTTCGGCATCATCGCCACGGTATTCGGCCTGGGCGCCGACATGGGCTTTGGCGTGCTGCACCTGAACGCCGGCCTCGACTACCTGTTCGGCATCAGCCACAGCCAGTGGGTGCAGGTAATCCTCATCACCCTGATGATGGGCGCAGCGGTGGCCGTGGCGGTCGCCGGGGTGGAGAAGGGCGTGCGGGTGATGAGCGACATCAACCTGTTCCTGGCCTGCGCGCTGCTGTTGTTCGTGCTGTTCGCCGGGCCTACCCAGCACCTGTTCAACACCCTGATCCAGAACCTGGGTGACTACCTGGGGGCCTTGCCGCGCAAGAGTTTCGACGTGTATGCCTACGGCGAGAACCGTGGCTGGCTGGGCAGTTGGACGGTGTTCTACTGGGCCTGGTGGATTGCCTGGGCGCCGTTCGTGGGCTTGTTCATCGCCCGCATCTCCCGTGGCCGCACCATCCGCGAGTTCGTCTTTGGCGTGCTGCTGATCCCGTTGGGCTTCACCCTGGCGTGGATGTCGATCTTCGGCAACAGTGCCCTGGACCAGGTCATCAACCACGGCATGACCGCGCTTGGCCAGTCGGCCTTGGATAACCCGGCGATGAGCCTGTACCTGCTGCTGGAGACCTACCCCTGGAGCAAGGTGGTGATCGCCATGACGGTGTTCATCAGCTTCGTGTTCTTCGTTACCTCGGCCGACTCGGGCACCGTGGTGCTGTCGACCTTGTCGGCCAAGGGCGGTGCAGCCGATGAGGACGGGCCGAACTGGCTGCGCATCTTCTGGGGCGCGATGACCGCGCTGATCACCAGCGCGCTGTTGTTCGCCGGCAGCATCGATTCGCTGAAGTCGGCGGTGGTGCTGACCTCGCTGCCGTTCTCGCTGATTCTGCTGTGCATGATGTGGGGGCTGCACAAGGCCTTCTACCTGGAGTCGCAGCGGCAGATTGCGCAGATGCATTCGTTGGCACCGTTCGCCCAGTCACGCCGTGGCCGGGGTGGCTGGCGCCAGCGCCTGAGCCAGGCGGTGCACTTTCCGTCGCGGGATGAGGTGTACCGCTTCATGGACGACGTGGTGCGCCCGGCGATTGCCGATGTACGTGAAGTGTTCGAGCAGAAGGGCCTGGTGCTGATCACCCAGGACGACCCGAGCCACGACAACGTCAGCTTGAAGATTGGCCATGGCGAGGAGCAGCCGTTCATTTACCAGGTGCAGATGCGCGGCTACTTCACGCCATCGTTCGCCCTGGGTGGGCTGGGTACGCAGGAGTTGAAGAACCGCCGCTATTACCGGGCCGAGGTGCACCTGAGCGAAGGCAGCCAGAACTATGACCTGGTGGGCTACAGCAAGGAGCAGATCATCAACGACATCCTCGACCAGTACGAGCGGCACATGCAGTTCCTGCATCTGGTCCGCTGACCAGGCTTTCCTGTCCTGGCCTCTTCGCGGGCTCGCCCGCTCCCACAGGTACATCACAGGTTTCGAAACCTGTGCCGGACCTGTGGGAGCGGGCGAGCCCGCGAAGAGGCCGGCACAGGCAACAACTAAAAGGGCACATCCCCGAGGATGGTCGCCCGATGCATCACCCGCCGGTTCGGCCGATAATCATCCACCGCAAAATGCTGGGTCACGCGGTTGTCCCAGAACGCCACGTCATGCTCCTGCCACCGCCAGCGAATGCTGAACTCCGGCCGTGTCGCATGGGCGAACAGCAGCTTCAGCAGCGCCTCGCTTTCCAGTTCGCTCAGTTCATTGATGCGCGTGGTGAACCCCTCATTGACGAACAACGCCTTGCGCCCGCTCACCGGATGCGTGCGCACCACCGGGTGCGACAGTGGTGGGTTGTTGCGCCGCGTGGCTTCCCAGCGCGCCAGGTCTTCCGGCGTAGTGCCAAAGCGCTCCAGCGGGAACGACTTGGTGAAGTCGTGGGTGGCGGTCAGCCCAGCGAGCATTTCCCGCAGCGGCGCCGACAAGGCCTCGAAGGCCGCGATGCCGCTGGCCCACAGGGTGTCGCCACCATAGGCCGGTAGCTGCTTGGCGCTGAGCACCGCACCCAGTGCCGGGGTCGGCAAAAAGGTCACGTCGGTGTGCCACACGGCGTTGTCGCGCACATCGGTGACCGCCGTGTCGAGGATCAGCACCTGCGGGGTTTCCGGCACGTTGGGGTAGATCGGGTGGATGTGCAGGTCGCCGAAGCGGGCGGCGAAGCGCGCCTGTTGCTCCGGGGTGATCGGCTGGTCGCGGAAGAACAGCACCTGGTGCTGGAGCAGCGCCTGCTCGATGGCGTCGCGCTCTTGGGCGGTGATGTCGCGGCTGATGTCCACGCCGCTGATCTGGGCGCCGAGTGCCGGGCTGAGAGGGGTAACGGTCAGGCTCATGTCTTTTCTCGTTCTAGGCGCCGGGTTGCCGGCGTGGTCAGTCAGCAATCAGTGGCTTTGCCCGTGCCATGGCACCAGTTTGCGTTGCAGGGCGCGCAGGCTCATTTCCAGGGCGAAGGCGATCAGGGCGATCAGCAGGATGCCCAGCACCACCACATCGGTGACCAGGAACTGCGCCGCCGACTGCACCATGAAGCCCAGGCCGCTGGTGGCGGCGATCAGCTCGGCGGCCACCAGGGTCGACCAGCCGACGCCCAGGCCGATGCGGATGCCGGTGAGGATGTCGGGCAACGCGCTAGGCAGGATCACATGGCGGATCAGCTGGGCCTTGGTCGCGCCCAGCGATTGCGCCGCGCGCAGCTTGGCCGGGTCGACGGTGCGTACACCGGTGGCGGTGGCAATGGCGATCGGGGCGAAGATCGCCAGGAAGATCAGCAGCACCTTCGACAACTCGCCGATGCCGCACCAGATGACGATCAATGGCAGGTAGGCCAGCGGCGGGATCGGCCGGTAGAACTCGATCAGCGGGTCGAGAATGCCGCGCGCCACTCGGTTGTAGCCGATGGCGATGCCCACCGGGATGGCTGTCAGGGTGGCGGCCAGCAGGGCAACGCCGATACGCCCGAGGCTGGCGCCCAGGTGTTGCCACAGGCTGGCGTCCATGTAGCCCTGGGACAGCAGGGTCCAGGCCTTGGCCAGGATGTCGGCGGGCGAGGGCAGGAACAGTGGCTCGATCCAGCCGGCCGCGGTCACCAGCCACCAAGCCAGCAGCAGGCTGCCCAGGGTCAGGGTGCTGATCCAGCGGGTGGACAGAGGGCGGCGCAGCTTGGCGGCTGGCTGCGGTTGGGCATTGCGTTTGCCGGCGACCGGCAGGTCCAGGCTGCTCATGCGCGCTCCTGCAGGTTTTGGCGTTGGGAGAACACGCGGGCCAGAACATGCTCGCGGGTTTCGATGAAACGTGGATCGGACTTGATCGCCCGGGCCGGTTCGCCAGCGGCATAGCGCTGGCCGAAGTCCAGTTGCAGGCGTTCCACCACGCGCCCCGGGTTGGGCGCCAGCAGTACCAGCTCGCTGGCGAGGAACACCGCTTCTTCGATGTCATGGGTAATCAGGAACACCGGTTTGGCAGTGCGTTGCCACACCTGCAACAGAAGCTCCTGCATCTGCTCGCGGGTAAACGCGTCGAGTGCGCCGAACGGCTCGTCCATCAGCAGCACCCGAGGGTCGGCCGCCAGCGCCCGGGCCAGGCCCACGCGCTGTTTCTGGCCACCGGACAATTGCCAGATACGCCGTTCGCCAAAGCCGTCGAGGTCGACCAGGACCAGCATCTCGCGGGCTTTGGCTTCACGCTCGGCGCGCGGCACGCCGGCCAGTTCCAGGCCGAAGGCGACATTGCCCAGCACGTTCTGCCAGGGCAGCAGCGCATCGTCCTGGAACACCACGCCGCGCTCGGCACTCGGGCCTTGAACAGGCACGCCGTCGAGGGTGATGCGCCCGCCGCTGGGGGCGACGAAGCCGGCGATCAGGTTGAGCAGCGAGGTCTTGCCGCTGCCCGAAGGCCCCAGGGCCACCAGCAACTGGCGTGGCCCCAGGCTCAGGTTGATGTCGGCCAGTACCGGGGTGGCGGCACCGGGGTACTGTGCGCTGATGCGCTCCAGTTCGAGCAAGGCCATGGCAGGCTCCGGTCGGTTGCTACAGGCTTAGTTGGGGAGATACTGGGCGCTGACGTACGGCGAGTAGTCCGGCAGCACTGCATCGACCTTGCCTTGCTGCTTGAGGAAGGTGGCCGTGTCGGTGAGTGCCTGAGTGGTCGGCGCGCCCAGTGCGTTGGCCTGGTCGGCAGCCAGCGGGTAGACGTTGCCCTGCAGCAGCACCGGGATGTCGGCGGGCTTGGCCCCGGACAGCTTGGCCAGCTTGGTCACGTTGTCGGGGTTGGCCAGCCAGGCCTTCGGGTCGTTGCGGTAGTCGGCGTAGGCGTCGAGGGTGACTTTGGCGAAGGCCTTGACCACCTCTGGGTGCTTGCTGGCGAAGTCCTTGCGCACGATCCATGCGTCGAAGGTTGGCGCGCCTTTTTCAGCCAGTTCGCCGGAGGTGATCAGCACCTTGCCGTTTTCCTTGGCCACGCCCAGGGCCGGGTCCCAGACGTAGGTGGCATCGATGTCGCCGCGCTTCCACGCGGCAATGATGGCTGGTGGTGCCAGGTTGAGGATCTGCACCTTGGACGGGTCGATGTTCCAGCTTTTCAGTGCCGCCAGCAGGCTGTAGTGGCCGGTGGAGACGAACGGCACGGCGACTTTCTTGCCGACCAGGTCTTGCGGGGTTTTGATGCTGTCGCGGGCGACCAGTGCTTCACCGGCGCCAATCTGCGTGGCGATGAGGAAGGTCTCGACCGGCAGCTTGCGGGTGGCGGCGGCAGCCAGCGGGCTGGAACCGAGGTAGCCGATCTGTACGTCGCCGCTGGCCACGGCGGTGATCACGTCGGCACCGTTGTCGAATTTGCGCCAGTCGATGCTGGCCTTGCTGGCTTTTTCATAGTCGCCATCGACCTGCGCCACTTTGGCCGGGTCGACTGTGGTCTGGTAGGCCACGGTCAGGTCGGCAGCCTGAGCCAACCAGCTGGCACTGGCGAGGGCCAGGGCGGCGAACAGGCGCAGCGGAGCGTGCGGGATCATGGTGAACCTCTCGTCAGGCAATCGGGTGTGATGGATGGCGAGAAGGCTAAATGATCTAAGAAATTTAAAATAAATAACTTTTTTGCATTAGCTTAGGAGGCAAATGCCTTAAGCCCAGGAGAGCTGCTGCGATCAATGTGGGAGCGGCCGCATAGGTCTCAGGCCCTGTGCAGTACCTGTGGGAGCTGGCTTGCCGGCGATGAGGCCAGTCCAGGCAATACAAGGCAGTCCCACATTGATCGCATAGGCCGCACGGTGGGTGACCATTGCTCAATGGCGAAACCAAAGGCGCCTGCTACGCTTTTTGGTCCTTATAGAACGAGACGGAATTAGGTTATGAGCAAACGTTTGCAAATAACCAACGGTTATTAAAGGTGAGGCCGCTACAACGAGTGGTAGTAAAGGTTTCATCCATATTCCGTAAAAATCTTACAAATTCATAAAACAGTCATTTTGGATTTATAGGATTGTCATTATCCTGTAGCGCAGGTGGCGTTCTTAGACCAAAGTCGCGAAACGTTTAGAAACGATTGACTTCATGGTCACGCTTTGGGACTAAATCGCCAATCCACGGTGAGCGGGGCAGCAGATCCCGCCGCCAGAGATACACAAAAATTAGAACGTAGAGGAGCAACACATGTACAAGTCCAGCCTGGCCGTGGCCGTGGCACTGGGGGTTTTCGCCCAAACAGCAGGTGCTGCCGGTTTCGTTGAAGACAGCAAACTGTCGCTCAGCTCGCGCACCATGTACTTCAATGACGATAACCGTGAGATCAACCTTCCTGACTCCGCCCGTGGTCGTGGTGGTGACAACCGTGAAGTCGGTCAAGGCTTCAAGTTGGATTATCTTTCGGGCTTCACTGAAGGCACTGTAGGCTTTGGCGTTGACGTACAAGCTCTGTGGGGGATTCATCTCGACGGCGGCCGCGGCAAGCATCCGAATAGCAGCACCTTCTTCCCGAGCGACACCGATGGCTCCGCGGTGAGCCAGTGGGCTCGTATCGGTGGTAATGCCAAGGCCCGCTTCTCCAAAACTGAAGCTCACTTCGGTAGCGCGCTGGCACCGAACCTGCCGATTCTGGTCTCCAACGATGGTCGTTTGCTGCCGCAAACCTTTGAAGGTGGCACCATCCAGTCGAAAGAAATCGACAACCTGACCATCAATGCCGGCCAGCTGACCCATGCCATGGGTCGTGCTTCGAGCAACCGCACTGGCCTGTCGGTCAACGGTGCAACTGCCGACAGCAACAAGTTCATCTACGGCGGTCTGGACTACAAGCTCACTCCTGACCTGACATTGCAGTACTACTACTCGAATCTGAAAGACTTCTACAAACAGCACTTCCTGGGTGCTACCCATGTCTTCAAGATTTCCGATGACCAATCGTTCAAAACTGACCTGCGCTACTTCGACAGCAGCAGCGATGGCAAGAATGGCCCTGGCGAATACAGCTTCAACAACAACGGTGGCTATCGCAAGAACAATGGCGAGGTCGACAACAAGACTTGGTCCGCCATGTTCACCTACACCCTGGGCGGCCATGCGTTGATGCTGGGTCATCAGCAGGTTAGTGATGACGGTGGTTTCGTCTGGCTGAACCAAGGTTCGGTAACTGATGGTAATGACCGTCCAGAAGGTGCTGGTGGCGCAAGCTTCTACCTGTTCACCGATAGTATGATCAACCAGTTCGCCCGTGCTGGTACCAATACCACCTTCGGTCAGTACAGCTATGATTTCGCCCAGGCTGGCGTGCCTGGCCTGAAGGCTTCGGTCGCTTACCTGCGCGGTACGGACATTCGTAACTTCTCTGGTAATGGTACTTACCACGAGTGGGAACGTGACGCCCGCATCGACTATGTAATCCAGGAAGGTACCCTCAAGGGCCTGGGTGCTAGCCTGCGTCATGGTATCTACCGTGGTGAGGGTGAAGCTCCGGTCGACAAGGATCAAACTCGCTTCATCGTGAACTACACTTACAACTTCCTGTAAGCCGTAGCCACAGAGAAAGCCTCGCCTAGTGCGAGGCTTTTTTGTGCCTGCCATTCCGTATGCATTATGGTTATAAATAAATCAGTATTTATTCTTTTTATTTTTAATCGAATGCAGGCACATTGAACCCATACGGTACAGAACCCAGCATAGGAGCCGCAGCCCATGAGCCTCAAACTCGGCGATATCGCCCCCGATTTCGAACAGGATTCCAGCGAAGGCAAGATCCGCTTCCACGAGTGGCTGGGTAACAGCTGGGGGGTGTTGTTCTCCCATCCGGCCGACTTCACCCCGGTGTGCACCACCGAGCTGGGGCTGACCGCCAAGCTCAAGGAGGACTTCACCCAACGTGGGGTCAAGGCCATCGCCCTGTCGGTGGACCCGGTCGACTCGCACCACCGCTGGATCGAGGACATCAACGAGACCCAGAACACCGTGGTCAACTTCCCGATCATCGCCGATGCCGATCGCAAGGTGTCCGACCTGTACGACCTGATTCACCCGAACGCCAGCGACACCCTGACCGTGCGCTCGCTGTTCGTCATCGACCCGAACAAGAAGGTGCGCCTGACCATCACCTACCCGGCCAGTACCGGGCGCAACTTCAACGAAATCCTGCGGGTGATCGACTCGCTGCAGCTGACCGACAATCACAAGGTCGCCACGCCAGGCAACTGGCAGGACGGTGACGAAGTGGTGATCGTGCCTTCGCTCAAGGATGAGGAAGAGATCAAGCAGCGCTTCCCCAAAGGTTACCGCGCGGTCAAACCCTATCTGCGGTTGACCCCTCAGCCTAATCGTTAACGGATTCCTCGTTGCATTGCTCTTAGCCAAGCAGGGATTTTCGGGCCGTTTCGACGGCCCTTTTTTATGCCTGTGGAAATCGCGTTGGCTTCTTCGCGGGCTTGCCCGCTCCCACAGGTTTCGCGCAAGGCCGAGGCCTGCACTGTTTCTGTGGGAGCGGGCGAGCCCGCGAACAGGGCCTGGAAATGATTATCTAAAATGGAATAAACAAATGAAAAAATATGATTTCTAGATATATGCAGTGACTGTTAATGTCTCTCCCAGCAGGACACAAGGAAGCGCTGCAATGCTGGTCGTCTCAAACGCCTGATCAGTGCTCGCTGGAGCATCTGACCCGGTACAACGCTTTATCGCGTCATCCACACCTTACTCGCCCGACAACGAGGCAAGCAGGTGCAACCCGAACCTCATTCGCACAGGAGAGCGCCATGCGCACAGTCTTCTTGCGTCGTGGTCTGGTCGCCCTGTTTGCGGCGGCTGTGTCCTTCGGCGCCATTACCCAAGCCCAGGCCGAGAGCCTGCGTATCGGTTATCAGAAATACGGCACCCTGGTGCTGCTCAAGGCCAAGGGCACGTTGGAAAAGCGCCTGGCCGAGCAGGGCGTGCAGGTGCAGTGGACCGAATTCCCCGGTGGCCCGCAGCTGCTTGAAGGGCTGAACGTCGGCTCCATCGACTTCGGCGTGACGGGCGAAACCCCACCGGTATTCGCCCAGGCCGCCGGTGCCGACCTGCTCTACGTCGCCTACGAGCCGCCTGCGCCGCACAGCGAGGCGATCCTGGTGCCGAAGGGCTCGCCGATCCAGTCGGTGAAAGAACTCAAGGGCAAGAAAGTCGCCCTCAACAAAGGCTCCAACGTCCACTACCTGTTGGTGCGTGCCCTGGAAGATGCGGGCCTGAAGTACAGCGACATCCAACCGGTCTACCTGCCCCCCTCTGACGCCCGGGCCGCTTTCGAGCGCGGCAGCGTGGATGCCTGGGTGATCTGGGACCCGTATCAGGCTGCCGCCGAGCAACAACTGCAGGCTCGTACCCTGCGCGACGGCAAGGACCTGGTCGACAACCACCAGTTCTACCTGGCTACCCGCAACTACGCGACGCAGCACCCGGCGGTGATCAACACCCTGATCGAAGAAGTGCGCGCTGTGGGCGAGTGGTCCCAGGCCAACCCGCAGGAGGTCACCGACCAGGTCGCACCACTGCTCGGCTTGCCCGCTGACATCACCCTGACCTCGGTCAAGCGCCAGGGCTACGGCGCCGCACCGCTCACCGCGGAAGTGGTGGCCGCGCAACAGAAGATCGCCGACACGTTCCAGGCGCTGAAGCTTATCCCCAAGCCGCTGAGCATCAAGGACGTGATCTGGACACCCCCGGCCAAGGTCGCTAGCGCGCCTTGATTGATTCGCCTGTGCCGGGGCGCCGTCTGGCCCCCGCCACCCTTGAGGAGACAACTCCAATGAGCCTTAACATTTTCTGGTTCCTCCCTACCCACGGTGACGGCAAGTACCTGGGCACTTCCGACGGCGCCCGTGCGGTCGACCACGGCTACCTGCAGCAGATCGCCCAGGCCGCCGACCGCCTTGGTTTTGGCGGGGTGCTGATTCCTACCGGGCGCTCCTGCGAGGACTCCTGGCTGGTGGCAGCGTCGCTGATCCCGGTGACCCAGCGTCTGAAGTTCCTGGTTGCCCTGCGCCCAGGCATCATTTCGCCGACCGTCGCGGCGCGCCAGGCTGCAACCCTGGACCGCCTGTCCAACGGCCGCGCGCTGTTCAACCTGGTGACCGGTGGCGACCCGGACGAGCTGGCCGGTGACGGCCTGCACCTGAGCCATGAAGAGCGCTACGAAGCCTCGGTCGAGTTCACCCGTATCTGGCGCAAGGTGCTGGAAGGTGAAAACGTCGACTACCAAGGCAAGCACATTCAGGTGAAGGGCGCCAAGCTGCTCTATCCGCCAATTCAGCAACCCCGTCCGCCGCTGTACTTTGGCGGTTCGTCCGAAGCCGCCCAGGACTTGGCCGCCGAGCAGGTCGAGCTGTACCTGACCTGGGGCGAGCCACCTGCCGCCGTTGCCGAGAAGATCGCCCAGGTGCGCGAAAAGGCTGCCGCTCAAGGCCGTGAGGTACGCTTCGGTATCCGCTTGCATGTGATCGTGCGTGAAACCAACGAAGAAGCCTGGGCCGCCGCCGACCGCCTGATCTCGCACCTGGACGATGACACCATCGCCCGTGCCCAGGCCTCGCTGGCGCGCTTCGATTCGGTGGGCCAGCAGCGCATGGCTGCCCTGCACGGCGGCAACCGTGACAACCTGGAAGTCAGCCCCAACCTGTGGGCGGGGGTCGGCCTGGTACGTGGCGGCGCCGGTACCGCACTGGTCGGCGATGGCCCGACCGTGGCGGCTCGGGTCAAGGAATACGCTGAGCTGGGCATCGATACCTTCATCTTCTCGGGTTACCCACATCTGGAAGAGTCCTACCGTGTCGCCGAGCTGCTGTTCCCGCACCTTGACGTGCAGCGCCCGGAGCAGCCGAAAGCGGGTGGTTACGTAAGCCCGTTCGGCGAGATGGTGGCCAACGATATCCTGCCCAAGTCCGTCGCGCAGAGCTGAGGGCCAGGCCATGAGTCGTGCAACTTCCAACAACCTGGCCCAGCGCCTGGCGCCATGGGCGCTGCCGGTGCTGCTGCTGGCCGTCTGGCAGTTGGCGGTCAGCGCTGGCTGGCTGTCGACGCGCATCCTGCCAGCGCCCAGCGCCGTGGTCAGTGCGGGCGTCGAGCTGGTGCGCAGCGGCGAAATCTGGACCCACCTGGCCATCAGTGGCTGGCGTGCCGGGCTGGGCTTCGTCATCGGTGGCAGCATCGGCCTGGTGCTGGGCTTCATCACCGGCCTGTCGAACTGGGGCGAACGCCTGCTCGACAGCTCGGTGCAGATGATCCGCAACGTGCCGCACCTGGCACTGATCCCGCTGGTGATCCTGTGGTTCGGTATCGACGAGTCGGCAAAGATCTTCCTGGTCGCGCTGGGTACGCTGTTCCCGATCTACCTGAATACCTACCACGGCATTCGCAACGTCGACCCGGCGCTGGTGGAGATGGCCCGCAGCTATGGCCTGTCCGGCTTCAGCCTGTTCCGCCAGGTGATCCTGCCGGGGGCGCTGCCATCGATCCTGGTGGGCGTGCGCTTTGCCCTGGGCTTCATGTGGCTGACCCTGATCGTGGCGGAAACCATTTCGGCCAACGCCGGCATCGGCTACCTGGCGATGAACGCCCGTGAATTCCTGCAGACCGACGTGGTGGTGTTGGCCATCGTCCTGTACGCCGTGCTCGGCAAGCTCGCCGACCTTGCCGCTCGTGGCCTGGAACGTGTTTGGCTGCGTTGGCATCCAGCCTATCAAGTGGCCAGGAAGGAGGGCGTATGACCGTGCTCAAGGAACAGCCGCCACGCCTGTTGCGTGGTATCCCGCTGGCATCCAGCGGCCTGCGCAAGACCTTTGGCCAGCGCGAAGTGTTGAAGGGCATCGACCTGCACATCCCGGCCGGCCAGTTCGTCGCCATCGTCGGCCGCAGCGGTTGCGGCAAGAGCACCTTGCTGCGCCTGCTGGCCGGGCTCGACCAACCCACCGCAGGCCAACTGCTGGCCGGTGCCGCGCCGCTGGAAGAGGCCCGTGAAGAAACCCGCCTGATGTTCCAGGACGCCCGCCTGCTGCCGTGGAAGAAGGTGATCGACAACGTTGGCCTGGGCCTGTCTGGCGACTGGCGCCCGCGTGCGTTGGAGGCCTTGGAAGCGGTTGGCCTGGCCGACCGCGCCCATGAATGGCCGGCGGCACTCTCGGGTGGCCAGAAGCAGCGTGTGGCCTTGGCCCGCGCGCTGATCCACCAGCCGCGCCTGTTGCTGCTGGACGAGCCGCTGGGTGCGCTGGATGCATTGACCCGTATCGAGATGCAGCAATTGATCGAGCGCCTGTGGCGTCAGCACGGCTTCACCGTGCTGCTGGTCACCCATGACGTCAGCGAGGCGGTTGCCGTGGCTGACCGGGTGATCCTGATCGAGGACGGCGAGGTCGGGCTCGACCTCACTGTCGACCTGGTACGGCCCAGGGCGCGTGGTTCGCACCGCCTGGCCGCGCTGGAAAGCGAAGTGCTCAACCGTGTTCTGTCGGCCCCGGGCGCTGCGCCCGAGCCGGATCCTGTAGCCCCTCTGCCCACGCAGCTGCGTTGGGCGCACTGAATGACTCACTCACCAGACTGAAGCCATAGAGAAGGAATCAAATCATGACCATCAAAGCCATCAACGTACGCAACCAGTTCAAAGGTACCGTGAAAGAAATCCTCGAAGGCCCGGTGCTGTCGGAAATCGACGTGCAGACTGCTTCGGGTATCGTCACCTCGGTCATTACCACCCGCTCCGTGCGTGAGCTGGAGCTGCAGGTGGGTAGTGAGGTGATTGCCTTTGTGAAGTCGACTGAAGTGTCTATCGCCAAGTTGTGATGTTGCTGTTCGATATTGGGGCTGCTTTGCAGCCCTTCGCGGGCAAGCCCGCTCCTACAATGGATAAGCAATCCCAATGTAGGGCTTGCCCGCGAAGGGCCGCGACGCGGCCCCAAAAATCTCAGTTTGAACGCTTGGCCAGGAAAGGCGGCAGATACAACCCCAGATACGCCTCGAACACCCGCTTGCCTTCCTCGGCCATGCGCGGTGTGATCGCCTCATGCAACTGCACCGACCGCGCATATACCCGGTCGCTCAGTTCCATGGCCAGGGCAAACACATCCACATCCAGCGGCATCACCGGTAGATGAAAATGCTGGTCGAACAACTTGTGCATCAAGTCGCCCAGTTCCATGTCGTGCTGCCGGTCAGCCTGTACCACTTCGCTCAGGCCATGCTGGGCCAGGATCAGCTGCCGAGCCGCTGCATCTTCGTTGTAGATATCCAGCATGCGCTGCTCGATCAGCCGTGACAGTTCGTGCCAGGTGCTGAATGCGCTGCTGTCGATCGGCGCGCTCAGCGCTTCGCGAAAGGCCCGGTGCACGTCGGCAGTCAGAGCCTCCAGCAAGGCGGGTACGCTGGCGAAGAAGTGATACACCGACGACGGTGGAATCTGTGCCCGCTCGGCCACGCTGTAGATCGACAGTGCTGCCACCCCTTGTTCGGCCAGCAGCTCACGCGCCGCTGCCAAGATCGCTTCGATCCTGGCCTGGCTGCTGGCGCGCGGCTTGCGCGGGCTGGCGGTGCGGTTCATCAGTTGCTGATCGCCAGGATGCTGGCCTGGTAGGCACCGACGAACAGGTCGAAGTCACCGACCTCTTCCTGTTCCAGCTCGGACTGTTTGGCGAGGGACTCACGCGCCAGGGTTTCGAAGGCCTGTTGCTGTTCGTTGCTCAGCGGCTGCTCGCGGAACGTCTCGGCGTGGATGCGGCTTTGGCGCAGCGAGAACTGGACGAAGCTCTCGTCGTGTTCGGTCATGCGTGCCAGCACCTGGGCCGACGGCGTCAGCGACGGGTCATCGACCTTGGCCTGCTGGGCATCCAGGGCCTTGGCGTGCTCCCCGCCGCCTTGCGCCTGGTCGAGCAGGTCGGCCAGTGGCCGAATGCGTTCGATCAGCTCGCTGGCCCAGTCTTTCAAGGCTATCGGCTGGCCATTGCGGTGTAGCTCCAGGCCCGGGCGACGGCCTTCCTTGACCACGCTCAGGAAGTTGCTGGTGCACTGGCCGCATTCGCCGTTGTCCAGCTGCGGGCTATCTTCCAGCGCACAGAACAGCAGGAATGCGTCGAGGAAGCGCGCTTCGGTCAGGTCGATACCTACCGGCAGGAACGGGTTGATGTCCAGGCAACGCACTTCCACATACTGCACACCGCGCGAAGTCAGGGCCTGGATCGGCCGTTCGCCGGTGTAGGTGACCCGCTTGGGGCGGATGTTCGAGTAATACTCGTTTTCGATCTGCAGGATGTTGGTGTTCAGCTGCACCCACTCGCCGTCCACGTGCGTGCCGACTTCGACGTAAGGCGGGTAGGGCGTGCCCACCGCCTTGCGCAGGCTGTCGGTGTAGCTGGCGAGGTTGTTGTAGCACGGCGTGAGGCCGGCCTGGGCGTTGCTCTGGTAGCCCAGGTCACTCATGCGCAGGCTGGTGGCGTAGGGCAGGAACAGGGTTTCGGCGTCCAGCTCTTCGAGTTGGTGCGGGCGGCCCCGCAGGAAGCCTTTGTCCAGGGCCGGCGAGGCGCCGAACAGGTACATCAGCAGCCAGCTGTAGCGGCGGAAGTTGCGGATCAGCGCGATGTAGGCCGACGACTGGTAGTCGCGGTCGTTCTCGCTGCCGCCTTCGGCGGCGCGCAGCAACGGCCACAGCGCTTCCGGCAGCGAGAAGTTGTAATGGATGCCGGCGATGCACTGCATGGTGCGGCCGTAGCGCAGGGCCAGGCCCTTGCGGTAGACGTGCTTGAGCTTGCCGATGTTCGAGGTGCCGTACTCGGCGATCGGGATGTCCTCCTCGGCCGGTAGCGTGCAGGGCATCGACGGGCTCCACAGGTATTCGTCGCCCAGCTTGCTGTAGACGAAACGGTGGGTCTGTTCGAGGCTTTCGAGCACCTTGGCCGGGTCGGCCAGCGCTGGGGTGATGAACTCCAGCAGCGATTCGGAATAATCGGTGGTGATCTGCTCGTTGGTCAGCGCCGATCCCAGTGCTTCCGGATGCGGGGTCTGGGCCAGGCGACCTTCGTCGGTCACGCGCAGGCATTCGCGCTCAATACCGTGCAGGCACTGCTCGAGCAGGGGGAGATTGGCGCCGAGCAGGCTCAGGCGGCGGTTGAGGAGGTCGCTCAAGATGTATTCCTTCACGCGTCAGTCGCCCCAATATGGGGGTAGGAAAGACGGTCTACAAGGGTAGTTGGAAAAGGAACTGGCGTTGTCGCCTGGTTTACGCGGTTCCGGCATTGCGCAGCGCCGACTGCAGGGGCCGCTGCGCGCCCCATCGCTGGCAAGCCAGGCTCCCACAGGTCACCACAATATTCAGGCTTGTGGATTACCTGTGGGAGCCCGGCTTGCCGGCGATGGGCTGCGCAGCAGCCCCCGGCTGTTGCCAAAAATACCGCAGATACTGCTTGGTGAGCTAGAGAACCGCGAAGGTTCCTTGCGCTTTTGCCACCAGCTTGTCGCCCTGGACTACGTCGGCGTCGACCACCAGGGTACGCCGCCCGGCGTGCAGTACGCGGGCGGTGCACAGCACTTCACCGTCACTGACGGCGCGCATGTAGTTGATCTTGCACTCGATGGTGACGCTCTGCTGGTCAAAGCCATGGCTGGCCGAGCAGGCCAGGCCCATGGCGATGTCCACCAGGCTGAAGATCGCCCCGCCATGCAGCTTCTGGCCACGGTTGCGCAGGTGTGGTTCGAGCGCCAGGGCTACCTCGGCAACACCTGTGTCCAGGCGTTGCAGGCGGCAGCCGAGGAGCTGGCTGAAGGCGCTTTCGACGTATTCGCGTGGAACGTCCATCACTTCTTCTTCAACTGCTTGGCGTTGGCGAACAGGGCGGCCATGGCGTTGTTGGCCGGCGCGGCAGTGGCGGTTTCACGCTGGCGCGGGGCCTGTTGCTGACGGTTGCCGCCATTGCCACGGTTGCCGCCGCGGTTGCCTTCGACCTTCTCGCCCGGGGTGTCGCTCATGCGCATGGACAGGCCGACGCGCTTGCGCGGGATGTCCACTTCCATGACCTTGACCTTGACCACGTCGCCGGCCTTGACCGCTTCACGTGGGTCCTTGACGAACTTCTCCGACAGCGCCGAGATGTGCACCAGGCCGTCCTGGTGCACGCCGATGTCGACGAAGGCACCGAAGTTGGTGACGTTGGTCACCACGCCTTCGAGGATCATGCCCGGCTCCAGGTCCTTGAGGTCTTCGACGCCGTCCTGGAAGGTGGCGGTCTTGAACTCGGGGCGTGGGTCGCGGCCGGGCTTGTCCAGCTCTTGCAGGATGTCGGTGACGGTCGGCAGGCCGAAGGTTTCGTCGGTGAACTTTTTCGGGTCCAGGCGCTTGAGGAAGCTGCTGTCACCGATCAGCGAGCGAATGTCGCGGTCGGTGCCGGCGGCGATGCGCTGCACCAGCGGGTAGGCCTCCGGGTGCACGGCGGAGGCGTCCAGCGGGTTGTCGCCGTTCATCACACGCAGGAAGCCGGCGGCCTGTTCGAAGGTTTTTTCACCCAGGCGGCTGACCTTTTTCAGCGCCGCACGAGTGGCGAACGGGCCATTGGCATCACGGTGGGCGACGATGTTCTGCGCCAGGGTGGCGTTAAGGCCGGAAATACGCGTCAGCAGCGCCACCGAAGCGGTGTTCACATCGACGCCCACGGCGTTCACGCAGTCCTCGACCACGGCGTCCAGGCCACGCGCCAGTTTCAGTTGGGACACGTCATGCTGGTACTGGCCGACACCGATGGATTTCGGGTCGATCTTCACCAGCTCGGCCAACGGGTCCTGCAGGCGGCGGGCAATCGACACGGCGCCACGGATCGACACGTCCAGGTCGGGGAATTCGCGGGCGGCCAGCTCCGAGGCCGAGTACACCGAAGCACCCGCTTCGGAGACCATGACCTTGGTGATCTTCAGTGCTGGATACTTTTTGACCAGCTCGGCCACCAGTTTGTCGCTCTCGCGGCTGGCGGTGCCGTTGCCGATGGCGATCAGCTCCACCGAATGCTTGGCGCACAGCGCGGCCATGATGGAAATGGTGCGGTCCCAGTCGTTCTTCGGTGCGTGCGGGTACACCGTGGTGTGGTCCAGCAGCTTGCCGGTGGCGTCGACCACGGCGATCTTGCAGCCGGTGCGCAGGCCCGGGTCAAAGCCCAGGGTGGCGCGCGGGCCGGCCGGCGCGGCCAGCAGCAGGTCGTGCAGGTTGTGGGCGAACACGTTGATCGCCTCGCCTTCGGCGTTGTCGCGCAGTTCGCCGAACAGGTCGGTTTCCAGGTGGCTGTACAGCTTGACCTTCCAGGTCCAGCGCACCACCTCGCCCAGCCACTTGTCAGCCGGGCGGCTGCGGTTCTCGATGCCGACGTGGTTGCCGATCATCAGCTCGCACGGGTGCAGGGTGCCGGGCAGTTCTTCGCCGACCTTCAGCGAGGCGCTCAGCACGCCTTCGTTGCGCCCGCGGAAAATCGCCAGGGCGCGGTGCGACGGGGCATTGCGCAGCAGTTCGTCATGGGCGAAGTAGTCGCGGAACTTGGCGCCTTCTTCTTCCTTGCCGGCCACCACGCGGGCGCTGAGCACCGCTTCCTGCTTGAGGAAGCTGCGCAGCTTGTCGAGCAGGGCGGCGTCTTCGGCGAAGCGCTCCATGAGGATGTACTTGGCGCCTTCCAGTGCCGCCTTGACGTCGGCCACGCCTTTTTCAGCGTCGACGAAGCGCGCGGCTTCGCTTTCCGGAACCAGGTTGGGGTCGTTGAACAGGCCGTCGGCCAGTTCGCCGAGGCCGGCCTCCAGGGCGATCTGGCCCTTGGTGCGGCGCTTCTGCTTGTACGGCAGGTACAAGTCTTCGAGGCGGGTCTTGGTGTCGGCCAGCTTGATCTCACGGGCCAGTTCCGGGGTCAGCTTGCCCTGTTCTTCGATGCTGGCCAGGATGCTGGCGCGGCGCTCGTCGAGTTCGCGCAGATAGCGCAGGCGCTCTTCCAGATGGCGCAGCTGGGTATCGTCCAGGCTACCGGTCACTTCCTTGCGGTAACGGGCGATGAAGGGCACGGTCGAGCCTTCGTCCAACAGGCCCACGGCCGCCTCGACCTGCTGGGGGCGTACGCCCAGTTCCTCGGCGATACGGCTGTTGATGCTGTCCATGTAAACCACCTGACATTTGTGAATACGGGGGTCGCCTGTGGGCATTTCGCCCGGCGGCGCTGGATGAAAGCCGCGCATTATACCCATCGCAAACGGCTTGCGGTGATGGCGCCCGGCCAGCCGGAACTGGCGCCGAGGGAAAAATCTGCTAACAATGCTCACGCAACGTGCAGCAATGGCTAAGCCATAATGCGCGGCGATATCAGAGGAGTTATTCATGACCGGCACCGCAAACACCGCTGAAGGTGACAAGATTCTCATCGTCGACGACGATCCGGGGCTGAGCAGCCTGCTGGAACGTTTCTTCACCAGCAAGGGCTACCGCGCCCGCGCGGTGCCCAACACCGAGCAGATGGACCGCCTGCTGCAGCGCGAGGTGTTCAACCTGGTGGTGCTCGACCTGATGCTGCCGGGCGAAGACGGCCTGTCCGCATGCAAGCGCCTGCGCCAGCAGAACAACCAGATCCCGATCATCATGCTCACCGCCAAGGGCGACGAGCTCAGCCGTATCAAGGGCCTGGAGCTGGGTGCCGACGACTACCTGGGCAAACCGTTCAACCCGGATGAGCTGATGGCCCGGGTCAAGGCCGTGCTGCGCCGCCAGGCCCCGGCCGTACCAGGGGCACCGGGTAGCGAGGACGAATCGGTCACCTTCGGTGACTACGAGCTGTCGCTGGCTACCCGCGAACTCAAGCGGGGCGACGAAGTGCACATGCTCACCACCGGTGAATTCGCCGTGCTCAAGGCCCTGGTGATGCACGCCCGCGAACCGCTGACCCGCGACAAGCTGATGAACCTGGCCCGTGGCCGCGAGTGGGATGCGCTGGAGCGCTCCATCGACGTGCAGATCTCGCGCCTGCGCCGCATGATCGAGCCGGACCCGTCCAAGCCACGCTATATCCAGACCGTCTGGGGCGTGGGCTACGTGTTCGTACCGGACGGAAATGCCGGCAAATGATGCCTAGTCGTCGATGAAAACACCGCTCTGGTTTCCGCAAAGTTTCTTCGCCCGCACCCTGTGGCTGGTGTTGATCGTCGTCCTGTTCTCCAAGGCCCTGACCCTGGTCTACCTGCTGATGAACGAGGACGTGCTGGTCGACCGTCAGTACAGCCACGGCGTGGCGCTGACCTTGCGCGCCTATTGGGCTGCAGACGAAGAAAACCGCGACAAGATCGCCGAGGCAGCCGGCCTTATCCGCGTGACTGGTTCGGGTGTGCCCGAAGGTGAGCAGCACTGGCCCTACAGCGAAATCTACCAACGGCAGATGCAGGCCGAGCTGGGTGAGGACACCGAGGTGCGGCTGCGCATCCATGCGCCACCGGCGTTGTGGGTCAATGCGCCAAGCCTGGGCCCGGGCTGGCTGAAGGTACCGTTGTACCCGCACCCGCTGCGTGGGCAGAAAATCTGGAACGTGCTGGGCTGGTTCCTGGCCATCGGCCTGTTGTCCACCGCCTCGGCATGGATCTTCGTGCGCCAGTTGAACCAGCCGCTCAAGCGCCTGGTGTTTGCCGCTCGCCAGCTGGGCCAGGGGCGCAGCGTGCGTCTGCCGATCAGCGATACGCCCAGCGAGATGGCCGAGGTGTACAGGGCCTTCAACCAGATGGCCGAGGATGTCGAGCAGGCCGGGCGCGAGCGCGAGCTGATGCTGGCCGGGGTTTCCCACGATCTGCGCACACCGCTGACGCGCCTGCGCCTGTCGCTGTCGTTGTTGAACAGCGACAACGAACTGAGTGACGACATGGTCCGCGATATCGAGGACATGGATGCGATTCTGGACCAGTTCCTCGCCTTCATCCGCGATGGCCGTGACGAGCCGGTGGAAGAGGTCGACCTGGCCGACCTGGTGCGCGAGGTGGTGGCCCCGTACAACCAGCCGCAAGAGCGCGTGCGCCTGTGTCTGGAGCCGATTCCACCGTTCCCGCTGCGTCGGGTGTCGCTCAAGCGCATGCTGGGCAACCTGATCGGCAACGCCCTGCACCACGCCGGCAAGGGGGTCGAGGTGGCCGCCTATGTGTCGGGTGACGAGAGTGCACCCTATGTGGTGCTGAGCGTGCTGGACCGCGGGGCCGGGATCGACGAGTCGGAGCTGGAGACCATCTTCAACCCGTTCATTCGTGGGGACCGGGCGCGGGGCGGCAAGGGCACCGGGCTGGGGTTGGCGATCGTCAAGCGGATCGCGGCGCAGCATGGCGGCAATGTCGAGCTGCGCAATCGTTCCGGTGGCGGGATCGAGGCGCGGGTAAGGTTGCCGCTGGGGCTATTGCTGCCGCGCAATGCTGTGTGAGCTTCACTGGCCTCTTCGCGGGCAAGCCCGCTCCTACAGGGCTTGCGCCATCCATGTAGGAGCGGGCTTGCCCGCGAAGAGGCCGGTACAGGCGTTAATCAGCCTTTACCCTTGGTCCGGGTCTGGTTAGGCCCGCCATTCTTCTCCAGGTGCTCGATGATCATCGCGGCCACGTTCTTGCCGGTGGTCACTTCGATCCCCTCCAGCCCAGGCGACGAGTTCACCTCCATCACCAACGGCCCATGGTTGGAGCGCAGGATATCCACCCCCGCCACACTCAAGCCCATCACCTTGGCCGCGCGAATGGCCGTCATGCGCTCTTCCGGGGTGATCTTGATCAAGCTGGCCACTCCGCCGCGGTGCAGGTTGGAGCGGAACTCCCCAGGCTTGGCCTGGCGCTTCATCGAGGCGATGACCTTGTCACCCACCACGAAGCAGCGAATATCCGCACCACCGGCTTCCTTGATGTACTCCTGAACCATGATGTTCTGCTTCAGGCCCATGAACGCCTCGATCACCGATTCGGCGGCCTTGGTGGTTTCGCACAGCACCACGCCGATGCCCTGGGTACCTTCCAGCACCTTGATCACCAACGGGGCGCCGTTGACCATCTGGATCAGGTCGGGGATGTCATCCGGCGAGTGGGCGAAGCCGGTGACCGGCAGGCCGATGCCGCGCCGAGACAACAGCTGCAGCGAGCGCAACTTGTCGCGCGAGCGGGCAATCGCCACCGACTCGTTGAGCGGGTACACGCCCATCATCTCGAACTGGCGCAATACCGCGCAGCCATAGAACGTCACCGACGCGCCAATGCGCGGGATCACCGCATCGAAGCCTTCCAGCGGCTTGCCACGGTAGTGGATCTGCGGCTTGTGGCTGGCGATGTTCATGTAGGCCCGCAGGGTATCGATCACTACCATTTCGTGGCCACGCTGGGTACCGGCCTCGACCAGGCGGCGGGTGGAATACAGACGCGGATTGCGCGACAGCACAGCGATCTTCATGCAGCACCTGTGACAGGAGAAAGGGTGGCCGGGAAGGCCGGTTTGTCTTGTACGTATTTCAGGCCCGGGTTGACCACCAGTTGGCCATGGATCAGGGCCTTGGAACCAAGCAGCAGGCGGTAACGCATGTTCTTGCGGCAGGCCAGGGTGAATTCCACTTCCCACACACCATCGCCCAGGGCCAGTGACGTGCGGATGACATAGCGAGTCTGGGCCTGGCCGTTGGAGCTCTTGATGGTCTTCATGGTTACCAGCGGTGCCTCGCAACGGCGGTGACGCAGCTGCACCACCGAGCCCAGGTGTGCGGTGAAGCGAACCCAGGGCTGGCCGTCGCGCTCGAACGGCTCCACTTCGGTGGCGTGCAGGCTGGAGGTGCTGGCGCCGGTGTCGATCTTGGCGCGCAGCCCGGCCACGCCAAGGTCGGGCAGGGCGACCCACTCGCGCAGGCCGATCACAGTCAAATGGTCAAATGTCTTCACGAAGCGCACCCTGCGAATGAGGTGGTGAACTGTAAGCACGGCGGGGATTTTTTGCATCCGATCGTTACGGTAGTACAGTTCGATGAAACACAGTATTCGAGGTAACGAGATGGCACAAAAAGCCGAAGACGACGACAAGGTTCGCCTGGACAAGTGGCTGTGGGCGGCGCGCTTCTACAAGACCCGCGCCCTGGCCAAGGCGGCGATCGAGAGTGGCAAGGTGCATTGCCGGGGCGAGCGTTGCAAGCCGGGCAAGGAACCGCGGGTGGGCGACGAGTTCGTGTTGCGCACTGGGTTCGATGAACGCACGGTGGTGGTGAAGGCGCTGTCGGTGGTGCGGCGTGGGGCGCCAGAGGCGCAGACCTTGTATGAGGAAACCGAGGACAGCGTGCGTCGCCGTGAACAGGCGGCCGAGTTGCGCAAGGCGGGGGCGATGGGTGTGACCACCGATGGCCGGCCGACCAAGAAGCAGCGGCGGCAGATTCACCAACTGCATGGCAGCTTCGAATAGCCGGGGCCGCTTCGCGGCCCATCGCCGGCAAGCCAGCTCCCACAGGAATGGCAAAAACCTCAGGCCTTGTGCAGTACCTGTGGGAGCAACTGTCTTGTATTGCCTGGACTGGCCTCATCGCCGGCAAGCCAGCTCCCACAGGTATTGCACAGGGCTTGAGGCCTATGCGGTCGAGGTGGGAGCTGGCTTGCCGGCGATGGGCTGCGCAGCAGCCCCGAGGTTCTAGCGAACCACCGCCAGCTTGCCGACCAACGGTAGCTTCGCCGCGATCGCGAACAACGGCGCCGTCCAGCGCACCAACGCCGCACTGCCCTTGGCCGCCAGCGGCGTGTACAGGCTCCAGCCCAACGCCAGCACTGCCATCAGCAACCCACCGATGTAGTCGTCCTGCCCCCAGTGAGCACCCGCCACCAGGCGCGGCAGCATGAACAGCAGCGCCAGCCCCCAGATCAGCAGGTACTGCACCAGGCGGCGGCTGAACACGCTCAGGAACAACGCCCAGATCAGCAACACCGAGGCGTGATCCCCGGGGAAACTCTTGCTGGAACGGTCCTTGAGCTCCCAGGCTGCCTCCAGGTGCGGGTAGAAGTCACTGAGGTGAACCGCGTCGTCGAACATCATCGATGGGCTGTTGTGTTGCCAGCCGACCGCATCCACCCACTTGGAAAACAGCGCGCGAATCACCACTAAGAGAAGTAGCGTGACCAGAAAGCCGAGAAAAGCCTGGCGAACCTGGGCTGCCTTGAACACCCAGTCACCACGGATGAGCACTGCCAGCAGGATCAGGCCGACGACGATGTCGAACGGGCGCAGGCTGCCGACGGTCCAGATGTAGCGCCAGGTGGTGTTGTCGGCCAGCGGCGCATTCAGGCTGTGGAACAGCCACTCGTCGAAAGTCAGGCACAAGATCTGGCCAATGGGCCATAACCAGAAAGACAGTAGTGCGATGGGCAGCAGCGTGCAGGCCGCCAAGGGTCCCCAGGACCACCTCGCTTGGAACAGTGGCCGATTGTCCATAAAATACCTCTATTGCAAACAGGAATCGGAGCGTCTAGTGAGCGCTCTGTCATGGGGTTCTCGCCTGTAGTTCGATAACCCTTGTAAACATTTTGTCATCATTTTCAGATAGCCAAAACCTATGAGCGACTTGCCGGATACCGATTTCACCCAACGTTTCATCTTCGACGAGCGCGATGTGCGCGGCGAGTGGGTGTCTCTCGATGACAGCTACGCCGCGGTGCTGGCGCGTCATGAGTACCCGCAGCCGGTGCAGGCGCTGCTCGGCGAGCTGATGGCCGCCACTGCCTTGCTGGTGGGGGCGCTGAAGTTCGACGGCCTGCTGATTTTGCAGGCGCGTTCCGAAGGGCCGATCCCGCTGCTGATGGTGGAGTGCTCGGGTGAGCGTGACATCCGTGGCATGGCCCGCTACGAAGCCGAGCAGATCCCTGCCGGCGCCACGCTGGCGCAGCTGATGCCAGGCGGCCACTTGACCCTGACCATCGACCCGGTCAAGGGCCAGCGCTACCAGGGCACCGTCGACCTCGATGGCGTCAACCTGTCGGAGTGCTTCACCAACTACTTCGTTCAGTCGCAACAGCTGAACACCCGCTTCTGGCTCGACACCTCCAGCGGCAAGGCCCGTGGCCTGCTGTTGCAGCAACTGCCGCGCGATCGCCAACCTGATGACGAAGAGCGTGAAGAGAGCTGGCAGCATGTGGTGGCCTTGGCCAGCACGCTCAAGGCCGAGGAGTGGGCGCTGGACAACGAGACGCTGCTGCATCGCCTGTACCACGAGGACGCCGTACGCCTGTTCGATATCCAGCCGCTGCGCTTCAACTGCAGCTGCTCGCGCGAACGTTCCGGCAATGCGCTGGTCAGTCTGGGCGAGCACGATGCCAAGGCGCTGGTGGAAGAATGCGGCGGGCAGGTGGAGATCGATTGCCAGTTCTGTAACGAGCGCTATTTCTTCGACGCCAGTGATGTGGCGCAACTGTTTGCCGGTGGCGGTACGGACGCGGCCTCAGAAACTCGTCACTGAAACGTTTAACCTCAGGACAATCTCCTGTCGAATTGCGCAAAAGCGCAGTTCTGACAGGAGGGGCCTACTTTTTTTGGGCGTTTCTGGCATAATCCGGCCACTTTTTTCGCTGTAGTAGTTTTTTCAAGACAACTACAAAACGTTTGGAGCACTCGGCCTCGGGCCGGATGGGGTATCTCATGACGCAAGCCAACAACACCGTGTACACCGACCTGAGCGTCGATGAGCTGGTAAAAGAAGCGCTGCAACGCGGTGAAGGCGTACTAGCCGATACTGGTGCACTGGTCGTGGAGACTGGTCACCGTACTGGCCGTTCGCCGGCTGACCGTTTCATCGTCGAAGAGCCTTCCACCCAGGACGCCATTTCCTGGGGCCCGATCAACCGCAAGTTCCCGGCCGACAAGTTCGACGCCCTGTGGGACCGCGTCGAGGCGTTCAACAACGCCCAGGATCACTTCGTTTCCTACGTTCACGTAGGGGCCGCTGCCGAGCACTACCTGCCGGTGAAGATGACCACCCAGACTGCCTGGCAGAACCTGTTCGGTCGTTGCCTGTTCATCAACCCGGAGCAGTACAACCCGGCTGGCCGCGACGAGTGGCAGGTTCTCAACGTCGCCAACTTCGTCTGCGAGCCTGAGCGTGACGGCACCAACTCCGATGGTTGCGTGATCATCAACTTCGCCCAGAAGAAAGTGCTGATCGCTGGCATGCGCTACGCCGGCGAAATGAAGAAAGCCATGTTCTCGGTGCAGAACTTCCTGCTGCCGGCTGCCGACGTACTGCCGATGCACTGCGCGGCCAACATCGGCGAAGCAGGCGATGTGACCCTGTTCTTCGGCCTGTCCGGTACCGGCAAGACCACCCTGTCGGCCGACGAAAGCCGTTACCTGATCGGTGACGACGAGCACGGCTGGGGCGAGGGCGTGGTCTTCAACATCGAAGGCGGTTGCTACGCCAAGTGCATCGACCTGTCCGAGAAGAACGAGCCGGTCATCTGGAAAGCCATCAAGCACGGTGCAGTGCTGGAAAACGTCGTGCTCGACGCCAACAAGCACGCCGACTACACCGATGTCAGCCTGACCCAGAACAGCCGTGCGGCCTACCCGCTGGAGCATGTTGCCAAGCGTTCGCAAGCGAACCTGGGCGGCGAGCCTAACGCAGTCATCTTCCTGACCTGCGACCTGACCGGTGTTCTGCCTCCGGTTTCGATCCTGAACAACGAGCAGGCGGCCTACCACTTCCTGTCCGGCTACACCGCGCTGGTCGGTTCCACCGAAATGGGTTCGGGCGGCGGCATCAAGTCGACCTTCTCCACCTGCTTCGGCGCACCGTTCTTCCCGCGCCCGGCTGGCGAGTACGCCGAGCTGCTGATCAAGCGTATCAAAGGCTTCAACTCCAAGGTCTACCTGGTCAACACCGGCTGGACTGGTGGTGGCTACGGCGTTGGCAAGCGCTTCAGCATCCCGACCACCCGTGCCGTGATCGCTGCGATCCAGAGCGGCGCACTGGTCGGTGCCGAAACCGAGCACCTGGACATCATCAACCTGGACGTGCCGAAGGCTGTTCCGGGCGTCGAAACCGAGCTGCTCAACCCGCGCACCAACTGGGCTGACAAGGCTGCCTACGACGAGGCCGCCCAAGGCCTGGCCAAACTGTTCATCGAAAACTTCAAGAAGTTCGAAGTTTCCGACGCCATCAAGGCCGCTGGCCCACAGCTGTAAGCTGAACCAGCCGCAACGAAAAAGCCGCCCCAAGGGGCGGCTTTTTCGTTCCTCCGGCAAGCCACAGATACTGCACTGGGCTTGGGCTGATAGGCTCCCACAAGGGATCCCAGGCAGCGAAGTTCTGGAATTTCTGTTTCACTGTCAGCATCCATTGCGAAGACAAGAGCCAGCCAGATGACCGAATCCCCTCAGCGCACTGCCTTCTCCCACTTTCACCCCATCCTCACCCGCCCCCAGGACAACGACGTCAACGGCCACATTGCCGGTGCTACCGTGCATGGCTTCTTCGAAGCCGCCATCCAGGCGTTCCTCGTCGAGCAGGCCGAACTGGACTTGCGTGATGGCGAACTGGCGGCCTTCGTGGTCAGTTCGGCGGCGGACTTCTACGCGCTACCGGCCTTCCCGGATGTGCTGGAAGTGGGGCTGGGGGTTGCCCGCCTGGCGGGCAGTACGGTGGAGTACCACTTGGCACTGTTCCGCCCAGGGGAGGCGGAGGCGTGCGCGGCCGGCACCGTGGTGCAGGTGTTCATCGAGCGCGTCAGTGGCAGGCCGGTGGCGTTGCCAGAGGCGCTGCAGGTGACCCTGTCTGGCGTGTTGCTGGAACGGCAGGCATAAAAAAAGCCCCGCTGGCAGGGGCGGGGCTTTCGTTGCCGGGGCAGGGCCCTCGGGCATCAGTGGCGCCAGTGGCGCTTGTGTTTGCGGTGGCCGTAGTGGTGGCCACGGTCCCAATGACGACGGTCGTCGTAGCCGCGACGGTAGCGGCGGTTTTCATGGCGCTCGTCTTCGTCGGCCTTGTTGCCCATGTAGTTACCCAGTGCGCCACCGGCACCACCGCCAGCGGCTGCACCGATGTAGCTACCGGTGGTGCCGCCCACCGAGCGACCGACCACGTTACCACCTGCAGCGCCCAGCGCGCCGCCGATAGCGGCCTCACCGCGCTGGCGCTTGTCGGCGCCCAGGGCACCGCCGGCTGCGCCGCCCAGACCGGCACCAATGGCACCGCCGGTGCTACCACCGATGGAGTTGCCTACCACGGAGCCGAGTACCCCACCCAACGCGCCGCCAATGCCGGCTTCGGTGGTGCCGCCTGCCATGGCAACGCCGCTGAGCAAGCTGAAAGACAACAACAGAATCGAGGAGTACTTCTTCATCAAGAGAGCCTCATAGGGATGGACGAGGCGAATTTGAGGCTCTGGCGTGCGGCTGGCAACGAAAATCCGACGAGTAACACGAGTTGTACACAATTCTCTAAGTTACTGTATTTGTTGTGAAACTTAATCGATTTTCGGCTGTCTGAGACCTTTATGACAAAGCCCTGAACCACATTGGAACAGGGCTTTTCTGGTTTTTGAGGCTGGGCTGATGGCCTCTTCGCGGGCATGCCCGCTCCCACTTCTCCCGCATCAGCCTCAAGCCCTGTGCAGTACCTGTGGGAGCGGGCGAGCCCGCGAAGAACCCGACACGGTGTTACAGGATGCGCCCATCGTCCCGCGCCCGCTCCAGTTTGATGGCAATGAACTTGGACGTCGGTGTATGGCTGCCATCGCCAATGCTTTCCAGCGGCACCAGCGGGTTCACCTCCGGGTAGTACGCCGCCGCCTGCCCGGCCGGGATGTCGAAGGCCAGCAGGGTGAAGCCGTGCACCCGGCGTACATGCTCATCCCCCCACAACGACACGATGTCGACCTTCTGCCCCGGCTGGAAGCCCAGGCGGATGATGTCGGCTTCGTTGGCGAACAGCACCTCACGCTGGCCGCGCACACCACGGTAGCGGTCATCCAGGCCGTAGATAGTCGTGTTGTACTGGTCGTGCGAGCGCATCGACTGCATGACCAGGTCCGGCAGTTGGCCGCTGGCGCGCACGCGCTCGTCGAGCAGCGTGTCCGGTAGCAGGTTGGCCTTGAAGTTGGCGCGGCCGGTACTGGTCTTCCATTCGCGGCTGGCTGCACTGTTGCCCAGGTAGAAACCACCCGGATGGCGCAGGCGCTGATTGAAGCCGCTGAAGCCGGCGATGGTGTCGCCGATCAGGTCGCGGATGCGGTCGTAGTCGGCCACCAGCCAGTGCCAGTCCACCGGTTGCTTGCCCAGGGTGGCAGCGGCGATGCCGGCGATCACTGCCGGTTCCGAGCGCATGTGCGTCGACAGCGGCTTCAGTTGGCCGTTGGAGGCATGGACCATGCTGAACGAGTCCTCCACCGTCACCGCCTGTGGCCCATCGGCCTGCAGATCGATATCGGTACGGCCCAGGCACGGCAGGATCAGCGCCTGCTTGCCGTGGACCAGGTGGCTGCGGTTGAGCTTGGTGCTGATATGCACGGTCAGCTCGCAGTTGCGCAGCGCCTGGGCGGTACGTTCGGTATCCGGCGTGGCCTGGGCGAAGTTGCCACCCAGCCCGATGAAAACCTTGGCCCGCCCGTCGAGCATGGCGTGGATCGCTTCGACGGTGTTGTGGCCATTGTGCCGCGGCACGGGGAAGCCAAAGCGCTTTTCCAGGGCGTCGAGCAGGGCTGCCGGTGGGCGTTCGTTGATGCCCATGGTGCGGTCACCCTGCACGTTGCTGTGGCCACGCACCGGGCACAGGCCGGCGCCTGGCACGCCGATGTTGCCGCGCAGCATCTGCAGGTTGACGATTTCCTGGATGGTCGGCACCGAATGGCGGTGCTGGGTGATACCCATCGCCCAGCACATGATCACCCGTTGACCACGGCAGTACATGCGCGCGGCCAGCTCGATGTCGGCCAGGGCCAGGCCGGACTGGGCCTGGATGTGTTCCCACGGCGTGCTATCCACTACTGCCAGGTACTGCTCGACGCCATGGCCATGTTCGGCGATGAACGCATGGTCGAACACTGCCGGTTCGCCTTTGGCCTGGGCTTCGCGCTCCCACTGCAGCACGAATTTGGCCATGCCGCGCAGCATCGCCATGTCGCCGCCCAGGGCCGGGCGGAAGAACGCAGTATTGGTTGGGCGGTCGCTGTTGGTCAGCATTTCCAGCGGGTTCTGCGGGTGCTGGAAGCGTTCCAGGCCACGCTCCTTGAGCGGGTTGATGCACACCACCTGGGCGCCACGCTTCACCGCGTCGCGCAGCGGGTCGAGCATGCGTGG
Source organism: Pseudomonas sp. 10-1B (assembly GCF_000935045.1). Taxonomy (GTDB): domain Bacteria; phylum Pseudomonadota; class Gammaproteobacteria; order Pseudomonadales; family Pseudomonadaceae; genus Aquipseudomonas. Next base: position 120,877 of record NZ_JYKS01000027.1, read on the forward strand.
GTGGTTGGTGCCGGGGTTCTGGCCCCAGACGAAAATCGCGTCGGCGTGCTCGAAATCGTCGAAGGTCACGGTGCCCTTGCCGACCCCGACGCTTTGCCCCAGGGCCACACCACTGGCCTCGTGGCACATGTTCGAGCAGTCGGGGAAGTTGTTGGTGCCGTAGGCGCGCACGAACAGCTGGTACAGGTACGCCGCTTCGTTGCTGGCGCGCCCCGAGGTATAGAACTCAGCCTGGTCAGAGGTGACCAGCTTGTTCAGTTCGCGGGCGATCAGGGCGAACGCGGCGTCCCAGCTGATCGGCTGGTAGCGGTCGCTGGGCGCGTCATATACCATCGGCTCGGTCAGGCGCCCTTGGTACTCCAGCCAGTAGTCGCTTTGCTGCAGCAGTGAGGTGACGCTGTAGCGGGCGAAAAAGGCGGCATCGACGCGGCGCTTGGTGGCTTCCCAGTTCACCGCCTTGGCACCGTTCTCGCAGAACTTGACCATGCCGCTTTCAGGCGAGTCGCCCCAGGCGCAGCCCGGGCAGTCGAAACCGCCGTTCTGGTTGGTCTTGAGCAGGGCGCGAATGTTCTTCAGCGCGTTATCGCTGCCAACCCAGGCCTTTGCCACGCTGCGCAACGCACCCCAGCCACCGGCGGGGCCGTGGTAGGGCTTGTAGCGAGGAGGGGAGGCTGGGGCATTGTCCGGAAGGTGCTGGTACGAGGTCACGGCTGTTACGACTCCGCCGCTGGGCTGTAGACCCGCGGTGCGCTGTGCTTGGGCAGGTGGATGAGGTTGAGGTTGTGCTTGCGCGCCCATTGCAGGGCAAGGCCGGTAGGCGCCGACAGGCTGACCAGGGTCTGGATACCGGCACGCAGTACCTTCTGGATCAGCTCCAGGCTGCAGCGGCTGGTGACGATAGCCAGGCCGCCCTGGCTATCGATACCTTGGCGCAGCAGGGCGCCGATCAGCTTGTCGAGGGCGTTGTGCCGGCCGATGTCTTCGCGGCCCAGCAGCAGTTCGCCATGGCGGTCCATGAACAGTGCCGCATGCACCGCGCCGCAATGCTGGCCCAGCGGCTGGAAGGCATCGATGCGTTCACGCAGGCCGACCAGCCATTGTGCTGGTGGCAACGGCGCGCCGGGCAGCACGGTCAGCTCTGGCAGCGCCTGCTCCAGTGCTTCGACCCCGCACAGGCCGCAGCCACTGGTACCGGCCAGCTGGCGGCGCTGGTTTTTCAGGTTCCAGAACGCGCGGCTGGAAATTTCCAGGTCGGCGTACATCGCCGAGCCGCTGCCGGAGAGCTTGAGGTCGTAGATTTCCGCGGTGCCTTCGACGATGCCGCTGCCGACACTGAAACCAACGGCGAAGTCTTCCAGGTCGGTGGGGCTGACCAGCATCACCGCCTGATTAAGGCCGTTGTAGACGATGGCCAGGGCCACTTCCTCAGCCAGCGGCGTACTGTCGCGCTGGTTGTCGCTGAGCTGGACGTAATCGTAGGTGTTGCTGGCGGCGGGCATGGACAAGGGCGATGAGGCCGCGCAGACCGGAGGTTTGCTGTTCATCGGGGCTGACTTTCCATCGGGGCTATCGGCGGCTTTCTGATAGCACAAGCCTAGGCTTGCGGGCCGGTTGCGTCTAATCGCTAGGGTCTATCCCTTGATAGACCGCGTCGATTGGCCGCACACAGGCGGAGGGGGAAAAGCTGGCCTAGACTGCTGAGTCCGAGGTTTCGTCAACAAGGAGAGCGCTATGAGCTTGTTCAGTTTCGTCAAGGAAGCGGGTGAGAAGTTGATCGACCTGCTGACCCCCGGCAACGCCAACGCCGAAGAGCAACTGAAGAAACACGTGGAAAGTGTTGGTCTGGGTAACCCGAACATCACCGCCACTGTAGAGGGAGACAAGGTCATCCTCAAGGGTGAAGTGGCCAGCCAGGAAGAGAAGGAGAAGATCATCCTGGCGGCGGGCAACATCAATGGTGTGGCCAGTGTCGAGGACCAGATCACCGTGACCGGGCCGGTGGCCCAGGCGGCGCGGTTCGTGACGGTGGAGAAGGGCGATACGCTCAGTGCCATCTCGAAGAAGGTGTATGGCGACGCCAACAAGTACAATAAGATCTTCGAGGCCAACAAGCCGATGCTCACGCACCCGGACAAGATCTATCCGGGGCAGGTGCTGCGTATTCCTGACTGATCTCGACAGCTTGTACCGGCCCTATCGCCGGCAAGCCAGCTCCCACAGGTACAGCGCCCGCCGTGAATGCGATGCTGTACCTGTGGGAGCTGGCTTGCCGGCGATAGGGCCCTCACAGGCCGACCAATAACTCCCGGTAATCCTCGACCGCGGCAAACTCCTCGGTGTCACGCGGCTGTGCCCGGCTATCCGGCTGGCGCACCGCCAGCAAATGCCCCACACCAAACCTGCGTGCACTGCGCAATATCGCCAGGGTGTCATCGATGAACAGGCTGCGCCCCGGCTCGAAGCCGATATCCGCCTGCAACGCATCCCAGAACTGCGGGCTCTCCTTCGGATAGCCGTAGTCATGCGAGCTGATCAGCCGCTCGAAATACGGCGCCAGTTCCACCCGCTCCAGCTTCAGCGACAGTGAATCACGGTGGGCATTGGTGATCATCACCACGCGCTTGCCGGCGTTGCGGATCGCCGCCAGGAAGGTGTCTGCACCTGGGCGCAGGGCGATCAGGTCGGCGATTTCCTGTTTCAGCTCGCGTATCGGCAGGCGCAGTTCGCGGCTCCAGAAGTCCAGGCAGTACCAGTTCAGCGTACCGGCATTGCGTTCGAACAGCGGCTGCAGCTCCATTTCCGCCATGGCCCGGCTTACCCCGTGCAGCTCGGCATAGCGCTGGGGCAGGTGGTCCAGCCAGAAGCGGTTGTCGTAATGCAGGTCGAGCAGGGTGCCATCCATGTCCAGCAGGACGGTATCGATGGCAGACCAGGGAAGAACAGGCATGGGAAACTCTCGATCAGTCGGCAAGCCACGGTATAGTAACCCGTTCACGCCAAGGAGCCGCCCCATGCGCCAGAAACCCACCGTCCTCAGCCGCGAAATCGTCGCCAGCAGCCGCCTGTTTCGCGTCGAAGCCGTGCAATTGCGCTTCAGCAATGGCAACGAGCGTACCTACGAGCGCCTGGTAGGCCGGGGTAACGGTTACGGCGCGGTGATGATCGTGGCCATGCTCGATGCCGAGCACGCCGTGCTGGTGGAGGAATACTGCGGCGGCACCGATGAATACGAGCTGTCGTTGCCCAAGGGCCTGATCGAACCTGGCGAGGATGTGCTGGCGGCGGCTGACCGGGAGCTCAAGGAAGAAGCCGGTTTTGGCGCGCGCCAGCTGGAGCACCTGACCGAGCTTTCGCTGTCGCCGGGCTACATGAGCCAGAAGATCCAGGTGGTGCTGGCCAGCGACTTGTACGAAGAGCGCCTGGAAGGCGACGAGCCGGAGCCGATGCGGGTCGACAAGGTCAACCTGCGTGAGCTGTCTGCCTTGGCCATGCACCCGCAGTTCACTGAGGGCCGCGCCCTGGCGGCGCTGTACCTGGCCCGTGACCTGCTGGTTCAGCGGGGGTTGCTGGAGCTATGAACGACCTGCAACTGATGCACGAAGTGGTCAGGCTGGCGCTGACGGCAGGCGAGGCGATCCTGCCGTTCTGGCGCGCCGATGTGGCGGTGACCAACAAGGCCGACGATTCGCCGGTTACCGCCGCCGACCTGGCCGCGCACCGGGTGATTGCCGATGGCCTGCTGGCGCTGGTGCCGCAGATACCGGTGCTGTCCGAAGAGGACTGCAACATTGCGCTGGCGGAGCGCCAGGGCTGGAGCCGCTGGTGGCTGGTCGACCCGCTGGATGGCACCAAGGAGTTCATTGCCGGCAGCGAGGAGTTTACGGTCAACATCGCCCTGGTGGAAAACGGTGAGGTGGTGTTTGGCGTGGTGTCGATGCCGACCAATGGGCGCTGCTACTTTGGTGGCCGTGGGCTGGGCGCCTGGCGGGCCGAGGCGGGTGGGGCTGCCCAGCCGATCCAGGTGCGCAACGTGCCTCCAGCGGGGGGGCGTTTTACCGTGGTGGCCAGCCGCCGGCATTCCAGCCCGGAGCAGGAAGCGCTGCTGGCGGGGTTGAGGGCTGCGGTGGGTGAGCTGGAGCTGGCCAATATCGGCAGCTCGTTGAAGTTCTGCCTGCTGGCAGAAGGCAGTGCCGATTGTTATCCGCGCCTGGCGCCGACGTCGCAGTGGGATACGGCGGCAGCGCAGGGCGTGGTGGAAGGGGCTGGTGGCGAGGTGATCGGGGTGGATGGCCTGCCGTTCCGGTATCCGCCGCGGGAGTCGTTGCTTAATCCGTATTTCCTGGCTTTGCCGGCAAATGCGCTGTGGCGTCAGGCCTTCCTGAAACTGATTTAAAGGCCCTGCTGCGGCCCCAGGATTTCAGCTTCGCCGCCTATATTGCCGGGGCCGCTTTGCGGCCCATCGCCGGCAAGCCAGCTCCCACAGGGATCGCGCAATTCCTGAATTCTGCGCGGTCCTTGTGGGAGCTGGCTTGCCGGCGATGAGGCCAGTTCAGGCAATACAAGACAGTTGCTCCCACAGGGATCGCGCAACTCCTGAATTCTGCGCGGTCCCTGTGGGAGCTGGCTTGCCTGCGATGAGGCCACAGTTCAGGCAATACAAGACAGTTGCTCCCACAGGTTGGACTGCCCCCAAGAAGTTGGACAAAAAATCCAACCCTTGGGGGACCTATGGGCAAATACACAGAGCATTTCAAGCTCACAGCCATCTCAGCCTACCTGGATGGCAATAAAGGCTTCCGCAAGGTAGCCCAGCATTTCGGTATCGACTACAGCTTGCTGCGCCGGTGGGTTTCAAGCCATCAGAGCAAATCCAGCTTTTCTCCG